>NZ_FSRA01000001.1:1924481-3124481 GCF_900129465.1 Chitinophaga niabensis | reverse complement strand
TAAAGCAGTGCTGGATGCACTTTCGCCGGATACCAGCGCTAAAGCCACTTTTAAAACAGCCGCGGAAAGTTACCGCCAGATAGCTAAGATCTGGCCCGGACTTCGTTATAATTATCCTTCCGTTAAATCTTCTTTATACGGCAAATACCTTAATTACGTTGGGGTAACGGGTTACCTGAACCCCTTCACCAATGAAGCTCAGGTGAACACTACAGTGCCTGCTTTCCTTCAGCCGTTCACCACCTGCCACGAGATTGCGCATCAATTGGGATATGCGCCGGAAGAGGATGCTAATTTTATCGGCTACCTGGCTGCCAGCAGAACTGCCGATAGCCGTTTCCGTTATGCTGCCAATTTTGAGATGCTGTTGTACAGCGTGCGGCAGTTGGGGCGCAGGAATAGTTACCTGGCAAGGCTTATGTGGGACAAAACGTCGCCCGGCGTAAGGGAGGATGTACGGAAAATGATCCTCTTCTACCGTGAGTACGAAGGGCCTATCGATGATTATTCCGCCGTATTGTACGATCAGTACCTGAAGGCAAACCAACAGGCAAAAGGGATCAGGAGCTATAGTGAAGTGGTGGGATGGCTGATGGCTTACTACCGGATCTAGTTCATCATCAGCCATAGTAAAGCTTGGGATGACTGATGGCCTTGCAGGATCTAGTTCATCATCAGCCATAGTAAAGCTTGGGATGACTAAGGGCTTTGCAGGATCTAGTTCATCATCAGCACATTCACACTCCTTTGCAGGATGTTGAAAGCGATCTCTGCCATCAGGTTTTCTTTGTCCAGCGTAGGGTTCACTTCCGTTATCTCAAAACAGCAGATCTTGCGGTGCTGCATGAATTTGGAAATAAGGTCTTCCGCTTCCCGTTCCCGCAGGCCATTGCTAACGGGTGTTCCGGTACCACGGGAAATAGAGGCATCCAGGCTGTCCACATCAAAAGAGATATAAATGTGCTCGCAATCACTTAAGTAACGGAATACAGAACGGGCAATATTCTCTGCGCCTTTACGCCGTACTTCGTTTGTAGTGATCACCTTCATACCGTATTTCTTAATCAGGTACTCTTCTTCCTTTTCATAATCCCGCAGGGAAATGAAAACAATGTCTTCAGGCAGCACCTTGGGGGCTATCTTCCCTATATTCTTCAGCTGGTTCCACATCCTGGCAGTGTTTTCATCCAGTTCATGCACCTTATGTTCTTCATTATCTTCTGCAATGGAGGCCGCCAGCGGCATGCCATGCATATTGCCGGAAGGTGTGGTGTAAGGCGTATGGAGGTCTGCATGCGCATCGATCCATATCACACCCAGTTTGGCTTTGGGCCTTGCCATTTTCAGGCCGGCAATGGTTGCGCCTGCGGTGCTGTGATCGCCGGAGAGGATCACAGGGAACCAGTTGGCTTTAATGGCCTCACTTACGCTTTTGCTGATCCTTTCGTATAAAGTATAGGTGCCTTTGATACGTTTGGCAAAAGGGGATTCAATAGGTTCAAACAGGAGTTTATTTTCTGTTTCGATCTCTTCCGTAGGGAAGTGAACGAAGAAACTGCTCATAAAGTCCAATGCAGCTATTTTAATAGCATCCACACCCAAACTGGCGCCTCTTGTTCCTGCGCCTATTTCGGATTTAACCTCAATGATCTTAATGTTTTTCATAAATTATTTTGGTGTAAGGCCGGCATCCCTGTTATCCAAGGATGCTTCGGCTGATCACGATCCGTTGTACTTCGGATGTGCCTTCATATATCTGTGTGATCTTCGCATCGCGCATAAGGCGCTCTACATGGTATTCTTTTACATAACCGTAACCACCATGTACCTGTACTGCCTCTGTGGCTACCCACATGGCGGTTTCTGACGCAAATACTTTTGCCATAGAGCCGCTGAGGGTATAATCCATTTTATTGTCTTTTTCCCATGCGGCGCGCAGGCATAATAAACGGGCTGCTTCCACTCTTGTGGCCATGTCTGCCAGTTTGAACTGGATAGCCTGGTGCTGGCTGATCTCTTTACCGAAAGCTTTGCGGGTTTTGGAGTACTTCAGGGCCAGTTCATAAGCGCCGCTGGCAATACCCAGCGCCTGGGAGGCAATGCCTATACGGCCGCCGCCTAAGGTTTTCATGGCAAATTTGAACCCAAAACCATCATCGCCGATGCGGTTCTCTTTCGGCACTTTCACATCCTGGAACATGATACTGTGCGTATCACTGCCGCGGATGCCCAGTTTATTTTCTTTGGCACCGATAGTAACACCGGGAGAATTCTTTTCTATGATAAGGGCGTTGATACCTTTACTGCCCAGTTCAGGATGGGTTTGTACCATCACCAGGTATACACTGGCTGAATTGCCGTTTGTGATCCAGTTCTTGGTACCGTTCACCAGGTAATGGTCCCCTTTATCTTCCCCCATTGTTCTCTGGGAAGTAGCATCAGAACCGGCTTCCGGTTCACTTAACAGGAAAGCGCCGATCATTTCACCACTGGCCAGGGGCACCAGGTATTTTTGTTTTTGTTCTTCCGTACCATATGTTTCAAGGCCCCAGCATACCAGGGAATTGTTCACGCTCATCACTACAGATGCAGAGGCGTCTATTTTGGAGATCTCTTCCATGGCTAAAACATAGGCAATAGTATCCAGGCCGGCGCCGCCGTATTTAGGGTCAACCATCATTCCGAGGAAACCTAATTCTCCCATTTTTTTAACCTGCTCTGCCGGAAACTTTTGTAACTCATCCCGCTCTATTACACCCGGCAGCAGTTCGTTCACCGCAAAATCTCTGGCTGCTTTTTGAATCATCAGGTGCTCTTCCGTTAACTGAAAATGCATACGTAAATTGTTTTAGTGGTGTTTACAAACCTATTTTAAAATGAGGATGTAAAAAAATCGGCTCATAGAATTTTATGGAATCAAGCAATTATACGGTATTGTTGAATATTTTGCAGGAATGTAGCCTCTTAATTTAGGCTTTTCACAATGGCCTTTTGCTCAGAAGTGGTAAAAGTCTATTATTTTTGTAGGAATATGGCAGTGAATATAGCAGCCTATCAGCAGGTTATTAATGAGTTAAGGTCCTTTAATGCCCGCCTGGTAGCCGTATCAAAAATCAAACCTGTATCAGATATCCTTGCATTATATGAAGCCGGCCAACGGATCTTCGGAGAGAATTATGTGCAGGAGCTGGCCGATAAGCAAACCCAATTGCCGGAAGACATTCAATGGCACTTTATCGGACATCTGCAAAGCAACAAGGTCAAATACATTGCCCCCTTTGTGAGCATGATCCATGGGGTAGACAGCCTGAAGCTATTACAGGAGATCAATAAACAGGCCGCGAAGAACAACCGGGTGATCGATTGCCTCCTGCAGGTATTTATTGCGCAGGAAGAAACAAAGTTCGGGCTGGATGAAACAGAGCTGGATCAACTGCTTGCGCAGGCCGCCGGCTTGCAGAACGTACGGATCGCCGGTTTAATGGGCATGGCCAGTAATACAGACGATGAAGCGCAGATCAGCAGGGAATTTAAAGGACTCGCTGCCTTACATGCCAGGCTGAAGGAAAAGTACTTTCCCGGCACAGATGATTTTAAAGAACTGTCCACCGGTATGAGCGGAGATTATAAGCTGGCCCTTGCAGAAGGCAGTACGCTCGTAAGGATCGGCAGTTTACTTTTTGGGGCAAGAAACTATGCTTAAATATATTTCAGGATGAAAAGATTATTGTTCATAACCCTCGCGGCATTGGCTGCATGTGGTACACAACAGAAAGCCCAACTGGCCACAGGTGCCTGGCAGGCTCACCTGTTGCGGGAAGACGGCGGAGATATTGTATTTAATTTCGAGCTGCTGGATAGCGCCGGAAAGAAGACCATCCATATCCTCAATGCAGGAGAACGTATGCTGGTAGATGATGTGCGGCAGGAAGGAGATTCTGTTTTTATCCGCATGCCTTTCTTTGATAATGAATTCCGTGCGGCGCTGCAGGCAGATGGCAGTTTACAGGGATTATGGATCCGCCACCTGGCAGATAAGGATGCCACCATTGCCTTTAAAGCAAAACCCGGTATTTCAGAAAGGTTTGCCAGTACACAGGCACCCAAATTCAATATCAGCGGCCGCTGGCCCACTTACTTCACTTCCCCTAACCGCAAGGATAGCAGTTTTGCCATTGGTGAATTTTCGCAGAACGGAAGTATTGTACATGGTACTTTCCTCACCACTACCGGCGATTACCGTTACCTGCAGGGTGTGGTAGATGGTGATTCCCTCAAACTTTCCACCTTTGATGGTTCGCATGCCTACCAGTTCAATGCACTCATTACAAATGATTCTACGATCAGCAATGGCGTATTTTACCAGGGCATCACTAATAAAGAAATATTCTCTGCCCGTAAAGACAGCAGCGCTAAACTGCAGGATGCCACTACGCTGGCCACTGTAAAAGAAACCGGTGCAGTACTGGATTTCAGCTTCCCTGATCTGGACGGAAATAAGGTATCCATTAAGGATGAACAGTTCAAAAACAAAGCAGTGATTGTACAGTTATCCGGATCATGGTGCCCTAACTGCATGGATGAAACGGCTTACCTGAGTGATTGGTATAAGAAGAATAAAGACCGCGGGGTAGCGATCATCATGCTTTGCTATGAACGCACTACTGATTTTGAAAAGTCGAGGAAAGCAGCAGCCGGTTTTGCGAAACGTTTTGATGTAACCTACCCGGTATTGCTCACAGGTGTTACACCCGCTGATCCGCAGAAAGCAGAGAAAACGCTGCCGCAGCTGACAGGTATCAAGGGTTTCCCCACCACGATATATATTGACAAGAGCGGCAGGGTGAAAGAAGTACATACCGGGTTTAACGGACCGGGTACAGGGGAACATTATGAGGCGTATAAGAAGGAGTTTAATGCTTTGATGGATGGATTATTGAAGTGATTTTTCTTTTCGATAAGAGGGAAGGAGAAAGGTGGGTGACCATTTTTCTCCTTTTTTAATGAAAATATTCATCGCTTTTTACCAAGCGTTCATCCCTTGCGAAGAATAAATTTTATGACTTTTTTAAAAAAGTAATGTTTTCTTTCAGTCAGTGTCATGGCTTGTTTCATGGGGTGTTGATAGTGGTGCTATCAAATTGATCATAAGGCCGTCAGCGTGTTTTTTTGTTGTTCTGTTCCTTTCTTTATATTTGATCAGGAACATTAGATGTGCAGGATATTGGACTGGAAAAACAGTTCATTTTGTAGCATGATGACGCCCCTCAACAAAAAACCATCCAGGTTTAAAAAAATCCTGGATGGCCTCACAAAGATTGTAAGCTTGCTTACAAAAATGAAGAACCTTTTTGATCTTTTTCACTAAGGTTCAAAGCCTGGAGTTCACGGCTCCGGGCTTCTTTATTAAAATTACGTCTTTTTTAGTACTTTTCTAATATGAAAAAGATCTCCACGTTATTCCTGTTCCTCTTCTTCGTATCAGCCGCTTTTGCACAGCAGCAGTTCAAGCAGGCAGCTAATGCCGCCGCCGCGGGTTTCAGCGCAGAAAGGCTGGCCCGCATAGACAGTTTCTTCAACGCCATTATCAAAGAAGGGCTGGCACCTAATGCAGTAACCTTCATTGCCCGCAATGGCCAGATCGTGCACAATAAAGCGTATGGTTTCAGTAACCTGGAAAAACACACGCCGGCACAGACAACAGACATCTTCAGGATCGCTTCGCAGACGAAGCTGATCACTACCATTGCTGTGCTGATGTTATATGAGGAAGGCCGTTTACTGCTGGATGACCCTATTTACAAATACCTGCCGGAATTCAGGGACACAAAGGTTTTGGTGAAGTATGATAAAGAAACGGGTAAGGCAGAAACCCGCTGGCCCAGGCCAATGCCTACCATCCGGCACCTGCTTTCCCATTCAGCCGGAATACCTTATGAACACCCGATGGACAGCGTATTGAATGGCAAAACAATGTTAGGACTGAGTTCACTGGATGCCGTTACAACAGAAGAACTGGTGAAGAAGGTAGCGCAACGCCCCCTGGTGCATGATCCGGGCACACAGTTCACCTACGGGTACAATACAGATGTGGCAGGAAGGATCGTGGAAGTGGTGTCAGGAAAAAGCCTGAGCGACTTCTTCATGGAAAGGATCTTCAAACCCCTGGGCATGAACGATACTTATTTCTACCTGCCAGCTTCAAAAGCCGGCCGCCTGGTAGAGCTGTATTCCAAACAAAGGCTGGAAAGCCCGCTGACACTTCATTCCGATATCTCTAACAGAACATTCCCCATTGCCGGTAAACAAACCCTGCACCTGGGAGGTGCCGGGCTGGTAAGTACGGCCACAGACTATGCGAAAGTTTGCCAGTTCATTCTGAATGGCGGTACGTTCAACAATGTAAGATTGCTCTCCCGTAAAACCGTAGATATGATGGGGCGGAACCAGATTGGCGGAAGTAATGTATGGGACAGGAATGATAAGTTCGGCCTGGGATTCCAGATCATTACAGACAGTACAAGATATGGTGACCAGGCATCTCCCGGTTCACTGACATGGGGCGGCGCTTATTGTTCAGAGCATACCATTGATCCAACAGAAAAGCTGATCTTACTGGTGTTTACGAATGTATCTCCTTATGCCTACTACGGAGATTTTGTGCGGAAGTTCCGGGTGCTTACTTACCAGGCGTTGCAGTAATTAATGCCTGGTAGGCCTCCTCCGTATCGATATCAATAGCTCCCGGTGGAAAAGGAACAATGGCGGTATCTGCCTCGTGTTTTTCAATGATACGTTTGGCGCCTGTATCGCCGGTGAGGGATAAGAGTTCAGGGAAAAGTGTTTGGTCAAATAAAGCAGGCACTCCTTTTCTATCCTCATAATAGCTGGCAACGATCCTGGCACCTGTTGTTTTGTGTTTGGCTATTAAGGCGGAGAGGTGTGCTGCATTTACATGTGGCTGATCACAGACCATGAGGATGATGTTCTCCACCCGTTCCTTCATGTACTGAACACCATGGCGAATAGAGGATGCCATTCCTTCATTGTGATCAGGATTGTGTATAACAGGTACATTTAATGTTGCTGTTTCAGCACCAAGTATTACTACCAGGGCACCGGCATTTACTTCAGTGGCCGTTTTAATAGCATTGTTCAGCAAAGTATCTCCCTTGTAGAGAAGGAATTGCTTGGGTGTGCCCAGCCTGCGGGATGTTCCGGCAGCCAGGATAACAATGCCATATTTAAGATGTTCCTGCAATGATCTCTGTTTTTCTTTCATGCATTTTGCCTGTGAAGCTGCGCAGGTAAACTCCGGACCTGCCGGCAAATACTGCCTTTATTTCAGCGAGAACTGCCAGCGCTATCTCTTCGGCCGTTTCTGCTCCGATATCCAGCCCTACAGGGCTGTAAACACGTGATAATTGTTCTTCCGTTACCTTTGTTCCTTCTTCTTCAAACTCCGTCAGCATCCTGCTGAGCTTCTTCCTCGGGCCCAGCATGCCGATGTAATTTACAGGCATTGCTATTAAAGCTTTCAGCAGGGCCTTATCGTAGTTGTAATTGTGTGTCATCAGCACAACGGCTGTCTGATCATCTATCACCAGCTCCCGCAATGCACTTTCGGGGTCGGAAACAATCACCCGGCAGGCGGGAAAACGCTGGGAGTTGGCATAAGCGGGGCGGCCATCCACTAAGGTAATGTCCCATCCTAATACTTCACCGATCTGTACCAAAGGCAATACATCATTGCCCGCACCTGCTACTATAATAGAAACAGGTGGTGGAATGTATTCATAGAATGCAGAAACAGGCTGGCCATTATCACGATATTCAATGAAAATGGACTCCTTTATATTCTTTGCATCGTTGATGGCAGCAGGTATAATATTATCCGCTTTTAGCAATGCTCCATCTGCTTTCAATAATAACCGCGTGCCTTGCTGTTCACTCCATTTATTGTGCAGGGAGAAGAAAGTGACCAGTACTACTGCCTGCCTTTTTTCCAAAGTATGCTGCAGGAGTATGATAGGGTTTACAGGGTCTTCTGGTAGAATGGGTTCTATCAGTACCCGGATGATGCCATTACACCCCAGTCCAACACCTATTACGGCATCTTCTTCATCAGAAGTATCATAAGTGGTGAGCAGGGGTTTTCCCTGCATCATTACCATCAATGCTTTCCGCAGGGCATCTCCTTCCAGGCATCCTCCGCTGATCGCGCCGGTAAGCATACCATCTTCCGTGATCAGCATCCGTGCGCCGGGTGCTCTGTAGGAAGAACCTGCTACGTGTACCACTGTGGCCAGTGCAGCCTTTTGCTGCTTTTTACAGGCCAGCTCATAGGCATGTATGATCTGCTTAATCTCTTTCATATACTGGTTGTAATTTCCGCACAGTTTCCGTTAACAGCCCCACTGCAAAGTTCACCTCTTCTTCCTTAGTAAAACGGCCCAGGCTGATACGAATGGAATTGCGTGCATCCTCCCGTGTTAGCCCCATGGCCAGCAGTACATGTGAAGGCTGTTGCACAATCCCGCTGCAGGCACTTCCGCGGCTCAGGGCCAGGTGTTTGGATACGGTAAGCAGTAATTGCTCACTATCTATGCCAGGGAACAGGATATTGCTCACATGGGGCAACCTGTTGCCGCTTCCATTTACGAATGAACCGGGCAGCGATGCCAGCAGTTCACGTTCCATTTTATCTCTCAATGTTGCGCTTTCCATATGGCAGATCTCTGCTGCTTTGCCGAACCCTATTATACCGGGTGTATTCAAGGTACCACTGCGGTTCCCTCTTTCATGCGCGCCACCATGTAATTGCTGCAGGATGGTTTTATTGTTCCGGACATATAAAGCACCTACGCCTTTCGGGCCATATAATTTATGCGCAGAAAAAGGCATCAGATCAATGTCTTCTACATTTACCGGAATCTTCCCGACAGCCTGGGTTGCATCACACATAAAACATACACCATATTTCCTGGCGATAGTACCTATTGCTTTAACAGGATGGATCACGCCGGTTTCGTTGTTGGCGTACATTAATGCAATGCAGATGGTTTCTTTCCTGATGGCATGTTCCAGGTCTTCCAGGGAGATCTGGCCTTGCTGATCTGTGTGCAGATAAGTAATTGAAAACCCTTTTTCTTCCAGGTAAGCGCAGGTATCCAGTACGGCGGTATGTTCTGTTCTTGCGGTAATAATATGTTTGCCTTTGGAGGCATTTGCTTCTGCGAGCCCTTTCAGCGCAAGGTTGATGGCTTCCGTTGCCCCGGAGGTGAAAACGATCTGTTTAGGATTAGCCTGTATTAAATGCGCCACCTGCTCTCTTGCATGCTCTGTTGCTTCTTTGGCCATCCAGCCGAAACCATGGTCCCTGCTGGCAGTATTTCCATAATGGTGGGTGAAGTAGGGCAGCATCTCTTCCACTACCCGCGGATCGCAGGGTGTGGTAGCACAATAATCAAAATATAATGGCACTGTTATCATGCGAACAGATCACTTTTGATAAAAGGCTGACTGGTGAGCCTTACACCTGTTGCTGCAAAAACGGCATTCGCCAATGCTGCGCCGGCAGGGGGTAAGGCTGGTTCGCCAAGTCCTGTTGGTGCTACATTACTTTTTATAAAATGAATTTCTATTTCAGGTATTTCGCTTAAGCGGATCATGCGGTAAGCGGAGAAATTGGTCTGATCAGGTTTACCCTTTGTAAGTGTGATCTCTGCAAACATAGAGTGGCCGATGCCATCAATGATACTGCCTTCTACCTGCGTTTCCGCGCCACTCAGGTTCACAACTGTTCCACAATCCACCACGCAATACACCTTTTTCAGTTTCACCTTTCCATCTGCCTGTTTTTCTACTTCTGCCACCTGCGCTACATAACTTTCAAAAGAGAAATGCGCGGCGAATCCAAGGAAGGTGTTTGCACCTTTGGATTTTCCCCATCCACCTATTTCAGCAGCTTTTTTGATCACCGCTGCAAACCTGTCCGGCTCATAATTCACCCTGCCTGTGGGACTGCTTTTTGCCTGTTCTAAAAGTTCCAGGCGCAGTGCTACAGGGTCTTTGCCTATCTTGTGTGCAATCTCATCCAGGAAGGATTGTTCCGAGAAGGCAATGAAGTTGTGGGTGGGCCCTCTCCAGGGTGCCGTGGTAACAGGGGATTTATATACATGGGTATCTACCTGCAAGTTGGGTACTGCTCCTGCAGGGAAACTATCAGGGCTCGCAGCACCACCCACGCCTGCAGAATAATGATGCCAGGCCACCAGCTTATTGTCTTTATCAACAGCAGCCCTGTACTTATAACTGTACATGGGCCGGTAATAACCACCACCCATATCATGTTCTCTTGACCAGATCACGTTTACTGGAAGATTGCCCGCGAGTTTGGATACGATAGCCGCCTCTTCCACAAAATCCGTCATCAGCCTTCTTCCGAAACCACCACCCATACGCGTCATCATCACAGATACTTTATCTTCGGGCAGTTTCAATATTTCTGCCACACGTTGCCTTGCACGTTCCGGTGTTTGTATGGGGCCATACAATTCAGCGCTGTCTGCTTTCACATGGGCGAAGAAGTTCATGGGCTCCATGGTATTATGGGCCAGGAAGGGCGCATCAAATGCTACTTCTATTACTTTGGCTGCATTGGAAAAAGCGGCATTTATATCACCGTCTTTTCTCCTGGGTTTATCCTGCGGATCTTTAGCCAGGAGGGCATGCAGGTTTTTAATATAATCATCTGTGCTTTCCAGCGGGCCTTCTTCTTTCCACTGTGCTTTCACTTTTTTTGCACCCTGCATCACTTCCCAGGTAGAACGGCCCAGCACTGCGATCTTATTCTCAAAACGGAGTACCTGTTTTACACCCAATGCTTTCTTTGCTTCTGCATCATCAAAAGAAACCAGGGACATGCCAAATGCAGGCGGCCTGATAATGGTGGCATATAACATGCCTTCCCGTTTGGTGTCAATGCCGTATTTGTATTTGCCGGTAACGATGGCATGATTGTCCACATTCCTGATGCGTTGTCCGAGCAGCTTGTATGTTTCCGTGGACCTTACTTTTACATCTTTGGGAACTTCCAGTTTGGCAGCTGCTTCTGCCAGTTCACCGTAGCTCATTTTTTTGTTGCTCCCTTTATGAAGTACCATCCCATTCTCCGTGGTACATTCAGCTGCAGGTACTGCCCATGCGGCAGCTGCTGCATTGATCAGCATTTGCCTTGCAGTGGCACCTGTTTGCCTGAAAGATTCCCAGCTTGCACGCACAGAACCACTACCGCCTGCCACCTGCCGTTTGTATTTAGTGGTATCCAGTCCGGCTTGCTGTACCTGTATATTTTTCCAGTCCACATCCAGCTCTTCCGCGATCAGCATAGGCAGGGAAGTTTTAACACCCTGGCCTATTTCCGGATTGGGGCTCATGAGTGTGATGCGGCCCTGTGTATCGATCCTGATGAAAGCATTAAGATCAAAGGTCTGCTCCTGCCCCGGGGTATCTGCAGCAAGGGTACTGAACCCAAGGATCAAACCTCCACCCGTTAACGCACTGATACGGATGAAATTCCTTCTGCTTAATTTTTTATCCAGTTCTTCCATATGTAGGTTTTAAGGAGCGTTAGATTAAACTTTTGACTGCTTTTTTAATACGGGTATAGGTGGCACAGCGGCAGATATTCGTCATGGCATCATTGATCTCTTCATCTGTTGGATGAGGATTGCTTTTCAATAATGCTGCAGCTGCCATGATCTGTCCGCTCTGGCAATATCCGCATTGCGGAACATCTATTTCTTCCCATGCTTTTTGTACAGGATGATCGCCGTTTGCAGATAAACCTTCAATGGTAATGACCTTCTCTGTGCCTACGCTGCTTACAGGATATACGCAGGACCTTACGGCTGCATCCCCGATATGAACTGTGCAGGCACCGCATTGCGCTATACCGCAACCAAACTTTGTTCCGGTAAGGCCGATCACATCCCGCAATACCCATAGCAAAGGCATTTGGGGGCTTACATCCACCGTGTGTTTTTTTCCGTTGACCGTTAAATTGAATGTTGCCATAGTTTTATGAATTGGTCTTGAGCCCTTGTGGAATCAAAGGCAGGTTGTACAATTTAATACCCGTAGCATCCAGGATGGCGTTGCGTATAGCAGGGGCAATGCCAACAATGGGAGTTTCACCGGCGCCGGCCGATGGTATATCTTTCCTGTTGATCAGTATAATGTCCAATGGTGGTATGTCCGTAAAGCGGGGCACGCGGTAGCTGGAGAGGGAAGGATTTAAGATCCGTCCGTCCGCAAAGTCGATCTCCTCAAACAACGCACCTCCCAGGCCCTGGAGGATACAGCCCATCACCTGGTTTTCCAGGTGCATGGGATTTACGATCGTACCACAATCATAAGCAGCCACAATGCGCAATACTTTAAGTTGTTCTGAGGAGGTATCATGTACTACTTCCACACAGGTGGCAATGTAGGAGTTCTTTACAAATCCGCAGGCGATGCCGTAACCATGGCCGGCTTTCTTTTCTTTCTTCCAGCCAAACTTTGTAGCGGCGGTTTGCAATACATGTTTCAGGCGTTCATCTTTTAAATTGCTTAGCCTGAAATCAAGTGGATCACGTTTTAATTTCCGGGCGAGGTCGTCCATGATGCTTTCAATGGCAAACACGTTCGCTGTGG
Organism: Chitinophaga niabensis; assembly: GCF_900129465.1. Taxonomy (NCBI): domain Bacteria; kingdom Pseudomonadati; phylum Bacteroidota; class Chitinophagia; order Chitinophagales; family Chitinophagaceae; genus Chitinophaga; species Chitinophaga niabensis. The sequence continues at coordinate 3,111,782 of NZ_FSRA01000001.1, read as the reverse complement.
CTGCGAGGCCACGGTAGGAGCCTTGTTTTAACGGTGTTTTGGAAGGATGGAACTGAATATGTTCGTTAGCCGTATCGTAGGGCATATCTATTCCTGCGTTGCCGGAATTGTAATTATGAAATTCCCAGGAGGTGATAAGCCCTTCTTTATTTACACTCGCTGCTGCTTCAATGAGGCCTCCCGGTCTTAAATAAGCCCATTTAAATTCTTCCTCACGCGTCCATACCACTTTTACCGGTTTGCCGGTTACCTTAGCCAGCTTTGCCGCTTCAAGGGCTGCTTCTCCACTGTGTTTCCCACCATAGGCAGATCCGGTATCCGGCATGATCACACGGATCTTTTCTTTAGCGATGGAGAATTCTTCCGCCAGTTCTTCCTGTACACCAAAAGGGCGTTGCGTGCCGGTCCATACAGTAAGTTTTTCACCTTCCCAGATGGCGATGGCTGCGCGTGGTTCCAGGGGAACATGCGCTATGTATTGTATTTCAAAATGCTGTTTAATGTTGATGGCGGAAGCTGCAAACGCCTTTTCCACTTCTTCTTTATGATCCCCTTTCCTCGCATTCTCCTTCAGGTAAGTGAAGATATTGGCTTTGGAAGGTTGTGCAGTGGTATTCCATTGCGCATCTATCCTGGCCAATGCATTGGCGGCAGTTTGCGGATCGGGGGCAATCACTCCTACAAAATCCTTCTCTTTTACGATAGTAACGGCAGGGGATATACGCGCTTTTTCTACATCAGCGGAAACCAATGTTGCGCCGTAGGAGGGTGCCCGCAATATTTTTCCGTACACCATGCCCGGCACCACCATGTCAGATACATATTTGTGTTTACCGGAAACGAAAAGTTTACCGTCGATCTTAGGCACTGCGGTCCCTGCTACCGTCCATTGTTCCGCAGGAGTTAAGGTTACTTTATCGTTGAGGGGAAGTTCCAGCTTTTTGCCTTTGACCAGTGCTGCATAACTCAGTGTTTTACCGGAACTGGTATGCACAGCTTTACCATCTTTCACTTTCACGGATTGTTTATCCGTTTTCCATTCTGCCGCCGCCATATCTGCCAGTGCTTCTTTCAGGGAGGCAGCAGCTTTGCGCAGTTTGGGGGCCATGGTAGGAGTAGTGAGGCTTCCGTATGTGCCACGGTCGTAAGGTGTCAGCAATGTATCTCCCATGGTCATTTCAATGGCATCCACCGGTACAGAGAGTTCTTCTGCCACCACCTGTGATAGGGAGGTGCGGATGTTTTGCCCTACTTCCACCTTTCCGGTAAATACGGCGATCTTGCCATTTTCCTGTATATGGATCCAGGCGGCAATGCTGTTTTCGTCTGCGAGGGCTGTTTCTTTTGATGCAAACAGATCGGACCAGGTGAGGATAATAGCCACCCCTCCGCCCAGCAGTTTGAAGAAATTCCTCCTTGTAACGGTATGTATAGTCGGATTATCCATGGGTTAAGCTTTGCTGATGGCATTAATGATGCGTGGGTACACACAGCACCTGCAGATATTACCCTGCATGGCGTCTATGATCTCCTGCCGACTGGGTTTCGGGTTTTTCATCTTCAATGCAATGGCGGCCATGATCATACCTGAAGAACAATAGGCACACTGAAATGCATCCGCATCCAGGAAGGCCTGTTGCATGGGATGCAGTTTTCCATCCTTTTCCAATCCTTCTATTGTAAGGATGGCCTTGTTCTGTACACTCGCAACAGGTGTAATGCACGAAGGCATCGCACGGCCATCTACCAATACTTTACAGGCACCACATGCCCCTTCGCCGCAGCCGTATTTGCTGCCCGTTAGGTTCAAATGGATTCTTAAAGCATCTAGTAGAGTGGTGTTATCTGGTACGTCAAGTGTATAATCAGTGGAATTGACATTGATCTTCATAGACGTAAATTGACCTGTTTCAAATATAACAATAATGAAATACTCCTGCAACCTTTAATGATCAGCGGTCAGGACATAAAAAAAGGGCCGTCTCCTGCTTCGAGACGGCCCTTTTTATGTTGTGTATTATTTACGATCAAAGAAGTTGTGCATGAACAGTAACTGGTATTGCACGGCATTGTTCCAGTAATCCCAGTTATGTGCGCCGGGCCTGGTTAAATAGTCGTGCGGAATGCCGCGGTACAGTAGTTCTTTATGCAGGTTTTCGTTCACTTTATAGAAGAAATCCTCCGTTCCGCAATCAATGATCAAAGCCAGTGAATTGGGCGTGAGCAGATGCAGCATATTGATCACGGTGTATTTATCCCAGCGTTCCGGTTGTTCCGCCTGTGTGCCCAAACGTTTGGCCATGTTCCAGTTGTTGGGGTAAGGGCGGATGTCCACACCACCGCTCATGCTGCCGGCAGTGCCAAAAACATCCTGGTGCCTGAATGCAAGGTAAAGTGCACCATGGCCACCCATGCTCAGGCCGGTGATCCCTCTGCCTTTTGCATCTTTCCTTGTTTTGTAATTCGCATCTACCCATTTCACCAGCTCTCCTGCCACATAGGTTTCATATTTCCAGGATGCATCTTCCGGGCTATCCCAATACCAGCTGCTTACGCCGCCATCCGGGCAAACGATCATCATCTGCAACTGGTCTGCTGCATCCTGTACATATTTCACATTCTTTACCCAGTTGTTGTAGCTGCCACCATGGCCATGCAGAAGATAAACAACCGGCCATTCTGCTTTATCAGCATAATTATCCGGCCTGATCACTACGGCTTTGATGTTTTTTTTCATAGCGTTGCTATAGGTATCAACGGTGTCAACTTTAGCTGCCTGCGCAACGCCGCAAGCCAGCAGGAAAAATATAACGAGGAGTTTTTTCATTTTAAGACATTAACAGTAACTAATAACTGGCCGGTATGGCGCATGGTATGTTCTGCGGCGTGGAATAATAAACCCATTACGGTAGAAGGCAGTTGCTTCCTGCCAACACCACGGAAGTCGGTAAGCGTGTTGGGATCTGTTTGAGATAATTGCTGAAGGGCTTTTTTCACCTGTTCATCAAAACGTTGGAGCAAAGCGGCGGAGGTTGCCACCGGTTTTCCTTCTTCCGCTAACTGATCATATTGTTCCTGGCTCAGCAATTCTGCGCGGGCATAAGTGAACAGCCTGTCTATCACACCGCTCATATGTTGCAGGTGGAATCCGGGAGCGGCAACGCCCCGGGGGGCTTCCCATAGTTTTTCTTCCGGGAATCCCTGCATCATGGTATTCACTTCCCTGTTAGCCTGCAACAATGCATGTGCAACAGGTTGCAGTAATGCCGGTATGTTTTCTACCGGCCCGCTCATCCAGTATTCAGTAGCCATAATTATGCTTCTACGGCATCGTACACAATTACTTTATCCCAGAGAGGACTGCAATTCTTAATGAATTCCAGGTGGATGGGATGGGTCTGGTAGGCTTCCTGGCCTGCGAGGTCGGCAAAGAACATCAGTTCGGAAACAGCCCAGCTGTTATCTACCACGTCCCTTTTCTCTGTGCTGGCCACTACACCTACGCGCAGTTCTTTTACGGTAGGTATTTTAGATAAGGATTTTACCCCTGCTATCAGTTTAGCGCGGTCTTCCTTGGAATCAGGGTTCTTCAGCCAGAAAAATACATGGTGAACTACCGGGTATTTCGGTGGCTGATTGGACAAAGGCATGGCCACTGCGGCAGTACCTGCAGCGAGGGCAGCGGCAGTGCCCAGAAATTTTCTTCTGTTAGACTTGGAGCTCATATTGGTTTTGTTAATGGGAATGAAAGTAGTGTATAAATTTTAGAAATTATAATGGCACAAAAAAGGCCCGGAATGCCGGACCTTTTTATATAATCAATTGAATATCAGTTGTTAAAACACATTCTTCCACATCATGCTCTCCACAGGCCGCACCGTACGCCCATTGTACTTCGCATCGCCTTTCTTATTATAGAAAGTTTCCACATCTCCTTCCACTGCAAAGTAGATCAGCTGTCCGATAGGCATGCCTGCATAAATGCGTACCGGCTGTGCGCAGGAGATCTCCAGCGTCCAGGTGTTGCAAAAGCCTACATCTCCTTTTCCGGCGGTAGCATGGATATCGATACCCAGGCGGCCTGTGCTGGACTTGCCTTCCAGGAAAGGAACATGCGCATGCGTTTCCGTGTATTCAAGTGTAACACCCAGGTAGAGCGTATTCGGCTGAAGGATGAAACCTTCTTCCGGGATCTCGAAATGCACGATCTCATTGTGCCTGCGGGCATCCAGCACCCTGTCCTTATAAGTGGCCAGGTACTTTCCCAGATGTACATCGTAGGAGTTGGTACCCAGGAATTTGCGATCATAAGGGCTGATCACGATAGTGCCCTTTTCAATTTCCTCTAAAATCCTTTTGTCAGACAAGATCATGAATGTGATTTGTTTAGTAGGTTAGGCCAGTTGGGTATTTCCCATTAAATTCGCATTTAATGCGGCGAATTTATGCCATTAATACGAACGATACAAATAGATCAGGATACGAAGCTGGGAGTGTGGAAAATTGGTGAAGAAGAAGCATTCTTCAGAACAGCGGTAACCATTGAGCCCGAAGTGCATCACCCGCACAAACGCCTGCAGCATTTTGCCGGGAGGTATCTCTTAGTGGAGCTTTTCCCGGACCTACCCGTAAATGAGATAAGGATCATGGACAGCAGGAAACCCTATATTCCGGGAAATCCTTACCATTTTTCCATTTCCCATTGTGAGGATTTTGCAGCCGCCATTGTGAGCAGGCGGGAACATGTAGGCATTGATATTGAAAAAGTACAACCCAAGGTAGCGCGGGTTGCCCATAAATTCCTGGCGCCGAGGGAAGCCGAATTTTTATCTTCCGAAAACCAGCTGGCGCATCAAACCGTTTGCTGGTCTGCCAAGGAAGCGGTGTATAAATGGTATGGAATGGGAGGGCTGGATTTTAAGGCCAATATGCAGCTCCAGGTTTTTGCTTTCGGACAAACAGGTTTCCTTACCTGCGATTTTCTGAAAGGAGACCGGATCGCCACGCTGGACCTTCAGTATTTAATGGATAAAGACCTTTGCCTGGCCTGGGTGTCAGGGGAGAATAAAAAGTAATCGTGCAGAAGTAAAAAAGATTTTTTACTTTCTGCGCCGTAAAACTATCAGCTTTGAAACTATTTCTATTGGGTTTCATGGGAGCCGGAAAATCCTATTGGGGCAAACAATTGGCCATTCACTGGAACCTGCCGTATTTCGACCTGGATGAAGTGATCGTGGAAAGGGAAGGGATGTCTGTTGCCGATATCTTTAATCAAAAAGGCGAAGACTACTTCCGTAAAGCAGAAGGCAAAGTATTGCGGGAACTGGCCGCAGACAATGATTCCTTCCTGATCTCCTGCGGCGGGGGCACGCCCTGTTTTTCAGATACCATGGACTTTATGAATGAGGCCGGCACTACCATCTGGCTGAACCCTTCCCTGGAAGTAATGGTGGAACGCCTGCAAAGGAAACAATACAAACGCCCCCTTATACAGGACCTGGGAACAGAAGAGCTGATGTCTTTCACCGAAAAGAAATTAGCAGAACGCCAGCCCTTTTATGAGCAAAGTCAGATTATCATTAGTGAAGATGAAATAACTTTGGAGACCTTTGATAAACTGATCAACAATGCATAAAACATTTCTCGTTTGGGCAGCACTGTTAGGAGGCCTTGCAGTGATATTGGGCGCATTTGGCGCACATAAGCTGAAAGAACTCGTTCCTATGGAAACCGTAAGCACTTTCCAGACCGGTGTAACCTACCAATTTTATCATGTGTTTGCCCTCCTGGCTGTGGGTATTTTATATGCACATATTCCCACACCTCAACTTGTTTGGGCGGGCAGGTTTTTCCTGATAGGCATCCTGCTTTTCAGCGGCTCCCTGTACGCATTGACCCTGTTGAAAGCAACTGAAACCGTAGGGCTCAGAGGCATTGGTGCCATCACCCCCTTAGGCGGCCTGTTTTTTATTGCAGGATGGGTAGCATTGCTATTGGGCGTGCTCAGGAAATAAGTTACTTTTGATTTCGATTATGGCTGGAAACACACTGAAATCAGAAAAGAAAGAACCTAAAAAGAAGAAAGAGCAGCCACCAAATCCTGATGTACTCAAGCCCGATAAGGAGCCTGAAGTAAAAGTGAAGGAACTGGTGAAGGACGAGCGCACCCATAAAGTGCTTGGCGCTGTATTTCTTTTGTTAGCCCTTTATTGCTTTATTGCGTTCACTTCTTATTTATTTACCTGGGAAGAAGACCAGGACAAGGTTTTCCGTTATTCCTCGCAGGTGCTTTTCATGCACGAGATAGAGGTGGATAACCTCCTGGGCCGCTTAGGTGCCTTTACCTCCCATTGGTTCTTTTTCAAAGGTTTTGGTATTGCCTCTTACCTGTTCTGCTATTTCTTTTTCATTATTGGTATCAATTTCATTGTAGGCCGCCGCGTTTTCCGCATCTGGCGCAATGTGAAATATATCCTGTTCGGATTGCTGTTCATCAGTATGACCATGGCTTTCCTGTCAGGCAATGCCGCTTTCCCCTGGGGAGGAGCTTTGGGGGATAGCCTGAATAAATGGACCAGCGGGTTCCTGGGTAAAACCGGGGCCGGATTGTTACTGGTACTGGCAGGGCTAAGCTGGGTGATCTGGAAGTTCAATATTGATTTCAAATTACCGGAGCGTAAACCCAAACCGGTGAAAGAAGCTTTTGCCGGATTCGGGGAACCGGAGGAAGAAGAAGAACTGTTGCCGGTAAAACCGCCTGTTGAAGAAAAGAAGAATGCCTATAAAGGAGGTGAAAGCCTGGTAACACTGGTGCCGGTTGAGGAAGAAGAAGAGTTTGAGCAGGAATTGCAATTGATAGAGAAAGAAGAACCGGCTGCTTATGTACCGCCGGTAGCAGTGCCGGAACCACCTGCACCTGTTATTCCGGAAGTACCGGAACAGGAAGCGAAGATCTTTATCCAGGAAGAATTGCCTGTTACTCCGCCACCCGCCCGTAAAAAGAACGACACGGCAGAAGTTGCCTTTGAGATAAAACCTGTTTTTGAAGACCCGGATGAAGAAGCGATCGAAGAGCTGGAACCCGTGAGAGAACCGGTACTGGCTGATCCATATGAACCCACGCTGGACCTCAGGGATTACAAATACCCTACACTGGACCTGCTGGATAATCACGGCTCAGATAAGATTGTGCAGGATGCTTCCGAACTGGAACTGAACAAGAACCAGATCATAGACACGCTCAAGAACTACGATATTTCAATCCAGAAGATCAGTGCTACCGTTGGGCCTACCGTTACGCTCTACGAAATAGTACCGGCTGCAGGTGTGCGGATCTCCCGGATCAAAAACCTGGAGGATGATATTGCACTCAGCCTCTCTGCATTGGGTATCCGGATCATTGCGCCTATTCCGGGAAGAGGAACGATCGGTATTGAGGTGCCGAATGTGAAAAAGACCATCGTTTCCCTGCGGAACATGCTGGCCTCTGATAAGTTCCTGCATAGCCAGATGGACCTTCCCATTGCAATTGGTAAAAAGATCGATAACGAGAACTTTATAGCCGATCTGGCCAAGATGCCCCACTTGCTGATGGCGGGTGCTACCGGTCAGGGTAAATCTGTAGGTATTAATACCCTGCTTGTATCACTGTTGTTCAAAAAACATCCTTCCCAACTGAAGTTTGTACTGATAGATCCAAAGAAAGTGGAACTTTCCCTCTACAAGCTCATTGAAAAACATTTCCTGGCTAAATTGCCCGGGGAAGAGGATGCCATTATCACGGATACTAAAAAAGTGGTGCATACCCTCAATGCCCTGTGTATTGAAATGGACCTTCGCTACGATCTGCTGAAAGAAGCAGGTACCCGTAATATCCGCGAATACAACAAGAAATTCACGGAACGCCGCCTGAATCCATTAAAAGGGCACCGCTTCCTGCCATTCATAGTATTGGTGATAGATGAGTTTGCGGACCTGATCATGACGGCGGGTAAAGAGGTGGAAATGCCGATTGCACGGCTGGCACAGCTGGCACGGGCCATTGGTATTCACCTGATCATTGCCACGCAGCGTCCTTCTGTTAATATCATCACCGGAACAATTAAAGCAAACTTCCCCGCACGGATTGCCTTTAAAGTGTCGTCTAAAATAGACTCCCGTACGATCCTCGATATTGGCGGTTCCGAACAGCTGATAGGGCAGGGGGACATGCTGATCTCTTTCAACGGAGAGCTGGTGCGCCTGCAGTGTGCTTTTGTGGATACGCCGGAAGTAGAGCGGGTAGTGGAATTTATCGGGGAGCAGCGGGGTTATCCGGAAGCTTTCATGTTGCCGGAATATGTGGATGAAAAGGAAATGGAAGGCAAGGATTTCAGCCTGGCAGACCGCGATCCGCTGTTCGACGAGGCTGCCCGGGTGATCGTTCAGAACCAGCAGGGATCCACTTCCCTGTTGCAAAGAAGGATGAAACTGGGATACAACCGGGCCGGCAGGCTGATGGACCAGCTGGAAGCAGCAGGGATCGTAGGGCCTAACCTGGGAAGCAAGGCACGGGAAGTGAATGTTAAAACTGAGGCCGATCTGGAGGAAATCCTCGGCAGTATGTGATAAAAGAACGAGTTTTGCATTTCTTTAACAGCAGCCGTTAAACGATGCGGCACAACATTTGTCTTATACCCTATAACTGTAACACTTAAAAACTATGATGAAGAAGAAAACGGTATTGATGGGCATGGTCATGTTCGGAATGGCATTCAGCACCATGGCGCAAACCAAAACTCCTGTAGGCTCCCTGGGTCAGAACGATCCGAAGGCTAAAGTGGTGCTGGATAATGTGAGCAAGAAATTCAAATCGCTGAAATCTGTTATCGCCAATTTTATCCTGAAAGTAGAAGGTGCCAATAACAGCGTAACAGACTCCAAAAAGGGTTCTGTATATGTAAAAGGGCCTAAATATAAAGTGATCATGGGAGAACAGGAGATCATCAGCGACAATAAAACCTCCTGGACGTATGCCAAAGATGTGAACGAAGTGACCATTAACAATGTGGACCAGAGCAATACCAGCATGACGCCTGCCAAGATCTTCACCAATTTCTACGATAAGGATTTCCTGTACCGCCTCACCGGCGAAAGCACAGAGAAAGGTAAGGTGTTGCAGAACATTGAACTTACGCCTACAGATAAATCCAAAACCTTCTTTAAAGTACTGGTGGATGTGGACAAAAAGAACTCCACCCTGGCCCGTATGAAGGTATTTGAGAAAAATGGCAATAAATACACCTACGAGATCAGCAGCTTCCAGCCTAATGGCGCAGTAAGCGACGATCTGTTCACTTTCGATGCCAAAAAGTACCCTGGCGTGGAAGTAGTAGACCTCCGGTAGTATCAACGCTTTTTCCGATAGAAGAACGGCTCCCGCTAAGGGAGCCGTTTTCATTTACAGACAGCTATCTCCGGCAACTGTCATGTATCTGTATGAACTATCTAAACTTTACTTTTTTTTGCTACATTTGCCAAGTTTTATTATAAAAATCTAGCAATATGGCATACGACGTAATCGTAATTGGTAGTGGCCCCGGTGGATACGTGGCAGCTATCCGGGCATCTCAACTGGGATTGAAAACAGCCGTGGTAGAGAGAGAGAGTTTAGGCGGGATCTGTTTGAACTGGGGTTGTATCCCTACTAAGGCATTGTTGAAGTCCGCACAGGTAGCGGAATATATCCAGCATTCCAAGGATTACGGTATCACCGTGGGAGATTCTTCAGTAGATTTTGGCGCGGTGATCAAACGCAGCCGTGGTGCAGCTGATAAAATGAGCAAGGGCGTTACCTTCCTCCTGAAGAAGAACAAGGTGGATGTGATCATGGGCACTGGTAAGCTGAAGTCAAAAGGCCAGGTAGAAGTGACGGATAAAGACGGTAAAGTTGCCGTACATGAAGCAAAACATATCCTGCTGGCAACCGGCGCACGTTCCCGCGAACTGCCGAACCTGAAGATCGACGGTAAGACCGTGATCGGATACCGTGAAGCCATGAACCTGCCAAAACAACCCAAGAGCATGATCGTAGTAGGTTCCGGCGCTATCGGCGTTGAATTTGCTTACTTCTATCACTCACTGGGCACTAAAGTGACCATCGTTGAGTTCATGCCGCGCATTGTACCGGTAGAAGATGAAGATATCTCCAAAGAACTGGAAAAGATCTACAAGAAGAAAGGTATTGAGATCATGACCAACGCCAGCGTAGAAGCAGTGGAAAAGAAAGGCGACGGCGTGAAAGCGAAAGTGAAGACCGCCAGCGGCGAAGTTTTCCTGGAAGCAGATGTAGTACTGAGCGCTATCGGTATCACCGCTAATATTGAAAACCTTGGCCTGGAAGCTTTAGGCGTAAAAACAGATAAAGGCAAAGTATTGGTGGATGCTTACTACCAAACCAATGTTCCGGGCATTTATGCATTTGGAGACATGGTACCTGGTCAGGCACTGGCACACGTTGCATCCAAAGAAGGTATTGTTTGCGTGGAAGCGATCGCTTACAACGAAAAGAAATACGCGCACAAACCTACTCCGATCAATTATAATAACGTACCGGGCTGTACTTTCTGTGCACCTGAGATCGCCTCTGTAGGTTACACGGAGAAACAGGCTAAAGAAGCCGGTTATGAAGTGAAGGTGGGTAAATTCCCATTCACGGCTTCAGGTAAAGCAGTAGGTGCAGGCGCAACAGAAGGTTTCGTAAAAGTGATCTTTGATGCTAAGTACGGCGAATGGCTGGGTACACACATGATCGGCGCTAACGTAACAGAAGCGATCGAACAAACTGTAACAGCACGCACACTGGAAACTACATGGCAGGAAGTGCTGAACAGCATTCACCCGCATCCAACCATGAGCGAATCTGTAAAGGATGCCATTGAAGTGGCTTACGGCGAAGCAATTCACCTGTAATTGAATATTATTGGAATAAAAAAGGGCGCTCTGCACAGGGCGCCCTTTTTGTTATAGCTTAATGAACTTTGCACTGAATACCTTCCTTCCTGATCCATAGATCACGCACCAGTAATTTCCTGCGGGCAGCCCATGCAGCGGAATGTCCTGCAATAAGTTCACCAGCAGCGTTTGTTTCACTACCCGGCCATTCCCGTCAATGATGTGCAGCGTTCGCTGCCCCAGATCACGACTGAGTACATTCAATACATTTGTTGCGGGATTAGGGAACAGCAGGTACCTGTCGTTTGTCAGTACCTGTACAGGTACCACATCTGAATACATCACTTTCCCATCTGTTGTTTCCAGTTTTGCCCGGTAATACACAATGCCTTGTATGGGTGAGGCATCAATGTAGGTGTATGTTGTGCTGTTGTTGGTGGTATTGCCTGCTATTCTCTCCTGCTCTCTTTCCCAGGAGATGCTCTTTAGTTTGTAAGTGCTGCCCAGCTGCAATTGTAACTGTACGCGTTTATCATCTGTAAGGTCTGCTGTAAAGGAGAGGATGTAACATTGCAGGGCCTGGTTGGTATAGTCTATGGCCGTACTCCGTGGACCTTCTGTTCCATTCACAGCACTTACAGCAAAATGATGCGTGCTGATGGCTGCTTTGGAAAGCACCATCAAAGTATCGCGTGTTTCGCGATATAAGGTCATATACGGGCCGTTCAATGCATATACCCTGTAAGTAGCTGCGCCGGGAATTTTATTCCAGTAAATAAGCGCAGAATCTGTACAATCAAATCCCGCATGTAACGTAAGGGAAGGGGCAAGCAGGAAGGGATCACTGATGAATGTTTGGGAGGCTGTTTCCATTTTAAATAACACGTTGCCGAAGATGTTGGGCGCTGCCCAGCTGAAACGCCCGCTTTCCACGGTGGCGTCTGTTGTTAGCGGTTGCCAGCTAACGCCGTTGTTCAGGCTATAAGAGATATTCCCTTTGCCGGTGATGTTTGTTTTCCATTGGAGCCTTTCTGCTATGGGTGGTTCCCAATCGAAGGATAACAATGGGGTGAGCTGCCAGGCAAGGTGGAATTTTTGTATGGCTGTTGTGATGTTGTATCCTTTTACATGGATCGTGTAGGTACCGGCAGCAGGTAATGCTACATATACCTGTTCCACATTGTTTAAACTATCTCTTCCGGTACGGGCATTTTTGCGCAATGAATCCAGGTGAGGGGCTGTACTCAGGATCCATGGTTCATAACGGTTCCCGGCTGCATCTGTTACCCAAAGGTCCAGATCGTTGATCAATGCCCGTGCGCTGTTTACAGTGGCGGGAGGATCAGTATAACACATGGTAACCTTCAATGCATATGCAGCTTCGGGTACATTCAGCGTTTGCGTGTATACTGATCCGTTAGTAACATGGGCTGCCGCAAATCTTTGTTGTGTGATGGTGTTTACAGCCTGCCATGCATTCAGGGCACCGAAACCACTGCTGTGATCCACACCAGGGTGGTCAATATCATCGGCGCTGTTGATCAGTATGGCTTTTAATAGGGATGCAGGTGGTATGTGCTGAAAAGCAAGTTTATACTGTTCCTGTAATAAAAGACCGACGCCGGAAACAAGTGCTGCAGCACCGGAAGTTCCATCTTCTCCATAAGCTACCAGTTCCGGTTTCACTCTTCCATCAAAAGCAGGTCCTTTGGAACTGGCCACCGGTATATTGTTATCTCCATCCGTACCACCTATCACCAAAAGATTTTTGGCCTGTTTGAAAGTGCCGGACAGGTTGGCAAAACCTGTTATGCCATTGTAAAGCCCTGCATTGGGTGTTTGTACACCAATGTTGCCGGAAGAAAAAACATGCAGTAAGGTATCGGTGTTAAAGATCTGTTCATCATATGCTGCTGCTTCCAGCCCATAGTTATTTTCAATACCCACTCCATAGGAATGATTTTGCAGCGCAATATTGTTTTGACTGAAATAAGGAACCGCATCGGGGAAGAGGTTCTTAAAATCCGAAGAGGCCAGTTGCGCTTTCTTTGCAACACCCGTTCCGGAAGGGGCTGAGTTTCCTGCACCTGCAATGAGTGTAGCCATGATGGTTGCATGCGGGGCTATAACGGTGGCTGCTAAAGAACCGGGTACATAACGTTGCAGCAGGTCCAGGTCCAGTGTATCGTATAATGTTTCTTTGAGGGAAACGCGCATGCCTTCTCCCTGTAAAGCAGGTATGCGTTGCTGTAGTGTAGTAATAGTATTTAATGTAGCATTGGCCGTATTGATCATGATCTCCGTTGTGGGTGAACGGGGAATATCTGCAAACTGTATGGAAGGTTGTGCAATGAATGTTTGCCAGTCTTTTTTCGCTACCCTCAGAACTGTATGAGGCTGCACCATCAATTCAATACTATCTTCCGGCTGCAGGGCTTCCAGTTTATTTAACAAAGCATCAGATGCTTTCCAGTTATTGTTAGCCCGCCATACTTTAACAGTAGTATCTGCTGGTAACTGTTTTACAATATGCTCCAGTGCATTGATAGACCGAACTAATTGCAATCGATGCAAAACTGATTCGCCGGGAAAGGCAGAAAATTTTACAACATAAAATGAACTGGCGCCGCGTTGGTAAGATGTATCTTCAGAAAGGATAACAAACCGCCGCGATTGAGCGATGGTGGCAGATGGAGCGATGATAGCCCATATGCAGAGGGTTAAGAGAAAATACAAATAGGGTATTGGGCGATACATGAGCTAAAGCTATCAAATTTTTTTTATCAGTAAAAAAAATAGTATTATTGAAAATAGAAAGACCGTTTCCAAAATCACCAGACAGAGAGCAACATATCTAAACATCGTCAAGAGCAAACAGAATTCAAAATCTAAACATATGCATTAACCCGTAGACGCTTAACCAGCGCCCGTTATTCTTTTTTTCGCCATCTGGTAAAACCTTGTTTTTCTGTGCTTATATACAGCACGGCATGAGCATCTTTTATTCACAAACCAAAACCCAAAATCTGAGTGCTATGAAAAAGCAAACAAGATCTATCCTGTTATGCCTGTTCATGATGGCAGGTATCGTTATTGCTTCTTGTCAGAAAGAAGCCACCAAAGCAGAACCTGCACCATCTGAAATTCCCCGGCAGGTACAGGACCTTATTAAATCAAGAGGTTTCAGCACGGAAAATGTACGCAATTACAATGGCGGTTATCTTATTGAAGGAGACATCTTCCTGGATAAGGAAACTCTCGCTGCAGAAACTTCCACGCCTAACCTGCGCATCGCAGAAGTAGAACAGTACCGCACCAATAACCTGGTGAGGAATCTGCCCCGCGTGATCAAAATTAAAGTAGTGAACCTGGGTAATGCCTTCATTCAGGGTACTGACCTGGCTATTTCACGTTACAATGCATTGGGATTATCCCTCACTTTCCAACGTGTTACTTCAGGTACTGCGAATGTAACCATCCAGGGATTCTATGAAGGGCCCAGCGGCGGTTTTATTACACTGGGTTACGCAGGATTTCCCACCAGTAGCGGTAATCCCTACAACAGCATCAGTATGAACACACATCCGCAGGCCTATGGGTCCAATCCTAATGTGAATTATGTGGGTTCTGTTATTCAGCATGAACTGGGGCATTGTATCGGCTTCCGCCATACAGACTACATGAACCGCGCTTACAGCTGCGGCAGCAGTGGTGCCGGTAATGAAGGTGCCGGCAGTATTGGTGCCGTACACATTCCCGGAACACCAACCGGCCCTGATGCCGGCTCCTGGATGCTGGCCTGCTCCAATGGCGGTAACCGTACCTTCAACACAAACGACAAGGTGGCGCTGAATTACCTCTATTAATGAAAGAAAGGGATGTAAGGTGTTGGGCCTTACATCCTCTTTTTTCCCTAAATTGCCGCTTTGATTCACCAAACACAATCATATGAGGCAACTTTTAGGGAAGTACCTGTTGTTACCGGTATTGTTCTTCACCCATCTTTCTGCACATGCCACGGAAGGTATGTGGTTACCCCAGCTGCTTAACAGGCTGAATGAAAAGGAGATGAAAGGAATGGGCATGAAGATCAGCGCCGCCGATATCTACAGCCTGAACAAAGGCAGCCTGAAAGATGCCATCGTAAGCTTCGGCGGTTTTTGTACCGGTGAGATCATTTCTTCCCAGGGCCTCCTCTTAACCAATCACCACTGTGGTTATGATGCTATTCAAAAACATTCTTCCCTGCAGGATAATTACCTGGACAATGGTTTCTGGGCACGTAATAAACAGGAAGAATTACCTAATCCCGGTTTAACCGCTACTTTTATAGTAAGGATAGAAGATATCACACAGCAGGCTTTGCAGGGTGTTACCGGAAGCCTGAATGAAAGGGAGAGACAATCTGCCATAGACAAGAACCTCAATACCATCCGCACAAATGCGAAAAAGGAAAGTTACCAGGACCTGGTGATCAAACCTTTCTTCGATGGCAATCAATATTTCCTTTTTGTAACAGAAACCTATAAAGATGTACGCCTGGTAGGTGCGCCGCCCTCTTCCATCGGTAAGTTTGGAGCAGATACTGATAACTGGGTATGGCCACGCCATACAGGAGATTTTTCGATCTTCCGGATCTATGCCGGTAAAGACAACCTGCCCGCAGAATTTTCAAAGGATAATGTGCCCCTGAAACCCAAACACTTCCTGCCTATTTCGCTGGATGGTATTGCTTCCAATGATTTTACCATGGTATTTGGTTTCCCCGGCCGTACGAATGAATACCTGCCCTCAGAAGCCATGAAGCTCACGGTGGAAGGCCAGGACCCTGCTCGTGTTCAAATGCGCGATGCGGCCCTGAAAGTGATAGATGGTTTTATGCGGAAGGATGAACAGATCAAAATTCAATACGCCGCAAAATATGCCAGCACTGCCAATGCCTGGAAAAAATGGATAGGAGAGATGCAGGGTGTACGCCAGACAGGTGGTATCCAGCGTAAACTGCAACAGGAAGCCCGCTTCCGGCAACTGGTACAGGCCAATCCTGTTTACCGTGCAACCTACGGAGGACTGCTGGACTCTCTCAACAACCTCTATAAAGAAGGAGCGCCTGCCACTATCGCACGTGATTATTACACAGAACTGTTACGCAGTACAGAGTTGTTAGGTTTCGCAAATGGCCTCATCTCCTTACTACAGGAAACCAGGCTGAAAGGGGAAGAGAACTACGCACAGCTCAGGCAGCAATTCCTGGATAAAGTAAAACCGCAATACCAGAACTACAATAACAATGTAGACCGCGAAGTAGCTGTAGCACTGCTGGACATCTATTTCAAGGAAGTACCTTCCAATAAAATAGGTGGAGAAGCCTACCAGATCTGGATGGAAACAAATAAGGACGGAAGGACCACGGCCAATAAAATGTATGATCAATCTGCCTTAACCAGCTATGATAAGCTGGAAGCCTTCCTGAACAAACCTTTCAAAAGTGTTTCAGAAGAAGTATGGAAAGACCCTGCTACCCGCTTAATGATAGGTTTAAGGAATGGTTATATCGATTTCATCAACAAACCCTATGATGCCCTGCAGCCTGAAATTAACCGCCTGCAACGCCAATACATGCAGGCGCAAATGGATGTGATGAAAGACAAACGGTTCTACCCAGATGCCAATAGCACACTCCGTATCACCTATGGAAAAGTGAACGGTTATAATCCCCGTGATGCAGTGACCTATGATATTTCCACTACACTGGATGGCGTAATGGAAAAGTACAAACCCGGCGATTATGAATTTGATGTACCCGAAAAACTGCGCGACCTGTATGCAAAGAAAGATTACGGGCAATACGGAGCAAACGGCAAAATGCCGGTATGTTTCATTGCCTCCAATCATACTACCGGTGGTAATTCCGGCAGCCCTGCGCTGGATGCCTATGGCAACCTTATCGGTCTTAATTTCGACCGTACATGGGAAGGCACCATGAGTGATATTAACTACGATGCTACCATTTGCAGGAACATCATGGTAGATATCCGGTATGTACTATTCATCGTGGACAAATTCGCAGGGGCTAAACATCTGATTGAAGAATTGAAACTGGTGCATCCAAAGAAGGGAAGCGTACCACTGAAAAAAGCCTCTTAAAGCATGAAATACCTGGCCTGCATTTTCTTTGTCTTTTTTTCATTTCAGAAAGAACAACCGATCCCTGTGCTGATCATAGACGGGTTCAGTAATCACGACTGGAAGCAAACCAGTGAACTGACAAAACGTATACTGGAAGAAAGCGGGCGCTTTAAAGTGGATATTGTTACCGTTGTGCCGGATAGTGCATGGGAACCGTCATTTAAAAAATATGCGGTAGTGATCCAGAACACCAATAATGTTTTTAACCTGGCCTTACGCTGGCCACGGAATGCAGAGCTGGCGCTGGAAGATTATGTGCGGAAAGGCGGTTCTTTATATGTGCTTCATTCAGGTAATAATGCCTTCCCACATTGGGAAGGATACAATAAGATGATCGGGATCGGCTGGCGTTCCAGAACTACCGGTTATGCTATTGAGATCGACAGTAATAAACATATTGTACGGATACCTCCCGGAGAAGGAGAGGGAACGGGGCATGGCAGCAGGTTCAATGCAGTGGTGCAGGTCCTGGACCGGCATCCGGTCAATAAGGGTTATCCTGCCCGGTGGAAAACGGCTTCTACGGAAGTGTATAACTATCCCCGCGGGCCTGCTGAAAATCTTACGGTATTATCCTTTGCCTATGATAGTTCTGCAACACATAAAATGTGGCCGGTTGAATGGATCGTGAAATATGGAAAGGGGCATGTATATAGTTCAAGCATGGGCCATCTCTGGAAAGGGGAGACCTATCCCCTGAGTTACCGGTGTATTGGCTTTCAGACAACGATGATCAGGGTAACAGAATGGCTGGCAACAGGTAAAGTAACTTATCCGGTACCGGCTAATTTTCCTACGGCAGATGAGATCAGCCTGAGGGATGAAGAAGATTATCCAGATAAAAAGCCGGCAAATTGAGTTGCCGGCTTTTTATCTTATTCTTCTTCAGCTTTACATTCATACACGATAGAACTGCACTTCTCCACATGCCTCCAGGCCTTCCAGTAAGAACGTAATCCGTTCCAGCCTCCTTTGATCATTCCATTACCACCATGTTTATTTTTCTCACTCAGCAGGCTCACATAAAAAGCATCAAATACCATGGGGTGTTTTTGGTCAATGCGGATCTTATGTTCGTGTAACAACATATCCATGGATTGCGGAGAAAAGTGATAAAGATGCCTGGGTACATCATATGCAGCCCAATCCTGCCCATAGATGCGGGCATCGGTGGAAGTATAATTTGGTACGGCTATGAGTAAGGCGCCGCCTGGTTTTAAGAGCTTGCGGATCTGTTCAATATAACCATGGAGGTTATGTACATGTTCCAGTACATGCCACATGGTAATGCAATCAAACTGGGCAGGTGCTAAAGTGAAGAGGTTTTCTACAGAACTGGATTCAACATTGTAGATCTCTTTTGCATTTTGCCTGGCGCCTGCATCCGGTTCCAGCCCTGTTACTTCCCAACCCAGCTGTTTCATGTAATGCAGGAAAGCGCCGGTGCCGCTACCGATATCCAGCAGGCTGCCCTGCTTTACGCCGGATGCGGATTTTACCCAATTCTGTTTGGAGCGCATGGTGATCTTACGTACACTATGATAGAGGCGGTTGATCAGGCCTTCGCGTGTTTCTGAATGGGAAATGTATTCGGATGACTGGTAATATTGACCGATGTTGTTGATATCAGGAACGTCCTGGGTAAAGCGGCCGGTGCATACGGCACACTCCCAGATGTCGAAACTCTTTTTAGATACGGTATAGTCCCTGGCTGTTATTTTGCTGCTGATCTTTTCCGATCCGCAAACAGGACACTGTTGGTAATTAATTAGACTCATGGTAATGGTTAAGCTAAAAGCTGCTGCAAGATAATCAAATTATATCCCCCTGTACTCACCCCATACTTTACGCAGGGCATCTGCAATTTCCCCCAGGGTACAGAAATTTTCTACGGCTTCCACTACCAGCGGCATCAGGTTTTCTGTGGTAAGCGCACGTGCTTCCAGTGCCGTGAGCAGGGCATGGGCTTTTTCGTTATCCCTCCGGGCACGCAGGGAGGCCAGTTTCTCTGATTGCACTTTGCGGATGCTGTCGTCTATACGGAATACATCTCCATCCGGTTCTTCCTGCACTACAAATTTATTCACGCCTACGATCACCTTTTCGCCGTTCTCGATCTCTTTCTGGTATTGATAAGCACTGCGTGCAATTTCATCCTGGATGAATCCCTGTTCAATGGCGCTCACGGAACCTCCCATCGCATCGATCTTTTCTATGAGCTGCCATGCTTTTGTTTCCACTTCTTTGGTGAGGCTTTCCACATAGAAAGAACCGGCAAGCGGATCAACGGTATCTGCAATGCCGCTTTCGTACCCGATGATCTGTTGCGTACGCAATGCAATGCGGGCGGCAGCTTCCGTAGGTAAAGAGATGGCTTCATCGTACCCGTTGGTATGGAGGGATTGTGTGCCGCCTAAGGTGGCAGCAAGGGTTTGAACAGCTACCCTTACGATATTGTTATGTGGTTGCTGTGCCGTTAAAGTACTGCCACCCGTTTGGGTATGGAAGCGCAGCATCTGTGCTTTCGGATCAGTAGCCCCTAACGCTTTTGTGATATGTGCCCACATGTTCCGCGCTGCACGGAACTTGGCTACTTCTTCAAAGAGATGATTATGAGCATTGAAAAAGAAACTCAAACGTTTTGCAAATACGTTGATGTCCAGGCCCTTTTCCAATGCGGCTTTCAGGTAGGCCTTGCCGTTGGATAAGGTGAAAGCCAGCTCCTGCACAGCATTGGCACCTGCTTCCCGGATATGATAACCACTGATGGAAATGGTATTCCATTTGGGTACTTCGCGGCTGCAATAATCAAAGATGTCTGTGATCAGCCGCATAGATGGTTGCGGCGGATAGATGAAAGTGCCGCGCGCCGCATATTCCTTGAGTATATCATTCTGAATAGTGCCGGAGATCTGTTTCAGATCGGCACCCTGTTTTTTGGCGAGCGCGATATAAAAGGCAAGGAGTATAAAACCTGTAGCGTTGATGGTCATGGAGGTGGATACTTTTTCCAGGTCTATCCCGGAGAACAGTATTTCCATATCTTCAATGGAATCTATGGCCACACCTACTTTTCCTACTTCTCCTTCTGCCATGGCATGGTCAGAATCATATCCTATCTGGGTGGGCAGGTCAAAAGCCACACTAAGGCCCATTACGCCCTGGCTGAGCAGGTAATGGTAACGCTTGTTGGATTCTTCCGCAGTGCTGAAACCAGCATACTGCCGCATGGTCCAGAGTTTATCCCGGTACATGGAAGCGTGGATGCCTCTTGTAAAAGGAAAACTGCCGGGCATTTCCTCCATCGGTACGGGATTGGTATAGAGTGGCTGAATAACTATGCCTGAATCGGTACTGATCTTCTTTTCCATATTTACAATGTTACTTTAAAAACGATAAATTGCGATAAAATTTGTTGCGCTGGCTATGATCACTTATTTGTTACTGGGCTTTACGGTAGGATTGGCAATGCTGAGCATTTTCCTTTTTTACAGGGCTACCCGGCAGCCTTTAAAAGATGCCGTCTTTACAGCAGCACTGTCTGTTTCAATGGCGGTGTTCATTTACCTCTTTGGTACCTGGGTGTTCCTGAGCATTTATTGCAAGTTTGCTTTCGGGATCATATACCTGTTACTGGCGCTGCTGTTCTTATGGAAACGGCAGGTAAAGCTCCGTACAGGGGCTGTATGGTATAAGGTTGTTTTGACCATTTTGCTGGGCACTGCCAGCATTTTATATTTCACCGGCACAACAGGCACACCGCAAACTGTTGAACTTGATTTTCCGCTTAAAAAAGGGCGTTATTTTGTTTTACAGGGTGGGAAGGGATTACCTACCAATATCTTCCATTTCAGCTTACGCGGCGCCATCTATGCCATGGATATTATTAAGCTCAACAAGGATGGCACAAGGGGCAACCACATCTTTTCGAAGGACCTGGAGGATTATGCTATTTACGGGGATACCATATACAGCCCCTGCGCAGGAAAAGTGATCCGTGCTTACGGCGGTAACCCGGATAATATTCCACCCAATATGCAAAGGGGGCCAAAGAATACAAATATGGTGCTGATAGAAACAGATTCCTTTTATGTGTTTATGGGACATCTGAAAAAGGATGGAGTGTTTGTGCAGGAAGGGGATACGGTAGTAACAGGGCAGCCGCTGGGAAGAGTAGGGAATTCAGGGTTCAGTACGGAACCGCATCTGCACATCCAGGTACATGCAAAACAGCAAAGGGCCTGGTATGCTTCCACACCGCTTTATATTCACTTTAACGGAAAAGGATACCTGCTCAATGAAGTGATCAGGGAGAAGAATTTATAAGGGGCCTTTTTCTCAGCCCCCTTAATTATTGCATTAATTTTTTAGCTTCCGCATTGATGATCTCTGCCGCAATCTCTGCAGGGGATTCTTTCTGTGCCATGAACAACTCCAGCAGCTGCTTATTCAGCTCAATGGCATTTGCATCCGGCGGCAGTTTCAGTGCCACCTGGTTGATGATGGAAATAGTCTGTTCCTTTACGGTTTTAACCGCTTCCCAGGCAGCTGCCGTTACATAGATCTGCTGGGATACATTATGATCATATTCAGACTTAATGCTTGATACCATGCCTATCTGCATGTCCAGTACGGAAAAACCGGGCTGATTGATGCGGCTGATCAGGCTTTGGGGAGAAATGCGCTCCACGAACAATACGATCCGCTCATATGCCTGTAATTGTAAAGGCAGTATTACTGATTGCTGGTCATTGGAGGGGTTGGAGGATGACTTGGGTTTGCTGTCTGACTTTCCGGGCTTTTTCAGGTCCTTCAGCGTCCAGATCACCAATACCACGGCACCGGCAATGATAAATATAAACAGCAATTCCTGGGTAGTAGGCATAAATGAATAGATTTTATAAATACAAATATAATAGTAATTTATTATTTGTAACTATTAATTAAAATAGCGTTCCGCCAGGTACGAAACGCTATTATACAATGATTTATTGGCTATATCAGCACTCTGGCAAACTGAGCGGAATATTAACCGCCAGGCCGCCATCGGAAGTTTCTTTGTACTTGGAGTTCATGTCCAGCGCGGTATCCCACATGGTTTTTACCACGGCGTCCAGGGAAACTTTGGCCAGTTCGGGGTTGCTTTGCAGGGCCAGCTGGGAAGCCGTGATGGCTTTAATAGCCCCCATGGTGTTCCTTTCAATACAGGGGATCTGTACCAGGCCGCCGATCGGGTCGCAGGTAAGGCCAAGATGGTGTTCCATGGCTATTTCGGCAGCCATCAGTACCTGCCTTTGGGAGCCACCCAAACATTCTGTGAGGGCTGCTGCGGCCATAGCGGAAGATACACCTATCTCTGCCTGGCAGCCTCCCATAGCGGCTGAAATGGTGGCGCGCTTTTTAAAGATACTGCCTACTTCAGAAGCGGTGAGCATGAACTGGATGATCTTTTCAGGATGTAATCCATCGCAGAAAGCAATGTAGTATTGCAATACAGCGGGGATCACTCCTGCTGCACCATTGGTGGGAGCAGTGACCACCCTGCCAAAAGAAGCATTCTCTTCATTCACGGCCAGGGCAAAACAGCTCACCCAGTCCAGCGTATAGGAGAAATGATTGCCACCGGCGCGGATGGCATCTATCCAGGAGTTATAGTCTGTATACGTTCTGCCCTGCAGCAATTTTTTATTCAGTGCGGCGGCCCTTCTGCCTACTTTCAGGCCTCCGGGTAATTCTCCTGTAGTGTGGCAGCCGCGGTAAGTGCATTCCTGCATTACCTGCCATATTTTAAGCACCCCTTCTTTTGTTGCTGCTTCACTGCGCCAGGCCTGTTCATTTTCCATTACTATCTCAGAAATGGAGAAACCTGTTTTAATGCAGAATTGCAGCAGCTGGCGGGCTGTATCAATAGGGAAGGGCAGTTCCACGCCGCCGTTACCGGCTCCTTTTTCTTCACCTTCTTTCACTACAAAACCGCCGCCGATGGAATAAAAGGTGGAAGCCGTCTGATCTCCGTTCTCTAATGTTACGAGGAAAGTGAGTGCGTTAGGGTGGAAAGGAAGGGATTCGTCGTAGAGGAACTCAATATCGTTCAGGGGATCAAAATCTATTTCGTACCTGCCTGCCAGTGGTAGTTTGCGGTGGCGGCGGATGCCATCTATTTTAGATCCGATCTGGTTTACGTCGAAGGTAACGGGATCATCTCCGCAAAGCCCCAACTGCACGGCGATATCTGTTCCGTGCCCATGGCCTGTTTTGGCCAGTGAACCATAAAGCAGCACGGCCAGGTTCTTTACCTGTGGCAGTTTGCCTGCGGCCTGCAGATCATCAATGAAGCGCATGGCTGCACGCCATGGGCCTAAGGTGTGTGAGCTGGAAGGTCCTACGCCGATCTTAAAAATATCAAATACGGATATGCACTCGTGTGGCAAAACTATCAGGTTTAGTATTCAAAGTTAAGGTAGAAAAAATAAATCCCGCCTTTGCGGGGCGGGACCTATTTATGATAGTATGATGATAATTCTCCTTTAAAAGTAGAAGTCGTGCAGTGTTACGGTAAAGATCAGCACAGAATTGGCAGGAATACTTCCGGTAGGGAAATTCTTATAACCCATGGCAGAAGGTACAAATAACTGGATCTTATCGCCTTTGGAGATCTTCCGGAGGCCAATCTGCCAGCCTGTTATCAGTTCCCGTAAACGGTAATCGCTTAAAGTGGTCCTGGTGCCGGAATCAAAAGTGGTACCATTCAGTAATTTTCCTTCGTAGGTAATGTTCATCCTTTCGTTCAGCTCAATGGTATCGCCGGGAGTAGTGCCACGTTCCAGGATCTTGTAATGCAAAGCAGTAGTGTCGTCTTTTACGGTGCCGGTGATATTATTGTTGGCAATAAAGTCGGTGATCAGCTTTTCGTCAGTAGCCGCCTGTTTAACAGGGTCAAAAGGCGTATCGTCCTTTTTGTTACATGCTGCAAAAGCAGTGATCGCTAACAGGCTCAGGAGCCAGAAATAGTGTCTCTTCATACGTTTATTTAAAATGATAAGTTACAGGTTATTTAAAGTCCACCAGGGTGATATCACATTCAAGGATAGCATTAGGAGGAATACTGGGAGGAACGCCCACTGGCCCGAAAGCAAGTGAGGAAGGAATATACAGGATGATCCTGCCTCCTTTGGTGATAAGTGTGAGCCCTATCTGCCATCCGATAATATGGTCCTTTAAAGGGCGGTTATCGAATGAGGTGGGGAGGTTTTGGGAAGATTCAATTACTTTATCGTACCCAAAGAGAGACCTGGTATATACAATAGATGGGATGCTGGTGGGTTTGATGGTATCCCGGCCATTTCCGGGCTCTATGATCTTGTAGCCGATTCCGCTTTGATGATACAAAACGCCGGAATCCTGTCCTTTTGCCTTGAGGCGGTACTTGATGAATTCCGTTTCTTTCAGAAGGTCCATAAAGACTGCATCTGCAGACAGGTCCTGGGTTTTAGCACAGGAGCCAAGCAGTACGGCCAGGCAGCAGGCCAGCAGGAGGTGTAAATGAAAGGATTGTTTATTTATCATGCCTGTTCTCCAAATATTTGTCAAAAATACAATAGTTAAACGGGCTAAACGGACAGAAAGTTACAATATAAAAAAATCCCGCTCCGGGAAGACCGGAGCGGGATGTATGTTGTTGAGCTGGACAATCTTAGTAGTCCATACCCATTCCACCACCATGGCTATGAGCCGGAGCAGCAGACTTAGGTTCTGGTTTGTCAGCGATCACACATTCAGTGGTCAGCAGCATACCAGCGATGGATGCAGCATTTTCCAGTGCGATGCGGGTTACTTTGGTTGGGTCAATTACACCTGCAGCCAGTAATTTTTCAAATACTTCTGTACGGGCATTGAAACCATAGTCACCTTTACCTTCTTTTACTTTCTGAACGATGATAGAACCTTCGATACCTGCGTTAGCAGTGATCTGGCGCAGCGGCTCTTCGATAGCGCGGCGAACGATCTGGATACCGGTTTGTTCGTCTTCGTTAGCACCTTTCAGTTTTTCGAGAGATTCGATAGAGCGGATGAAAGCAACACCACCACCAGCAACGATACCTTCTTCAACGGCAGCGCGGGTAGCGTGTAAAGCATCGTCCACACGGTCTTTCTTCTCTTTCATTTCCACTTCAGTAGCAGCACCTACGTACAGTACGGCAACACCACCGCTCAGTTTAGCGAGGCGTTCCTGCAGTTTCTCACGGTCATAATCGGAAGTGGTTGCTTCGATCTGAGACCTGATCTGACCGATACGAGCCTGGATATCAGCTTTTTTGCCTTTACCACCTACTACGGTTGTGTTGTCTTTATCGATAGTTACGGATTCAGCGCGGCCCAGGTAAGTGAGGTCTGCGTTTTCCAGTTTGTAACCTTGTTCTTCGCTGATAACGATACCTGCTGTGAGGGTAGCAATATCCTGCAGCATTTCCTTTCTTCTGTCGCCAAAGCCGGGAGCTTTCACAGCAGCTACTTTCAGGGTACCGCGGAGTTTGTTCACTACCAGGGTAGCCAGTGCTTCACCTTCCAGATCTTCAGAGATGATCACGAGGGGAGCGCCTTGTTGTGCTACTTTTTCCAGGATGTGGAGGATGTCCTTCATGGTGCTGATCTTCTTATCGTAGATCAGGATGTAAGGATTTTGCAGTTCAGCCTGCATCTTCTCACTGTTAGTGATGAAGTAAGGGGAGAGGTAACCACGATCGAATTGCATACCTTCTACTACTTCTACAGTAGTTTCAGTGCCTTTCGCTTCTTCAACGGTGATAACGCCGTCTTTAGTTACTTTGTTCATTGCCTGAGCGATCAGTTTACCGATCTCAGCATCGTTATTAGCGGAGATAGAAGCAACCTGTTCGATCTTTTTATTGTCGTTACCAACTTTTTCTGATTGTTTCTTCAGGTTTTCAACAACAGCTTTTACAGCTTTGTCGATACCGCGTTTCAGATCCATTGGGTTAGCACCTGCTGCTACGTTCTTCAGCCCTTCGCCGATGATAGCCTGAGCCAGAACAGTTGCAGTAGTGGTACCGTCGCCGGCGAGGTCAGCAGTTTTGGAAGCTACTTCTTTCACCATCTGTGCACCCATGTTCTCGATAGGATCTTCCAGTTCGATTTCTTTTGCTACAGTTACACCGTCTTTAGTAACGCCGGGTGCACCGAATTTCTTTTCGATCACCACATTGCGGCCTTTAGGACCGAGGGTCACCTTCACCGCATCTGCCAGGGTATCTACGCCCTTCTTCATTTTGTTGCGGGCGTCTGTATTAAAGAATATTTGCTTTGCCATATGAGTATTTGTTTTCTTGGACGTTGTTTTTGTGGAAAAATGGTAATGAGATCAGGGCTTAGATAATAGCCAGGATATCAGATTCACGCATGATCAGGTATTCTTCTCCTTCAAATGGAATTTCCTGGCCGGAATATTTACCGTAAAGAACAGTATCGCCAACTTTAACAGTAACAGGCTCATCTTTTTTACCGGGACCAGCTGCTACTACAGTTCCACGCTGAGGTTTTTCTTTAGCGGTATCGGGGATGATGATGCCACCAGAGGTTTTTTCTTCTGCTGCTGCGGGTTTTACAATAACCCTGTCTGCCAGAGGTTTAATACTTAATTTTTTAGCCATTGTTAATCTATTTTTAAAGAAGTAAGTTGAATAGGTGAAATTTTGAATGACTTTGCCATACGAAGATTATGCCGAAACATATATTCTGGTCAAATTTTCAGGATGCGAAGATACATAATCCGGAGGGACTGTCAAGATATGACATTTTTTCATTTTTCCCTGTCAGTCAGAATGCCGGATGGCAGTGCCCATGCCCGTTTCCCGGAAAGCGGCTGCCGGCTCCCCGGAACAATATTTTAAAAAGTCCCTGTAAAACAGTAGCTTTGCCGCCATTTTCCTAAGCGTACGTATGATCAGTAGAAGAAACATCCGGGTAAAAGTTATGCAAACATTGTATGCCATGGACACCATGGAGCAGGGAACGGTTAAACCCGGCACTGCAACGAGTTTGCTGAATGAAAAGTTAGATCAGACCAGCCAGATATTCACGTATTTGCTGTTTTCCGTGGCCCGTATAGCACAATACGCGGAAACGGATGCACAGGTCAGGGCTTCCAAACACCTGCCCAGCGCAGAGGATTTGGCCGTGAACACCAAAATAGCGGGGAATGACTTTGTTTTCCAGGTACTGGGAGATAAGGGGTTCCAGGTAAACCTGGACAGTTGGAAGCTCCGCAGGCTGGAGGACCAGGAACTGATCCGCAAGCTGTATAACCAGCTGGTGGAATCAGACATCTACAAAGCCTATATCGCAGAGCCGGGCAGGGACAAAGCGAAGGAAAAGCAAATTATCGAGTACATCTATAAAGAGATCCTTGAAAAGAGTGAAGCCTTCCGCCAGCATATGGAAGACAGCTTTATTCACTGGGGCGATGACGAAGAAATGATGACCATCCTGGTCGGGAACTTCTTCTCCAAACCACAGTTATTCAACTTCCTGCAGCTGATCAGCCGTGAGAAACTGGAATATGCCAAGGAACTGCTGCTGACCGTACTGGATAAAAAGGAGTATACACTGGAGCTGATCAAACCTAAATTGCAGAACTGGGACCCGGAACGTATCGCTGCTGTGGACATGCTGCTGATGGAAATGGGGGTTTGCGAATTCCTCTACTTCCCCACCATCCCTACCAAAGTAACCATCAACGAGTACATAGACCTGGCTAAAGCTTACAGCACACCGCAAAGCGGCCAGTTTGTGAACGGAATACTGGATAATATACTGAAAGACCTGGTGCAGGAAAACCTGATCCAGAAAACTGACCGGAATAAAAAATAAAGGATGAAAGCGCTTTTATTTACTTTTTTTGCAGCAATGCTGGCTGTTACGGCCTGTAACAACCAGGGCACAAAGTCAGAAAAAGGCAATGTATTGGATACTGCTACCGCGGGTGGCCATTATCCCGTAATGACCTTCGAAAAGCAACTCCACGATTTTGGAAATGTTACTGAAGGAGAAGTAGTGGAATATTCATTCAAATTCACCAACACAGGGGAAAAAGACCTGCTGATCAATAATGCGGAAGCCAGCTGCGGCTGTACGGTGCCGGAATGGCCCAAAGAACCCATTAAACCAGGGGAAAGCGGGTACATGAAGGTGAAGTTCGACAGTAAGGGAAGGCCGGAAGGACATACGGAAAAGGAACTCTATATCCAGGCCAATACGAATCCCCCCATGATGAACGGACCAAGGATCCAATGCATGATCGTAAAGAAGAAATAGTACCTTTAACAGCTTCAAATCAACAAACAACATACGATGTACAACTTATTAAATGTTTTCTTAATGACGCCACCAGCTGGTGGTGCTAACGGCGGCTTTGGCGGAATGGGCTCCCTGCTCTTCTTTGGTGGTATGATCCTGGTAATGTGGTTGTTCATGATCCGTCCTCAAACCAAAAAAGCCAAATTGCAAAAGCAATTCATCGACAACCTGAAAGAAGGTGATAAAATTGTTACCATCGCAGGTATCCACGGTAAGGTGAAAAAGATCAACAGCGAAACCAACACACTGCAGATAGAAGTTAGCCCGGGTACTTTCCTGACGGTTGAACGTTCTGCTGTAAGTATGGAATATACTACTGCAGTGAATAAAGCTGCTGAAACAAAGTAAATTGTCTTTCAGACATTTAAAGGGAGAGAAGTAAACTTCTTTCCCTTTTTTTATTTATTTTGGCCTTACTATGCAAATCATTGGCATTACCGGCGGAATAGGATCAGGAAAAAGTACAGTGGCCAGGATCTTCTCATTACTTGGCATACCTGTTTATTCAGCGGATGATGCTGCAAAAGAGATCATGGTGAAAGATCTGCAGCTCATTGAGGAGATCAAAGCGCACTTTGGTGCGGAGTCTTACCTGCCGGATGGCAGCCTCAACCGGAAATACATTGCCAATATTGTATTCAATGACAAGTCGCAACTGGAAAAGCTCAATTCCATTGTGCATCCCGCTACCATCCGGGATTCTGAGGCCTGGGCACGTAAACAGAAATCCCCTTACGTGATCAAAGAGGCCGCGCTGATGTTTGAATCAGAATCTTTTCATCATGTAGATAAAGTGATTGGCGTTTATGCACCTGAATCCCTGCGCATACTGCGTGTTATGAAAAGGGACGGCGTGAGCCGCAACGAGGTGCTGGCCAGGATACACAAGCAGATCGACGACCGCATTAAAATGAAGTTATCCGATCATGTGATCTATAATGATGAGCAACAGATGGTGATACCACAGGTGCTGGCCCTGCATAAGTTATTTCAGCAGGGCTGAGGAACGTACTTCCGCCAGCATGGCGCTGCATAAGTTAGTTCAGCAGCTGGGTTTCTTTTCTTATTTCAATTTACCTAACCATTCCTTCATCCGTTTCATTCCTTCCTGTATACGGTCCATACCGGTAGCGTAAGAAATACGTATACATTCCGGTTGCTCAAATGCACGGCCAGATACCACGGTTACATTGGCTTTGTGCAGGAGGTACATGCACAGGTCGTCTGCGTTGTTGATCTGCTCACCTTCATAAGATCTTCCGAAGAAACTGCTCACGTTGGGGAACATGTAAAATGCGCCATCCGGCTCATTTACAACTAACCCGGGAATATCCCTGAGTGCTTTAAAGATGAAAGCCCTGCGTTCGCGGAAGGCTGCTACCATTTCTTTTGCAGTATCTAACTCACCGCGCAATGCCGTGATAGCGGCACGTTGCGTAATAGAGCTGGTGGCGGAAGTGAACTGGCTTTGCACCATGTCTGCAGCTTTGGCAATTTCCAGCGGAGCAGCCAGGTAACCAAGGCGCCAGCCCGTCATGGCAAATCCTTTACTGAGGCCGTTGATGATAATAGTACGTTCTTTTAAGCTGCCGAAGCTGGCAATACTTACATGTTCACCTACATAATTAATGTATTCATAGATCTCATCTGAAATGATGAAGATCTGCGGGTGTTTTTCAAATACTGCTGCCAGGCCTTCCAGTTCTTTCCTTGAATAAACAGAACCTGTAGGGTTACAGGGAGAGGAGAACATGAAGAGCTTTGTATTGGGGGTGATGGCAGCTTCCAGTTGCTGCGGCGTGATCTTGTAATCCTGTTCGATAGGGCAGGGCACAAATTTTACCACGCCTTGGCAGAGTTTCACCAGTTCTGAATAAGTAACCCAATAAGGAGTGGGAATGATCACTTCTTCTCCCGGATTCACCAGGCTGAGTACACTGTTGGCAATGCTTTGTTTAGCACCGGTAGATACAACGATCTGTTCCGGGCTGTATTCAAGGCCGTTATCTCTTTTCAGTTTATAGGCAACTGCCTGCTTAAGGTCTGCATAACCAGCTACGGGCGTATAATGTGTATATCCTTCGTCAATTGCTTTTTTGGCAGCTTCGCGTATATGTACAGGGGTGTCAAAATCCGGTTCGCCGATGCTGAGATCTACGATGTCAATTCCCTGTGCTTTCAGTTCACGGCTGAGTTTAGCCATTCTGATGGTTTGCGGTACGGAGATGCGTGATAATCTTTCTGCTAATTGCATGTTGAACTATTTTTTTAGGTTGACCGCCGCAAACCTACTGCAAAAAGATGAGCATAAAAAGAAACGTCCCGGGGTTTAACCCGGGACGTTTTAAATATTATTTGTGCAGGAACAAGCCGAACTAGTGTTGCAGGATCTTGATCACTGGTTTTTTATCACCTGTTTGTCCTTTTACACCCATGTAAATAATGCTGTACGCATAATGGGGAGCCAGGGTTTTGTCAGCCAGCGTTGCAAGTACGTTGCCAGCCTGATCTTTCACTGAGAAGCTCACTGTATTGGCCTCTACAGCCTGGAACTCAGCGCTACCCTGGAAGTCCTGATAAAAACTGCTGGAAAATTTGGCGTTATTGACAAAGAAGTCCACCGGATTGGTATCATCTACTAAATTAATGAAGCGGATGTTTGCTTTTTCACGGGAGATGGTGGAAAAATCTTCCCTGATATTATAAGATTTTACCGGAGAACTGCCCCAGAGAACAATAGTATGATATTCCAGCGTGTCGAAGTTGGCAGTTACGCTGGTCAGCAGGCTATCCGAACCTGCTTTATTAAAATCGATCTTTATATTGGCAGGTGCAAACCTGTCCCCAACGGATTCACCAAATGCAAAAGGAGCCGAGTTCGCTTTCTTGGAATTGAATAAAAGGTCCATGCTAAAAGCGGGAGACCCCTGGATGAAAACAATTACAGTACTGGGTGGTTCCGGTGTCACGTTATTCTTTAAACAGGAAGACAGGCCTGTGATCACTGCAACCATTGCCAACAGTGCTACGAATCGGTTTTTCATTGTTACCATGCTCTCAAATTTTTGTTGATTACTATTTATTTTACGGTTGTTAAATGCCATTGTAGTTTATTTTATAACGCTTCAGATCTGGTTTGTATTTTTTGGTCCTTTTTAATTCTTCTTCATAAATGATCTCCCCCAGTGCTTTCAGGAATGGTTTTCCTGTTGTTTCGAAGTCATATTTATCATCTCCTATCACCCCATCCTTATTGGCATAGATGGTGGCAGAAAGGAGGAATTCCACGCCATGGTCAAAGTCCACAAAATATGCTACGTCTGTCAAAAAACCATAAGCCCAGCCTGGTTTATTAAAAATCCGCAGGCCTGCGGGTAATGCTACGTTTCCGTTTGCGCCTCCCATCAGGTATTTTACATAGTTGTGATGGAATTCGGCTGTATCATAAGCCGGGTGGCGTGTTTCCGTTGGCAATTGCGACATATACCGGTATAAAAAACGGTAGTCGTCTTCTGTTAAACGAAAAGCTTGCGTAGAAGTTACACTTTCCGGAAAAATTACACTTTTGAGGATATTATGGAGGTCTGCAAGCAGCAGGCGGTTCTTAAGGGAGAAGTCGAAAGGGGCATTGACCAGGGTGGACCCTTTATAGTGAGCCTTACCCACAGAATCCTGCCGGGGAGCAAAAGAGAGGGTACTCACCTGGTCTTTTTGCCGGTAAAGCACCTTCCCATCCTTTTCAAACCAGATGGCATTGGTGTGGCGGTTGGCTTCCTGGGGAAGAGCAATATCCAGCCGGTGGCGGATCTGGGAGGAGGGATAACCTTTTTCCCAGAGGGCCCGGTTGAATTCTTCCTGCCCGATAAACTCGTACAGCCGGTTAAAAGCATCATTATCACTCACCAGGAAGATCTTCTTAATATAATGAGCCACAGAGGGTTGTGTGTTTTCTGAAGAGGTATCTTCCGTAACAGCCGTAGTGATGCCTGCCAGGCTATCTGTATACATGGGGGTGTATTTATCCACTTTCAGGCGGTTCAGTTTTTCCAGTGCCAGAAAGGCTGCGGGCATTTTTACCGTAGAAGCAGGGTAGAAGTACCGGTCTGGCGAAACATGGTAGTAATAGTCCGTAAATACAGGCTGGTTGCCGGCTTTGCGGTTGATCTGTGTATAAATTATCTGCAGGCGGTACTCCTCCGGGTTGTTCATAACAGGGCCCAGCCTGGCACTGCGGGCTTGCAGCAGGGTATCCAGGTAAGCTGATGTTAAATTGTGCATGGCAGCAGAATTAATTGTCCGGGATGTTTGGCAGTTCGTAAAAAAAACCAATATTGCACCTGCCGTTAAAATGCGTTGCATCATAGAAGGAAATTTTTAGGCCAAAATCTAGCTCAAAACCAATCGGATAGTGGATTGCTAACAGTTTTGAACCGGGCTTTAATATATCAATTTAAATTCTATCTTTGCAACTCTTGAAAAATTTATATTAATAATCCGAAACAAAATGCAACTAAAAGGACTGGTTAGATTTTTTGCTGTCGCACTGATCCTTATCTCTTTGTATCAATTGTCCTTCACGTTCGTGGTACGGAACTATGAGAAAAAGATAAAGACCAAGGCCGAAGACTTTGTGGCCCACCAATATCCTACCGCTGAACAAAAGTATGCCGGTAACAAGGAAGCGCAAGCCCTTTATGCCGACACACTGAATGACCTGATCAAGGAAAGGACAGAACAAATGCTGGACAGCGCCAGTGGCAAGCAGATTGCGGGATTTCCCTGGTTTACCACCTATACCTCAGCGAAAGAAAAGCAACTGAACCTCGGTCTTGACCTGCAGGGCGGTATGAATGTGGTGTTGGAAGTAAGTGTAGAAGACGTAGTACGCGCGCTCTCCGGTCATTCCAAGGACCCGGCATTCAACAATGCCATTAAGAAAGCCATTGAGCTTAAAAAGAACAGCCAGTCCGATTTCGTGACCCTGTTTGGAGAAGCTTATAAACAAGAAGCACCAAATGGTAAGCTGGCTTCTATTTTCGCTAATGCACAGCAAAAGCAGATCACCTTCAACAGTACCAACGACCAGGTGCTGAGCGTGATCCGCAGCGAATCTAAAGCAGCTATCAAGAACACCTATAAAGTGTTGCAAAACCGGATCGACAAGTTCGGGGTAGCTTCTCCCACCATCAACCTGGATGAGAACCGCGGTATCATTTCCGTGGAACTGGCCGGTGTGGATGATGCCGCACGTGTACGCAAGTACCTGCAGGCAAGTGCCAACCTGGAATTCCGTGAAACATATAAAAGCGGTGAAGAATTCTATTTAACAGTACTGCAACCCATGAACGAGGCCATTAAGATCTCCCAGGGTATCTCTGCTAAAAAAGATTCTGCTGCTCCTGCTGTAAAGGATACTGCCGCTACCACTGCTGCAGCTCCTGTAGATTCAGCTGCCAGCCTTACCAGCCTGCTGGCTAAGGATTCAGGTGTTGCCAAACTGGGTTCAGACTCAGCCAAACAACTGGATGCGCTGCGTGATGAGCAGATCAAACAAAATCCACTGTTCGCTATTTTCATGCCTACAGTGAATGAACAAGGCCAGATCCTGCCCAGCTCAATGCTTGGCCGTATCTTCCCTAAAGACACCGCTACTTTCCGCAAGTACATAGAAACACCTGGTGTGAAGGCTATCCTGCCAAAAGACCTCGTGTTCGTATATGGCCCTACCAACCGTGAAGACCGTTCACAACCACTGCCTGTATATGGTATCAAAGTAAATCCTGCTAATCCTGTCGCTAAGATCACCGGTGAAAGGGTGACTGCAGCGAAAGCGGATTTCGGACAGGATAACCACCAGGTGGAAGTGACCATGAGCATGGATAACGTAGGTACACGCGACTGGCGTAACCTTACCCGCGCATTGAAACCTTCCAATCCTAACGATGCCCGTACATTTAACTATGTAGCCATCGTACTGGATAACGTAGTATACTCTGCACCTTCTATCAATAGCGAGATCCCGAACGGTAACTCTTCCATCAGCGGAAGTTTTACCCTGGAAGAAGCTACTGACCTTGCCAACATCCTGGTATCCGGTAGAATGCCTGCCCCTGCCAAGATTGTACAGGAGCAGGTAGTTGGGCCTACCCTCGGGCAGGAATCCATCGAAGCAGGTGCTAAATCTTTCATTATCTCTTTCGCTGTGATCTTCGTCCTGATGCTGGTGTACTTCAACACCGGCGGCTGGGTTGCGAACATCGCACTGATCCTCAACCTGCTGTTTACCGTAGGGATCCTTGCTTCACTGGGCGCCACGCTCACGATGCCTGGTATCGCCGGTCTGGTATTAACCATTGGTATGGCTGTGGATACGAACGTAATTATATTTGAAAGGATCAAGGATGAACTGAGCCGTGGTAAAACTTACCAGCAGGCGGTGGAAGACGGTTACAAACGTTCTTACGCGCCGGTACTGGATGGTCACATCACTTCCCTGCTCACCGCTTGTATCCTGTTCTACTTCGGTCTTGGCCCTGTATTGGGTTTTGCTACCACACAGATCATCGGTATCTTATTGTCCCTGTTCTGCGGTATCCTCGTATCCCGTATGATCACTGACTGGTGGACTAATAAGAAAAGACACCTGGAATACTTCACACCTATTTCCCGCAGGATCTTCAAACATGCCAACTACAACTTCGTAGGCATGCGTAAGTACACTTACATGATCTCTGCTGTAGTACTGGTACTGGGTATCGGTTCCTTCTTCCATGGTTTTGACCATGGTGTGGATTTCAGTGGCGGACGCAGCTACACTGTACGCTTCGAGAAACCAGTGAATGAAGAAGAAGTACGGGAGAAACTGAGCGAGATCTATGGCTCAGAAACTTTCGTGAAAACCATTGGTGGTAAAGATCAGCTGAACATCACCACGCCTTATAAGATTGAAGATAACTCCGACGCTGCTGTAGCTGAGGTGAAATCCAAACTCTTCCAGGGCCTGAAAGGATACTACGCTGGTAACATTGACGAGCAAACGTTCCTCAATAAATTCATTGTAGGTTCGCAGACAGTATTGCCCACTATCTCTGACGACTTAAGAGCTGGTGCGGTGAAAGCCACTGTGCTTTCCCTGATCGTGATCTTCCTGTACATCCTGTTGCGCTTCTCGAAATGGCAGTACTCTATCGGTACTATCTTCTCCCTGCTGCACGACGTATTGGTAACACTGGCAGTATTCTCTTTCTGCCGTACCTGGGTACCATTCTCCCTGGAGATCGACCAGCACTTTATTGCGGCGATCCTGACGGTGATAGGGTTCTCGATGAACGATACGGTGATCGTGTTTGACCGGATCCGTGAGAACTTCCGCCTGATGAAGGGTGCGGATACCAAAACAGTGATCAACCGTGCGATCAACGATACATTGAGCCGTACGATCATGACCTCTGTAACGGTGTTCCTGACCATCCTGATCCTCTTCATCTTCGGTGGTGAAGTAACCCGTGGTTTCGCCTTTGCGATGCTGATCGGTGTGATCACCGGTGCTTACTCTTCTATCTTCGTAGCTGCACCGATCCTGGTGGACTTCGATAAGAAGAATACCCTCTCTAACGAGAAAGAAGCGGTAGTGATACAGAAAGCTCCCCCGTTAGTAAGCGGCAAATAAGCTTTTACTTATCTTACATAATACAAGGGCCGGCTCAGTGATGAGGCGGCCCTTGTTGTTTTTGATAGGCTTTGCATCATTATGACAATTTTATTATCATAATGAGAGGAATATTCTCAGTAAAAGCCTTACTTTTGTATGGAATGAGGTAGAAATACCTTAAAATTTTTGGACTGGGGTGTCCCCGATCGGTATAAAGCCAGGCGTAAGTCTGGCTTTATATTTTATGGATATACCTTAAGTCCGTAGATCCGCCCTTTTTTTGAATAGACTTTATCCTTAATAGCATCATACGAGGGATTGGGTCTATCCCTGTCTATTACGTAACGTGCAATGGGATAGGCTACGAGGTCTGCCAGTTGTAGCCCATTTATATTCTCCCTTTTGCTTTTAAAAACGATTGAAAGATTGTATGCCCGTAACCTTTCCGCCGAAACGTAACCGGTTCCCCGTGCCATTAGCCGTTGAAAATGTTCATGGAGTTGTTTGTCCTCCTTGCTTCCTCGCTTTTCAATGATTATTTCCAGCTCTTTATTGGAATCTCTGATATCATCTAATAGAAAAACAGCTCTCTCAATAATGAAGGACAGGGCAATCTCGTATACATCATTTGCGAGACGGCCAAACCGCTTTATGTATTCATCTTTTCTTATAGCGGACGCTATTATGGTGTAGTTGTTTTCGGCTACAATTTTATTAATCCCATCGTAGAATTGTGCCTTTTTTTCCAGATCAAATAATACGGCAAACTCCTTGTCGCATTTTCTGATATCACGGGAATGAAAGATTACATTTTTGTTGTTCCAGAACTGGTGCTTTAATTCGTTTATACTACATCTAATGGTATCATAATCCGACTCTGCAATTAATACACTGCATAAAAGGAAAACCGGGAAACTTTCATCTACCTGCGTCAGTCCATGGTTTCCACTCTCATCCATGTATAGACAATATTTCATACAACTATTTTAGAAGATGCAATATTGGCGATACATGTTATTGGACATTTGTAATTACTTGTTAATAAGAAAAATATCAGGCACAAAAAAACCGGCTCCTGTTGGAAGCCGGTTACGATCTTTAAAAATATGCTATACCGCAAATGAAGTACCGCAGCCGCAGCTGGAACTTGCATTGGGATTGCTGAAAGTGAATCCGCGGGCATTCAGGCCATTCTGGAAGTCTATTTCCATACCAAGGAGATAGATGCCATGTGCTTTCTTCATCACTACCGGAATGCCTTCCAGTTCAAAAATATCATCGTCTTCCATTTTAGCATCAAATCCCAGCACGTAGGACAATCCTGAGCAACCGCCGCCTTTAACGCCAATACGGAGGTATTGGGATGCGTCGAAGCCATCTTCCTGCCTGATACGGTTCAGCTCCTGAACGGCGCCGCTGGTCAATTTTATGGGTGAGGGTGCGATCGTTTCCATGTTTCCATTCATTTAGTCTTACAAAAATACGGAAAAATGCAGTATGTGCGTTGTCACACTGATGTCAGGCCTCTAAATATGAAATTTAATAGGCATACTTCAAAATTGTATGTAATTTGTTATCCATATGCGCAGACTTCTATGCCTTGCAATGGCTGTAGTGCTGGTACAGCAGGTTACAGCCCAACAATTCGGCGGCAATCCGCCCTCCCTCAAATGGCAGCAGATCAATACGGATACAGTGCGGGTGATCTTTCCGAAAGGAATGGATGCCCAGGGTAAGCGGGTAACGGATATCGTACAACAGATCAGCCGTTATCACAGGAGCAGTATCGGCCCCTTGCAACACAAGGTGAGCATTGTACTGCAGCCGCAGACCATGCAATCCAACGGCTATGTGCAGTTAGGCCCCTTCCGGTCTGAATTCTTTCTTACACCACCCCCTTCCAGCAACGATGTGGGTTCTGTGAACTGGGTAGATCAGCTCGCCCTTCATGAATATCGTCACGTATTGCAGAACAACAATTTCCGGAAAGGGCTCAGCAAAGTATTCTATTACCTGGGTGGAGAACTGGGTCAGGCAGCCCTCACCAACATTGCGGTGCCCAACTGGTTCTGGGAAGGGGATGCCGTGGTGATGGAAACGGCTTTGAGCTTACAGGGCAGAGGCCGTTTACCGGCATTTTTCAATGATTTCAGGGCTTTAACGCTGGCCAATAAAAAGTACTCTTTCATGCAGGTCCGCAACGGATCGTACCGCAATTTTATACCGGACCATTATGCCACGGGGTATATGATGACCAGTTACGGCAGAAAACATCACGGGCAAACGTTCTGGAAAGATGTAACAGACGATGCCGTTCGCTACCGCCGTGTATTCTATCCTTTCTCCCAAAGCCTTAAACACCGCACCGGCAAAAATGCCGCGGCTTTCTTTAAAGCTTCATGGGATGAATATGCCGCAGCCTGGAATGCAGCAGAAAAACCGGCGGCGGATACGCTCACACCAGCTACGAACACTGTCACCCATTACAAATACGTATATGCTGCCGGCGACAGCAGTTTCATTGTTTCAAAGAGTTCCTATAAAAAGGTCCCCGGTTTTTATGAACGGGATGCGCAAGGGCATGAAACCCTGATCGTGCGGCCGGGCATTGGTTTTGATGATTATTTCAGCTACCGCAATAATAAACTGCTTTGGACCGAAAGCCGGTTTGATGCACGCTGGGGCTGGAAAGATAATTCCGTGGTGAAAGTATTTGACCGCAGCAGCGGGCAGATGCAGACACTGGGAATGGAACGCCGCTGTTTTTCACCTGATCTTTCTTTTGATGGAAAGAAAATAGTGGTGGCCACCATTTCACTCACACAGCAATACCAGCTCAAACTACTGGATGCGGAAACCGGGGCAGCCATACATACTTTCCCCAATCCCGGTAACTGGTATTATACCTATCCAAAATTTACGGCAGACGATCAGCATATTATCAGTGCCGTGCGTGACCAGGAAGGCAGGATGGCCCTTATACAACAGGCCATTGCAGATGGCAGCGTGAAGATCCTGGTGCCGTTTGGCGTACAAACGATCGGTATTCCTTCCGTGCAGGGAGAGCACATTTATTTTACGGCAGCATTTAAAGATGCGGACAATGTTTACACTTTAAACGGCAATGAAGTTAAACAGGTAACAAACAGGCCCAATGGTGTGCAGCATATGGCTGTTGCAGGAGATCATATTGTATTCAGTGAGTTCACCGCAGACGGGTATAAGCTGTTACGGACGGCGCTTTCCTCAAATACTTTCGTAGATCACCACAGTGCCTGGTTACAGCCTGATTTTGGCGAAGGTGGCAATATCCTCGATAAAATACCTGCCGGAGAACACCAGGTCCGTAAATACCCTAAAACACACCGGATCTTTAACTTCCATAGCTGGTTACCGGAAATAGACGATCCGGAGTATGGTTTATTCCTGCATGGAGAGAATGTGCTGGGAACTTTACAGAGCATGGTGGGCGTGAGATATAATTACAATGAGGAAAGCCCCAGCGTAAGCGCTTCACTGCTGTATGGCGCCTGGTTCCCCTACCTGCGTGCAGGAGTGGATTACCGGATGCAGCGTTACCTGAATGTGAACGATACTATCCAGATCCAATGGAATGAGCTGGACTGGTACGGCGGTTTAAGCATTCCACTGAACTTCACTTCCGGCAAATACTACCGCTACCTGACCCTGAATGGTAACTACCACCAGGTAACCCGCACGCGCAGCGGTAATTCGAAGTATGTTTTCCGCGATAACAACATCCAGTACATTGATCTGAACGGTAGTTTTATTAATCAGCGCATCAAGGCACTGCAGAATATCAATTCTCATTTTGCACAGTCATTGCAGTTCCGTTATAACAGATCGATCAACGGTATTCCGGCAGAACAACTGTATGGCCGTTTAGACCTTTACCTGCCGGGCTTTTCGGCAAACCACAGCATTGTGCTGCAAGGTGCCTTCCAGCAGAAGGATACCAGCCTGCGTTATGCCTTTACAGATTATTTTGTGTATGCGAGAGGATATAACAAACCATTCTACGAGCACATGTACAAGCTCGGGGCCAACTATCATTTTCCCATTGCATATCCCGATTGGGGATTTGCGAATATCCTGTTCTTCAACCGCCTGAGAGGTAATTTATTCTACGATCATAGCGTGGCTTACAACTTTAGGTCCAGGCAGGATGTTACATATGCATCTACGGGAGGGGAAATGTTCTTTGATACTAAACTGGGGAATGTATTACCTTTTACATTTGGTGTAAGGTATAGCCACCTCCTGAACACCAACCCGGGCGATCCGTTGCGGAAGGACAGGTTTGAAGTGATCGTTCCTTTGCAGCAATTATTCAATTATTAAAAATCACGCATGAGACCGCTACAGAAAAGAGAGCCTTTCTACATCAGATTAAGTCATACACTTTTAAGCCTGGTGTTGATCGTGATCATTCTCCGCACCATGAAGGAGATCCTGGCGCCGGTGGCATTCGGGTTCATTTTCGCCATCCTCTTATTACCTGTTGCACAGGGTTTGGAAAGGATCAGGTTCTCCCGCGGTCTCGCAGCTACTGTAGCAGTATTGTTGTTCATCCTGTTCATGGCAGGATTGCTCTACTTCATCTCCTGGCAAACTTCTTCTTTTTTAACGGACCTGCCTTTATTGGAGAAACGATTGATGGTACAGGCGAATGAACTCACACTTTGGATAGATGAGAAGTTCAAGATCGATTCCGATCAGCAGATAGCCTGGATCAATGAAACAGCCGCAAAGAGTATCACCACTGTTTCCTCGTTTGCGATGAATGCGGTTTCCTCTGTTTCTGCCATTCTCATCTTCCTGATCTTTATCCCGATGTATACTTTCTTCCTGCTGTTCTATCGCAAACTGCTGGTGCGTTTCCTGCTGAAGCTGTTCCATCGTGATCATGCGGATGAAGTACATGAAGTGATTGCACATGCGCGGGTAGTGGTGAAAAGTTATGTGGTGGGATTATTCATAGAAATGGTGGTGGTAGCGGTGTTGAATATCTCTGCATTGTTATTGCTGGGTGTAAAGTATGCCGTGTTGCTGGGAACGCTGGGAGCTATTTTCAACATCATCCCTTACCTGGGTATGATTGTCACCATTATCATCACCCTGATCGTAACACTAACAACGGCCACGCCTGCAATGGCTTTGTGGGCGGCGCTTTCCCTGTTCGGTATTCACCTGGTGGATGCGAATGTATTGCTGCCGCGTATTGTGGGATCGAAAGTATCCATCAATGCCATGATCACTTTGCTGGGCGTATTTGTAGGTAGTATGATCTGGGGAATAGCGGGCATGTTCATTTCCATTCCGGCCATGGCGCTGCTGAAAATTATCTTCGACAGGGTGCCGAGTTTGAAGCCCTGGGGGATCTTAATGGGTTCAGGAGAATAAATAATTACTTAATAGTGATCTTCAGCTCAGGCGCACGGTAGAATTTATCGCCCGTGTATTTGATCACGATATTATTGAAGAACAATACTTCACCTTTCTGGATGGTTTCTTTCAACCGGCTGCTCCAGGTGGTATCTATCCTGTCTGATTTAAAGGAATCACCGATATATTCTGTATAAAAGCCTACTTCATTGGTGGTATCATTCAAATAAGGCTCCTTCTTTTCCCAGGTGAAATCAAAAGAAACAACCGGGAACTTCTGATTACCGCCATCCCTTACGATCAGGGCAGAATCCAATAGTTTTAATACTTCAGGGCGGGGGAGGGTATCACTGAGGAAGATGCCCCAGGTGGTACGGAAGCGCAATGGCTTTTGCGCAACAGCTGCCGGTGGTGTTTTGGCTGCCGCTGGTTTCTTAACAGCCGGTTTATTGCTTTGTGCAAGAGCACCCAGTGCGCAACAACAGATCAGCGTGACAGTATAAAAGAGTTTCTGCGTCATAGGCTTGTTAAAAAAGATCGTCCGGTTATTCAACGCCGGACGATCTTTAAAATTATAAAGTTTTCAAACTTTCTTCAATTGCCTGGATCTTGGCGATGCAGTCCGACTGCTTCTTTCGTTCTGCTTCCACCACTTCCGGTTTGGCATTCGCCACAAAGCGCTCATTGGATAATTTGTTTTCCACAGACTTCAGGAAACCCTGCTGGTATTCCAGGTCTTTGAGCAGTTGTTCCTTTTGAGCAGCAGGATCTACTTCCCTTTCCGTAACAAGATAGAACTTGTCTTTCCCGATCACGAGGGCAATAGCGCCGGGGATAGCTTCTTTCGTATAAGCTACCACGTTGGCATTCACCTGTTTGGCAATGATGTTTTCTATCCGTTTGAATGCATTCCCGTGATGTGTTTCGATATATAACCCGATCTCATCTTTCGGTTTGAACTGGTTCTTGTTACGGGCATCACGGATACTGCTGATCACTTCTTTTGCCAGTGCGCCTTCTGTGAGTATGGTATTATTAGTGGCTGCAGGTTTGGCAAACTGGCGGATCACCACATCGTCTCCTGCTTTGCGTTCGCGGAGCAGGTGATATAATTCTTCCGTGATGAAAGGCATGAAGGGATGCAGCAATTGCACGAGGCGTTCAAAGAAACCGATGGTCTTTTCATATACGCCGGCATCAATAGGTTGTTCAAAACCGGGTTTGATCCATTCCAGGTACCAGCTGCAGAAATCGTCCCAGATCAGGCTGTAGATAGCTTTCAGGGCTTCGCTCAGGCGGAAGTCTTTAAAGAGTTTTTCTACTTCTGCATGCACTTCGTTGAGGCGGTTCTCCATCCATTCCACTGCAAATGTGGGAACGGGAGCGCCGGTATTTTCAACAGGCTTCCACATCTTTACCAGCTTGAGGGCATTCCACATCTTGTTGTTGAAGAAGCGGCCCTGCTCGCAGCTGGTATCGTCAAACAGCAGATCGTTACCTGCGGGAGAGGAGATCATGATACCAAAACGTACGGCATCTGCGCCATACTTTTCTATCAGTTCCAGCAGATCAGGTGAGTTGCCTAACTGCTTGCTCATTTTGCGGCCCAGCTTGTCTCGCACCATGCCGGTGAAGTATACGTCGCTGAAAGGCTTTACCTGCTTGTATTCCAGGCCGGCCATGATCATACGTGCCACCCAGAAGAAAATGATATCCTGCCCTGTTACCAATACGGAAGTAGGGTAATAGTAATTGATGTCTTTATTATCAGGATCGCTGATACCGTTAAAAACCTCAACCGGCCAGAGCCAGGAGGAGAACCAGGTATCCAGGCAGTCTTCGTCCTGTTTCAATTTAACCGCCTCTTTACCGAATTTGGAAGCGTATAATTTCAGTGCGGCATCATGTGTTTCCGCTACTACAAACTGACCGTTATCGTCGTACCAGGCGGGGATCTGCTGGCCCCACCACAATTGGCGGGAGATACACCAGTCCTTCACATTTTCCATCCAGTATTTGTAAGTAGCCAGGAAACGATCGCCGGGGTGGATCTTTACATCACCATTCACAACAGCATCCAGCGCGGGTTGTGCCATGTCTGCCATTTTCACGAACCACTGTGTGGAAATGCGGGGTTCTACAACCGTATCCGGGTTACGCTGGCTGTAACCGAGGCGGGTGGCGTATTCTTCTTCCTTCACCATCAGGCCTTGTTCCTGCAATGCGGCTACAACTTTCTTCCTTGCACGGAAACGGTCTTCTCCCACAAATACTTCAGCGGCAGCGCTTAAGGTACCATCATCGTTGAGGGTATCAACGATCTCCAGGTGATGTTTAAGCCCCAGGTTATAGTCGTTGATATCATGGGCGGGCGTTACTTTCAGGGCGCCTGTTCCAAATTCCTTATCAACATATGTATCATAAATGATGGGTACTTTCCGGTTCACTAAAGGCACTACGGCAAAGTGGCCATTCAGGTGTGCATACCTTTCATCTTCCGGGTTTACGCAGATGGCGGTATCACCCATGATGGTTTCAGGGCGTTGTGTGGCAATGGTGATGAATTCGCCGGTAGGTTTGCCGTCTCCGTTTACGATGGCATATTTAACATGGTAGAGCTTACCATTCAGTTCTTTGTATTCCACCTCTTCATCGCTGAGGGCGGTCTTGGCTTTGGGGTCCCAGTTGATCATACGGGCGCCGCGGTAGATGAGGCCTTTATCATAAAGGTCTACAAACACGCGGATCACCGCTTTATAATAATGGTCGTCCATGGTGAAGCTCACCCTGTCCCAATCTACAGAGCAGCCCAGTTTTTTGATCTGGTGGTAGATGATACCACCATATTTGTCTTTCCA
Organism: Chitinophaga niabensis; assembly: GCF_900129465.1. Lineage (NCBI taxonomy): Bacteria > Pseudomonadati > Bacteroidota > Chitinophagia > Chitinophagales > Chitinophagaceae > Chitinophaga > Chitinophaga niabensis. Next base: position 3,067,373 of record NZ_FSRA01000001.1, on the reverse strand, counting down.
TTCGTAGGCGTATTTCAGGAATTCTTCCCGGCTAAGCTGGCTTTTCTCGATCCCTTTTTCGTCTTTCAGCATATTTACCACCTTGGATTCGGTGGCAATGGAAGCGTGATCAGATCCCGGAACCCAGCAGGCGTTAAAACCGCTCATACGGGCATGGCGGACAAGGATATCCTGCACGGTCTCATTCAACGTATGCCCCATGTGTAACACACCTGTTACATTCGGCGGGGGGATCACGATCGTAAAAGGAGGACGTTCATCTGGTACTGAACGGAAATATTGTTTGTCCATCCAGTACTGGTACCACTTGTCTTCTGCCGAGGCAGGGATATAATTCTTCGAAAGTTCCATTTTCTTGATTAAGGCCTGTTTTAAGCTTGCAAAAATATTGAATATCGGATGGATTCGGAAATGCCGCGTAAAGTATCGGCCAACCTTCTGTCATCCTTCTGCCATCCTTCAGTCAAACTTGTTCAAACCCTTGCTGGCACACAGCACTGCACAAGGATCACTGAAGGTTGACTGAAGGATTATACAATAGTGAACAAAAGATCAGATCGGGATTGCGCAAATTCGTAAAGAGGATCACTCCATGCTCCGGATCACGGCAATGGTCCTGTCTACCATTTCCGGCGTAATATCCAGGTGGAGTACCATGCGTACCTGTGTGGGGGAAATAGCCATCACACGGATATCCTGCTGCTGCATGAAATCCCGGAAGGTAATGGGTGACCAGGGATGTTTCACTTCAAAGATGAGGATATTGGTTTCCACAGGCAGCATATGCCCGGTGAATTCTCTTTCCAGCAGGGCGGCTGCGATCTTCTTTGCGTGCAGGTGATCTTCTGCGAGGCGTTCTACATTGTTTTCCAACGCATAAACACCAGTTGCGGCCATATAACCGGCCTGGCGCATACCACCTCCCAGTTTTTTACGTACGCGGCGGGCTTCTTTTATAAATGCGGCAGATCCCAGGAGTACGGAACCCATGGGGCAGCCCATTCCTTTATTGAGGCAAACAGAGATACTGTCGAAGGTGGCGCCGAATTGTGCTGCGGTTTGGCCGGTAGCCAGCAGGGCATTGAAAAGGCGGGCACCGTCCAGGTGTAATTTTAAGCCGTGTTTGTTACAGACTTCCCGGATCTTTTCTATCTGCTCCCATTCGTAACAGCATCCGCCGCCACGGTTGGAAGTATTTTCCAGGCAAACGAGGGAAGTTCTGGCTTTGTGTACATCATCCGGGTTGATGGCAGCTTCCACATCGGCGGCAGTGATCATACCACGGTCTCCTTCCAAAGCTCTTACCTGGGCGCCGGCGTTGAAGGCGATGCCGCCTCCTTCATATATATACACATGCGCCAGGGTGCTGCAGATCACTTCATCTCCGGGGAGGGTATGTACTTTGATGGCTACCTGGTTACTCATTGTGCCGGAAGGGCAGTAAAGGGCAGCCTCCATGCCAAAAAGTTCTGACATCATGGCTTCCAGTTTGTTCACGGTAGGATCTTCTCCGAAAACGTCATCTCCTGTCTGGGCTTCTAACATGGCATTCAGCATGCCTTTGCTGGGTTTTGTAAAAGTGTCGCTTCTGTAGTCCATTGAAAAATTTGCAATGAGTATTATAATAAATTAGAGAAGTTATTAATTTGAATGAGATTTATTTTCAATTGTTAAAATTTGCCTAAAGCCCCTGAAATAGTGACTAAAACGCTATAAAAATACGTTTATATGGAGTACTTTGTTATACTAATTGAGACATAGAGGCTTAATTGAAAAACGATGAACAGTTGACAATGAACACTTAACGCTGAAGTTGCCCCGCAAATCGTAACCCATTTTACACCATATCAAGTTATTTGGAAGAGTGGGGGATTAGCACGATCTTTGCACGCTAATTTCGCAACTGTGTAAGATATCACATTTAAATGTTACAACAAAAAATATCTTTCCAGTGTTATAACGTTAGTATTCTCTGTGATGTGCGATCAAACTTTTTTTTGTAAACCAAATTTTAAAATATGAGGCAACTTAAAATTGCCACCCAGATCACCAATCGTGATTCGCAGGCGGTAGAAAAGTACCTGCAGGAAATCTCGAAGATCCCATTGTTAACTCCAGAAGAGGAGACCACATTGGCCCAACGCATTAAGATGGGGGACCAAAGGGCTCTAGAAAGATTAACTACAGGAAACCTTCGTTTCGTTGTTTCTGTGGCCAAACAATATCAACACCAGGGCTTAAGCCTCAGCGACCTCATCAATGAGGGCAATTTAGGGTTGATCAAGGCAGCACAACGTTTCGATGAAACAAAAGGTTTCAAATTCATCTCTTACGCTGTATGGTGGATTCGCCAGTCCATTTTGCAGGCTTTGGCTGAACAGGGTCGTCTTGTTCGTCTCCCGCAAAATAAAATTGGCACTTATAATAAAGCGAACAAAGCGTATATGGCATTCGAACAGGAGAACGAACGCGAGCCTTCTACGGAAGAGCTGGCTGAGATCCTGGAAATGTCTGAATCGGAGATCAACAATATCTTCCAAAGTAATACCCGCCACATGTCCCTCGATGCACCCGTGCACGAAGCGGAAGATGTAGCCATGGGCGATCTGCTGGAAGGTGGCGCTGTAACCGACGATGATGTGATGCAGGATTCCCTGAGGGAAGAGATCCGCCGCGTGCTCAAATCCCTGAGCCCCCGCGAAGCGGAGATTGTGAACGCTTACTTTGGTCTGGATGGTGAAAATGGCGCAACAATTGAACAAATAGGGCAGAAGTATGACCTGACAAAGGAACGTATCCGTCAGATCAAAGAAAGAGCTATCAAAAGGCTGCAAAAAGCCCGCTATAGCGGTGCATTGAAATCCTATCTGGGATAATTGGTTTAAATTTAATCTTCGAATCTGGGATAAAAGCATCCCGCCTGTGCAAATGGCGGGATGCTTTTTTTATGCCTATAGCGTACGATTATACCCGTATAGATACCTTTCGTACCGGTGGGTTCGGTTTTCTCCTCACAACCCGTTATTTTTGCAATCTTATGCGAAACGCACCTATTCCGCTTATCCTGACAATTATGTTGGGCACGGCCTGTCAAAAAGGGAACTCTGTTGATCTCCGGGATAAAGGAGCGCAACTGGTGGTGGAAGGGATGATTGAGGATGGCAAATTCCCAACAGTAACGCTGAGCCGTAGCCTGGATTACTTTTCGAAAATTGATCCTGAGCAATTACTGGCCTCTTTTGTACATGGTGCAAAAGTGACCGTTTCCAACGGTATCACCACACACCAGCTGAGGGAGTACAGCTCTGATACCAGCAATGGCACCGGTACCTGTTTTTATACCGTGGATACGGCAAACATCCTCAGCGCTTTTGTAGGTGAAAGAGGAGCGAGTTACACGCTTCGCATAGAAACAGAAGGTAAAGTGATCACCTCCATTACCACTATCCCGGAAGGCAGGTTTTCCCTGGATTCTATCGGATGGAAAAGAGTGGAAGGGCCGGATGTTTCAAAGGTCCGCCTGTTTGTAAAAGTAACAGACCCGCCTGAAAGAGGTAATTATATCCGTTACTTTACTTCCCGCAATAAAGAAGACTTTATGGCAGGCCTTAACTCCGTGTTTGATGACAAAGTAGTGAACGGCACTACTTTTGAAATACCACTGGACGCAGGTGTTGACAAGAACAAACAAATAGAAATGGGTGATCATCAATTCTTTAAAAGAGGAGATACGGTTTCGCTCAAGTTCTGTAATGTAGATCATGGTACTTATGATTTCTGGCGTACGCTGGATTATGCATACAACGATACCGGCCATCCATTTTCCCCGACTAACCGTGTGACCAGTAATGTACAGGGAGCATTAGGTAACTGGGGAGGATATTGCGTAACGTACAAGACCATTACTATACCAAAATAATCAAAAACCAACAACAGCAAACAACAGCATGGAAAACAACACTCCACAAGAGCATGTACACGTACTGATCATCGGATCAGGCCCGGCAGGGTACACGGCTGCTATTTATGCCGCCCGTGCCAACCTGAAACCGGTATTGTATCAGGGTATTCAACCTGGTGGTCAGCTAACCATCACTACAGAAGTTGAAAACTATCCAGGTTATCCGGAAGGGATCCAGGGACCTGAAATGATGGTGGACTTTGAAAAGCAGGCAAGCCGCATGGGCGCCGATATCCGTTATGGATTAGCTACTGCCGTGGACTTTTCCTCTCAGCCCTATAAAGTAGAAATAGACGAAGAAAAAACAATCACGGCAGATGCCATCATTATAGCTACCGGAGCTTCCGCCAAATGGCTGGGCCTCCCTTCTGAACAACGTCTGAACGGCAGCGGCGTTTCCGCCTGTGCTGTGTGCGACGGATTCTTCTTCAGAGGAAAAGAAGCAGCCATCGTTGGAGCAGGAGATACCGCAGCAGAAGAAGCGCTCTATCTTTCCAAAATATGCTCTAACGTACACATGCTGGTACGCCGCAATGAAATGAGAGCATCCAAAGTAATGCAGGACCGCGTGCTGAAAACTTCTAACATTATGGTTTACTGGAACTCCGAAACATTGGAAGTGACCGGTGAAAATAAAGTAGATGGTGTTCGCATCCAGAACATTGTAACGAAAGAAGAAAAGACCATTCCGGTGAGCGCATTCTTCGTAGCCATTGGTCACCAGCCTAATTCCGGCATCTTTGCCAACAAACTGGAAATGGACGATCAGGGATATATCAAAACCATCCCCGGTACCAGCAGAACCAGCGTGGAAGGCGTTTTTGCCTGTGGAGACGTGCAGGATAAAGTATACCGCCAGGCAGTAACTGCAGCCGGTAGCGGTTGTATGGCGGCATTAGACGCGGAAAGATACCTCTCTGCAAAAGGACATTAATTTCATCACGAAGGATCAGTGTAAAACATTGATCCTTCGATATTTTATACTATGCTATCTATTGCGCTGGAGGGATTAAAATTCTACGCTTATCATGGCCTTTACCCGGAAGAACAGGTAATAGGCAATTATTTCTTACTGGATATTGAAGTAAGTATCCCGGAACCGCAGCATCCTTCCTCCCTGATCGAATCTGTTAACTACGAAGTACTGCATGCTATCGCCAAACGCATTATGGCTACTCCACAGCCTTTGCTGGAACAGGTGGTACACGATATCTCGGTGACGATCAAAAGCACTTTCCCCGCCGTGAGCCGATCAAAAGTAGTGCTGAAAAAACAGGCGCCGCCCTTTGGTGGAGACCTTACTTTTTCCGCTGTAACACTCGAAAAACAATACTGATCTTTAGCCAATATGACTTATTTTTGGATACCCATTAATTCAATGTAGTCCTATGCTTAAGAAAACCATTTTACTGTTTCTAACCTGCTGGGTTTCAATTTCCCTGCAAGCGCAAACCGTTGAAGAACTGTTTGCACAGGCGCAGCTCCTCGAAAAACAAATGAAGGATGCTGAAGCACTTGTTAAATACAAAGAAGTTTTACAGGTATCTCCCGGCCATGTGCCCTCTTTCAACCAGGCCAGCCTGATCTGCGGAAGAGAAGGGGCAAGGCAGAAAGACAAAGCACAGAAACTGGAGTATTTCAACCAGGCGAAGATCTATGCTTTCGAAGCCTTGAAAGTAGAACCCGAAAACCCTGTTGCCAATTACGCAATGGCCATGTCATGGGCCTATATCGGCGCTATATCAGGCGCCAAGGAAAAAGTAGCAGCTTACTCGGAGACCAAAAAATATGCAGACCTCGCCATCAAGTTCAAACCGGATTATGCAGAACCTTATCACCTGCTGGGAAGATGGAACTATGAACTGGCCAACTTCAACGGTATTGAAAAGGCAGCGGCCAAAGTATTGTTCGGTGGTGTACCTCCGGGAACTATTGAAGGAGCTATTACCAGTTATGAAAAATGCAACCAGCTAAAAGCCAGCATCATCCAGAACTATCTTGATCTTGCCATTGCTTTCAAACATAATAACCAGGAAACACAGGCCATGGAAGTGTTGAACAAAGGCCTGCGGCTCCGTCCCATTATCCAGGACGACCAGATCTATAAGGCAGAAATGAAGAAGATGCTGGATGCTATGCAATAGTTTTTCCTTTCCATCTGCCACTCCTCAGGTACCACAATGCCAGCGAGATCATAGTGATCCAGTAAACGAACTCTGCGCCCCAGGCCCAGTGCAGCGGACTTTGCCAGCGTTCTATCACTACAAAACAATAGACCAGGTATACCGTAACTGCCGCAAATTCAATGAAAAGATTGATGCGCGTGTTGCCGGTGCCGGTTACACCATTGAATACGATCGCGGTTACGGAAGAAAGTAAAGTAACGAGTGTACATACATGTATAGAGGGGAGTGCCTCTGTGATCATGGCAGTATCCGGTGTATAGATATGCAGTAACTGGTAAGGGAAGATGTTGATCAGCAGGCTTACCACCATGGCACAAAGGAATGCAATCCCGGAGATCTTCTTCACCGTTCTGATCACTTCATTTTCCCGTCCCTGCCCGATCAGGTTACTGACCATGGTGTTGCAGGTGGAAGCCAGCGCCCAGGTGAAAATACCAAAGAGCCCGAAGATGCTTCGCATCATGTTGGAAATAGCCAGTGGCCTTTGCCCCAGGTGCTCAATGAAAATAAAGAAGATCAGCCAGCTGCCGATGCTGAAGAGGAACTGCACGATCAGCGGCGCGGAGATACTAAGTATATTCCGTATAGCCGTCATATCTGGTTTCAGCCAGGTGAACAGGTGAAATTTCTTAGGAAATTTAAAACCGAACAGCAAAGAAAAAGCCACCAGGAAACCTGTGAATTCTGCAATAATGGATGCATAGGCTGCTCCATTTAAACCCAATGCCGGTAAACCCATCTTGCCAAAGATCAACCCGTAATCCAGGCTGATATTCACCGCTTCCTGGAAAAGGGAGGTAACGGCCAGCAGCCGGGTATTTCCGGTGCCTGTGTAAAATGAATTGCATAAGCCCATCAGCATCAGGAAGGGCAAACCCCAGATACGGATACGGATGAACGAAGTGGCTGCATCCCGGATATGTGCGTCGTGCAGGCTATGTGCAAAAAAGTAGGGGGCAAGTGAATAGGTGATGAGGATGGCTACGGCAGAAAAAAGCAGGGCCAGCATCAAACCGTTCGAAAAATAACGGCCCATACCTGCATAGTTCAATTCACCTGCCCTGCGTGCAAAAAGTACCTGCAACCCGTTATTGAGGCCATGGGCGATCATGTACATTACCAGGTAATAAATTCCGGCGATAGCGTTCACGGCAAAAGGGAACTCTCCCAGGTGACCCAGGAAAGCGGCATTGGTCATATGATTGATCTGGGGCAGGATAAGGGCCAGGCAGATAGGACCCGCAATCTTCAGGATCTGTCTATTAGATAAGTTAACTTGCATTTAGTCAGGTATTTACTCCCCGGTTTCCGTCGGGCAGTGCAAAAATACGGCCTTTACCCCATCCATAACTCTCATTTATTTTGATTATTATTGTGCCTTACAACACTGAAACGCATGCCCGTGGCTTATACCATACAACCGACTTACGCGATAGACGATGCCACTCTGCTGGAAACGGATCTGACGATCTGCACCCTGCTGGTGCTCATCGGTAGCGGCACCTTCAGTTATGCCGTATTGGCGCCAAATACCCGCAAGTTCCTGGCGCTGAAGAGTTACAGCTATCAGCCTAAAACACTGGCGGTGGCCGATCTGGAAATGATCGAACAGATCTTTGATGCAGATAAATTATTGTTCACTGCTTTCAAAGAAGTGCTGCTGGCTTTTGATTCTCCCGATAGTACACTGGTACCGGAACCTTTATTCGCCGGCCAGCTTAAAAAGGATTACCTCCATACTGCACACCTGGAAAGGATGCAGGAAGCCGTATTGACAGATAGCCTGCCGGACCTGGGCATGGTAAATGTATATGCTACGGATAAAGATATCCTGGGTTTCCTCCGCAAAGAGTTTTCTTCAGACAGGGTGGTGCATGCACATTCCGCATTGCTGAAATCCTATAAGCAGGACCGGGATATCATGTTCTCCGATGGGGTAGTGTTCATTGAAGTACAACAACAGCAATTCGCCCTTACTATTTACGCCGCCGGTAAATTATTGCTGCAACAGCAGTTACCTTACCGCAGCGGTCTCGATATTGTATACTACATCGTTAATTCCCTGCGTCAGCTCGAACTGACGGAACTACAGGCAAAAATAAAACTCGGTGGTGCACTCACAAAGGACTCCCAGGTGTACCAGGAACTAAACCGTTTTTTACCGCGGCTGGACTGGGTAAACAAACCGGAAGGTTTCCTTTACATCGGCAAGATGAATGAAGTGCCTGCACATCATTTTCACAATCTTTATGCATTGGCCTTATGCGTATAGTAGGAGGAACAATGGGTGGCAGAAAGATCAATCCGCCTGCCAATATGCCGCATACCCGCCCAACGACGGATATTGCGAAAGGAGGCCTGTTCAACATCATCGAAAACAACCTGGATATTTCCTCCCTCAAAACGCTGGATATCTTTGGCGGTACCGGTGCTATCAGTTATGAACTGGCATCCCGTGGCGCAACAGATCAGACGATTGTGGAAAAGGATAATGCCATGGCTGATTTTATTGCCAAAACAGCGGAAATGCTGGATGTGAAACTGAAGCTGCACCGGATGGATGTATTCAAATACCTTCAGCAGTGTACGGAACAGTTTGATTTCATTTTTGCAGGCCCTCCCTACCAACTGGGCACAATCGACGATCTGCCGAAGATCGTTTTTGAGCGGCAGCTGCTGAAGCCGGAAGGCTGGTTTGTGCTGGAGCATACACCGCGCAATAATTACAAACAGTTCAGTTATTACCGCTCAGAAAGAAATTACGGAACCACCATATTTTCCATATTCATTAACCGGGAAGAATTGAGGAAACCCTCAGCCGGCGAATAATATTTACCATATGCAACGTATCTGCTTATTCCCAGGAACCTTCGATCCCGTTACCCTTGGTCATACCGATATTATAGACCGCGCCCTGCCTTTGTTTGATGAACTGGTGATAGGTATTGGTATCAATTCCAGCAAAGTGCCCATGTTCACTGTTGAGCAGCGGGTGGAATGGATCAGGGAGATCTATAAACATGAGCCAAGGATCAAAGTGGCCTCCTATGAAGGACTGACAGTGAATTTCTGCAAAGAGATCAAAGCCCGGTTCATCTTACGTGGTATCCGTTATGTGAGCGACTTCGAATATGAAAAAGCCATCGCGGACATCAATCGTAAGCTGGAACATGAAGTAGAAACTATTTTCCTTACCTGTTCTCCTGAATATTCTACCATTGCTTCCACGCTTGTGCGTGATGTGATCCGTTATAAAGGAGATGCCGCGCAGTTCCTGCCGGACGTTGTAGCGAATTCGATCAATCTCAAACCTTCTATATGAAATCAATCTGGTTCTCGCTGGACATATCGCTGGACCAGCTCAATGAAATGGGCAAAGGCAACATGGCTGAACTCCTGGGTATGGAGTTTACAGAGATCGGCCCTGATTGCCTGCGTGCCATGATGCCGGTGGATCATCGTACCAAACAACCTTATGGGTTATTACACGGGGGTGCTTCTGCTGCGCTGGCTGAAACAGTGGGCAGTGTTGCGTCTGCACTGATCATTGATCCGGAAAAGCAGATCTGTGTGGGGCTGGAGATCAACGCGAATCATGTTCGCGGGATCAAAGAAGGGTATGTGCATGCTTTGGTGAAACCATTGCATATAGGCGGTTCCACGCATGTATGGGATATACGGATCACGGATGATCAGCATAAACTGGTATGCGTGAGCAGGCTCACAGTGGCGGTATTGCCGAAGCGGGATGTTTAGTTTATTTACTGCGTGTTATATCTGGCTTTTGCAATGGGCGCAGGCCCACAGCTTTTGTGTTTGGCTTTGCAGCGAATATAGACCCTTTAGTTTTTGTGTTTGGCCTCTGCACCAGATGTTATTCATTCCTCTTAATAGCCACCAGGTAGTGCATCCGGCTGATCACTTCATGATCATGCACAAAAAATCCGGCTGCCGTTAGCATCATCTTCACCTGCTCAACCCCCAGCCGCAGTTTCTGATAGCTGCTCACCTTTTGGATCCATTGCCCGCTCTGCTTTTCCAGCAACATGTCGAACACCCTTACAAAACCAGGGAAATATTCCAGGAAGCAGGTATGGATCCGGTCATCATCTGCCTTAACAGGAATAAACCTTTCTTCATTTTCCAATGCCTGTGTAAGATCACGGAAAGAAAGCACCAGCTTCCCTTTGTGCAGCAGCATGTTATACCATTCCCTGATCAGAACAGAAACCTGTTCAGGACTATCCAGGTGTGTGAGTGTATCACCCATACAAACGATCAGCTCCGCTTCCATGGAATACTGGCTGCTATTGGCGATGTTGCCAAGGACTGTTCTTACCGGGCGACCTTTTGTACGGGCATTCAGTTCGGATAACAGATGCTGGTTGAAATCCACAGCATAGACAGTATACCCGAGATTGGCGAGTGAAACCGTCTGTAATCCATGTCCTGCCCCCAGGTCAATAGCAGCCTGGTTAGCAAAAGGCGCGATGTGTTTGCTGACGAAATAGGCTTCCTGTTCTTTTTGTTTTGTCTCGAAATTACCTGTCATCCAGGCATAGAAGGCTGCCAGGTGGTTGTCATAGTGGGATTTTACACTCATAGTTTCATAGTTATAGTTTATAGCCTGCTTTCAGCAGTACATCGATGATATTCTGATAGGAATATTGCATGTATTTTCCCAGGTTCTCCGGCCGGATCCATTGAATATCCAGGATATCCTCTTCTATCTGTGCCACTGTTAATTCCGTTCCTGTAAAATACATCCGGTACCAGTGACTGTGCTTCAGGATCTTCTTTTGCTTAAGCGGATAGTAATGGAAAGTTTCCGTGATCTTATGCCCCAGCTTAACGGTATGTAAGCCGGTCTCTTCCCGAACTTCACGCAGGGCACACTCTTCCAGTGTTTCTCCATCATCCCATTTTCCTTTGGGGAGGTCCCATTTCCCTCTTCTGAACATCAATAATACTTCATTATCCGGATTTGTTATAACACCGCCCGCAGCTTCATAAACCGTGAACTGTGCTTTTACATTGGCAAACACCGTTTCAGGTGCAGAATGGCGGAACACAGCCATCGGGAGTTCATCCTGGTCCAGGAGTGTAACAGTTTGCTCAATCTCTTTCTCCGTGGGAGAAAAGAGGGTGGGAGCACCTAAATATTTTGGATCGAGTTTAGTTTGAGTGCCTGCTATAACGATGGGCCTTTCGTTGATATATATATTAACGGGTGTTTCCATGACGCAAAATTAGGTATTAGCGAACTATTTGCAGGTAAATTGTACTTTTGCCGCGTTATGAACAAGATCAGCGAAAAACAGGTAGCAGAGAAACTACTTCAGATTCAGGCCGTTAAGCTAAGCCCGGCAAAGCCTTTTACCTGGGCATCCGGATGGAAGTCTCCCATCTACTGCGACAATCGTACGGTATTGTCCTTCCCATATGTCCGCGATTACATCAAATCGGAATTATCCAATACCGTATTTGAAAGTTTCCCGGATGCTGCAGTGATTGCAGGTGTAGCTACCGCAGGCATCCCTCACGGTGCCCTGGTGGCGGACCAGTTGAAACTTCCTTTTATCTATGTGCGTTCCAAACCAAAAGAACATGGCATGGGCAACCAGATAGAAGGTGTATTACAACCCGGGCAGCCGGTAGTAGTGATAGAAGACCTTATTTCCACCGGTAAAAGCAGCCTGGAAGCAGTTCAAGCTATCCGTGCAGCAGGAGGAGAAGTGATTGGTATGGTGTCCATTTTTAATTATGGATTCGATATAGCTGTAAAAGCATTTGAAGCAGCCGGCGTTACCTATAAATCGCTCAGTAACTACAGTGCGCTGATAGAACTGGCCGTGGAAAAAGGCCTGGTTTCTGCTACAGAACAGGAAACCCTCCAGGCCTGGCGTTCTGCTCCCGATGTTTGGGGGAAATAATAGTATACATTGAGAAATTTTTGTATATTGTGAGTGATAAAAAAATCATGCTATGCGTATTATTCAATTAGTGCTTGTGCTTTTGCTCACCGGAGCAGGAGTTTCAATGGCCCAGGTGAAGAAAGGCACTCTGGCAACTGCAAAGATCAAAGTACCTTCAGTTCAGTGTAACATGTGTAAGGATGCCATTCAGCGTTACTTTCTGAAAGAAGAAGGCGTGAAATCAATGGTAGTGGATGTGAAGAAGAAAGAAGCGACTGTAAAATATTATACAGACCGCACAAACATTGAGAATATTAAAACAGGGATTGCTAACGCGGGATATGATGCGGACGATGTAACAGCAAATCCTGATTCTTATAATGATCTGCCCAAGTGCTGCAAGAAACCGGAAGATGGTGGCGGGCCACTGAATCCAAAGAAGAAAGATTAAAATCTTTAAGCCTCCCGAGTTAAACGGGAGGCTTTTTTGTTTAAAATGTTTCGCAATTGGAACATAGGGCCAGTTCGCTTTTTCGGCCTCTCAACAGAAGGTCCAGGTACTGCATCCGCTCCCTGGATTTATAAATAGATATAACATCCTTCTCCTTTATATTCCCTATCACTCCTTTCGAATTCAGATCGCTGCAGCAAACAGTTACGTCTCCATTAGGCAGTAATACCAATTGTTTCATCAGCATACTGCAACCTATTTTATATTTCTTCTGCCGGAAGCTCAGTCCGCTTACTTCTCCCGCCCAGTTGTGCAGGCGGCGTAATTCATACCAGTCCAGCAGTTGATAGAGTGCCTGGAATTGTGGATGCATCCAGTGAATGTTCAGAGGTTTATCATGTGGTATACAGGTAATGGCATACATCTTCGTTCTATGGTCCGCCTCCTGGTTGAGCCTGTGGAATGCCCGGATATTCTCATAGAACTTATCCCATACTGCATTAGTGCGCATCTCTTCAAAAAGCTCCGGTGTACCGCCATCAAAACTTACACCTATCACATCGATCACATCCAGCGCAATGATCTGCGCGGAAAGATTTTCCCTGAGCAGCATGCCATTGGTAAGCATCCTGATCTCAGGGAATTTCCTGTTCCGTTGCTTTGCCTTGTGTTTATACGCTTTCAGTACCTCCAGCATTTCAATCCGCTTAGGATGCAGCAGGATCTCTCCGCCATTGTGCAGGTTGATCACTTCTACTTTCCTGAAACGGTCATCTTCCAATAACTGCTCCAGGAAAATTTTGAGGGTTTCTTTGCTGATGATCTCGCGGGGTTTGAAATGGTCCAGCGAACAGAATTTACATCGAAGGTTACACTGACTTGCAAATTCAATATTGATCTCGCGGAGGCTCAGCCGCTGCTGGTGGCCGGGTAATTTATAGTAGTAATAATAGTCCAGCATGTAAGCCAGGCCTTGCAACGTTTCAATGGATCTCCAGATCACAGGTGTATGATAGAACCATTGCTTCAGGTTCCTTCGTAAGCTGACATACATATAGTTAGGTGCTGTTTCATGTAAAACACGCAGAGATGTAAATACCCTTATGTCAGTTTCAGAAATTGAAGCGGTAGCAGAGGCTTACCTGGAAACCAATCCAGGTTTTGGCGTTAGTTGATTCTGTGTCTTTATAAGAATTACTCAATGTGTACAATGGTCTTACAGTATAAATTTCCCTATCTCCGTTTGTGCCTTCATATCCGCTCGTAGCAATGGTTACAGGGCTGCCGTCCTGGTAGTAGGAGGATTTGAGAAGATTGAATACAGGCCCGGCCTTCACCACAAGATTGGGCCGGAGCGATCTTTCTACCTGGATGGCTAAACGGTGCAGTTCGCTTTTCACAATTATGTTTTTCAGGGTGTCCCTCACGCCTGTGAAGTCGATATCCCGGCTGAGCTTGCCGGTAGTTACCATCATGCCTATACGCCATTCATCGCTCAAAGGAAGCATGCTGCCCAGTCCGTATCTGAAACCGCTTACTTTAAAACTGCTGCTCCAGCTGAAGAAGCCATGCAGGTATTTGTGTCCTGCGGTGATGGAGGTGTTGAGGTAAAGGACATCGTCTACAGTAAAACCGCCATCTGCGAACCATCTTGTTCTTTGTGGGGATGGTATTGGGCGTTGGGCCATGATGGCTGGTTTTAATAAAAGGGAGATAGATGGTTCTTGCATCTGGGGGGCTTTGGGGTTCAATGGTTCGAGGAGGACGTTTGTGTTTTTTGTGTTGGTTTCAGTAGGAGGTGTGGATGAAATTGTGCTCGATCCTGCTGCAGCAAGAAGTTTTATTTCAGCGGTGCTGGTGTTTTTGGTTTCCCCCGAGGCTACGGACCTTGTGGAGGTGGTCTTTTTTGTTTTAGTTTCCCTGGTGGCGATGGATCCTGCAGATGATAGCCTGGATTTATCCGGGGAGGAGATGAGGTTTGTTTTAACGGTACTCAAAGATGATTCGCGGGATTTATTTTTAGAAGCTGTTTGAGCAGTAGTCCGTTTCGCTTCGGAGGAAATGGTTCCTTTTGTGAGGGCATGCTTCTTATCACCTCCATGAAAGATCACATGGTCCTTGTATAACTTATAATCACTTCCCGTATTGCTTTTTATCAATTCCAGCAATTCCGCCACAGCATAGGAGCGTTTCCGGGTCACGATCTTTTTTCCGGCCGCCACTTTATTGGAATTAAAAGAAAGGAAAACCCCTGTCTGCGCTGTGATCAGCGTGGCTAATGAATCAATGGAAAAGAAAGTATTCGTGATCAGCACCTGCTTTTGGAGCGGTGCATGGTTTTCCTGCGCCTGAATATTAGTTGAGATAATCAGGCATACCATTATATATATAAGAGTACCCCATCTAGTTACATTCATCCCCATTAATATAAATTACATTTCCTTCAGTCCGGTATTGAAGATCAAGGGAAGCAGTGATCACATCCAGTACATAGGATAAAGACTTGTTTTCAAATGTGGTACTGATGCGGCAGTCCGCCGTCTTTTCATTTTCAAGCCTGATCTCCACATTATAGGCTTTGGACACCTGCCGGACTACCTCGCTCAGAGAGGTATGTTGAAAATGCAGTTCCCGGGTGGCATAAGCATAGTTATTCCTGCCATTTTCCGCTATCGAAACCGTATCAAATGTACGACTGGCGCGGTTATAGATGCATCCTTGCCCTTCCCTGAGGGTTATAGTCTTCGTTTTGCTGGATACCAGCACTGCTCCATTATTTACCTGCACGATGATCTGTTCCGGTGTGGTCTTTACATTGAAGGCTGTGCCTAATACCTGGATCTTCAGCTCGTCCGTTTCAACTATAAATGGACTTTGGGAAGAAGGCTGTACCTCAAAGTAACCTTCTCCTTTTAATTTGATCTGCCGGGAAGCAAAGGTTGCCGGGTAGGTTATCTCACTGCCGGGAGGCATTACTACATAAGAATTGTCAGGTAAAGTATCGCGTGAAATATCCTTTTGGGCCTGCAGTAAAATGATTTCCGGGTTTCTTTTTCCCGGAGGTAATAATTTATATATCGCTATCAGGCACACAATGCTCGCTGCCACCGCCAACCAGGTATAAGTCCTTTTCTTTGGTGACTGTTTTTGGGAAAAGCGCTCCCATTCCCGGTCGACATCAGGTTTTTGGTAGGAGGAAAGTGTTGCATTTTCCCATACTTTCACCAGCTGATCGAAGGTTTGCCGGTTTTCAGGAAGGGCCTCCAGCCAACTGTCGATCGCGATCGCTTCCTCCGGCCCGGCCTCTCCGGCCAGGTATTTCGCAAGCAGATCTTCGGTAATTGGTATGTGCTGTTTGTTATCCAAGTCGTTGATTTAATAAAGGAGAATAATAAGAATGACCAGGTATTCCTGCAACTTCTCCCGTAATATTTTTAATGCCTTGCCCATTTGTGCCTCCACTGTTTTTATAGAAATATTCAGTTCAGCAGCTATCTCGGTATACTTTTTCCCTTCCTCCCGGCTTTTTAAAAATACAACTTTGCACTGCGCGGGGAGGGATTCCATGGCTTCCCGGATGCGTGTTTGCAATTCCCGGGCAATCATTTGTTCCTCCGGCTCTCCGGAAAAGGATGTTTTATGGTTGTTATGTGCCTGGTATAAAGTATACTTTTCCTTATTGTTTCCCTGCCGGATGATGTTCAGGCAGTGGTTGTGGATACTGCGGTACAGGTAATTTTTAATGCCCTCGTCTAAAATAATCGCTCCCTGTTTCTCCCATAACCTGGTAAAAACCGACTGAACAGCGTCATTGGCAGTGGCTTCATTTTTCAGTAAGGTGAATGCATAACGATGCAGTTTTTCATAATGAGTTATGAAAAGCTGCCGAAAGGCATGGGCCATATCCTGCTTATTCTTACTGTCCAAAGTCTGCCGAAGCCGTCTCGAAAATGGCTTTTTCCGTAGTTAATAATAGAACACGCAAAGAGGAATTTACCCCTATGCGGAACATAAAATATAAAATGAAAGTAGGATTTTGACAGGAAATGAGAGGTGGGGTGTTTCCGGAGAGACTTGGGAAAAAGGTCTTGAAATGAAAAATTACCCCTTGGAAGGAGGGAATTGTCCTTTGTCGGGAAAGTAGAAAAATGGAGGATCAGCCCTTGAATTGGTCCCTCAAAAATGGAAAAATTGAATCGAAAAGGAGGAGATCAGTTCCCCGGACAGGCGCTTAAAATGAAGAAACCGACCTCAAAAAGCAGAAAATTGATTGCTTAATCGAAGCCTGGAAAATGAGAAATTGCCCCCTGAAAGGAGGGGATTTGTCTCTTGGCCGGAAGCAGAAAAATGGAAGATCAACTTCGAAAAGATGGAAATCAGCTTTTCAAATGATACCTCAAAAATGGAGATTGAATCAAAAAAAGATGGAAAACCGGCTTCTTAGTCAGTCGTTGAAAAATGAAAAAACGGCTTAAAAACAGGAAATCGTACCTTCAAAAAGCGGTATAAAAATGAACGATTCGCCTAAAATGAATCGCTGAAAATGAGGAAATCACTGCCAAAATCCTTCCCTTCAAAAGTTAAAACACACACTTTCCAACCTCAAAAATCCAAAATATCATTCCTTAACTCAGCTCCTAAAAAGTCAAAGATCAGGTTTTGAACACAGAAAATCCCAAAGGTCCGCCACCCTGAAAATGGCAAAAGCTCCCTCAATGATCAGAGAAAATCGAGTTTTTGCTTGGTTTCACATTTGATCGGGAAGGGTAGAAAGATCCCTTTTTTCCCCACTTTACAATTTCCGGATGCCTTAATTGTGACCTCTTTATTGGTTAGCGCCCCCAGGATATTTTGAAAAACATGCCCCATATCCACATCCAGTTTTACCGGAAAATAGAAAGTATCCCTGGCCGGAATATCGATCAGGGTATCCTGAAGGGAGTGACCCACTTTTCGGTCATCCAGGAAAACATCGAACTCGGCATCCTTCAATCGAAGGGAAAAATTATTGGGATTGTAATAGGCCAATTCCATCCGAACCGTGCTTTTTGAAAAGCTCAGATTGTCAAAATTAAAGCTGGCTACCCGGAGAAATTCCAGGTCTTTCATCTTCCCGCAGGAACTGATCGTCCCCCAAACTAAGAGCACCAGGATGCCAAATTGAAACCTTTTCATGAATGATGGATTAGCATAAAATTCCCCAAACGTACAAAACTCCCCCTTAATAAGAAGTTAAGATTTGGAATCAACGGATGGGAGCGAATCCCATACTTCAAATTTCACTTTAAGTAAAAAGTGGTCAAAATCAATCATTTTTAGAACTAATAACTTTAGTAAATTTGTTGACTTTTAAAGTTCTGCTTAAAGTAAAATTTTACTAAAGTTAATAGCATATTTAATATAGTTCTATGAACTGTTATTCAATAAATTATGCCGTTGCAACTGTAGCTTAACATTTAATTCCAAGCAGCACAAAATGATCGATTTTACACTTTAAAACCTTTAATTGTGACTATATGACAGAACAGTCCGAAAACAAAACTTTAATTATTGAATCTCAATACTTTCCACCAATTTGTTTTTATAAAACTTTAATTGAAGCAGATATATTAAAGATCGAGAGATATGAACACTACCAGAAGGTCAGTTTTCGCAATCGTTGTTACATTGCTGGACCTAATGGAAAGATCCTCCTGAGCGTTCCCCTATCGAAAGGAAAAAATCAGCGGACAATTATGAAGGATGTTCGGATCAGTAATGTTGAAAATTGGCAGGGCTTACATTGGAAGACTTTAACTTCCGCTTATCGCCGGTCCCCCTGGTTTGAATATTTTGAAAATGACCTCGAAGGGTTGTATGAGAAAAAATTCGATTTCCTCCTGGATTGGAACATGGCCTGCCTGGAATGGGCCAACAAGGTCCTGGGCATTTCAAAGGAGATCCTGTTGACTGATGGTTTCGAGAAGTCATACGACCCGGCTGCCGGCATCCTCGATAAAAGGGATCACTTTGTACCCGGCCAGGATCAGGAAGGGCTCCCAACCTATGCCCAGGTATTTGGGGAACGGACCGGCTTCTTCCCGAACCTTAGCATCCTCGATCTGTTATTCTGTGAAGGAAAAAGGGGATTGGAACTATTGAAGTGATTATGAATGGGTTGTACTTTTCCGGGTTAGGGAGGAGAAGTCGGTATTTCATTGATATTTATATTTAATATAGAACGTTTCAAATAGTTGTTAATCAATAAAATATCCTCATTGAAAGCCTTTCATAAAAAAGATGAATTTTTTTTGGAAATGCATTGGAACAAAATTGTAGATTTGCATCCAATTTTGCTGGTCAAACGACTTACGTAGGTGTATAAACCAGAAGTTTCCCAGCTCATTTAAAATGTGGTTTAAGTTTTACTACTAATCCTTAAAATTCATTCACAGCGTTAAATGAACAACACCTACACGGACCTCGTTCACCAAACCTTTGAATTCCCGCAAGAGGGTTTCGAAGTGAAGGATAACAATCTGCTATTTAATGGATTGGATATCCGGGCCTTGATTGATAAGTATGGAACACCGTTCAAGTTGACCTACCTTCCCAAAATCGGAATGCAGATCAACAGGGCAAAGAAGATGTTTCAGGACGCAATTAAGAAGAATAAGTATGACGGTAATTATTATTACTGCTATTGTACTAAAAGTTCCCACTTCTCCTTTATAATGGAGGAGACCCTGAAGCATCAGGTTCATATAGAAACTTCCTTTGCTTACGACCTGGACATTGTGACCAAGTTGTACGAAAGGAAGAAGATCACGAAAGATGTGTTTGTGATCTGCAACGGTTATAAAACAAAAACTTATACCCGCAGTATCGCTAAACTGATCAATAGCGGTTTTAAAAATGTACTGCCGGTATTAGATAATAAAGAGGAGCTGGATGACTACTCCAAATTCATCAGGTCTAAAGACCCGGTTAAGCTCGGGATCCGGATAGCCGCAGAAGAGGAGCCGACATTTGACTTTTATACCTCCCGTTTGGGAATCGCCTCCAGGGACATCCTCGAGTTTTACGTGGATAAGCTGAAGGGGAATCCGAAGTTCGAGCTGAAAATGCTCCACTTCTTTATGAACAAGGGGATCAAAGACGATATCTTTTACTGGAGCCAGTTCAATAAAGTATTAAACCTTTATTGTCAGCTGAAGAAGATCTGTCCGGAACTGGAGAGCATCAACCTCGGCGGTGGCTTCCCGATCAAACACTCCCTGGGTTTTGATTACGATTATGCTTACATCGTGAACGAGATCGTAGCCAATATCAAGAGCGTTTGTAAAAAGAATAAGGTAGAGGTGCCGGATATCTACACTGAGTTCGGTTCCTTCACAGTAGGAGAGAGTGGTGCCGTGATCTATAGCGTACTGGGCGAAAAGCAGCAGAACGACAGGGAGAGTTGGTACATGATCGATAGTTCTTTTATTACTACTTTACCAGATACCTGGGGCATCGGGGAGAAGTTCCTGATGCTGCCCATTAACAAATGGGACCAGGAATACCAGGAGGTGCACCTGGGAGGACTAACCTGCGACGGTTACGACTTCTACACCTCGGAAGAACACATCAACGCCGTGTTCCTTCCTAAACTGACAAACGCGAAGGAGCCTTTGTATATAGGTTTCTTCCATACCGGCGCCTACCAGGATCAACTGAGTGGTTACGGAGGTATCAAGCACTGCCTGATCCCTTCCCCGAAACATGTGATAGTAGGGCAGGATAAAAACGGACAATTAAAAGATTGGTTATATGCCAAGGAGCAAACCTCCCAAAGCATGTTAAAGATTTTGGGTTATTAAAAAAATGGGTTAGTAATCCACTTAAAAACCCCTCGGTTCTCCGAGGGGTTTCTTTTTGCCCATATATAAGATTAGCCGCTTATAAAATTGAAATGCTCTCCTTGCGGGAGAGCATTTAATTTCATAGGATAGATCGATCCAACATTCATAGCAAGGGACAAATGAAACTTCATGGCATAGAGAAATAAGAAAACTTCACGGTACAGAGTAAAAAGGAAAACTTTAAAACATAGTGTAATAGGGAAAATGATCGAGGTACAGAGAAATAGGAATAATAGGCATATGGTCAATAGGTTATGATAGTACAAAAGTAGGTGCAGAAGCATCGATTGCAAATACCATTTAGTTGTATCTTTTTACAACTTATTAACGAAAAAAACGTTGCTAACAATTTTCAAACATAATAATCGATTTTAAATTATATAATATCAATATTTATGAAACGTTATTATGCGATCCCCTTCATTTTATTACTTATATGTTCTTATCCAGCGCAGGCGCAGTCTTCAGAGGAGGAAGCAGTAAAAAGTGCCATTCAGCAACTCTTTGACGGCATGAGGAAGGGCGATAGCGCAATGGTAAAGGGTGCGTTTGCAGATAAGGCTATCTTGCAAACCGTTCAGAATAAAAAAGACAGTACAACAGCCATAGTTTCACTAACCCTAGCACAATTTTTGGTGGCAGTGGGAACTCCTCACACGGACGTGTGGGATGAGCGGATCACGTTTGACAAGATATTGATCGACGGATCGTTAGCATGTGTATGGACTCCCTATCGTTTTTTCCTCAACGACCAGTTCTCCCATTGCGGGGTGAATTCTTTTCAGTTATACAGATCGGGAACGGGCTGGAAGATCATCTACCTGGTAGATACCCGCAGAAAGGACAAATGCCTGTAAATAAGATCTATTTTTCTGTTTTAGGGCCATCCAGGTAATGAATGGCTGTGTCACATTGTTTTTCAATCTCCGTAAAGCAGGCATCCAGTAATTCTATATTTCCTTCCATATATTCACTCTTCCCGGAACGGGAGAGGCCTTTTACCAACAGGAACTGTTTGGTGAGGTTTTGATTGATCAGTGCAGAGAACTGTTGCTGCTCCTCCATAGCCCGTTGATGCTCCAGCCGGGTGATGTTCCTGTAATAAACACCCCATACCCTCAGGCATAATACCAGGTATACCATCATAAAGAATGGGGTAACCAGGTATTTATCCATCATGGAATAGGTAGCGGGTAGCAGTACCGGTATGTTCTGTATTTTCATAAATGCCACCAGCACAAGATATAAGAACAGCACAACGCCTAATGCCAGCGCTGTACGAAGGTTTACCACAAAGTAACCCAGCAGGCAGGACATCAGCCAGGGTATAGCATATAAGGGGGATACATCCAGATCGTTGGCAAAGGACGATAACATGGGGATGATCATGGTGTTGAGTGCAGCAATGGTTCCTACCACCTGAACAGTAACGCCTTTCTTCATAAGAAAGAGGCAAAGCGCAAAGATGGCATAGAAAGTTCCGTTCACCATCAGGTTAGTATAATCCTGCACATATAGTACGGTGAAAAATATCGGACTTATCAGGATGCAATAGAAAAAGATAAAGTCGAACAGCATTTTGATGCGTGCCTGTTCTATGGCATTGCCGGTATGTTGAATAAGCTTAGCTGTTACCGTTCTTTCGGCATTTCCATATAATTTATTGGCTAAAACACGCAGACTCCTGATGGTTGTTAACATGGAAAGAGGCGTAAACAGTTTAAGTGAACTATCAGCAAGGTACTCTGATCCCGTATCCTGCACATTCAACGTTTGTGGTAAATTTACCGGGCACAAAAAAAAGAGCCGCTCCGGAGGAGCAGCTCTTTATAAGTCGAATTTGAGATCAAATCACAACTATTCCTAACCCTATGCAACTATAATTTCTTTTGCAGCTTCCTGTTTTGCCTCTTTCTTAGGCAGGGTCAGTTTCAGAACGCCGTTGTCGTATTTAGCATTGATCTTGTCTGCATCCACATTTTCATCCAGGGTAAAAGACCGGGAGAAGGAGCGGAAGCTGAATTCCCTGCGGATCTGTTTTTCATTCTCCACTTTCTGTTCAGTTTTCTTTTCAGAGCTGATCGTCAGGGTCTGGCCGTCCAGGTTGATCTTAAAATCACCTTTTTCAAAACCAGGGGCTACTACATCCAATGCATAAGCATCTTTTGTTTCACGGATGTTCACGGGTGCGTGAGCGCCAAAGAAATCCGAAGTAGCGAAGTCCTTATTAATGAACTTGCCATTAAAAATATCGTCCATGATGCCGCTAAGGGTCTTAACCGGTTGTTGATTGAATTTTACGAGTGTCATAGTCTTTATATTTTTTGAGTGAAACCATTTTAAGTTTTTCGGTCACGCAGGGAATAGATCAAACGGAATACCAATGCCAGAAAACTGCTATTTTGTTAGAATAGCGCTGTTTGAGCAAGCCATAATGGCGTTTTTAATTATTCAAATGAGACATAATGTCGTTTTCTTATTATTTATTTATGTTTGTCGATATATTATTAACTTTGCAAAAAAGGAATATTATGTACCCTGCGGAACTCGTGATGCCTATGAAGGCAGAATTAACAGATAATGGTTTTGAAGAATTGCTGACACCTGCAAAGGTGGATGAAACCTTATCTAAGGCAGGCACAACCCTGGTAATGATCAACTCTGTTTGTGGTTGTTCAGCCGGTACTGCCCGTCCTGGTGTTTTGATGGCTGTGGCTACCAGTGAAAAGAAACCAGACAGGCTGACGACCAGCTTTGCCGGTTTTGATGGAGATGCTGTAAAGCAGATCCGTACACACCTGCTGCCGTACCCTCCATCTTCACCTGCTATTGCATTGTTTAAAGACGGACAACTGGTGCATTTCATAGAACGTCACATGATTGAAGGACGTTCAGCACAATTGATCGCAACCAATTTGCTGGCTGCGTTTGATGAATATTGTTAATTCAATTGTGCTTTCACGATTATTAAATCTTATATAAAGGATGTACATCTTTTATAAATGGAATTGATAATTCGTAATTGAAAAGCTAACTTGGTGGTTTGATTTTCCTCTTGATATAATTCGGCTTTGTTCATAGGAAAATTCAGATCACCATTTTTTTATACGCCTATGTATCCTAATTTATATTACGCGTTTGAAGATCTCTTTGGGATCAAAATACCAGTATTAAAGGTTTTGCAGACGTTCGGCTTCTTTGTGGCCATCGCATTTTTAGCGGCTGCATATGTATTGACCGCTGAACTGCGCCGCAGGGAAAAGCTGGGGTTATTAGCCCCGGTACAGGAAACCATGATAATAGGTAAACCTGCTTCAGCTGTGGACCTGCTGGTCAGTGCAATCATTGGTTTTATACTCGGGTTTAAAATATTAGGCCTTTTCAGTAATACCGGTGATATGCGGGATTTCCTGCTATCGGGGCAGGGGAGTATCATTGGCGGGGTACTTGGAGCAGCAGCATTGGCTTACTGGAAATTTTATTCCAAAAAGAAAGCAGCGCTGGATAAACCTAAGGAAGAAAAAGTGAACGTATGGCCTCACCAGCGCGTGCCCGATTTTACAATCCAGGCTGCAGTAGCGGGGCTCATAGGAGCCAAAGTATTTCATAACCTGGAGAACTGGGGTGAATTCGTCAGGGATCCATGGGGTTCCATATTTTCTGCCAGCGGGCTTACCTTTTATGGTGGCCTGATTGTGGCGGCATACGTGATCATTCGTTATGCCACAAAAAAGAAGATCAACTGGAAACACCTGGTAGACAGCGCCGCTCCGGCATTGATGCTTGCATATGCAGTTGGCCGGATGGGTTGCCAGTTTTCAGGAGATGGGGACTGGGGGATCAATAACAGCGCCTACGGTACCAATCCAACCGGCAAGGTGGAAAAGATCACCGAAGCACAATACCAGGAAATACTGCATAGGGACTCTGCTTACTTCGTGCGCCAGTTTGGTAGCCTTGAAAATGTTCCCCACCGGAACTTTGAAAAGCCGGCTTCTCTCAGCTTCTTACCTGATTTCTTTTTTGCCTATAGCTATCCGCATAATGTGGTAAACGATGGTATCCAGCTTCAGGGCTGTAACGGAGAATACTGCAGCGCACTGCCCGTTGGAGTATATCCAACCCCGTTATATGAGATCCTGGTTTGCGGATTGTTCTTCATTGTATTGATGGCCATCCGCAAAAAAGTAACCACCCCCGGAGTGATCTTTGGTATTTACCTGATCTTAAATGGGGTAGAACGGTTCTTTGTTGAAAAAATAAGAGTGAATACGAAGTACGATATATTTGGATTCCATCCCACGCAGGCAGAGATCATTGCCAGCCTGCTGGTGATCGGCGGTGCCATCCTTATATGGTATGCCCGTAAAACAAATCCGGCAAAAACAGCGTAGTAACAGATATGCAGCGTCACCCAAACCTGGTTCCACTATCACATGAGCACAAACGCCTGCTTTTTGTATGCAGGTACCTTAAAACCGATGCCGCTCCCTACGAAGGGTTTCCCCTGGAAACACAAGCTAAACTGGAATACATGGTGAAGATCTTCCAGGAAGTAATGGTGCCACATATCCAGAAAGAAGATTATCTCTTTGAACTATGCCGTGGTTACCATCCGGAAATAGACATCATGCTGGATGAGTTACTGGATGAGCACCGGACCATTTCAGGTATGTACAGTGCGCTGGTGGATAGTGCGGATGTAGTAAAGGATATGGATACCCTGGCCCGCAGCCTGGAAGCACATATCAGGAAAGAGGAGAGGGTAGCGTTTGAGAAGTTGCAGGAGCTGCTGCCGGATGTAATGGACCAGATCAATTTTGAAAATTCCTGACAGTAATACATTATTATTATATAACAGCGCAGTGGTATTCCACTGCGCTGTTTTCATTTAACCCCCTAATTCTTCCGTTCATCCCTCTTTCAACAGAATTCTGTAACAAACGAATTTGACACGCGTCTTTGTTTTATGCAAGGAAGCAAAGAACAGTTTTTACCAATCGTCACCAGATAATGACCATTTGTGTAAAACTATGTACTATGTAAAGCATAATACCTACCTTTACACTGTTCTTGTTAAAGGAAGGAACTATATAAATCATCAAATCATCTAAATCGTTATAACCTAACATCATCCGCCTTATATGAAAGCAATTAGTAAGTTATTGACCCTGAGTATGTTACTTGTAAGTAGTAGCTTCTTGGCTCAAGCCCAGCACTCC
The DNA here is from genome assembly GCF_900129465.1 of Chitinophaga niabensis. Classification (NCBI taxonomy): domain Bacteria; kingdom Pseudomonadati; phylum Bacteroidota; class Chitinophagia; order Chitinophagales; family Chitinophagaceae; genus Chitinophaga; species Chitinophaga niabensis. The sequence continues at coordinate 3,041,755 of NZ_FSRA01000001.1, read as the reverse complement.
AATGGGACAATCAATGAAAAAGGAAAGATCAATGGGATCGTAACCCGTACCGATAGTAAACCAGTTGAATTTGCCACCGTAACACTCCTCAGCGCCAAAGACTCCAGTCTTGTTAAAGGTGCCATTGCAGACGTTACAGGGAAGTATGAATTTGAAGGGATCAAAGAAGGGAAGTACCTGGTGGCTGCTGTAAACATGGGTATGAAAAAGAACTTCAGTGCCCAGTTCACCGTGAACGGCAGTGCTGTTAAAGTGCCTGCCCTTGTACTGAGCGAAGATTCCCGAAATCTGAAAGAAGTGAATGTAACCGGCAAGCGCCCGTTCATTGAGCAAAAAGCAGATAAAATGGTAGTGAATGTAGAAAACAGCATCGTTGCTGCAGGAGGTACTGCCATGGAGGTGCTGCAACAATCACCAGGTGTACAAGTTGACAAAGACGATAATATATCCATGCGTGGCAAGAACGGTGTGATCATTATGATCGACGGTAAACCCACGAACATGTCTGCCCAGGACGTTGCCCAGCTGCTAAAAAATATGCCCAGCTCTAACGTAGATCAGATAGAGCTGATCGCCAATCCTTCCGCCAAATATGATGCAGCGGGCAACGCCGGGATTATCAATATCAAATTGAAAAAGAACTCGAATTTCGGTACAAATGGCTCCGTGAATGTCGGCGGCGGGCAGGGTAAATTACCAAAGCTCAATGGGGGGCTCAATCTGAACCACCGTAATAAGAACATCAACGTCTATGGTTCCTATAACTATAATTACAACAGGAACTTTGAGCAACTGGATATCTTAAGGGATAACCAGGAAAGCAAGGGACGGATGGTTTTTGACCAGAAAAGTTATATGGATAAAACCTCGCATTATCATGGAGGTAAGGCAGGTTTGGATTATTTCATCAATAAAAACCATACAATTGGTGTTATGCTGAACCTTGGCAAAAGCACCTGGGAAGGACTGAATGAATCAAATACCTGGATAGGGAACGGAGAAAACATTGACTCAAGCTTGTTGACAAAGGGGATCAATACTTCCAACTGGAACCGCCAGTCCTATAATATCAACTATAAAGGGAAGCTGGACAGTACTGGAAAAGAGATTAACATTGACCTGGATTATTCCCGTAACAACGAAGACCAGAACAACCGGTTGTTTTCTTCTTTCAGGGATGCCAGCGGACAGGTTCATTTCCGGGGAGATACTACCCGCAGCCTGCAGCCTTCCACTATTAATATAAAAACCATCAAGATCGACTATACGCATCCATTGAAAAAGGAGGCTAAGATCGAAGCAGGGATAAAACTGAGCTTTGTGGATTCAGATAATGATTCCCGGTTTGATACCTTAAAAGGACCTAACTGGGAATACGATGTAAACCGTTCCAATCATTTCCTGTATAAGGAAAATGTGAATGCAGCTTATCTTAATTATAGCAAACAATTCAAGAAACTGGGCATTCAGGCAGGATTACGTGCAGAACAAACTCATGTAACGGGGAATTCTTTGACCCTGAAGCAGATCAACGATACTACTTACCTGAACTTTTTCCCCAGCGTTTTCCTGAGCTATAACGCCAATAAGAACCATCAATGGGGGATATCTTATAGTCGCAGGCTGAATCGCCCCAGCTATGATGATCTGAATCCTTTTGAGTTCTATATCGATCGTTATACCAAAGCAGGCGGTAACCCCAATCTCCGCCCGCAATATTCCAGCAACTTTGACCTGACGCATACATTCAGATCGTTCCTGACCACCGCTATAGGCTACAGCCATACTAAAGACATGCTATCCAGGATACTGGAAGCGGGCGTAGACCCTAAAACGGGAGATACCACCATTGTGGTGTACCGGTACATGAACGTAGCCACAAGGGATAATGTGAACCTGAATATTTCAGCTCCTGTGCCTATCACAAAATGGTGGAACTCTTTTACAACAATATCTGTATACTACAATGCTTTTGAAACGGTAGTGAATGGGGAACAGATCAAACGTGCTTCTGGTGGCTTCTTTGGTCAGACCCAACAAACATTTACATTAGGTAAAGGAATTACTTCCGAACTATCGTTCTACTACAACTCTACGCAAATATCCCAGGAAGGGTTGTTCAGGATGAACCCCATGTATGCTTTCAATGGCGGGATCTCTAAACAGATCCTGAAAAAGAAGGGTACGATCCGTTTCAATGTAAACGATATCTTCAATACAAACCGTTTTAGTGGTACGTATAACACCACCAACCGCGCATTGGTCCTGGCTAACCGTTGGGATAGCCGTCAATTCCGCGCTTCCTTCTCCTACAGGTTTGGTAATTCCAATGTAAAAGAGGCCCGTAACCGTAAAACCGGCCTTGAGGATGAACTGAACCGGGTGAAGTAGTACAAATGAGTACCTAATCATGTTTTAGGTATATAAGGATGGAAGGAACGCGGCCTCTTGCAGGTCGCGTTCTGTTTTTATGAACTTAATCCCTTGATTTTCATAGTTGTTTGCGTAAATTGAAATAAAAGTAAGCCCTATATGCAACCATAGCCCTTAACCGCCGTCTTTAATATGAGTATATCATCTAGCAATTTGGAAAGAATGCCTGTAACAGATCAGATCGTGGTGCGTTGCCGCAAGGGCGACGCCCGGGCTTTCCATGAGTTGTATGAGGCGTATTCCAAGGCGATGTACAATATCTGTTTAAGGATGACAGGGCATGCCAGTGATGCGGAAGATGTGTTGCAGGAGGCTTTTATACAGGTCTTTAAAAACCTGGATAAGCTCAGCTCAGAAAGCAGCCTTACTGCCTGGATCAAAAGGATCGTAGTGAATCATTGCCTGAGCTACCTGAGAAAGAAGAAAGTATATTTTGAAGAGGTAGGGGAGACGGATGCTCCGGAAGAAACAGATGTGGATGAAACACATCATGCCATGACGGTGTCCGCCGTAAAAGACGCGATAGGGCAATTACCGGATGGCTACCGGACAGTTTTGAACCTTTATATTTTTGAAGAGTATTCTCACCGGGAGATAGCTGGTATGCTGGGGATCTCGGAATCTACAGCTAAAACGCAGTTCATGCGGGCGAAAGAGAAAGTGAGACAACTCGTAAAACTTAAAACAACGTGAACATGAAACTGGAGGATTTTATAAAGCAGCACAGAGACTCTTTTGAAGAGGAAGGACCAGGGCCTGGCGTTTGGGCCCGTCTTGAAAAGGAGCTGCCAGTCCGCCAAAAAACTTCCGTAGTACGAATGATGGCAAAACATTGGTGGAAAGCTGCCATCCTTATAGCGCTGATCGCCAATGCCGGCCTGCTGGTGAAGTATGCTAATACCAAACAGGATGTAGCAGTGGTGATCCCGGAAATGGAAGAAATGGAACTTTATTATACATCCAAAATTGAGCAAAAGCTGGATGAGCTGAAAACAATACCGGCAGACCAGTTAGGGCTGGACAGCACTACCAGGGCAGAACTGGAATTACGGAACGAAACCTATCTGCTGTTGGAAAAAGAACTGGTGAACAACCCGGGGAATGAAAGGATCCGCTCAGCTATGGTCCGTTATTATCAGATGAAATTGGATCTGCTGGACAGGATACTTTCAGAACAGGAAAAACATACTAACTCACCTTCAACTAAAAAAGATGTTCTCTAAATCTACTCTTTTATTTTTTCTGCTTCTACCATTTGCCGCATTGGCAGCAAAAGGGGATGAGGAGCATAAGATACGTCTTACTAAAGAAGTTAAACTTAACCCCAAGGCCCGCGTGGCCATTTCAAACAAATACGGAAAGATCGTTGTCAACACCTGGGATAAAATGGAGTGTAAGGCAGAGATAGAGATCATTGGTTATGGTAATTCCAATGATCAGGCCCGTAAAATGGCAGAGATGGTGGAAATAAATATGGGAGCCTCCTCTCCGGATAATGTGAAGATAGAAACAAAGTACAGCCCCGCCGGGAACAAATGGTTCAACTTCGGAAAACGGGATTCCAAAGATCATGTGCAGGTGAACTATACACTCTATGTTCCCCGCAATCTGGCCGGTATGGCACTTGAGAATAACTTTGGAGATATCCTTGCCAGGGAGCTTCCTTTCTATACGCATGTTAACATCAACTACGGCTTCTTCGATATTGGTCAGTCTGATAACGGGTTAAAAGTGAACATGAATTACACGGATAAAGCCCGTATTGGTAAGGCCGATCAGGTAGAAGTAAATGCAAATTATTCTTCCCTGAAAGCAGACAATGTGTCCAGCATGAAACTTAATTCCAATTACAGCAGCTATACATTGAATAAAGTAGATGATCTGATCATTGATTGTAATTATGATGATTATAAAGTAGACCAGATCGTTAATATTAAATACTCTTCCAATTACTCTGATATCAAGATGAACGGATTGAAAACAGCGGGAGATTTCAGGATCTCGTACTCAGATGTACTGGTACGCCATTTATCTTCTTCTTTCAGTGCCATCAATATCAGTTCAACTAATTCAGATGTTAAATTGGGTATAGCATTGAAGACCGCTTTCAGGATAACCGCTAACCTCCGTTATGGAGACCTTGACAGCAAAGGTTTTGAATGGAAGAATGTAAATCAAGTTAAAAAGAACAATAACCTCTCCTTTTCCGCCATAACAGCCAATGCTACGGATGCTTCACCGATCATTAAGATCAATGGATCGTACAGCGACGTAAGACTGGCAGGAGAATAATCTAAAACCTCATCTTTAAATCTAGAAAACATGAAATCGTATTTCGTCCTATTTTTCCTTTTTCTCTCGCTTGCCGCGAGTGCCCAGCAGGAAACAGTTACCGGTAATGGAAAGATCAAAAAGGAGAAGCGAAGCACCAGCGGTACGTTTGATGAGATCAGCGTTTCCGGTAAGTACAAAGTACTCATTAAACAAGGAAGTACTACTTCCGTTGACCTGGAAGGAGATGAAAACATACTGCCTTTTATAGAAACAGAAGTGAAAGACGATGAGTTGCAGATCCATACTAAGAAAGGCTATAATGTAAAGCCTACCGGTACTATAACAGTCTATGTTACGCTGCCTAAATTATCCGAAATTTCATCCAGCGGCTCTTCCAGTTTTGCAGGCGAGGGAGTGATCAAAGGAGATAAACTGGAGATAGGATTAAGTGGTAAAGCAGAGATGGACCTGGAGCTGAATTATAATGATCTTGAATTAGGAATGTCTGGCTCCGGTTCCGTAAAAATGGCCGGTACAGCTACCAAAGCAGAAGTGAATATATCCGGCAACGGGGAGTTCAATGCACCGGGGCTGAAATCCCAAAATATGGAACTGAACATTTCCGGTAATGGCAATGCCCATGTGAATGTGGATAAGAAATTGGAAGTAGCCATCTCCGGCAATGGCAAAGTGAAATACAAGGGTTCTCCTACCACTAACCAGTTCGTTTCCGGAAATGGCAGGGTAGAGCACGAAAACTAGCGGGGTTTTGTATATTTGGAATCAAATATATGCCGCTTATGAGATTTAAGATGACGTTGATGCTCAGCCTGGCGATAGGTTTCCAGGCTGCTGCGCAGGAAAGCCCTGTTAGTATCCAGGCTACAGACAACAATGGTTTTTCTATCCTGAAGAATAATGCCGCCACTGCGGTGAAAGATCAGGGAAACACCGGCACCTGCTGGTGTTTTGCTACTATATCGCTGATTGAAAGCGAATGTTTGCGCGCCGGGGTTGAGAAACCCGATATTTCTGAAATGTACGCCGTAAGGAACACCTATCTGTACAAAGCGCGTAATTATGTGCTGCGGCAGGGAGATTCCCGTTTCGGACAAGGCGGCCTGGGGCACGATGTTTTGAATGCTGCCGGCAGATACGGATTAATGCCTGAATCTGCTTTCAGTGGTTTGAAAGAAGGGCAAAAACGCTTTGATCACAATGAAATGGAGAAGGCGCTGAAATCCTACCTGGACAGCATCCTGAAGAAACGCCCGGTATCACGTGATTGGGAAACAGGGTATGCTGCTATCATGGATGAATACATGGGGCAAACACCACCTGCTACTTTTGATTACAATGGTAAAACGTATACACCGGAAAAATATGCAAAGGAAGTAGTGAAGTTTAATCCTGATGATTATATCAGCCTTACTTCTTTCACCCATCACCCTTTCTACAGTTCATTTGTACTGGAGATCCCTGATAACCATGCTAACGGAAGTTTCTACAATGTAACGCTGGAGGAACTGATAGGAGCCACCAAAGCTGCGGTGCAAAAGGGTTATACCGTGATGTGGGATGCTGATGTAAGTAACAAGGGTTTCATTTCAAAGTATGGCTATGCTTTTTCACCAGAGCATGACACCGTGCCTAACAAAACACATCCCGATCCTGATCTGGCAGAAGTGAAGGTTACATCCGAATACCGCCAGGGTTTGTTTGAAAACCTCGTTACACAAGATGACCACCTGATGCATATCACGGGGATTGGTAAGAGTAAAAAGGGAAAACCTTTCTTTATTGTTAAGAATTCCTGGGGTACCACATCTTCTCCGTTTGGAGGATATGTATATGTTTCAGAGCCTTATTTTGCTGTGAACACTATAAATGTGATTGTGCCGAAAGCATCGCTGGATAAAGCGTTGCTGAAGAAGTTGAAGATAAACTAGATTTTCAGAGCGAGGTGAGCACCTCGCTTTTTTTATTCCTTTTTACGTATTTCATAACCCGGAGGAAGGAGTAATTCCGCTGCAAGAACTTCTAATGCCTTGGCTATTTCTTCCAGTGTTCCTATATAGAGATTTTTATCTGCATGCTCATACCGGGAAAGGTCTGCATTATCGATCTTCACACAACGCGATTCTAACTTCCGCAGGGAATAGCCTTTTTCCTTTCGGATCCTCCGAAGGTTTTCAGCAAACAAAAGCACTATTTCCAGCTTCTTAGGCATTCACAGCAATTTGGCTGAATCGCGCCGGAAAAGTGCTGGCGAATCTACCAGCAACTTTGTAGTGTTTTTTTACTATCGGGCATAAAAAAAGCGAGATAAGTACCTCGCTTTTTTTTAAAGGCTAAATTGGAGAGTATAATATTTTTCCAACCCTGCTTATAACCTGGGAACCAGTAATTCCCATACGGCAATATCCATGGCATCAGCTAACTGCTGAAGTGTTGTGAGCGTGATATTAATAGCACCATTCTCCATGCGTGAAATATCTGCGTTATCAATGTTGCAGCGGGAGGACAATTCCCGCTGGCTGAAACCTTTATCTTTTCGAATCCTGCGGAGGTTTGTCCCGAATAGAATTAATATATCCGGGGCTTGGGTAGGCATTAGTCTTCTATCTTAAGCATCTAAATTGGCTAAATTATTTCGATTAAGTGAGGGGTACTAACCCATCAGTGGTATTTATTTTATAATGACACGCTGTAATGTAGTATGGTGGCTATTTTGGTATGGGGATTAACACAACGGGATAAAGGATTAATTTAAATATCCTGCACGTTTTTAAGTGTGCAGGATATCAAAATCTTCAAAGTGCTGCAATGGACGATCTGTTATTTCTAAGCTGGTAACCCTGGCACCAGAGGGGCCGTACCTGCACCAGTCAATAAACTCCTCAACGGCTTCCGGGTTTCCTTCAGCAGTTATCCATACATTACCATCAGGGAGATTTTTCACTGCGCCGCGTACACCCGTTTTATCTGCTACTGATTTAGCGGTGGCCCTGAAGTACACTCCCTGCACTTTTCCTATTACGACTATTTCTTTATGAATCATGTGCTGAATGAATTATGATAGCAAAGCTATCAATAAATAATAATTACCTGTTGTGCCCGGTGGCAAGCCTTTGTTGCAGCTGCTCAACACCTTCAGCAAAAGCTGTACTGCCACCGGGGTAAAAAATAAAGAATTGAGATGCCTCAGTGTTCGAACCCTGCACTTCATGCACCTGTATATATAAGGATGGATGAAAGTAAAAGTATTCAATGGCAGAAGGAAAAACCGCTCTCCTCATGTGTTCCAGCTGAAACCCTGCTTTTGTAAGAAGAGAAAATGTTGCTTGTTCTGAAGAGTGTTGCACTTTCCCATCCAGGTAGCATGGTTTAATTGAAACCCATTCCATGTATTTAAATTTACGGAGAAGAAGCATCATGGATGCAGGGCATTAACCCAGCTGGGCATATTTCTATGCACATAACTGACGCTTATCTTCATCTCCGATGAAAAATCTCATGTCTAAGTATGCACTATAAGAGCTGGAAAAAAGTAAGCTCTAAAGGGCTTGTAACACTTGTTTACAGCCGGTTGAGAACATGCTTTTCTTAACAGCGGTGCAGGTGCATGCAGTATGTTTGGTGAATTTGTTGGGTCGTAAGTAGTAGAGGAGGGGCCGGGAGACGAACGCCCGACCCGTTAGAGGGATATTGATACTGACTCTTGAAAGGCGGAAGTTTACTACGTATTAAGCTCTTACCGGAAGGCGGCGTTCCACTGCCTGGGTATGTTGAAACAACGATTGATCTGCTGACTGGTCTTTTCCAAACTGGAATTCACGTATTACTTCGTATCTGCCTCCTTTTGAAGGTTTCCTCAGAAGGCTGAAGCTGTGACAGTGAAAGCTGCGCACAAACATTTTGTTGGAAAAGTAAGGTGCCAGTTTGTTGAACTGCTGGGTATTAATGGACCTTGCCAGTGTGATGTGCGGTTTGTAAGAACTGGCTTTCAGCTCAAACGTATGCAGGATCTTTTTATGCAGGTCTTCTACCGGTTTGGGGTTGGCCACATTCACATATAACATGTGACCAGACTCTCCCTGCCTGCAGTGGTCAATCCTGGATGTATATACGGTAAAAGCAGAAAGTTCTGTTGCCAGGGTTTCCAGCATCTGGATGAAATCCATTTCATACCGTTCCGGGAATTCCGACCGGAATAAGGAGATGTGCGGCTGCGTAAAAGCACCATTAAAGGGTCCCAGTTCCTCTGCGATCAGGTGCTTGAACATACTCACATCCTGTACCGTTTGTGCATCAGGATGTATTACCAACATGTAGTCATATAATACTTCTTGTTCCATGTCATTACGATTGTGCAATCATCAATTTGATTGGATCTGAATCATTAACAGCAATAATGAATATCTATCCTCTCTTTCACAACACGAATATACTAACATTTTTGGAAATACTAATAATTTTAGCAAATAATACTAAAAAAAATGGGCCCGCATCCATGTCTTTTGGTGCGGGCCCCTTATAATTAAAAGCTTTGTACAATAGCTGTAAAGTCTGCTGCCACCAGGGATGCGCCACCAATCAGGCCTCCATCCACATCCGGAGAAGAGAACAGTTCTTTGGCATTGGAAGGTTTCGCACTTCCGCCATACAGGATGGTAATGCCCAAAGCAGCCTCGCGCCCGAATTTCTCTGCGATCTGAGAACGGATGAAAGCATGCATATCCTGTGCCTGTTGCGCACTGGCTGTAAGTCCTGTACCAATTGCCCAGATGGGTTCATAAGCAATCACCACATTCTTAAGGGCTGCTGCATCCAGGTGATACAGGCTTTCCTGTAATTGTTGGGCTACATAAGCATTTTGTGTTTCAGCCTTTCTCACTTCCAGCGGTTCTCCGCAGCAGAAAATGGGTTTGATACCATTTGCCAGCGCCAGGTCTATTTTCTTAGCCAGCTGCGCGTTAGTCTCGGAAAAGTACTCTCTGCGCTCAGAGTGGCCGATGATCACGAAATCCACGCCAATGGACTGTAACATTTCTGCAGAAACTTCTCCGGTGTATGCGCCGGATTTTTCACTGTAGCAGTTTTGTGCGGCCAGGTAGATGCCGGGGTAGTTCCGGATGAGTTGCTTTACTTTGATCAGGTAGGGGAAAGGTGGTGCTATTACCACTTCCTGACCTTCTGATAATTTGATACCAGCTGCAATGATGTCGTTCACCAATTGTTCGCCTTGTGCGAGCGTAAGGTTCATCTTCCAGTTAGCTGCTACGATCTTCTTTCTCATATGAATTTGTTATTTCGATTCAGGTAATTTGAAGCGCGAAAAATACACAATTACCCTTGAAATAAATGTGTTAATATTTGTACATCGGCAGGGCTGAGTTCCTGCCCCTTCAGTTGCATCCAGGAATCTGCATCGCGGAGGGCTTCATTGAGCCGGTAACGCTCCTGCGTATCTGAGCCTCCCCAACTGAAAGAAGGCACAAATTTGGGCGGGAAATTGCCTCCAAACACATTGCTGGATACGCCCACTACTGTTCCGGTATTGAACATGGTATTGATACCACATCTGCTGTAATCACCCATAAGCACCCCACATTTATTTCCGGCAGACCAGGCTTCGTTCTTGCTTTCCATCCATACCCGCACCTCCCTGGCATTGTTCTTCATATTGGAACAGCAGGTATGTGCACCCAGGTTGCACCATTCCCCGATCACAGCATCTCCGATGTAACCATCATGGGCCTTGTTGGAATTGTCGAAGAATACGGTGTTCTTCACTTCACCGCCTACCACGCAACGGTGGCCAATAGAGGTGGCGCCATAGATCTTTGTGCCCATTTTGAGCACAGCGTTTTCACCGATACCAAAAGGGCCGCGGATAAGGCAGCCTTCCATGATCAAGGCATCTTTCCCGATGTAGATAGGGCCATTCATTGCATTAAGCACACTGCATTCCACGGATGCCCCCGGTTCTATAAATACCTGTTCAGCATTAAACACCTGGTTGGTAGAAGAGATGGGGGCGGAGGTCCGTCCCTTTGTCAATAATTCAAAATCATCCCTGATAGCCCTGTCGTTGTATTGTGTAATGTGCCAGGGTTGATCAATGCGCATTACTTCTCCTTCAAAATCGATCCTGCTCTGGCTGGGAGGCAGGAAGAAATCGTCCCCGCTCACTACTTTCACGAGCAACCGGCCATTTTTGTACAATTCCTGGCCTGCCGTCATTTTACGGATGGTCTTTAAAAGTGCAACAGAGGGGAGGAGGTGGCCGTTCACTAATACATTCACGGCATTTTTAGGGGCTTTGATCAATGGGTACTTTGCCTCGAGGTAATCCATCGTGATGTAACTGATGGGGGAGGTCTGCAACCATCTTTCCCATTTCTCCCGGATGGTGAGCAAACCTGTTTTGCAGGCCGCTACCGCACGGGTATGCGTGAAGGGGAATAACTGGTCGCGCTCAGGCGTATCAAACAGGATGTAATGCGGGTTCATAACTGGCTAAAATAAAGAAATCCCACCGATATTAACCGGTGGGATCGTTAAATTATTTACAAAGCGCTTATTTAGCGTCTTTCTTGTAACGTTTGTTGAATTTGTCGATACGACCTGCAGTATCCAGCATTACATTCTTTCCAGTGTAGAAAGGGTGTGATGTATTGGAGATCTCAAGCTTGATCAACGGATATTCGTTACCATCTTCCCATTTCACAGTTTCACGAGAAGAAGTAGTTGAACGGCTCAAAAAGCTATATCCATTAGACATATCTTTAAACACTACGAACCTATAATTTTCCGGATGGATTCCCTGTTTCATATCAAAAAAAGTTAAAATCAGAACGCAAAGGTAACAGATAAATTTAAAATAGCCAAGAAAATTCTAGCTTTTCATATTTACATACTGCAAAGGTATGCCCAGGTTGGCCTCCTTTGCTTTTTGTATAACTTCCTGTAAATCATCTATTTTCTTGCCTGTAACCCGTACAATATCATCCATAATGGCGGCCTGTACCTTCAAACCGGCGTCTTTGATCATCTTTACGATCTTCTTGGCATCCTCCTGTTTGATCCCGTTCCTTACGGCAATATCTTTTTTATATACTTTACCGCTCTGGTAGGGGTCTTTGCTCAGGTCGTAGATGGAAGCATCAAGGCCCTGGCGCATGGTCCTGCTGATCAGCACTTCAATCACCTGTTCCAGCTTCATATCACTTTCCACTTCCAGCTTAAGGATCAATTCTTTTTTGTCCAGTTCGATACTAACGTGTGAACCCTTGAAATCATAACGGGTGGTAATTTCCTTCTTTACAGTATTGATGGCGTTATCCAGGGTTTGCAGATCAACTTTGCTCACGATGTCGAAAGACGGCATAAACGGGTTTTTAATGGTGAATAAACGAGGTGCAAATATAATAAAAAAAGCTGCTACCCATACAGGTAGCAGCTTTATGTTGATAGAATGGCGGCGAATTGGTTAGCATGAAGGTTAAAGAGCGGGGCTGTTTAACGGTTATCCTGGGTGTTTATATGATAATTATCTTTACTTTTCTTTATAGAAACGTTCTTGTTTTTAAGATATTGTTCATATTTCTTATTTACTTCATCCGGCTGTTTTTTGCCATTTATGTAGAGATCATCTCCTTTCTTCTCAATTTCGTAATCTTTACTACGGTCCAGCAGGTTATCCTTTTCCATGCCTTCCAGCATATCATTGAGTGCATCCCTGCGGTCCTGGGCTACTTTGGCCCGTTTCTCAGCTTCTGCCCTGCGTATTTCTGCGTTTGCGGCTTGTTCAGCCCGGATCTTGTTGTTACGCTCATTTTGCTCTGCACGGATCTTGTCGTTACGCTCATTTTGCTCTGCACGGATCTTGTCGTTATTGGCACGTTGTTCTGCCATGATCCTGTTATTACGCTCGGTTTGTTCCGCAACTATCCTTTCATTATGTGTCCGTTGTTCCGCTTGTATCCTGGCGTTTTGAGCACGCGCTTCTGCCTGAACACGGGAATTTTGAGCACGTGCTTCAGCCTGAACGCGGGAAGCTTCCGCCCGTTGTTCAGCTATCACCTTATCCACATCTGCCCGCACCCTTGCAGCTTCGCGCATGGCTTCTCTGCGGCTGATCTGGCCTTCGGCCATTACTTTAGCACGATCTTCATCCCAGTTGTAAGAGCCGTCCCGGTCACGGAAGTATTGGAAGTGCCTGGATGAATCTGCCCAGTACTTCTCCATACTCTCTTTCATTTGTTTATTGATCTTATCCCAGTCTACCTTTTTCAGGCTTTCCTGCATTTGCTTGTTGATCTTTTCCCAGTCTGCTTTATTAAAGTTGCGTTTGATCTCGTCTTGCAGTTTATTGAACTGGATCTCATTGAATTTATGGTCTGCGTTCCATTTCTTCATATTCTCAGCCATTTCCTTATTCATCTTGTTCCAGTCGATCTTCTTCATATTAGCCTCAATATCTTTCCCCATCTTGCTCCAGTCTGTTTTCTTAATGGCTTCTTCTGCAGCTTTCATGGCTTTTCTGAACTCATCTTTGCTGAATTTGAAAGCCTTGTCGTAATTATAGCTGTAGTTATAGTTGTAGTTCCGCTGCTGCTGCTGCTGTTTCTGCATGTCTGCATACAGCTGCTGCATACGGATATAGTTTTCTTCCATCTTTTTGCGATCAGCTTCCGGCATTTCTGTAATGCTGTTATACGCTTTTTCCACGCCATCATCTCCTTTTACGATGATCTTCCTGGAACGGGGAGTAGTGGTATCTCCGTCTGCAAAGAATGAACTGTAAGCTGTATAATAGTCAGGTGCCGCAGGGGGAAGAGGAGGTAAGGGCGCAGCATTAAAAGTAACGGAGGAAATAGGTGCCGGCGGCGACATCGGTGCCATTGGCGCTAATGGTGCTACAGCTGGTAATGGTGCTGGAGAAGCTAAAGGCGCTATCTCTGGTACAGGTGCTCCCGGAGGTGTTGGAACTGGTAAAGGTGCTGCCGGAGCTGGTGCAGGTAATGGTTTTGCAGCAGGTGACGGAGCTGGTGCTGGCGGAGGGAGAGGAATAGTGTCTGTTGCTGTTACACCTACAAAAGTGGATTGTTTCTTTTCTTTCTTTTCGTTCTTATTTCCCGGATTTAACCAGGCAATGGATACCAGGCCCACCACTATAATAAGCAGGGCAAGTACACGTTGGCTATAGTTAAGGTTTTTAGTTTTCATTTCCATGATGCGTTTGATGCGGTGAAGTAAATGATGTTTATCATCCGCTGCTGCCATGGCCATGGGATTGGCTGTTAAACGATATTCTTCCAGTGCCACCAGTGCTTTGGCGTAATGCAGTGGCTGCACGGTTCCGGCAATCACCAGGTCGTCACAACAATGCTCTCTTTCCAGGCGGATATTTTTGGAGATCCACCAAACAAATGGATTAAAGAACAGAATGGTTTCTACAATTGACTGGAAGATATTCAACAGGTAATCATTGCGTTTAATGTGCGCCAGTTCATGAAGAAGGATGGCCTCCAACTGTTCCGGGCTGAGATTACTGACCATGGCTGCCGGAAGCAGGATGACAGGTTTGAGGAAACCGATCATGACCGGAACCTGTAAATGCTGAGAAATGAAGAGTTGTACCTTACGGGTAACACCCATGTTCACAGCCAGTTTTAACAGATGTTCGTCCCAGGTTCTGCCCATTGCCGAAATGCCTTCCTGCCGCATCTGGCGCAGCTGTGCCAGATCAAGGCACAACTTAATGGTCATAAGGGTAACACCTACGATGTAAACAGCCACCAGGAGAGGGAAATACGATTCCATTCCCGGAAGCATCGTTTGCAGCCCGCTGCTTTGCTTTGGCAACTGCTCCATCGCTGCAGCAATGGTGGCAGTATCCCAGGTCATTGCCATTTCCTGTATCTTCTGAGCTTCCCGGATGGCATCTAACTGGTTGTAGAAAGTAACCAGGAACCATCCTGCAATCCCGGCCAGGGAAAGGAAGGACAAATGATACTTGATAGCGGCACTGGCCATGGGCCATATCCGTAATACGATCCGCAGACAGGCATATACGAAAAATGCTTGCCAAAAGGAGTGCAGGAGCGTCCAGCCGAATGCACGGATAATGTCTGTGGTAAAAGGAAGCAACGAGTTCATGGCAAAAGTTTTATTTCTGCTTTTTTTCCATTTCGTTCAGGTATTGACGTATCTGATCCAGTTCTTCCTGTGAAGAACGATGGTGGCCGAGCGCCTGCATCACCAATTGTGTAGCGGAACCATTATACACGGTATCGATCATCTTATTCAATAATTGCTGTTGTGTGCTTTCGCGGGAAATGCTCGCTTTATAGATATGTGTTTTGGCGCTTGCATCCCTGCTAAGGATCCCTTTTTCATGCATGATCTGCATCAGCTTGAGGGTAGTGGTATAACCAGCTTCTTTACTTTGCTCCAGGATCTCATGCACTTCCCTTACTGTGCTTGCCCCACGTTCCCAAAGGATACCCAGGATCTCCAGTTCACTTTCCGTCGGTTTTATATGCTTGTTCATGTGCGCTTTTTGTTTTGTACGAATATCTTCGTAATCAAATGTACGATACTTTTCGTAATAACAAAATACCCCTTAAAATATTTATATGGATGGCGGAGAAGAAGGAGGAGTGGAAGCAATGGCATCTGCCCTTAACTGACGGGTAGTTTTCCTGCTGCCATCGTGGCTCCAGCCCGGAGGGGCAAATAAATAATGCCATGCATCCCGCCAGGTGGGCGCTTTGCGAAGATCCTTGCCTATTTCAGCCCATTCGTGGGTAGCTATCCTTAAGGGGTTATAGGTTTTAATATTACGGGTGAGCCCAAATACAGGCCTTTCTTCCTCTGGCTGGAAAGTACCAAACATCCGGTCCCAGATGATCAATACCCCGGCGTGGTTCTTGTCCAGGTACTTCAGGTCCGAGGCATGGTGTACCCTATGATGGGAGGGGGTATTAAATATGAATTCAAAAGGCCGGGGGAGCTTATGAATGGCTTCCGTATGGATCCAGAACTGGTAGATCAGGCTGATGGCCTGCATGGTCATTACCATCGCCGGGTGAAAGCCCAGGAATGGCATCCAGAGCCAGAAGGCGAAGGTGCCGGTAAGGTTGCCGGTCCAGTTTTGGCGGAGCGCGGTAGAGAGATTATATTTTTGGGAAGAATGATGTACCACATGAGAGGCCCAGAAGAAACGGATATTATGGCTGAGCCTGTGGAACCAATAGTAGGAGAGGTCGTCTGCAAAGAAACATAACACCCAAACCCACCATAGGCTGGCATCGAGTGTAAAGATCCTGAACTGGTAAATGAGTGTGTAGATCAGATAGATAACTCCTTTGGTGAGCAGGCCTATAAAAACATTCCCCAGCCCCATGGCTATGCTGCTGGCAGCATCTTTTGTTTCGTAAAGCCCTCGTTTGTCCCAGGCGGAAAAGATCACTTCTGCCGTAAGCAGTAACACAAACCCGGGGATGGCATAATGGATCAGGTCAGGCATGAGGATCAATTACAGATTATCAGTTACGAAAACGAATGATGTATATTCTTTCTACCAAAAGTTAACAATTTTTTGCCTAATTGTAACCGCTCATCCGTCATTCGTAACTGACAATCCATAATTAATTAAAACCGTCCTGCCTTGATGGAAAAGTGTGCAGCAGGGCCACTCAGCTTGTCATCTGTAATACCCTGTGTGCTGGAACCGCTTACAAAACGGTAAGAGCCGCCGATAGCAATACGCAGGTAGGAGGTGATGTTCATTTCAAAGTTCACTTGTGGTTCCGCAACGAAAAAGCCGCTGTAATCCAGGTTTTCACTTTCATCAAAACCTTTGTAACGTTCGTTCTTCATCACACCGCCACCACCTATAAGGGCGCTCACGGCAGTGTGGAAGAGCTTATTTGACTTAATGGTATACTCAGGTACAAACCCGGTGTACCACATGTTCCAGTATAAAGTGGGATCTGATGCATTGGTACGCGCCGCTTCAATATTATTCACCAGGGCATAGGCACCTGCGCCAAGCATGAGTTTGCTGTTCAGCATTACGCCTGCATATCCACCCATCAGGATGCCTAATTGATCATCAAAAGTGGTGAACTTAATGGTTGGCGCACCAAATCCGCCTACCCTGATCTTTCCTTTCCCTCCTCCGGCCAGTGATTCGATCTTACTATCCTGTGCATAGCTGAACTGAGCCAGCAGCATGGTAATGAGTACTAAACCTAGTTTCGCTGTTTTCATAAAATGGAATGAAATGATTAACGAATAGTTTTTTCCTTGAACTTAACTGCAGAGGTACCGAACCAACCGAGCACTTTCACATCGCTGGATGCATTGGTGTTCTTCAGGTTGCTTTTTACGTTCTCCAGGATCTTTGCAAACAGGCCACCGTTCTGCAGCTGTGATTCCACATGGGTGAGAAAGGTATGGCTACTCTTGGTAAGGGAGGCCAGGCGCACAATAACCGTTTCATTCAGCTGAAATGGCTTATCCCAGTTGGTAATGCTTTCACTGATGGGAACGATGAATACCGCACTGTCCGACACATATTCCTGGTAAGAACCGTCTACTGCGAATGCATCTCCTACACGGTTGTCCTTAGTATTACGGTAACTCCTTACCCAGTAATAATCAGAGGCTCCCGCCAGGTCCCTGCCGTGAAAACGGGCATAATAACCTTCTTTATTGCTGGCCGAATTTTCTTCTGTTTTGAACTCGTAAGAGATGGAATCAATCTCCGGCACCCTTTTGATGGTATCGATGGCTTCAAACACCTGGGACTTCAACTCTATCCTGAGCTTGTAAGCATGGTTCAATACACCAATGCTTTTATCCAGGCCCGGATCGTGGCTGTACACACCGTTAGCGAAAGTGAAGGGGTAGGTCTTATTGTCTGTGAGGTCTGTTAATACTACTACGGCATCGCTGACAACCGGTGCTGTACCTGTAGATGTGTAGGGAACAGTTTCCGTGATACGGATGCTCTGTTTGCCTGCTTCATTGGTGATCCATGCATCTACCACAGCAAAGGTTTTTCCCTTGGGGATATCGAGGTCTATCACATCTTCACACGAAGTGAAACCTGCTGCTGTAACTAGTATGGCGAATATGTTTATGATCCTTTTCATATAATTCAATGCTTTGCGAATGATTAAAACTTGAAGTTGTAGGTAATGCCGGGGATGATAGAACCGATGATGGAAAGACGAACAGCTTCTTTCTTGCTGGGATCATCCTCGTTCTGCCTGAAGTACACGGTATAAGCATTCCTGCGGGCATATACGTTATACAGGGAGAATACCCATTCTCCTTTCCAGCGTTTTAATTGTTTGCCTTTCCAGGTAACGGAGAGGTCCAGCCTGTGAAATGGTTTCAGGCGGTAGTTGTTACGTTTTTCTGTTGTGTTGTAAGGAATATCCCAGTCCTGGAATTCCAGCCGTGCATCTGCAAACGTTGCAGGCGTACCGGATGCAAATACCCAGTTAGCACCCATGCTGATCCTTTTGGTGAATTCATGCGATACCACCACGTTCACGTTGTGCGTACGGTCGTAACGGTTAATGAACCATTCATTCTGGCTGATGCCGGGTGTTTTACGTTCAGAACGGGAGAGGGTATAACTTACCCAGCCTGTGGTATTACCTACATCCTTTTTAACATAGAGTTCCAAACCATAAGCACGGCCTTTGGACGCCAGCAGGTCTGCTTCAATGAATTCATTCAGGTCAAGGTCAGAGTTGTCGATATAATCCAGCTGGTCCTGCATGGTTTTATAGAACACTTCAGCAGAAAGTTCAAACTTGTCTCCGGGAGCATTGTAAAAATAACCTGCTGTTACCTGATCTGTCAGCTGTGGTTTTACGTTATTGGTCACCGGCGTCCAGATGTCTACCGGGGTAGGGGATGCGGTGTTGCTCAGCTGGTGCATGTATTGTGCGCTGCGGCTGTAAGCAGCTTTTATGGCTGTAGTATTATTCAGTTTATACTTGGCAGAGATGCGTGGTTCCAGGTTGTAGTAATCTGCAATTGTTTTGCCTGCACCAAATTCCTGTGTATGATCCAGGCGTTTGCGGATACCGGCAGTTGTATCTGCATAATAGTAAGCAGTACCTTTTCCGCGGAACTGGAAGCCTGATACACGTACGCCATATTGTACACCAAACTTGCCTGCTTTCAACTCATGATCCAGGTACACTGCACCTTCCAGCGCATTCTTGTCTTTCAGCACGATCTCATTCACATCTTCGCCATCGCTGCCGGTACCTTTACCCGGTTTGAAGGTATAGAGTATGGATTGTACACCAAAGTGCAAGGTGTTGTTGGAGTTCAGGTAATAAGTGAATGCTGGTTTAACACCGTAGTTGATGATGTTGGAGGTCCACTTGTAACTTTGCTTGTTCACGTCTGTTTCTTTGCTTTTGAATTCCAGACTGTAATCGTACTTGGTGTAATAAGTGGTGAGGTTCATGAACAGGCGGTTATTGAAGATGTGGTTCCAGCGGATGGAAGTAGTAGCGTTGCCCCAGTTCATATTCACCTGGTTGCCGAAACCAAACACATCCCTTCCGAAATAACCACTCACAAATAAACTGTTGTTCTTATTGAGATTGAAGTTCACTTTTGCGGTGAGGTCATAAAAATACAGCTTGGTATCCTTCATATCTCCTTTGAGGAAGGGTTTCATTATCACATCCATGTAGGACCTTCTGCCTGCAATGATGAAAGAGGATTTATCTTTCTGAATGGGGCCTTCAACTGCAAGGCGGCTGAAGATATTGCCGATACCGCCGGTAAGCCCCAGTTTCTGGTTATTTCCGTCCTTCATCCTGATATCCAGCACAGAAGCTGTTCTGCCACCGTATTCGGCCGGGAAACCGCCTTTGATCATATTGATGTTCTTCACAGCATCCGGATTGAATACGGAGAAGAAGCCCAACATGTGTGTGGAGTTATAAACGGGTGCTTCGTCCATCAGGATCAGGTTCTCATCTCCTGCACCACCCCGTACGTTGAAGGCAGCAGCGCCTTCACCCACGGTATTGATACCGGGGAGGGTCTGGATAGCACGTAATACGTCCACTTCACCCATGAACGTTGGCAGCTTTTTCATTTCAGCGATCTCCAGTTTGTTCATGCTGGTGCTGAGGGTATTGATATTCTTTTCCTGTTGCTTGCTGGTGATCACCACCTCGTTCAACTGGCGGTCTGCCTGTGCCAGCTTAATATCCTGGCGTTTATTACTCCTGAGATCGATGGTCATCTTAATAGGTTTATAACCCATGTAGGAGTATTGGATCTCGTGAGTGCCGGCAGGGAGGGTGAGGGAGTAGAATCCGTACTCATTGGTTACCGTACCTATTGAGGTGCCGGGTTTACCAATAGAGATACCTATTAATGATTCACCGGAATGTTCGTCTTTAACATATCCGCTAACCGTATACCTTTGCTGTTGTGCCTTTAAGCTAAATGTTGTCAGCAGTAACAAACAAATGAGCGTTAGCGTGTTTGCTGTTGTTTTCATATTGGTTTCCAGGTTTTTTATCGTTTTATTGGATTTTGAGCGTATATGCGCTTTTCCGAGAATATGACGTGCAAAGTAGAGTATACCCCTATAGGTAAGAAATAAATCACATTAAAGGGGGTGAAATAGGGGGCTAACTGATGAAAATCATAGATTATCAGTAGAAAAGGCTGCAATTTAATAGTAGGAAATCAGTCCAGTACAGCGCATTGGTATCCCAGCTTGTGGACAAACGAGATAACATGCTGTTCTTCCAGTTGTTGGCTTATTACCCGCAGGACCTTATCGCAGTCCTCCAGGTCCAGTGTACAGTCGGTGGTGCTGAAATGTCCGGCGATTGCAGAAACGACCCTGTTCTTATCCTGCAGGGTGCTGATGTTTGTTTTGAAGATGCCGATCATGTCTTTTAATTTGAATAATTTTAGGCAAAATTCGCATCCACCGGTTTTTAAAGGTTGCACGAAACGGATTATTATTTATACCTAACGGATTATTTTATATGCCAGTTACCATCAAAGACGATTCCCAGGGCGTACTGTATCATAGCGATGAGAGCTTTGAAGCAGCTACTTACAATTCGCCTGTGTTTGCAGAATCTGTGCATAAGCTGGAATTTGGCTTCGGCAAAGCACAGTTTAATGAAATGCATTTTGATGGCATTATGCTGGGTTTTGGGAGCATGGGCGTATACCAGCGCTTACATATAGAAGGCAAGGACTTTCTGCAGCGGATAGGGATGCATTTTATGCTCAAAGGAGAGGTAACGGCGAACATAAGCGGGATCGCTAAAAACATCAGAACGTCCAGCCATCAGCATAATATCTTTTACAATCCTGAAATGGAAGAATCGCTGCAGATAGAGCCTCAGCCGGAAATGAAGATATTTGGCCTGAGCTTTATGAGTGATAAATTTGTGCAGATCGCAGCGAATAACGGCCCTATACTGGATAGGATGGCAGAAAGGGTAGAGAACCGTAAACCGGTGTACTATTCCAAAGGATACCTTATTACCCCCCGGATGCTGCAAGTGATAGATGAGGTCAGGAATTGCCATTTCACCGGTGGATTAAAGAAACTTTTCCTGCAATCCAAATCAATAGAACTGTTAGCCCTGCAATGTGAGCAGATAGAGATAGAAGGCCGCAAGAGCCCTGAGGTACAGAAAATATCCCGTACAGATGAAGAAAGGATCTATCATGCACGCGATCTTCTGCTGGCGCATGCGCAAGATCCCTTATCCCTCACAGACCTGGCACGTAAAGCCGGGATCAATGAGTTTAAGCTGAAAAGCGGGTTTAAGAAAGTGTTTGACAATACCGTATTCGGATACCTGAGCGATTACCGCCTGGACCAGGCAAAACAGATGATGCGCGAGGGAACGTTTTCTTTTACGGACATTGCGGATGAACTGGGTTACTCTTCGCTTCAGCACTTCAGTAATGCTTTCCGGAAGAAGTTCGGCCAAAGCCCCAGCGAGGTAAAAAAAGGTATGTAGTGATATGCTGCAGCATATCACTGACAATATATTATTGGAAACTGCTTACGTTCGCTTTTGCAAAAGTCTCAAAACTGATCGGTTCTTTACCAGTGATATCCTTAACCGCTGTGGTTACTGCTTCCATGTAACCCGCTCTCACACCCTGGAACAATAAAGCAATATACTGAGCCTCACTGTCAGACAGGCCATGCGCTTTTACCGCCTCCGTCATTTCATCTGCTGTTACCGGAACATACGTCACCTTTTTACCGCTTGTTTTGCTGATGATCTCAGCAGTATCGTATGCATTCAGGGAAGCCGGGCCGGTAAGGGTCAGTTCCTGTCCTTTTAAAGTATCGTCCAGCAGGAGCTTTGCGGACACTGCTGCGATATCCGAAGTGGCGATCATGCTCAGTCTGGCATCTTCCGCAGGGATAATGATCTGTGCCGTAGCTTTAACAGAACCGCTGAATGAACCATCCGAAAAGTTTTCCATGAAAAAGTTAGGGCGCACGATATTATACGTGATACCAGCGTTTTGAAGGTGTATCTCAATCTTACGCAAAGGGCTGTCCGGCAGGTTTTCCATGCCGATAGCGGACAGGAAAACAATTTTTTGTATGCCTGCCTTCTTTGCTTCATCGATGAAAGGGTTCAGCTTCAGATGTGCATCTGCATCCAGCGGCACCGCTGCAAGGAAAACCTTGTCAACGCCGGCGAGGGCAGGAGCAAAGGTGGCGGGATCTTCCAGTACCACTTTTACAGGAGATACATTGGGGGCAGAGGCCACAAACTTTTCCGGGAAACGGGTAGCGGCTTTTACTTTTATACCTTCAGCTGTGAGGGCATCTACAACCTGTTTTCCTGCAAAACCGGTTGCACCGAGAACTAATACCTGATTTGACATTGTTGAAAGGATTAATTGTTATGAATTTTGTTACAGTTATGTATAAATTGTTATGAAAATTATTACAGTTTAAGGTAAAAAAATCAGAAGTACTTTTTAGTGAATTCAGCCAGGGTGATGGAATAAAGCTTTTCGTAGATACTGTTGTCAATTTCCCCGAACAATTCATCCAGCGCGCCGTTGATGCGCGCACCCACCGCACATTGAGGATTAGGCTCATTAGGAGAGTAGCCAAAAACGTGACCATTCTTCACCAGCAGGAAGATGTCTGACATACGGATGTCTTTTGTAGCCTTTCCCAGTCTGCTGCCACCGTTTTTCCCTTCCTTGCTCTCTATCAGGCCCGCTTCCCTGAGTACACTCAGTTCCTTGCGCACCAGCGCAGGGTTACTGTTCAGCGAACTGGCGATATAGTCGGACGATAACCATTCGTCCGGCGCACTGGCCAGCAGTGTGAGAATGTGTACGGATGTTGAGAATTTACTGCGGATCAATTCTGTAATATTTAAAATTACAGTACAAAGATAGGAGGCGGGGATGATACTACCAAAAAAAATCCCGGTAATGATTTATTACCGGGACCATATAATAAGATTGCCATAAATTACTTAGGTAACATAGCTGTTGTTTTCTCTATTGCAACAGGTTTTTTGGCTTCCTGTTCCACCTTAGCCGTAGTTGTCTGGTACTTACCATGTATTTCAGCCAAGGTTGGTGCAATTACAAGTGAAACGATGGACATCAGTTTGATCAGGATGTTCATAGACGGGCCGGAAGTATCTTTGAAAGGATCACCTACGGTATCACCGGTAACAGAAGCTTTATGTGGTTCTGATTTCTTGTAATAGATCTCACCATTGATCTCAACACCTTTTTCGAAAGATTTCTTGGCATTATCCCAGGCGCCGCCGGCGTTGTTCTGGAACATACCCATCAATACACCGCTAACAGTAGCACCGGCAAGGAAACCACCCAGCACCTCAGGTCCAAAGATGAAACCGATCAGGATGGGAGACAGGATAGTGATGGCACCGGGTAACAGCATCTTTTTGATAGAGGCTTCCGTAGAGATGGCCACACATTTGTCGTACTCCGGTTTGCCGGTTCCTTCCATGATACCGGGGATGGTCCTGAACTGGCGGCGAACTTCTTCCACCATGCTCATAGCAGCTTCACCTACCGCGCGGATAGCGAGGGAAGAGAAGATGAAGGGGATCATGGCGCCTACGAAAAGACCAGCCAGTACATCTGCTTTATAGATATTGATAGCATTGTATAGTTTGTATCCATTTGCTTCCACCACACCTACATAAGCTGCAAACAGCGCAAGGGCTGTCAATGCAGCGGAGGCGATAGCGAAACCTTTGCCTGTAGCGGCGGTGGTGTTCCCTACAGCATCGAGGATATCTGTTTTCTCACGAACTTCTTTGGGTAATTCGCTCATTTCTGCGATACCACCTGCGTTATCGGCGATAGGGCCAAAGGCGTCAATAGCCAATTGCATAGCAGTAGTGGCCATCATACCTGCTGCGGCGATAGCAACACCATACAGACCGGCAAGTGCAAATGAACCATAGATACCGCCTGCCAGCACCAGGATAGGGAGGAAGGTAGATTCCATACCTACTGCCAGACCACCGATGATGTTAGTGGCATGGCCGGTGGAAGACTGACGGATAATGGAATTCACCGGGCGTTTGCCCATGGCGGTGTAATATTCAGTGATGATACTCATAAGGGTGCCCACTACAAGACCAACCAGGATAGCGCCATATACACCTGTACGGGTGAATTCATGGGAACGGAGGGTCATGGTTTCAGGAAGGATCCAGTTCACCGCAAAGTAGCATACAATAGCAGTGAGTACAATGGAACCCCAGTTACCCATATTCAGGGCACGTTGAACAGCGCCGGTGCTTAAACCTGCGTTTTCGCCTATCCTTACAAAGAAAGTACCGATGATGGAAAGCACAATACCAATACCGGCAATGAACATGGGCAGGATAACAGGAGCGAGGCCGCCGAAGTTGTCCAGGGAAGTTGTTTCAACACCCAGTACCATGGTTGCGAGTACAGTGGCTACATATGAACCGAAAAGGTCTGCACCCATACCGGCTACGTCTCCTACGTTGTCTCCAACGTTATCTGCAATGGTAGCAGGGTTGCGTGGATCATCCTCAGGGATGCCGGCTTCCACTTTACCAACGAGATCAGCTCCTACGTCCGCAGCTTTAGTATAGATACCGCCACCCACACGTGCAAAGAGCGCAATGCTCTCCGCGCCGAGGGAGAAACCGGTGAGTACTTCAATAGTTTTGATCATTTCAGCAGTACCTGCTTCAGCACCGAAATATGCTTTCAGTGCAATGAACAATCCACCCAGTCCTAAAACAGCCAGGCCGGCAACACCCATTCCCATTACAGAGCCTCCGGTAAAGGAAACTTTCAATGCACGGGCAAGGCTGGTACGGGCAGCTTGCGCTGTACGTACATTCGCTTTGGTGGCTATTTTCATGCCGATGAAACCGGCAGTGGCAGAAAAGATGGCGCCTATAATAAATGCAAGGGCAATCGTCCAGTCTGAATTGTGGTGGGAATATCCCATATAACCTAATAACAGGGCAGCAATGATCACAAAATAGGTGAGGATCTTGTACTCAGCTTTCAGAAACGCCATCGCACCTTCTGCAATATGTTTGGCTATCTCCGTCATTTTTTCATTGCCTGCATCCTGGCGTGAGACCCAGGCACTTTGTACTGCCGTGAATAACAGTGCTAACAGTCCGAATAGTGGAATAATGTAAACTATACTCATACTTTATAAGCCTTTTAAAAATTACAAGGTTGACGAAGATAATGTATTGGGATTTATTTTACTAGTGCTTCCATATATTATGTTGATTAATAATATAGATAGGTGTTTAAAGCTTACTTGCGGAGTTCGAGGTAAGCCTGTCCGAGATAATTGATGATATCCTCTGCAATAAGGGATTCTTCGGAAATATCGTCCGCTGCCAGGTCCCCGGCCAGGCCATGCAGCCAGGCGCCCAGGAGGAGAGCGGCTTTAGGGGTGTATCCCTGTGATAAAAGACCGGTTAAAATACCTGTTAGTACATCCCCGCTGCCGGCAGTGGCCATACCGGGATTGCCGGTGGGATTGAAATAAACAGCGCCATCCGGACAGGCCATGGCGCTAAACCTGCCTTTGAGCAGGATGTAGACCTGTAATTCCACCGCTTTGGCGGAAAGGAGTTCCAGTCTTTCAAACTGATCTTCTTTAGGGCCAAATAATCTTTCAAACTCTTTAGGATGCGGGGTAAGGATCGAATCTTTCGGGAGTTTTTGCAGGAGGAAGGGATATTCACTGATCATATTCAGGGCATCAGCATCCAGCACCATGGGTTTATGATAGAGTTCCATGAGCTTTTCCAAAGCCCTGGCGGTAGCAGCTGCTGTTCCCAACCCGGGTCCCACACCAATAGTAGCATATCCGGGCGCCTGGTGATGTTTGAATGGTTCGTGGAAATGGGCACTGAAAGCAGTGGGCTGGTCCTCCGTTTCACACATCGCTTCCGGCACAGCCGTTTGTAAGATCTCATAACCACGCTGCGGGACATGTACCGTCAATAATCCTGCACCAGCACGGAGGCAGGCCCTGGCGGCCAGAACTGCCGCTCCCATCTTACCATAACTGCCGGCTACCAGTAGTGCATGACCGTACGTGCCTTTATGGGCAAAAGGATCGCGGGGCTGGTAAATGGTTTTAACGATCCGGGGATCAACCACATGATACTTTGTTTCCACGTTGTTGATAAAGTCCGGATGCAAGCCGATAGGGAGGATCACGGTCTCGCCTACACGGGCAGCATTTTCCGGCAGCAGGAAGGCAAGCTTATAGAACTGAAAGCTGAGTGTATAATTGGCATGAACACAGGCTGCATGGCCGGTAACACTGTCTGCCATAAGGCCGGACGGCATATCTATGGATACGATGGTATGCCTGCCGTAGCCATCATTGATCTTGTGAAGGATGGAAGCTACCCATCCTTCAACAGGGCGGGAGAGCCCGGTGCCGAAGATGGCATCTACCACTACGCCGGTTGCTTCCATCAAAGGAAAATCAGCGGGGGAATAGATGGACTGTACGTCCTGTACATAAGGTTGATTGGCCAGGTTATCCGGAGAGGCGGTTGCTGAATGATGTACCATATAGGCATGTACGTTATAGCCCTGGTCCCTTAGTAATCTTGCGATCACTAATCCGTCTCCGCCGTTATTGCCCATGCCGCAGAACACATAAAAGGGCGGGGGTGCCTCTCCGAAAGTATGGACCATCCAGCCGGCACATTCCGCAGCGGCACGCTCCATCAGTAATACGCTGCTGATGGGTTCATGTGTGATGGTGTAAGCATCCGCTTCGCGGATCTGTTGTGCAGAAAGGACTTTCATATCGATAATAAATATACAAAAAGCCCCCCGGAACACCGGGGGGCTTTTTGCTTTGTTTTAAAAAGAAATTATCTGAACGTGTAGCGGGCAGAAACACCCAGCAGCTGTTCTCCGAAGAAATCATGACCACCGTTGAAGTTTACGAATGGTTTGATATCGCCACTGAGGTTCAATGGAATATTCTTAAAAGTATATTCCACGCCAAAGATACCGTCAAGGCCTACAACGGCTTCTGAGTGGTAACGTTTGTTGCCGTTATCATAATAACGGTCTCTCCATACACCAACGTGTGCACCACCGCCGGCATACATGTTCCATTCAGACTTACCGAATACATTCCAGGTGTATTCATACAAACCTGTAAAAGTTACATTCGTTACATCACGATCTCCACTTCCAAAATAATGGCTTACAATTCCTTCAATTGCGTGTGGTCCTTTAATAAAATGCTTTGCGGTAAAACCGATGGTCCATGGGTTAACCCTTACACCAATAGCGGTTTGGTAATCTCCAGGAGAGCCACCGCCACTTGTACGGCGTTGTGCATTTGCCTGGAAGGCCATCAAAGAAAGTACTCCGAAGAGTAACAGGATCCTTTTCATATAGTTGTCTTTGTTTTAAACTACTTTTTATTCCTTCCGAAAATATAACGGGCAGAAACACCAAAGTCTGCCAGTTCGGAAGGAGTGTTGAAATGAAGCGCCGGTTTCCAGTCCAGGCTCAGGTTCAACGGAATGTTAGAGAATGAATAATTCAATCCCACTAATCCATCCACGCCTGCATAGAAGGTTTTATTCCCGCTGATCTCCCTTCCGCCGATATGTGCGCCACCGCCTGCATACCAGCCAAAACCATCAATTGTCAATGCAGAGAGGTCCCAGTGATATTGATACAGCGCAGTTAGTGATGCTCTTGTATTATACAATCCAAAGATGCCTTCTACTGCGGAACGGTCGGTTAGAAAATATCTTCCGGTTGCACCT
The DNA here is from genome assembly GCF_900129465.1 of Chitinophaga niabensis. Taxonomy (NCBI): domain Bacteria; kingdom Pseudomonadati; phylum Bacteroidota; class Chitinophagia; order Chitinophagales; family Chitinophagaceae; genus Chitinophaga; species Chitinophaga niabensis. The sequence goes on along the minus strand of NZ_FSRA01000001.1, from coordinate 3,013,667 downwards.
AATGGCAACCCCAACCTTACACCTGCTTCAATTTGTCCGGCTGCCTGTTGGGCTTTTACGCCCTGTGCAAAGCACAATACAACAAAGGCAGCAATGATGCGATATTTCATGCTGTTAAGTATTTGCAATAACAATGCCAAAGGAATTTCAGTAGGGAAACGGCTATTCAGGAAATTTATTTGATAGCCCTCAAAAAAATGAAACCGGCCAGGCCGGACAGCAGCGATGCCAGTATCACGGACATCACAGAGATCACCTGTATATCAACAGGTTTGAAGGCTAAAGTGGCTATAAATATACTCATCGTAAAACCGACGCCTGCGATCATACCTACCCCCCATAACTGTTTCCAGTTTGTATTGGCGGGAAGGCTGGCTAATTTCAATCTTACAGCTATCAGGCAGAAGAAGAAAATGCCCAAAGGTTTACCCAGTACCAGCCCTGCAATGATCCCAAAACTTACGGAATGGGTAAATGCATGCAGGAGGTCCGGTGGGAATTCTATGGCTGTATTGGCCAGCGCAAAGATGGGCATGATCAAAAAGTTCACCGGATCATGAAGGGTATGTTCAAGGCTGTGGATCTTATTCAACGGAATGCAGAAAGCCAGCAGAACACCTGCGATAGTAGCATGGATACCGGAATTAAAGACACAATACCAAAGCACCAGGCCCGGTATCACATACAGGATAATACGCTGTACTTTTAAATAGTTCATGAGCAGCAGCAACGCAAATACGCCTGCGCCGATGTAGAGGTACAGCATATGCAACGCATCCGTATAAAAGATAGCGATAGCCAGGATAGCGCCCAGGTCGTCTATAATGGCGAGTGCTGTTAAGAATATTTTCAGGCTGAGTGGCACGCGTTTACCTAACAGGGAAAGTATACCAAGCGAAAAAGCAATATCTGTTGCCATGGGAATTCCCCAGCCGTGCGCATATGGTGAGTTCCCATTAAATAACGTATAGATAAGGGCCGGCATTAACATACCGCCAAGAGCTGCAAGTATGGGCAGCAGGGATTTCTTTACGGAAGCCAGTTCTCCTGTGGTTAATTCCCGTTTGATCTCCATACCTACCAGGAAGAAGAACAGGGCCATGAAGCCGTCGTTGATCCATAGCAGCCATGAATTGGGCAGGTGTAAACCTTTGTAATTGTAGTGATGCCCGCCTGCAGGATCAAAGAGGGTGTTAAAGAAACCGGTATAAGCATCCTGCCAGGGAGAGTTGGCGATGATCAGGGAGAGGATAGTACATCCAATCAATACAATGCCTACAGCGCGACTGTCCTGCAGGAATTGAAAAATGGGCGATATAAACCTGTTCTTAAAGCTCCCTGTACTCATGCATAAATATTTTGTGAAAAACTATTGGCCTATCAGTTCGTACTTCGATTTCGGTTTGCGGTTGATCACCCATTTAAATCCCGGCAGCTGCTTTTGTTCTTCCGGCATCTGGGTGAAAGGGTACATGGTGGCTTCTGCTTCTTTCAGGAACACGATCCGGTCCAGCTCTCCATTGGTGAAATAGATATGCGTAGCGGCAGACAACAGCCGGTTGATACTGATAAAGGCACTGTCATCATCCTGCACATAATAGATGTTCTCTGCATTCCCGTTCACATACATGGAATCCAGTTTTTCATCTCCAAAGAAACCCAGTACGGTATTTCCTTTCACCTGGTTATACATACCGGGGCCTACTTCATTCACGATCAAAGCATTCTGATCCAGCAACAGCTTATCTGCCTTCTGGTTTTTGGTGAAGAGGAAGATGGTGTCGCCGGTGAGCTGGTTGCCATTGGCCCAGAGCACGGGATCTTTATAGAGCCGGAAGATAGAATCCACGCCGGAATAGTATACGCTGTCTGCCACACCCTGCAGCGAGTCAGAATAGATCTTCACATGATTATAGGCGATCATGAACCTTTTTTCTGTGGTATCTTTTTTATCCGTAGTGGCAGTGGAATCTACTAAAAGAGAATCTCTTGGAATGATCCCTGAGAAGAGGGTATCCGATGCAACAAACAAAGTATCTGTTTTACCTTCCAGCAGCATCACCGGTTTACGTGTAGCCAGTACCATTTTAGTGAACTGGTTCACAATGCCATAGTTGGCCAGCAGGGATACTTTCTGCGCAGTGTCCCGCCAGATCATGTTGCCGGTTGCGATGGAAATACCGGAAGCCTTATCTGTTTGTATTTCGTTAGCCGTGAAGGTATTTGTGCTGTCTTCAATGATCGGGCGTTTGGTGAAGCTGCCATATCCCACATCCGTGTTGTAATAGCCATCTGTTACATACATCGTCATCTTGCCATCGTTGATGGTGGTAGGAGCGAGGATGGTGGCTATTTTAGTAGTCGTATTATATAAGAGGGTATCAGTCCCTAAAGTAAAGCCGGGGTCTACGATCACCACGTCCTTCTTAAAATACACGTCTTTTGTATCTGCATAATAGAAACCTTCCTGGCTGGTCAGCACAGATTTTTCATTCACCAGTTTACCTGTTTTGGTATAAGTACCGATCTTGGTATTCATATCATATTGCAGCTCAGGGCTGGTGAGCACTATTTTGTTATCTGTGAGCTTGGCATTGCCAACGAGGGTAGCTATACGGGTATTTCCCATATAGATAAGGTTATCGGAATAGGTGTGGATACTATCGTCCTGGTTAATATGCACATGCCCCCATGCCTCGATCATGTTCTTTGCCTGGTTTAACGTGGCACTGTCGCAATACAGCAGGCTGGTGCCTTGCTGGAACACTACACTGCCACGGAAACGCCTTTCATCCACAGAATCTTTTGTGATGAAAGACATATTATCTGCATGGATAATGCGGATCTTTTTTGCAGTATCTTCCTGAACCGGCGTAAGAGGGCGAAGGCTGTTATTTGCTGTGATCAGTGAGGTCATACCAATCCCTGCCAGCAAAATAAGGCCGTATCGTAAAGCTTTTAACATGTCTGTTATTGTAGGTATTTCGCCGTATCGGAGGGGATGGGCACCACTTTGTTCTTTCTGCCAAATACGCTCAGGTGTACATATCTCCAGGGATTATACCGGAGGTCTTCCAGCAGTTTATTGAGGCTGCTGGTAGATGCCTGGAGATTGTTATACACTTTTTTGTCATGGATCAGCAGGCCAAGGGAACCATCTTTGCTATCCAGTTTGGTTACCATATCGTTGAGACGGGTAACGGTGAAACGCAATTGATTCATAGCAGTGTCCAGCGTGCCGTTAGCCAGTGTGCCGGATGCTTTATCAAAGTTGGTCAGGATATTGGAGATCTTGTCGTTGTTATTCTTCAGGTTGGCAGAGATCGATTCAAAGTTGCCGAAGGTGCTGCCGATCTTACCATCTTCCTGGAGCATACCTGTAAGGGAACGGGAGGCAACCGAAAGATTGGACATGGTATTGTTCAAACCGGATATAGTACCACGGATATTATGTTTGGTAGTAGTATCGAACAGTGAGTTTACCGTAAGAAGGAGGGTATCCACTGCGCCAAGTGTTACTTCCAGTTTCTTCACCAATGGGCTTATTTGTTCTTTCAATGCATCTGTAATAGAGCCTGCCACATCAGCGTAAATGGTATCCTTATTTTTAAGGTATTCGTTGGTGTTACCAAAATCTATCTCCACTTTACGGGTACCTAAGAGGTCTGAGCTGATACGGGCCACAGAATTTTTAGGGATCTCGATCTTTTTGCTGATCTGCAGCGTTACCAGGATCCTTCCTGCACGTTGGTCCATTACTTCCAGGCTTTGCACATTCCCCACAGTGAGGCCATTGACCATCACGGCGTTGGAAGGTTGCAAACCGTTTACCTGTGTATATACAGCGTAAATGATCTTTTTATTCGAAAACAAGCTCCGTCCTTTCAGGAGGTTAAAACCCAGTACCAGTAACACAATGCCGGCGGCGGCCAGAATGCCTACTTTCGTTTCATTGGACATTTTAAGCATCGAGATATAGTATAGTTCGTGCAAAAATAGATAAAAACAACGGTGTGGCTTCGTAGGAAAACAGAAATAATGCAAAAGGCGGGCCAAATACGGCTACAGGTCTACCCGTTCGCCGTTCTTGTAAGTTACAACAAAAGCATCGGCAAAACCTTGTTTTTTGGCTTTATATACAGCAGCATGTGCTTCTGCTTCTGTACGGAAGCTGCCCCATATATATTTATGTACTTTTTTCTTTCCTTGTTTGAGGTCTTCTCTTTCTATGGTACCATCCAGTTTCTGGAAGAGGGTAGCTCCCCGGGCATAGATCTTCTCTGAAGTCATCAGTTGTACCTTATAATGTACAGAAGGATCTGCAGCCGGGGCAGGAGGGGCTTCTGTTTTTACACTAACGGAGGTGGCTATATTTTGAACCGGGGCCTGCTGAACCGGGGCCGGTGTTTCTACAGGCGCAGCTTTACGACCGCTTTCGGCGGCTTTGTATATCCTTTCCAGTTCATCCTTATATCTTTTCACGGCGCGGGCTATGCAATTAGCCATTTCAGACTGGCCATCTGCGGAATTGAGGTAATTCTCTTCTTCCGGGTTGCTGATAAAGCCCAGTTCCACCAATACGCTGGGCATAGCGGTAGCATGAAGCACCAGGATGCCTTTATCGTTCCGCTGGCGTGCCCCTCTGCTGATACGGCCTACACGGGTGAATTCATCTTCCACCAGCGTACTGAGGCGCAGGCTTTGATCGAAATACACGTTGCGGAGGGTATTGAGCATGATCAGGGTTTCAGGATCTGAATTGGCCATCAGTTCTTTAGTTTCTTCGGAATTGGCATCAAACACGATCACGGAGTTGTTCCGCAGGGATTCTGTTTTAGCATTATTCTTACTGGTAGCCCATACATACGTTTCCGTACCCTTGGCAGGGTTAGGATATTTTTCATAGATGGCCACTTGCCTGGTCACCTTCTTTTTCTTTTTGTTCCTGTAAGTTTGTGTTTTATAACCTACTACCCTGGAAAGGTCCGCGGCGGCATTACAGTGAATGGAAATGAACAGGTCTCCCTGTGCTTCGTTGGCTATAGCGGCTTTACGGTGTACATCATCAAAACGGTCTGTTTTACGCGTATAAACTATTTTTACATCAGGCAGGGCTTCTTCCAGTATCTTTCCCAATTTCAGCGCAACGTCCAGGGCAACATCTTTTTCGTGTGAATATCTTCCTCTGGCACCGGGATCACTTCCTCCATGGCCGGCATCGATCACTATCGTACGGATAGGCTTATCCTGTACGGGGGAATCCGGTGTAGTTTTTGCATGAATGAACAAGGTATAGATAAGGCCTATGCCTAGTCCTGAAAATAAAACTCTTTTCCAGCGCATGTCAACATTTTATTTTAATGGGTTGTATTCAATTTGGCAAAGGTTCCTGTTCAACGTACACAATAATTTAATACTCATATGAAACACGCTTATCCGCCTCTCTTCCGCATTATCCCTTTTCAGGCACTTAGCACAGTATTTAATAATTTGTATAAAATCATGTAGGTTTGTGCCCGCTTAACACATGGACCCTCTCTGCAAAAATAATTATAAAAACATTTTAAGGCGGGTATTCCTGCCTTTGATTCTTCTATTAATATTGGCCTCGCCTTTATTTATAGACGCATATGCCCGCGCATCGGCACTTCCAGCTCACTACTTTAACAAAATTTTCACAGACACGGTTCCTTTGCCGCATGCCGTGAAATTTCCTGCCAGATCGGAATGGACGGATACCTCCCGCAAACCGAAAGATACTATTCGTCCCGTGATAAAACGAGGAATTGATAGTATTTCACCGGGGAAAGCGGTAGATAGCCTCACAATGGACAGTGTATCTGTAAAGACAGATACTATACCTAACGTTAAACTCTCCAAGGATAGTCTTACCGCTCCTGTATTTTATAAGGCGCAGGACTCCATTGTGATGTTTGTGAAAAAGAAGGAATTCCGCCTTTATAATAAAGCGGACGTTAAATATGGCGCCACTCAGCTCACGGGTAATACGATGGACTTTAACCAGCAGACAGGTATCCTTACTTCCCGGATGGGAGTGGATACAGCCGGGAAGCCAATCGACAAAGCGGTATTGAACGACGGTACCACCAGTTCAGATATGGACTCCGTGCAGTACAATTTCAATTCCGGCAAGGCCATGATCTTCCAGACCCGCGCACAATACGGGGAAGGATTTGTAAGCAGCGTCAAAGTAAAGAAACAGCCGGACAATACTGTTTTCGGTTTCCGGAACGGCTATACCACCTGTAACCTGGATACGCCGCACTTTGCTTTCAGGGCACGTAAGATCAAGGTAATACCTGATAAACTGATCGTATCCGGCCCTGCGAACCTTGAAATTGAAGGTATTCCCACACCTTTATTCATACCATTTGCCATTTTCCCGCTCAGTAACGGGCAGCGTACCGGTTTGCTGCCACCGCAATACGTGGTGAACCAGCAGAAGGGTATTGGCCTGGAGAACGGAGGATATTATTTCGGGCTGGGGGAGTACCTGGACCTTACCGTACGGGGAGATGTATATTCCTACGGAAGCTGGGGGCTTACTTTAAGCCCTACCTACCGGAAGCGGTATAAATATAACGGAGGATTTAACCTCGCCTTTGCCAATACGCGCAGTGGCGACCCGGAAATAAAATCGGAATTCACCCGCTCGCGCGACTTCAGGGTAACCTGGAGCCATAGTATGGACGGTAAGGCAAGGCCCGGGACCAATTTTGGCGCCAGCGTGAATTTTGGTACCACCAGTTACAACCAGTTCAATGTAACGGATGCAGCTACGCGGCTCAATAACAACATGAGCTCTTCCATCAACTATTCCAAAAGCTGGCAGGGAAAACCGTATAACCTTACGCTGGCACTGAACCACAGTCAGAATAACCTCACCCGCCAGGTGAACATTAACTTTCCGGATGGGTCTTTCAACGTAAACACGATATATCCTTTCCAGGCAAAAGAAATGACAGGCACCCCACGCTGGTATGAGAAGATAGGGATCAGCTACAATGCATTGCTCCGGAACAATATGAGCTTTATTGATACTGCTTTTGGCCGCCCTGCGATGTTTGACAACCTGCAGGCCGGTATACAGCACCAGATCCCTGTTACCCTGTCTATCCCCGTGACTAAGAACCTTACGCTTTCTCCCAGTATTAACTATACGGAGAAGTGGTACATCCGCAAGTTGCAGTTGAGATATAACCAGGTAAAGGAACGTTACGATACTATCTACGAAAATGGTTTCTTCAGGAGCAGCGCCATGTCTACCGGTGCTTCACTGGCTACCGCCATTTATGGTATGTATAGTTTCAAGAATAAGAATTCCGCTGTACAGGCCGTGCGTCATGTAATGCGCCCGAATATTGGGATCAGTTACTCTCCGGACCTGGCCAGTAAGGATTATTACACGGTGCCTGCAACTCCATACGGTAAACTGAACAGGTTCCAGCGGTTCTCTTATTATGATGGCGCACCCTTTGGCCCCTCTCCGTCAGAGACCTTTGCGGGTTTGACCTTTGGGTTGGATAACAACCTGGAAATGAAGGTGAAATCCAAGAAGGATACTTCCGGCGTGCGTAAGATCAAATTACTGGATGGTTTTGGGATCAGCAGCAGCTATAACCTGGTGGCGGATTCTTTCAACCTGAGCCCTTTCTCCCTGAATGCCCGTACTAACCTGTTTGATAAAATAAACATTTCCTTTGGTGGTACTTTAGATCCTTACCAGCTGGATAGCCTCGGTACGCGTATCGACAAATATACCTGGAAAGGGGGCAACTTCAGCCTTGGCCGTTTAACGAATGCGAATATCGCTATCAGCACCTCTTTCCAGAGCCAGGATAAAAAGAGCAAGGAAAAGGAGGCAAAAAAGAAAGAGGAAGAAGAGAACGGGGATGTACCGCTGGATGCTGCACTGGAAGAAAAACGGCGGCAAATGGAAATGATGCGGGCTAACCCGGGAGATTATGTGGATTTTGATATTCCCTGGCGCCTGGACCTTTCTTACAGTTTGAACTATACCCGCAGCAGAACGTTAGACCGTTTGCGGGATACAACCATATTCCAGCAGTTCCTTGGTTTTAACGGGGATTTCAGCCTTACGCCCAAGTGGAAGATCATTGTTTCCAGCGGGTTTGATTTCCGGTTAAAACAGATCTCATATACCAATCTTACCATCTCCCGTGACCTGCACTGCTGGCAGATGAGCATCAACTTAGTGCCATTCGGGAGCTACCGTCAATTCAGTATCACCATCAATCCAAAGGCCGGTATCCTGCGCGACCTCCGGATAAACCGAACGCGGCAGTTCTTCGATCTGTAGCGGGCCAGAGAAAGGCCCGGTATAAATAAAAAAGCAAGTCCGTGAAGACTTGCTTTTTTATTTTAGAAATTGAAAGTGCAACCCAAACCTACAAGGTCCGGTTTACTGCCTGTAATACCTTTAAAATAAGACATCCTTATTTCTATTGCTTTACCACCTCCGCCAACACGGATACGCATCCCTGCATTGGCAGCAGGACCGGTAGAACTTCCTTCAACAATGATCGGATCGCCATTTTCATCAAAGTAATCCGAATCCGTTGATGCACTGTAATGATAGCCGAATCCGCCGCCCACAAAACCTCCAATACGGCTCCTGTTTGCTTTTGTGGAACCTGCTGCGAAGTTGAGGTTCACCATCACCGGAGCGTGGAACATGAAACCAAGGGTATTGGTTTCCTCACTATAACCATAAGCGTTGTTATAGTTGTAGCTCCCGGAAAACCCAACACTCACAGGGATACCCACGGAAACAGACAGGGCTTCCGTTTCCACAAAATTAAACCTCGGCGAATAAGTAAGTGCGAAAGAAAGCCTGGGATCCAGGTCCTCCACTTTATCAAAATAGAACCCAATGCCTGCGCCATGCATAAAACTTTGGGAAAAGGCATTGGAAACACCAAAGGTGGCCAATACCAGAAAGAGTATTTTTTTCATAAAGGGTAAGGGATAATTGTTAGTATAAAGGTAACTAACTGATTTTAAATTAAAAGCATATGTTATAATAATTCCATTGATAACTAAGTTATCTACAATCCTTTCTCATTGATTAAGAGGGGATAAACGTCTGTATGGGCATAAGTAGAGAATCACAGGTTTAGGTGATGGAGGGCAAAAAAATATGAAGTAGATTTGGCCAACAATCAAAAAGTGGATAAACAATGGCTGCAAAGATTTTAAAGGATGAAATTTATGAACAGGTAGAACTGATCTCCGAAATGGGGAACGATTTCGCGGACGATGAAGAGTATGCCGCTGCGATCGAAAAGTTCAAGGAGGCGCTGGAGCTGGTACCAGAGCCAAAGCATGAATGGGAGGCCGGTACCTGGTTATATTCCAGTATCGGGAACATGTATTTTATGCTGGACGACTTTGAAAATGCCGGGAAGTATTTCGGTAATGCCATCCAAAGCCAGGAAGGCAAGCTCAATTCATTCAATCAAATGCGGTTAGGACAATCTTCCCTGGAAATGAAACAGGAAGATAAAGCCCTGGAACACCTGTTAAAAGCTTACAGGATGGGCGGTAAAGGTCTTTTTGCCGAAGAAGACACCAAATACCTGGCATTCCTCAGCAAACGCGTGAAATTATAGTTCCTTAAAGAATTCGTATCCATCATATTCGTACAGTTCCCTGAGCGGCAATATCGGCTGTGGTACCAGGGAACTGTCTGTTTTTACGTACATCCCTATGCGGTAAGCCAGCTTGGTGAGCACGGCTGCTTCTGTTGAAAAATACCTGCATTGCAGATCACTCAGCTTTCGGTCATCGTGTGTTCTGATCAGCTTCTGCAGGCCGGTTTCTACTTTCTCCTGGTCATCCCGCAACAAGCCCTCAAATACATCCGCACATCCATGGTAGGCCGCAAAGGCGGTTTGGGCTTTAATAACGGCTATCTGTTTTTCCAGGTCCTGCCGTTTGCCGGTGAGCACATCCTGTATGGCTTTGTTGTAGGCGTATGCCAGCATATGTTCGTTGGCATAGTGGTCCGGCAGAAGGCTGTACCGTTTGATGAGGCCGCTGTGATCGCTCAGTACGGCATAACCTATCAGGTTAATGGCTCCATTGAAGCGCCAGTTATAACGTTTGATCATGTATTCGCCGGACAGGGCCGCTTTGTAGAAGTATTGGCGGGCCTTGTCAAAATCCTGTTCCTGGAACATAGCGTAGTAGGCTTTTACTACATTTACCTGCTCCAGGGAGGCTATCCGCGGCATTTCTTCCCGGTGCTCTTTGAGCTTTTCCAGGTGGTGGATCTCGGATGCCACGGTTTCATAATAGGTTTCAGTAAGTAACTGCTGGTTGCTTTGCATAGGATAATAGGTGTATAGGTTCCCTAAATATACAATAATTATATATTATAAGTATATAGCCCTGATCCTGAGATTTTTGCTATATTAGTTAAAGAGGTACCCCGCTTATGAAGAATTTTACCTTTTTCTTGTTATTGCTCTGTTCCCTGCCGGCAGGTGCGCAGGATGCAAATTACTGGTCGTCTTATTACGGCCCGGGTGGTTTTTTTGCCCCCGGGGCGGTGATCGCGAATAATAAAGATAGCGGGGTGTTGTTCTATAACCCGGCCCTGCTGGCTTTGTCCCATAAAAAAGCAGTGTCTGTGAGCGGGAGCATTTACCAGCTGGAATCCATTAAAATAAAGAACGGGGCAGGTACCGGAAAGGACCTGTTGTCCAGTAATACTTCCAGTGTACCGCAGATGCTTACAGGAACTGTGATGTTGGGCAGGAAGAAACCATTTTATGTATCCTATGCCCTGATCAATTCTTCCATCCTTAATTTTTCTGCTTCCCAGCGGCAGGAAGCGCAGATGAATGTATTACATGATTCTTATAGCCCGGGTACGGAATATTACATTGGCCAGATGACGTTGCAGAACCAGATCAAATCATCGGCGGCATCACTGAGTGCGGGTTACCGGCTGAATGAAAGATGGGCGATGGGTGTTACGGCAGAGGGTTCGTTCTACCGGCAGCATTATAGTAATAACATCGCGTCAAGGGCACTGATCAATGGAGGCAGTTCTTCCTTAAGGCTGGCCAGTAACGAGGCCTTGTACGAAGTATCCTATAATCACATCGGTTTTCGTTTAAAAGGCGGGCTGGCTTATGAACAAAACAAGCATCATGCAGGGCTGATGATCTCTTCGCCCCTGGCGCATGTTGGTGGAAGCGCTACCTTGTTCGGGGACCTGGCGATTACCAATATCAGGGATGTTTATTCAGGGGAGATGATCCATTTGCTGGCCAGTACAAGGCAAACCAAATTAAGATCCAAATGGAAGATGCCATTGAGCATTGCAGCAGGATATGCATACGATCATGCTAAGGGGCAGATCTATGTGGCCGGGGAATATTTCCTGCCTGTCAAAGAATATGGTGTAGTTATCCCGCGTAATGAGTATTTCCTGCGGCCCGATACGGGTAATAACAATTTGCTGACGGCCGCTTTACTGCGACTGAAAGATGCCCGTAAGGCTGTTTTTAATATGGCGCTGGGAGCCAGTTACGAGGTGAAGGAACATATTGTTGCGTATTGTTCATTGAGAACAGATTTCTCTTATGCGGACAATAGCTTGTTCACCAGCGGCACAGGAAATACATCTTATACCGCAGCATGGAATAATTTTCATTGCCAGATCGGAGGGAACCTGCGGAGAAAGAAATACAACCTGCGGGTGGGATTATTGCTGGCATACGGGCAAACGGGTAAATATCTGCAGCCTGTAAACTTTGATCAGCCCAATGATGAAAACTACTTACTGGGGGATGCAAAAGAAACGAAGGCACATCATTTCTTAACAGGATTGATGCTGGCTTTTATACATAATTTATAAATTGTGATCATGGAATTAGGTATCAGTACGTTCGGAGAAGTAAAACCTGAAGGTGTTTCGGGGCATGCAGCAGAATCCTTTTTGCGGATGCAGGAATTGATTGCGGAAGGCCAGCTGGCGGATGAAGTAGGGTTGGATGTTTTTGCTTTGGGGGAACATCATCGCCCTGATTTTATTATCTCTGCGCCGGAGGTAGCGCTGGGAGCTATTGCAGCTGTTACAAAGAACATCCGGCTTTCCAGTTCTGTTACGGTGTTGAGTTCTGCAGACCCGGTGCGTGTGTTCCAGAACTTTGCCACGCTGGACCTTGTTTCCGGTGGGCGGGCAGAGATCATGGCGGGCAGGGGATCTTTTACGGAATCCTTTCCGTTGTTCGGTTACAGCCTGAATGATTACGATACCCTGTTTGCAGAGAAACTCGAGATGTTATTGCGCATCAACGAAAGTGAGATCATTTCCTGGAAGGGTAAGTTCAGGGCGCCTTTCATGCAACGGGGTATTTATCCAAGACCTTATCAACCCTCCTTGCCGATATGGCTGGCAGTTGGCGGCACACCTGCTTCTGCTAAGAGGGCGGGGAGATTGAACCTGCCGATGACGGTAGCCATACTTGGTGGCAAACCTGCGCAGTTTGTTCCTTTCATCAACCTCTACCGCCAGGCTGCGTTGGAAGCAGGGCATGATGTAGAGAAATTACAACTGGGGATCAATTCTCAATTTTATGTAGCAGAAGATTCAGAACAAGCGGCGGATGAATTTTATCCTTCTTATGAGATCCTGATGAACAGGGTGGGGCAGGAGAGAGGATGGCATCCTATGACGCGGGAGCAGTTTGAATACCTTCGGATGCCTGATGGGCCTTTGTTTGTGGGAAGTGTGAAGGAGATCACGGAAAAGATCATCTATCAGCATGGCTTATTCAAACATACCCGTTTCCTCGCACAGATCGTGAAAGGATATATCTCGCATGATAAAGTATTACGCGCTATAGAATTGTTTGGGAAAGAGGTGGCACCTGCTGTAAGAAAAGCTATACCAGGTTAAGGGAGCGTTTTTTATGCGCAAGCCCCCAATGCTCTAATTCCTGCCAGATGGGAATGAGGGCCATGCCGCTTTCTGATAACCTGTATTCCACTCTTGGCGGCACTTCTGCATAGGCCATTCTTTCTATCAATCCATCTTTTTCCAGCTCCCGCAGATGCAGGGTAAGCATCCTGTCTGTAATACCCGGGATGATCTTTTTAAGTTCACTGAAACGCATGGTACGTTTCTCGAGTTTATAGAGGATGATCAGTTTCCATCTGCCGCCGATCATGTCTACTGCATAGATCATTCCGCAGAAGTTCGCGAGGGTTTCTTTATTGATGCTATTGGTAGATGTTATTTTCCTTTTCGCCATTACTTACATTTTTGTGAGTTGCGTACAATGGGCTGCCGCCGTACGAAATTACGAACAGGCTGGTAATTTTGGTGAATGAAAATATTGATCGTATACGCACATCCTGAACCAAAGAGCATGAACGCCGCTATGTTCCATGAAGCTGTTGAAGCATTGGAAGCAGCAGGGCATGAAGTAAAAACAACAGACCTCTATGCCATGCGGTTCAATCCTGTGTCCGGCAGGCATAATTTCACCACTACCCTCGACCCGCAATTCTTCAAACAACAACTGGAAGAGGTACATGCTACGAAGCAGAATGGTTTTGTTCCTGAACTGGATGCAGAACAGCAGAAAGTGGAATGGTGCGATCTGATGATCTGGCAATTCCCCATGTGGTGGTTCGGCGTGCCGGCTATCCTCAAAGGCTGGGTGGACAGGGTGTTTGCCATGGGCCGCATCTACGGTGGCGGGCATATTTATGAAACGGGTGTTTTCAATGGTAAAAAGGCATTGCTCTCCCTCACTACAGGAGGAAAAGAAGCGGATTATCTTAAGAATGGGTTTAACGGTGACCTGCTTAGTATGCTGAAACCCTTACACAGAGGAATATTTCAGTTCACCGGGTTTTCTGTATTACATCCCCAGGTAGTGTACGGGCCCGCCAGGATGTCTCTGGCAGAAAGGACAGAAGCATTGGCCGGCTGGCATTCCAGGCTGCAGGAGGTGTTTAATGAAACACCTATTGAGGTAGGTACTTATTAAAGACCTTCCGCCAATTCTTTTACTGCCTGTAAAGCAGCATCCCAGCCTGCCGAAGCATCTTCATATGATTCAACGGGGTCTTCTTTTGCGAGCAGTAAAGTGGAACCCTGCTGATCGAGGAATTCATAAGTGATCGTAGACAATATGGAATGCCCATCTTCCGGACGGAAAAGATGATGCTGCAGCAATTGGTTGGGTATTATTTGCAGGATAACACCCTGCGTGTACATTTTTCCATCTGCGCCTTTCCAGCCGAAAGAACTGCCCGCTTTCCAATCCGAAATATATTCACCGCCCATCTTCCGGGTTACTTCCGGATTGGTGAACACCTCCCATACCTTGGCAGGCGTGGCGTTGATGAGGATGCTTTTTTCTATCTGCATATAACAATATAAGCATTTCAGGCATTATTCTCAACACTTCGTGCAAACGTGAACATACGGCCGGAGGCAAATATGTAGCTTGCCGTAAAACCGAAACCTGCATGCAACACATTCAGCAAGTGCTGGAAAACCGCCAGCAACAACTCCGCCGCTCCCCATTATGTTTAATGATCGATGATGCTTCCCTGGCTATGGAATCCCGCTTAGGATTCACCCCTGTTATGCTTTTTTTTGTGATGGGATTTAAAGATATCCTGGACACGATGAAGGTTGAAAACAGTACAGATCCATTGCAGCAAAGTGTGAATACACATTGTGATGAAGATTCCTTTCACTGGCAATGGTACCTGAAAGACCTGGAACGTATCAGCTATGGTAAAGCATTTCTGAAGCACCCCGGAACCGTGATGTTTGAAAAGATCTGGTCTGCGCCCTATAGTGCAGCCCGGGAGGTAGTATATGAAAGTATCCACCTGGCTAAAACCTATAACACACCTTTCTATAAACTGGTGATCATTGAAGCGCTGGAAGCTACCTTTGATTGCTTTAATGATCCGGTGTTCAGGCTGGTGAACAGCATGGGCAGGCAGGATGAACTGGAATATTTTGGCCAGGTGCATGCGCATTCTGAAGCCAGCCATGCACTGCATGAAGAAGAGGAAAGCGACTACCTGCCTGATGAAACAGAGATAAGAAATGCGCACCTGATCGTGAACAGGATATTTGATGCGTTTGAAAAAGTATTTGACTGCTGGTACCGGGAGGGGCGTATGGCCATCGCAGCATTATCTGTGCAGAATTAAACAGGGGATCCATTGATCGAAGGAACAGGAAGGTTTTAGGCTTCCAGCAGTGCCGCAATTTCAATATGACCCCTGCGCTTTGCCCATGCTAATGGCTGGGCCCAGGGCTTTTCTTCAGGCAGGCTGGGATCCGCTCCTTTAGCGAGCAGGAATTTCACCATTTCCTTTTTCCCGTATTTAGCAGCATACCCTAATGGTGTGGAGTAGAATTCTTCATCTACTGCATTAATGTCTGCGCCATGTTTCAAATATATTTCTGCACTGGTTACATCACCTCTCTCTGCAAAACGATGGAGAGGCGTAATACACAGCCAGTTAGCATGATTAGGGTCCATGCCCTGCTGAAAGAGATATTCCGTCATTTCACGGGATTTCTCCGGTGTTTTGTTGTTTATGCCTACAGCGATCTTTTTCACCAGGTCCGGCTGGTAACGTAACATTAAACGGGCAAGATCATAATGCCCTTCTTCCAATGCGCTTCCCAATGCACCTGGGTTATTGGCCAGTGCAGGATTGGCTGCGAATACGGCGGCAGCCGTCATAAGATCTCCATGATGCGCCAGCAGATCAACAGAGCGGGAAGCACCATAGGAGCAGAGCAGGTTGAGCATAGGCTGGTTGTTGTTATGGATCACAGCGCTGAGGGTATCTGCGGAAC
Organism: Chitinophaga niabensis; assembly: GCF_900129465.1. NCBI lineage: Bacteria > Pseudomonadati > Bacteroidota > Chitinophagia > Chitinophagales > Chitinophagaceae > Chitinophaga > Chitinophaga niabensis. Next base: position 2,997,769 of record NZ_FSRA01000001.1, on the reverse strand, counting down.
TTTCAACAGGCACATTGGGATGGGCACCATAGTCCAGCAGCAGTTGTACCATTTCCATATTGCCACTGAGTACTGCGCTGTGCAATGCATGGCCCTGCGGAGCAATACCTTCTTCCGGCAGATTAGGGTCAGCACCTCTTTCCAATAATAAACGCATGAGTTCAACATTACCGCCGATGGCGGCATTTTTTATAAGGGAGCCCCCGCCGGCATAGTAGCTTACGTATTTGGCGATGCCATTTACAAGCGTAGGGTCCTCATCCAGTAATTCACGTACCCTTTCCAGGTTGCCGGTAACAGCAGCCATATAAACATCCAGGTAAGCGCCGCGGGCAATGAGGTGATCGTAGATCTCACGGGGCGTTGGATTACCTTCTTTGGGAACATCCCTCCAGCCACGAAAGCCATAGTCGCCATTGCAGAGTTGTAATGGCCTGGCACCGTCTGCCCGTTCTGCGTTGATATCTGCACCACGGGATAACACTTCGTCTATCATTTCCGGCTGGCGTGTCATAACTGCCCAATGGATAGGCTGGTTGGAGTTTTCATCCAGTCCGGATACATATTCAGGATGAGCGTCCAGCAAGGCACGTACTTTCTGAAGGTCCCTGCTGCGGATGGCTTCGGCCATGATGGTGCCGCCTTCCGTACCTGCTTTACCGGTTATGGCTGTTTCGAGTATCTGTTGTATCTCCGGAAAGCCACGATCTTTCGCTATCTGCAATAGGGTGTCAGGGCAGCCGGAACTGATGGGATTTGCTCCGTGTTCCAGCAAAAAGACCACTGCTGCCGGTTGGTTTTCCCTTACGGCAAAGGACATGGGATTACGGTAACCAAATTCACTCCGGTAAAGGGTAGGATCTTTTTCCAGTAAACTTTTCATGGTGGGGAGATCTCCTGCTTTGGCAGCGCAGAACATTTCCCATACATCTGTACCTTTCCCGGTAGACCAGAAGAGGGGCGTATCTTTGCGGAGTTCTTCGGGTTGCGTCATAATGCAGGTTTTGAGGGTGGTAGCTAAATTTAAAATATTTTTCCTCTCCTTGTAAGTATTTTTATACTACTTCACTGTCCTTTAAGGTGAAATATGGCGGATAGCAACACTAATATCAGGGAGTTGCAACTACAAATTGCACGTTACGGTAATGAACAGGCCTTCTCCGGTTTGTTCAGGCTATTGTATGACCGGTTGCTCCGGTTCTGCATGCAATATGTCTATTCCCGGGAGGCTGCGGAAGAAATTGTTTCCGATGTGTTTGTAAAGATCTGGAACCGCCGGAAGGAACTGATGAATATCAGCAACCTGGAAGTTTATCTTTTTGTGGCCGTTAAAAACCATGCGCTCAACCACCTGCAGCAATATTCCTCACTGCGCATTACACCCATCGATACAGGGCTTTCTCAACTGAGCGGACCTCCTGATCCTGAAAAGGAAATGGAATGGAAAGAGATGCGCCTGCAGCTGGACCATGAAGTGAATAAACTGCCTGACCAATGCCGCAAGGTATTTAAGCTGATCAAAGAAGAAGGGTTTAAATATAAAGATGTGGCAGTGATCCTGAACATCTCTTCCAGAACAGTGGAAACCCAACTGTACCGTGCCGTACGGCGTTTAAATGAAGCGCTTTCTCCCTACCTCCCCAGCAAAAAGAAACCGCCGTTATTGATCCTCATTTCCATCATTCCATTATTTTTTTAAAGCTTGTAAGTAGTTTTTGATCTTGGACTGTCCTTATGCTATATGATAAACGAAGAACAATTCATCTCACTGGCTGCCAGGAAACTGGCAGGGCAAGCCACGGCAGCAGAATTGCAGGAGCTGGAAGACCTTTTGCAACAGCATGAAGAGCTGAAAGCGCGTTATATCTTATTACAACAATATTTTACGGAATCTACTTACCAATCCGCTACAGATACAGAGCAGGCCCTGCAACGTACCTGGGGAAAGATCAGTTTGCAACAGGAGGAAACCAAAAGCAACCGCTGGAAGTGGATCGGTGCTGCAGCGGCAGTAATTGCCGGGATCGCTATTGTTGCTGTATTCCTCTGGCCGGTACGTACAGAAGAAATGAAGCTGGCGGTATTGAAAGATACGGCACAATGGCTCAACCGCCAGAATGGAAAAGGCACCAGGGCAGTGATAGAACTGGGAGATGGCAGCAAGATCTGGCTAAATGCGGACAGCCGTATCTCTTATCCTGAAGTGTTCGGCAAACATAGCAGGGAAGTATACCTGAATGGGGAAGCGTTCTTCAAGGTAACAGGTAATCCTGACCGGCCATTTATTGTACATCTGAATAATGGTATGGTAAAGGTACTGGGCACTTCATTCAATGTACGTGCCTACGATAATGAACCTGTGCAGACTTCTGTGACCACCGGCAAGGTGGCCTTTATTCCCAGGTATGAGAATGAGCAAGGTACCCCTGATACTTTTTACATCACACCGGATGAAAAGTTGATCTACAAACCCACTACACATAATATCGTAAAAGAAGCTACGTCAGGAGAAGATGATAAAGCCTGGACGGAAGGAAGGCTTGTATTCAGGGATGTTTCCCTGGAAGAGATCTGCCTTGAACTAGAAAGGACATTTGGCAAAAAGATCGAGTTTCAATCGGATAAACCACGTCAGTACCGGATGACCGGATCGTTTCAGAACAACAACTTACAGGAAATACTGTATTACCTAACTAAATCAAAATCTTTTTCATATTCCATTACTGACAGCACCCTGCTGATCAGTGAATAAAAACTGAGATTCAAATTCGCTATCGTTATGAAAGAAAGAACGCTACAATTGATGGCGCCTTTCCGTTCGTTGTTCCTGCCGCTGATTGGCTGCTTAGCCTTTTTCAGCATGCTAGACCTGAAAGCGCAGCAATTATATGCTGCCAACAGGAGAGCCGTTTCCGTGGAACAACAGGCAAAGGACCCAAAGAAACCGCTTGAAAACCGCATCAGCTTGCAGGTGAAGAACCAGAAGCTAACGGATGTGCTGGAAAAGATCGAACAGCAAACGCCCTATGTGTTTGTGTATTCGAACGATGAGATCAGCGTTTCGCAAAAGATCTCGCTCAATGTAAAAGACAAAAAGCTGGAAGAGATACTGGAGATGATCTTTTCTCCATTGGACATCCGCTTTGAACTGATCAATAACAAGATCATACTGAAACAGGGAAACGTATTCGCCGCCGTATTTTCACAGCAGGAGAACGTGACCATTAATGGTCGGGTGGTAAGTGATAACGGTGAAGGCATCCCTGGAGTAAACGTTCGCCTGCAGAATGTTCCCAATGTGGGAACAGTTACCAATGAACAGGGTAATTTCACTTTACAGATCCCCGCAAAGGAAGCAAACGGCACGCTGCTCTTTACTTCCGTGGGCTTTGCACCTGCTACGGTGGCTATTAACAGCCGCACCAGCATCACAGTGGTCATGAGCACGGATTCAAAAGAACTGGGTGAAGTGGTGATCACGGCGTATGGTTCACAAAGGAAGAAACAGGTTACTGCTGCCATCAGCACTATCTCTTCCAAGGACCTGGAAAGCAGGCCGGTGGCCAATATGTACCAGGCTTTGCAGGGAACGGCACCTAACCTCATTTTGCAGCAGAGCACGGCAGAACCGGGCGCTGCACTTACATTGAACATCCGTGGTGTGGGAAGCCTCACCGGCAATGGCCCCCTGATCATTATAGACGGTGTGCAAACCGGCGGCGATGGACTGCAGAACCTGAACCCCAATGATGTGGAAAGCATCTCTGTACTGAAAGATGCGGCTTCTTCCGCCATCTATGGTTCCCAGGCTGCCAATGGCGTGATCTATGTGACCACCAAAAAAGGGAAACGGGATGATAAACCCGTGGTGCAATACAACGCCATGTACGGATGGCAGATCCCAACTGCTTTACCTGAGCAGGTAGAAGGATGGGAGTACATGACGCTGAAGAATGAAGCGTTAGTGAATTCCGGTAAAACACCACAATACACTCCCAGCCAGATCAAATACTGGAAGGACAGGGGTTCTGAGCCTGCCTTCCTGAAAGAGATGCTGCGCAAATACACACCACAGCAGAATCATAGCCTTAGCTTAACAGGCGGCAGCAAGAACACCAGCTACCTGCTCTCTCTCGGATACGTGAACCAGGGCAATATGCTGCAGAACAAATATCTGCCTTCTGATGCAGACCTGTTCTACAAACGTTATAATGCCCGTGCGAATGTATCTGTGGATGTAAGTAAGTATGTGAAAGTGGATGTGAATATTGCTTATGCTAAATCTTATTTCAACAAACAACAGGCAGACATCGGTTTCCTGATGCGGGATGCGATGCGTACACCACGTATTTATCCGGTGAAGGATTCTCTCGGAAATTATGTAGTGCCTGCACTGAACAGTAATAACGTGATCGCACAGCTGGAAAAGCAGGGGTATAACAGAAATGAAAGGGATAACCTGCTGGGTGGCCTGAATGTGATGATCACACCTATAGAGCATTTCCGTATCAACCTGAATGCTTCCGGCAGTTATACCATCAACAACTTCGTGAACCGCCAGAATAAATATTCTTATGCACCTTATTATACTACGGCGAACCCTCCACCATATAACAGGCAGGAAGTATCAGAATACAAAGACCTTACCACCAACGTATACGCTACTGCTGAGTATGAAAACACCTTTGGCGATCACTATGTGAAAGGACAGGTGGGAGCAAGGAGTGATGCTATCAATGAAGGTTATGGTTTTATGGCCACAAGGTATGGTGGTACCAACCTGGATGATGACTGGACCATTGGCGGCGGATATATCCCCAAACCGGATGGCACATTTGATTATGGCACCATCGGTCAATACAATGGTATCACCAATCCTAACCTATATGCACTGAACTCGCTCTTTGGGAGATTGAACTATGCCTACAAGGACAAATACCTGGCTGAATTCACCTGGCGGTATGATGGTTCTTCCAAACTGGCACCGGGCCACCGCTGGCAGTTCTTCCCGGCATTCTCTTTAGGATGGCGTTTAACGGAAGAGGCTTTTATGGAAGATTTCAGGAACCGTTTCGGCAATGTGAAACTCCGTTATTCATGGGGGCAGGTGGGTAATTCCAACATCGGCGGATTCAATTATCTCGCGCGTGTAAACCTGAACCCCAGCAAATACCCGTTCAACAATACGGCAAATCCGGGCGCTGATTTTACTGCTTATAACGAGTTACTGGAATGGGAGATCTCTACCATGACCAACTACGGTGTGGACGTTGATCTGTTCCGGAATAAACTCTCTTTCTCTTTTGATTATTACGATAAGCAAACCTCCGGTATCTATCTGACACAGGAAGTACCGGGTACTGCCGGCATCGGTTCTTCTCTACAGAATGTAGGCAAGGTGCAGAACCGGGGTTGGGAAATAGCGCTTTCCTACCGCGGAAAAACAGGCCAGTTCAATCATACCGTAAGTGCAAACCTGGCGGATAACCTGAACAAGGTGATCACTTATGGCCCTGAATCCATCCGTGGTTCAGACTATACTTTCATTATCAGGGAAGGTTTCCCCATCGCTTCTTATTTCGGATATAAATCTGATGGTCTCTATCAGAACCTGGACGATATCAAGAACGCTCCGAAAGTACCTTTCGCTTATAACCAGCAGGTACAACCGGGAGATATCAAATACATTGACCGGAATAAGGATGGTGTGATAGATGCAAACGACCGTTATGTGTTTGGGAATCCCTTCCCGCGTTATACGTTTGGTTTCACTTACAATGTTTCCTGGAAGAACTTTGATTTCACGATGTTCTGGCAGGGTGTGGGCAAGCGTTCCCAGTTCCTCCGCGGAGATATTGTGGAAGCATTCCATAACAACGAAGACCATGCTTTCGTACAACATATCGATCGCTGGACACCAACCAATCCGGGTGCTTCTTATCCGCGCCTGACCATTGGTACGGCTAATGCGAACAACTTTGCTTACTCCGATTACTGGATGTTTGACACCAAATATGCACGGTTAAAGAACCTGCAGCTGGGTTATACTCTGCCTAAATCCCTCACGGGCAGGGCAAGGATGCAAAGCGTGCGGGTATACTTCACCAGCCAGAACCTGCTGACGATCACACCGGGCCGTTTCCGCGAACTGGGTGTAGATCCTGAGTTCACGCAGTATGATGATAAACTGGGGTTTAATAATTATAACGCCATCGCAGGCCGTAACTATCCAAACTCGGCCACGTTTGCTTTTGGGTTAGATATCAAATTCTGATAATTATGAAAAGATCATTGCTAATAATATTATGCATCACTGCATTGTTCAGCTGCCGGAAACTAGAGCAGCCGAACACGCGTGAGTTCACGGAAGCCGCTTACTGGCGGGATGCCCAGGATGCACTGGATGCGCTGGCCAGTTGTTATGAGAACATGTCCAACGACTTTTACTACTTCGGCAACGAAGCATTGAGTGATAACGGATATGTGGCCGGTGGGGGATTCAATGGTGTATCCCTGGTGGCCGGAGGCAGTTACGATCCTGCCAATGCAAGGGTAAGGAGTGAATGGAGTTACCGCTACGCCTGCATCCGTAAATGCAACCTGGTGATATTGAATATCGACAAGGTGCCGTCTATGGATGAAACACTCAAGAAACGCATCATTTCCGAAGCCCGTTTCATCCGTGCTTATTCTTATTTTGAAATGACCACCTGGTTTGGTGATGTGCCTTTCTTCACCAACCTGATCTCTATTGATGAATCCAAAACCATTGCCCGGACCCCTAAGGCTACGATCATTGCGTTCATCTTAAAAGAACTTTCTGAACTGCGGAACGACCTGCCCACCAATGTGCAATATGCGGAAAAGGACAGGGGCCGTATCACCAAAGGTGCCGCCATTGCCTTAAGTGCAAAAGTGAGACTGTATAACGGAGAATGGGAAGAAGTGAAGAAAGAATGTGAACTGTTGATCAATTCCACCGCAAATGGTACTTACACACTGGTAGACAATTACGCCAACCTGTTCAAAGTATCCGGCGAATTCAACAACGAAGTGATCCTGGACCTGCAATATGGTGGTGGCAGAACCTTCAGCACACAAAGAAGCTTCCTCCCGCAAACGGTGGCCCTGCTGAGAAGTACGCTGGTACCTACGCAGGACCTGGTGGATGATTACATCATGCTGAACGGGAAAGGCATTAAAGAAGCCGGTTCCGGTTACAATGAGAATGATCCTTACACTAACAGAGACCCACGCTTCAATCTCACCATCCTGCATCATGGTTCTACCATTACGGATTTTGAGAACAAGGTGCAAACCATCCTTACACTGCCTGGTTCCAATCCTTCTACCAACAGTGTGGATGATCAGGGAGCTTCGCCTACGGGGTATTACTTCCAGAAACATTATGATGTAACGGCGCCTAATTACAACTCAGGCCTGAACCTCCCGATGATCCGCTTTGCAGATGTATTACTGATGTATGCAGAAGCCGTGAACGAACTTGGCGGACTTGATGCTGCCATCTGGAATAAAACGGTCCGTGCCATCCGCATACGTGCTAAGTTCACAGATGCCGGCGCTACGGAATTCCCCGGGGGTACCAAAGATCAGCTGCGGCCAATAATAAGAAGGGAAAGGAGAGCAGAGCTGGTCTTTGAAGGGATCCGCGCATTTGATATCCGCCGCTGGAAGATTGCAGAAGCTGTGTTGAATGTACCGGTAAGAGGTATTAAAGTAAGCTCCGGAGCGTTTAATAAAGACCCTAACGGATATATTATTGTTGAAAACAGGCGCTTCGAAAATCCTAAACATTACCTATGGCCGGTGCCCACTTTTGAGCGCGACCAGAACAAAAATCTTGGTCAGAATCCGGGATGGCAATAATCACTCAACCTTAAATCACTGTTATGAAAAGATACATCATTGCTTTACTTACTTTAGCCGCCTTCCTGCCAGGCTGTAAGAAGGACGATTATAAACTGAACACTAACCTCAAGCCGGTGGAAAAGCTCAGTGCCCCGGTCAACAATAAATTCACCAAACTGCAACCTGCTACCAGCGCTGCACTCAGCTTTGAATGGGAGCAGGCCAGGGCGGAAGATGGTTCCCTGGTATTGTATGAAGTAGTGTTCGATAAAGAGAATGGCGATTTCTCTAACCCCATTGCCAAGATAGCTTCAGATGGTGGGGGTATTCAGAATAAACTCACCCTCTCTCATAAAGATCTGAACAGCATGGCCGGAAAAGCGGGGATTGCTGCATTGGCTACCGGTAAACTGAAATGGTCTGTGAATGCTTCCAAAGGGTATAACATTCAGCCGGCCAAAGAAAGCAGGATCATTGAACTGGAAAGGCCGAATGGTTTTGCAGAAATACCGGTAGATGTATTCCTTACCGGTGCTGCTACAGAAGGTGGCGCAACATTAGCGAACGCTATGAAGATGAAGGCGGTAACTGCTGGTGTATTTGAGATCTATACTTCATTAAAGGACGGTAAATACCAATTCGTAGACAGAAAAACAGGTACGCCTAATACCTTCTACCTGCAAGGGGAATTACTGAAAGAGAACGGAGAAAGCACGCAGGCTGGTGGTACCAAAGTATACCGCATCCGTTTGGATTTCAACAATGCAGCTGCCACGGTTACGGAGATTACGGGCATGGGGCTTTGGTTTGCACCGGATAACAAGATCATGTACGACCTTACTTATGCAGGCAACAGTACCTGGAGCTTCCAGAATAAACTGATCACTTTCAAACAGGAGTCCTGGGGCCGTGATGAACGTTACAAGTTCAGGATCAATGTGAAGAATGCCGCAGGTGTGGCAGGAGAGGAGTGGGTAGGTAGCTCCAACGCAGATAATAACCGCCCAACTGATGCAACACCAGCCGCTTTCTGGGAAATAAGGACCATCACCAACAATGACCAATGGAACTACTGCTATAAATTCAAAGCTGCTGTAGATACAAAGAACTGTGATGTGAATGTCTACTTCCAGGCAGATAAGAATTATACACATGAAGTAATCGTAAAATAAATGACCATGCCTCACTCTTTTCTAAAAATAACCTGTGCGGTACTCCTGTCCCTTTCATCGGCTTCCTGCCTGAAAGAGCCTGTGGATGATGGCCCGGGGCCTGGTGCCGGTAATAAGGCCTATGTATTTAACTGGACGCAGATAGCGGACTCTTCTTACACTTCCCTGATCGGTAATTTTTACAATCAGCCGGGTAAATACTACAATGAGAATAATTCCGGGAAAGCGGATTTTCATTACTGGCGGAATGCACATGCACTGGATGTATTGGTAGATGCTTATGTGCGCAAGAATGATCCGCAAATCAAAACGCGGATGGATGAATTGCTGGATGGCATGAAAGCCAAGAATGGCAATACCTATATCAATCACTTCTATGATGATATGGAATGGATGGCATTGGCCTGCCTGCGGGCTTATGAAGCTACCAGTGATGTGAAGTACAAAACGGTGGCAGAACAGGTGTGGACGGACATCAAAGGAGGATGGGATGATACCTGGGGCGGTGGTTTCTATTGGAACAAAGAACGGAAGAATAAAAATACACCGGCCAATGCGCCGGCCTGCATCATTGCTTCCAGGATGTACCAGGTAACACAGAACCCTGCTGATCTTGAATGGGCTAAGAAGAGTTACCAATGGCAGAAAACTAATCTCGTAGATCCGGTATCCGGGCTTGTATGGGATGGGCTGGATGCGAATGGCACAAACAAAGCCTGGAAGTTCACTTATAACCAGGGTGTTTATATCGGTGCAGGAATTGAGTTGTATAAGATTACGGGAGAAGCGGTGTATATCAATGATGCGCTTAAAACGGCGAATAATTCACTCACGGGTGATTTTACGCAGAGCAATATTATGAAGGATGAAGGCGGGGGAGATGGAGGTTTGTTTAAAGGCATCCTGGTGCGTAATCTTTTATTACTCATCACAGATGGTAACCTGGGTAGTACGGATAAAACCAAGTTCATCAACTTCCTGAAATTGAATGGAGAAACCTTGTGGCTACAGGGTACTTCACGTCCATCCATTATTTATGGCCCCAAATGGACGAGTGTGGTTACTACTACCGATCTGTCCACCCAGTTGAGTGGCGCTATGCTGATAGAGGCGGTGGCGAAGCTGAAAGCGTTGGGGTTGATAGATTAGGGATTATATTGTTTGCAGAGAAAAAATAAACCGGCAGATGTTTTGATCTGCCGGTTTTGTTTTTTTGCTGCATGTGGGCGGAAAGCTTGCCGCGCAAAAGAGGACGGCGGATTTTTTCTTTTTGGGTGAATGTTTTTTTATTGTTTGCTTTCTGCTCTTCCTGCCGCAGGGCAAAGGGCGTTTTTTCTTTTGCTTACAGTCTTTTTAGCTGCTACAAATTCATCTTCTTCAATTCACTCACTGCATGATCCGCTGCCCTGGCTGTTAAGGCCATATATGTCAATGAAGGGTTCTGGCATGCGGAAGAGGTCATACAGGCGCCATCTGTTACGAATACGTTCTTTACGCTGTGTACCTGGTTCCATTCATTTAAGATTGAATCTTTGGGATCGCAGCCCATTCTGGCTGTGCCCATTTCATGAATAGCGCCACCGGGGTAGGAATCCCTGTTGAAGGGCGTTACGTTCTTCAGGCCTGCTGCTTCCAGCATAGCGGCTGCATCCTGGTCCATGTCCCTGCGCATGAGTATTTCGTTTTCTTTGAACTCGCAGTTGAATTCAAGGACGGGCTGGCCCCATGCATCCTGCCGGCCGTGATCCAGGTATACCTGGTTCTCTTCGTAGGGCAGGCATTCACCGAAGCCCATTAAGCCCATTTGCCATGGGCCAGGCTCTGTGAGGTAATCTTTGTAGGCTTCGCCGATCCCTAATTCTGCAATGCCACGTGCCCAGCCTGTACGATTACTATAACCGCTATAGCCAAAGCCCCGGAGATATTTTTGTTTGTCTTCTCCGATGTTGCGGAAACGCGGAATGTAAAAACCGGCAGGGCGGCCGCCGTAATAATATTTATCCTGGAACTCTTCTGAAATGCCGCTGGCGCCTGCATGGAAATGATGGTCCATCAGGTATTTGCCAAGAACCTCACTGTCGTTACCCAAACCTTTGGGGAAACGGTTGGAAGTGGAATTCAGCATAATGAAGGTACTACCCAGCGTGGAGGCATTCAGGAAGATAATGCGTGCATGATATTCTATAACCTCTTTGGTATGTTTATCGATCACTTTTACACCGGTTGCTTTGCCAGCAGCTTCATCATAGATGATGGAATTCACGATGGAATCAGGGCGTAATGTAAGGTTGCCGGTTTTTACGGCAGCAGGTAAGGTGGAGGATTGTGTGCTGAAATAAGCGCCGAAGGGGCATCCTCTTGCACAACGGTCCCTGTACTGGCAGGTGCCTCTTTCCCCGATAGGTTGGGTGAGGTTGGCGGTACGGTACATGGTCATTTTGCGGCCGGGGAATTTCCCTTCGATCCTTCCCTTCACTTCTTTTTCAAAACAATTCATTTCCATAGCGGGTTGGAAGATCCCGTCGGGGAGATGAGGGAGTCCTTCTGCTGTTCCGGCGATGCCTGCAAAGGCTTCTACATAATCGTACCAGGGTGCAATATCCCTGTAACGTATAGGCCAGTCTATACCAATGCCTTCTTTTGCATTGGCTTCAAAATCCATTTCACTCAGCCGGAGAGAACCACGGCCCCACATAATGGAACGGCCGCCTACGATATCGGGGCGCGTCCAGTCGAAACGTTTCTTTTCTGTATAGGGGCTTTCTTCATCCTTCATCCAGTAACTTTCATTGAATTCGCTGTATACACGTTCGCGGATAAGATAAGGGTGGCTGCCTTTCTGTGCAGTGGTGAGCCTGCCACGGTGAGGAACTTCCCAGGGTGCTTTGACAGCGTTGGTGTAATCTTTAATATGCTCTAATTGTCTTCCTCTTTCCAGCATCAATACTTTGAGTCCTTTTTCACAGAGTTCTTTAGCGGCCCATCCTCCACTGATACCTGAGCCTACCACAATTGCATCATAGGTGTTTGCTTCCTTTGCTTTCAGATTTAAGTTTGCCATAGTATTAGAAAAATAGGGAAAATCCTTTACTTAAGTTAGCTTTTTCAGCTCCATATAGTGTTTCTTCTGCTTAACATCCAGGTGTTCAATGGCATAGCGCAACATGGTGCGGGGCATAGTGGCGGCATATTTATCAAGGAATTGGAGTAAGGCTGCTTTATCTCCTTTCCCGGCCTGGCGGAGCCAGCCGCCTGCTGCTTTATGAATGAGGTCTTCTTTATCCTTTACGAGTAGTTCTGCGATAGCAAAGGTATCGTCTCTTTCTTTGTGTTTGAGGAAGTAGGCTGTGCTTACAATGGCGGTGCGGCGTTCCCAGACGTTCCTGGAGCGTGCGAGCTTGTAAAGTATTTTGCGTGGTTTGTCGAAGAGGTATCTGCCTACTACGTAAATAGCGCTTACGTCTACAAGGTCCCAGTTATTGATCCTGTCGTGGCGGCGCATGTAGAGATCATAGAGTTCTTTACGGCGGCTTTCGGGGATCTTGTTGCGGCGGGTGTCTTTATCCATGATGCTGAGAGCGCCGGCCCTTACTTCGTGGATGGGATTATTGAGTAGTTTTTCCAGTTCACTAACCGGCATGTCTATATATTCTTTGGCTAATGCAAAGAGTTTTCCCATGGGCACGCCGATGAATACATCATCTTCATCCGGTTTAAAATAACGTTGGATCTTTTTCTGCTCAGCGGGGGAACTGAGCTTCTTTACGGCAGCGATGAATTGTTCTGCTGTGTTTTTCATGTTATCAAATATACGGGTGAAAATTGACGTATTTATCCCCTGTAATTGTCGCAATTGCCCTATTTCTTTGTTGGAATGACGGGGTATGTTTGTGGTACATTAAACCTATCAATATGAGCCAGGAAGTTACAGACTACATTAAGAAATTGCAGCCTTGGCAGATCAAGGTCTGCGAAACATTGCGGAAAACGGTAAAGAGCATCATCCCGGATGTGGAAGAGCGTTTACAATATGGCAAACCGCATTACCTGAAGAACGGGCATTATGCTGCCGTTATTCATGCAGCAAAGGATAAGGTATCTTTTATGTTGTTCAATGCTACGGAGTTGCCGGAGATCAAAGGGTTCTTTAAATCTATGTCAGGCCCTGAGCGGAAAACGGCTACCATCACAGAAGGGCAGGAGGTAGATTACAAGCAGTTGGGAGACCTTTTGAAGAAAGCATCTAAATCATTATAAATGAAAGCAAAAGATATTGATGCTTATATCGCTGGTTTCCCCAGGGAGGTCCGTGAACCGTTGAAAGAAATAAGGGCTGCCATTAAAATGGCAGCTCCTTCTTTGGAAGAGGCTATCAAATACGATATGCCTACTTTCATGCTGGATGGGAAGAATCTCTTTCACTTTGCGGCATTTAAACATCATATCAGTTTTTTTGGAGCAACCGTTGAAAATGAAGAGCTTGCGCCTTATAAACATGGAAAGGGTACCCTGCAGTTTCCGTTAAACAAGCCTATGCCCTTAGACCTGGTCAGCAGGATCGTTACTGCTAAAATTAATCAACGTAATATTTAGCAGGGCCTGTAAAAATGGTAAGCCGTATCTTGTTCAAAACATCAGGTTCTATGACGTTATTGAACAGGCAAACCACGTTCTTCCTGCTTATCGTCTTTTCCACGTTAGCCAGTTACGCCCAGCGCCCCACAAAAGGCTTTAACGAAAAAGGCATCTCCAAAGAAGTATTGGAACATTACCTGGAACATTCCGTTACCATGGCAGAGTTCCTGGCAGTAGACCCTTATACGGTGGATGCTGCTTATCCCAATAAAGAAGATGATATCCGGCTGATCAGGAACATCGGCGCCAAATTCATCGGACGGGCTATTTACCGCTGGGGAAAGGAAGCCATGTTAACCAACCAGGATTACCTGGACAAGGCAGCAGCGCTGATCAAAAAAGTACAGCAGCAGGACCCCGAAGTTGTTTTCCAGGCGGCTTTATTTGAATGCATCACGCAACAGGTGAATGATATTCCCATTCCGGACTGGGTATTCACTACTTTCGGCGATAAAGTGGAAAAGCGGAATTTCCGGTATGACGATATGCTCAATGCCAATGGCAAATTCGTGGACCATTGGCGGAAGGGGAGCAGTGTGCCGGATATCACTACCAAAGAAACACAGTACTGGTTTATGTTCCTCGCCGGTACTTATATGAATATAGGCTGTGAAGCCCTGCATCTCGGGCAGATTGCATTGATAGGAATGGCAGATCCCAGGCTGGAAGCCTGGGCGGCTTTTCTTGTTAAAGTGCGGGAATATGCTAAAAAACATGCCCGTCATAAATGGGTGTTGCTGGATGCACATACGCCTTCCGGTGGTATGGTGGTGGATGGCAGGAGCCTGCTGGATTTCAACTCTTTCCCTTTACGTATCAAAGAAGTAGTGGATAAACCGCAGGAAGGTGTTCTCCAGGTGGGATACCTGGATGCTTTGTTTGGAAGAAGTAAAGCATGTATCACGCCCAGTGGCTGGGCCTCTCCCTCTTTACCTTTCCTGGTAGAGTTCGATAACTTCGGGATTAGCAGGAATCCCGGTGTGGCGGATACTACTTCTCATTTCATCTGGGGCTATGATGAGGTGAGCTGGTTCTACCTGCAACCGGAAAAGTACCGGCAGGATTGGTTGCGGTATGCTTATCGATGGATCAAAGAACACGACAAAAGTGCGTTCCTGCAAATGCCGGTGAGCCGGATCGTATCATTAGGAAGAGGTAAACCCATGGTGAAGAACCGTGCCAATACACGTTCTGCAAGCATGCCGGATGGTATGAACCTGGAAGAAACGATCAGGGATATATGGTCTAAAAGTAAATAAGGATATCAATGAAACAACTGGTTATTATTGCGTGTGTATTATTTTCAAACGGATTGAAAGCGCAAACAATGAAATGGTTTAATGAGCCTAAAAAATGGACAAATAATTCAGCTTTAGCAGTGACCGTGGATCCCGGTACAGATTACTGGCAGGTGACGCATTATGGCTTTAAGCGGGATAACGGACCGTTCTATTACCAGGAGCAGGAAGGGGATTTTGAAGCCAGTGTGAAGATCACGGGGCAGTATAAAGAACTGTTCCACCAGGCTGGACTGATGATCCGTATCGATGCAAAGAACTGGATCAAAACAGGGATCGAGTATGTGGATGGTGTGCAGAATGTGAGCGCGGTGGTAACGAGGGAGGTATCTGATTGGTCTGTAGTGCCAAGGCACGATAGTCCCAAAAGCATGTGGTTGAAACTATTGCGCAAAGGGGATTATGTGCAGATCGAATATTCTTTTGACAATAAAGATTTTAAAATGCTGCGGCTGGCTTATTTTCCACCGAAGGTGAAAGTGCAGATAGGGCCTGTGGCTGCAGCTCCCGGGAAGGAAAAGTTTGATGTGGTGTTTGAGGATTTTAAAGTGATAAAAAAGTAAAGCGGGCTTAAAGCCCGCTTTACTTTTTTATGGTCTGACAATAACTTTCCCAACAGTTCTCCCTGTCTCCACCTGCTGATGCGCTTTCACTATCTCCGTAAAAGGGAACACCTGGGATACATGAGACTTAACTATCCCTTTTTCCAACAACTCCGCCAGGCTGGCCATATCCTTTCCGTTGGAAGATACCATAAAGTGATAGCCGTTAATTCCTTTGGCTTCAGACTTTTCTTTCAATCCTTCTACTGCTCCTGTAGGTAAAGTGATCAACTGGCCACCGGGTTTTATCACTTCCAGGGAGCGTTCTATCATATCCCCACCAAATGCATCCAGTACAAGATCAAGGCCACCAGTCACTTCTTCAAAGCGCTGGCTTTTATAATCGATGTGTACATCCGCGCCCAGTCCTAATATAAATTCTTTATTGGCAGCAGAAGAAGTACCTGTTACATGTGCCCCGAGATATTTGGCTATCTGTACAGCATAATGGCCCACACCACCAGCTGCTGCATGCACTAAGATCTTATCGCCGGATTTGATCTTTGCGTGTGTTACTAATGCCTGCCAGGCTGTGAGTGCTGCCAGGGTAGCGGCCGCAGCTTCTTCATGACTGATATTACCCGGTTTCAAAGTAAGATGTGCTGCCGGTGAGACTACATATTCCGCATAAGCTTTACCATGCCCGGGAAAATTAACCATCCCAAAAACGGCATCCCCTTCTTTGAAATCAGTAACGTTTGCGCCTACTGCCGTTACGATACCTGAAATATCCCAGCCCAGTATAATGGGGTTTTCGTCTTTTAACCTGCCCATCAACGCTTTACCATTCCTTGTTTTGATATCAACAGGATTGATGCTGAAGGCTTTAACCTGTACTACAACCTCTCCATCCTGCGCAACACGCTGGGGGAGTTCTGTAACCCGGAGCTGTTCTGTGCCCCCGGGTCCGTTTAATGTGATAGCTTTCATTGTTTCTGTTTGTATGGCAAATTTATACCTGATATTTGGATGTTTACTGGTAGATATTTTCCATATTTAGGTATATTTGCTCCATGAAACGGGAAAATCTGCACGAACCATTTTCTATTGAGGTGATTGAAACGCTGGATGTATGTCCCAAATCCGGGCATACGCATAACTTCTTTGAACTGGTGTACATCCTTTCGGGGACAGGTACCCAGTGTATCAATAACAATACCTCCCGGTATCACGAAGGGCATATGTTCCTGATCACGCCGGAAGACTGTCATTCCTTCCAGATTGAAACCACTACTTCCTTCTTCTTTTTACGGTTTTCCAATATCTATCTTCAGTCGAACAGTATTCATACAGATAATGTTCAAAGGCTGGAATTTATCCTGCAGAATGCCAACCATCAACCCGGCTGTATCCTGAAGAACCAGGTGGATAAAAGCCTGGTGCATCCTTTAATAGAGGCGGTGATCAGGGAATATGTGAACAGGGATTGTTATAACCGGGAACTGATCCAGCACCTGGTGAATACGCTGATCGTAGTAGTGGCCCGCAATATTTCCAAATACATGCCACAGCAGGTGGGTGAACAAACAGATGAAAAGGCATTGGACATCCTTTCCTATATTCAAAACAATATCTATTACCCGGAGAAGATCAGGACCGAAGTGATCAGTAAGGAATTTGGTGTGTCTGAATCTTACCTGGGGCGGTATTTTAAACGGCAGACGAACGAAACCATGCAGCAATACGTTAGCAGCTACCGGATGAAAATGATAGAACACCGGCTGCTGCACAGCGATATGCGTATGGGGGAGATCGTTACGGAGTTTGGTTTTACGGATGAAAGCCACCTGAATAAGTTCTTCAGGAAGAACAAAGGCATCAGCCCTACCGTTTTCCGGAAATCGAGCCGTATGCCCGTTTAAGTACCTGCTGATGATAATAGAACATGTTGTCTGGCCGGGGTCGGGGTACTGCCTTACTGCCGATTTCATTAACTGACAGGTACTGTCTGCCAGTGATCAGGCATGGATTTATTTCCTGGCTTTATTCTGCGCGGTAATTTCCTGCAAATTATCAGGATCGATACCAGTTTCTTCAAGTATGCTGGTGATAAAAGCCGTTTTATTTTCTACGTATAGATCAATGTTATCCGGATACTTTTGGGCCAGTTGTTTTTTTAACTCGCCATAAGCTGTTGCCTTCTCAGGATGGGAGCGGAGATAGTTGCGTAAGAGCAGGTGGTTCTTCAGGCTGATGCTATCCGCCAGGCAAACATATAAATGATGGGCGGGTTGCGATGGCCCTGAAAATGCTTCTCTTCCGGGAATACCTCTGTCTCCTTCGTGTGTGTACCCCAGTGTTTTTAAGATGGCTGTAATTTCTTCGAAGCGGCTTTTATCATTAATAATGATATCTATATCAATAACAGGTTTAGCGGCAAGGCCGGGTACGGCAGTACTGCCAACATGTTCAATGCGGTCGATCAGGTGTTCCAGGTGTTGGTTAAATTTGGCCTGTAGGTGTAAGAAGGTTAATGGCCATTGATCTGAGTAGGCTTCGACCTTAATTGTTTTACTTATCATCGGAGATCCTTTTAAAGCGGATCATCCCAAAGGTCGGAATAAAATCAAATTGCTGATAAAAAGAAGCGAGGTCTTCTCCGGAGATAAGGGTGACCATGATATCGTCATCCACCAGGTCTATCAGTGTTTTCATCATGGCGGTGCCAATGCGTTTGCCCTGCCAGTCGGGATGTACCATTACGTCCTTTACATAATAGAAAGTTACTTTATCTCCGAGTAACAGGGCGCATCCCACAGCTTCTCCGGTATCGCCGTTTACCGCTACTACAGAATGTATTACAGGGTCGAGCATGGCTGCGATCTTGTCCAATCTATCCCTTTCAGGATCTGCCCATCCCACTGAGATGGCTAAACGCCTGAACTCTTCCGGAGTGGGTGTTCTTTTCAGGACCTGGATGTAGGAAGGTAAACTGCTCTGACTTTTTTGCCGGATGGTGATGGTTTGCCCGCCAAAATCAATGTAATAACCGTTAAGGTCGCGAACGGTGTAACCAGCCATGCCCCAGGGTTTATTTTCGAGGGGTGCAACGATGTCGGCTCCCTTTTCCTTGTGGAAATCGTATAGGGTTTCCAGTTGCCTTACCCGGACGAAGATGGCATTGCCCCTGGAAGTGGCTGCCAGTGAAGGATCGTGAGAGAACTGTACCTGGGCGCCATGCCAGGAAACAGCACCATGTGTAGGTGGGTCTCCCCACATCCATTTATCGGGGAAGCCAAAGACCTCCTGCCAATATTTAATGGTTTCCTCTACACTGTGTACAGTTAGTACTGGTTCTACGTGAACAATTGTTGGTGTCATAGAGTTCATAGAGTTGGGCCACCAGCGGGGATTTCAGCATATTTCTGAATGTGATCGAGAGCCATCAACACCATTACCTGACCACTTATCCTTGCCTGTGGCGGTTTATAGGGAGGATAAGTTAGTGAAATTTTATCAGATTATTATAAATAAGTACCTTGAAATATTGAAAAGGACGCCTAACATACGATCGCTCTATCTGCCTGTACAGCCCGGTCCTGAACATCCGGCTGAAGGGGTAGGATACCAGGAGATCCTTCCTGATGTAAGGTTACAGGACTATATCTACTGTTATTGGCAGCTTAAAACCAGGTATCCATTAACATCTCCTTTCCATTACCGGGTTATCGCAGACGGCTGTATGGATGTTTATTTTGAGCTGGAAGAGCCGGATAAAAGTTATGTGATGGGCTTTACAAATTCCTTTGTAGAGTTTGAGTTGGCAAAGACTTTCAACTATGTTGGGGTACGGTTCTTTCCCAGTATGTTCCCACAGTTGTATAAGATCAGCGCGGCCGGGCTAAGCAACCGGGCAGAGTGTTTGGAGAATGTGTTGCCGGCAGTGGCAAAATTCCTGGCGGATTCCTTTTCTGCCGATCTATCTCCGGAAAACCTGAAAGCCTTACTGGATGAGCATTTTCTGCGTCACGTTTCAAATATCCGTATTGATGCAGATAGCCGTTTGTATGAATCCATTGAGCGCATACTGCAGAACGGGGGGACGATGAGCGTGGAGAAAGAGTTGCCACAGGGCATCAGTGTCCGGCAGTTGAGGCGTTTATTTGAGTTCTATATAGGGGATACACCCAAGGAGTTTTCCAGGGTGGTACGATTCCAGAAAACGCTGCAGGCGCCGGAAGATTACCTGAACGCAGGGTATTACGACCAGGCCCATTTTATCAAAGAGTTCAAACATCTCTATGGCCTTACACCCGGCAAGGCCCTTCTGAAGTAAGTTGTCCGTTTTTTACAATGTTCCTGTTTAACCCCGGGATAACTTTGCTGTATAAATCGGAACACATGAAACGTTTACTTTTAATGCTTGCTTTCTCTTTATTCATCACTAATCTTTATGCACAAATGAAACTCAATGCAGGGATCGTAACGTCTAAGATCACGGAAAGTAAAAAGTTCTATACGGAAGTGCTGGGCTTCGGTGTAACCTTTGAAAACGACTTCTACTTATTACTCCATACGCCCAATAAGCAGGCAGAGATCAGTTTCCTGCTGCCGGAGCATGCTTCCCAGCAACCCCTGTTCCGGGCCCCCTTTGCCGGTAAAGGTGTTTACCTGACCATAGAGGTGGATAACGTGAACGAGGTGTACGAAAAAATGAAGGCCAAAAAGGTGGACATTAAAATAGCGATCAGGGATGAACCCTGGGGCGACCGTCACTTTGCCATACAGGACCCCAACGGGGTAGGCATAGATATCGTTACCTACAAAGCGGTACCTTTATAAAAAAAGGAATGCCGTATCTACAATTGGATGTGAATGATCATTATCCTGTTGCCACCAAACAATTGCTGGCTAAAAGAATGGGGGCTCTTTATGCGGACATCATGAAGGCGGATGTGAACAGGATCACCATCACCATCAGGGAGCTGGGGGAAGGGGCAGTCTGGCGTTGCAATGCAGGAACGCCTGTTCCCGCAGCATTGCTGATGTGTGATATCAGGCGCGGCCGGCCGGTGGAAACAAGGGCTGCTTTGGCAGAAGCACTGATGGCCTGTTGTGAAGAGGTGTTGGGGTTGCAGCGGTTGAATATAGTGTTCACACAGCATTCGGGAGATGAAATGTATCATCCCCAACTGGGCGGTTGGAGTGAAGATTGGAAGGAGGAATGATTATATTTGTTGAGCATGAACACACAGGCCTTACAACCGGATCCTTCCGTTGCTCATTATATCAGCAACATCCTGGTGATCGAAAATTCCGATCCGTACTGTGATGTGGCGCTACCCCTGATAGCTAACGGGTATCCCAGTATTGTTGCCCTGAATGGGGATTACCTTCATCTGTACGGCCAATGTGTTAAACCTGCCGAACTTATTCTCAGGGGGCGTTTCATGATGATTGCCTATTTTATTTACCCGCATGCATTAAAAACATTGTTCGGCTTTGATGCCAAAGAACTGACGGATATCCATATTGATCTCTCCCTTACCCAGCCTGCCCGGGGCATGTGTTTACAGGAACAACTGGCCAATGCTGCTGCTTTACCTGCGCGGGTACAATTCCTGAATAGTTATATACAAAAGCTGGCCGAGCCTATCCGTGGTGTACATGAAGGCATCCTTTATGCTACAGATGCCATCCGGAAAAGTGATGGCCTGGTTCCGCTCAAGGACATCCGGAACGAATTACATATAACCGAGCGGACCTTCCAACGGTTATTTGAATTCCATGTGGGTATATCACCCAAGTTGTTCAGTAAGATCTGCCAGTTCAATGCAGCATTCCAGCAGATCAACTACCAGCAATTCTCCCGGCTCACGGATGTGGCCTACCAGTTTGGTTATGCAGACCAAAGCCATCTTATCCGTGATTTTCAGAAGTTTACCCTTACTTCTCCCAGTGAATATTTAAAACGTTCTGCTCCTTACCGCTAGATTGTCGGGTTTGTTCAATTCCGCCTCTGTGGGCTGCTGTTACTTTGTAGAAAATTATCACAATGAGCAAAATAGTAGTTTCAACATGGGTAACGCTGGATGGCGTTTTTGATGCAAATTCAATGAATGAGTGGTTTGCGCCTTTTGACAGCCTGGAGCGTCAGCAATATATCCGGGAAAGTATTCATGGCAGTGATGCGTTGTTGCTGGGGCGTACCACTTACGAGATGTTATCTTCTTACTGGCCCAACCTGAAGAACAATGAAATGGATATTGCGGCTAAGCTGAACAGCATGCCGAAGTATGTGGTTTCTTCTTCTCTCAAAGAGGCAACCTGGGAAAATTCGGAGATCATTAGTTTGGAAGAAATTAAAAAGCTGGAAGGGGAGATCCAGGTGGAAGGGAGTTCCATTCTCGCGGAATCCCTGATGAAGGCTGATCTGGTGGATGAGATCCGTTTACTGGTGCATCCCGTGATCATGGGAACGGGGAAACGTTTCTTCCGGGATGAGATGCATATGAAAGGGATGGAGCTGGTGAAAACCGCACCTATTGCGAATGGGGTTGTGTTGTTGTGTTACCGGAGGAAGTAATTGTTCCGGTTGCTGTGGGTATTGATTTACCGGGGGAAGTAGATGTTCCGGTTGCCGTTTTACCGGGGGAAGTAAGTTCCCTGCCTGTTGCAGTTACCGTTCTATCTGCGGATATGAGTTCCCTGACCACTTTGATCTCTTCTCCCGGTTGGGTTACCTGGTCCGGCTGAACACCCTTCTGCTCCCAGGAACTATCCGTTCCGGGTAATGCAGGTGCTGCAATGGAAACAGACACATAGTATTCATTATTCACACGGTAGAATTGATTCATATTAGCACCGCCTGCAGAGGTCTGGCCTACGATCTTCGCTCTTTTACGAGCTTGTAATACATAGGCAAAGGCTTCTGCAGCAGATGCTGTTCTGCCATTCACCAGGATGTAGAGGGGTTTGTTGTATCTCTCCTCTGTAAGCCAGGTGACTGTTCTTTCTACTTCTACACCACCCGTTCTGCTTTTGAATTCCAGTAATTGGGTGTTCTTTGGGAGGAAGTAACTTTCCAGCACAGCACCAATATTGCTGCCACCGCCACCATTGTATTGAAGGTCTATGATAAGGGCTTTTGTATTGGTTACAAACCGCATAGCAGCATAGAGCAGTGGCAGGCTTTTATCGGAGATATTGATCTCGGAAAGTTTTATGTAACCAATGTTGCCATCCAGTACCTTCACTTCCCGGAAACCGTAATTATTTTCTATGGCTTTGGGGCCATAGTAGAAAAGATTTTCATCACTTTCTTCCTCTTTGAGGGGCTGGGGGTCGTAGCGTAAATAGAGATGCCCGTCGTGGCTGAAACGCTGTAGTACGGCAGTGACTACAGAATCGAGGGGTTTGGTGTTGAAAGTGCCGGCCTTGTATTGCTGCAACAGGTGTTCGGCGATCTTAGCCCCCTTTTCTTCAGATACATAGTGCGCTTTGATCAGCTGCGCAGTTTTCTCTATAACCGTTTGCTGGGCCTGAGCAAAACCGGTGCTCAATATGATGATCAGTATTATGCCTTTCATAACAGCAAAGGTCTGTTAGGGAGGATATTTAAAATTGTATGTAATTAGCCCATTCTTTTGGCCGGAAGCCGGTGTACATTTTAAATGCCCTGATAAAATGGCTTTGGTCAAAGAAACCGCAATGGTAAGCCAGTTCCGTGAGAGACATTCCTTCCTGCTGCATCAGGTCTACTGCTTTTTCTACCCTCAGTTTGCGCAGGTATTCTCCCAGGGTACAGGAAAAATAACGGGGAAAGTATTTGGAGATAGTTACCGGATGAACATTGAGCTGGGCAGCGAGTTCCTGTAAAGAGAGTGATTCATTCCAGCGGTCGTGAAGCAGGGCTTTTAACTGTGCTATCCAGGGCGGGGTATTTTTGGATGTTTTATTGCTGAACAGGTGCAGGAGGGAGGACTCGATGGAAGCCTGGCTGCAGGTATCCGCCAGTTTGCTTTCCCTGTAGATCTTCAGAAGGGAGAGTTTGAGGGCCGGGGAGTGTTGCAGATCAGTGAATTTTAATTGATGCTGACGCAAAAAAGCCCCTTCGATCTCAAGATTGATATTCCGGGAAGGGTGTTGGGTATGCATGTTCCGGTGCAATTCCCCTTCGTTATAACGTAAAACAGCCCCCGGAGCGGCCATGATCTCCTGTTGTTTCCTTTGTTCCCGGTTACCACCCCTGAGTATCAGCGTAATGTGGTGGTTCTCATGGTAATGCCAGCCTTCGAATACCTTTTGATGGTAGAGGGTTTCACTGATAGTGAGGCCTCCTGTGCTGAAACTATGCACATTGGTACCCAGGTATCGTGATCTTTCTAACTTCAGCATACTGTAAATATAGGTAAAGTATAGGATCCCCCTATTTTGACCCTATGTGAAGCCTATGTCAGATATATTCACTACCTTTGCAGTATGGCAATAATAGATAACAATTCGATCATGAAAGGCGCCCAGGGCACCTTTGGCAGAGAAGTGGTTTTCCGGCAGAGGAACGGGAAAACGGTGATGTGCAAGCTCCCGAAGCCCTATCCGCCCAAAACGCCTACCCAGGTGGCTAACCAGGAGCGTTTTGCTAAAGCGAATGCATTTGCCAAAGAGGCAATCGCAGACCCTGTAAGGAAAGCACAGTACCAGAAACGTGCCCAAAACGGTCAATCTGCCTATAATGTTGCCTTTAGCGATGCTTTTCATGGAGTGGAGATCAGCGAGGTAAACGTTTCCGATAAAGCAGTGACCGTGAAGATGAAAAATGACCATAGCGTTAAAGAAGTGCTGGTAGATGGGGAGCCGGCGGTTTTCAATAAAAAGAAAGAGGTTTGGGAATACCCGGTGAAAAAGAAGGCCCGCAGGGTAGAAGCGTATGACCTGATGGGGAATGTGTATACCAGGGACCTTACCTGATTTTCCGATAAATTCATTAACTTTACGATATGTCAAATGCAAAAATTTCCAAAAAGGCAAGGATCGTACTGAGTAACAGCCAGGTTTCGGCTGCTATTGCAAAGGCGATCGTAGCCAGTGAGATGAAATCCGGGGTGTCCGGCAGGAATCTCTCTGTGACCATTGATGCCGAGAAAAAAATTAATGTCAGACTGAACTCTTAGGAGTTTGCTGAAATGCCATATCCATGAACGTTGCCCTCAGCGCGGTACTTATCTTCATTCTCCTTATTCCGCCACTATCCTTATATCTTTCCTATTCATTCGGTCGATTTCCTAAATCCGGTCCTAAATTTACTTTACTGGAAGGTTTAATGGCTTCCGCCGTTTTTTCTTTACTGGTGCATGCCGCCGCCGTTCTATTCATTTCAAAAGAGATCCGTTTTGATATACTCGCTTTAATTTCCGGCGGCGATCTTAAATCCTTTGATACAAAGATCTCCAATACGGCATTTAAATCTTTGCTGACAGGGTTTGCCTTTTATAACCTGGTATTGCTGCTTAGCTGCATTGTATTAGGCCGGGGATTAAGATGGCTGGTGATCAGGTATTCCCTTCATTCCAGGTACGAACTATTCAGGTTATACAACAGGTGGTATTACTACTTTAACGGCTACAAACCGGAAGGGGAGGATTTTGATATCATCTTTGTAGATGCGTTGGTGAGGGTGCAGGAAGGCACGATGATCTATTCCGGTTTCCTGGTTGATTTTGATTGTGAAGGAGAAGTGCTGAACCAGATCTACCTGAAGAATGTGATCAAAAGGGATTTTAAGAAACAGGAAACAGGGGAGGACGGCAGTCAGCGAATGATCAACGAACCTGGTGAACAGAAAAATATCGAGGGGCATAGTTTATGTATCCTCTATGAAAATATCATCAACCTGAATATCCATTTCGTATCCTACCCGGATGAAGAAAGTGAATTGGAGGAACTAACCACGCAGGTGTCAGAAAACCCGGATCAGCTAAAATTGTTCTCATGAAAACGCTTACGAGGTTTATTGCATTGATCGCTACCGGGTTGCTGGCCGGTTCTTTCTTTTATGGTTATGTGAACCTGGTCCCTGCTTTTTATGAAGTACCTGTAAATATCCATCTCATTTTCCGGGTGCAGCTCATGAACCATAATGGCATTACGGTGCAGACACTTATGGGTTTTTCCATTATTGCACCTTTGGTGTATGCATATCTGTTCCGGAATAAATTTGCACTCTTAGCGGCAGGGCTTGCATTAACTTCCTTACTGGTAACAAGGTTCGGGAATGTACCCATCAATCAGCTCATGAGAACCTGGGCGCCGGATGCACCTCCTGCGAATTGGCAGGACCTGCTGCACAAATGGGATAACTTTAACCTTGTACGTACCATTGCCGGAGTAGGCTGTTTTATTTCTATGCTGATCGCAGACCGCCATCAGTAATTTTCATTCACCGCCGCATCTTTGTTGTACTTATTCCTGTAATCTATGGGAGCCAGGCCGGTGATCTTTTTAAAGAGATCGCGGAATGCTTTGGTATCCGCATAGCCCACTTCATACATCACTTCATTGATGGTTTTACGGCCGGATTCCAATGATTTTTTGGCGAGTTCTATTTTCACCCGTTGCTGATATTCAATGGGCGTATTGCCTGTTGCTTTGATGAAACGGCGATCGAAGTTACGCCTGCTGATAGCAAGGCTGCTGGCCAGTTCGTCCATGGAGATCTTATCGGAGAGATTACTTTCCAGGTAGTTCTGCGCTTTGCGGATCTCTTCATCCGCATGATCTTTTTGTCCGTTGAAAATGGTGAAAGGGGATTGGCTGCTGCGGTCTATATCTACCTGGAACACTTTGGCGCAGAATACAGCGGTTGCCCTGTCGTAGTACTTTTCGATCAGGTATAAGAGCAGGTTCATGAAAGAGAAAGCACCCCCGTTGGTATAAATGCCTTGTTCATCCGTGATTATTTTATCTGTTTGCAGGTCTACATCCGGGAAGAGTTCAGCGAATTTGCCGGCAGCATTCCAATGGGTGGAGCAGACCCTGCCTTTCAACAGCCCGGTGGATGCAAGCAGGAAAGCGCCTGTGCATATGCTGGCTATTTCTGCCCCCTGTTTACGTTGTTGCTTTATCCAGCTGATCGCTTCCGCATTCCTGGCCAGTACATTGGGAATATTGTTATGAGCCAGGGCAGGGATGATGATCAGATCTGTTTTCTCAATGTCCCGGATATGGGTTTGCGGGCGGATGGCGAATAAACCATCATAAAGGTCTACTTCTTTGGTAACACCTGCCAGTTGTATATGAAATACTTCCTTTTTGAAATAAGCATTCGCTTTGGTGAAGAACTTATAGGCACCTACCACACTGGTTAGATTATCCTGTCCTTCAGGTACTAGAATAGTGAGCGTTCGCATAGAAAATCCGTTTGAAACAAAGTTAGGGGATAGTTTTGGCCAAATTGCCCCGGTGTATTGTCTTTTTAACCCCCCTTGCCCTGGTTTTGCAGCCTTTATTTTTGTATAAAAAGGACCATCTTATGACAACAACAGATTACAAGAGCAGCCTGGCTGTTCAGGCTACGCCGGAAGTTATTTATTCAGCCCTTACCACAGGCATTGCTGCCTGGTGGTCAGAAGATTATAGTGGTGCAGCCGCAAAAGTGAATGATGAGTTTACGGTAAAGTTCCAGGGAAAGAACCTGATCCATATGCGTGTCACAGAGCTGGTGCCCAACAAAAAGGTCACCTGGACCTGTGTGAACTTTTTCATTGATGTAGACGCGCCGATCCATGACAAATCAGAATGGATAGGTACAAAGGTTTACTGGGAGATAGGCCCTTCCAAACTGGATATGCTGCACGAAGGATTAACGCAGGAGTTTGAATGTTATAGTTTCTGTTCGGCAGGCTGGGACCAATTCCTGGGAAGTTTAAAGGACCTGCTGAATGGTGGAAGCGGTAGCCCTTATAAAGCTTAAAGCGCCATGTTATCCGTAATTTATCTTAAATTTCGGATAACATGTCTGATAACAACGAACAGTTTTACTCCAGGTTGCCGGTAAACCGCATTGCACTCAGCGATCTTTTAACAGAGGACCATTTATTCTATAATGTTCCCGGGAACTGGCATGTTATTATCACAGACATTAAAAGCTCTACTTCAGCGATCCGGAATGGACTGCATGAAACCGTTAACCTGATTGCCACAGGAAGCATCGTGGCGGTACTCAATATCAGTTATAAAGTAAATATCAGTGTTCCTTTCTTCTTTGGAGGGGATGGGGCTACTTTCATTGTACCGCCTTCTGTTGTAGATACTGCCATGCGGGCATTGCAGTTATACCGGAAGAACATGCGCAGGGATTATGATCTTGAATTGCGTGCAGGCACCGTGCCGGTTAAAGC
The DNA here is from genome assembly GCF_900129465.1 of Chitinophaga niabensis. Classification (NCBI taxonomy): domain Bacteria; kingdom Pseudomonadati; phylum Bacteroidota; class Chitinophagia; order Chitinophagales; family Chitinophagaceae; genus Chitinophaga; species Chitinophaga niabensis. Next base: position 2,969,855 of record NZ_FSRA01000001.1, on the reverse strand, counting down.
TATCTATGCTTTGGGGCATGAACTGAAAATAACAAAGTTCAGCAGTTCGGGGAACTTTGCGATCCCCATTATATTAGGGGATGGCCTGAACTATGCGGAGAAAGTAATAAAGGGAGAAGATTACCAGTTGGGCGAACTGGAAGCACCTGATCATGAGCTGGACCTTACAGGTATGATGTGCAGGTGGGATAAGGTTAAACCGCCGGAAAACAATTTTGAAGTAGTGACCTTGCTGGCTATTGCGGCAGAGGGAGCCAGGCAATCAACAGCTTATAAAAAGGTGATCTCTGCTATTGATGAGATCTATGGCATGCCACAGAAAAGGCAACCCATATCAGTTGCAAAGCTTAAGCTGAAATCCACTTATACAGCCATCATGCAGGAAATGCGGATGAAGTCGGGCAATGTAAAGATGTTTAAACTGATCCAGGATTGGTTCACTGCGTTGCTGGGGTTCATTTATTTCAGAACACAAAACGGGAAGAATTACCTGAGCCGTTTGGTAGAGATGTCTGATACATTGGTGGTGGACGGTAAGATCAATACCGTGATAACCGGTACGGCGCAGCAGCGCTTGCTTTTGCAGGAAGCGTTGAATGCACTGGAGGAAGTGGGAGAGATCAGGTACGCGCTCTATGTTAGTAATGAATCCGTGATGTCCTGTTACGTACGTGATCTGAAAGATGATCATATTCATTTTGTGGATGGGGCAGAAGGTGGTTATACGAAAGCGGCAGGTGTGTTGAAACTGAAGATGAAGAAAGTATAAGGGGCTGCGATATATTGAACAGCAGTATTTTGATATAAAAGGCATATTAATTGTTCCCTGATAGATCAAAACCATGTGTTATGATCTACCCACGTTTTTTACTTGGTTGTTTATGTATAGCCGTTCTGGCTTGTAACAACATTGGCCCGAAACAGACTGCAGATTCATCAGCTGTTCCTCCCGCAGAAGATACGATATCCCAGATGCCTGGTGGTGGTCCCAGAACCTCCGTCAGCACAGATGATCAATTGTTTGAAACTGCTTTCGGGAGTTTCAAAACAGCTGTGGAGCAGAATAGTGAAGACCAATTGAAGGGCACCATACATTTTCCGTTGCAAACATCAAAAGGAGAGCTGAGTGATGCGGATTTTCATTCAAAGTATAAGGACGTTTTCACTGCAGATGTGAGGAACTTAGTACCCAAATTGGGAGAGGAGTATATAAAAGAAGGGCAGAATGCAGATTACGCCGAGCTGCGGAAATTAACCGATAAAGATTCCAAATTGTTTGAAGTGAATGCAGCTAAAACAGTTTTTGTGTTTGGTAAGGTGCAGGGAACCTATAAGGTGATAGGATATTACTCAAAATAAAAAGTTCCGTGAAAACCTTTGCGGGTCTTCACGGAACATACACTGTTCCACTAGTCCCTTGAAAGCTCAAGGACAGGTTCTTCTTCAAACACTAATTCTTCTATTGCTTCTTCTTCCGCTTCTGCTGTTACTATAGCTTTTTTAACATTCACAAAGGTTAATCCGAAGGCTACTGCAAACAGCACGATACTGATCCAGATCACCTGTTGAATACCGTAATGGATGATCATAAATCCGCCTAACAAAGAGCCTAAGGTTACACCAGCGTTCCCGAAAGAAACCATCAGGCTGGCTGCCAGTTCCGGAGCTTCGGGGGCTTCAGATGTAGAGCGTGTTTGCCCGATTAAGAAACCACCGGTATGGATGAATCCCCAGATAGAGATGATGATAGCCATGGGTACAAATAATCCGCCAAAGGTATAGGCCATGAGATGCACAGCTACCAAAGAAAGCAGGAACACCCTGGTGGTGAGGATCACATTCTTGCTTAAGGCAATCCCTGTAAGCCAGTTACCTACAATACCGGTGGTACCGAACAGCAACAGCATCAGGCTGATGTGGCCTCCGCTCATGTGAGAGATCTTTCCTAAATATTCCGCGAGGTAACCAAAGGTGGCAAACATCCCGGCGATCATGATCAATGTAGCCACGAGGTTTACCCAGAGCTGTGGTTTGCCTAATATCTTTAACTGGTTTTCAGGTGTTACATTTTCCTTTACCGGCATGGATGGTATGTAAGCCACCAGCCCTGCAAAAGCGATCAGGTTAATAAGTCCTGAAAGGTAAAAGGATGCCTGCCAGTTATAAAGTTCTGCCACATAAGTAGTAATGGGAACACCTAATACAGCCGCAACACTCAATCCACCTAACACAACAGACACTGCTTTGGGTGCATCTTTCGGCTCTACCTGTTTAGAGGCGGCCACGGTAGCTACAGCCCAGAAAACAGGATGCAGGAATGCAGGCAGGATCCGTGCAATCATCAACACCGCGAAATTAGGTGCGAGGGCAGACATGATATTGGATAACACGAAGATGCCCAGTACCAGGCACATCATGAGCTTACGGTTGATCTTTGATGTAAGCATCACGGAAAAGGGCCCCGTTAATGCAATCGTTAAGGCAAAGCCACTCAGCAGCCAGCCTGCTGTATCAATAGAGACATTGAACTCTTTGGCGATGGTTGGCATAATTCCAATCACTCCAAATTCTGTGGTAATAATACCAAATGCGCCAAGCGCCATAATATAGATCGACTTCTTCATAAATTCAAACATTCAAATGTTTCGATGTTTTGCATCGTAAGTGATTAAATCGGGTTTTTCTTAGAGGTCTATATTAGCATTTCAGTGCGCTAAGGAATTTAATGTAATCATCCAGGACGGCCTGGTTTAATAAGTACTTCAGGTTTCGCCCTTCTTTTTCGGGAATGAGAAGGTCCGCGTCAACCAGTTGCTTCAGGTGGTGAGAAATGGATGGTTGGGCCAGGTCAAGAAAATCGTGTACTTCGGTGCAGTATAAACAGTCGTCTTTTTTCTTTTTGAACTTCTCGAGAATAGCAATCCTGCTTGAGTCACTCAAGGCTTTAGAAATCTTTTCAAACTTTTTACTGTCCATACTTCCTCATTTACCCTGCAAATATAAATAGATATATCGAAATGTATAAATCTTTTTTTAGTTGCTTGATTTTCAGCTAACTTAGGAAAGGTTATGCTACATTATTGCCGGATTTGATGTTATAACGGCAGCGAAGTTTTATATCGCACCCCCACCCCAGATCTCCATGAACCTGTCTTTCTTTCGGCGGGAGAGTAAGGCAAAATGCCCGTTCTGCATTTCTATCTGCCCGCCATCTCCTTTAATGTAACGTTTGATGTGGTGCAGGTTGATGATGAAAGAATGATGTGTGCGGAAGAAAATATCTGAAGGTAATAGCTCTTCAAATTCCTTCAGTGTGCGGGATGCGATCAGCTTGGGCGCATTGGTGAAATAGATATTGGTATAGTTGCTTTGGGCTTCCAGGTGCACAATGTCTGTAGTGTTAAAAAAGAGCAGGCCTTCCAGTGTGGGGATTGCAATTTTATTCAGCTGTTGCCTGGTTTGCAGGTTTTGCTGCAGTACTTCCAGTTTTTCGTTCGTATGCGGCTGTGATTGCATGCCAGCTCTTTTAATGGCGCTTCTGAGTTCTTCAATATCCACCGGCTTTAGCAAATAATCAAATGCGGCATACCTGATCGCTTTTATGGCATATTGATCGTATGCCGTAGTGAAGATCAGGTGGAAATTTTTTTCCGGTAGTTCATGCAGCATATCAAATCCATCCATCCGGGGCATTTCAATATCCAGGAAAACAATGGCCGGTTTCTTTTCCCTGATGAGTTGCAGGCCTTCCAGGCCATCTGCCGCTTCGCCGATCAGTTTTACATCAGGGCAGTAGTCATGCAGTTTTTCCCGGAGCGCGAGGCGCCCTTTTTGTTCATCGTCTATGATAATTGCTGTGAGCATCATTGGATCTTTAATAATACTTTTACAATAGTACCTGCTGCCTTTCCGCCTTTCTTCAGATCGGTCACCGATACGGAAGCATTTTCTTCATTATTGAAAAACCGGATCCTGTCCCGGCTCATTTGCATGCCATAAGAGTTATCCTGCTTGCGGCTACTGCTTTTAAATGCATCTCTGCCTACACCGTTATCTTCTATCAGGTATTCAATATGCTCCTGCCGGTGAGAGATCCTGATGAATAACCTGCCTTCATTATCTGGCCTGTTCTTCAATCCATGTATGATTGCATTTTCCACATAAGGTTGTACGATCAGTGGAGGCACTTTATAATCATCTTGTAACAGAGATTCATCTGCTTCTATCTGTACAGTGAATTTGTTTTCATTCCTGAGTTGTTCCAGGTCTATATAGAGTTGTAATGTTTCCAGGTCTTTTGCCAGTGTTACCGTGTTTTGCCGGGAACTGTCCAGTATATTGCGCAGCAGTTTGGCGAATTTATTAAGATATACGGTGGCATGGTATTTATCATTGCTTTGTATAAGGCCGTCGATGCTGTTGATGCAGTTGAAGATGAAGTGTGGGTTCATCTGTGCGCGAAGGGCCTGCATTTCTGTCTCAGCCATCTTTTGTTTCAGGCCGGCTACATTCCTGATCCCCCTGATCTGCCGTTTTACCAGCCAGGTAATAATGGCTGCAGCTAATAAAATGGCAACTGTTAATACCCACCATTTTTTCCACCAGGGGTGCAGGATGGTAAAATGAATACTGGTTTCATTGCTCCAGATGCCGGAGTTGTTGACGGCTTTTATAGCAATGGCATATTCACCGGGAGGGAGGTTCAGGAAACTGACCTGGCGCTGGTTGCCTACCGGGATCCATTTTTTATCATCTATGCGGTAGAAATACCTGTTCAGGCGGCCATCTGAAAAATTGATAGCGGTAAAACCAAGATTGATATCGTTCTGCGTATATGGAATGCGGTAGCTGGCCTGAACGGGCCAGGGGGTATTGCCGATGCGTACATCTGTGATCTTTAAAGAAAGTACAGGCCGGGAGGCCAGCAGTGTATCCGGGTTAAAGCAGCTCAGGTAATGTTGTGTGATAAAAAAGATCTTGCCGGAGCTGCTATCGTATGCCATGTTTGCTACTTTGGGTTCAGGCAGGGCAATGGGGTACATGAAATTCATGAACTTATTCTCTTCCGGCAAAAAGCAACTGATCCCATTGCTGGTGCCTATCCATAAACGGCCTTTGTTGTCTTCTGTTATAGTGGTCAATGAACTGGAAGGAAGGCCGTCTGCTGCTGTGTATTTTGAAAAACGGCGGGTGGGGATATGGAATCTGAAAAGCCCGTTCCCGGTAGCTGCCCAGAGTGTAGGCCTGCGGTTGCAGAGCAATGCGAAGATGGCGGCATTGTCAAATGTTGAATAGTAATCCTGGGGGATCAATTCAAAAGTGTTTGTATTCCTTTTCCAGTAAGCCAGCCCAACACCATCCACATTTCCCATCCATAGATTGCTTTCGTTATCCTCTGCAATCACATATGCATGACGGATAGGGAGTGGATTGCCGCTTTCTTTAGAGGGATAATGGCTAAAGGTCCGATTGGCCGGATCATAATTTGCTACGCCATTTCCAAAGCCGATGCCCATCCATATCAGTCCTTTGCTGTCCTTGAAGGCATTGAGTATGGGATGCCGGTCCATCGCATCGGGCTTGCCTTTTTCCTTCAGCATACCAAATGTGCGTGTGGCCTGGTGATACCAGCGCATGCCTGATTGGGTACTAAGCCATAAGGTGTCCCTGGCATTTGACTGCAAAGCATACCAGGTTATATTTTCGTAAGCCCGCCCTTTAAGTATCACATGATCCAGCATGTTGAGATCCTTAGAAAAGAGAAAAAAACCTGAAGGGGTAGAACTTAACCATACGGTGTCATTAACGAATGAGATCTTTTCCAGCGCCCAGTCAGTGGTATCAATATCACAATTAATGGCAACAGACCTTATGCCTTTAGCAGTACCAACGGCCTTATACAAACCGTTTGTGCTGCCTACCCAAAGGTTGCCATCTTTGTCCTTTTTAACGGCGGTGATGCTTATTTCCGGAAGATAGGCATGCAGTGGCTGGCCCGTAAACGATGGAGGAAGCAGTACAAATCCTCCTGATTGAAAAATAATAGCCCGGAGCTGATCTCCCACGTTTATGATCCTGGTCATTGTACTTTCTATCCTTCTGGATGAATTGCTGAATATTAGCCTGGTTGCCTGGCGGGTTTGGTTAAGGGGATTAAAATATATTAAACTGTCTGTCAGGAACTGTACAATACGCACGCCTCCTTTTTCATCGATGTTCCAGTAGGTACTGATAGCATTATTGAGTGCACGTAGTGGATGGTGGGGGAGTTGCTGTATTTTTTGCAGCGAATCTTTTTGTGGATCGTATAGGTAGAGTTCACCTGTTTCGTCTTCCCGTTGAAGGCATGCCAGAATTTCATTTCCCTGCAATACGCCAATGTCAGAAACATAGTTCATTCGCAACCTGTTATAGTCTTTTTCACTATATCCTCTAAATGTTTTCAGGGCCTTCAGTTCTGCATTCAAACAATATAAAGTTGTTCTTGTGCCTGCCCAGATATTTTTATTCTCGTCGATGGCTAAAGCCCGGAAATTATTGTCGCGGCTGAACATAAACGGTTTGCTGTTCACCAGGAAGTTCCTGAACTGAAGGGTGCGGGTGTTTAATAATGAGAGGCCTGAAGTGGTGGCTATTACCAGGTGATCTGCATCATAGTTCATTATATTCTGAATGTGATTGCCGGGGAGGGAATTTTTACTGCTATCGTGAAAGAAATTCCTGAACGTGGTACCATCATAGCGGCTGAGCCCATTGGTGGTGCTGAGCCATAAGAAACCTTCTGCATCCTGTACAATGGCGGTGATTGCTGCATCGGGTAAACCGTCTTCCATTCCCAGCCGGCTGAAGCGCAGACTGTCTGTCTGCGCTTGCAGCGTTTGGGCGTATAGTAAGGTTATGATAAACAGGCAATACCGGTACATGCCGTACAAGGGAATTCGTTTCCTGTAAATTACTGCTTTATGCATCTATTTCAGGGATATTTTTCTTACCCTGTAGTTCCCTGAATCTCCTATATAGATATTTCCGTTCTGGTCTACTGCTACTGAACTGGGTGTATCTAACTTTGCCTGTAATGCAGGGCCATCTGCATAACCCTGTGTGCTACCGGCGATGGTGGTAACAGTGCCATCCGGTCTTATTTTCCTGATGCGATGATTACCTGCATCTGCTACATATACATTGCCTTGTGCATCTGTTGCTACTCCACGCGGAGAGGAGAATCTTGCTGCAGCACCAACACCATCCTGGTAGCCACTGGTACTGCCGGCTAAGGTACTCACTACTCCTGCTGGCGTTATTTTCCTGATGCGATGATTATTGTAATCTGCCACATATACATTCCCCAGAGCGTCTACAGCAACACCATGGGGACTGCTAAACCTTGCTGCTGCACCTGTTCCTTCTTCAGCACCCGGCGTGCCGTTTCCGGCTAAGGTACTCATATTGCCATTGGGGGCGATGGCCCGTATGGCATGATTATCCATATCTGCTACGTAAACAGTACCCTGGGCATTGACAGCTACGCCCATCGGGCGACGGAGGAGAGCAGGGGAACCTTCTGTAAAGCCCGGAGTACCTGTGCCTGCCAGTGTTCTAACTAATCCTGCAGTGAGATGCCGGACACTGTAATTGACAACATCTGCTATATATATGTCCAATGTTTCACCGGCACTGTTGGTGGTTATAGCCACTCCCAGCGGATTGTAAAACCGGGCATCGGCTAAAGGCCCATTCACAAAACCTGGTGTGGCATTGCCGGACATTGTGGTTACTTCTCCGGATGCAGATATTCTCCGTATGCAGTTATTATCTCCGTCTGCTACTGTGATATTGCCAAGTTTGTCTACCGCAACGCCCCAAACAGTTTTGAACTGTGCAGTGGCAGCATTGCCATTTACAAATCCCCTTGTGCCACTGCCAGCCACGGTGCTTACGATCATCTCTTTGTCCGGTGGTGGTGGGGCCGGGTTATCTTTTTTCCCGGAACAGGAAAACAATAATAATAGAAGGGTTAAGCGTTTCATGAGATTTTTGTCAAAAATCAGCATATATGGTTGCTGGTGATAAAGCTATTTAGCCGTTCCCGGAAATGGGTGAGCCGGTGGCGAAAAATGGTATTGTAACTACTTATTCAAGTATCTTTTTTTTGGGGAATTGAAAGTAATTTTAATAAAACCCTCAACCCCTTCTTTATGAAAAAACTCTACCTCTTCTTTAGCTTACTGTTGTTAACTGAACTGAGCGCACATGCGCAATTGCAATTTTATTATGATATTCCCGGCGGCCCGGCAGAAGTGCTGGACTTTAAAGGTAACCGCCTGCTTTTCTGGCGGGACGGTGCTTATCATATTCATCAGCTTAACACACCTGATATCATTGATATCCCACTGAACAGTCCACCAGCATTTGCGGAAAAACAGATCAAACGCGGATGGTTAACAGATAGTGGTGCATTTATCACCACAGCTTCTACTATTGCAGGTATGGTAGCATTGTATGAATGGCGGGGCAATGCACTTACAGAGATAGAGAAGCAGGCTACCAGTGTGGAAGTAGGAGGCAACTACGCCTTGTTTACCAGCTGGGGTTATTTCTATCATAAACGGCCGGGGGAAGAAGTAGTAAGAGTGTCTACAAATCCCGGGACCTTTGCTGTGTCTCCGGAAGGCTGGTACCTGTATAGTATCAATGACACATTGTATAAATATCAGAACGGAAGTACTACAGCTTTTGCAACAGGGGAAACAACCGCAGAACGGTTCCTGTATGTGGAAATTGATCAGCAGCAGGTATTGTATATGATGGAGAAAGCGCAGCAGTCACCTACGCTTTATCTGTATAATGGTATTACAACGGATACGGTAGCCATACTGCGTGGTGTACATCAGCAGGTGTTTCCTAAAAGGCAATACCATCTTAATAACGGGCATGTTGCTTTTGTGTCGGTAGACAGGCAGGGTATATGGCCTTATTCTGTGGCGGAAACGAATGTATATGTAAGAGGAGCTGATGGGGGAAGGAGATTAGGCTTTCAGCAGATAGGAGCGAGGAATGTAGCCTATGTATATCCTGAGATCTGGGGTGTGAATGATGCCGGCGGGCTGTTGGTGAGGAAGAACGATTATATGTGGCAGAATGGTTTTCATTACACGGCGTTGGACAGTGCATCCAGGCATCTTATTCCTATTGTATGGAATGGAGGATTGATACCCGGTATTTTTTATAATCATGCCAACTGGTTCGCTTCTTATGCGGATTCTCTTTACAGGCTATTTCCCGCTTCGCTGAAGCCGGTAGTTACGATATCGGCTAACAGGAATATCATCAATAATAATAACGATACCGTTATTATCTCTGCACATGCAAATGCTCCGGGGCTTTTTACTTTTGCAAGGGATGCTGCATTTACAGACCTGTTCAGGCCGGAGAGTGCCGACTCTGTATTAAAACTTCATCCCGCTGCATTGGGCAAAAGAGAGAATGATATTTATGTAAAGCTGCGCATTGGGGATAGTACAGCAACAGATAACATCCGTATACTCAAAACATCCTTATCCGGCATTCCGGGCAAGGACTTCGAAAATAAAAGTGCGATCATTGTTTATCCGAATCCCTTCACCACACAATTTGTCGTAGAAGGGCTGGAGGCAGCTAAAAGATATAAACTCACATTGCATGCACTCAATGGAACAGTGCTGTATACCACGTTTGCGAATGGTTTGCACCGGTTTACGGTAGTGCCGGATGTTACTTTGAGAAAGGGTATTTATTTCCTGGAAGTGTTTGATCTCAGCACGCAAAAGATTTCCGGTGGCTCCATACTGTTAAAGATGTAGAAAGGAATGGCGCAGCTGTTTAGTTGCGCCTTCCCTTTTACTATGAATCCTTACGGATTTCATATTGTCTTTCAACGTATTCTCCCATTCTGTCCAGCGTTTGTTTGCCACCTTCTATGGCATTTACCTGTTTGTTGAGTACGGCGATCACTTCTTCTGACTCGAATACGGAACGCATGGTAAGCAGCGTTTTACCATCTGCCTCTTCAAACGTAACAGATACCGTAAAGCTCAGTCCGCCTCCGCCATCTCCGTGGCGGTACCGCAGGAGGGAGGGCTTTACTACTTCCAGGTATTCGATCTTGTTATCCCAATCCCTACCCATGCCATGCATGATAAAATCCCATGCCTTGCCTTCTTTTACTTCCATATTGCGGTGGGTTAAGGTAAACCCGTTGGGCCCCCACCATTCTTTGATGTGTTCCGGTTCCGTCCATACTTCCCATACCAGCTCACGGGGAGCATTCAGCAGTCTTGTGTGGATCAGTGCATTGCCTTCCTGGCGGAATGACTTATTTTTTTCTGCCATGTTTTTTATCTTTTTGAAGTTTGTCTAAATATCTTTCCAGTGAATCCAGTTTCACTTCCCAATACCTGTTGTATTGTTCCAGCCAGGAAGCTATTTCTTTCAATCTGTCCAGCCTGGCTTCGCAGTACCGCTCCCTGCCTTGTTGTTTGATCACAATGAGGCCGCATTCCGTGAGGATCTTAATATGTTTTGAAATGGCCTGCCGGCTCACATCAAAACTGTCTGCCACGGCAGTATGCGTCATGGCCTGGTTGGCGATTAAGCCAATGATCTCCCGCCTGGTAGGATCGGCTATTGCTTGGAATACATCTCTTCTCATGATAGTTCATTAATTGGTTAGGCAACCATTAGGTTGCAAATATAGGCAACGATTTGGTTGCACAAAATTTTTCTTTTAATTGTTGGTATGGTTTTTAAGTTATTAACCAGAACCTTTAAAACCAGCTTTATGACAAATGCCGCTACAGAGACTATTGGCAAACAGAAAATACTGATCGTGGACGACGAAGGAGAGATGTGTTTACTGATCAATTTATTGCTTGATGGGGAAGGAATGGAGATAGAACATGTGCAATCAATTTCCGATGCTGTGGAATATTTTCAACAGGAAGTACCCTCTGTTGTATTACTGGATAACAGGTTGCCGGATGGGTATGGTATTGATCTGATCGAATTCATCAGGTCGGAGTATCCGGCTACCAGGATCATTATGATCTCGGGCGTGGATATTGCCGCTAAAGACATTGCACTGGAAAACGGAGCCGATCTTTTCCTGGAAAAACCGTTTAACAAAAAAACGCTTATTCAATCCATACAAGGATTGGTATAATAGAGGGATACATTTATATTTGAACCGGGCTTTCCGCATAGGCGGGAGGCCCGGTTTTCTGTTTAACCCATTTATACTATGGACCTTGATCGGCAATTATTATTCCTTGTCAGTGCTTTAGGAGCATTTAACGGCATTATCCTGAGCGTTTACCTTTTCTTAAGTAAGAAGAGAAGGTCCGTAGCTTCCTTTTTCCTGGGTTTACTGCTGCTGGCATTCAGTATCAGGGTGGCAAAATCAGTATTCCTGTATTTCAATCCCGGCCTTCCTAAAATATGCCTGCAGATAGGATTGTCTGCCTGTTTCCTTATCGGGCCTTCTTTATATTATTTTTTCAAAGCTGTATTGCTGAAAAGTACCGGTATTCCCAATTCATGGAAATGGAGCTGGGGTATTCAGCTGGGCGCTTTGGTGCTGGTGGGGATGCTGTTCCCTTATCAAACCCGTCCTGATGTATGGAATAATATCATTGTGTATGTTATTTACCTGCAATGGCCCTGTTACCTGGTAGCTACGGGATTTTTACTGAAACCGGTGCTGAAGACCTTATTTGTGAACCCTTCAGTACTTAGTGATACGGAGAAATTCTGGCTGATATTATTCCTGGGCAACTGCCTTATTTTCCTGGCCTACCTGCTGGCATTCTTCAGGGTAGTGCATGGTATTTACATCAGTGGTGGTATCTGCTTCACTTTTATGTTGTTCCTGACCGTTTTCTTTAGTTTATCAGGGGCGGGGTTTGAAAACAATGGCAAACCGGAAAGAAAGAAGATTGCAGAAACGGATGCCAGTATATGGCTCGATAAGTTGGAAAAAGTGATCCGCGATAAGGCGCTTTATAAAGACCCCAACCTGAAACTGAACGACCTGGCGCAGCATATTAATATTTCCATGCACCAGTTGTCCCAGTTGCTAAATGATAATCTCGGGAAAAGCTTTTCTACCTATATCAATGAATACAGGATCGCGGAAGCCTGTAAGCTGATCACCACCAATGAGCGGCTTACTTTTGAAGCGATCGGGTATGAAGTGGGGTATAATTCTAAATCTACTTTCTATGCTGCGTTCCGGAAGATCAAGGATATGACGCCGGCATTGTATAAAGAAAGTATCGGTGCCGCATAAAAGGCATTGAAAACCAGCTGCAATGAGTACGGTTTTATAAATCCGTACGCCTGATTCAGGGAACCTGCACCCCGGCTATCCATTCCATTTTTAGGTTTGCGGAAAACAAAGATGATGGTACGGGTATCCCTGTTCTTTAGCCTGCTGATCTTAAACATTCCTGCTTTTTCGCAAACTGTTCTCCGGGGTAAAGCGGTGGACGACAAAAACCATTCGGGCATAGGCTTCGTTACCGTAAGCCTGCTATCTCTAAAAGACACTGCACTGATCCAGGGGCAGGTATCTGATTCCGCCGGGTTTTTTCAATTCTCCGGGATGCCGGCGGGTACTTACCTCTTGCGTTTATCCACCCTGGGGTATAAGCATACATGGAAACTGGCGGAAACAGGAGACGCAGGAGAGATCCCCATGGCCGCCGATGCCAGTTTGCTGGAAGAAGTGGTGGTTGCCGGAGAGAGGCCAGCCTTTCAGCGGTCAGGAGATAAATTGGTCTTAAATATTTCCGGGAACAAACTTTTTGCTGCCTCGGCCAATACATTCGATATACTTAAAAAAGTACCTGGCCTGGAAGTAAATGGAGATGGTACGATCACCATGTCCGGCAGGATCACACCGGGTGTTTTTATTGATGGAAAACCTGTGCTGATGAATGCGGAAGAATTACAGCAATACCTGGCCAGCCTTACCCCCGAAATGATCGCCTCCATTGAAGTGATCTCCAATCCCTCTTCCCGGTATGATGGTGAATATAAAGGGATCATTGACATTAAACTGAAACGTGATCAGACCTTAGGCTGGAAAGGCAACGCGCTTCTCAGTCTTCAGCGGAACAATTATACCTTATCGGACAATACGCTTCAGCTCAGCTACAAAACAGGAAAGGTAGCCTATACAGCCCGCCTCGGCTATAGAGCCGGTACCACGGTACATCGTTATGCCGCTTTACAACACCAGGCGAATACAAACATCATGGCCACTAATACGCAAACACTTAGCGGCAACAATAATTTCAGTTACCAGTTAGGAGCGGAATACAGCTTCAGGAAGGGGCAACGGATAGATGTGGGGCTGAGGGTTTTCAATCTGAACCGGGATGTTGATGCCTTCAATACACTCTTTACTACGGATTCCTCTGCTAAAAGGACCATCTTCCATACCTACAGTATCAATACTTCCGCTCCCAAACAACGGAACTATGCCGCTAACCTTAATTATACCGCTCAGTTCGGGGAACATCAGCTGGACCTGCTAGGCTCCGTTGCTAAAGTCAGCAACCGGCAGTATGAGGATATTCAGAACAGGGAAGCAGAAACGTTATTGGACTACTGGAAAACTGCTTTGAAAAATGAGATCCTGATCCGCATGGCACAGGCTGATCTTTCTTTGAAGGTATGGAAAGGGAAAGTGGGGGCAGGCGCCAAATTCGCCTATACCACTACTAAGAATGATCTGCGTTATGATACGCTGCTCGCTAATAATGATTTCGGGTTGGACAGCAGCCGCACTAATAATTTTCAATATGATGAATATATTTCTGCGGCCTATGTTTCTTATGAAAGGAGCTGGCGTAAATGGAACTATACCCTCAGCGTACGTGCGGAACATACACACAGCGTGGCAGGTATCATTACAAGGGATTACCTGAACTGGCTACCCGGTTTCCTCTTTACTTATACTATTGATCCAACTCAACAACTGCATCTTTCTTACAGCCGCCGGATGACGAGACCTAATTTCGTCCAATTGAATCCTTTCCGTTTTTATCTCAGCCCGCTTAATTACGTGGTGGGTAATCCGCAGCTACAGCCTTCCCAGACCAATATGCTGAGCCTCACATATTCGCATAAAAGTTTTAACGCGGCTATACAAATAGGCCGTGAACTGAGTCCTATGGCCCGGTATCCGGAATATGACAGTGCCACCAATGAACTGGAATACCTGGGCCGCAACCTGCCTTATGGCGACTTTGCCGGTATAGAGCTTAGTTTTCCGCTTTCCCTTAAAACCTGGTGGAAGATGCAGCATAGTATCAGGGGTGCTTACAGGAAAGAACAAACACCTTATCACGAGATCATTTATACCATCCCTATCACTGATTATACCCTTTCAGGAAGCCAGGTGTTCACACTGCCGCATGCCATCACTTTCGACCTGACCTATTATTACAAATCCCGCAGCGGTAATGGTATCTACCGGATAAAACCCCTGAGCAGTATTGATCTGAGCCTGCAGAAAAGCTGGCTGAAAGGAAAACTGAATGCAAAGATCAGTTATTACGATATCCTGGATACTTACCGGGTATACTATATCTTCCGGGAGAAACAGATCCTGAATAATGAACTTTCCCATTGGTTTGGTAACAGGAGAGTAGTGGCTACTTTGAATTACAGCTTCGGAAGGTCTACACACAAAGGAAAGCAGAACAGTAAAAACGAAGAGGAAAACAGGGCTGGAATGTAAATTACGTTATCTTAGTAGTAAGGCCATTTCAGATCTAAATCGCACGTTATGTTGTTCTGCATCAGAAAAGCAGGGATAATACTGCTTATGCTCTTTTGCTTTACTCCTGCATTGTTTGCAGCAGATCCTCCTGTAAAATATATAGGGATAGAGCATGGCTTGTCCAATAACGTGGTAACCTGTCTTTTTCAGGATCATAAAGGTTTCATGTGGTTCGGCACTTACGATGGGCTGAATAAGTATGACGGCAGTACCTTCACCGTTTTCAGGAACAGGATCAATGATGCTACTTCGTTGAACGGAAATGAGATCTATTCTCTCACGGAGGATGCCGCACATAATATATGGATCGTGAACAGGAGCGGAATCAGTATATATGATCCGGGCAGCCGTTTATTTGCTCCGGCATATTATACGCAAAGCGGCAGTACTGTTAAGAAGAACATTTCCTTTTCTGTTACAACGATCCTTACTACTAAAAAAGGAGCCATTTTTGCGGGAACAGAAATGGCAGGACTGTTGCTTTTTAGATCAGGCAATCCTGTAGGCCGTCAGATCCCTTTAGTAGATGCGCGTTATAAATTGAACAGCTACCAGGTAACAGCGCTGGAAGAAGATCCGAAAGATGGAAGCCTGTGGTTATTTGTACAGAACATAGGACTATGCCGTTATGCGCTTACAGATACGGTTGTTACTATCGTGAACCAGTCTATGCGGCAGGGAAGCTGCATCAAAACAGATGTTAGCGGTGATCTCTGGATAGGAACGGAGAGCGGTTTATTCCGGTATAACAGGAAGATGGATACTTTATCCGCCAACTATATAGATGTGACCTGTAAGATCACTTCTCTCTGTATTGACAGAAAAGGAATATTGTGGATCGCTTCTGATGGAAAAGGTGTGTTGTTCTATGACGGTACTACAACCAAAGCAAAACCTTTCATCTCCCAGGATGGTAAATCCCTGATCAATAGTGCAGCCGTGTATTCCATTTATGAGGATAAAGAGGGGCGGAAATGGATCGGCACGCTCAGAGGAGGGATCAATGTAGTGGAGCCACGCCCGGATCCTTTCAAAACAATTGTTTATAAAGATGAGAAGAATAACAACCCCAACAATAATTTCATCCTTTCTTTCTGCGAGGACGCCGACAGGAATATATGGATAGGAACAGATGGGGGAGGATTGCGTTACTGGGACCGAAAACGAAATACCCATACCGTATATACACATGATCCTGCCAATAAGAACACGATAGGCAGTAATTTCATCACCAGTATTATCAACGATGCGGAGAACAACATCTGGGTCTCTACCTGGCTGGGCGGGATCTCCCGGTTTAATAAAAGAACGGGATCATTTGAGCATTACACCTGTCAGGAGAAAAGGGTTTGGCTCCTGTACGAAGATAAACAAAAGACCCTCTGGGCAAGCACTACAAACGACGGCACTTTATACCGCTTTTCCAAAACCACCAATACATTTGAAGTTTTCGACCGGAATATTGTGAATATACAATGCCTGGGAGAAGACAGCGCCGGCAATCTATGGGGTGGAAACTACACCACATTGATAAAGATAGACCGTGTTTCGAAACAGCATAAGGTATATGAACTGGGGCATACTGCCCGTTGTATCCATGAAGATAAAAAGGGAAATTTCTGGATCGGTACGCAGGGAGGAGGATTGCTTTTATTTAACCGGGAAACAGGCACGTTCAAACGGTTCGATGAGAGCAATGGCATGCAGAGCAATATTGTGTTGCGGATCTTAGAAGACGGACAAGGGTATTTATGGCTTAGCTCTTTTACAGGTCTTGTGCGGATGGATACAAAAGAGTTTAAGTTCAGACCCTTTTCTACACAGGATGGATTGCAAAGTAACCAGTTCAGTTTTCATGCTGCCGCCGCCCTGCGTTCGGGAGAATTCCTTTTTGGCGGCATAAGAGGGTTCAATATCTTTTACCCGGATAGTGTAACGGGGCAGGCCTCTCCGCCAGAGGTGCTTTTAACGGACATCCGGATAGATGGAAAGCCCCTTACATCCGGCAGTTCTTTTATTACGGAAAAGGTCCTGGAAAATGTACAGGGCATCCGTATTCCTTATAACCGGTCTTCTCTTTCTTTCAACTTTGTAGCGCTGGAGTATGATGCCTCCGATAAGATAAAGTATGCCTATTTCCTGGAAGGCTGGGATAAACAATGGAATTACAGTAATAGTGTGCATACCGCCAACTATTCCTGGCTGGAAGAAGGTACTTATTACTTCCGGATCAAGGCTACCGATGCACAGGGCAGGTGGGGAAAGGAAGTAACTGCCCTGAAGATTGTTGTACTGCCACCATGGTATCGTACCTGGTGGGCCTATCTCTTATATTTCAGTTTCACGGCAGGCTGCATCTGGCTGTATATCCGTTATACGGCTGCAAAACAGCGCTTGCAGTATGAAGTGAAACTGGCGCACCTGGAAAAGGAAAAGGAAAAAGAACTGAATGAAAGGAAGCTGTCTTTCTTCACCAACGTTTCACATGAATTCAGAACTCCCCTTACCCTGATCATTAACCCGGTGAAAGAAATGGTACAACACAGCAATGGAAAAGATCCGGAGCTGGATGTAGTTTACCGGAATGCCCGCCGCCTGTTGAACCTGGTAGATCAGTTGATGCTTTTCAGAAAAGCAGACAGCGGAGCGGACCTCCTGAAGGTCTCCAGGCTGGATGTAATTGAACTTTGCAATGAAGTGTTCCGCTGCTTTGCACAGCAGGCAAAGGTAAAAGGGATCAATTACCAGTTCATTGCCCCGGAAAGCCCCCTGGAATTATCCCTGGACCAGGAGAAAACAGAGATCGCTGTTTTCAATCTTCTTTCCAATGCATTTAAGTTCACGCCACAGGGAGGCAGCATTTCCCTGGAAGTAACAGCGTTGTCCAACGAGGTAATGATCAAAGTGCGGGATAATGGTTGCGGGATCGAGTCGGCTGACCTTACCCGGGTGTTTGAGAAGTTCCGGCAGGCGGACTCCCGTAAGATATCCCACAAAATGGGCTTCGGTATTGGATTATACCTGGTAAAACATTTTGTGGAAAGCCATAAGGGTACCGTGGTCTGCGAAAGCATTCCGGACGAAGGAAGCGTATTCACCATTACCCTGTTGAAAGGTTCTTCTCATTTACCTGCCGGTCACCTGTTGCAGGAACAGGTAAAGGAGCATGAACTGCTGGAGGAACTGACGGAAGATGTAGAACCGCTGAAAACAAATAAAGTGAATGAGCAGAAAGGCATGACGGCGGAAGAGACCATCACCGGCAAAAAGGCCATTCTGCTGATAGATGATAACCCCCTGATCAAAGACTACCTTCAACAGGTATTTGCAGAACGTTACCTGCTTTATACAGCTACGGACAGTGAGGACGGTTTCCGTATTGCACAACAACTCATTCCGGACCTTATTATCAGTGATATCAATATGCCGGGAATGGACGGGGTGGAATTGTGCCGTAAAATAAAAGAAACGGAAAGTACGGGCCATATTCCCGTGATCCTGCTCACAGGTATGACGGAAACGCATATCAAACTAAGAGGGATTGAAAGCGGGGCAGACGATTATATTACCAAACCCTTTGACACAGAATTGCTGCTGGCCAGGCTGGATACCCTCCTGAAAAACCGGGGTCTCCTCCAACGTTACTTCCTGGATAATATCACGCTGAAGAAAACCAGTGTAAAAGTTCCTGCGGAATACCAGGACTTCCTCCAGGAATGCATCACAGTAATAGAAGCTAACCTGGAAGCAGAGGATTTTACCATCAAACAATTCTCCAAACTGATGGGCATGAGCCATTCCGGCTTGTACCAGAAAGTAAAATCCATCTCCGGCCAGTCGCTGAATGCTTTTATCCGCTCCATCCGGTTAAGGAGGGCAGCGGTGCTGATGCTCACCGAAAACATGAATGTCAGCCAGGCTGCCTATCATGTAGGCATCGGAGATATCAAGTATTTCAGAGAGCAGTTTGTGAAGCTCTTCGGGATGCCTCCATCAGAATACATTAAAAAATACCGCCATTCTTTTAACCGGGATTTTAACGTGATCCGCACGGAAGAAAAATAGGGGGTAAAATCCCCCGGACTGTTAGTTTACCCCCTCTTTTAAGTGATTTACCCCCCATAGCATCCCCGCTGTTAAGGCTACTTTGTGTAGCATAATTCCATGAAAGGGGGAAGTGAACAATACCCGCTCATATCAACCAATGACATTTAACCACATTAAACCACGTATGTCTGTTATGAAAAAGTCACGACTATTGCACAATGATGCGGAGGCATCTCCGTGCCGCAAAACTATCCTCAGGTTACTCCTCCTGGGATGTTTCCAGCTTTTTAGCCTGCTGGGGTTTGCGCAGCAGCAGATCTCCGGTACAGTCAGGTCCATTGACGGGCCAGTACCAGGCGCTACCATTTTAGTAAAAGGAACCAGGGTGGCTGCTGTTTCAGATGGGGAAGGAAAGTTTTCCCTTAACGCAACCGGCCAGGTCACCCTTGTTTGTACTCATATGAGCTATGCTACCAAAGAGATTGTACTTGGCCCTGAAGAACGCAGCGGCATCTTAATACAGTTGGAATCGAAGAATGCAGACCTGGGAGAAATAGTGGTGGTAGGTTATAATGCACAGAAAAAAGCCACGATCACAGGTTCCATCTCTGTATTAAAAGGAGCGGATATTGTTAAAAGTCCCCAGGCCAATGTATCCAATTCACTGGCGGGCCGTTTTTCCGGCATCGTGATCAATAACCGGAGCGGAGAGCCGGGTTATGATGGCTCTAATTTTACAATCCGCGGTTTGGCCACTACCGGCAATAACGATGTGCTTGTTGTGGTAGATGGGGTGCCTGGTCAGATCGGAGGATTGGAGAGACTGAATCCAAATGATATTGAGAGCATGTCTATATTAAAGGATGCTTCTGCGGCTATTTATGGAAGCCGTGCTGCTAATGGGGTAATATTGGTTACCACCAAACGGGGGAAATCAGGTAAACCTTCCATCTCCGCAAGTTTCAACCAGGGATTTTCTTCTCCCACACGCCTGCCTAAAATGGCAAACGCCGCTACTTATGCTGCTATAAATAATGAAATAGACTATTACAATAACCCGGCCGGCGGCATGAACCAACATTATAGTGCAGACGAGATCCGGAAATTCGCGGATGGTTCAGACCCACTCAATTATCCCAATACAGATTGGGCGAAGGAAACACTAAAGAAAACCACTACACAGAACCAGGCTAATATTGCCGTTTCCGGAGGGTCTGAAAACATCCACTATTATATTTCAGCCGGCATGCTTTCGCAGGACGGGCTATACAAGAACGGCGCTACCAAATACACACAATACAGTTTCCGCTCTAATATCGATGCGGATATCACCAAAGACTTTAAAGTAGGATTGTATCTCTCAGGCCGGGAGGAAAACCGCAAGTTCCCCATGAGTGGCGCCGGAGATATTTTCCGCTCTATTTACAGGGCTTATTCCACTGTTCCTGCCCGGTATCCGAATGGTTTGCCATCAGAAGGTATTGAAGGGAATAATCCCGTGATGATGGCTACAGATGCAGGCGGACTGAACAGGAACCCCACGCAGGTATTTAATGGTATCCTGAAAGGCAGTTACCAGCTCCCCTGGGTGAAAGGGCTTTCCGTGGATGGGTTCCTTGCCGTGGATAAATCATGGAACTTCAGCAAGGCATTTGGTACCCCTTATGTATTGTATAGTTATGATAAAACGGCTAACACTTACAACAGGAGGGTTGTGGGCGGTTCCTCAGGAGCCGGTATACTGAATGAGAGCCAGCAGAACCAGGCACAGGTAACCACCAATATTAAACTGAACTATCAGCAAAAATTCGGAGATCATAATATTAGTGCATTTGCAGGTTATGAACAAAGCAGTTTCAAACGGGATACATTCGGTGCTTCCCGTCAAAACTTCCCTACAGTGCTTACGCCTGAACTATCCCAGGGAGGTACTGCGGCAACAGACAGAAATAACGGTGGTAAGAGTTACAATTTCACCCGCAGGAGCTTTATTGGTAAAGTAGGCTATGATTACCATGAAAAGTACCTGGCAGAAGTACAGGTGCGTATTGATGGTTCTTCTACTTTCCCTGAAGGGAACAGGTACGGAACATTCCCGGCAGCATCAGTTGGCTGGCGGATCTCCAAAGAACCCTGGTTCAGCAACGTTACTTTCGTGAATAACTTAAAGCTCCGTGCTTCCTATGGCGTGCTCGGAAATGATAATGTGGCCCAGTTCCAGTATTTCGATAACTATTCTTTCAATAACGTATTTGTATCAGGCTCTAATATCACGCCGGGCATTGATCTTACCAAACTGGCCAACCTGGCCATACATTGGGAAGAAGCAAAGAAAACAGACATCGGTATTGAAGGAACTTTGTTCAATAATTTCTCTTTTGAATTTATTTACTTCAGGCAGCAGCGTTCTAATATCCTGGCTGTAAGGAATGCTTCCATTCCATTTGTTTCGGGTATTGTTAATCCATTTGGTGCAGACCCGCTGGTGCCTTCAGAAAATATAGGAAAGATAGATAACAATGGTGTAGAGGCCACTATTGGTTACGATCGCCGGGAAGGACGCTTCCACTATGGAGTTTCGGGAAACATCACCTATGCAAAGAGCGATATCGTATTCATTGATGAGGCGCCTGGTGTACTGCCTTATCAGCGCCAAACAGGCCAACCATTGAATACTTACCTCCTGTATAACAACATCGGCATCTTCCGCACGCAGGCAGATCTGGATAAAAATCCACACCTGACCGGCGCACAATTGGGAGACCTGATCTATGAAGATTATAACAAAGACGGCAAGATCACAGCCGACGACCAGGTACGTTCCAGATACGGGAATATTCCTGAAATATCTTACGGCATCACGGCCTATGCAGACTACAAAAACTTTGATCTGTCTATGGTATGGGCTGGTCAGTCCAGGGTAAGCCAGTACGTGTTGCCGGAGTCAGGAACTGTAGGAAACTTTTACAGCAGCTGGGCTGATAACCGCTGGAGCCCTTCCAATATACAAGGCACTTATCCAAGAGTAGATACAAGAGCATCTTCTTCCGTGAACGGCGGATTGTATCCCAATACATTTTGGCTGAACGATGCCTCTTTCTTAAGGTTGAAGAATGTTGAACTGGGGTACAACTTCCCGGCAGGCATGTTAAAGATGCAATCACTCCGCTTATATGTGAATGCATTCAACCTGGTCACTTTCACCAAAGTGAAAGATTATGATCCGGAAGGGAACAGCAACAGCGGGCAGTTCTACCCGCAACAGCGTATTGTGAATATTGGTGTAAACGTGCGATTCTAATTTTAAAAATTCCAGCAATGAAAAACAACGTCATATATATACTCACCTTCTTTGCCACCTGGGCAATGGCAGCATCCTGCCAGAAAGATTTCCTGGAAGTAAAGCCAACAGATAAGGTTTCGCAGGAATTCCTGCTGGCGGACTCTACTTTGTTTGAAGCATTTGTTACCAATCGTTATCTCGGCGTAAGGTTGCAGGATAAAGAAGATATTCCCGGTTTTGGCAGAGGTTTCACCTGGGCCATGTGGAGTTCATTAAGTGATGAATGCATTTACAATAATGACGATAATACCTGGCTGATAGTGAGAGGGCAACTGGCACCGGAAAACCTCGGTATTGCAGGAACGGTTTGGGGAAGGAGTTATCGTAGTATCAGGGAATGTAACTATGCACTGGCGAATATCAGTAAGGTGCCGTTCTCTGAAGGGCATAGAAAAATGCTGGCCGCTGAATTACGTTTCATCAGGGCCTATCGTTATTTCGATCTGCTCACCAATTATGGTGGTGCGATACTGATGGGAGATAAGGTATACAATCTTGGAGATGACCTTTCTGACCCTGCACTCTTTGCACGTTCCACCATCAAACAAACAGTAGATTATATTCTGGCTGAACTGAGTGCTGCCGCACCAGACCTGCCTGCTGCCAACAGCGATAGCTGGAAACTGGGCAGAGCCACCAATGGTGCCGCGCTGGCTTTGAAAGCCAGGATGGCATTGTATGCAGCAAGCCCATTGTATAACGCAGGTACATGGGCAGCCGCTGCAGCTGCTGCCAAAGCAGTGATGGACTTAAACCGTTACAGTTTACATACCGGCGGTTATGCTAACCTGTTCCTCACACCGGAAAGTAATGAGATCATCTTTGAAAGACTTTATACAAAGAATGCTTCTCACTTCCCGCTTGAAATAGCATCCGCGCCAAACGGTTATGGCGCATGGGGTGGTAATACGCCGTTGCAGAACCTGGTGGATGATTATGAAACGACCTCGGGTAAAAGTATTACGGATCCCACATCCGGTTATAATCCGCAAGATCCTTATTCCAACAGGGACCCGCGCCTCGCGGCTTCCATCCTTTACAATACAGCTAATTACAGGGGCCGCGCCGTAGAAACTTTTACACCGGGCGGCAGGGATAGTAAAGATGGTAATGAGAACTGGAATACTTCTAAAACAGGATACTATACACGGAAATTCCAGAATGATGCTTACCCGATCAATAACCCATGGGATGTAGCGGGTTTCCAACCCTGGATCTACATGCGCTTTGCAGAAGTACTGCTCAACTATGCTGAAGCACAGAATGAAGCAGTTGGCCCCGATGCAACAGTGTACGACGCTGTGAACCGCATCAGGCAAAGACAGGGTGTGGGCATGCCTCCTTTGCCGGCAGGACTTTCACAGGCAGAGATGCGGGCACGCATTCGGAATGAAAGAAGGGTAGAGCTGGCTTTTGAAGAACACCGCTTTTATGATGTACGCCGCTGGAAGATTGCCGACGTAACAGAGAATGTACCTGCTTACGGTATAGATGTTGTTAAAAATGGTAATACCTTTACGTATACACGTAAAGTTGCATTGACAGGCAGGCTCTTTCAAACGAAGCATTACTGGCTTCCTATTCCAAGGGCAGAGATACAGGCTTCTAATAATAAGATAACCCAAAATGAAGGCTACTAAAAGTTTATTCCTGGCCGGTATGCTGTTGTGTAACAGCGTATCCGGCCAGTTCAAAGTGATCCTGGACCCGGCGAAAGAATACCAGGTGATAGAGAATTTCGCGGCTTCCGATGCATGGTCCGGCCAGTTTGTAGGAACCTGGCCTGCTGCTAAAAAGAATGCGATCGCAGACCTGTTGTTCAGCACAGGGAATTTCCCTGACGGCAGCCCCAAAGGCATTGGCCTTTCCATGTGGCGTTACAACATAGGTGCAGGCAGCAGGGAACAGGGACGGGAAAGCGGTATCAGGGATGAATGGCGGCGCGCAGGCAATCTGCTGAGTAAGGATGGTAAGTATAACTGGCAGGATGTAGCCGGCCAGGTATGGTTATTACAGGCTGCAAAAGAACGGGGCGTGAAACAGTTCCTGGGATTCCTGAACAGCCCGCCCGTACATCTTACCAACAATGGGAAAGCATTTGCTTCCCAGGGCCAATGTAATATTGACCAGGAAAAGTATGATGCACTGGGTGAATATGTTGCCGGTGTGGTGAAAGGAATAAGATCACGTACCGGCATTACGCTGGATTATGTGAGCCCTGTTAATGAACCGCAATGGGATTGGAGTGATGGCGGGCAGGAGGGAAACCCTTATAATAACGGACAGGTTGCCGGGGTGGTAAGGTCATTGAGCGCATCACTATTGGCTAACCGTTTATCCACCCGGATCCTGATCCCTGAAGCAGGGCATGTGAAATACCTGCTGGCGGACGAAGATAAACCGGGGAAAGGCAACCAGGTAAATGCATTCTTTAATCCTGCCTCTCCTTTTTATACGGGTAACTTATCCAACGTCAGCAAAACAGTTGCGGCACATAGTTACTTCTCTACTTCTCCCTTAGCATCCGGCATAGAAATAAGGCAGGCCATTGCACGCCGCATGGCAGAAATAAAAGGATTGAAATACTGGCAATCGGAATATTGTATCCTGGGAGATAATAATGGGGAAATAAACGGAGAGAAAAGAGATACAGGTATAAATGCCGCTTTGTATGTTGCCCGTACCATCCATACAGACCTGACCGTGGCTAATGCCGCAGCCTGGCAATGGTGGCTGGCCATTTCTCCTTACAATTATAAAGACGGACTCATTTATATCGACAAAGGAAAAGAAGACGGTAATTTTTACGACAGTAAAATGCTTTGGGCATTGGGGAATTACAGCCGGTTTGTAAGACCCGGTATGAAAAGGATAGAAGCGGGTTTTGATATGCCGGCGAACTGTATGGTTTCTGCATTTAAACAGGAAAAAGATAAACGGATCGTAGTAGTACTGATCAATGCAGAGCCTGTTGCGAAGAAAGCGATACTGCCTAAGCGGGTTTTGGAAATGTATGTAACCAGTTCAGCAAGTAAACTGCAGAAGCAAAAGGTAAGGGCCGGAGCGGTTGATATTGCGCCGGCGAGTGTTACAACGATCATTACAGGGTATTAGGTCGTTTATTTCTTCTTTTGAAATAAAGAGCCTACCACCTCATAAGGGCCTTTTACTTCTCCCCATCCCCATTCCGGTATCTGTTCATTCTCTGTGGTGGGATTTTCGTCGAGCTGGGAGTTTAATACGGCTACCCTGGTTCCCCATTCCAAATGTGCAATAAAAGTTGAACGGAATTCCGGGTCGTTGGCTAAGCCAATCTCATCTGCGCTTTCCAGTAGCAGGTCTACCCATCTCTTCCGTTGTTCTTCTTTTAATTTTCGGCCTATGTGTTTTCCCACCATGTGTTTGAGCGCATTGTCGCCATATTCTGCGGTGTATACTTTAGGGCCCATCAATACTTCTGCCATAAAATGCGCAACATGTTTGGAATGTTCTGCGGGCATGTGGCGGAATACGGGCTCCAGGATGGGGTCTTGCAGCACTTTTTTGTAAAAGATGTCTGTAAGCTGTTCAAATTTTTCAACACCGCCTGCCCATTCGCAGGGGGAAGGGATCTGATCTTTGTTGTCCATGGTGATAATAGGGTTTATGTAAATGTAAGCTATTAATGAGCATTTGGCTACCGGTTGAACCTTGGGCATAATGCCTGCCGCCTTTCGGTCTGATTCCTGTTTAAAAAATCCCTGTAGGACAGGATCAGTTCAAAGCCTCCGCGATGCTGTGCCGCAGCTGCCAGCTTGTCGATGTTGATGTCGTAACTGATCCCCATCATAAACTTAGAATACTGCAACTGGATGATGGGTATAATGGCATCGTTCATCCGGTATAATATTCCGCCGGTAATGATCCTTTCTCCATCTCCCCAAAGGTCCCTGCTGAACATGGCGCCGGCCTGTAAGCTACTGATGCCGACTGGTTTCCATTGTTCACCGAATTGTTTAAAATAGTCTGCATAGAGAATAAACCTGTCTGTTTCGCTGGTGGGCGTAGATACGCCAAGATTGAAAGCCAGCTTTTTATTCAGTGTAATGGTATGCCCCTCATAGAAACCCACTTTAGGTTTGGTAAGATGAAACAATCCTGCACCCAGGTAGTAATCCGTTTCTTCTTTGATCACGCCATTATAGCTTATGCCGGTAGAGAAATCCCAGTAATTGACACTGGTATTATTAAAGACCTGGCGGGATGATGGAAGGATACTGAAACTGCCATTGCTACCGGCAACAAACTGATCATTCAATACCAGTTTAGTGGGGTCGAACCTTTGTTGCATGGAGCCACCCATAAAGCCGACAGATAAATATGAATTCCTTACGTTGCTAAGCGGGAAACTATAATTGATTGCCGGTAATATTTGTGTGGTACTGAACTGGGAGGTTCCTGCAACATCCCTGATCAGTTGCAGTCCAATGGTAAGATTGTCGTCATTCGCGATATTGATAGGCATCTTAACCTCTGAGCTTAACCCAAAAGTCCTGTAAGGAATAGTAACACTTTGCCATTGGTTCCTGTAAGATGCAGTAAACCGAAGATCTCCTGTAAAGATGCCGGCCAAAGCAGGGTTGCGCAAAAGCGGCTGCTCATAGAACTGAGAAAAGCCAACATCCTGTGAGTATCCCGCAATGCTGGAAAGACAACCTATAAATAACAAAAGATATCGTTTCATAAATAAGTTGTTTATAGTAGTGTAACATTACCTTTAAAAGTATAGGGCGTTCCATTTTCACAAATAACTTCTACTGTATAGATATATACACCGGTATCGGCCATCTTTCCATTCACCCTGCCATCCCATCCAAAATCCGTACTGTTAGCGGGGAAGTTGCTTCTTTCGAATAACATTTTCCCCCAGCGGTTAAATATCCTGAAGGATTTAACGGATGCAATGCCGGTTCCCCTGACTATCAGCTTTGTGTTTTCAGGAACATTTCCATTCGGCACAAAGGCATTTGGAATGAACACCTGTGAGTTCTGGCAGAATACTTTAATACAGATATCATCACTTCTACTACAGCCATATATATTCGTTGCCGTTACATTATAACAGATATTGTTTTTTACAGTTGCAACCGGAGAAGAGCATGCTGGATCATTACAGGTAAGCTCCTGTGATGGGGTCCAGGTATAACTTCGTATGGGTAAAATACCAGGCTCTGCGGCATTGGTAATTACAGGTGCCAGGTTTATACGGGTGCCGGTTGGGAGTATCAGCGTGTCCTGCGGGAATTTTACGATTGGGTATCCGCCAATCTGTATTAAAGTATCCGTGCTGGTACTGCAACCTGTTTGAGGAGAAGTTACTGTTACTGTATATATCCCGGCATCCTGGATCTTTACTTTATTTATTCCGGCGTTTGAGGTATTTACCGGGAAGCCTGTTCCTGGCCCCTTCCACAGGTAAGTGAGTGCTGCATTTCCAGGAATTGAGCTGTAAGCCTGCAATACCAGGTCGTCCCCAACGCATAGTGGTGTTTTTGTTGCAATAACAGGTTTGAGAGGAG
The DNA here is from genome assembly GCF_900129465.1 of Chitinophaga niabensis. Classification (NCBI taxonomy): domain Bacteria; kingdom Pseudomonadati; phylum Bacteroidota; class Chitinophagia; order Chitinophagales; family Chitinophagaceae; genus Chitinophaga; species Chitinophaga niabensis. Next base: position 2,942,083 of record NZ_FSRA01000001.1, on the reverse strand, counting down.
CCTGGTTGATAACAACATTGAAAGTTGCAGGTAATGAAATACAATTGTTCTGGATAGCATACACAATATAAGTTCCTGCATGGGACATGGCAGCCGAAGGGAAAGTGATCACCGTATTACGGACCGTGTCAGCAAAGGTGCCGAAAGCAGGGCCTACCCATACATAATCAACAGGGCCGGCCTGTGTACTTGTAGGAGAAAGGGCCGTTAATGTTAACGCCGTTCCGGAACATACCGGGGGATTATAACCGGCCACAGGCTGAGCGGGAGGTGTAGGATCCCTTAAAACAAATACATCCGGTATCTTTTGTGATGTACAGCCACCATTTGTTTGTACAGATATTCCGGAATAAGTTCCTGCCGTGAGTGGAATTACAATCCTTCCTGAAGCATCCGTATTGGTGGAAAATGTATACGAGGTCTGGAATTTATCATAATGAACAATCACAGGAATATTAGGAAGAGGGCCATTATTCAGGTCCAGCACATTTAATACAATGGAGCCTGTGGGAATTCCGCAGGAGGTTGGATGTGTGTAGGATGAACTGACAATTTTAGCCGTGGGGTGAACAATGGCAAGGATGGCTGATTTAGGGCTTTCACATCCGAAGGTATTCGTCTGGCTAACATAGTAAGTGAATTGACCGGCAGTATTTGTACTGATTACAGGAGCTGCATTTAGTAAAACCATATTTCCATCGTACCATTTGATAGTAGTACCGGGTATGGGGTTCACTTGCAGTGCAGCAGGCGGCGTACCCATGCAGAAGTTTGCTATATTGGTAACAGGTGCAGGTGTAGCTGGTTTTACGTTCAATACTATATTATAAGGTATTCCCGGGCATGGAGGCAGGGATGGATTAACCGGTAAAACACGCACCGTGATGGCCTGGCTAATTACACCTGTATTTGTAAATGATAAGGATATTGGACCGGTTGAGCTTCCTGTACTTACACCGCTCACATTTGGCGGTAGTGCCCCCACCACTGACCAGGAGTAAGTAGTATTGGCAACTGTTGAAGAGGGTATATATGTGGCTGTTTCCCCGGAGCAAATAGTTTGATTAGGAATGGGGAAAGTTATTACCGGACTTTCATGAATTGTAAGATTTGCGGTAGTAGTATAACCCGGGCATGGAGCAGAAGCCGCAATAGTATACCTTACGCTATAAATACCAGGCACGCTCAGAGATGGATTGATGGCTCCTGTTACTGCATTGATGGATAAACCCTGGCTTGAAGTAAATGTTCCTCCTGTGGTGCCGGAAAGGGAAACCTGTTGTAGTATTGTTGTACTTCCGCAATAGGGAGATCCTGCATAATTAATAGTGGCAGTTGGTGCGCCGCTTATAGAAACAGTGGCAGTGGTGCTATAATCTGCACATCCTCCTGTACCGCGAACAGTATACCTGATTGTATAAGTACCAGCGGTAGCACCGGAAGGATTGACCTCTCCGGTTGTTGGATCTATTGGTAACCCTGCCGGTGTGATTGAATAAGTGCCGCCAGTTGTGCCAGTCTGATTTACGGTTATTGGTGGATTAGGATTAGCTGCTGAATTGAGTACATTACACAACACGGCAGGTGTATAGCTGATGGAAGCTGATGGTGCCTGCGTAACCGTAACATTCGTACTTGTTGCGAATCCGGGGCAGGGGCCTGCTGCAGCAATGGTATATGTTACTGCATAAGTTCCGGGTGTACTTGTAGCAGGAGTAATACTTCCTGTTGCAGGATTAATGGTTAAACCTGCGACTGAAGAATAAGTTCCACCTGCCGTACCTGTTAATGATACATTGGTTGCAGCATCTGCGGTACAAATAGGCGGATAAGTAATTGTAGCAGTTGGCGTACTATTTATGGTAACAGTTGTGGTAGCTGCATAGTTTGCACATCCTCCTGTACCCGGGACTGTATACCTGATTATATAAGTACTAGCTACAGCACCGGAAGGATTGATCTCTCCGGTTGTTGGATCTATTGGTAACCCTGCCGGTGATGTTGAATAAGTGCCACCGGTTGTTCCCGTTTGGCTTACAGATACCGGAAGATTTGGTGTGGTTGCTGAGTTGAGCACGTTACACAACACAGCAGGTGTATAGCTAATGGAAGCTGATGGTGCCTGCGTAACCGTAACATTCGTACTTGTTGTGAATCCGGGGCAGGGGCCTGCTGCAGCAATGGTATATGTTACTGCATAAGTTCCGGGTGTACTTGTAGCAGGAGTAATACTTCCTGTTGCAGGATTAATGGTTAAACCTGCGGCTGAAGAATAAGTTCCACCTGCCGTACCTGTTAATGATACATTGGTTGCAGCATCTGCGGTACAAATAGGCGGATAAGTAATTGTAGCAGTTGGCGTACTATTTATGGTAACAGTTGTGGTAGCTGTATAGCTTGCACATCCTCCTGTACCCGGAACTATATACCTGATTGTATAAGTACCAGCGGTAGCACCGGAGGGATTGATCTCTCCGGTGGCCGGATCTATCGGCAATCCTGCCGGTGATGTTGAATAAGTACCGCCAGATGTTCCTGTCTGGCTTACAGGTATTGGTGGATTGGGATTAACCGCAGAGTTTATCACATTACACAATACTGCAGGCGTATAAGTGATGGAAGCATTTGGTGCCTGTGTAACATCTACAGTTATAGATGCCCTGGGACTTTCCCCGCATCCTGTAACCTGGCTTACATAATACGTTGTGCTGCCGGGAGTGTTTGTTAAAGGTGTTGGAGCAGTTGGCGAACCTGTGCCGCCTGTTGGACCTGTATACCATAATAAACCCGTTCCGGTTGCAGTTAAAGGAACTGCCGGCTGGTTCTGACAGTAAAGGACAGGAGATACCACAGCAGGCATCACGGCTAATGGATTTACTGTTACCACTATGAGCGCCCTTGGGCCTTCACAATTATTGACTGTTTGACTTACATAATAATTTGTACTGCCAATTGCTGTGGTAGAGGGTGTAGGAGCTGTTGGAGAACCTATGCCACCTGTTGGGCCTGAGTACCATAACAAACCTGATCCTGTTGCAGTGAGGGGGTTGGCTGTTTGATTTAAGCAGAGTTGAACGGGTGTGGTTACACCAGGTGCAGCAGGTAAGGCATTCACCGTAACAACAAGCGGTACTCTTGGGCTTTCACAACTGCCGGGAATGGTCTGAGTAACATAATACGTTGTAGTGCCTGGTGTATTGGTTGAAGGAGTAGGAGCAATAACACTGCCGGTTCCTCCTGTTGGGCCTGTATACCATAATAATCCTGTACCTGTTGCTGTAAGCTGAGCGGCTGTTGCTCCTCTGCAGTAAGCTACAGGGGACACTACAGGTGGGGGAGACAGGGGGCTTACAGTGATCTGTTTTGTTTTAGAGTCGCTTCCGCAACTTGCATTGGAAGCAGTCAATGTAACATTATAAGTCCCTGCTGCATACGTATGGCAGGGGGAAAGGGTAGGGCCTGTGTAAGTATTGCCATCTCCAAAATCCCATGTGAAAACACTCGCTGAAGAGCAACTGTTAGATCCACTGGAACCGTTTATTGTTTGATTGGTGAAACAAACGGGAGTATTTGTACAAGCCGTAAGCGGGAGGCCAAAATCTGCAATAGGCTTTTTCCTTACAATAATTTTGTCTAAAGTATAAGTAGTGGTGAAACACCCATTGGTAACCCTTAGTGTTGCTATGAAATCTATATTAGGGCAGGAGGAAGTTGTATATTGATGGGTAATTAAGTGAACAGCGTTTGTCGCATTTAATGGATGTTGTAAAGTAACGATCGGGCTCCCGTCGCCAAAATTAAGTACATAGGTAGTACCAGGTGAGTTATTGAACCAATTGCCGATCTGGAACTCAACGGGCGCCGGGGCACATAAACCTGTAGTAGAAGTGGAAGTACTAAAACTGGCCAAAGGATTATTTCCATTGTAAAACTGGTAGGTTACACTTTTTGCACAGCCATTGGCAGGTGTGATAGTGATCACAATAGGAAAGAATCCCTGGGATGTATATGTGTGGGTAGTTTGTGCGCCCGGAGCCCAATCTGTTGATGTAAAGACAGGTGTATTGTCTCCCCAGTTAATTTGATAAACATTTCCTGTGCCCGTTGTAACAGAGTTATTGCCTACAACCAGTTGATAGGTTGCATTCCCCACACAATTGCTGAAAGGGTCAAGTGAACTCAGGTCTCTCAAGACGGGCTGGGGGGTAGTTAGTACAGATATGTTTGTGCTACTGACTGCTGTACCGGCTGGCGTAGTTACTTCCACTGTTCCATTTGCAGCTTGATCAGGAACATTAACAGTGATACTTGTGGCGCTATTGACAGTAAAACCAGTGGCGTTCAGGCCCCCTATCCTTACAGATGTAGCGCCTGTGAAATCCGTTCCAGTTATGGTGATAGATTGTCCCTGGCAGGCAGTGGTAGGTGTGAAAGAGGCGATTGTAGGGGCCTGTGCATGTACTGAAGTAAAGCTACCCAATAGCACTATCGCCAAGCTCTGGAGAATGATAAAGCCTAATTTTCGAGACCAGTAGGTTGAACTGCAAAGGGATAAATGCATATAAAATCTGTTGCTATTAGGGATTTAACAGCAACAATAATAAGAATTATAACCCTAATATCACTATTTATAGTTAGATGCCCTGACTAGTAGGGACACAAGGTTCTCACTATTATTTCAACACATATGCAGTATTATTTTAACCTAATTAAAAAAGAAGCGGAGCCAAAAGACTCCGCTCACTTACCACTAGTTGATTGAAACGCTAACTATTTCTTATCATTAGACAATGACGGTTTTATATCCAGGTTATATAAACCATTGAACAATAATTTGAATGTGCTGTGCGACTGTCCACGGAAAGTGATCTCCGGTCCAAATGCATACAGTTTGCCTGTACCCACCGGCGCTATGAATGCTGCCACACCATCTTTCAGATAAGCTTGCCCGAAAGCCCATCCGCTACGTAAAGGATGATCAGTAGAGAACCATGCAATGGGTTTGATGCCTTTACCCGCTGCATCAGCTTCCAGCTTAAATACCGGGCTGTTATCAAAGTTCACATTGCCTTCAGCCGGCATACCCCATGTATCTGCCAATGTGCTGTCTATGGATACATGGAGGATACTGCCGGGTACAAAATATTTAGTGCCCGGCAATGGGCGTTCTTTACCTTCTTTATCTTTTTCCACCAGGTAATTGCTTACCGGCAATTTGAGATGATAAGCCAGGCTGGTGCTGGAACCGATGGTAACAACGGAACCTCCTGCTTCCAGGAATTTTTGCAATTCAGGTATTGACTTTTCAGGTGTGATCTTACCAATGGAAGCGCGGTATTGCTCAGGTGTTTCTTCTTCTTTGGGTTCACGCGGGGTGAAGCCACTATTGCCTGCCGGGTTTTCCCTTCCAGCCAGTGCAGGGATAGCACGTGTTGGGAAAATGATCACATCATACTTACTATTCAGGTTCCCTGCGTCAATATCTTTTGGATAGATGACGGTATAGGGGAAATGGAATTGCTCCATGATAAAGCGCATCCAGCCTGAGGGCATGGAACCGCCATAAGTATCCCATAATGCAATGCGCATCTGGTTCACGCTGACAGTATTGGCCGGGCGTTTTTTAGCCGTAGCGGTTTTTAATCCCACTTCCTGCAGTACCTCTTTTGCTTTGGCGCCTGCTGGCACAAAAAATGTTCCCTGTGCTATGCCAGCACTACCTGTTGTAGTACGGAACACTTTTACACCTGCTTTCAGCAGATCGTTCACAGCAAGGAAAGCATTGTTCTCATGGGGGCTTAATAAATATCCTGCACCTGCATTCGCAGCGATGGTTTGTTTTGGAGGAGATTGTAACTCACCATAAGGCAATTTTTGAAAAGGCCCTTCAAAGCCATCCATGATACGGTCAAATTCTACACCCATCTGGAAAGCGAGTGTCCAGCCGGCTGCATCATATGGCCGGATGGGAGGGCCGCCGGGATATTGAAAATCATTCGGATGGTCTTGAGGTTCAAACATATCCAATACATGTGGGCGGAATGCCTGTGCTGCTTTTACAATATAGGAACCTGCAGGATATTGTTTACCTGCAACCGTAAATGAAGTAGTTGCTTTCTCAATAGCGATGCCTGTTTTAACCAGTGTGTTGATGAACTTCACTGCTGTGCCGAAATCCGGTTGGTCAGCCGGAATAATGTAACCCCGTGCATCCCGGTTAGCGGGATTCTTTAGTACACCATCGTAAAAGCCCTGGGGGATATTATTACCTCTTCTTCTCCAGCCATAGGGATCTGATCCGTCATCTTCCGGCCGTTTAACACCTTTTGCATCCTGGTCTCTTCTGAAAGCCTGTGTAATGGAATCTGAAGTTTTGGGAGAAAGCGTCCAGGTATCTTTGCTGCCGCGTTCAATAGCATTCTTGCCCATCCTGTAGATGTTGAACAATACTTCATCCCGCTGGCGTGCCGCATAATTGAGTATGGCGTAATTGAGGGATACGGAGTAATCGATAGAACGCTGGAAGCGCCAGTCGTCATTCGGTAATACAGGGAAAGGTGTAGCACCGTTAGGTATCAGCCTTTGTGGTACTACGGGTATTTTTTCCGGTGTAGGGTTGCCAATGATCTCCGTCAGTAAACCTATCTGGTTATGGAACTGAGAGGTAGTACGCAATCCGCCATTGTACCAGGTAGAAAAACTGGAACCGTTCAGGCGGGTGAAGCCGGGTTTGTTTTCTGCATTCAGGCGGTTGATCATGGCGGCACCTAATGCATCGATGCCTGTCACCAGTAATGGATCAAAGAAGAAGCTGAAGGGGTCGCGGTAGGGAGGGCCTGCCAGTACAGAACCTTCAGGGCCCCGCTGGTGGTGGTTATACATGATCTGCGGGATCCACTCTATGTACAATTGTTTACCCATGTTGGTGCTTTCCTTCAGGTTCATCATATAGAAGTCCCGGTTATTATCATGCCCTGCATATTTTTCATACAGCACGGGTAATAGTTCAGTAGATCGTTTTAAAGGATCGCTGTTCCGCATATACCAGTTGGATACCAGTTCCTGTCCATCCGGGTTGGCATGTGTGAAAAGAATGATCACATTATCCAGGATGCGCATAGTTTCTGCATCCGTACGGGAGATCAGCTGGTAAGCGGTTTCGATCAACTGATGAGTGCCCACTACTTCTGTTGCATGCAGGCCGCCGTCTATCCATACCACTGCTTTTCCTGTTTCTGCCAATGAACGGGCCTGGTCGTCTGTCAGCCCTTCTGCATGGGCGAGCTGCTGAGAGATGGATTTATATTTGTCCAGTTCCTTCATGTTTTTCGGGGAAGAAACAATGATCATATACTGATGCCGTCCTTCCTCCGTTAAACCAATATCCACCAGCTTTACACGATCTGAAGCTTCGAGTTTCTTAAAATAGGCTTCTGTTTGTGTATAATTAGCCAGCTGATAATCATCTCCGATGTTGAAGCCAAAATGTTCTTTGGGTGAAGGTACTTTTTGAGCAAAGCCTGTTGCGCTATTTAATAGCAACACCGCAGCAAGCAGCAATGGGAATTTATTTTTCATGCAGCAATTATTTCGTTTGATACAGTTGATTGAACAATAACTTAAATGTGCCGTGTGATTGTGCGCGGAAAGTGATCTCAGGGCCAAATGCGTACAGTTTTCCTTTTCCTATGGGTGCTACAAAAGCAGCTATACCATCCTTCAGGTATTTTTGACCCCAGGCCCATCCGCTGTGTAAAGGTGTTTCTGAGGAGAACCATATCAGCTTTTGCAGGTTGGCGCCGTCTTTGAATTTAAATACCGGGCTGCGGTCAAAATACACATCGCTTTTTGCGGGCATGCCGTAATTGGCAGGGGCGGTAGTGTCCAGGTCTGCTATCAGCAGGCTGCCGGGGATGTAGTATTTGGTGTTAGCCAAAGGGCGTTCTTTCTCTGTTAATGCGTTAGTTACCGGCAGTTTCAGATGATAAACGAGATTGGTACTGGAGCCGATAGTAACAACCTGGCCACCTTCTTCCAGGAATCTTTTCAATTGCGGGATAGAAGTATCTGCATTGATACGGCCTAACCAGGGGCGGTATTCTGCAGGGATGTCTGCAGCTTTGGGTTGTGAACCACCTCTTCCTCTCGCTGCACCCGCTCTTGGTTTTCCTGTATCGGGGATAGCACCTGCAGTGAAGATGATCATGTCGAACTTCTTATGCAGGTCACCGGAATCTATGGTTTTGGGATAGATCATTTCATAGGAGAAATTGAACTGTTCAAACAACCATCTCGTCCAACCCGCTGGCATAGAGCCGCCATAGTTATCAAAGATGGCGATGCGCATGGGAGATATGGCAGTGAGGCCATCAGGCTTTTTAGCAAGGCTGCTCACCACGATATTGTTTTGTTGTAAGATGTTTTGGGCTTTGGCAGATGCAGGAACATAGAAAGCTCCTGCTGCAGTGGTTACACGGAATACTTTAATACCGGCTTTCAGCAGATCATTCACCGCCAGGAAGGCATTATTGATCTTCGGGCTGATGAGGTAACCTGCTTTTGCAGTTGCTATCGTTTGTTGAGGTGGTGTTTCTATCTGGCCATAAGGCAACTGTACAAATGGTCCGTTAAATGGATCCAGGATGCGATCGAACTGAACGCCCATCTGGAAGGCGAGTGTCCATCCGGCAGCATCGTAGGGACGAATGGGAGGACCTCCTGCATAAGCAAAATCATTCGGATGGTCCTGTGGTTCAAACATATCGATCACATGTGGGCGGAAAGCCTGCGCGGTTTTCACTACGTAGGAACCTGCCGGGTAATTTTTGCCGCCAATGGTGAAGGCGGTAGTGGATTTATGGATGGTAATGCCTGAACGGCTCAATGCATTGATAAATTTGACGGCCGTTGGAAAATCTGCCTGGTCTGCCGGGATCACATAACCACGGGCATCGCGGTATAAAGGGTTCTTTAGTACGGCATCAAAGAACTTAGTGCTGGTGGTATCTTCCCTGCCAAAAGAGAATTCACTTTCTCCTCCTTCACCCGTCGCGGATTCTGTTTTGCTGCTGTCTGCTGCCTTGTTGGAGGTTTTGATCATCTCCGCATATTTAGGATAGAAGGTCCAGTTATCTTTGCTGCCGCGTTCTATTCCGTTCTTACCCATCTTATAAATGTTGTACAGGAGGCTGCTGCGATAGCGGGCTGCATAGTCCAGCACGGCATAGTTGAGGGATATGCAATAATCAATGGACTGGCGGAAATGCCATACCTGCGGAACAACCGGGTTAGGAGTGGAGCCTTTGGGGATGAGCCTTTCCGGTACCAGCGGAACATTTTCCGGTGTAGGGCCGCCAATGATCTCCGTTAGAATTCCAACCATATTATGAAAGTAAGGAGTTGTACGTAAACCTCCATTCCACCAGGTGGAGAACTGAGAGCCTTCCCGTTCAGTATAACCGGGTTTGCCTTCCACATTCAACCTGTTATTCATTGCAGCACCTACTGCATCTGTAGTGGTCATGATCAGCGGGTCAAACACATAGTTGAAAGGATCACGATAGGGAGGGCCTGCGAGTACAGAACCTGCGGGGCCACGCTGATGATGGTTGTACATGATCTGCGGGATCCATTCTACAAATAACTGCCGGCTGATGTTCTGGCTCTCTTTCATATTCATCATATAAAAATCCCGGTTATTATCATGGCCTACGTATTTGTTGTAAACTTTCGGGATGTTCAGCGCGCGTTTCTTTACATCACTTTCCCGCATATACCAGTTGGATACAATCTCCTGCCCGTCAGGATTAGCATGTGTCATCAGGATGATCACGTTCTTCAGGATATCTTTTGTTTCCTGGTCATTGCGGCTTACCAGCTGGTACATGCTTTCGATCAGCTGATGGGTACCTACTACTTCTGTTGCATGCAGGCCGCCATCTATCCATACTACTGCTTTCCCTTCTGCTGCCAGGTTGCGTGCTTCTTCGTCCGTTAATCCTTCCGCATGTGCCAGCTTTTGAGAGATCTCCCTGTAGCGCTCCAGTTTTGAAAGGTTCTCCGGGTCTGAAATGATCAGCATATACTGATGCCTTCCTTCTTCGGTTAAACCGATATCCACCAGTTTGGTACGGTTGGAAGTGGCGAGTTTTTTAAAGTACGCTTCTGTTTGCGTGTAGGTGGCCAGTTTATAATCGTCCCCGATATTAAATCCGAAGTGCTCTTTTGGAGAGGGAACGGTTTGTGCCCAGGCTATTGTTACCATGAGTAACAACAGGATCAACATGCGATAGAATTTATACATCATAAGTATTTATTGTATTTTTAAGCTCTCTTAAACCTTGCGCCGGTGCGGCAATCACCTGGTTCCCCGCGGGCTTCATCAGCTATATTATTGAAAAAGGTCACTATCCTTCGGCCGTCCTTCAGGTTGAGGATGAATTTAAAAAGAAAATAGTCATTTATCGCCACATTCGCCAGGTTTACATTGGTAATGGCGGCCAGCTGTGCTGCTGTGAAGGAATAGCTTTTAGGGAAAGCGGTCACCGTTTCATGCAGTATGTCGCCTGCTCCTACAATGCTGGGTAAAGGGAACTGCGCAATGTTAGGGTACAGGTTGCCGGGGTAGGAGATCACCAGGGGATAGGCCGGTACGCTGGCTTCTGCTTTGTTGAAGCTGGCATACACTTCTATAGAGGCTACTTCTTCTCTGCCAAACCCTTCCCAGTTCAACTCAAATGCAAATTGCTCATTTGCCAGGTTGGGATCGTTGAGATTAAAGAATACCACCTTTGCATTTTGAAAAGTAGGCAGGGCAGACTTGGTTGTATCGATCTTAACGGTAGGCACTGCGGTGTATTGATAGTTCTCCCATTCGTAATGTGCTTTTTTACAGGAAGATATCATTACGATCATAATAGTGGCCAGGTATATTATTGGTTTCATCATGATGTTGGTTTTATTTGTCCCAGAATACAGGAGTAGTTTGCTGTGCGAGTTGCAGCTGACCGGGATCAGCACCTAAATTGGTGTTGGCCGTTAGTTCTGCTTCAGAATAGTAGAGGCGCAGGGGGAAAGTATTCAGTGGTGATAATGGTGTACGCAGAACAGGTAAACCTGTGCGGCGGTAATCTGAATAGGTTTCCATACCGTTACCATATTGTGCAATGTATTTCTGCGTCATCACCAGGTTGAGCTTACCTGCATCATCTGCTGCATCGTATTGGGCTACCAGGCGGGCGGCAAAAGCATCGATAGCTGTTTGTGCCAGTGCATTCCCTCCGTTGGCTGCAGCATAGGAGCTCATACTGCTCAGATGTGCTGTAATACCATCCCTGAAACTTATCCTGGCGTCATCTCCTGTGGCCAATGTTAATGCCGCTTCAGCACGAATGAACTTTACCATGGCATACGTGATCATGGGCATAATGCCTGCTCCTGTACCATCAGTTACAGCCAGCACTTTAGCTGTGCCCGTAGCGCCTGTGTTAGTGAGGTAGAGATTGGCAGGAGGCAGGTTATTAATGGCTGCATTATCAAACCGGCCGCCCGCAGGATAGATCCCAAAAGAAGAACGGCGGCTTTGGTCTGCGGGAGAAGCGGTACCATCACCCGGGTTACGTCCATAATAACCGTTGCTGTTATTTGAATTGTTCAAACCAGCCGTAGTGTTCTGCCGGGAGATATAATAACGCAGGCGGGGATCATCGTTATTGAACAACAGGTCTATCAGCGACTGGCTCATGTAAAAGCTCTTGCCGCCCTGGTATTCTGAACGATGCCAGGGATGCCGGTTATTGGGATTCTGCACTGTGCCGAACTTAAAGGTGAAGTCCGCGGTATTGGAACTGATCAGCTTGGAAGGGTCTGTCAGCAACGCTTTGATAGCATTGGCAGAACGTGTGGGATCAACAAGCCTGATCCCGTTATAGAGTTTTAGTTGTAAGGATCTTCCCATACTGATCCAGGCGGTCTTGCTGCCGGCATAAATAGGATCGGCTGTTGCAGGTACCAGTGAGGTGCCTGCAACGCTGTTCAGGTTTGCCAATGCAGAATCTATAAGCACCAGGCATTTTTCATAAATGTCGGCTCCTTTTAAAAAAGGAGGGCTCACGTTCACAGGGCCTTCTTCTGTTCCTTCGGAATAAGGGATATCTCCCCACATATCTACCATCAGGGTGACGAGATAAGCTTTCTCCAGCCGTGCAATCCCCACATATCCCCATTGGTCCTGTGCGGCGCCACTGGTGATGATCGATTGGAGATCGTTTAACGTTTGGGTATAAAAACCGGTCCAGGGATCATCAAAGCTGGTGCCCTGTTGCTGGTAGCGGCTCAGTCCATTGGTGAAAATGGTATGTTGTACAAAAGTGGCCGTACCACTGTTCAGCGCATACATGTTTCCTACCAGCGATATTTCCGTAGAAGGCAACAGTAAAGATAACTGGGCTGTAGTAGGGTTATTCGGATCAGAATTGATATCCACAAATTTACTGCAACCACCTGCTACGGACAGGAGCGCGGCGATACCAATTACCTGTGTTATATGTTTTAGTCTCATCAGAAAGAACATTTTAAGTTAAACCCGAAACGTTTTGTAGTAGGTACCCCCAGGTTATCATATCCCTGGGAATTGCCGGCACCGAGTGTACTTACTTCAGGATCGAAGTTGGTGTACCTGGGGAAGCCGGGTGCTTTGTACCAGAGGTTCCTGCCGGAAAGGGAAAGGGAGATGGAGCCGAAGGGAGTTCTGCCAAGCATGGATTTAGGCAGATCGTAGGAGAATCCTATTTCACGAAGGCGGAACACAGTGGCATCAAATACAGAACCTTCATTTACGCCACCAGGCCCCATGCCACCACTGAAGAAATGATCTTCATAGGAGATCGCTACATTGTTAGGGATCTTTTTGCCACTTTGATCACGAAGGGCGGTTTGGGTATTGATATCTCCTAACACCCCCGGTGCTACGATCTGGAATTCGCGGTCTTCCGTATCCCTCGTTACGCCGCGGGACATCATATTGCCCACCGTAGAAGAAAATAAGTTGCCGCCTTGTTTCCAGTCAAATAAAACGTTGAGACCAAAATTCCTGAAGTGGAAAGTATTGGTGATGCCCATCATAAAATCAGGGTTCGGATTGCCGATAGGCAGCAAAGTACCTGATGCTAATGGTTTGCCGGTATTAGGGTCTATCAGGATGTTACCTTCATCGTCCCGTGCATAACCTGTTCCCTGTATCTGTCCGTATGGTTGCCCTACGATGTGTACGCTGCTGGTACCACTTGCACCGCCATAACTGAAGCGGTCATAACCTCCCAGGTCCTGGATGATATTGCGGTTGCGTGTAAAGTTGGCATTGATGTTCCAGTTAAGTCCGTTGTTGGATTGCAGGGCTGCAATGGTAAGGCCTATTTCCACTCCTTTGTTGGTGGCTTCCCCCAGGTTGAGTATCTGGGAAGTGTAACCGGAAGAAGGAGCGGCTGTTACTTCAAAGATCTGAGAAGTACTTTTCTTATTGTAATAAGTGAAGTCTATTCCAATACGGCTATTAAAGAAACGCAACTCTGTACCCAATTCCAGCTCTGTAATGAATTCAGGTTTCAGGTTGGCATTGGTGAGCACGTCTGTTTTAGTTACTACATTATAAGAACCATTGCTGCCACTGAACGGTAACCCTACATTTCCGGGAGAGTTCGGTGCGCCCAGTGAAGGGTTGATCTGGTAAAAAGCAGCCGTCTGATAAGGGGATGCTTCATTACCTACCCTGGTGTAACCCGCCCTGATCTTACCGAAGCTCAGAATGCGGTCAGATAACTGAAAGGCATCTGAAAATACAAATGAACCATTCACGCCACCGTAAAAATAACTACGGTTATTTTTAGGCAGGGTAGAGGATACATCGTTCCTCCCCACAAAGTTGAGGGAGGCAAAGTTCTTATAATCGAAAGTAATGTCTGTAAAGAAAGCGAAGTAACGCTGCTTCAGGAGGTTCCTGTTATTGTTGAGTTGAATTGGTGTAATAGAACTGGTGTTATGAATGTCCACCAGGTCTGCTACGATGATATTATCACCATAGAATGCCTTACGGTCCGTTAACCGTTGGTTCACGTTGTTGCCTATAATGGCCCGCATGGAAAGGTCCGGTTTCAGTTTAGTGGTCACTGTTGCCAATAGCGTATTGTCCAGCTCCTGGCGGTAGATATTATCAGTAGTGATACTGCCATTGGGATAAGATGAAGATCCTTTGCCCCGCACATTCGTACGGCGGTCTGTATAAGAGTTGAACCCGATGGTGTTCTGGATATTGAGCCAGGGAGTGGGATCAAAACCAAGGATCAGGTTGCCGTAATAACGGTCCACCGCACTGGTGGAGGGACTGTGTTTAACAGACCAGTAAGGATTGTCTACCCCGGTATAGTCATACACGTTACTGCCATCCTTTGGATTTTCGTATGGATAGCTGGTAAGGTCAAAGCTGGTGGGAACATACATCAGGGCGGACATGATAGATCCTGTAGTACCACCTATAGGTGGGGTGGTTTGCCGGGTTGTTACATAGTTGATGGAACCGCTGGCATAGAATTTATTCTCCAGTTTGATATTGCCGCCTACATTCACAGAAGTACGGTTGATCTCGTTGGAGGGTACCACGCCATTATTCATGGTATGTGAGAAACCTGCGTTGAAGTTTCCTTTTTCACTACCGGAAGAGATAGTGATCGCGTTCTCATATACATTCCCTGTTCTGAAGAAGTTCTTAACATTCTGACCTGCATACGATTTGTAGGGCACCTGGATAGGGGTTACACCATCTGCTTCATAGAACTGCGGGAAGATGTCCGAGCCAAAGGTGCGTGTTAACTGATGCGGAACAGTAGTGCGTGTAGGAAGCAGGCTTTTTACGCCGGGATAGGGTTGCCCCCATGAAGCATATACACCATGCCGGTAATCGTTATTGGTACCCTGCCCATATTTTGTTTGATATTCGGGCAGCCCTGCTACATTTTCAAAAGCATAAGAAGTGCTGTAAGTGATCTCTGTTCCTTTACGGCTCATTTTTTTACCGGCCTTTGTAGTAATGATGATGGCACCGTTGGCAGCACGGGAGCCATACAATGCTGCTGCCGCAGCACCTTTTAATACTGTCATACTCTGGATATTATTAGGGTCCAGGTCAAACGCACGGTTGGTGACGCCTACTCCGCCCACTGTGGTAGCGCCTACATTTGCAAAACTTGAGTTGTCGAAGGGAACGCCATCCACCACAAATAAAGGCTGGTTATTGCCATTCAGAGAAGAGTTACCACGAATCGTGATATTAGTAGCGCCTCCTGCCACACCTCCTGCCGATTGAATATTTACACCGGCCACTTTCCCTGTGAGTGCTCTTACCGGATCAGGTTCTGATTTTTGTGCCAGCTTATCTGATGTAACGGTAGATACGGAATATCCCAGGCTGTTCTTCTGGCGGGCGATACCAGCCGCTGTTACTACAATGTCCTGCAATTGCTTTACAGCTACTTTTAAATGGATCGTACGGGCGTTTGATGCGGTGATCTCCAGCGGTTGATAGCCGATAGCTGTTACTACCAAAGTAGCACCCTGTTTTACTTTCAAAGAGAATGCACCATCCGCACCGGAAGTGGCACCATTGCCCGTCCCTTTTTCCAGGATGGTGGCGCCGGGAAACGGATCATTGGTTTCACTCAGTACTTTTCCTTTGATCAGTGAATCTGCCACCGGGCGGATGGCAGACATTTCAAAGGGCGGGGCCGTTTCATTTTCTTTAAGGATAATAAAGCGATCGCTTACTTCAAAGTCAATTTCAGTACGGTTGAATAACCTGTTCAATACTTTACCCAATTCTTCCTGGCGGGCACTGGCCGTTACTTTTTGGTCTAATGCAATGTGGCTGGAGCTGTACACGAATTTTACATCCGCTTTGTTTCCGATCTGATGCAGCACATTCTTTAAACTCATGTCATCCACCTGAATAGAGATCCTTTTATTGAGGATGCTTTGTGAATAACCTGTCTGAGGATAAGCGATCTCAAAGAGGAAGATCACTGCCATAAGGTGCATGGACGCTGTTCGCATGGATTTGGAGAGGAGGGCTTTTGCGCTTACATTTGTAGACATAGTCCAGATTTCTTGTTAGTAGATTTAGTTGAACGACACAAGGAATTCCCTTACCGCACGCACATGCGGTGAATAAGAGGGCTATCATTTTGTAGCGGGAGGGATGTCAGCCCTCCTGCTTTCCTTTTTTAATCGGTGCTTGCTTTAGTCATAGGCTTCCCTTTTTTTCAGTTTGATTTTGGTTGTTGTTAGTTGTGTTTTTTTTGCTGTTGCAGAGAGATCATTCTTCCCTCTATTAATACTTCCAGGTTAAGTGCCTGCCCGATCATCTTCAAGGTGTTGTCTAATGATTGATCAGTAAGATCGGCAGTTATTAAATGATGATTGATCGTAGTGTCTTTCAGCAGGATCTGTACATCGAATTTATTTTCTATGCGCTTTATTACATCCGGCATATGAGCATCGTTAAAAGCCATATCATACTCTGTGCCGCGTGTGAGCTCATGTAAAGATGTTGTTGCTTTACTTTCTTTGGCAATTGTTTCAGATAACACGGCATAAACAGCTTTTTCATTCGGGTATACCAGCACGCGGCCTGCCTTTTCTGTTGATAAAGAGATCTTTCCCGTTAGTACAGTTACTTCTGTTTGCCGGCCATTACTCCTGATATTAAAACTGGTGCCCAATACCTGCGTGGTGAGTGGGCCGCAATGGATATAAAAAGGATGTTCTGCGTCTTTGGCCACTTCAAACAGTGCTTCCCCTTCCAGCGTTACAACGCGGTTACCTTTACCAAACGTAACAGGGTAGATCAGCTTGCTGTTATCCTTCAGCCATACGATAGAACCATCAGAAAGGATCAATTTCCTGATCTTTCCGCCCGTGCTTGATATATCTGTGAGGCGATGTGGTGCCACCAGGTTGAGTAAGCTGTTCCTGTATATAGTGCCGGCTATGATAAAGAGTGCTACCGTGGCGGCTATCTTTAATCGTTTTACCGTGAATATGTTTCTAACGGGAGCGGGTTGTTCTGCTTCCCGGATACGGTTTAATAATCGCTCATAACCTCCCTGCTGCGCTTCTTCCCGTTCCTCTTCCGGCAGGGTTTCAAATGCCTGCTCATCCGCCATTCTTTCCAGTAACTGTTCTACCTGTTTCGCTTCCCGGGCGGAAAGGAGGCCTTTCAGGTATTTATCGATCAGTTCTTTTATTGCATTATTCTCCATAATTGCTACGTGGTGATGGTGTTCTTATAAGTAAGTAAACTGAGATGGAGGGAACACCTACGCAGGGCGTAAATTTTTTTCTTACCAGAAGTAGTGGCCTAATACGGCCCGCAATTGCCGGAGTGCTTTGGTGAGATGGTTTTCCACGGTTTTGTGGGAAATATGAAGCACATTTGCAATATCGCGGATAGAGAGTTGTTCATGCCGGCTCATACGGAAAACCTGCTGGCATTTTTCGGGTAACATTGCCACTGCTTTATCCATGTTCTTTTTCAGATCATTGGCATTTACCTGCTCTTCATTGGAATTATCTGCGGTTCTTTCAGACTTTAAAAAATGCTGGGTGTAATTCTGCCGGATATGTGCTGCCTTTATATAATTTAACAGCTGGTATTTTACGGCAGAGAACAGGTAGGCGGAAAGAGAGTGGGTTACTTCCAGTTCTTTGTGTTTCTTCCACAGGGCAAAGAAAACTTCCTGGATAATTTCTTCTGCAGCTTCTTTACTCTTCAGGCGATTGTATACATACCCATATAATCTGGGCCAGTAGCTGTCGTAAATATGTTTAAAGGCGTCCATATCGCCTTCTCTCAGGGAAGCAAGAATTATAGATTCATCTAAAGAATGGTATTTATTTTTAATATCCAATTTTTAAGGATGATATTTACTTATTGATATAAAAGAACAAAAAAAATATAGAAAATCATAGTGTGATGATAAATAAATGTTAATTGTATGTCTTTTGATATACTTATATTAAAAAACGTAATGTAAAGTAGTTTGAATAAAAAAGGCTTTAAGTCTTCTCCGACCTAAAGCCTTTTCCAGAAAATTTTGGGTGTTTAATGCATGGGTGTTTCACTTAATCCTCCGGAGCCTTTGATCACTTCCAGTAATTCAGGATGTTCTTTCTTCTCCCTGTTCAGCACCTTATTTATAATAACGATGCTCAGCAGCATGCATACTCCTCCGATCAAAAAGTGTATTCCGGGAAAATGGAAGGGTGCACGTGTGGATGTGAAATATGCGAATGTGCCGCTCATGATCGGTGGCCCTATAACAGTGGTGAGGCTCATCAAACTGGTGAGTGCTCCCTGCAGTTCTCCCTGCTGATTGGAGGGAACATGGCCTGATATTACTGATTGCAGGGAAGGGCCGCATAAACCGCCCAGGCAATATGGGATCAGGAAAGCAAACATCATCCATCCCTGCGTGGCAATGGCAAAGAGGAAGAGTCCTAATGTATAGAGTCCCAGGCCCAGGTAAATACTTTTTTCATTTCCGATCTTAGGAATCACCACTCTCGTTAATCCTCCCTGTACGGCTCCCACGAGTACACCTACCACGGCAAGGGAGATACCCACCATTTTTTCGCTCCAGTTGAAACGATAGATGGTGAAGAAGTTCCAGTTGCTTTGAACAGCCTGCGCCCCAAGATAAATAAGGAAGAAGCCTACTGCCAGTCCTCCGATCTCAGGATGTTTGGTCAGGAATTTCAATGAGCCGAAGGGGTTAGCCCGTTTCCATTCAAAGGGCCTGCGGTTTTCTTTGCTGAGTGATTCCGGTAAAAGGAAGTATCCGTATAAGCAGTTCACCAGGCAAAGTGCTGCGGCTGCATAAAAAGGCGCCCTGATACCCCAGGTTGCCAGCAACGCGCCAAGGGCAGGACCCAGCACAAACCCTAAACCAAAAGCCGCACCGATCATACCAAAGTTCTTGGCTTTTGTAGTTTCATCCGGACTGATATCTGCAATGTAGGCTGTGGCGGTAGTAAAGCTGGCACCTGTTATACCAGCAATGATGCGGCCTGCAAAGAGCCAGCCGTATGTTGGTGATAATGCCAGGATGATGTAGTCAACACCAAAACCAAGCAGTGAAAACAAAAGAACGGGGCGGCGGCCGTACCTGTCACTCAGATTTCCCAATAGTGGTGCAAATACAAATTGAGTGGCCGCAAAGGCGGTTAGCAAATAGCTGCCATAGGTACTGGCTTCATTGATGGGCAGGCCCTTTAGCTCTGCCACCAGATCTGCCATTACAGGGATGATCAATCCCCATCCCATAACGTCGATCAGTAGTGTGATAAAGATAAAGCTGAGGGCAGCTTTCTTATTCGTGGTCTGCATGTGATGCTTTGTTTTAAGTGGAGCAAACTTACATCCAAATAATGAACAAGCAGGGATGTGATTACGCCAAAATTGAGGGCGATTACGTCAATTCAGGAGAGGATTGGTACCTTGATAAGAAATTCCTGTTCTAAATATCTGGAAATAAGAGGCTTAAGAAACTTTTCACCGCATTTTATCTTTATCTTTATAATAACCGTCAAAGAAGGATAAACGCATTGGATCTTTACAAAGAAAGGCTTTACAAACAGGAACATTCAGGATTATTATTTCAACCAAAACAGAATCGCTGCTTACTGATAAGCCCAGGCATTAGATCATTTACGAGTACATATAACCGTGAAAAACGCTGTTACGAGCAGCGCCTCGGTTAGGAGTGCTGTTGTTTCCCCCTGCAATGCCCTCACTTACTATTTCAGCGATCGCATGAATGCTTTAGCGGCTGAGGGATCTCCACAACCTCTTCAGGCCCTGAAGCCCGTATTCTTTCACTAACGCCAAAATTGCACATCATGAAAAATGTATTCATGAAAAAACAAAGGAGATGGAAAACATGCTCATTGATCTTGTTTTTTCAATTAATTACCGCCCTTGCCTATTCACAGGTGCGTATAAGCGGAGCCGTGACAGCGCCTGATGGAACAGCGTTGCCTGGTATTACCGTCCGCTTGCAGAATGCCACCGTTGGAGACAATACGGATGCCACCGGTAAATACAGTTTCAATGCCAACATTCAACCGGGTAATTATGTACTGGAGTTTTCCGGTATCGGCTTCAAATCAATCAGAAAAAGCATTACTGTAAGCGGCAACGCTGTTACTGCGGATATGCAGATGGAAGAGGATGTGCTAAAGATGGATGAAATAGTGGTGATCGGTTCTTCTTTAAGGCAATCCCGGAAGCAGCTGGGGAACACTGTTAATTCGGTGGACGCGAAACAGCTGACCAATACAGGATCTGGTAACCTGGGTGCGGCCCTTCAGGGAAAAGTGCCCGGTGCTCAGATCCAACAGACTTCCGGCGATCCTTCCGGTGGTATTTCCGTTCGTATGAGAGGAACAAGTACCATTATGGGATCTTCAGAACCTTTGTACGTTATTGATGGGGTGGTAGTGAGCAATTCAACTGTTAACGTAACAAACCTCAATGTATCCGCTACGGGCGTAGCGAACCTTGGTGTGGGAACAGGTACTGCTGAATTGGGAACTAACCGCATGGCGGATATCAATCCCAATGATATTGAAAAGATCGATATAATACCAGGTGCCTCCGCTTCTGCCATTTACGGTTCAAGGGCAAGTAATGGCGTGGTGCTGATCACTACCAAATCCGGAAAAGCCGGGCAGATGAAAATTGATTTTGGTACCAGTATTATCACAAACTCATTACGGAAGAAAGTATACATTTCTACTTATGGAAAACAGTTTGGGTCTGCCGCGCTCCGTTTAGGTAATATCAGCGATGGCCCCGGGAATGTTACTGTTTATACAAGGCCGGACGGGCAGGTGAGGAGATTGTCAACAGACCTGGTAGATGTTACCCGTTATGATTACCAGGACCAGATCTTTCGAACCGGAATTGGTACGGATAACTACATTTCATTAAGCGGCGGAACGGATAAAACAAAATATTATTTCTCCGGTGGTTATTATAACAATGAAGGGATCATAAAGAATACAAATTTCAGGCGGTTTAACTTTAAAACCAGGATTGAGCAAACCGTCAATAAGTACCTGACGGTGATAGGGGGAATATCCTATGTAAATAGCATGTCTAATGAAAAGCCCAATGGGAATGTATTCTGGAGTCCTATTAACTCCATCAACATCACTAATAACATTTATAATATAGAAGAAAGGGATGTAAATGGTAATCTCAAAAATGTAGAGCCTACCCGCGTGAACCCGCTGAGTGTGATCGAAGATATGAGCCTGAAACAGTCAGTAAGCAGAACGATCAGTGATATACAGGTAAAGATCAGGCCGCTCGAAGGCTTGAGCATAGATTATATCTTTGGTATTGATAACTACGCCCAGGAAGGAAGTAACCTTATAGAAAGGTATCCGTATATAGCAGCGCAGGAAGGATTGGGATATGCTTCCAATGCTTTAGTGTCTTCCATGCAGCTCAATAACGATATTAATATTTCCCTGGATAAAAAGTTCAGAGACTTTTCTTCTCTAACCGTTGTTGGTTTCAATCACCAATATCAGAAAATTACAGGATTGTTCAATGAAGGACGTGACCTGTTACCTGGGATCTCAAATGTGATGGGTGCGGCAGTAAGACTGGATCCTCGTTACACCTATGATCAAAGACAGATCTACGGTGGTTTTTTACAGCAGACCTTCGGTTATAAGAATATCGTGTTCATAACAGCAGCTGGCCGGATCGATGGCAGTACTTCTTTTCCAAAGGAAACAAGAACGTACTTCTATCCAAAGCTGAGTACTTCGGTTAATCTCAGCGATATGTCTTTCTGGAAGAACATGGGCAGCTGGTTCAGTTCTGCAAGGCTCAGGGCTTCATGGGGGCTTGCAGGTAATCTTAGTGGTATTGGGTCTTATGAAAGGTTTAGTACTTACCTCTCCGGTAGTATTAACGGAGTGGCTACCTATAATATCAACCCTACTTTGGGTAATGAAACAGTGGAACCCGAAAGATCGAGCGAATTTGAATTCGGTACGGACCTGTCTTTCCTGAATAATAAACTGGGGGTGATCTTCACGGTGTATGATAAAAAGATAGTGGGAAATTCTTTGCTGGTAGCCAGGGTCCTTGCTCCGTCTTCCGGTGGCAGCAACAAAGTGCAGAACGTAGGTAACCTTACCAATAAGGGATGGGAACTTGGGATCAATGCCAATCCTGTTTCCGGTAATAATTTTTCCTGGAATATCGGCGCATCTGTAAGTAAAAATGAGAACCTGGTAACATCCTCCAGCCAGGTATCGCCTATTGCGCTGGCTAATGCCGCCGGTTCTGTATCTGTTATATTGGCAGGGCAGCCGCTGGGTGTTTTCTACGGTAACTATTTTGAAAGGGATGCAAATGGCAACCTGGCTCTTGATGCTGCGGGCAGGCCTATTGCGGCAGTGAATAATCCTACGGCAAAAGTGCTGCAGCGGAAAATACTCGGCGATCCCAACCCGGATTGGATACTGAGCTTTAATAACAGCCTCGCCTATAAAAAACTGACACTGAGTTTCCTGATTGACGGTGCATTGGGGCACCAGGTATTTAATGCAGACAGAAGAACAAGGCAGGGTGTGGGAATTGGTGATTACTCCGAAAAGGAAATAAAGGGAGAACTCCCCAGGGGATATATTTTCGCTATATATAATACAGAAGAATGGCGTGTGGAAGATGCTTCGTATGTAAAGTTAAGAGAAGTGGCCTTGTCTTTTGAATTGCCCGCCTTTGCCAGGTTTATAAGGTCTTCCTCCATTTCATTAATAGGCAGGAACCTGTTCAGTTGGGATGATTATGATGGATATGATCCTGAAACGAATGCCGGTGGGAACAGTTCAGTATTGAGAGGTATTGATTTTGGTAATGTGCCCATCCCGAGAACATTTCAGTTATCCTTCAAGGCCAGTTTTTAATCTCAAACTTTTGTAACATGAAAATGCTTCGAATAAAACAGACCATTTTATTACTGATGCTGGGTAGTTGCTTCCCCATTGTATCCTGTAATAAAGAATATATTAATCCAAGCCAGGCATCCATTCCAAGCGTAACAACCAGTGTGGACGGGTTAATGACACTTTGTGCCGGATTGCAGCGCAGGTTTACGATCGGCCGGCAGAGCCCTTTGTATTGTGCGCCTATTGCAGGTGGGTATAGCGTGTATGCATTATATACCATAAACATTGGTAATACTGCTGAAAAGGAACTGGAAACCGGCAAAGGTGCCGTAACACAAGGCAATGCAGTAATAACCCAGTTGTGGGCGCAATGCCTGCTCACTAAAACGGAAGCGGAAACTGTTTTAAGTAATCTCACGGTAGCTGCAGATCCGGCAGACAGGGTAGGGATGAAAGCTTATGCCAGTATCTTTTATGCGCTCAGCCTCGGTACCTTGGTACAGTTCTTTGAACAGATCCCTTTGGTGAAAGGAGAGAATGCCCAGTTTAATACGCGGGCAGATGTTTTGCAAAAAGCCATCGAGGCACTTGAAAGTGCGGACACAGATCTGGCTACTACTAATCCCAGTGCAAAGTTCCTGTCTAAAGTTCCTGCAGGAATTGATATTAAGAATACGGTAAAAGCATTGCTGGCAAGGTATTATAATGTACAGAGCATGATCAGCGGCACTTATAATACGGCATCCGGCAATAAAGCACTGACCTTTGCTGCTGCGGCCAGCCAGGTTATTAAATCTGAGTTCCGGTTTTCTACCGTTACCACCAATCCGCTGGGCGAATGGAACTTTACCGTGAACGTTTTTGGTGCTATTGATTCCACACTGGGTTTAAGGAATGGCCTGGCGCCGGTACCTGCGGCTACGGATCCCCGCGTAGGATTTTATATCGCCAGAACAGGGCCTACCACTTATCCGCTGAAAGCATTTGCGCTGAATACAACCGCTTCCTATCCTGTTTATTTACCAGGAGAGATGAGCCTGATCATGGCAGAGAACTATGCACGGCAATCCCAGTTCCCGCAAAGTAAAACAGCACTGGATGCGGTACGTACCAAAACGACTGATATATATGGCATCGGGGCTTCCCAGCCTGCCTACAGTGGAGCGATGACCATGCCAGCTTTGCTGACAGATATCTACAAGCAAAGAAGGCTGGAGATGTTCATCAGCGGCCAGGAATTGGAGGACAGCCGCCGTTTTGGACGGCCTGCCCCAAATGTAGCGGGTGAAGAAAGGAACAGGAACTTTTACCCTTATCCTTTAATTGAAAGGGATAACAATACAAGTACACCGGCCGATCCGGGTATTTAAATTTAAATAAAAGCGCCCGCTGATAACTGATCAGCGGGCGCTTTTAATATATTGAAGTGATAATTACCTTACTTTATCCCCAGCTTCAGTTTTACCGGTGCCATCAGGTCTTCACAGGTGGCTGCTACTAATATATCTTTTGAACTATCCAGCACACAAACAAACCCTTTTTCAGCGGCGAGGTCAGCTACTGCTTTTTTAGCCCTTGCAATGATCGGATCGGTAAGCTGTTGTTCGCGAAGCGCCAATTTTTGGTCCATGCGCATTTTATAATCATCAATGCTTGCTTTAGCGGTTTCCAGCTCTTTTATCCTGATATCTTTAATATCTGGTTTCAGGGTAGGTTCCTCTTTCGTAAAAAGCGCCACCCTTTTCTGAAATTCTGTTACCAATACCTGCCCATCCTTATTGAGTTCCTGTTCATATAGCTGCAGCGTATCAAGTGCCCGTTTGGTTTCCGGCATGCTGGAAATAAGTTGCTGCATGTGGATGTAGGCGATTTTTGTTTGTGCATTAACATATGAAGTTGTTAACAGGAGCAGTGTTGCAAGGGTAAAGTTTTTAAGCATAATATCAATTTTAAGGTATGAGACGATACCGTAAGTTGAACATTGATATTAGAATTAAAAGTTAAGGGAACTTTAATGAAAAGTTAAAATGAAAATGTTATCTTTTGATACAAACATGCTTCATGAAAATAGCCCTATGTTTCATTTTGACTTTAACCTCCCTATATGCACAATCTCAAAACAAGGAACAAAAATGGTTAGAGGACTGGTTTCGTGCATGGGAACTGGTGGATCGTCAGTTGCTGTTACTGCCTGCTGATAAACCACCTGAAATGATCTTTTATGATGATACCAGGGTATATACAACATCTTTAATTAGTTGTGCTCCTATAAAGGGGCCCGGGATGTACGGGCAACCACTTTACTGGAGGAGAGGCCCGCATGGAGACACCCTGACCTTACCAGATGGCCAGCGTGTACCTGTTGGTCTAATGAGCTTCGCCGCTTCCACTCCGGAAGGGCAAAGTTTCTTTGTAATGGCAGCACCTGCATTCTGGAAAGCTGCCGGTATAGAAAGCAGCGCATTTACACTTGACAAGATGTTGACAGGCGTATTCCTTCATGAGTTTACACATACCCGGCAACAAAAGGGTTTTGGGCGCCTGGTGGATTCCATAGAACGTGTACATACCTTTCAGGAGGTGCCGTTGTCAGATGATATCGTTCAGGGCTATTTTAAAGGAGACAGTGGCTATGTACGCAGCTTCCGGGAAGAGATCGATGCTTTTTACACGGCTGCTGCCACAACGGACAAAAAACAGGCAAAGGAGGCAGTGCGGAAAGGGCTTGCCTTACTGAAAGCAAGGCAGGCAAAATACTTTACAGGTAACAGGGAGATCCTGAAAACGCTGGATGATATCTTCCTTTCCATGGAAGGGCTGGGGCAATATGTGGCGGTGTACTGGCTCATGCATCCCCGGGGAGGGAATGTGAAAAGGGATGCTGCGATAGCTGGTTTTCGCCGGAAACGTAATCAATGGTCACAGGAAGAAGGGCTGGCCATGTTCCTGGCACTTACCAGGTTAAAGGAAAAGGATTGGGTGAAATACCAGTTCAACAAGAAACCCCGTACAATTGTTGAATTATTGGAGCAGGAGAGTGGTGATAGATTTTAACTATCTAAATATCTATTAAATAGATTTTGATTATATTGTTGAAGTCATACTTTTATGAATAAAGCAATTGTCCATTCAATACCATAAAACTTATAACAATGGGAGAATCAAATGACATCAGTAAATGCCCGTTTCATAATGGGAGTATGAAGCAGAATGTTGGTGGTGGCGGAACCAGGAACCGTGACTGGTGGCCCAACCATTTAAAGTTAAGTATCCTGCGTCAGCACTCGTCCTTATCGGACCCAATGGATGAAGGTTTTAACTATGCCGAAGCTTTTAAAAGCCTTGACCTGGCAGCAGTGAAGAAAGACCTTCATGCACTTATGACGGACTCGCAAGACTGGTGGCCTGCAGACTTCGGGCATTATGGCCCTTTGTTTATCCGCATGGCATGGCATAGTGCAGGTACCTATCGTGTAGGTGACGGTCGTGGTGGTGCCGGTGCAGGACAGCAACGTTTTGCTCCGCTTAACAGCTGGCCTGATAATGTGAGCCTTGATAAAGCCCGCAGATTACTCTGGCCTATCAAGCAGAAGTACGGTAACAAGATCTCGTGGGCGGACCTGATGATCCTTACCGGTAATGTGGCACTGGAGTCAATGGGTTTTAAAACATTTGGTTTTGCCGGTGGCCGTGAAGATGTTTGGGAACCGGATGAAGATGTGTATTGGGGTTCAGAAACCACCTGGCTGGGTGGCGACCTGCGTTATGCGCATGGTTCCCAAGGAGTGCCAAAAGAACATGGTGTAGTTTCATCAGACGATGATGCAGATGGTAATATCCATGGCCGCAACCTTGAAAAACCACTGGCTGCCGTGCAAATGGGTTTGATCTATGTGAATCCTGAAGGCCCTGATGGTAACCCTGATCCTATTGCCGCCGCTAAAGATATCCGGGATACTTTCGGCCGCATGGCTATGAATGATGAAGAAACAGTTGCCCTGATAGCAGGAGGGCATAGCTTTGGTAAAACCCATGGTGCTGCCCCTTCTTCCCACGTGGGCAAGGAGCCTGAAGCTGCAGGCCTGGAATTACAGGGCCTGGGCTGGAGCAACTCCTATGGTTCCGGTAAAGGTGCTGATACCATTACAAGCGGTCTTGAGGTAATATGGACAGCCACTCCAACTAAATGGAGCAACAATTTCTTCGAAAACCTTTTTGGTTTTGAATGGAAGCTTTCTAAAAGTCCCGCTGGCGCTCATCAATGGGTAGCTAAAGATGCGCCGGCTATTGTTCCTGATGCATTCGACAGTTCCAAAAAGCATGTGCCTACTATGCTTACTACGGACCTCGCTTTAAGGTTTGACCCGGCTTACGAAAAAATATCCCGGCGCTTTTTAGAAAACCCCGATGCATTTGCAGACGCTTTTGCAAGGGCATGGTTTAAACTGACGCATCGTGATATGGGACCCCGTGCCCGTTACCTGGGGCCGGATGTGCCGGAAGAAGTATTGCTCTGGCAGGACCCTATCCCGGCAGTTGATCATCCATTGATTGATAGCAATGATATTGCAGCGCTGAAAGCAAAAGTACTGGCATCAGGTTTAAGCGTATCTGAGTTGGTTTCCACAGCATGGGCTTCTGCTTCCACTTTCCGTGGTTCTGATAAACGTGGTGGAGCTAATGGTGCGCGTATTCGCCTGGCTCCTCAGAAATACTGGCTGGTAAATAATCCTCCGCAGCTGCAAAAAGTATTGGATGTATTAGAGGGCATTCAGAAAGGATTTAATACAGGCGGTAAGAAGGTTTCACTGGCAGACCTGATTGTACTGGCTGGTTGTGCAGGTGTTGAAAAAGCGGCGAAAGATGCAGGTCAAACTATCACAGTGCCATTTACACCCGGCCGAATGGATGCATCGCAGGATCTGACCGATATTGAATCAGTTGGCTTTTTAGAACCTGCTGCGGATGGTTTCCGTAATTACCGCAAGTCAAAACTGCATGTATCTACTGAAGCATTACTGATAGATAAAGCACAATTGCTCACACTTACAGCGCCTGAATTAACAGTGCTGGTTGGTGGCTTACGTGTGTTGAACACTAACTTCGACGGTTCTAATCACGGTGTTTTCACAGCACGCCCTGGCCAGTTGACCAACGACTTCTTTGTAAACCTGCTGGACATGCGTGTTTCATGGAAAGCAGTATCTGAAGCGAAAGAGCTTTATGAAGGAACTGACCGCGCTACCGGCGATATAAAGTGGATAGGCAGCCGTGCGGACCTTGTGTTTGGTTCTAATTCAGAGTTGAGAGCTATTGCGGAAGTGTATGGAAGTGCTGATGCGCAGGGTAAGTTTGTGAAAGACTTTGTGGCAGCATGGAATAAAGTGATGAACCTGGACAGGTTTGATATCGCATAAGATTTCACTGGGTATAAGAAACAAAGCCTCCTTTATAGGAGGCTTTGTTCTTTATGCAGATATGGGTGCTTCTTTTTCTGATTGCAAGGCAGGATAAAAAGGAGAATCAGCTGCAAACCTTACTGTGATCTTAGTCCCTTCGTCATTGGCAAACTCAATCTGCCCGTTGATGTCCTCACTCAATCCTTTCATCAACTCTACCCCCAGGGAATTAAGGGTTTTATCTTTAATGTTCTTATCGATGCCGATGCCATTGTCTGAGATCTCCAGCACTATTTCTCCTGCTTCATGGTACATGTTCACTTCTATTCTGCCTTTACTATTGCCCGGGAACGCATATTTGATACTGTTGGTAACTGCTTCATTGAGGATGAGTGCGATAGGAATGGCTACAGATACATCCAGCGATACGGGTTCAACTTCCGTCCGGAAATAGATCTTGTCCGTGATCCCAAAACTATCTTTTAAGTATTGAACGAATTCCGGCAGATAGCGATTCATTTCAATCGTCTTCACATTGTCCACCTGGTAAAGCTTCTGGTGTATCAGCGACATAGCGTAGATCCTGTGTTGGCTGCTTTCAATGGCTTTAAGAGCATCGTTCTCCAGGAACGCGGCCTGCGATTCCAACAGGCAAATGACGGTATGCAGGTTGTTCTTAACACGGTGATGTACTTCTTTTAACAACCATTCTTTTTCTTTCAACAGATGCTGTAGTTGTGTGTTCTGGATCGTGATCAGCTGGTTGGCGAGTTGTTTTTGCCTATACTGCCTGTATAGCAGGCCTGCAAGTGCCAGTAGTAGCAGGGTGGCTATTATGGAGATATTCCGTATAAATTGTGCCTGCTTCAGGTTAGCCTGCCGCAGACGATTGTTTTGTTCCAGTGTTTTGATCTGTCCATCCTTTTGCAGAATGGCCTGTTCTTTCTTCTCTGTTTCGTATTGCACCTGCAGTTGGTGCAATTGACGGATTTTAACAATATTGGATAGAGAGTCGTTGAGCGCGGTGTATTGACGGTGATGCTCCAATGCTCCTTTATAATTACCGGTGGCTGAGTCAACCACATATTGCAGAAAACGGATGTTGCGCAGGTTGTTGGCAGTGTAAAACCGGTTGCCGGAAAATGCATTGATCCTGGCGGCTGTAGCCAGGTAGGGAGCTGCTGCTGCGTATTCCCGCTGATCAGCATAGAAGCGGGCTATTTTATAGTATGCTTCTGATCCGGAGACACTAAATGGCCTGGGAAGTATTTCCCGGCCCCTGTATTTCTGTGCCTCGTTGTCCAGCCCAACCATCTCCAGGTAATATTGCCTTGCTTGCGCCGGCTTGTTTAGTGCTGCATAGATATCTCCTCTGGCTGCGGCGATAGACTCCTGGTGATCCGGGTTCTTCGGAGGATTTTTGGTTTCAAAATCCCTCATGAAGGCCAACGCTTTTTCCGGCTGCCCCAGGTGGATATACTCCTCAGTTATTTTCCTTGCCAGAAAATATAAAATGTACCCGGAGGCTTTCGGGGTATTGAGGAAATAGGACAATGCTTTCTGATGTTGCCCATCCTCAGAATAAATAAGGCCCAGCAGCGTATTAATGTTGGTCTCGTTGAATATATTATACTCCGCAGCGTTCTTTTCTGTGATCAGTAACCACTTGAGCGCTTCATCCATATCGCCGGTTGCATAGCTGAGCCAGCCAAGCATATAGGTATTGGAATATGCTTTTTTATTACCTGTCAGCCTGCGCCATTCCAATACCTGCATGGTTTGTGCCCTGGCTGAATCAAAATTGGAATGGTTCATGTTAATAGCAGATATGTCCTGCAGCACGGATATAAGGTTCGATGTGTCCTTTAACTTGTAGTACAGCTTCAGTGCAGTACCGTGCGCCCACATCTGATCATTGAAAGTGCTATCTGTGTCTGGCATATATTTACCCAGTTCCGACCAGATATGTGCTTCCTTTTCGATTTCTTTGGTTTGCTGAAAATCACGGATGATCCTGAGAAATGCTTCTTTTCCTTTTGGGATCTGATCTGAGGAAAAATAATACTTGGCAAGTGCTATAAGGCTTTCGTGCCTCCATTTTACAGACCCCATTTTTTCGGAAGCCTGCAGGGCCTGGTTGAAATAACTGAAAGCTGTATCAAGTACGGGCTTTTTTAACCCGGGCTGGAACAGGTATCCTTCGCCGATGAGAATGAGCAAATGTATCTGTTGCTCTTTATTCATCTGGGGCAGAAGGCTTTTTGCTTTATCAAATTCGTTTATCTTGGTATAGGACTTACACAGGAGAACGGCCGACTTAATATATCCTTCCTCGTATTTCAGTTGACGGGAGAGGACGAAGGCGCGGTTGGCGTAGCTGATAATACTATCGTAGTTGGGATCCTTGTGCCAGAGGTAATCTGCGATGGCATATAGAGCGTGTACCCTGGCAGTATCCTGGCCTGTTTGCGCCAGGCGTTCCAGCAAGGCGGTTTTGGGATTAGTTTGTCTTGCAGTAGTTGTATGATGAATAGCCAATAAGGCCATTAAAAGAAGTAGCGCTCGGTTCATGGTTGTGGTATTACAGGTAGGGGAAAAGAATAGGGCCGTAAAAATAGAAACAATTGTCAGATTTACACGTGATTTATTCATACATGATGTTTATATTGTAGGTATGGATCATAAGAAAACCTTATTACTATCCGCGTTATTTGCAGTGAATATCCTGCAGCTCTTTGCACAAAACCGCGAACAGCCGGTTATGGAAAATGTTCCCCTGGATTCAATCCGCCTCAGCGATCCTTTTATCCTTGCAGACAGGAACACCTCCATGTATTACATGACGGGCACAGGAGGCATGTTATGGAAAAGCAGGGACCTGCAAAAATGGACAGGCCCTTTCAGGGTTGCAAAGCCGGATACCGCTTCATGGATGGGGCGCAATCCCATGATCTGGGCTGCAGAGATCCATTATTATCAAAATAAATATTATTACTTCGCCACCTTCACAAACCGGGATGTAAAGATCGATACCGTGAGAGGGAATGTTATCGAACGCCGTGCCTGCCACGTATTGGTGAGCGATAAACCCGAAGGCCCTTATACGCCCATGGCGGATCCCACGTACCTGCCCGCTAATATGCCAACACTCGATGGTACGCTCTGGGTGGATAAGGATGGAAAGCCTTACATGGTATATTGTTATGAGTGGCTGCAAAACTGGAATGGTACCATTGAAAAGATACAGTTGAAACCCGATCTGAGCGGGTCTGTAGGTGAAGCAAAACTCCTTTTCAGAGCGAGTGATTCTCCCTGGAGCAGGGAGCGTGATAAAGAGGGTAATATCATCCCCAATAAAGTTACTGACGGCCCCTGGTTGTTTCGTACGCAATCCGGCAGGCTGGGTATGTTATGGACAAGCTGGGTGTTCGATGTGTATACACAGGGAGTGGCCTATTCTCAAAGCGGTACATTGGACGGGCCATGGATCCAGGAGAAGGAACCCATAACACCTCCAAATTATGGGCATGGCATGTTATTCCGTACTTTTGAAGGGAAGTTGCTCATGTCCTTACACAGTCATAAGGAACTGAATGGCCGCACTATACGTTACCCGAAATTGTTTGAGGTAGATGATGCAGGAGATAAGATCATCGTTAAAAAATAAATCCTACTGATATGAAAAAGAAGCTATCAGCAGATCAGGCTGCAGCACTGCTCAAGATATTGAAAACCCGTTTTGAGAAGAACATGGACCGTCATAAAGGGCTTTCATGGGCTAAAGTAGAAGCAAAGCTGGAAGCCAATGCCGGAAAATTGTGGTCACTGGAGGAAATGGAAGCCAGTGGCGGGGAACCGGATGTAGTGGGTTATGATAAGAAGAAGGACGAATACATTTTTTATGATTGCTCGCCTGAAACGCCTAAAGGCCGCAGAAGCATCTGCTATGACCATCAGGCACTGGAAGCCAGGAAAGAACATAAACCTAAAGACAGCGCCATGAATATGGCAGATGATATGGGGATTGAGATGCTAACGGAGGAGCAATACAGGGAGTTACAGCAGTTAGGAACTTTCGATGCAAAAACATCCAGCTGGATACAAACGCCTGCTGATATTCGTAAGCGGGGTGGTGCTCTTTTTTGTGATTTCCGCTATGGCCATGTTTTCGTATATCATAACGGTGCAGATTCTTATTATGGAGTCAGGGGATTCCGTGGTTCATTAAGCGTATAATTCTTTATAGATGCTGTCTTTTCGTTGTATCGTTATATGTTTTTTTAGTGGCTTATGCGCTTCTTTTGCACAGGAAAGGCCGAACATGGTCATTTTCCTTACGGATGATCTGAACCAAACGGATGTTGGATGTTATGGCAATACAGATGTGAGGACCCCTAATATGGACTCGCTGGCTGCTGAAGGCATGCGGTTTAATAAGGCCTATGCTGCCGCTCCGATATGCACACCTTCAAGGAGCGCGATGTTTACAGGACTGTATCCCTTCCGCAATGGCTCACAAATGAATCACTTCACTGTAAAGCCCAACACCGCTAACCTGCCACAGTTACTGAAGAAGCTGGGGTACCGGGTAGTTATTGCAGGCAAAACGGATGTTTTCCCCTTGCATAATTTCCCGTTTGAAAGAATAGGAGAGGAATTTGGCCGGTATGCCCCTATTGAAAACCGGCTGGACAGAAAGAAGGAAACGGTACAGATGATAGAAAGCCATTTTAAGGAGCATCCGGAGCAACCCATCTGCCTGATTGTGGCACCATGGGTGCCGCATGTGCCCTGGTTTCCGAATAAAGATTTTATCCCTGGGAAACTAAAGCTGCCTAACTACCTGGCAGATACGAAGGCTACACGGCAGGCATTAAGCGCGTATTATCAAAGTATCGGAGAAGCAGATAAGATGTTAGGAGAAGTAATGCAGGCATTAGACAAGGCCGGTCAGAAAAACAGTACGATGCTCATGTTTATATCGGACCAGGGAGCGCAATTCCCATCAGCAAAATGGACGACATATGACCAGGGCTTGCGGGTGCCCATGATTGTAAGATGGCCAGGGAAAGTTATACCGGGTACTGTATCAGATGCACTTGTATCGCTGGTAGATCTAACGCCCACGTTAGTAGACCTGGCGGGTGGAAAGAAGCCAGAAGGGCTGGATGGCGAATCTTTTAAAAACGTGTTATTAAACAGGAAGAAAGACCATCATTCATACATCTTCGCTGAAACATCCATGGAACCTCACTTCTGGTATAACTACACGCCATCCCGCACTGTTATTACCGATGATGGATTCCATTATATCAAAAATTATCATCCCGGCGTTCGCTTTGTTACGCATATAGACAAGGTAGAGCAGAATGAATTCTATTTTGACACCTGGGTAGCTGCTGCTGAAAATGATCCTAAAGCCAGGTTCCTGCTCAACCGTTACAGCTATCACCCACCGGATGAGCTTTATAATTTAAATACAGACCGTGATGAGTTCAATAATCTCGCACTTGATCCTGCCTATAATAACAAGACTGTTATGCTGAAAAAGCTGCTTGATAAAGAACTGGCCAGGCAGGGTGAAACCAACGAGATGATATTGGAAGGAACATTACCGGTTTTCTTTGACCAGAGCTATACCATCCGGCAGAGCAGGAGCGCGTCAGATCTTTCCTTCAATAAAAAAAGATGGAATCCTGATGTATTGTATATCACTGCCTACCTGAATGATATGAATAAAGGCGGTGTGGTCTGTGACTATTTTTCCAATTTCAGGCTATATGCCTGTCACGGCAAAATAGGCTTAAGACTGGCGGATGGTACTGAAGTGGAAAGTGAGGCAATCCCTGTAAAAGAAGGACAGCTATTAATGAAATTATCTTCGCAAGGCGAACTCGAAGTGAGGTTTAACCAGGAAGTTATTTTGGTTAAAGCATTAAAGAAAGACCTTACAAAAATAAAAGCAGGATATGTGACCTGTGGCAAGATACAGGGAGAGGAGCTTGAAGGTAAGCTCCAATCCTATGATGGGCAGATCACCGATCTGCGGTTTACGATGAATGAACTATCGAAGGAACCTTAAAAGCATTCGCTTTAAGGGTACCGCCCTGTCACTGCTAAAATACAGCACTATAAATGATCCACAGAAGTGGAATTGCAGAGCTAATGGTCTCTTAGTGGTATATCTTAATACATTTTTCAGGTTTATTTTCATGTAACAAACCCTTCCTCACTACTAAACTTTGTTACTTATGAAAAAGATCCTAAATCGCAGAAACCTCCTCGCGATCCCTGTAATCGCCATTATTATCAGCCTGGTCATTATTGCATGCCAACGCGACAAAAAATCTATTGAGAAAAATGTTGAGGTCACAACACAATCCCAGATCCATAAAATTAAGAAATGGTGGGATGAATCAAAATCTAATCAATCGATGCAGGGGGCTCAAACCACCCTTAGTAAAATTCCGGGAAACACTACGCCGCAAAGCTATTGGCAAACTCAGTTCCAGGCGGCAGTTCCGCGCTGGAATACAGCAACAGTTCATCAGATAAACGGAGTAACGATCTATGAAATGCCTTTGGATTTTCCGGACGAGTTGCAACTGCTTAACTTCAAGCCGGGTGAAGAACCTCACCCTTATCTTTCCGGAAGAACATCAACAGCCTATTTGATAGTAAAGGAGCAGCCGGGGCATCAAAACATTGCAGAGGTAATGTGGGTTGTACCGAACAACGATTATATCCATATGCTGGATAGCCTCTTTCGGCCAATTCCAGAAATTCATATTACGAATGTCTATGACAACTATAACGGACTGAGCGACTTTACAGGGAGCGTCAAGTTCTTTAATCTGAATGGAGTACAGCTGCTCGAAGAAGCGTATGTGAATGGTGCGATCGAAGGGTATGTTAAATTCAAGGGAAAGGGTAGCGCATTTCAATTCGCTACCCCGCCAACGTTGGCAAGGATGATGACTGTTACAGTCTGCACATATACCTACATATACCAGCAGGTATGCAGTCCTGAAGGCGGATGTACAGAATGGGAATTAATAGCCGTACAGTTTAATGGTTGTGATACATGGGTTCTGGACGATGGGATCAATATAGGAGGGGGAGGGGGAACTGTCTCCGCACCTTCAGCTCCTCCTACGGTAGCTGCAAGTATAAAGCCCGGAGCAAAATTATGTGGCAACTATACCTGGAAAGTTGTGGGGGCCGCATATTATGCCCAGATAAAAAACTTCGGCGCTTCATTTGTTAAGGCCGGGGAACCTATTATAACTGTGAACTTAGGGCTTGCTTGTGTTGAGTTCCCCAAATATCTGGTAAATGCAGGTCATGACATTACAGGGTTTGTAAATACGGCGTATAATAGAACAGTTGATCAAATAACCGCTGAATTAAATTCAGGGACGCTTCCTCCCGGGGATTTAGGCGTCCGGAACAGATTCAAACAATTGATGCAGCAATATCTTGTCAATCAGATGTTTGGAGTTTCTGCCACTGGTGCAACAATCCTCTTTAATGAAGGATGTGGAGGTTCCGGAACAAATATCCCGATCTCTGAGCCGAAGTATTGCCCCGGCCCCTCAACTAATCCGGTTTAACCTTTTAAGAAACCAATGACAACGCTGTTGTTACTGATGGCGTTGTCATTGGTTTGGTTTGTTGTTCAACGAATGCTAACTTGGATACATGAACGATAATAGAATAATAGGAGAGTTATTAAAGAAAATTCATTCTTTCTATCCTATCGGTTTGCCGCTGCTTCAGCATGAATATGAAGGGTTCAGGAACCTGAAAGAGATATTGCACAAAAAACAAATTGCAGCCGGTAATAATGAGCCTGCTGAATGGTTTACATTTGCCGGAGAAACAGAAAAAGACTGGGCAGGGTATGAGGTGATTAATTTTGCAGGGAAGCCGTTTCCATGTTATGAGCTTTCAATTATACTATTCAATGGAACGAATAACGGTCTGTCTGTCACCGGAACATTAACAGTAACGCTTTCTCTATTGGTAAAGCACTATACGGTTTACGTTTATGATGAGTATAATTATACCTTGGGCGAAAACAGCAGCTTTGTTCCCGGACATGGATACCTTTACAGCGGTATGAAATATCATCTGAATATTGCTGATAAAATTCAGCGCATTAAAGAACGGATAGAGAAATATTTCCCTGAACATACGTTTATAGACTTCAAATACCTTTTTACCCAGAAGATCTTAGGTGGTTATTCTTATTCCGGGGGATATGAGGATGTAGGTAAAAACGTCATCTACGATTATCTGTTTTCAACATCTATGCTAGGTAAAGTATATTCTGTAGCAGATTGACGTAAACTAAGGCTGTTTTTACCTTTTTAATGCGACATTGACTTTAAACCAACAATAGACCCTATCAGTGTTGCGATAAAGAACAACCTCCAGAAGTTCACACTTTCATGGAATACAAAGATACCCATCAGCACAGTACCCACAGCCCCTATACCTGTCCATACCGCATAGGCTGTTCCGAGGGGCAGGGTTTGAACGGCCTTCATCAATAACAGCATACTGGCGACCAGTGAAATGAGGAATGATCCATACCAGAGATACATTTCCATGCCTGTTGTTGTCTTGGCCTTTCCCAGGCTGGAGGTAAAGGCTACCTCAAATAAACCAGCGATAATTAAAATAATCCAGTTCACGACTTATAGATTTTATGCCTGCAAGTTCGTGAGAAGGAGGGAAGGAAAAATTATCAAATGATAATTATTTAAATTCAGCCCTTATTCTGCTCAGGGATACCGGTGTTATGCCGAGATAGGAAGCTATATGTGCCAGTTGCACTCTTTGCAGCAGGTCAGGATTGGTGTTCATGAGTTCTTTATAACGTTCCAATGCGGTTCTGCATTGCCTGGAAATAAAACGCTCTTCCACTTTTATCAGTTCCTGCTCAGCAAATGTTCTTCCCCAATTGGCGATATGTATGTCCGTATTGTACAGCGCTCTCAGATCCTCTGTTTGTATTTCATAGAGCTGGCATGGTTCCAGTAATTCAATGGTTTCGTAGCCCTTTTTATTTTCAACATAGTTCTTCATGGAGAGAACGGCATCTCCTTCTTTTCCGAACCAGAAAGTTATTTCTTCTTCTCCTTCCGGGCTGGCATAGGCCCGCACTATCCCTTTCCTGATGAAATATACTTTGGGTGCTATCCTGTTCAGCTTAAACAGCACATGTGCCCTGGGATAAGTGATCTCGTAGATCTTTTCTTTCAGCAGGGCCTTTGACTGTTCAGGGAGGGGGTATATATTGTCGAGTATGTTGTCCAGATCCATAGAGCGAATATACACAGGTTGCCGTAATATAAAAACCGGGCAATGCGCGTAACGCCTGCCCGGTCTGCAACCATGCCTTTCTGTTATAGTCTTATGGCCTTCAGGTAATCTACTTTGTAAGTGGTTTCTGCCGCAGCACCTTTTACAACTTCAAAGCCTACTTTATCCAGGGTGCTAAGAGGGCCGGATTCCATGGTGGCTACCATGTTGTCGTTGATATAATACTGTAACTTACCGTCAGCCAGCGTAACCTTCAGCTTATTGGATTCATTCAGCGCGCCTTTGATATGAGGAGAAGCTGTCCACGCAACCAGGTTGGTATTTGTGGTATTCACTTTCTGATATATCCGGAACTCTTTATTGCCGACCTGAAAGGCAATGATGTAATTCTCATCTGCTACAGAAAAAAGAAGACCGGCTTTATCATACTCATGACCTTTTACATGTGTCTGCATGATTTCAATAGCCTGCTTCTTGTGCGCGGCAGCAAAAACATTTGTGGTAGCCCATGTTTTATAAATAGCCGCAGCACCGCCGCTATGGGTCAATACAAAATGACCATCAGTTACAGATTTTGTTGCCTGGCCGCTGGTGCCAGGTTGCCAGATGGCAGTAGCTCCATTGTCGAAGTTGTCCTGGAATACTACTTCCTCTTTTTTGGCTCCGCCATCACCCTTATCCTTGCTGCAGGAAGAAGCCAGTAATGCGCTCAACGTAAAAATTGCTAATGAAAATTTGGGAAAACTTGTGTGGATCCGATTCATACAAATGGTGTTTTGATCCCATGTTACCGGGATGAGTTAGGTTAATGTTTAATTAAATTAGAAACATGCACCAGACAATTTTAATGCCAGCCCATATAAAATGTAGGAATAGGGTATGCTTTTGCTGGAATGGTATACAAAGAGGGGTTGTATATGATATCGGGTATATTGTCAGGGTCTATAAAACGGATAGATCAATTATCGTTCAATCACAGGGTTTAGCCAGATAGACCAACAGTGCCCATTATTGTCCGGGGCTGTGCTTTCCGCTTTCAGTTCAAGGATATCTACCTGTGCGATAGCTATCTTAACAGGTGTCTGCTGGCCGGTAGTTAATACGGGGGAGGTATAGAGTAGCTTACCATCTCCCCAGATGGTGAACCGCACAGATCCTTCTTCTCTCAGATCATCCCTGAAGGCGGCGAGTGCAGAAAACGTCCGCCATTTTTTGCCCAACTTAAATGAATACACGGAGGGAGCATGTGCAAAAAGGCCTTTCTCATATATTTTGCCCTGGTTTTCCAGGAAGAAAGTACGTTCTGATTCCCTGGAGTAATAATTCCGGGCAGGTTCCTGCCAGCCTACTTCCGCTTTCTCCCATTTGGTATCAGACAAGTACAAACGCTTGCCGGGAGCCGTTAACGGATCAGCAGGAGAAGTGGGATGGACAAGGGGTTCCAGTATTTTCAGCTTTAGGGCGGTTTCTTTGCTTTTCTCTTCTTTCAGCAGGCGATTATGAAAAGCTTTAATATTTACATAAGGAGTAATTAGCAATTGTGGGGCAGCAGCGATGCCATCGCTATTGACGGTGAAAATCTGCTGGTCAGTTTTAATTGCGCCATTCGGATAGATTAGTACTACACTTAGCAGGTACATGCCACCGGGCAGTTTCCCGAATTGCATATTCAGTTGATTGGCTGGCCCTATGGTATGAATGGAACTTTTGTTGAAGTATTCGGTAATATCTACTGTGCGAAGCAGTGTATAGCAGGCGTAGGGGAGAGTCCCGGTTGGGAAAGCGGACCTTATTGTTACACCCTTATCGTTGTTTTCAAAATGTAAAGTATCATTGGCGCTCTCCGGTCCATTATTCGCAGACGTTACGGATTGTGTAAATACCGGGTGGCTGAGCAGTTGCATAATGCCGGCAGCAGAGATAACTGAACTTTTTCTGTCTCCCCACAGGTATCCCCTGAAATGCCGGCTTCCGTATTGCCCCATCAGTGAGATCTCTTTTGCAGCCAACTCTGAAGGGTTGCCATTGTCATGGGGCAATCCGAACATATGCCCCATTTCATGAGCGATGCCACCGATGTACCAGCTGTTGAATTCAGCTACACTACATTCTTTAAAAGCTATTGCCTGTTCAGAAAATTTTATTCGCTGCGCGGTATCGGTCAGTAGTTTCGAATCCAGTAGATCACAATCTGCTACAAAGCATACCCCTTTCTGAGAAGAGCCCGTACCCCAGTAAGGAGAATGAAATACATAGGTACTATCTTCTTTCTTATAGCTTAGCCCGGTAAATATCAATACATGATCAGTAGAAAAATTGACCTTTCCTGCGGTCTTTCTGGCGATTTCCTCCCCGATCCGCTGGCCTGCATTGATATCGTAATCTCCTGACCGGAAGTTGCCTTCCACAACGGTAATAACATATTTGTCGCCTGATTTCTCGAAAGGCACACCATTGGATTGGATGCCGGATTTGCTGAATTCTTCCTGGTAGTATTTGCTCACATCATGTAGCGTTCTGTTTAAGCGTTCTTCCCAGTTGGGCAGCGGCTGTGCCTGGTAACCATGGAAGTAGACCACTTTTACTACTTTATTAGAAGGCGCCGTGCCGGCGTGGTATGCTTTAATGACCTTTTCTGAGGCGGTGATAGCGTCTTTGGAGACCTGGCTGATCTGCCCGAAGCAATTAGCGGCCAGGGAAACAAATAGGAGGCTTATTGTAGGAAATTTCACAGTGGGAATTTATAGTTAGGGCTTAAGTATTCAAATATAATTCTTAGCTTAATATATTTATAGGAAATTTTTGTGCTTTAACCCGATTGAAAATGAAAACGGTAACCATAAAGAGAACAAGAGGTGACGTGCCATTGATGCTTCTTATTGCCTGCGTAGCCCTGTTTCCGGGGTTATATATTATGTCCGAAAACAGCCCTGCGGATATTGCGTTCATACTTGCCGCACTTTTTACCCTTTTAGTAATAGTGATAGCGGTTTTCGGCTTTAGGGTGATCTTTAAATATCATAGTGCTTTGACGTTAACTACAGAAGGTGTTGCCTTTCAGGATAATAATAAAAAGAATACTGCGGCAGCCTTTTTTTATAAATGGGCAGATATTAAATCCTACCAGCTGATCACGGAAAAGGACAGATATTATTCAAATGAAACGGGCACGTACCAGGAAAATGATGTTCATTCAATTAGTTTGACACTTGAAGATGGAAGTTCAATGCTTGTTTCTGCTGATAAGTTTTCAAAGAAGCCGCGGGAGATCATTGAGCTGTTTGACTTGTATAAAAAAGGTGATCACTGACCCCGTACTGCCCGGTACCATCCAGGGCAGGGGGCATAGCTGATACAACCCTTGCATACATTAAGGTTTTTCCACCACAGCAAATATTACAGACATAGGAGGTAAAGCTATTTTAATACCGGCCTGTGTACCGGCGGAAAAAGCTTTCAGTGTGGTGTAATTATCCGGCCCGCCTGCAATGCCTGCCGGCCCCAGCCCGTTTATAAATACCTTTCGTGAAAAACTGCTGACCCCTTCGCCACCTGTTAGTACATACCAGTAGTATCGTTTGCCGGCCTTGAAATTCCGGAATGCCAGCTGAACATTCCTGGCCACGGTAGATTTATTCACGAGTGTAACGGCGGCCTCCCCGGAACTGTAAGTAGAAGCATACGCGTTAATATTGGCACTGGCGCCGGTTACTTCTGAATTTATAAAACGGTCGCCCAACATTTTCCGGAAAAAGTACAGGTAGTAAAAAGCAGGCCGTGGTGCCCATTTTTCTTCTCCGGAAGCAGCTTCGCCCTGGCTGAACAAACCGTGGTCGTTTCCATCTTCCCATGCGTTGGCGAGGTCCCAGCGGCTGGCCATACCGAATTTGTTCTTCATCATTTCACCTATTACCAGTACGGCGTGCATGCCCGCTACCTGGGATATCATTTGTTGCGAGCCCATGGCAAAAATGTTCCATTCCGTAAGGGCTACGGGCTTCATATTTACATGAGTATTTGTGATGGCGGAATTGAGATGATCTGAAATAGCCTTGGTTACCGCTTCCGCAGAGGCCAGTACCTCTGGTGGGTTGGAATTGGTATTAAACGGCGTGAAATAACTATGGACGATAAAAAAATCGGCTGTGCCAGCCTGTTGCAGCACACCGGTGTTCCATTGTTTATCAGTAACAGTAGCCCATGTGGCCGGCTCATGTTCCAGCAACTGCGCACCGATGTAAATAGTGTTACCCAGCTCCGTGGCGGCTTTTCGCATGGAATCCGCAAACACTTTAAAGTGTCGGCCATACAGGTCGCCGGAAATGATCTCCGGCTGCCCGTCTTTATTCTGCGATACATCTATCCGGTAACCGGCCTGCCAAACACCATTGCTTTCATTACCCACTTCCCAATAGCGGGTGCGTCCTTTATCATACCGAACCCAGTCTGCGGCCAGATGTGCTGCAGCAGCCACAGGGTCTTTGGCAGTACTATAACGTGCATATGCATAGTTAATGGTGATGATGCCTTCGTTGCCGGTTTGCTGCAGCATTTTGTAATAGTTCTCCACAGAAAGCGTCCAGCCATCGGTATTGCCGCCATACCAATATCCTGCATCAATGAAGTTGCCGTTCGAATCTTTTATTTTCGGAGGTGCATCTGCCGGAGAGCTGCCAGGTGCGGAATTCCAGAAATATAGACTGCTGAGGTTACCTCCCGGAAAACGGATAATACCAGGATGCAGTTCCCTGATATGATTGATCAGTTTTGTTTCCGTTACCATCTGGCTCATGTAAATATTGCTGTTATTACCAAAAAGTGCAGGCGATATTTTAGTGGCTACTACAGAAGCATCCAGCGTTACAGTTTGCGCTGCTTCAGTGGGCTGCTCCTTTTCTATATAAGTGGGCGCAATGAATTTCTTTTGCGCCCACCCTTCCATAAAAAAGCCAATTGTTGTAGCCACAGCGGGGTCCGGCACGGTGATCACCGTGCCGGAAGTATCAATATTACCATTCTCCTTATCCGGGGCCCTTTTGTTGCATGCCATTACTACTATCAATACCGCGCAGAACAAAACACCGCTTGTTTTTTTTACCATTACCTGATCTTTATAATTCTGAAATTATCGAACGCAGCATTGAACACTTCTACCGGCGCGTCTTCTGTAATAAAACGATAACCGAAAGCTACTTTCCCGTCTGGTTTTACAAGATCGCTCAGCGTAGTTGCACCCGCGCCTGTACCTTCCACGCCATCCGCTGCCTTTTTAAAATCGGATAGGAGTACAGTAATGGTTTGCCATTTATTACCAGTTTCGAAAGATTTATCCGGGGCATTGGAAAAAGGCATTAAGCGGTAAGCATATGTTTCGCCGAAACGTAATACACAGATGGCGGCGGTCCATGGTTCCTTTGTATTCACTTCAAAT
Organism: Chitinophaga niabensis; assembly: GCF_900129465.1. NCBI lineage: Bacteria > Pseudomonadati > Bacteroidota > Chitinophagia > Chitinophagales > Chitinophagaceae > Chitinophaga > Chitinophaga niabensis. The sequence goes on along the minus strand of NZ_FSRA01000001.1, from coordinate 2,898,907 downwards.
TTCAGTGCATAATTAGATGCCTGCTGTGTTAAATCAGCTGCCGTGAACCGGGCTACATCACTAAAATTACCGGAACGGTTCCCTTCCCACCATGCGCCATTTTTTGCACCTACGCCTCCGAAAATATTCTGCAGGTAGTGACCTCTTGTGCCGGGAAACATGGTGGCATCACCTGTTCTGTTTGCGCCCCAGTAGGCCCAGTTAAACACAGATTTTTCGCCTGTTTCACCATTATCGGTGAGGTTGCTCAGCAGGTTCCCGCTTTCATGATCGTTCAGCGGTGCGTTAAAGGCGGTAACACCATATTTGGCATGCACCACAATGCGCCCGGTATCATTGCCGATGTCCGGCATAATGAGCCCAATCCTCCAGCCTTCTTTACTTTCATTCAGAGCGGTCACTTCCCGGCCACCAGGGAAAACAACTTTATCGATCAGCCAGAGGCTGGAGCCCCAGATGATCAGTGAGTCGCCCGGTAATGCATTTTCATTGGAAATGGACTCGATGGAAGGGGGCGGAATATCTACCACGAAATCAAAAAGCGCTTCGCCATGCCCGGTTACGATCCTGATCTTATTGGGTACATTCGGATCGGTAGCTTCTGAAGGCGCATTGTCCGGAATGGTGATGATCACATGTTTATTTGTATTGTAGGTAGGATTAAAATAAGCAGATTGCCCATTGAAATAGATATTGGTAGCCCCACCCAGGTTTTCACCAGTAATAAGTACCAGGGTGCCGGGCAATGCACGGGCAAAAGAACTGTCCTGCCGCGCAGAATCCAGCAGGCTCACCTTTTGTATTACAGGCGGGCCGCTGAATTCATTATCCTTGGTACAAGCCCATAGCAGGCATAACAACAGGAATGCGATATATGTATGTGTGCGCATAATTTTCATTTTTAGACATTAAAACTTGTAAGGCACCGGAGGTTTACGAAGGTTCGGTGCAGCTGTTAGTTCTACTGCAGGATAAGGCAGATAAAAATTGCTTTCCGTTACAGGATAAAACGCCGGTACATCTGAGGTGATAGTCCAGGAAGTAGCATTGGTAGCGGCGTTGGGAACAATACGGTAACTACCTCTGTCTTGATTGCTGAGCATTGTGAGCACTTTTGTGGGTGCATAATAATGCATGCGCACGGCATCGTACCATACCTGCCCTTCCATGGCCAGCTCCAGTTTGCGTTCATTGAAAATATCATCTGCAGTAAGCAGCGTTTTTTCAGGCATGCCTGCTCTTACGCGTACGGCATTAAAGTATTGCAGTGCCAGCGGATCTGCTGTGGAGGCTGCTGTTCCCAGTTTCGCTTCTGCAAATACAAGGTAAACATCGGCCAGGCGCAACATATAGGTATTCATCTCTGTATGCTGTTGTGTTACTTTACCTTCATTATCTTCAGGCCGCCCCACTACATATTTTTTCACCCATGCACGGGTATTGTAATGGTCTGTTCCTACATAATTCCAGGGCACCTGCAATTCCCGGATGATCTTTTTACCGGGATTATTAGGATCGTCTACTGACTGATGAATATAGGAATAATGATCCCCAGGAAACATGAAAGTAGCTTTGCGGCGTTTATCCAGTGGAGAATATTTTTGCAGCATATCTAAACTCGCACCCAGGTCTCCGCCCCATCCATCACCAAAACCAGTGATCTCTGAACCATAGGCGAGGAAGGCCTGTACGCTGTTCTGCGTGCCCCAATCCCCATCGTATTTCCATTGCAGGGCAAAGAGGCTCTCTGTGTTATTATTGTTTTTCATGAGAAACAGGTCCTCATAATTGGTCATCAGTTTGGCGCCGCTATTCTGGATCACATCCAAAGCGTATTTGGCAGCGCTATCCAAATCTGCCTGTACGCGATTGCCGCTAATGCCTGCGCGTGTGAGGAACATTTTGGCCAGCATACCTTTGGCACTCCATTTCGTGATCCGCCCTTTTTGCGCAGGGGCTGCGGGGAGATATTCCGAAGCAAAACGGAGATCGCGGATAATAAATTCCCAGATGGTTTCTACCGTATTACGGGTAATAGTAGTGTCTGTAAGCAATACATTATTGTCAACGATCACCGGCACCGGACCCCAGTTTTGTACGAGATAGGAATAAGCTACCGCGCGCATGAAGCGCCCTTCTGCAATGCCGGCCTGTTTCACGTTCTCTGACACTGAGGGTGCGGTGTATTTGGTGAGATTATTGATCACCATGTTAGACTGTGCCACCACGTTAAAGAAAGAAGTCCATGAACTGTAAACTTCCGGTGTAACATCAGTTGCCTGCATCCTAATATTGGCCACCTGGTAGGAGCCGGACATCAATATACCACCCCTGGCATCACCAATACCATGCGATGATTTATCGTTATAGGCAAACCATACCACATTATATAATGGCGCCGTACCGGCAAGCACCTGTTCAGGCGTTTTGTAAAAGTTCACATCTACGATCGCATCTTCCGGCGGCCTGTTGAGGAAATCTTTGCTGCACCCGCTCAGTATACCACAGCAGGCCAGCGCAATAAGATATCTTTTATAATTGATCTTCTTCATGTTGTAATTTTTTTAAGCTGCATTAAAAATCCACGCCAATGCTGGCTGTATAAAGCCTTGTAAGCGGGTAACGGCCTGCATCCACAGCAATCAGCTGACTGTTCAGCTGCACTTCTTTTCCCAGGTATGCGCCCACTTCAGGATCAAAACCTTTGTATTTGGTAAAGGTGAAAAGGTTCTGTGCGCCTACGGTAAGGCGAATGCCTTTTACGATAGTTTGCTGCCGCAACAGGGAACCGGGAATGTTATATCCCAATTGCACGTTCTTGATACGGATATAAGAACCATCTTCCACATAAAGGTTCGTAAAGCGGTTGCCATTACCGTTGATATCGCTGCCCACTATGCGGGGTACGGAAGTACCGGGATTTTGCAACTTACCGTCTTCAGTAACACGTGCGTAATCAAAGGCATCGCGTAGCAGGTTGCGGCCGAGGTTGATATTACCGGGATTGGTATTTTCAAAACGCAGGTAATTATAAATTTCATTCCCCTGTGCGCCTGTTACCAGGATGCTCAGGTCAAAACCCTTGTAAGCAAAGGTGTTCGTTAAACCAAACGTGAGTTTGGGCCAGGGATTACCAATAAAGGTCTGATCTCTTGAGTCGATGATGTTATCGTTGTTCAGATCTTTATATTTGATATCGCCAACCCATACACCTCCATCTCTGGATACTGGTAAACGTGTACCCGGAGACTGTTCAGGAATGGCGCTTTTGTTGATTTCTTCCACAGACTGAAAAATGCCTTCCGCTATATATCCGTAAAACATCCAGGGTGCGTTGCCAATAGAAGAGCGGGATGTGAAGTTGTTCATATACCAGGCAGAACGGGAGAGGAATGCGGCATCTGAATAGAACTTGGTGATCTTTGTTTTAAAGGAAGAGATATTAAAATTACTTCTCCAGGTAAAACCATTTTTATTATCAATGTTCACCGTATTAAGCGTAATGCCGAAACCCCTGTTCTCCATGGCTCCGATGTTTACAACAGGAGGATTGATATTTCCTTCGCTCTGTGTACCCATATAGGCAGGTAGCGGGTTGGGCATCAGGAGGTTATCCGTTTTACGGATATAATAATCCGCTTCCAGTTGTATCCTTCCTTTCAGGAGGCCAAGGTTGATACCGATATTTTTGGTTTCTGTAGATTCCCATTTCAAACCGGCGTTTCCATATTGGCCTGTGCGGAAACCTGCTCCCCATGGAGTGGTTACAGAATTGAGCGCGGAATATTGCTTCCCGCCGCTGCCGTTATTACCGGTGGTACCGTATTCAGCCCTTATTTTCAGATCGCTGATAAAAGGAACGGCACGCATAAATCCTTCCTGCGATACACGCCATGCGGCGGACACAGAAGGGAAATACCCCCATTTGTTTTCAGAGCCGAAGTTGGAAGATCCATCTGCCCGCCCGGCGAGTTGCAGTATGTATTTGTCGTCATAAGAATAATTAACCCGCCCCAGCCAGGATTCCAGTGCACCGGATCCTTTACTGCTTCCTGTAGTTTGCCCCAGCGCATCGCCAAGATTGAGGGATGGGATCTCATTGCTGGCAAAACCCACGCGTGTAGCAGAGAAACCCTGGTAATTCCAGGCCTGTGCTTCGTGGCTGCCCATTACACCAATGCTGTGTTTGCCGAAGTTGGTATTGTATTGCAGGAGCTCGTTGAGGTTCCAGTAAAAATTCCGGTTAGTACTCACGCTCAGGCTGGCCTTTTCATTGGAATTATACCCGAGGCGGTAAGTAGGTATAAATTTGGCGCCATCTGAATATTCAAAATTGCCATTGAAGCTGGTGCGGAAAATAAGGCCTTTAATAATGCCTATTTCTGCTGTGGCCCCGCCTAAGCCACCTGTTTTTTTCAGATTGTTGCTCACCAGGTTGGCAATGGCCACAGGGTTCAGTGGCGCAAATTTTGCATTGCTGCCATATTCATTTTCAGTAGCGCCACCCCAGCTGCCATCCGCATTTTTTACGGCAATATTGGGTGCCAGGTTGATAGCGTTGCGGATCACATCTTCACTGGTAGAAGCGAGTTTTTCTTTCGTTTGGTAAAAGTTCAGCGAAGTGCTTAGCTTAAGCCATTTAAAAGCCTGGTTATCAAGATTGAGGCGAAAAGAATACCGGTCAAATTCAGAGCCTACCGCTACGCCATCCTGGCTAAAATATTCGCCGGACATATAATAAGTGGTATTGTTGGCGCCACCGCTGATAGTAACCTGGTGTTTTTGCAGGGGGGCTGCTTTGAACAATGCTTTCTGCCAGTTTGTACCAGCTCCCAGTACGGAAGGGTTCTGGAATTCGGCAGTGGGCGTGCGGTTCAGGATAGAGGCTATTTCATTATTCATGATGGCAAACTGCTGAAGGCTCATTGTGGGCAAGCTCTCCGGCCTTTCCTGACGGGAATAGAGATAGTTATAATTCACCTTTATCTGTCCGCTTTTGCCTCGCTTGGTAGTGATAAGTACTACACCATTTGTTGCACGGGAGCCATATACGGCAGTAGCAGAAGGCCCCTGCAGTATTTCTATGCTCTCCATGTCTGAAGGGTTGATACCGGCCAGCGGGTTAGTAGAACTGGTAGCGCCATATTCAACAGTAGCGGGCTGCATTTGCACCCCGTCTATTACATACAATGGCTCATTGGTACCGCTCAGGGTATTAATACCGCGGATCACCACAGAAATACCGCCACCAGGCTGACCGGAGTTCTGGGTTACATACACACCGGCAGCACGGCCCTGGATAGCCTGGTCTATTGTAGTGTTCACCGTTCTGTTGATGTCTGCAGAGGTAATGGATACCTGCGCGCTGCTCTGGTCTGTTTTTTTCATCTTGCCGTATCCTACCACCACTACATCGTTCAGGATGCGGTAGTCTGTTTCAAGATTAACGTTCAGGATATTGGAACTTCCTACTTTTAGTTCCCTGGTGGCATACCCCATAAAAGAAATACCGATTACCTGGCCGGTTTCAGCCGAAATGCTGAATTGGCCCTGATTGTCTGAAACCACCGCATTGGTAGTGCCCTTTACGGCTACGGTGGCACCTGCAACCGGCCGGCCTGTAGCCTGGTCTGTAACAGTGCCGGAAATCTTCCGGGGGATATTTTGTGCATGCACCGGCAGCAGGGTAAATAGCCAGATGCAGAACATGACTCCTGTTAAAAGACATGATCTTCCTGCAAAACTTTCTTTTTTCATACGTAGAAATCAGTTTAATGGAATGTGGAATAGAGTTATGATTTTGGCTGTTATTATATACAGTCAAATATACCGGCAGGAAAGGGGAGCGGCGGTAGGGGTCTGTTAGTTATCCGGGACGGAATGTTACCCGGCATGCATCAAATGTTTATTTGAGGGGTATCATTTGTTGCAGGCTTCATTTCCGCATGGCGGATGCATAGGCTGAGGGGAGCATGTTGTAAGCTATTTTGAAGTAACGCGCAAAATACTTAGGATTATTAAATCCTACTTCGTAGGCTACCTCCGTAATGTTCATTTCCGTTTGGCTCAGCAACTGCGCAGCCCGCTGGAGGCGAATGGTGCGGATGAACTCGATGGGAGAATGCCCGGTAAGGGAAAAAATACGCCTGTATACGGATACCCGGTTCATACAAAGCTGCTGGCTCAGCATCTCTACAGAGAAACTGGCTTCAGAAAGATGTTTTTCTACTATTTCCAGTGCGTGCTGCATGAATTTCTCGTCTGCGGTCAGGGTATTGGCATGTTGCATGTCCGGTTGGGGGATCACCAGCTGTACGGGTACCTTCCGGGCCAGGATGTTGCGCACGCGGGAGAGCATGATCTCAAAGCTGAAGGGTTTTACCATATAATCCGCCGCGCCGCTTTCCAGGCCCTTTAACTGGGTTTCTTCCGTGTCCATAGCCGTGAGCAGGATCACGGGGATGTGGCGGGTACGGGCATCACCACCGATCTTTTTGCAAAGGTCGACCCCGTCCATCAGGGGCATATTCACATCGCTTACTACCAGGTCCGGCAGGGTGTTTAACGTTTTATGCCAGCCATCCGCGCCATCAGTGGCTTCCAGTATGTCGTACCATTCTTTCAGATTGTCTTTCAGGTAAAACCGGAAATCATCATTGTCCTCAACAAGCAGAATGCGCTGTTTTTTGCGGCTGTTCCTTTTTTCAGTGCCTGCGGAATGTATGACGGGAAGTGGCAGGGGCGTTTCTTCCGTTTGCGGCCGAACTATTGGAAAACGAAGGGTAAAGGTGGTGCCTTCGTTCACTTTACTTTCCACGGCAATGCTTCCGTTGCACAACCTTACAAACTCCCTGGTAATGGCCAGCCCGATGCCACTGCCCTGGTTTACAAAGCTTCCCGGGTTATCCACCTGGAAATAGCGTTCAAATATCTTCTCCTGTCTTTCTTCCGGGATGCCAATGCCCGTATCTTTTATCCGGAGTTCCAGGGTATTGCCGGTTACATTGGCCGTAATGATCACGGCGCCGCCTTCGGGAGTGAATTTGAAGGCGTTGAATAACAGGTTAAAAAGGATGCGCTCCATTTTATCGTGGTCAAAAAGGGCCGGGAGTTGCGGGCAGTTGGTGTGCCAGGTAAAAACAATACTTTTCCTTTCCGCAAGGTCAGTAAAAGAATCAGCTGTTTCCTGTATAAAAGCCATCAGGTCCCCGGCAGCAGGTTCGTTTTTCAGCTCCTGCATTTCCATTTTGCGAAAATCCATCAGTTGGTTCACGAGGTTGAGTAACCTGCGGGCGTTGCGGCGAATGAGCTGAAACTTCTTCTTATCCTCCGGGTCTTTAGCTTTTTTAAGGATGTCTTCAATAGGCGCCAGGATAAGGGATACCGGCGTTCTGAACTCGTGGCTCACATTGGTGAGCAGTTTGATCTTCATCATATCCAGCTCATGAAGGCCCTGTGCTTCCCTTCGTTCCTGTTCCAGTGCAAAGCGGCGATGTGCGCGTTGGATGATCATTTTACGGGAAAGGAAAAGCAGGCCTGCCCCAAGCAGCAAATAAAGCAGGTAGGCCCAGGTTGTTTTCCAGAAAGGCGGGAGGATACGTATCACCAGGGAAATGCCCTGTTCGTTCCATACGCCGTCTTCATTAGCCGCTTTCAAGTGCAATGTATAAACGCCGGGATTGATATTGGTGTAAGCGATCCGGCGCGTTTTACCATCGGCGGTTACCCAGTCTTTATTAAATCCTTCGAGCAGATAAGCATAGCGGTTCTTGCGGGTATTGATGAAATTGAGGGCCGCAAAGTCTATGGAGAAATCGTTTTCATTATACTGCAGTGTGATCTCCCGGGTTTCCGGCAAGGCAGTTGGCAGTACAACCTGCTGCTGCCGTTTTTCATTCACGGCTACCGGTTTATTTAAGATCTGCAGGCCGGTAAATACCAATACAGGTTCAAACCTGTTCTGCCGCATCTCAGCAGGGTTAAAAATATTAAAACCATCTGCCCCGCCAAATATCAATTCGCCCGATTTCAGCTTCAGGGCTGCGCTTGAGTTGAAGGCCCTTCCCTGCAAGCCGTCTTCTTCATCATAATTCCTGCAATGGATCCGGATGCCGTTATGGTCCTGTTCCATCGTAACGCGGCTCAGGCCGTTAGCGGTGCTTACCCATAACTGGTGATTATTATCCTCCAGGATGCAGTTGATGCTATTATCCGGCAGGCCGTCTTCTATGCGGAAAGATTTGAAGCTGCCTGTTTTTGGCTGGTATACATTCAATCCTTCGCGGGTGCCCACCCACATGTTCCCCCGGCTATCGCAATGCAGGGAAGTAACGTTATCATTGCTGAGGTTGTGCGTGCTGTGCAGCAGATGGGAGAAAGTGCCTTTGTCCTTATCCATCACGTCTATCCCATATGCAGTGCCTATCCAGAGATCTCCTTCCTGGCTTTCCGCAAATGCAGATATAAAATCAGAATGAATAGAGTTGGGTAAGGTAGTGTTATTGTGATAAAAAATACCGTTGCCGGGGTCAAAACGGTCTAAACCGCCACCCAGGGTGCCCACCCAGAAATTGTTCCGCTGATCGCGGAAGATCTTCAGCACGGTTTTGCTGGCCAGGCTGTTAGGATCTTCCGCATTATTACGGAAATGGGTAAAACGGTTGTTGCTCAGATAATCCATTCCCCCGAAATAATACCCGATCCACAGGTTGTTATAAGGATCTACATACAGGCTGACGATCACATCATTGCTGATGCTATTATCATCGGCGGCGTTATGTTTGAACTGGCGGAAAGTATTCGCTTTACGGTCGAAATAGAGGAGCCCGCCGCCGTTGGTGCCGATCCAGATATTGCCTTTGCGGTCTTCTACAAAACAGTTCACATCATTGTAGCTGAGGCTTTGAGGGTTGCCCTGTTTGTTCTTGTAAAGTGAAAATTTCATTTTATTTTCCGCGTAATAACTAACCCCTCTTTTATAGGTGCCGCACCAGATGATGCCCTGGTTGTCTTTATACAAAGCGTAAATAGCATTCTCCGCAACGCTCTTCACATCTTCCGGCTGATTAGTGAGAAAGCTGGAGGAAAAATCCTTTTTATCAATGATGTTGATACCCCCATGATCGGTGCCTATCCAGATGCGCCCAAGGTTGTCCTGGATCACGCTGTTCACAATGTCGTTATTCAGGACCTGCTGTTTCCGGGAAAGTTGCTTTACCATGCCGGATGCGGGATTAAAATACAATACCCCGTAGTCCGTACTTGGCCTATATACCCATAGATCGTGCTGCGCATCAATAAACAGCTGCAATGTAAAGGAGCTGGCATTTATGAAAGGGCGTAGTACATCCGTTCTGTAAACGACCTTATTGCTGCGTGTGTCCAGCTTTGTAACGTTGCCGTTGAGAAAGAGGATATAAAGGAATTGATCCCCATCCATTTTAATATCAGCGATGCCGCCTTTTTCTTCCGGCAAGAATATGCGAACACCCCTGTTCCGGTCTTTGATACAATACAGGCCGGAATCCGCATACGCGGCCCAGCAGGCGTCGCCCGTCAGGAGCATGCTCCTGACACCAATAGTGGGCAGCCCCATGCTTTGGAGCCAGGGAGCGGCATCTGTGAATTGTTCTTTTGCCGGATCGTAGATATTATCCCCATTCCTTGTTTTAATGAACAGGCGGTTGCCGGGAGCTGAAAATATATGGGTAATATAATCATCGCTGAGGGAAAGGGAATCAGAGAGGCTATGGCGGAATATCCTGAAATTATCACCGTCGTACCGGTTCAGGCCGCTCATGGTACCAAACCAGAGAAATCCTTTTGCATCTTTATAGATACAATTCACCTGATTGTTAGACAGCCCGGAATGGATATTCAGGGTTGAAAATTGCACAGATTGCTGCTGTGCGTAGGCAAATTGCAGCAGCAGGAGCAGAAGTGGAACCAGGGTATATTTCTTTAACATGGAATTATGTATACTGCAAAAGTGAATATACCAATTTAAGCTGAATTATCCATGCGTTACAGGTTTGGGTATTGATCGGTGTTTTTTAGACACTTATTTTATCGTAATGTTATATTGCCGGCTTCCATAAAAGGGTTGCTGTTACAATCGTGCAAATAATGCTAATTTAGCTGTATTGCAAGCATAGCGGTAATGAAAAAAAATCACAATCATGATCTATAATATTTTAAACGGCGACTCTCTTGCCTATAGTTTCCCGGATGCGAAAATTGAAGGGGATGTAATAATTGTTAGAGAAGCTCTTATAGATGGAGATCTGTCAGGGGATAATCTGCATGACTTTTGGCAATCAAGGGCAAGGTATATAGGAGTGACAGAAACTGAATACCATAGTAAAGTTGTAAAAGAGTTTGAAAAAATAAGGAATGCGCCAGATAATTCAGTATTTAATCTTTGGTTTGAGTATGACTTGTTTTGTCAGGTAAATATGTGGTTTGTTATTTCAGTTATCAATAGTTTACCAATAAGGAAAAAAGTTTTTGCTGTTTATACTTCTCATTTAGACAAAACCAATAAACAATTTTGGAATGGTTTTGGACCAGCAAATTCAGATGAACTTAAAGTTTGTTATGCGAATAAAATCCCTTTAAGTGAAGCCGACATAAATTTAGGGAAAGACTTGTGGGAAGCGTACAAAAATGGTAATCTTGAAGAGTTGACCAATCTTTCAAAGAATCAATCTTCAGCTTTCCCGTATTTACAAGAAGTAGTACAGGCACATGTTGACCGTTTCCCCAAAGATGGTACAAAAGGAAGACCCGAAAAAGTTATTGAAGACATCACAAAAAACATTTCAACTGATTTTCATAAAGTGTTCAAAGAATTTTGGAATAGGGAAAGCATCTATGGTTTTGGTGATACCCAATTAAAACATCTTTATGATAAGGTAATGAACCGCTAACAGTGCATTGGCAATATGGGGAAAGGAGGGAACTGATTTTCAGTGACCTGATTCTAATAAGTGAACCGATTGGATTCGAACCAATGACCTTCCCGCTAAAAGCGGGATGCTCTGCGAGCTGAGGAACTAAAACACAAAAGCAAGCCTTACAGACTTGCTTTTGAAAAGTGAACCGGATTGGATTCGTATATCTTGGTGCAAATTATTGATATTCAAATTTTTGTGATTCTCATTTAGGGAGTGGTCACCGGGTGGGGTGGTGTTGGAAATGAGGTGCTTTTTGGGAGGATGAGAAAGAGCTTTTCAAACCAAAATTAGGCAAATTTTATGTGATTACTGACATAGTGTAGGATGCAATATTAAAGGCTCGGATCTAAACTGGCCATTCAATTTTGTTATATTCATCAAAATATTTTTGTCCAAGTTCTTGTTCTACCGACCATACAAAACAGATTGATCCTAATAACCAGTCTTTAAAATTGCGATTTTTAATTTTACTCTTGATCATATGAACATGAACACCGTTTTTTAAGCAATGATGAAGATGATGTTCGATATCAAGTTTCTTCTTTCTGGGAACTTTCAAAGTTTTATTATGGACAGATAGACCTGTAACGAAATATTTATTTCCGCGTGTCAAAAATTTGGTTTTCCCGTAGTTTATATAGAATCCTTCGGTTTTAACGATTTTGTAAACTACTTTTTTGAGGAGCATAAGTTTAGTTTTTTCCCCTGAAAACGTCAGGTCATCAGCATATCTAGTGTATGAGATACCATGCTTTTTACATAGCTTATCAAGCCTAATATCTAGGTTTCTAGCAATTAAATTTGAAAGTTTTGGACTTGTTGGGGCTCCCTGTGGTAAAATGCCTTCATCTCTTTTCTTGATCAGTTCCTTAAGCATCAGTTCATTTTTCTTAAAGGCTATAAAAAAAGTATTATCTGGTTTTAAAGTACATAGCTTCGCTAAGCTTACAGCTAAATTAGGATGATAACCAAGACCTTTAAATACTCCATATATTCGTTTTTCATTTATTGAATCAAAAAACCGAAGTAAATCAATTTTCAAAATTGCTTCTTTATTAAGGTGATCCTGGGCATTCAAAATAATCGATGATTTGGGGTCAAAGCCTTTACAAGCAGGATGAGAATTGACTTTATTGAGAATGTTCAATAATATCCATTTTTGTAAATACTTTAATTCTTGATCAGGGGTTTGTATTATTCTAAATCCACCTCTTCTTTTTGCCAGTTTAAATCTTTTATAATAATCCCTTCTATTAGATTTAACTATTCTTTCCACATGATTAATACTAAATGAAGCGGCTAATGCAAGATGAGGTAAAGAAAAAAAAACTGGGAGATTTCTATTCAATAATGAGCTTACATACTTTTCCACTTCCTCAGTAAATTGAGGACTGTGGTCCATTTCTTTTGCGTATTCAAAAAAAACATCCAATGGATAGGTCATATCGACAACTCAATTTTAAAATTCGCGAAGCGTTTAATGCACAACTTTTGAATACTTGGAGACATGTTGTGCATTAAAGGTTGAAAAGTTACTTCAGCCATACATGTGCAACTGCTCATGTTATCTTGCCTTTGTACAAATATTTATGCATTTCTGCGAAATATTTAATGTCTTTCGACACAATTAAACAAGATAATGCTTGTCGATTATGTCCTACCATTGAATGATTTGGGAAAATAGTGAATATTTTTTATTTCTAAAGATTTACCTTCAAATCTGTTCTTAAGGTTGTTGTTAATGCACCTTTTAGCTTCCTGGTAGAGTTCCAACCCCCACTGAGTGATTTTGTTCGTACTATCAAAAATACCTTGCTGTTTGCCCCTTTTTAGGTAATCCAGATAGTCGCTTGATGAGATGCCCAATCTTTGGCATATATTGAATTCAGAAAAGCCGTCACGTTGTAATTTTAAAATGCCATATACAGAAAAGTCAATGTGATTTACAGAACTGAATTCTTTTTTGCCCTTTTTTACTCTATAGGTTACAAATGCTTCAGTAAGCATTTCTGAACCAAATTCCTTAAATAGACTCAGTTCGTATGATAGCTGCTTTCTAAATTCCCTTGCCTTTTGGATTTTATGAGCATTAAATCTCGGAATTAAAGGGGTCCATTTGATTCTGCCACTATCTCCTTGCCAAAAAATGGGTAGGGTATTATTAGGGCAACCATAAAAAAAAGCGACGAGCGATTGTGAATTTTCATGCCCTAATGCATGCCTGTATTTGGGTTTACCAGACTTCAATCTTTCCGGTTTTGTTAAAAATTCACCATATTTGTAAGCTAACTCCTTTGGAGCAGTATACTTTCGATATCCAAAGTAACTAGCTTCACTTGAAAAAGCTTTTTTGTAAATGCTATCATTGTCAATGATTATACTTGTAAAATAGGGTTTAAGGTAAATAATTGCCTCCTTCATGGCCGCAACTCCTAAAAAGTGAATCTGTTTAAAACGGCCTATATGAGCAATGATATCAGAATTATAGTATTTCTCAATAGAGCTTCCGGTTCCAGTGAAATCATCCAGCAGTACTAACGTTTCATGTTCTTCACCTAATGTACTTAACATTTTACTATCAGGAATAAGGGTAAGTCGACTATTGTTTATGTTGAATGTATTTGTTTTTCTTAATAGATAGGCCATCATGCTTCCACTCTTTCCAAAAAGTCCAATAGGGTGAATAGCAATTTTTGATTTACTGGGAACACCCCTTATTATTATGTTCAAACCTTTATGATATTTTTCCTCTATTTCATTTGATGTGTATACCGTAAGATTACTAATAAGGCTTAATGCAACCCGCTGTTCATCTTCCTCAAAGTTTGCAAGCCATTTTAGTATGTCGATTGCCGAAACAACTCCCTTTAATCTACCTACAAGTATATCTAAGGTTATACTATCAATATCTACTTTAAAGGACATAATTTCTTGTATTCAGGTTAGTATCATTCTTCTTAGCAACACTGTCATATTTCTTCCTTCTTCGTACGACATCCGTACTCGTTTCTTTAAGTAGTATATTGAAATAGCTTAGTTATTACTATGTGCATCTCTGTATAAGTCGAGAAAATCAGTAATTTCTTTAACATTCCCTTCAGGTGAATTAGTTCCATAAACTTTATACTTATTTAAGTACTCTCTACCTTTAGAAGCTGCAATGTAATGGAGTAAATACTCTAGAGGTGATTCATGTAATATAACCTCTCTGCTATCCTTTCTTCTTTCAAATAGCAATCTTACAAAGCGTTTAAAAGGTTCTTTGTTCGCATTAATAACAACTTCTAATTCATTGATAGTATTAATTTTTAAGTAACTGAGTTTTTCGATTATTTTATCAAAATTTTTGTTTCCTCTTGCATATTTCATACCTCTTTCTTTCGTCAATTCGTCACGTATCTCATTGAAAGTGCTATTTGAATTGGCGAAGACAGATAGTGATATAGGATTTACAGACACCGGAACAACTGAAGTAGGATCAATGCTATCTACGACTTCTTGTTCATATTCTTTTTTCATATTCTTTAATCGATCAAATTCAAAATCAGCGCTCTCTAAATTTGCGGCTAATCTAGTAAAACCTCTTTGCAATGGATATGGCACAGCGCTATCGCTTTTATACCCCAGGTCGTGTTCAATTTCTGCCCATGCATGTTCAAGTATTGATCGAATTTGCAACTCTACTTTAAGACCTTTAAGCTCTTGATCGATTGGGGAACCTATCCAATTATCAGGTAACGATACAACAAGATGTACAGATTTGTAGCCAAATTCTTTCGCGTCTTTCTTTCTCTTGTCTATACTGTTAATCTCATCGATAACAAATTTATCTCTGATTATTTTTACTATTGAATCTACATCACTGGCCAAATAGGTGATAATACGAACTCCGCATAAATCGGTAATATCTTCTAATTTAGAGTATTTATCTTTTGATTCTATTTTATCAATCAGGCTTTTAAGTTCTTTAACCCTGTGATAAATTGCATGTGACTTTACCCCTTCAGTTGATATCATTGATCTTATAATATCAGTAACTTTTGATCCCAGTTTCTCATACAGCCTTGAAACATCTGGGTATCGAAATTTTATTACTTCGAGATTTAGTGTTTTATCCATATTTTTAAGGTGGGGATAAATTTGAGTTTCAAGTTTAATAAAAAGATTCCGAAATGCATCAAGGAATATTAACTAATCTATAGGTGACTTGTTTCTTAGTTCTTCTATTGACTTAAAAATATACTTTATCTTCCCTTTTTCGCTCACTTTAAATTCTTCTATAATTTCCTGACAAATTAGTTTATAAGTAACAGTTTCCAACGTGATACCTTTTAGATCATCTGGATTAGCTTCGCCATGATGTTCTTGCTTATCATCCATAGCTTTGATGCGCCATGTTCCTCTCTTAACATCTGCTTGAACAAATACACCAATAAATTCTTTTATTTCTTCAGTTAATTCTTCAGATTGATTAAGTATGTTAAAAATTACTGTCGCTTTATCGGCATCGAATATTTGGAAATGCACAACCTCTTGATTAGGTGCGAACCACTTATGTTTTATTTTTAATTTATCATCAATTATTCTCTTGGAAATTTTTTTTAAACTGGCTACAGCATGTCCTTTTATACTTCTCAGTGATTTAATTAAGTCATCATCGTCACTATACTCTAAGACTTTAGAAATTTTCTCTAATCCATACTCAATCATGCAATTCCCGAACAGATCTTTTTGGGATTTTGAGTATAGATGCACATTGAATGAGTTTCTAGAGCTTGCAAAGGCTCGGAGTTGATAATTTGCTGGAATGATAATCCCCTTATCTTTAACTTTATGTTCTATTACCGACTTTTTATAACTATTCTCAAGCAATATAGAGTACAACTTAATGATGTCTCCAAGATCATTGGCATCTGCACCGTAATCATCAATATTATCTGAAATTGCAAGATGGACTACTGCATTGTTTTTTTCAATTACTTCTTCAACAATTTGACTACCATCACTAATGGCCGAATTTAGATAAAACCCTTCTTCTGGTAGGAATTGTTGGGGGAAATGATCTAAATCTGATTTAGTTGCGATGATTTTATCGTCGTTCAAAGCAATGGAATACCATTCTTCCATTTCTGGGGATATAAGGATCTCCTTTAATTCAAGATCGCCTTTCAAAAAATTGGCTAATCTTAGCTGAGAAATTGGTGTCGCAATATACTTAGGATAACCATTTGACAACTCTAATAATAAGCAAACATATTTTGTATCTACGGTATCCGTTGCTATAAATAACTCCGGAATATCGTAATAGACAAGGATCTGGAATATGTTTAAATTTTTTTGCACTAATAAATCTATTGATTTGAATTTTCATTACTAATCTGAAAACTTAGGGTTCTCCACCAAGAATGGTGACTTGCCTTGAATGTTTGTTTAATTGCACCATCATTCTCATATAGGCTTATTTCAAACACCTTTTTATGTTTGTGCCTTGCAAGTTTCAAGATGTTTTCACAATCATTTTTCTGGGTGAAAATGGATATAGATCTTACTATACATTCATCCACTCCGCTAAATACTTGTAACGGAAATTCGGCTCGTGTTGAAAGGAAATCATCTGAAGTAGGTGTTTCGCCATTAATTAATCTGTAAAATGTCTTTCCATTTGGCAAAAGGACATCTTGGGGAGGGCATCTCTCTGGTAGTTCTTCAAACCAGTTGTTATTCATAATGTGGGGTTTTAGGGCTGATTGTCCTCTTGAAAAAAGGTTGCCAAATTACATTTACAAGTAAATGTGTAATAGTGGCTCATGCAATACGAAGCAAAGTATTGAAAGTTAGATTAATAAACAAATTTAAAACTTCCAAGTAGTATTCCTTTCTACTCGTCAGGGGAATAGATTATGAACCAAAAACTTTAACTTTATTGTTAAGTATAATTAAGCCCCAGCGATAAATCCTCAGCCATCCCATCAATCGTAATACGGATATATATCGGCACCTTACCATCACTGGATTTCTTACATCCTTTCAAATAAAAAAGAATAGATAACTTCTGTTTGAAATTCATACCAAACACATTTAAGCGGTTATTAAATCGCTCTTTCTCAACCTCAAAAAGCACTTACAAAAAGTCAGTGCCCATATGAAGATAGGGCACTGAATAGGTCACCGAAATGGTCACCGAATCCCTTGATACATTTTAATTTGAATTAATACAGAAATTTGCGAAGAAGCGCCACAGACGGGCAAAACCCATGAAAAAAGGCGCAACAATCGTTGCGCCTCAGTGAACCGGATTGGATTCGAACCAATGACCTGCTGCTTAGAAGGCAGCTGCTCTATCCAGCTGAGCTACCGGTCCAAATTTTTTTATCATCCCCAATGACCTTCCCGACTAAAAGTCGGGATGCTCTATCCAGCTGATGAGCTACCGGTCCAGTATCTTTGTTTTAAGCACCTGCTGCTTAGAAGGCAGCTGCTCATCCCACTCAATCACTAATTAAATAAAATTAATTTTTATTGGGAGTGCAAATTTATATAATTTTCCACCAATAAATCAAATATTCCGTTGTTTCAAAGCTAATTAAATGGATGTAAAGATTGAAAGCAGTTGGAAAGAGGCACTTAAAGACGAATTCCAAAAATCCTATTTTGAGCAGATCGTCATGTCCCTCAAGCATGAAAAGGCCTCCGGAAAGACCATATACCCCCCCGGTAACCTGATCTTTAATGCGTTCGATAAAACACCCTTTGATAAGGTAAAGGTAGTGATATTAGGCCAGGATCCTTATCACGGCCCAGGTCAGGCCCATGGCCTCTGTTTCTCTGTGCAGAAAGGTATTAAACCGCCGCCTTCCCTGGTGAATATCTACAAGGAAATGAACACAGACCTCGGCATTCCCATCGCAGACACCGGCGATCTCACCCCCTGGGCCGAAAACGGCGTACTATTGCTGAATGCCATGTTGACAGTGAGGGCAGGGGAGCCTGCTTCCCACAGTAAAATAGGCTGGGAGAATTTTACAGATGCCGTGATAAAAAGGCTCTCCGACACAAAAGAAGGCCTGGTCTTCCTGCTTTGGGGTAAATTTGCGCAGGATAAGCAGGTTTTGATAGACGCTACCAGGCATTATATCTTAAAAGCGGCCCATCCTTCACCATTTAGTGTAGACAAAGGGTTTTACGGATGCCGTCACTTTTCCAAAACGAATGAGATTCTTGTGAAGCAGGGAAAAGAACCGGTTAACTGGCAACTATAACTATGATAAAATTGTTCAGAAACATTGCTGGTCGTGTTTTTGCAGTTTACGGACTGTTACTTTTCGTGGCCACTATGTTGATTGTACTTATCCCTATCTGGATCTTCTCCTTTTTACCTGATCCTGCTAAGACGCGCAACTTCCTCATATTGGGGAGGATATGGATGAAAGTCTACATGACCCTTATCTTTTGCCCCGTTTACCGTAAAGGGAAGCAATATTTTGAAAAAGGCAAGGTGTACGTGGTAGTATGCAACCACAATTCTTTCGTGGATGTACTGGTAGCTACACCCGGCATTCCGGGCACCAATAAAACCCTGGCCAAACATGATTTAGTCAAGGTGCCGATCTTTGGTATGATGTACAAGATCGGGGGCATTATAGTGAACCGGAACGATGATCTGAGCCGCAAGCAGAGTTTCGAACATATGCGGAATGCGTTAAAAATGGGTATGCATATGGCTTTATTCCCCGAGGGCACCCGTAACCGCACGCCATTTCCATTAAAACGCTTTTATGATGGGGCATTTGCGCTCGCTATTGAAACGCAAACGCCCATCATTCCTTCTTTAATTTTCCATACCCGTAAAATACTGGTGCCCGATAAATTCTTCTTCGCTTTACCGCATCGGATAGATTACCATTTTCTGCCGCCGGTGGAAACAAAGGGCCTCACAAAGGAAGACCTGCCGGCATTGAAGGAAAAGATATTTATGATGATGTGGGACCATTATTTAACCAATGGAGGAGTAGAACCTACACCTGCGTGATCCACCAGGTATTCCCGAACGGATCTCTTATCCCCGCTGCACGCCCATAATCTTTATCCGACGGCTCCTGGCGGGACTCAGAACCCTCTGCCATCGCTTTTCGATAAGTTTCGTCTGTATCTTTTACATAAATAAATACAGATCCTGTTTCATCAGGAAAAGCACCGGAACTTTCCCCGAACATGATCACGCTATCACCAATGCCTGCTTCACCATGCATTATTCCACCTTTGTCGTTATGATGCAGCGCAATTGTTGTTGCACCAAATACAGTTGTCAGAAAAGAAAGAAAAGCCGCCCCATCTTTTAAGATGAAATAAGGGCTTACAGTCGGATGTGCCATATACTTAGGTTTTTATGAACCCAAAATAATGGGCAAAAGCCAGACCAAAATTGGAGAAACACGACATTTTCAACCCTCCCGGTACTCTATCCCCTCGGGCCGGCCGGAAAAGTACTGCCGCGGATGGTATCCGGAGAATTCACGGAAGTCGTGAATGAAATGGGATTGATCATAGTATCCGCATTGGTAGGCTATCTCCGTCATGTTGAGGTGTTTGTTCCCATATTCAGCCAGGGCACGCTGGAAGCGGATGATGCGGGTGTATGTTTTGGGAGAGAAACCGCTGAACTCTTTGAACTTGCGCTCAAATTGCCGGGTGGAGAGACAGATGCGGGAAGCCAGAGAGGCCACGTCTACCTGGCCGTTCACTTGAATGATATGTTTTACGGCTACATGGGCAGCAGTTTCGTCCTGCTCGCGCCCACCCAACCGCTGCTGCAAAAAAACACTCAGCAAATGTACCCGCTGCTTATGACTCGGCGCCGTCATGATCTGTTCTGTTAGAAAGGCACCTTCAGCGCCCAGGAAATCCGTTAACTGCGGCATCTGGTTGCTAAAAGAAGAAGAAGACAAACCAAAAAGCTGCGGTAAAGCAGTAGGGTAGAGGTAGGCCCCGAAGATGCCAAAGCTCCCGTGGGTAAGGAACCGCCGGTGCCGGCTAGTTTGTGCATGCAGCACTGCAGGATGATAATCTGCTGAATCAACCTCCGAAAACGCCCCCTTGTAATGGAAAACCATTTCCGCACAGCCATCTGCCATAGAACGGTATACATAAGGCTGCCCTTCGGGCACATCGTACTCGAACACCCAGAACATGCGTACATGCCGGGCCAATTGCGGTGGTGGCTGAAACGTAAGATACACTTGTATAAAGTTAACTTACCTTTCAGGAATCATTTCGAAAAGTTTTATATATTGGCAGAGCATCTTTCCACTAAATAAGATCATCAAGAACCGCAATTGGACAATCTGAAGCATTTTAAAGATGAAAATGCACTGTGGTCCGCCATTAAGGATGGGGATGCAGCAGCATTTAAGGAGTTGTATGAAGCGTATGCGGATGTCCTGTATCGTTACGGTCTTCGCTATTTGAAAGATGAGGACACGATAAAGGACTGTATTCACGACCTCTTTGTTGATCTGCACCGTTATTCCCGTAACCTTTCCGACACAGTTAATATCCGCTTCTACCTGCTGGGCGCTTTCCGCAGAAGGCTCCACGAAGCCAGTAAAAAAGCCGCTGCATGGAAGGCCGGGGTAGACCCGGAAATGGAGTTCCTCATAGAATATGATACACAACACCTGAAGATCGCCGACGAAGAACAACAGCAAACCATGCAGCAACTGGCAGTTGCCCTCCGGCAACTCCCGGCCCGCCAGAAAGAGGTGATCTACCTGCGTTATAATGCGGAATTAAGTTATGAAGAGATCGCTTCTGTGATGAAGATCACCGTCCCCACCTGCCGTACCCTGGCATACCGTGCTTTCCAGCAGCTCCGTGAACAGCTTAAGCAAGTCCCAGTTTATTACCTGGCAGCAGTGCTTTTGGCCCTTCTCAAATAATTTAATTTTTTTTATTCCCCTTAGTCTATATATACCTATTTCCTCACTCTATACAATAAATCAAGCATGACGCAGCACATCCATGAAGAAAAACAGTCCGGAGAGAACGATCCGTTGGAGGCATCTGTAAAACAGATCAGCCGGTCCGCGGGTAATGAGGTATTTCCGGAGGACGAAAAGGCGGCGTTATGGGATCGTATTAAAAATGACTTTACACTAGAACAGCCACGTTATCGCAGGATAGGTTGGAAAGCAGTGGCCGCTGCAGCTGCTGTACTGATAGCTGCCACATGGTGGCTGTTGCCGGACAAGGCACAGAAAGAAGAAAGCGGTATCCTGCAGTTCGCGAAACAACAACATATTTCAGATACCACTACGGAAACCAGGCTTATGCTGGGTAATAACCGGCAAATGACAGTAAACGGTACCAATGCCACGCTGAAATACAATCAGCAGGGGGTATTGGTGAATAATACGCAACAGGTGGATCAGGAACATAACGGGGAACAATATAACACCCTCATTGTTCCATATGGCCGCCGTGCCCACATTACGCTGGAAGATGGTACGGTAGCCTGGCTGAATGCAGGTTCCAGGATGATCTATCCTGTTGCGTTTGATGGGCTGAAAAGAGAAGTGTTCCTGGAAGGGGAGGCTTACTTTGATGTGTCGCAGAAAGCAGGCGTTCCGTTTTTTGTTTATACAAATAATCTCCGCACCACGGTATTGGGAACCGGTTTCAATGTAAGTGCGTATGCGGATGATGCAGAGCAATCTGTTGTGCTGGTGACCGGTAATGTAAAGGTGAAAGCCAACAGCAGCGATAAAGAGCAATTACTGTCACCCGGAGAGAAAGCCGGTTTTAATGGCCTGCAACTCAGTAAGCAGATCGTTAATACCCTGGAATATACTTCCTGGAAAGACGGAAAGTTACAATTTGAACATGCACCATTAAATCATATAATAAAGAGACTAGGCAGGTATTTTAACATTCGTATCACCTTACAAGCCAACGAACAAGCAACATTCTCCGGAGATCTTGATCTGGCGGACGATGTAGAAACAGTGCTGGATGCCGTGAGCGTCAGTACAGGATTAACTTACAAACGTACAGAAGAGGGATTCATCTTTAAAAAATAAAGTAAACAACCAAAAAGGAGCTGAAAAAACCGGAAGAAGTTGGCCCTTCTCCCGGTTACTGGTCCCGCAGGACTGCGGGACAGGCTTAACTATTTTCTAAATTAAACACTGTAAATGTATGCAAAAAATCCATGTCTGCAAGCGCTCCCCGCGCAGGGGAGAGGCTGTTTTAAAAGTGCTACGGATTATGAAGCTAAGTCTCTTTTTATTGTTGGTCACAACCACCTGTGCCTTTTCATCTGAATCGTACTCTCAGGGCCGGCTGAGCATTAAGCTGGAAGGAGGTAGCCTGCCTGAGCTGTTCTCACAGATCAAGCAGCAAAGCAGCTGGCGCATCTTTTATAAAGACGAATTGATGCTCAATGAGCGGAAAGTAAGCCTGGATGTAAAAGACAAAGACATCCGGGAAGTGCTGGACCTCGCATTGGCTGATACTAAACTTACCTACCGCATTATTCGCAAGCAGGTGGCTATTGTTGAGAAAGAGGACCGCTTGTTTTATATGCCTATTGTGGCGGATAGCGGTTTTATCGTAAAAGGTCGCATCTTCGACACCAAGGAACCACCCAGCGGTATTCCCGGTGTTACGATCCGCATCAAGGATTCAAATAAAGGAGTAATGGCGGATGCAGATGGCTATTTCTCCATCAACGCAGAGAAGAACGACGTACTCGTGTTTAGCCTGATGGGTTTTGAGCCCCAGGAATATACTGTAACAAAAGCAACCAACAGTTTAACGATCTCCCTTAAAGAAAATATTTCCGCATTGGATGAAGTGGTAGTAGTGGGGCTTTCCGAAATGCAACGTAAGCACATTGCAAGTGCTGTAGGATCTCTAAATGTAGAATCGCAGATAGCAGGGAAACCCGTTACACAAATATCCCAGTCATTACAGGGTGGTGTAACCGGTTTACAGGTACGCCAGGGTTCAGGTTTACCAGGTGGTGATGCGGCTACTATCAAGATCAGGGGGCTCAGTACCACTAACTCAGGTGGCGGCAGTCCGCTGGTATTGGTAGATGGTATTCCTATGGATATGAACTTTATTGACCCGCTCACGGTAGAAAGTGTAACCGTATTAAAAGATGCAGCAGCGGCTGCTATCTACGGCGCCCGTGCTGGTAACGGGGTGATCCTCGTAACTACTAAGCGGGGCGTACCGGGAAGGGTACAGGTTACCTATGATGGCTATTATGGAATTCAAACCCCATCCACTATGCCTAAACTGGTAGATGCTGCTACTTACATGAAGATGTATAACGAAGCGCAGGTAAATGCAGGCAAACCTATTTTCTATAGCCAGAACGATATTGATCAAACCATTGCAGGAACTGATCCAATTAAATATCCAAATACAGACTGGCAGAAAGAAGTGATAGACAGAACAACACCTATCACCAGTCATTCACTATCAGTAAGTGGTGGTAATAACATGGCCCGTTTTGCTTTATCAGCCAACTATCAGTATCATGGCGGTATGGTGCCGGATAACGATTCTAAGAAATATAATATCCGTGCCAATACTTCCGTATCCCTGAGCAAGAAGTTCCTGGTATTTATGGATATGATGGCGATCAAAAGGAATGTGACCTATCCAAACAGACCGAATGATTTCGCTGGTAACCGGATATTGGAAGATGTATACAGGGTGCCTCCCACTATTTTACCAAAATATCCATCCAGACCCGGAAAGCCCGATAGCTATGGACGTTATGTAGACATCGCAAACCCCGTGGCTTACGCTGAAAAAGGTGGAGACAGAAGGTATGAATCTATGCAAAGCAGTATCAATCTGCAGCCCAAATGGGAAGTGTTCCCTGGTTTCAATTTAAAAGGCCAGTTCAGTTATCGCCTGAATAGTGATGCTACCCGTACCCGCAGGGATAATTTTTACTTCTTTGATTATTATAACAACAACCTGGTGCAGACATGGGCACTTCAACGTACTTATGAAACTGCAAGAGGTACTTATTATTACGCCAGTGGTTCTGCTGATTATACTTTTGACTTAAAGAAGCATCATTTCTTTGCCATGCTGGGAACTTCAGTGGAACAACAGCAGAGTGGCGAGTGGGATATAGCTTCCATGTTCAGCACCTTCGCTAAAGTGAACTATTCTTATGATGATAAATACTTGCTGGAAGCAGCAGTCCGGATGGATGGATCATCCAAGTTCGGCCCCGGGCATAAGTATGGTTATTTCCCCTCAGTAGCAGTAGGCTGGAACGTACATAAAGAAAACTTCCTGAAAGATTCCCGCTCCATCAGTAACCTTAAGCTCAGAGCTTCTTACGGCCAGCTGGGTAACCAGGATATCGGCGCCTATCGTTATCAGAACCTGATCAATACCAGCAGCGGGGTAGAAGAGGTTTGGGGTAACCCGGATATTACCTGGGAAACAGTAAAGATGACAGACCTTGGTTTTGATCTGGGCCTGTTCAAAAATAAAGTAGAAGTAACCTTTGATTACTACGATAAGAAAACCAGTGGTATCCTGTTAGAACCCCCGGTTTCTTATGTGGGTGGTTTAGGGCTGGTTCCGCTCAATGCAGGTGAAGTAAGTAACAAAGGCTGGGAGCTAGCTGTGAATTATAATGAAAGGGTGAATAAAGACTTTGGCTTCTCCATCCGCCCCGGTATCACTTATAACAGGAACAGGATCCTATTGCTCATCGGAGGCCCATACATTCAGCCAGCTTTGAATACGAGTACCATTAACCAGAATGGAGGTCCTGTTTTCGGTATTTATGGTTACGAAGCAAATGGACTGCTGCAAACCTCGGACTTTGGAACAGATGGAAAGGGGTTAGTACCGTTGGCTGTAGGGCAAAAACCAGGGGATATCCGGTATGTGGATCAAAATGCTGATGGCCTGATTGATTCAAGGGATCAGAAACTGATCGGTAATTCAAACCCTGAGTATAATTACTTCGCCAACTTTAAAGTGGATTATAAGAACTGGGACCTTGAGTGGCTCATACAAGGCGTGTCTCATGCTGATATAGCCATGAAAGGAATGCTGGCGTATCCACTGGATATGTCTGCTGATGGCGGTGTTCCTACCCAGTATTATGCAGAGAACTACTGGACGCCGGAAAGACCAAATGCCCGTTTTCCCCGCCTGAACGTAGCACCGGAAAGTAACAAAGCATCTTCTACATTCTGGTTCCAGAATGGTGCATATATGCGCATGAAATTTATTCAACTGGGTTATAACCTTCGCAGCGCAAAATTAAAACGTGCCGGTATACAGGGTGTGAGATTATACGCAAATGCCCAGAATCCTTTTGTGATCACCAGCATGAAGCTCGTTGATCCGGAAAGCCAGGGTAACCAGTGGACGTATGGTATTATGAAAACCTATATGGTGGGTGCAACTGTTCAATTCTAAATTCTGTTATCATGAAAATGAAATTTTCCTACATATGCATTGCTGCCTTTTCTATCATGGTAGCATTAACAGGATGTGAAAAATTCCTGACCAACGATCATCCTACCCGTATTGCAGATAATGAATGGTGGACAACGGAAGCCAATGCCATCGGCGCATTGGGTTCTATTTACGCAGGTGTGCCGGACGGTTCCAGCGGAAGGAATGTAATGCTTACTTCAGGCCTGAGCGATGAAGCAGTGAACCGTGGAGATCATATCGGGAAATACGATCTGTACACCCGTGGATTACAAAACCCTACCTGGGATGTAGCGGAATGGATCTGGCGTGATAACTACCTGGATATCCGCCGTGCCAACAGGTTCCTGGAGAATGTAGATAAATGCTTCATGGATTCCCTTTTACGGGATCGTATGAAATATGAAGCAAGGGCGCTGCGGGCTTATTATCACCTGGAATGCCTGTTGTTCTTTGGCCGTATTCCTATTTCCACTGTTTCACTCACACCAGAGGAAAATAAGCTTAAACGTAATACGGTAGATGAAGTGTATAACTTTATCCTCACGGAGCTGAATACCTGCGGCGAGAAATTACCAAAAGAATACTCCAATGAAGAAGCCTGGCGTATCTCCAGTGGTACCTGTTATGCCCTGATCGTTCGTATGGCCATGTATTTCAAGAAGTATGATGTGGCCATCGATGCTGCAAAGAAAGTGATCTCCTCTGGTGTGTACAGGTTACACCGCAGTACAAACGCCACTGTAAACAGTTATGCGGAGTTGTTCACTTACACGGGCGAACTCAATAAAGAACGTATCTGGTATCGCAGGGATGGTTGCGGTACTGCATGGACAAGGTTTGCACCTGCGGGCATTGGCGGTGAAACTTATTTGTCTCCCACCAACACCGTAGTGGATAATTTTGAAACAAAACAGGGTTTCACCATCCGGGAGCTGGGTGCAGATTCTTTACTGGCCTACAGGATCAATCCTAACTTTAAAAACAACCGGGATCCCAGGTTAACCGGCGCAGTACTGTTCCCCGGCCAGAACTTCATTGATGCCAGCTACATTCTGAAACCTTTCGACCCTAACCCATTGAACCTGGACAGGATCGGTCAGCAGAAATCCACTGCCACCGGTTTCTGGGTACGTAAATATCTCGATGCCAAGGACAGGCAGGCGAAGTCCGGTACGCTGGACTTCATGTTCATCCGTTACGCAGAAGTATTGCTGAGCTATGCAGAAGCCCTCGTGGAAAGTGGCGACTGGCAAAACCCGGATGTTATCACTCACCTGAATGATATCCGTAACCGTGCCGGCATGCCGCCCGTAGCAGTTGCCCGTTACAACTCTCAGGAAACCCTGCGCACCCTCATCCGCAGAGAACGCCAGGCAGAGCTGTGCTTTGAAGGGCAACGTTTCTTCGACATCCGCCGCTGGGGCACCGTAAGTACCGTAATGAACGGAGAAGTATTTGGCGCAACTGACCCCGCCACCGGTATTGCTACCAAGGTGCAGGACAGGGCCTATACCGCCAGGGACTACTACTGGCCTATTCCGGAAAAGGAGATGCTCTCTAATCCCAATATGGAACAAAACGACGACTATTAACACTTAACGGTGAGCAGTACCCTGCTCACCGTTCATTTATTACCAGTATCCACAAAATTTCCATCAGAAATCCAAAAATGTAATTTGTATTTTGTGTGTCGTCGACAGCGACATTCACGTTTACTTTAAATAAAACCATGGGAAAGAAAGAAATCCATTCTTCCAGGAGGTCCTTCCTCAGGAACTCCGTGGGGGCCTTGGCTGCATTCACTATCGTACCCCGCCACGTATTAGGGCGCGGTTACCTGGCACCCAGTGATACCCTTACAAAAGCAGTTATCGGTACAGGCGGCATGGGCCGCGGTCACTTTGAGTACGCAGGCACCAAAGTAGTAGCTATTTGCGATGTGGACAAAAGTCACATCCAGAAAGGACTGGACGCTTTAGGCGAAAAGGCCAGAGGCGTTAAAACCTTCAGCGACTATCGTGAGGTGATCCAGCTGCCAGAGGTAGACATCGTTCACGTTGCTACCCCGCCGCACTGGCATGGTATCATTGCTGCAGATGCAGCACGCGCAGGAAAGGACATCTGGTGCGAAAAGCCCATGACGGCCACCATCGGCGAAGGCAAACGCCTCGTTGAAGCGGTTCAGCAGCATGGACGGATCTTCCGGCTCAATACCTGGTTCCGTTTCTCGGACAGATTTTATGGTATGGGCACTACGGTGGAACCCATCAAAAAATTAGTGGACAGCGGTTTGCTCGGCTGGCCGTTAAAAGTAACCGTGAGCAAACACACGGGCTTTGACTGGAAATTCTACTGGGTGGGTAAAACCAACCTGGAACAACAATCCGTTCCAAAAGAACTGGATTATGATATGTGGTTAGGCCCTGCTCCCTATAAACCCTATAACCCTCACCGTGTGCATGGCACTTTCAGAGGCTATTGGGATTACGATGGCGGTGGTCTGGGCGATATGGGCCAGCACTACCTGGACCCTGTTCAGTACTTCCTGGGCAAGGATGATACCAGCCCTGTGAAAGTGGAAATAGATGCACCACAGCAGCACTTCGATGCAGTAGGCACCTGGCGTAAGATCACCTATACTTATGCAGATGGCTGCCAGATCATATTGGATGGTGCAGGCACTGAAACCAAGGCAGCTTATATTGAAGGGCCGAAAGGCAAGCTGTACCCGGGTTTCAAATCAGATATCCCGGACCTGGAAAAGAAATTGGCTGCATTCCCTGATCCTGCTCCACAGGTAACAGATTTTGTAGGCGCCGTTAAGAACCGTCAGAAATTTGCGCTGAACGAAGAGAACGGGCACCGCTCTGCTACCATTGTGAATATGGGTAAGATTGCATTGCAATTAGGCCGCGATCTTCAGTTCGATCCGGTAAAACAGGAGTTCATCAACGATGAAGGCGCTAACAGGCTGATCTTTCAACCGATGCGCGGACCGTGGACCATCTAAACTTAACTAAAGCATGAAGAAGATTCTATTAATAGCTGCATGTTGTATCGCGCAGATGGCCGTAATGGCACAGCCGAAGCAGGATAACCGTGCCGCACACACTAAAATAGCAGACCTGCTGGCTCAGCAGCCTGCAAAGAACAAAGCCGCCTTACAGGCCAATATGGACGCACTGTCTGAATTGGGTGAAGAGGGCATCACGGGCATGGCCGCTATGCTGGCTGCACCCGGTAAAGGTGATAACACCGCGCTGGAATATGCGCTGGCCGGTTATGCCTTTTATGTAACACAACCCGGTAAAGAAAACCAGCGTGCAATGGCTGCCAAAGCATTTGGCAAGGCGTTGGACCTGGTAAAGGATAAAGAACATAAATCCTTCTTTATCGTTCAGCTGCAACAGGTAGGTAACGACGCTTCTGTAAGCGTACTGCAACCCTATCTGCTGGACGAACGCCTCTGCGACCCCGCTGCCCGTACACTGGTGAAGATCAACACTCCCGCTGCACAGAAAGCCCTGCTGGCTGCATTGCCCCAGGTAAATGGCCGCAATAGGCAAATACTGGTGGAAGTGATCGGAGATGGCCGGGTAGCAGATGCCACGCCGGCATTGCTGCCCCTGCTCAACCAGCAGGACCAGATGCTCACTAAAACCACCCTCTATGCCCTTGCGCATATCGCCGATCCTGCTGCTGGCACCGCATTGTCCGGCGCAGCAGCAAAAGCAGGTTATAAGTACGATGTAACGAACGCTACTGCTTCTTATCTCCTGTATGCGCAGCAATTGCATGCGAAAGGCCAAAGTGCTGCAGCGGCTAAGATTGCACAGACATTACTGAAAGAAGCCAAAGCGGCAGACCAGGTACATGTGCGCACAGCCGCATTATACTTGCTCAACCAGGTAGATGGCAGCAAAAACCTGCCGGTGCTACTCTCTGCAGTGAATGATCCGCAACCTGAATTCCGCGATGCCGCATTAAAATATGCAGGCAGTGCCCTGGATCCCGCTGCTACAGCGCTCTGGATCAAATCCCTGGCAAAAGCGAATAACGGTGGCAAAGCAGCCGTGATCGGCATGCTGGGTAATAATAAAGCAACGGAAGCCGTACCCGTTATCCTCAAAGCATTAACGGATAAGGATGCCGGCGTAAGGCTGGCGGCTATTAAAGCAGCAGGCCAGGCTGGCGGAACACAGGCTATCCCTGCCTTGCTGGCTGTGATGAAGAAAGGTGATGCAAAAGAAGTGGCTGCCGTTCAGGGTGTATTGAAAACCATTAAGGGAGATGAAGTAGCGCAACAGGCTGCTGCTGCTATTCCTGCTATGCCTGCCGCCGCACAGGTGGCATTGATAGATGTGGTAGCTGCCCGAAAAGCAGATAAACAGGTTGCCCCGGTACTGGCACTTACAACATCTTCCAATGAAAGTGTTCGCACAGCAGCTATCAATGGTTTACAGGATATCGTAACCACAGAGAACCTGCCCGCTATATTCAAACTGTTATCCGCAGCAGAAAATGCTAAAGATATCAAAGCATTGCAGGCAGCCGTGATCAATTCCGGTGCTGACGCAAATGCTGTTAAAACACAGATGGCACAGGAAGCGCCTGCTAAGAAAGAACGTTACTATGCTATCCTTGCCGGCATCGGTGGGGCTGATGCCATGAACGAAGTGAGTGCTGCATTTGAAAAAGGTACTGCCTCCCAGAAGCAGGCTGCCGTATCTGCCCTGAATGAATGGAAAGATGGCAGCGCAGCCGGTACGCTCCTGAATATTGCCCGTGCTGATGCAGCATATCGTACAACTGCACTGAATGGTTATGTACGCCTGGCAAAAGCGGCCGCTACGGCGGACCAGCGTTTGCTGATGCTTACCAATGCTATGGAACTGGCACAGGATGCACGTTTGAAGAAAGCCATCCTGCAACAGGCAGAACAATGCAAAACATTCCCCGCACTGATCTTCGCCGGTAACTTCCTGGATGATGCAGCAGTACAGCAGGAAGCTGCGATAGCCGTGATGAACATTGCACTGGCAGACAAAACCTACAGCGGCGCAATTGTACGTGGCCTGCTGGAAAAAACTTCCAAAGTACTGAAAGGTGGTGATGCGGATTATCAGCGTGAAGCCATTCGTAAATACCTTTCTGAAATGCCTGCCGGCGAAGGATATGTATCCATGTTCAATGGTAAGGACCTCAGCGGCTGGAAAGGCCTTGTAGCTGATCCCATCAAACGTGCTAAAATGGATGCTGCCACTCTGAAAAAAGAACAGGAGAAGGCGGATGTGAAAATGAAAGAAGGATGGAGCGCGAAAGACGGCTTGCTGGTATTCGGCGGTCACGGAGATAATCTCTGCACTGAAAAGAAATACGGCGATTTTGAAATGTTCGTGGACTGGAAGATCACCAAAGATGGCGATGCCGGTATCTATTTACGCGGTACACCGCAGGTACAGATCTGGGATACCTCCCGCAGGGATGTAGGCGCCCAGGTTGGTTCCGGTGGTTTGTATAATAACCAGAAGAACGAAAGCAAACCACTGAAACTGGCGGATAACGCTATTGGTGAGTGGAATAACTTCCACATTATCATGAAGGGAGACCGTGTAACGGTATACCTGAACGGAGAACTGGTAGTGAACAATGTTATGCTGGAAAACTACTGGGACCGCAAGCTGCCCATCTTTGCAGAAGAGCAGCTGGAGCTGCAGGCACATGGTACCTATGTAGCTTACCGCAATCTCTATATCCGCGAGTTTGAGAAAGTAAAACCTTTCGAGCTCAGTGAAGCAGAAAAGAAAGAAGGGTACAAGATCCTGTTCGATGGCACCAACATGCACGAATGGACAGGAAACACTACCAGCTATATCATTGAGAACGGCGATATCGTTTGTTATCCGAAGAACGGTGGCGGCGGTAATCTTTATACCAAAGATGAATATGCTGATTTTGTTTACCGCATGGAATTCCAGCTTACTCCCGGCGCTAACAACGGGTTGGGTATCCGCGCTCCGCTCACAGGGGATGCTGCTTACCAGGGTATGGAATTACAGATCCTGGATAACGAAGCAGATATCTATAAGAACCTGCAGGTTTACCAGTATCATGGTTCTGTATATGGTGTGATCCCTGCCAAACGCGGTTTCCTCAAGCCGGTAGGAGAGTGGAACTATGAGCAGGTGACCGTAAAGGGTACACGTATCACCGTAGAACTGAACGGCACTGTGATCACAGACGGTGATATTGCTGAACCACGTGATAAAGGTACTTTGGATCATAAAGACCATCCCGGTCTGAAAAATACTACCGGGCACATTGGTTTCCTGGGCCATGGTTCTGTGGTACGCTTCAGGAACATCCGCATTAAGGACCTTACAAAGAAATAAATGCTTTCAATAGAAAGAAAAGGGGCTGTCTCCGGCAAGGAGGCAGCCCCTTTTCTTTATTCAGTAAGATTGAAATATTTCATCACCGCATGGTAGTCTGAAAGGTCAAGCGCGGAAGGATCTCCGGCCCGTCTGCCACCAGGCACAATTGAAGATGCGGTGGCCAGTATCACTTTAACCTTATTGAAAACTACGGTTGACCCGTTGTAGGCGGTAAACCCCGGATTGAATAATCTCAGTGCGAATACATATTTATTTCCGGTTGACGGATGTATGTCATAGATTGTTTGATACTGAACGGAAGTACCATATCCGCCCAGGCCCGGAATGGGGTACCAATTGCTACTATATGAAGCGGGAATATAGTAAGCGAGTACCAGGCTGGAATCAATCCTTTCCTTTGTTATGTTACTTAATAACAGATCGGTTCCAAGGGTCATCGAAATGGGACCATTATAGCTGTACATGATCACATCGGCATTTCCGGTAATGCCTTGCGGCCCGCGCGGCCCCTCATCTCCTTTGGGGCCGGTTTCCCCCTTTTTGCAGGATAAGGTTGCAATAAGGAAAGTAAACATGATGAAGATGTTCTTAAAATGTATCATGGTTTTTTATAAATTAAGGGATGAACAATCGGAAGAAGGAAAACGCTCCGAAGGTCGTAGATATCGCTTTGGGAAATTATGAGAATT
The DNA here is from genome assembly GCF_900129465.1 of Chitinophaga niabensis. Classification (NCBI taxonomy): domain Bacteria; kingdom Pseudomonadati; phylum Bacteroidota; class Chitinophagia; order Chitinophagales; family Chitinophagaceae; genus Chitinophaga; species Chitinophaga niabensis. Next base: position 2,866,381 of record NZ_FSRA01000001.1, on the reverse strand, counting down.
AGCCGGCGGGGGAAACCAATGAGCAGGTGGAATAAACTTTAAGGTTAAGATCTTATTTGAAGTATTTTAGTAACGTTCTGGCTACCTGTGGCGCATCTCCGTTAAAATGATGCCCGCCCGGCAAAGATTCATTTGAGTATCTTTCCAGTTTAACGGCGGATACAGGGAAATCGTTTTCATCACTGCCGAAAATGGTTACTGTTCTCGGTACATTCAGCTTGTTGATCTCTGCCACTACATCCATACTTCTTTTCTTGTTGCCGCCTAACATGTCGGACAGATGTATTTCAAGATAAGTAGAAGTAGAGGGGGATATCAGGATAAGGCTTACCAGCTTTTTCCTGATATTATTGGGAAGCCTGTTTACAATAAAGGGCATAACGTCTGCCCCGAATGAGTATCCTGCCAGGATCAGCTGCTGGTTATCCCGCTTGCTGAATTGCTTTTCCAGGTATGCAGTAATGTCTGCAGATGTTTGTTCCGGTGTTTTTTTATTCCAGAAGTAAGCCTTTGCATTGATCGCACACACATCATATCCCGCTGCATGAATGTTATCGCACAGTTCTGTAGAGAATTTTCCAAACCCGGCATCGCCGGTGATGAAAAGTATTAGTGCAGAGGGTGCAGGGGAGTTCCATTCCCTGACAGGCAGTGTATCCGCACCTGTGCCGGTAAATGTAAGTAGCAGCGATAGCAGTATTTTCATGGTTTCATGATATTGTTCAATGCAATGGGGAGTTGTAAAAGATCGAAATCCACATCATACACGAGGTATTTGTTTTCCCAAAGTGTTGCGTATTTTTCCTTGAACTCCCTTAATCCCTTATAATGCTGGAAACGTTTAATTCTTTCAGCAGCCAGCTTAATGATCTGTTCAGCTGTATTGTCCGGCTGTTCAAGCCCGGTCATGGGGGCGAGGCCAAGATTGATAAATAACTTCTGATGCTCTTTAGCATAATCTATGAGCTTGATGATAAGGGCATCCATGGAAGCACCAGGTGCCAGGCTGGTTTTTCTGATCAGGTCATATGTGCATTCATCTTCCGCATAATCAGGTATAATATTGAGGAATGCTACCACTTTATCTTCCGCATCTTTGATGGTGATCAGGTCCTGTTGCTGTAATTCCTTTTCATCAAACATGCCTTGTGAAAAAACGAGCTCTTCTTTTCCAAAATGCTCCAGCCAATCATCTGATACCTGTTTTAATTGTAGGATAAATGATTCCGCATGGGGAGCATTATGAATATTCACCGAATATCCTTTCTTTCGTAAACTGTTTAACCCATTTCGCAGCGATGCTTTGTCTTTTCCTTCCAGTGAAAACCTGGTAATATCCAATATAGCTTCCTGCCCGATCAGGAGTTGTTGCTTCTTTAATTGCTTGAACCATGGCAGGCTATCTTCATCTACCCTGTAGAAAGCAGGTTTTAAGCCCATTTTCCGGCAATGATGATCAAACTCCCGCAGCACCTCCGTTTTGTGTTCTTCAGCGCAAACAGGCTCTTCCAGCACAATGGCAAAACCTACAGTGATCTTATAGGCAATGAAGGCCTCGTGAACATCAGAAAAGAACAGCAATTTATCCTTGTACAGTTTAAAGTAATCCATAGCGGAATTTCCAAACGCTTCTAACAGTAAAGCCGCTTTTTCCCTGGATGGATAACTCACCGTTTGCTGGTGGAGGGTGGGCTTTATCAGGGTGAACAATAAAAAGCCCCAGGTTAGAAAACCCAGCGTTCTGATGAGCCAGATAAATTCATGGCCAAACCGGGTAACGGGATGCAGCGATTCATCTTCTACGAGTAAGAAGATCTTAAAGGTATGAATGAGGGATTGCTGCCAGGTAAAATCAATGCCGAAATGCCTTACATCAATAAAGTAAAAACTAATGAATCCAAACAGCAGCACAGCCAGGAAGCTGATCACCGCAGTCTTTAAACCTGCCTGCATCCACTTGTTACTGCTGTGAATGCGGTATTGGGAAGCCGTGGCAATTAAAACAACAGCGGTAATTGCTGCAACAATGGCCTCTTCATAATCAAGCGCTTTGGATAAATGCCCCAGCAGGGAAAAGGCAGACAAGGTTAATGCAATTATCCAGGCGCTTCGTAAGCCACGCAGCAAAAACGCAGAAGTGATCAGTAAACCCAGCCCAACAAACAGGATCAATAAATTAGATGCATGTATGGTAGATAAGGGAAGATATTCTTCAAGCAGGCGCAAGCGGTTATGGAGCGGGGGAGTAATAGCAGAAATGATGTTCACAAAACCTAATGCAAAACTGAATAAGGCGGGGGCTATCCGCAGGAATAATTTCCTTCCCTTCCAGGCAAAAGCAATGAATCCGGCAAGCAAAGGCAACCAGAATTCAAATACCCTGAACAGCACGGTTATGGATAATGCCTGGGTAGTGGTATAGCCTGCCTGCTCCAGTACATACACCATGGATAATTCCACAAACCCCAGGCCCTTTAAGAAAGGAGATATCACCATCATCAGTACGGCAATGATATAGGCGGCCGCCGCCGCCCCGAAAGAAGGAGGCATACCTAATGCCAGCATGGCAATGTATACATGGAACATGCCGCATAGCTCTACGCCAAGAGAAAACAGTATGGCTTCCCCCAACCGGTAATTATTGACGTTCACCGCAAATAATTCATCTAATGTGAGGGAAAAGGAAGGGAATTGCCTGTTCACCAGGTGGAACAGCCAGCCCTTATTCCTGATAGACCGTACGGCTGAGAAAAGGAGCGCTAAAATGAGTAAAAGAATGGCCAGTCCGGACCATGCATGTGTTAAGTTCCTGCCGGGAAAAATAGTGAAGATAACAACAGGAAGGCCGGCTAGGAATACCGTCAGTAATCCTGTAAATCCGAACAGGCCACTTGCCTGATGTACCTGTATTTTACTAAACCCTGCTTTGCGTACCTGGGAAGGAGAATAGGCCAGGGAACTGATGCTGCCGGCCGGAAGGAAGATACTGATGAAATTTCGTTTAAGGAATAATACCAGGGCTTTCCCCCATTGCAGGGAAAGGCTGATAGCTGCAAAACACTGCCGGTAGATCCCTGCCTGGAAAAGGATGCAGAGAAAGGTAACACCTAACCCGGCTATTACCCAAAATGGACTGGATTGCTGCAGGTGAGGAATGATGGCATGCAATTCCTTTCTTTCGCTCCGGAAGAAAACGATGGCCAGCAATAATATCAGCAGGGACATTATTTCTCTCCACCAGGCTTTGGGAGAAAAGGCCTTTGATCTGCTAACGAGTTTGGTGATAATGGTTTGCATGCTTGTTAAATATAGGTAACCTGCGGGAGATAGCATAAAACTCATGGGCCGGCAAGGAGGCAGGCCCTTTTTTATAGTATTTTCTCATCTTACAATGCAAAGTTGTCTTAAACATACTTGCAATAACAAGGAAGTATTATATTTCCTGTAATTACACGTTAATGATTAAAGAATGGCAGTGGAGTATATCAGTGAACAATGACGAAAGCGCTTTTCAGTCATTGTACCTGCATTTAGCCCCTTCGCTGATCCGTTTTGCCAATTCCTTCCTGAAGCAGCACAAAGCCCTTTCCGAAGATATTGTAGCTGAAATATTTGCAGGCCTCTGGGAGCGCAGGCAAACTTTAATGAGCATAGAGCATCTCCGGGTTTACCTGTTTACCTGCGTACGTAATGCCGCTTTGAACCACCTGGAAAAGATGGAAAGAACTTCTTTTTACTCTTTTGATGAGCTGGAAGTAGTGCTTTCTCCACTGATAGCAGACCATGACCCTGAAAAGAACCTTTTTGCCGGAGAAACCATGCAAGCCATACAGGAAGCGATGGACGCACTCCCCGCCAAATGCCGCCTCATCTTCCGCATGGCAAAGGAAGAAGGGCTGAGGTATAAGGAAATAGCTGCTATCCTCAATATCTCTGTAAGGACCATAGACAGCCAGATAGCCATTGCGCTCCGCAAGATCCACGAAACCCTGGCATCCCGTTCCAAAAAATATTCCTGAATCCTTTAGGTGATTTTTACATGCTGCCTGTCTAAGTAACAGGATGTCAATACAACGATTCTGGATATTAACAGGCCGTAAACTAAGCGGAGAGGCAACTGCAGAAGAGCTGGAGGAATGGACCCGCCTGTCTGCCATTTACCCGGTTGACCCTTCTACAGCGCAATTCCTGCAATTAATGGCCCGCCACTGGGGAAAAGGGGAACAGGAAGCACCGGACGACGAAACTGCCCAAAGGCTCACCACGCTCCTGGCGGCTAAGATGAATAAACCTATCCCGCCGGTAATAGTAACTCCTGGAAAAAGACCGTACAAAAAATGGATCAGCATAGCTGCCTGCCTCCTGTTAGTGATCTTTACAGGGGCAGGTTACCTGTTTTACGGAAAAAAAGAAAAGGAAGTTTCTTTCCAGGAGATCACCGCAGCCAGGGGAAACAAATCTCATGTTGTTTTGCCGGATGGCTCACACGTTTGGCTGAATGCAGATTCCAGGTTGTCTTACAGCGAGGATTTTGGCAGGGAGAACAGGACCGTGAGGCTGGAAGGGGAAGCTTATTTTGATGTGACGAAGATGGCGGAGATCCCTTTCCTCATTGAACTGGGCGACCATATGAAAATAAGGGTGCTGGGTACTGCTTTTAACCTCAAGGCATATAAGCAGGATAGCAGGGTAGAAACATCACTGATCAGCGGAAGCCTGGAAGTAGAATATTCCCTGGGAGAAACCATGCAGAAAGTATTGCTGAAACCCATGCAGAAGCTAAGCCTGCAGAAAACAGAACAACCCGGCAGCAATAAGGATGCCCTGGTAACAACCGCTGTGCAGATGACGCCGATCGAATATTATAATGAAGAAGAAAAAGTGATCCGGGAAGTGGTGTGGAAAGAGAATAAACTTTGCTTCGACGCTACACCGTTCGACCAGGTGCTGCAACAGCTGGAACGCTGGTTTAATATCCGGGTGGTGTTAAAAGATGAATCACTGAAACAGAAAATATTTACTGCTTACATTAAGGCTGAGGACTTGCTGGAAGTAATGGACGCCTTGTCCAGGTCCGCCGGTTACTTCGATTACGAATACGATAAAGAGAACAGGATAGTTACGATTAGTAAGAAAAAATAACCAACAAGTTTTATCAACGTTGAAGATCTAAATGTCACGTCTATGACCGCAAATTCAACCTAACTCTTTCCACACGAAAAAAGGGAATGGTTCAAGCATTCCCTCTGACTGTATCTGTTAAGGTATCCCTGAGCTCCGATCAGGGAATGGGATACCTATTGTCCACAATCAAACCAAAGTTATGAAAAAAAATTGCAGGGCCGGAGGCTTTCTGCCCCCGCCGGCTTTACTTAAGTGTGTAAGAGTCATGAAAGTTATTGCCCTTTTAATGACCGTTGCTTTTCTACAGGTACATGCAACCGGTTATTCCCAGAAAAAACTTACCCTACAGCTGAACGACGCCAACCTGAAAGAGGCGCTCAGGCTGATCGGGGAAAGGTCTTCCTATCGTTTCCTGTATAACGATGATATCCTGCCCAGGGATAAAAAAGTGAACATGAAGGTGATCAAAGCATCCGTGGAAGAAGTGATGAACAGATTACTGGAAGGCACCGGCCTGATGTATGAGGTAAAACCTTCAGACCTGATTGTGATCTCTCCCCTGGAAACCGCACTGAATGCAGCAGCCGTTAAAGTAAGCGGTTCCGTAAAGGACGAACAGGGCAATGCGCTCATTGGCGTGGTTGTTCGTCAGAAGAACAGTAACACGGTGGGCACTACCACCAATAGCGAAGGTAACTATGAGCTTACTGTAGCAGATAATGCTGTGCTGGTATTTTCACTGGTGGGGTATGAAGCACAGGAGATCCCCGTGGCGGGCAAAACCAGTATTCCGGTAGTGCTGAAGGTTTCTACCAGTAACCTGGAACAGGTAGTGGTAGTAGGTTACGGACGGGATACCCGTAAGAAACTGGTGAATGCGGTATCCGTTATTAAAACAGATAAGATCACCACGCTGCCTTACTCTAATATGGCAGACGCTTTAGCCGGCCGCGCGCCAGGGGTGATCACACAATCTGCAGGCGGTGAGCCCGGCGGAGGTTCCGCAAGGATCGCTATACGCGGAGGTTCCGGTCCGGACAGGGGAGGCCCGCTGTATGTGATAGATAACGTAGTGTCTTCCCGTTTCGATTTCCTGAACCTGCAGCCACAGGATATTGAAAACATCTCTATCCTGAAAGACGGTGGAGCTACCGCCGTATATGGTGCCAGGGGTGCAAACGGTATTATCATGGTCACTACCAAACGGGGGCAGGCCGGCAATGCCAGGGTGAATTTCAGTGTGTTAACTGAGTTCAGCAAACCTACCATACTGCCGCAAAGAGTGAACGCTTATAATTATGCCGTTGCGCAGAACGCTGCAGCTACAGCAGATGGGCAGCCTGCGGTGTATTCCCCCGGCCGCCTGGATACTATCCTGAACAAAAAAGATCCCTGGGCCTGGCAGGATAACGATTGGTACACCATGACCCTGCGCAATTTCACCCCGCAAACAAAATACGCCCTGGATGTGAGCGGAGGTGCAGGAAAAACCACCTATTTCCTTTCCCTTGCCTATTTTGATCAGGCCAGTAACTATAAAACAAATGTGACCAGTTTTAAGCGATACAATGCGAGGGCAAATGTTACGCAGAAGTTCGATAAACAAGGTGTTACAATAGGGCTGAACTTATATGCCACGCTCACTAATAATAAATTTCCCGGCGCCAGCGCATTCGCTATCTGGAGCCACCTGCAGAACAGCCCGCCGTTAAAACTGGCTTATAATAAGAATGGTACCTATGCTGCAGGTGTGGACCATCCGCTGGTGGATATAGATCCGCGCTCCGGGTATCAGCGGGATGAATACAGGAACATGAACGGAAACCTTACCATAGACTGGGAAGTGCCCGGTGTGGAAGGCCTGAAGCTCGGTGTGATGGGGTATTATAAAATAGAAGACCGTTTCCGGAAAAGCTGGTTTACCCGTGCTCCCCAGTTTGATAACCTGGGCATTGAACAGCAGCAATCCAAACCCTCTCTGAGTACCATTTCAGACCAATACAGGAATCAGAACCTGCAAATGAGGATAGAGTACCAGCGTACCTTTGGCAAACATAGCGTTTCCGCCCTGGCCTTATATGAGGAAAGTGAGGACTTCAGTGAACAGGTATCAGCCGGCCGTATCAACTTCCCTTCTGCTGCCGTAGATCAGCTTTTTGCCGGCAGCAATGAAGGATTAAGCAATGGAGGAAGTGCCGCGGAAGGCGGCCGGAGAGGATATGTAGGCCGTTTGAAATACGACTATGCTGCAAAATATATCATTGAAGGAAGTTTCCGTTATGATGGTTCGGACCGTTTCCCGAGAGAGAATAACAGCAAATGGGGTTTCTTCCCTTCGCTTTCTCTTGGCTGGGTATTGTCTGAAGAAAATTTCTTTCCTTTCAAAAACATCTTTGATCAGTTCAAGGTGCGTTATACACTGGCAACAGTGGGTAACGATGATGTGCGCGATCCCGCAGGTAATCCGGTGCGTTTCCCTTATCTGCTGAACGGTTATTCCCTCAGGGAGAATGCCTATGTAGTTGGGGGAACTCCGCAGGGCGGCTTCAATGAAGGCAGCCTTGTAGATCGTTTTGTGCTCTCCTGGTACTCTACAAAAGACTATAACACCGGCCTGGATTTCTCCATGTTCAGGAATAAACTCCAGGGTAGTGTGGATTATTTCTACAAGAGAACAACTGGTTATATCATCAATTCAGGCGCACGTTACACCGGCCCGCTGGGGACCAGCCTGCCTTATGCCTCTTCCGGTTCTGCATTCAGAAGGCATGGGATGGAATTGCAGTTGAACTACGGAGAGCCCGTTGGCAAAGATTTCAGTTACAATGTTGGGGGTACTTTAACCATGTATAATGAATTGTGGGAAAGGGATGATAGTGAGGACAGTGTTTCGCTGAAGAATCCGCTCACCCGCAGAACACATGCTACCTATGTATGGGGGAATGGTTTGCACAACCTGGGATATTATCAGACCGTAGACCAGATCCTCAACAATCCGCGTAACAGTTCCGCCAATCAGTTAACACCCGGAGATATTCAATACCAGGATACAAACGGAGATGGAAAGATTGACGGGAACGATGCAAGGCGTATCGGTAAACAGCAATTTCCTGCATTGATCTTTGGCTTGAACCTGAATGTTGCCTGGAAGGCCTTTAGTATGGAAATGTTATGGCAGGGCACAGGTACCCGTACAGTAAGGCTGGGTGGTACGCTCACTGCTTATAACGCAGGGAATATTGTGTATGACTTCCAGCGGGATTTCTGGACGCCTGATAACAAAGATGCGCGGTTCCCCCGTCAATCCCTTAGTTCGGAAAGGAACGGGAACAATAACTACAACCCGGCCGGGCAGGCTTCTGATTTCTGGTTATACGATGCGCGTTATCTCCGTTTAAAGAGTTTACGCATTGCATTTGATGCCAAACGCCAGTTCCCGCGCCAGCTGTCTTTCCTGAACAGTTGTGTGCTTACATTGAATGGTACTAACCTGCTCACTTTCTCACCGGTAAAAGAATTCTTCGATCCTGAAACAAGCGATCTGAATAATTACGGCTACCCTGTACAGAAAGTGTATTCAGTAGGTCTGAACATCGGTCTTTAGTGTTTATCCTTTAATCAGTATTGTATGAAACGAAAAATATGGTTGTCCTTTGTGATGGTTACCCTTTTAGGGACCGGCGCCTGCAAAAAGGACCTGTTAGATAAAAAATACCTGGATGGTTTTGCGGAAGAAGCTGTCTGGAAAGATAAGAACCTCGCGGAAGGTTTTGTGTTCTCTACGTATGAGGACGTTATCCGAGGCTTGTACTACAATCAGAAACTGGATGATTATACAGATAACAATTGTAACAATTTCACCAGTTCCATTTCCACAGAGAACTTTGATAACACCTACGACGCAGGATGGGGACAGTATGCGCGTATCCGCCGCTGTAACCTTATCCTGGAAAAGCTGGCTGCCAGTACTACCATTCCGGATGCGGATAAAAAGATCATGCTGGCAGAAGCGAAGTTTCTGCGTGCTATGGTGTATTTCTGGATGGTGCAACGTTTCGGCGGTGTAATGATCGTGGATAAAGTATATGATCAGAAGGAAAGTGATTTCCGTTTACCACGCAAAAGCATAGCGGAAGTATATACATTCATTCTGAAAGACCTGGATGAAGCCAGTGCAGAACTGCCGGCAGCAGCAGCTACAGGCAGGGCCACCAAAGGAGCTGCTTTGGCTTTGATCACAAGGGTAGGGTTGCAGGGCGCAGCATATGTGCCTGCACAAAAAGCCGCCTGGCTCACTAAAGTGATCACAGCGGCAGAAGCGGTATTTACATTGGGATATAATATCGATGCGGATTACCTGGGCATGTTCAACGATTTCGGAAAAGCACAGGCTTCCAAAGAACTGATCCTGGCCTATTTCAGGAAAGGGATCAATAATACCTTTTCCGGTTGTGCCATGCAGGCACTATGCCCCAATCACGGGAATGAAAAACTGAACCCCGGATATAATCATCCCGCTTTCGTGGAAAGCTTTGAAGGCTGGCCGGAGAGATTCCCTTCCCAGAACCTGGTAGATGCGTATGAAGTGATCGATGCAGATGGCGTGGCCAAAAAATGGAATGCTACTTCCTACTATACCAATTACCAGTTGAGCGGAGGATATGTTTCGCAGGTATTGTACAAGAACAGGGATAAACGTTTCTATGCTACTGTAGCGTATGATTCCGTAAAACTGTTCAATAATGTGATACAAACCAGGGACCTGGGGAACATGAACCGTTTAAGCAATACCGGAGGAGAATGGGGTGTTTCCGAGTCGAATTATTATTACCGCAAAGGTTTGTATGAAGTAAAGAAAGTATGGTATTCAGATCCTACGGATCATCATCAGTCCATTTTAAGACTGGGAGAAGTGTACCTGAACTATGCAGAAGCACTTTTACTGAACAACCGCTTTGGAGAAGCAATACCCGCTATCAATAAAACCCGCGAAGCGCATGGTGGTTTGCCTGCCCTTGCTGCAACCACAGCTGCCGCTGCCTGGACGGCTTATACCAATGAACGCAGGGTGGATATGGTGCTGGAAGAAGATCGCTACTGGTGCCTGTTAAGATGGGCTAAGTTCAACGGGCAGAATACCATTCCGGAATTAACAGAACCTATTCGTGGTATTGATATTTCTGCGGATGGCAGAACATTCACTTTTTACAACATCACCCTGAACAACAATAGTAACCGTTTGTTCACGGCAAGGCGTTTCCTGTTCCCTGTACCTGTTTCACAGATCCAGGCTAATCCTAACCTGGCGCCTAACAATGATGGCTGGTGATCTTATCATTTTTAATAATTACTGTATGAAAAAATATTTTGCACTGGGTTGTTTATTGATGATAGCAGTTTTTTCCCAATCCTGCCTCAAAAGAGGCCTGAAAGATCTGCCTGTTTTTACGGATGCTAAAATAGATCGTTTTGATTTTGAATACCGCTGGAACGATAATGGCACTTTCCGTGTTATACGTTTAACAACATCTACCCCTGTAGTGAACGGAAATAGTATGACTGTTACAACAACAGTACCGGCTGCTTCCGGCACATTCACCACGGCGGTGAGAGATCAGGTTACAGCCAGTAATATCACCGGTATGTGCAATATCTCAACAGCTGCAACCATTCAGCCCGCCAATGGATCGCCCATGCTGGGTTTGCCCGGAAATTACGCCAAACCGGTAGCCTACCAGGTTACTGCTGCAGATGGCAAAACAACGATCACCTGGCAGGTACAGGTGAATTTCGTCAAATGATGATTATTGGTTATAGATCTGATCTTCAAGGACCTTTCCAGTCCTGGAAAGGTGATCGTAAAATATCTTAAAGATGGGTTGCAAACTGTTCTTATTCCTGTCACTGTGCTGTGCTACACTTCGTAGTACAGCACAGGTGATAGATGTGCGTGATTTTGGCCTGCAGCCAAATACTTTTACGGATGCCACAGAAAAGGTGAAAAAAGCCCTGGAAGCCTGTAAGGATAAACCCGGCGCTACTTTATATTTCCCGGAAGGCAGGTATGATTTCTGGCCGGAGAAAGCAGCGGTGCGTACTTATTTTATCACCAATACTTCCAGTGAAACGGAATGCCCTTCCAAAGACAAAACGATGGGCATATTACTGGAGGGCATGAAAGACCTTACCATCGAAGGCAATCGATCCATCTTTATGTTCCATGGCAAAATGGTGAACCTGGCCATGGACCGCTGTAAGAACATCCGCCTGCAAAATGTGGAGATGGATGCGGAAAGGCCCGGCATGTCTGAAATGACTTTATTAACCGTGAGTCCTGAAGAGGTAACCGCCGCAGTTCACCCGGATTCCCGCTTTACCATCCTGCATAACAAATTGTACTGGTACGGAGAAGGATGGACGCTGCAGCATTTTCATGCCGTGGTAGCGGATACTGCTAAAGGGATAGGAAAACGAACCCACTGGGAACCTTTTGGAAAGGCCGGCGCTGAACTGATCAGTCCTTTCAGAATAAAGTTTAAAGGGAAGTTTGATCTGAAAGAATGGCATCCCGGGGAGATCGTAAGCGTGAGAGACCCCATCAGGGACCGTGTTGGGATCTTTATCAACAGAAGTGCGGGTATTTCATTCGCCAATGTGCGGATACGTTACATGCATGGGCTGGGGGTTGTTTCCCAGTTCTCTGAAGATCTTTCCTTTGATAGTTTACAGGTAGCACCTGCTCCCGGAAGTGGCAGAAGTATGGCCTGCGGGGCAGACGGAATGCAGTTTTCCGGCTGCAGAGGCAGTATTAGTGTAACAAACAGCGTATTCTCAGGATTGCATGATGATGGTATAAATATTCACGGAACGCATCTGCAGGTGGTAGAGAAAGTATCTCCCGCAACACTGCGTATCCGTTTTATGCATCACCAGACCTATGGGTTTGAAGCCTTCTTTCCCGGAGATTCTGTGGCATTGCTGAATGGTCCTTCTCTTCGTATTTATCGCTATGGTGTATTAAAGGCCGCGAAGCTGCTGAATGAAAGAGAGATGCTGGTAACGTTCAATGAACCCCTGCCAGCTAATGTGAAACCGGGTGACTGCCTGGAAAATGTTACCTGGACGCCTTCTGTAGTGGTCCGTAATAACAGTTTCCGGCAAATAGCCACACGTGGCCTGCTGGTTACAACTGCCCGCCCGGTACTGGTGGAACAAAATACTTTTTACCGCATGGGCATGCAGGCCATCCTTATTGCCAACGATGCTACCTCCTGGTATGAATCAGGTCCGGTAAAAGATGTGACCATCCGGCGGAATGTATTTACAGAATGCGGGTATAATTCCATGCCGGATAACCATGTGATTTCCATAAGCCCTGAGAACCATAAACGGGTAAAGGGTTATAAAGTACATCGTAATATCAGGATCGAGGAAAATACCTTCCGGATAATGGACGATGCAGTATTATCTGCACGCAGTACAGATAACCTCGTGATGAAACATAACACCATCATGAAAACTAATTTTTTACCGGTGCCCCAGCAGGCAAAGCCGGCTTTCCTGCTAACGGATTGCACAAATGTGGAGATCCTGGATGCCGGTACTATTCAGAAAAAGAAATTTTCCAAATGAAGAATATACGGTTAGCACTACTCTTTATATGTTGTATTAGCCAGGCACAGGCACAAACAAAGGAGATCAGCATTGATGGAACCCAATGGAAACCGGCCATTATAAAGCCGTTGCCCATGAAAGGAACCGACCCCACGCATCGTACCCTTTCTGTAAATAACAGGTATTTTGAACTGAACGGTAAGCCCTGGTTTCCGGTAATGGGAGAATTCCATTTCTCCCGTTATCCGGAAAAATACTGGGAGGAACAGGTCCTTAAAATGAAACAGGGTGGTATATCCATCATTGCTACCTATATGCTCTGGAACACTTTTGAAAACCCGCGTGGCATATGGAACTGGTCCGGCAATAATGATCTGCGCCGCTTCATTACACTTTGTGCTAAACATGATCTGTTCGTATGGTTGCGGATCGGGCCTTATTGCAACGCGGAACAATTATACGGCGGTTTCCCGGAATGGATCTACAGGATGAAGGGAAAACGGAGCAACGATCCCGCATTCCTGGCAGCAGCAGATTCCCTGTATAAACAGGTCGGGCAATTAACGAAAGGCCTGTATTTCAAAGATGGTGGCCCCATTATAGGCACACAGGTAGAGAACGAATATGCGAACGGCGATCCCGATCATATTTCCATGCTTAAAAAAATGGCCATCAGGGCAGGCATACAGCCGGTGTTCTTTTCCGTTACAGCAAATACAGTCTTTCATTCGGACCGTTTTGAAGTATTGCCTTTACAGGGCGCATATCCCTACCGTGGCTGGGAAAAGGCCGGTGGCGGCCCTTCACTGGATTTCCTCTATGGTAACGACCAATGGATCATGACGGATGCCTTGGGTAAGTTGTTCTATGATATGGATGAATATCCTAAAGGCATGTGTGAGCAGGGCTGCGGCAGCCAGGTCACTTATGCCAACCGTTTTGTTGTGGACCCGAAAGTAGTGGAAGCCCATACACAGAACCAGATAGGAAGGGGCATGAACCTCATCGGGTATTATATGTACCAGGGCGGCACACAAACTCCCGGGTTGAAAGATCCCAGCTGCCCGGAGAGTTATGATTTCCAGGCACCCCTGGGAGAATATGGCCTGCCGCGTGCTTCTTTTCATACATTGAATATCCTGCATCATTTTATCAATGATTTCGGGAAAGACCTTGCCGTAATGGATGTACTGCCATCCGCGTATCCTGTAGTGAACCCGCGCAATACGGATAGTATCAGGTACAGTACAAGGATAAAAGGCAACAGCGGATTTGTATTCTTCTGTAATACACAGGTACGTGTTCCTATGCCGGATAAGGAAGTGCAACTGACCATTCATTTGCAGCAGGAGGATATCACTTTCCCTGCCTTTACCCTGGCTGGAGAAACGGCTCCCATTCTGCCCTTCAATATGGATGCATTTGGTATTACACTGAAATATGCCACAGCCCAGCCACTGGCTAAAGCAGGCAACACCATCTTCTTTACACAGGTAAAAGGAATGGAACCGGAGATCTGCCTCGATGCCGCAAACATCCGCTCCCTGGAGGGATGGAAGAAAACTAAAAGCGGCAATCACTGGATCCTTCATCCGCAGGAAGGAAACACGCTGTATATCACTGATCTGAAAGGTAAAAGATCTTCCATCGTATTACTCACAAGGGAAGAAGCAGAGAACAGCTGGCGGTTAAAGATAGGAGGGAAGGAAAGCCTTATGATCTCTTCGGCAAAATTAATGCTCAGCGGAAAGGAATTAGAACTCCGCCAGCTGAATGAACCGGATATGCATTTTAAATGGTATGCTGACGGTGTTTTTAAGGAGCGGTATGTAAAAGCACCGCAGGCATCAATGGCAATACCTGTGAAAGATAACGCCGTACAGTTGCCTTCATCTCTGCCTGCAGGCGTTTCAGATGTTTTCCTGGATATTGATTATTTCGGGGGAAGTATCACCGGGACGATCAATGGAAAAGTAGTGGCAGATGATCTGTATACCGGCAACAAATGGAGGCCGGGACTAAAACGGTTCTTAGGCAGCAAGGAAATGTTGCTGGAAGTGCAGCCCTGGGATAATAAAATAACAGGCGTACAACTACCGGAAGATAAAAAGGAAGGTATACGAAACATCCGGGTAATTCCGGAGTATTCGGTAAAGGTGGAATTGTGATCTTGGTTTGACTGTAAGTAATAAAGGCCGCTCATATGAGCGGCCTTTTCATAAAGAGTAGCACCTTTAATCACTGGGTATATCCAGGATTATTCGGCTTCAACTTGGGGTTCTTATCAATATCAGCCTGCGGTACCGGCATCAGGTACAATTTGTTATCCCATCTTCTCGTTTGCACTAATCCATTCTCCAGGTCATACAGGTTGGTCATCACCGCGGGGGCAATCTTCCAGCGGCGGATATCCATAAAACGCTGCCCTTCCAGCACCAGTTCCACCCTGCGTTCATTACGGATCGCTGCACGAAGCAGTTCTTTTGTATTGACCTTAGCCCTGTCCAGCACCGGCATGCCTGCGCGGATACGGATCTTGTCCACAGCATCGTAGATGCTGGCATCCGGCCCGCTTACTTCATTCTTTGCTTCTGCATAGGTGAGCAGTATTTCCGCCAGGCGGATGATAATGTGGTTGGCATGGTTATCCACCTGTGCAGCCCAGGTGGGAGGATCTACATACTTGCGGAAATTGTAACCCGTTTTGGAACAGTTATTACCACCTTTCACCCATTTGAACAGGTAGCCCTGCTCAATGAAATTCCAGGATGCTTTATCAAAAAGGATACTGGCATAGAAGCGGGGGTCGCGGTTCTTGTATTCATCATAAAAGGCGGGGTTAGTGCCGCGGGCGGCGTACAATGTTGCCCGGGTGGCTGGAGCAACCGGTGTGATGGCTTCTCCTGTTTTAAAGCTCTGGTAGGCGTCTACCAGGCTTTGGGTTGGTGCAACAGAACTCCATCCGCCAAGGTCATCAGAGAGGAGGTAAGTGTTCACAAACTGCGCATCCTTTTCCGGGATATGCTGCCTGTCCAGGATCACTTCTTTGTTATTTTCATTGCTCTGCCAGAAGAGTTTTTCATAACTGCGGAGGCCCAAACGAAATTTTGCTGCTTCTGTAGCGTCCGCAAAATTTACCCACTGCGCATAATCGTCTGCCTGGTCTTTGGCATCTTCTGCGGTGATAGTGAAGAGTTCATAACCCATGCCCATCACCTGGGAAGCAGCATCGGCAGCGGCCTGCCATTGTTCATTGTATAAATGCACCCTTGCTTTCAACGCAATAACAGCACCTTTAGTGATACGGCCTTTCTCATTATTCTTTCCTCCGCTGTAGCTGGGAGGCAGTATGGCAGACACTGCGGTTAATTCATCCAGCACAAATTTCAATACATCTGCTTTAGGCGTGCGTGCCACATACGATTCTTCCACTGATAATGTTTTAGTGATCAGTGGTACATCCCCGAAGTTGTTCGTCATATTGAAATAACGGAAAGCGCGCATAAAGCGGGCTTCTGCTTTGAAACGTTCTTTCAGCGTAGCATCCATCTTCACTTTGTCCACATTCTCCAGGAAGTAGTTCACGCGGCGTATGGCGGTAAAGTTCCAGCCTTCATTCATGGAAGTGGTTACGTCTCCGAGGGAAATGGTAGTAGCATTGCTTTCCCAGGGATATTGCGCGTGGGCATTATCTGAGGCTCCATCTTCAAAGATGCTGCCTTCGCCGCCGTCTATCTGACTGTAGATAGCATTCAGTGCGGCATATACATCTTTTTCTCCCGTCCAGAAGGTGCCTTCTGAAAGCTGGTTCTGCGGCGGCCTGTCCAGGAAATCCTTATTACAGGAGAGCAGGAGGGAAGCAGCGGTGATCGCTGTAATAATATGGAATTTATACTTCGTCATACAATAATCTCTTTAATGTTCTGTATTAGAATCTTACATTCAAACCAACGGCCCACGTTTTAATACCCGGGTAGCCGCCTCTTCCGGAGCCGATCTCAGGGTCATAGTCAGTCAGCCTTTTATCCATCATAAAAGTGAAAGGATTGTTGGCGCTCACAAATACTTTGGCCTGTTGCATCGCCGCTCTTTTGGTGATGCGGTGCGGAATGGTGTAACCGAAGCTGAGTGAACGCACACGCAGGTAAGATGCATCGAACAACCAGAAAGAAGAACGGTTATCGTAGTTATGCTTACCATCCGCACTGATCAGGATGCGTGGATAAGCTGCATTTGGATCAGGGTTTTCGGTTGTCCAGCGTTTCAGGTGATAATCCTTTACACTGGCACCATTGAAGAAAGAGAACGCAGCTTCACCATCCAGGTAGGTTTTTACTTTGGCAGCACCGTAGATCAGTACTTCAAAGTCAAATCCTTTATAGGAAGCACCTATTGCACCACCATAATTGATCCAGGGTACATCATTCCCAATGATCACACGGTCGTTCGCATCAATCACCTTGTCCCCATTCTGATCTTTGTATTTGATGTCGCCCGGTTTGGTGGAAGCAGATTGTGTGGCATGATCGTCCACATCTTTCTGATCTTTGAACAAACCCTCTGCTTCCCATCCATAGAAGGAGCCAACGGATTCGCCTACACGTTCTATCCACCTGTCAGACAATCTCTCGTGTACACCATCACCCAGGAACACGATCTTGTTACGGATGTGCGAAACGTTCACGCTTACGCGGTACTGAAAGTCCTTACCTATCTGGTTATTATGGGAAAGCATTAGTTCAATACCGGTATTCCTCGTAGAACCTGCATTTACCGTAGCTGCATCCAGTGCATAAGTGCTGGGTACGCTTTGTGGCAGGAGGATGCCGTTGGTTTTCTTTACATAATAATCCGCTGTTATATCTAGTAAACCATTGAACAGCGTAAGGTCCATACCTATGTCCGTCATGTTCACCTTTTCCCAGCTGGCCAGTTTATTGGTACCGATGCTTTGCCATACGCCATCTACCGGGGCGCCTTCAAAATTGTAGGCATAACCGGTATTGAGCCGGTCGTAATAGTTGCCGATGGCCACATTATCCTGGTTGCCCAGGATACCCCATGAGCCACGTAGTTTCAGGTTGTTCAGCCAGGATACATTCCCTTTCAGGAAAGGCTCTTCTGAAACCCGCCAGCCTGCGGATACGGAAGGGAATTGAGAAAGACGGTGATCCGGGTGGAAGCGGGAGGAAAGGTCCATACGGAGATTTGCTTCCAGCAGGTACTTGTCGTTATAATTATAGTTCACCCGGCCGAAGTAAGAACGAATGGCCCATTCTTCTGCAGTGGAGCGGTTAGCGGAGCCAGTTGCATCAGAACTGATGTTTTCGGAACCTCCGGCACCCAGTCCTACGGTGGTGGCAGCATTGTTGGGGAAGCGTTTGCGGCCAATGAAAGCATTGCGGTATTCATTGCTTTCCTGCGAAGCGCCCACCATGATCTTTGCGCCGTGTTTGCCGAAATGTTTATCATATTCAGCATAAGCCTGCAGCAGTATTTCCTGCCGGCGGCCCCAGTATTCTGTCATTTCATTTGGCGTTACTGCAGTAGAAGCGATCGGTTGTTTGGTGATGAAATTGATCAGTGCGGGCAGTTCGTTCGTAAAACTATTATTGAGTTCGTTGTTGTATTTGAGAGAACCCAGTCCTTTAATGGTTAAGCCGGGTAAGGGAGTAAGTGTGGCATTGAGCGCAGTTTGTATTACCTGGTTACGCGTCCAGCTGCGTCCGCCTTCTGCCATGTTGCGGAGTACATTATCTTTGGCAAGCGTAGCATCTACCTTACCGCCATTGACCGTTCCCCAGGAACCGTCTGACTGGCGGGCAGCCATAGTGGGCCCAAGGCGGTTAAGGCTTACCCAGTTCATTTCCCCGCCTTTGGTATCCAGGTCCTGTTTGAGGAAGGACATATTGGTGCCGATGTTCAGGATAGGCAATACCTGTGAATTGGTGTTTAACCTGATCGTATACCTGTTCAGTCCTTTGTTCTGTACCAGCGATTCCTGGCCAAAATACCCGGTACTCAGGTAATACTGGGTGAGTTTGCTGCTGCCGCTAACACCCAGCTGAATGTCTTTGTAGGCGGGGTTTTTACGCAGCGCTTCTTTATACCAGTCCGTATTCGGGTAAAGGTCTCTATCAGTACCGTTATCAAATTTGGTGATCTCTTCTGCGGTATAACGGGGTTGTTTGCCGGCATTCTTCATGGCTTCGTTATAGAGCCGGGCAAAATCTCCGGAGCCCAGGTAATCCGGCAGGCGGGTAGGGGATTGCCAGCCGTAATTGGCATTCAGGTCGATAGACATTTTTCCTTCCACCCCTTTTTTGGTAGTGATCAGTACTACGCCATTCGCTGCCCTGGCGCCGTAGATAGCAGCAGAGGCGGCATCTTTCAGCACGCTCATGCTTTCCACATCGTTAGGGTTCAGCGAGGCCAGTTCCCGGTTGGATGCGGGTATACCGTCTATGATGATCAATGGACCGGGGGCGCCAAGGTTTGTTCTTCCCCGTACGGTAAGTGTGCCTACGTCACTGCCTACATCGCCGGGGCGGTTGAGTACGGTTAAACCCGGAGTGAGGCCCTGTAAAGCATTCTGGATAGAGGTTACCGGCCGTTCTGTGATCTGTGCGGGGCTGATGGTAGCCACAGCGCCCGTCATGTTCACTCTTTTCTGGCTGCCATAACCTACCACCACTACTTCATTCAGGCCTTTGGTATCTTCTTTCAATATCACGTTAAGCGTCGCCTGGTTATTTACAGGTATTACCTGCGTTAAATACCCCAGGTAACTGAATACAAGATTGGCAGTGCCGGGTGCCTGCAGTTCAAACTGGCCGCCGGCATTGGTGGAGGTGCCTTTGGTAGTGTTCTCTATTCTTACGCTCACGCCTGGCAATGGCACACCGGTAGCGTCAGATACCTTTCCTTTGATGGTGATATCTTCTATGACCGTACGCCCTGGTGCAATCACCACCAGGTTATTGGCAAGTAATTTAAAGTTCAGGCCGGTATCATCCAGCAAAGTTTTCATCACCTCGTCGAATGGCGTTTCTAAAGCGTGGACTGTGATCTTTTTTTCAGCGGGAAGGACCTCATTACTGTAAACAAAGCGATAGTTAGTCTGTTTCTCAATTAATCTCAGGATTTTGGCCAGTTGTACCTTTTCTGCGCGGAATGTTAGTTTGGTCTTCTGTGAATAAACTTTGGCTGATACCTGCATGCACGTTATGAGAACAATTGTAAAGATCAATTTCATAAAGAGCAGCAATTTTAAAACGGCAACCGGTGATGGCAATAAGACGCCCGGAAGTCTGATTTTTTTCATACTTTTAAGTGGATTTAGGTCAATAAAATGATGACAGGTCTACGGTCCCAACTGAAGTACCTGTCTTGTTTTCTAAATTCTTACAGGGAAGTGCCGCAAACATTTCCCTGTTTTATTTAGGATAGCTTTACATACTACATAGGCAGTTTTTTAACGGGTGATGTAAATATCTTTTTTCTCGATCCTGAAATTAAAAGGCAATGAATACTGCAGTGCTTCCAGCGTTTCACGGATATCCTCATCTTCGAAAGTAGCAGTAAAACGTAAGCCGGCGGCAGTACTGTCTTCAAAATGTAATTTCACTTCAAACTTCCTTTCCAGCTGCTGCGCAATATCCCCGAAACGTTCATTCATAAAGGCCAGGCGGTTATTGGTCCAGGCTGTTTCGATCACACTGTTATCCACCGGATTGATGGATACATTGGAGAGGGCATACCCTTCCCGCTGTAATTCCACCAGCTCGGTGCTGCCGGGTAAAGGCCTGTTCGGAAATACGATCTTTTCGTTCGGGCGGAGGATGAATTTCTTTTCCGGATCACCATGCATGCTTACTTCAATCGCACCGCGGATCAGGGAGGCTTCCGAAGTTTTATCTTCCGGGTAAGCCTTTACATTGAAAGCAGTACCCAGCACACGGATGTTCATTTTGCCGGTATTAATGATAAAAGGCCGTTCTGCATCTTTCTTTACATCAAAAAAGGCTTCCCCGCTGAGCTGTACGGTACGGTGGCTGGTGTTGAAATCTGCGGCGTATAGCAGTTCGCTGCCGGCATTCAGCCATACCTCCGTACCATCCGGCAATTGGATCTTCTTTGTAGCGCCGTAAGGTATGCTGATCTTTTTGGGCGCAGGCGCCACAGCAAGGGGAGTATTAGTTTTGGATGAATTGGTCTGCAACAGCCAGAATGCTGCACCTGCCAGCAGGAGGGCAACGGCTGCCACTCTTGCCCATATGGGCAGGCGGAATACACGGGTTGGTTGCCTCGCTGTATTAAGCTGTTCCCAGAGCCTTGCCTGTAGTTGTGCTGCTGCTTTATCATCCATAAAAGGCGGTGCCTGGTTGGTTTCCAGCTGCTGATACCATGTGTGCAGCTCTGCCAGTTCTTCCGTGGTACATTCGTTCCGGCCGTATAACGTTAAAAGTTGATCGATCCTTTCCTGGTTCAATGACGTGGATTTTTAAGGTGAATAGAATGGTCATCCTCATAGTCGTGCTATGAAGGGGATTGTACCAGAGTTCCGGAAAAAAAATTATTTACTGCGCTGGTAGTGGTCCACAGCCAGGCGGATCCTTTGAATGGCCGTAGAGATCTGGTTACGGATGGTCTGGTCGGAGAGGGAAAGCTTTTCAGCAATGGCGGCGGAAGGCAGGTCCCCGTCCCGGTTAAGGAGGAATATCTCCCGCATGCGGGAAGGCATACGGTTGATAGCGGAACGGATCACCTGGTTGAGCTCTTTCAGCTCATATTCATTGCCGGAAAGTGCGCCTGAGGGGAAGATCTGTGCATAATAACGCTCGCGTACGGAACGGAGGCGGTAAAGGTCTATGATCTTGTGGCGTAATGCTGCCTGTAAGTAGGTGTTGAGTTGTACTTCGAGGAAAATAGTGTGCCTGTTTTTCCACAAATAGAGGAAAATATCTTGCACCAGGTCACAGGCATCATCAGCTGTAGTTTTGCGGAAGGCGGTTTCATACAATACTTTCCAGTACCGGTCATAGATTTCCCGGAATGCTTGTTCACTGTCCTCCCGGAGCATCTTCAGCAATTGAACATCAGAGTAGTTCTTCAACTAGAGCAAAATTAGCGTGCATCGAATATAGATGGCAAAGCTATGGTATTTCAAAATTCTTTAAAACAGCCTGTAAACCTTTTACTTTTTGGTACGTTATATGGGTAGCTAAAACTATTTAACCCAAATAACACCTCATGAAAACGGTAACCATTATTGGTGGATTAACAGGAGTGCTGCTCGCAGTGCTCGCATATTTTGCAGAGCTCCAAAACTGGGTTCGCATTGAAACAGTTTTAACGGTCGGTTTTATCGGCTATGTACTCATCATTACCGCTATCGCGTATTTTCTATTATCCTGGTTGTACAGGGGGAGTAAAAAGCTGGATTTGCTGTAAGATTTCCCGCCATTTTTAGTAAAAGGTACTGTCTTTCTGACAGTGGGTGGGGGTAACTACGCTTTTGATACGCTTTTGATATGCTCTTGATACGCTTTTGATATGCTTTTGATACGGTATTTACCTGGCCAGACAAACATTTTGACCGCAGTTACTTCTAAAAAGGAAAACTACTATAATATTATTTTACCCCTGCTTCACATAGGCTTTGCAAAGTTCTTTCAAAGCTCTTTCATAGCTCTCTCATAGCTTCAGTCCATATGGCCAATATGGTATCATAAAAAAAGAGGCGCCTTAAGACCCCTCTTCTTTCCAATATTATATTTAGTTAACTAGTGTTTCAACTTATCCTTAAACGCTTTCTTGAACTTTTCCAGCTTAGGTTTGATCACATACGTACAATATGGCGCTGAACCGTTCTGGTTGTAATAGTTCTGGTGATAGTTCTCTGCCACGTAAAACGCCTTAAAGGGCGTGATCTCCGTTACAATAGGGTCCTTAAAAGCGCCGGACTCCTGCAGCTTCTTTTTGTAAAATTCAGCCTCTTTATGCTGTTCTTCATTCTCATAGAAGATCACCGAGCGGTACTGCGTACCCACATCATTCCCCTGGCGGTTCAGCGTAGTAGGATCATGGCTTCCCCAGAATGCTTCCAGCAGGGTGGCATAACTGATCTTTGAAGGATCGTAAGTGATCCTGGCCGCTTCCGCATGCCCCGTAAGGCCCGTACATACTTCATCGTAGGTGGGGTTGGGGTTGGCGCCGCCGGAATACCCGGATTCCACCTTTAATACCCCCTCTAACTGCTGGAATATTGCCTCCGTACACCAGAAACAGCCATTTCCAAAAATGGCCGTTGCGGTTTTTGTGTCTTTATCAATGGTCATATCTCCTGGTTCTTTTTCGGTTTTTGTTTGTTGCTGAGCGCAGGATGCGAGGCTGGAACCCAGCATTGCCACGAACAAAAGGTATCTTTTTAGCTGTTTCATAAACTTTAACTGTACATCAAATTACGATATCCATGGCGGTTTGGATCAACAAGTTAAGTAACTTTAACATTCTTTTGGAGAACGCATGAATGATGAACCGCATTTGTCATTCGTGACTGGCTGTTGATCAATCATTTTTCATCAATTCCAGTGGATAGGCCAACTTTGCGGAACGAAAAAAAGGATAGGCTGCATGGGCCGGCAGCCGTATATTAAAAAAACAGAAGGTGAAATATTTTCCAGAATCGGCGCCGGTGCAGTTGGAATTTGACAAGGTAAAGGTTTTGTTGCAGGAGCATTGTAAAACGGAGCTGGGCAAGCAAATGGCCGAAGAACTGCGCCTGCATACACATATCGACTACGTAAAGACTGCGCTTCAACAGGCGCATGAGTATAAGCAATTGGTGCTGATCCAACAGCACTTCCCCAACGATCACGTCCTCAACCTGAAGCAGGAATTACGCCTGCTGGAAATCCAGGGGGCCGTGCTTGCCGGGGAGCAATTCATGCAACTCCGCAAACTGGCGGAAAGTATGAACAGTATCGTCCGTTTCTTTGATACAGACAGGAGAGTGACATATTGGGGGCTGTACAGCCTGATCAAAGAAACCCATTACGAAAAGAAGATCGTTTCGCAGATAGATGAAGTGCTGGATGAAACCGGGCAGGTGCGCGACAATGCAACACCTGAGCTGGCAAAGATCCGGACAAACCTGTTCCGTAAAAGAACAGAGCTCCGGAGGGTGTTCGACAGGATCCTGGGCAAACTGCAGAAACAGGGCTACCTGGCTGATATCGAAGAGAGTTTCCTCAACGGACGCAGGGTAGTGGCCATCTTTGCAGAACAGAAACGAATGGTGAAAGGGATCCTGCACGGGGAATCAGATACCCGCCGCACGGCTTTCCTGGAACCGGAAGAAACCATTCAGCTGAACAATGAGGTCTTTTCCCTGGAAAGGGATGAACAGAGAGAAGTCTATGCCATCCTCAAGAACCTCACGGCAGAAATGGCCAGACACCAGGGCTTATTGCAGCAATATCATACCATCCTTGGGATCTATGATTTTATACGTGCAAAAGCCCGCCTGGCACTGGATATCAACGGAAACTACCCCATGCTCGTGCCACACGCGCAGGTGCACCTGGTAGAGGCCTATCATCCCTTGCTGCTATTGTATAACCGCAAACAGGGAAAGCCCACCATCCCCGTGAACATGACGCTGAACAAGGATAACCACATCCTGGTGATCAGCGGCCCTAACGCAGGAGGGAAAACGGTGACGCTCAAAACTGTAGGGCTCATTCAGCTGATGCTGCAGGCAGGATTATTAGTACCGGTTCACCCCAGCAGCCAGCTGGGCATCTTCCGGAACCTGATGATCCACATCGGGGACACCCAGAGCCTGGAATTTGAACTGAGCACCTATAGTTCACACCTGAAGAATATGAAATACTTCATGGAGAACGCCAATGGTAAAACATTGTTCTTCATTGATGAATTGGGCAGCGGCTCCGATCCTAACCTGGGCGGAGCATTTGCAGAAGTGATCATGGAAGAGCTGGCAAGGAAACATGCCTTTGGCATCGTTACCACCCACTACCTCAACCTGAAGATCATGGCCGGTAAAGTGAAAGGAATTGTGAATGCCGCCATGGGATTTGATGAAGAGAACCTGCTCCCCATGTATAAACTGCTTATCGGAAAACCCGGCAGCTCTTATACATTCTCCATCGCCCAGCGCATAGGCATGGATCCCGCCCTCATCAACAGGGCCCGCAAATTAGTAGACGACGGACACTTCCGCTTAGATAAATTACTGAATAAAGCAGAACAGGACCTGCAGAAAGTAGAAAGCAAAGAAAAAGAACTGCAAAAACTACTCAAAGAGAACGAAAGACTTAAGAAAGAATACGAAATACTGTCTGACAAAGAACGCGTGCAGCAGCAATACACCCTGCTGAAGCTGCAGAACAAGATCAGGGAAGAAGAGATCATCTACCTGAAAGACATGGAACGCAAACTGAAGCAGATCGTATTTGAATGGAAGCGCACAGATGATAAGGCGAAAGTGATCAAACAGGCAGAGGCGCTTCTTTTCCGTAAAAAAGAAAAGTCCATCAACGAGAAATTACAGAAAAAGGTACAGGATAAATTCGTAGAACTGGCGGGAGAGATCAAAGTAGGGGACCGGGTGAAGATCCGGACGAATAACCAGGTAGGAAAAGTAACAGAACTAAGGAATAAGAGTGCAATCGTACAGATCGGGAATATCCCGATCAATGTTAAAATGAGCGACCTTGTATTAGTACAGGAACGCCAGAAAGTTGAATAACCTGAATAAACACAAAACCATGCAGCTGGCTAAATATAATCAGATACCCTTGATCACCCTGCAGGATAACAGTCTTGCTATAGAAGGCTCTCAGTTCATGATCCACCGGGCCAACCTGAAGGATATCAAATGGGAAGGATTTGAAGTGCCACACCGGCATGACGGATATACCATAGATATCCTGCTCAAAGGCTCTGTTACATTATATATCGACTTCGAGAAACATATTATAGATGCGCCGGCCGTGATCATGATGGACCCGGAACAGATCCGCCAGTATGACCTGAGTTCGGATGCAGAAGTGATAGGGTTGTATTTTACACGCGATTTCCTGATCACGGAAACTTTAGGTGTGCTCAGCTGCTGGCAATGTGTGTTCAAGGATAATGTACTGCGCCTGGAAGAAGGCCAGCTGCAGGAAGTGCTTTCCTTTGCCCGTATCCTCCTGGCAGAGTTCAGGAATGATAAACCCAGGAAGGAGGCTATCATCAGGAATGTGCTCAGTGCTTTTATCATTGCCTGCGGGCGTATTGCCAGGCCGGAAAGTAATATGGACCTCTACCGTACCGAAACCAGTTTCAGTGGCCTGGGTATCCAGTTTAAGATCCTGGTAGATCAGCACTTCCGTGAAAAAGTACAGGTTACGGACTATGCGGAGATGCTCCACGTAACCCCCGGACATTTGAACGATACAGTAAAAACTACCATAGGCAGGAGTGCCAAGCAGATCATCGATGCTAAACGCATTATGGAAGCAAAACGGCTACTGTTCTGGCAACAGCACTCTGTAAAGCAGATTGCGGGAGAATTGAATTTCGACGACGACGCGTATTTTAACCGTTTCTTTAAAAAGCATACGGGGCAGACGCCGGCGCTCTTCCAAAAGACTATCCGTGAAAAGTACAACTAATCCCGCGATATGCAACATGTAAAGTGTCGCCTATTATTCTAAATTTGCATTGTCAATTGCAACGCATCAAGTTTGAACGAATCATGAAAATCATGTAACCTAACTATAGTCGGAAGAGGACTTTTTTTTACGACAGCAGTAACAAAAAGTACACCTCGAACGATTATGGATATACTGCAAGCCCAGGCAGTATTTAGTGTAGTCTTCCTTTTTTTCTACTCCATGTTCTGATTACGGAGGGACTGTCATGCCCTGTATAATTCAATTAACTAATTCCCAGCGCAGGGGAACATGGTTGCGCAATCTGTGTTTATGATCTATAAAAACCGTAGTATGAAATCGTTATTATTTTCTTTCAACAGAAAGCTGATAGCAGGCGCATTAGCAAGTATCGCCTTTGCTATTCTATTATATGGATGCAGCTCTTCTACCGGTAATGCAGAAACGCCTCCGCAGGCGCAGCCATTGCCTGTAATTACCCTGCAATCCATGCCAGCCACTACTTTCCGTGAATACACCGCCGCGCTGGAAGGCAAGGTGAATGTAGAGATCCGGGCGCAGGTAGATGGTTACCTGGAAAAGATCTACGTAGATGAAGGCGCTTATGTAAAACAAGGCCAGCCTTTATTTAAGATCAACGACCGTCCTTACCAGGAACAGTTGAGCAATAACAGCGCAGCCCTGCAAGCCGCCAAGGCTAACCAGGAAAAAGCAGCGCTGGAAGTTGAAAAGCTCACACCCCTTGTACAGAACAACGTAGTGAGTGATGTGCAGCTGAAAACAGCACAGGCTACCTTAGCAGGAGCTAAAGCTGCAGTAGCACAGGCACAAGCCCAGGTAGGTAATGCTAATATCAATGTTGGCTTTACCGTGATCACTGCACCCGTGAGCGGTTATGTAGGCCGTATACCCTTTAAAGCAGGTAGCCTCGTAGGAAGAGGAGAGTTGCAGCCTTTAACCGTGTTAAGCGATGTTAAAGACCTGTACGCTTATTTCTCCATGAGTGAAATAGACTTCCTGCAATTTAAAGAGGAGGTACCCGGCGCCACCATCCAGGAAAAGATCAAACAACTTCCGCAGGTGGAACTGGTATTGGCAGACAACAGTATTTACGAATCGAAAGGTAAGATAGAAACCGTAGAAGGACAGTTTGATAAAACCATGGGTGCTATCAGCTTCCGCGCTACCTTCCCGAATGCAGGAGGTGTACTTCGTTCCGGCTCAACCGGTAAAGTACGCATCCCCAGGCAGCATAGCAATGCCCTGGTAGTACCTGCCGAAGCTACTTTCGAATTGCAGGATAAAGTGTTTGTGTTTGCAGTAGGCGACAGTAATAAAGTAGTCAGCAAACTGATCACTATCTCCGGTAAAAGTGGTGGATACCTGTTTGTGGAAGAAGGAGTGAAAGCAGGCGAACGTATTGTATACACCGGCCTGGACCGCCTCCGTGATGGCGCCGTAATAGCACCGCAACCTATTACGATCGATAGTTTACTGAAAGCGAAACCACTCTGATCAAATCATTAAGAACGGAAACCTGCTTATGTTTTATAGGCGGGAAGAGGATTCGTTTACTTTTCAAAACCTGATTCATGTTAAGAAGATTTATAGAAAGACCCGTATTAGCAACGGTTGTATCCATCATACTGGTGCTGCTGGGCTTGCTCTCGCTGGTATCATTGCCAGTGACGCAGTTCCCGGACATTGCACCTCCCAGCGTTCAGGTGACGGCTTCGTACCCTGGTGCCAACGCTGAGGTGGTGGCACGTTCTGTTGCTACTCCCATAGAAGAAGCCGTAAACGGTGTGGAGAACATGACCTACATGAGCTCCAACTCCAACAACGACGGTTCCATGACACTCACCGTTTATTTTAAACTTGGTACAGACCCCGATCTGGCAGCTGTGAACGTACAGAACCGCGTAGCAAAAGCTACCGCACTGCTGCCTGTTGAAGTTATTGCTGCCGGTATCACCACGCAGAAACAACAGAACAGTATGATCATGGTGGTGAACCTCACCGGTGAGAACAAAGCATACGACGAAACATTCCTGCAGAACTATGCCAAGATCAATATCATCCCCGAAATTCAACGGGTACCCGGCGTTGGTCAGGCCATGGTGTTCGGTGCAAAGGATTATTCCATGCGTATCTGGCTCAAACCTGAACGCCTCACAGCATATGGCCTGAGCACTCAGGAAGTGTTGGCCGCTATCCGTGAGCAGAACGTGGAAGCAGCACCCGGCCGTTTCGGTGGTGAAAGCAAGGAAGAAGCATTTGAATATGTGATCAAATACAAAGGGAAGCTCAATAAAGGCGAACAATATGAAGACATCATCCTCAAAGCAAATGCGGATGGTTCTGTATTACGCCTGAAAGACGTGGCCCGTGTTGAATTTGGTTCCTTCAGTTATGCTGCAGATACAAAAGTGGACAGCAAAGCAGGTATTGGTATCGCTGTGTTCCAAACAGCCGGTTCCAATGCAAACGAGATCCAGGAGTCCATCCTGGCACTGATGAAGAAGGCAGAAGCGGCTTTCCCTACCGGTGTTACGCAATCTGTTATCTACAGCACCAAGGAATACCTGGATGAATCTATCAGCCAGGTAAAGACTACCCTGATAGAGGCATTCATCCTCGTGTTCATCGTGGTGTTCATCTTCCTGCAGGATTTCCGCTCCACACTGATCCCGGCCATCGCAGTGCCGGTAGCGATCATAGGTACCTTCTTCTTCATGCAGTTATTTGGCTTTAGTATCAACCTGCTCACCCTGTTCGCACTGGTACTGGCCATTGGTATTGTGGTGGATGATGCCATTGTGGTGGTGGAGGCCGTCCATACCAAGATGGCTGCGATACATATGTCGCCCAAGGAGGCCACCGTTAGTTCCATGAAAGAGATCTCCGGTGCCATCGTTTCCATTACCATTGTAATGGCCGCGGTGTTCATCCCGGTAGGTTTCATGCAGGGGCCTGCGGGTGTGTTCTACAGGCAGTTCGCCTTCACGCTGGCTATCGCCATCCTGATCTCTGCATTGAACGCCCTCACGCTCAGCCCTGCTTTGTGCGCATTATTACTGAAGAATAACCATACCGGCCCCGGCGACCACGTGGTAGCCAAAGGTTTTGGTAAACGTTTCTTTACTGCTTTCAATACAGGCTTCGACAGCCTTACCAATAAATATGTACACAGCCTCCGCTTCCTCGTACGTCACAAATGGATCACTGTTTTAGGATTGGTGATCATAGGTGTGGTAACCGTACTGATGGTGCGTAAAACACCTTCCGGTTTCATTCCCACGGAAGACCAGGGCTTCATTGTATACGCAGTGAACATGCCTCCGGGTTCTTCCCTGGAACGTACCAGGAAAGTGATCGAGAAACTGGAGAAAGAAATGAAGTCACTCGAAGCTACGCACACTTACCTGAGCGTGGCAGGTTTCAACTTCCTCACCAACTCCAGCAGTTCTTCTTCCGCAGTAGGTTTCGTGAAAATGAAACCGCATAAGGACAGAGGGGCGGTAAAAGACCTGAAGGATGTAATGGGCCTGATGCAGCAGAAAGTAGCCGGCATCCCTGAAGCCGGGATCTTCCTCTTCAACATGCCAACCGTACCGGGTTTCAGTAACATGGATGGTTTTGAAGTGATCCTGCAGGACCGTACCGGCGGCAGCCTGGATAAATTAGGCGGCACTGCCTATGGCTTCATCGGCGAGCTGATGAAACGCCCGGAGATCGCTTTCGCCTTCACTACTTTTAACACCGGTAACCCGCAGTATGAAATAGTAGTGGATGAACGTAAGAGTAAACAACTAGGCGTTCCCGTAAGTGAGATCCTCAATACCATGCAGGTGTACTACGGTAGCTCTTATACTTCAGATTTCAACCGCTTCGGTAAATACTACCGTGTGATCGTACAGGCAGATGCTGCAGACCGTGCAGAACCTGCTTCCCTGAATGGTGTGTTTGTGAAGAACAACGCAGGTGAAATGGTGCCGATCAACGGCCTTGTTAAACTGGAAAGAGTGTACGGCCCTGAAACAGTGAGCCGCAACAACCTCTTCAACGCCGTAACCATCAACGGCCAGGCAAAACCAGGTTACAGTACCGGTGATGCCATCAAGGCGGTAGAGGAAGTAGCAGCTAACTATTTACCCCGTGGATATTCTTACGAGTGGGTGGGTATGACCAAAGAAGAGATCGCCGCAGGCGGACAGGCAGGTATCATTTTCCTGTTGTGCCTTGTGTTCGTATACTTCCTGCTGGCTGCACAATATGAAAGTTACATCCTGCCATTCTCAGTGATCCTGAGCGTACCGTTGGGCATCTTCGGTGTGTTCTCTTTCATCAACATGTTTGGCATCGACAATAATATTTACGTACAGGTAGGTTTGATCATGCTCATCGGTCTGCTGGCGAAGAATGCGATCCTGATCGTAGAATACGCCGTGCAGCGGAGAAGGGCCGGAATGGGATTGCTGGCAGCAGCACTGGAAGCGTCCAGGCTGCGTTTACGCCCGATCCTGATGACCTCCTTCGCCTTTATTGCAGGTCTGATACCACTGATGCGGGCTACAGGCTCCTCAGCCCTTGGTAACAGGTCTATCAGTACAGGTGCGGCTGGAGGAATGCTCACGGGTGTTGTGCTGGGTGTATTCGTGATCCCGGTATTGTTCGTGATCTTCCAGTTTGTTCAGGAGAAGATCAGCGGCAAACCGCAACCCCTGGCCGTAGAACAGGAAGCTTAGTATTCATCAGATTAATATAGCAAACAATGACGCGTTTAAATCAATATCTCATAGCTATACTTGGTGCTGCCTCATTGGCCGCTTGTAAGGTCGGAAAGGACTTTCAGCGGCCGGAGGTTGCGCTCCCCGCGCAATTCAACAACGTACCTGCTACAGATAGCAGCGTGGCCAACGCAGCCTGGAGGCAATTCTTCCCCGATCCTGCATTACAGCAACTGATCGGTGATGCACTCGCCAATAACTTCGATCTGCAAATAGCACTGAAGAGGATAGAAGCCGCTTCTGCTTATGTGAAACAGGCAAAGGCAGCATTTTTACCCTCCATTACAGCTAACGCCACTGCAAACACTTCGATCCCTTCCAAGAACAGTCTCAACGGGGCCAACCTGAATAACTTACTGGGAACAAGCCACATTGAAGACTTCAATCTTGGGGTGGGCCTTTCATGGGAAATAGATGTATGGGGTAAGATCCGCCGCCAGAAAGAAGCAGCATTAGCTTCTTACCTGCAAACATTCGAAGCCGCAAAAGCTGTGCAAACAGGCATCATCGCCAATGTAGCCAACAGTTACTTCAACCTGCTGATGCTGGATGCGCAGCTTTCCATTGCCCGCAGCAATGTGGCGCTGAGCGATACCATCGTGCAAATGATCCGTATGCAGAAAACAGCCGGCGAAGTAACAGAACTGGCCGTACAGCAAGCGGTAGCGCAGAAGCAGGCCGCAGAATTGCTGATCCCGCAACTGGAACAGGCTTCTACGATCCAGGAGAATGCCATCCGCATCCTCACCGGTCAGATGCCGGGCCCTGTTGCCCGCAATGGTTCACTGGAAGCGTACCCGGTATGGGATAACCTGGAAACAGGTGTTCCGGCAAAAGTGATCAGCAACCGCCCGGATGTGAAAGCCTCTGAATTAGGGTTGAAAGCTGCCAACGCCCAGGTGGGTGTTGCGCAGGGAAGCATGTATCCTGCTTTAAGTTTAACCGCTAACGGTGGTTTGAATGCCTACGAGATCGGAAAATGGTTCGCCATGCCCAATTCATTATTTGGTACCGTAGCCGGAAACATTGCACAACCCATCTTCCAGCAACGCCGTTTAAAAACGCAACTGGAAGTAGCGAAAGTAGATCGTGACCAGGCAGTGATCCTTTTCCGCCAGTCAGTGACCAATGCCGTGCGCGAAGTATCCAATGCACTCGTACAGTTAGATAAACTACACACACAACAGGACATAGCCGCAACCCGCCTGCAAACCACACAACAGGCCGTGAACAACGCCCGTTTACTGTTCCGCAGCGGATTGGCCAATTACCTGGAAGTTATCTCCGCACAGGGCAACAGCCTGCAGGCAGAATTAACACAGGTAGATATCCGCCGCCAGCGCCTTACGGCAATGGTTGACCTTTACCGTTCATTAGGGGGAGGATATCAATAAAAGAACAGAAAGCCGGTGACAGGTGATAGTTGTTTTTTTTCGGAACAACAGACAGGTTAAACGGAAGCAATGCAAGGGACAGCTGTCATCTGTCAGCGGTTTTCTATTCTTCATGAACATCAGGTTGTACCGGCGGGCTTTATGCCTGCCGGTCTTTTTTTTATTAATATTGCAGTATGAAATGGATCACCCGTGAACATCCCAAAATAGACCGTATTGCCTGTCCCTGGCTGATCAGGCGGTTTATTGATAAAGATGCGGAGATCATTTATGTACCTGCAGAACAGGTACTGCCTCAGGCCAAAGTACTTAATGCCACCCCTTTTGATATTCCTGATGTGGAATACAGTCATCATAAAGACCTTTGTACTTTTGATTACTTCCTGTCCAAACATCAACTGAAAGACCCTGCATTGCTGAAGATGGCGCCGATCATCAGGGGCGCGGATACAGACCGTCATGATCTTTCTGCACAGGCGGCAGGGCTTTGGGCCATATCGGCAGGCCTGGCCTATAATTTCAGGAACGATGAGGAGCTGCTGGAAAAAGGAATGCTTATCTACGACGCACTTTACAGCTGGGCCAGCCATCTGTATACAGACAAACATACGCAAAGCCCGGCAGAGCATTTGCTGATGGAGATCTTCAATAAGTTCATCCGGCAGAAAGCAAAGCAAAAGATCCCGGATTGGGCAAAAGAATTGAAAGAGATCATCCAGGACCAGCTGGATACCAACCTGAATGTAAGTTTAGGAGATGTTTCAAAAGAACTGGATATAAATCCCGCTTATCTCTCCCGGGAATTTTCCAGGTATTTTGACAACCTTTCTTTCGGGGATTATATCCGTAAGAAAAGGATAGACAAAGCCATTGAGTTGTTGCAAACCCATTACTCCCTTACGGAAATAGCTTATCTCACCGGCTTTTCAGATCAAAGCCATTTCACCCGCATCTTTAAAAAACATACCGGTAAAAACCCCTCAGAATACCGGAAAGAACTACAAAAAGGTAAAAAGGATACAAATCGTTAAGAACGTTCTATTCTGCTGC
Organism: Chitinophaga niabensis; assembly: GCF_900129465.1. Taxonomy (NCBI): domain Bacteria; kingdom Pseudomonadati; phylum Bacteroidota; class Chitinophagia; order Chitinophagales; family Chitinophagaceae; genus Chitinophaga; species Chitinophaga niabensis. The sequence goes on along the minus strand of NZ_FSRA01000001.1, from coordinate 2,832,724 downwards.
GGGGATCCTTGATAGTATTGCAGCATGATGCCTGCACCAACATATTCACTGAAGCAGCTGTGCCTGTATTTCCTGAAACTGGGTACCTGGGGATTTGGCGGTCCCGTAGCACTGGTAGGTTATATGAACCGGGACCTTGTAGAGCGTAAAAGATGGATCACAGAAGCAGATTACAAAGAAGGGCTGGCCCTTGCACAGCTTGCACCAGGCCCCCTGGCGGCTCAGCTGGGCATTTACCTGGGATATATACATTACGGCGTAACAGGTGCTACACTCACCGGGCTCGCTTTTGTATTACCTTCTTTTTTCATGGTGCTGGCATTGGGTGCCGTCTATGAAGCTTACAATGGTATCCCATGGATGCAGGCCGTCTTTTATGGTATTGGTGCCAGCGTGATAGGGATCATTGCTTACAGCGCCTTTAAGCTCACAAAGAAAAGCATTTCAAAGGGCCTGTGGGGCATCTACGGTGTAGCAGCTGTTTATACGATATGGCAGGAAAGTGAATCCGTGCTTATTTTCCTGTCTGCCGGAATACTCTGGTGGCTCATCAAAAGACCGCCGGTATTGCGCGCCGTGGTTCCTTTCCCCTTATGGGAGATCTTCTTTTATTTCACCAAGGCGGGCGCTTTTGTTTTTGGCAGCGGCCTGGCCATTGTTCCCTTTCTCTATGGGGGAGTGGTGAAAGAATACGGCTGGTTAACCGAACAGGAATTCGTTGATGCAGTAGCCGTAGCTATGATCACACCGGGACCTGTTGTGATCACAGTCGGGTTCATCGGTTATCTCACCGCAGGTTTTCAGGGTGCTGCTGTGGCAGCATTCGCTACTTTTTTCCCTTGTTACCTCTTTACGGTATTACCTGCGCCTTATTTTAAAAAATATGGAAAACATCCCGGCATTAAAGCTTTCGTTGATGGCGTAACGGCTGCTGCCATTGGCACTATCACCGGCGCCGTGGTTGTATTGGGTAAACGTTCCCTGGTAGATGGGTATACGGTTGCCATCGCATTGTTAACCGCCTTTGTTTGCTGGAAATACAGCAGGGTGCCGGAACCACTACTGATCCTTTTAGCAGCACTGGTGGGAATCCTTTTAAAAGTCTTCATCTTATGAGAATGCTCACTACGTTGTTTTTATTTACCTGTATTGCTGCACAAGCACAGGATTCCACCGCCAAGAAGCTCCGTTTTTCCCTGGAAGGAATGATCGGTGTTTCCTTTGGCAACAGCCTCACCGCTATTAATGTAGGTGGCCCTCATCTCAAACTGAAAGTAGGAGAGCAGTGGAGCGTTGGCATTTGTGCACTGCCTTCTTTATTTATACACGAAGGCAAACCGGAGCCTAAGCTCGGACTGGGGTTCCGGGTGGATTACCGCAGGTTTGTTTTCCTGGTACCCGGATATTACCTCAGCAATCAAAGCAGGTGGCTATGGTCTTATGGAATAGGATATAAGTTCCATTAGCCTTTTGACCGCATAGCCCTGATCAAAGCCCTGTTCCGCTTATCCGCCTTCGCATTGTTATAAGACGTAACAGCCCATACAGCCAGGATAAACCAGGCCACAAAAAAGCTCAGGCCAAAGAATATGAACGAAAACGCTGCTATCAGCTCTACAGTAAATGCAACAAATGCAGAAAGTAATTTTCCTCTTAAAAGGAAGGAAAGCCAGGGAGCCAGAATGGCGATTAATATCATAACATACATGGTTTGCTGTTATGGCATATAAGGAGGAATGCTGAAGATACGAACTATGTCACAATAAACCCATGAATTGTCACATTAACACCCGGCCGGGGCCATCCGTAACCTGTAATTTTAAGCATGATACTTACAAACAAAACAGCCGTGATCTACGGTGCAGGAGGTTCCATTGGCGGTGCTGTAGCCAGGGCCTTTGCCAGGGAAGGTGCCAGGGTATTCCTGGCCGGCCGTACACAATCTTCACTGGATACAGTGGCGAAAGACATCCTTGCTTTGGGCGGCAAGGCGGAAACCGCTGTTGTAGATGCGTTGGATGAAAAGGCCGTTACTGATTTTACAGATGCAGTAGTGGCCAAAGCAGGAAGGATAGATATTTCCTTTAATGCCATTGGCCTGGAAGATGTACAGGGTATCCCCATTGTGGAGATGTCGTTGAAAGACTTTACGCAGCCTATCCATGTGGCTATGCAAACCCAGTTCCTCACGGCTAAGGCGGCAGGTAAACACATGATCCAACAGAAGGGAGGGGTGATCCTGTCCATCACGGCTACACCTGCTGGTAAAGCTTATGCATTCGTTGGTGGTTTTGGGCCGGCTTGCAGCGCACTGGAAGGATTTTCCAGGAACCTGGCGGATGAACTGGGGCCGTACGGCATCCGGGTAGTAGGCATCCGATCAGCAGGCTCTCCTGATTCCGCGGTATTTCTGAAAGCATTGGAAGAGGAAGGCAACGGTCCTGAACCCTATAACGCCATACAGGAACTGATAGATAATACGATGCTGAAGAAATTGCCCCTGATGGCGGAGATCGCCAGCGCAGCCGTGTTCCTGGTTTCCGATCAGGCCAGTGGAATGACGGGTACGTTTGCGAATGTAACCTGCGGCACTACGCGGGACTAAGTTCCATATCGTAACGGTGCATGCCTTCTCCGTAGGAATCATTGGTTATTTTGGTGGTCACAAACCCCAGCTTCTCAAAGAAAGAAAAGGAATGCTGCGTGGTATCAAGGCCGATGGTGACAGCAGGAAATGCTTTCCTGATGGCTGCAATCCTGTGCAGGATCAGGGCTTTGCCCAGGCCTTTTTTATGCATGCTGTTATGCACAAGCCCCCAGGTCATGGTGGCCCGTTGCTTATCCGGGTATACAGAGAAGCCACCGCAGCCAATCACTTCATGGTCCTGCTCTATCACATAATATTGTTCGTCAGGTGCTTGTATCTTTCCTTCCTCCACATCATTTAGCCATTCCTCAAAATCGGTTAATTCATGTGGCATGAAAAATTTGGGCATATTACTTTTAAATGCGGTAATGCAAGCCTGCCGGTCCGCTGCAGTGTAAGGTCTGATAAGCATAGTGCAAATTAAAACTAAATTTTCTCCGCACGTACGATCAGTGTTTGCATTTTCCCCACGGGCTCCGGCTTTTCAATGCTGTGTATCCTGTTAAATCCATTCTGCTTCAGCAGCACCGCTACATCTTTCTTTTCATACAGGCGAAAGCCATACTGCACAAAGGGTAGCGACTGCATTACAGATGCCGGCCTGATGGCAATGAATATCTTCCCGCCTGGTTTTAATACCCTGCGGACCTCTGCCAGTTCTTTCTGCGGGAATTCCCAGAAGTAAAGCGTATTCACCATGAACACTGTATCAAAGAGTGCGTCGAATAAAGGCAGTTCATCAGCAGCTGCTACAATGAATTCCGCCTGTCTTTTTTGTATAAAACGGGTGTTCAGGGACCGGGCCTCCGCTACCATTGTTTCTGAAACATCACAGCCGGTATATTTCACCGAAGGGGCCGCAGTTAATATATCCTTCACAAAAAAACCGTTCCCCATCCCGATCTCCAGGACCTGCTGATGGCTTTTTATCTCTAAAGCCGCGATAGTATACTGGTTAATGTACAGGTTCCCTTCATTCATCTTTACGCCCACCTCTTTCCCCAGATCGCCCACTGGTTTCCTCAATTGTTCAGCAATAGCTTTAACGTCCATCTTTTTTATGCAAATATCTGACCCATAACATAGAAGAAATTGTAAAAAACCGACAGTTATAGACATGGCACTATTTTTGGCCCTTACCTTCTAAAATAACAACCATGAGCAAGATCCGCATAGCTATCGTAGCTGCCCTGATGGGTTCCGCTATTTCCCTCACCAGTATGGCGCAGGGGATAGAGAAAACTGCTAAAAAAGTAGGTGAAAAAATTGATACCACTGCAAAAAAGGTCGGTAATAAAACAGCCTCTACAGCTGTTAAAGGCGTATCCGCCATTAAGGATAAGATCTACAAAGACAAACAGGCTCCGGGAGGAGAGGTGGTCTACATTGATAGCAAAGACCGCAAGTATTACGTAGATAAGAAAGGAAAGAAAGTATACCTGAAACCGTCTCAGATAAAAGACAAAGAATAAAAAGAGGCCCGTAATCAGGATGAAATCAATGATCTCTCTTTTAGTATTACGTGGCCCGTATAATTCATCGGTCTTTAAAGGTTTGGTGGTCAGGAGAAGATCTCCGAAGCAGGAAACCAGGTTCATGTACATATAGGCCCTGATGATCCTTGCTTCACCAGCCATCTGATCTTTATTGCCTCTGGAACGGTAGTAGCCTTCTCATAGTTGGCCAGGAAAACATTACACTGGCGGATGCCGGAATACTGGCTTACTCATTCTGCATTTACAGAAGCCAGGTCCGGGAGAATTAAAAGCAAAGAAAGCAACACAGGAATTACCTGCTGAATACAATGAGGCCTTTTCTTCCAATTCTGCGGAGGAAAAATTACCTGAGCAAACCTTTCAGGAACAATTAAGTTTTTCTCTGACGCATTACCTAAGCACTGTAAAGAGATCTTTCTGTTAAGCCGCCAGGAGAACCTGGGTAACCAGGAGATTACGGACAGGCTGAATATTTCTAAGAGAAGTGTAGAGAATCAGATCACACATGCTTTGCAGTATCTGCGGGTGAACCTTAAGAACTTTTTTATTCTCTTATTTTGCTGAGAGTATTAAAGTGACATATTCACAAAAGGCAACACCCTGTTACCAATACGGTTGAATAATCCTATCTGTACTAACTTCCCTTCCCTGCAATTATTGAATACTGCTATCTGCACGCCGTGCCCGATGGTGGCTTTGTTTTTGAAACCACTGATCATTACACCGGAAAATTTATGACTGGTATTGTCGAACCCTGTGATGGTGAGGCCCCGGTTTTCCGTGATAACAGAAGTGAGTAGATTGATAGTGAGACCTGTTGCTGATATCTCAGACATAAAGCCGGGACTGATATTAATGCCTCTCAGGTGGGTCCTGATCGTTTCATTAGCAGGCCAGTTGTCGTTGACGTGAGTGAAATAGATACTTCCGTGCTCACCTTCTTTTTGTTTCCTCCATCCAACAGTGGGGATCACTGTGGTTCCAAGGGAATACATGGTAGCTAGAGCACCGATGGGTTGTAATTCCAGGGTTATGCCATTTACGATCAATGTTTTTGCCGGCTTCCATGGTATCGCCATCAGCCCCATGTTAACGCCATTTACAATAGTGTTCCGCTTTACGGGATTGTACCAGGCTACATACCGCACTTTGATGGAATCCTGTGCGGACAGATCTTTCGCAGAAAGGAGAAGTAATAAGCAGATAGGGATAAAACGCATATTCCAATTTACATCAAGGTAATTGATATTGCTGAAAAAAATCCCATAAAAGATCATTCGCATTAATAACCGCAGAAGGTTTGTCTCCAAGCGGTAAACCACCCGGAGTTCCGCCGGGCCATGCATGCCCGCCATCTTTAGTGAGGTAATATTGAATGGTGGTATTGTTACTGCAATCCGTCCATTTCGTGAGCTTATAGGAATTGTTATTCACAATTACCTGCGCAGGAGTAGCACAGGCATTCTTTAATGACCATACCTGGAACACGGAATCGAGTGGTGGATTATAATGTTTGGAAACACCTGTTCCCACCCCGCCGGCATAAGGAACATTGTTATCCTGTACGGAGTGCATATGCAATATAGGTACTGCCCTTGAAGCATTACAGGGCTGTGTGACCACCATGGTAGAACTATTGGGAGCGATCGCTGCTATCTTATCAGAGAGTTCACAAGCCAGCCGGTAGGCCATCATGCCTCCATTGGAATGACCGGTGGCATATACCTTTTTAGGGTTGATCTTATATTTTGCAACCAGGTGATCTATCAGCAGGCTGATGAATTTCACATCGTTGATATTATGGTCTCTTGCATAATCGCAGCATCCACCTGCATTCCAGGTCTGGGCTTTTAATAAACCGTCGCCTTTTACACCATTGGGATATACTACAATGAACTTTGCTGCATCGGCTTTCTGGGAAAGCCTGGAAGAAGATTCAAACTGCCCGCCGTTCCCACCACCGCCATGCATCGCTATCACCAGCGAAAAATCACTGCCTTCCCTGTAATTGGGGGGTAGGTGCAGGGTATAAGTTCTGATGAGCCCATCAACAGTGATGCTGCCATTAGCGGGAGTGGACTCCTTTTTTTTGAGGCAGCCCATAGAACAAAAGCAAAGCAGGGAAAGCAGTACGGTTTTCATAGTTACTGAGACTTTCTGAAAAGGTAAAAGTTTAAATTCTCTTTTTTGCATATTTTCGTTGTATGAACAATACATACGAAAATGCGCATATAAAAGCCAGAGAACTTTTTACAGAAGAATTTTACTGGAGCCCCATTGAAGAAACTTCTCCCTTCGGGAATGACGACGGTGCAGATGCTTTTTATCAGTTCCGGGAATGGCGGGAAACGAACCAAACAGCGAGTCCTTTAATTTTCATAGAGTTGCTACTGGATACCTGGGGATACAGCAGGGGGGCTGCACCACACGATGCTGAAGTGGCGGAATATTTAGTGGCGCGTTCTAAATTAGGGATCAATAATGTGATCATAGCAGTAGGCTTTGGCCAGTTTGTGCTGGAAGGTAAGATTGATAAAGACCTGCTTGTCCGGACAATACAGTCAGTAGAGAAGGAGTGTGCTCCATCCAGGTTGAGTGTGTTTGAAGAGGAGTACCGGGTAAAAAGACTGGAACAGTTAAACATCCTGCGTAAAGCCCTGGATAAAATGGCATAAATGGATATCTTCTTTTCAAAAATAAACACCTACACAAAACTTTCTGATGAAAGCCGTAAAGCATGGGAAACCATCCTTGTAGCTAAGACCTACAAACGGGGAGAGAACTTTGTATCAGAAGGGCAGGCGCCCAAAAAAGTGGCGTTTGTAGAGAAAGGGCTCTTTTCACAGAACTATGTTTCTGATAAAGGAGAAATAGTGATCAAAACCTTCTTCCCCGAGCAGCGTTTTGCCGCATCCGTGAGTGCCATGCTCAGCAATACCCCCAGTTTATTTACGATCACTGCATTGGAAGATACCAATGTACTTGAATACGATTTCTTCGCATTTAAAAGGCTGGCAACGCAGCATATGGATATTGCCACTTTCTATATGAACTATATGGAACTGCACTGGATCATAGAGAAAGAACCCTTAGAGATAGCCCTCCGGCACGACCCCGCCGGCAAACGTTACGAGGCATTTGCAGAAAAGTACCCCGGCCTTGTTAAACGGCTGAAGAAACACCATATCGCTTCCTACCTTGGCATTACTCCTACACAATTTAGCCGTATCTTATTTGCCAACAAATAATTTTTCCATTCCTCAACATATGTAAATGTTTGGGTTTTTTCTCCGCGCTAGTTTTGTATCATTCAATCACCAAAAAACAAATATCATGGCAACAAAAGTATTTATCAATCTGCCCGTTAAGAATTTAGAAGCATCAATTAAATTCTTTACAACTCTCGGGTTTTCATTCAACCCCCAGTTCACTGATGAAAAGGCTGGTTGTATGGTGATCAGCGAAAGCATCTACGCGATGATGTTACAGGAAGATTATTTTAAAACATTTACGAAGAAACCGGTAAGCGATGCAAAGAAGGCTACAGAGGTGTTAATTGCGCTGGATGCAGCTTCTAAGGAAGAAGTAGAGCAGCTGGTGGCAAAGGCAAAACAGGCAGGCGGAAATATCTATAATGAACCACAGGATTATGGCTGGATGTATCAGCATAGCTTTGAGGATCTGGATGGCCACCAATGGGAGATAGCCTATATGGATATGAGCAAGATGCCAACAGAATAAAAAAGAGAAAGCCGTATAGACACAAAGGTCTATACGGCTTAGGTTCTCCGTGGAATTAATATGGCTGGTTATTTGTTCTTTCCTTCCAGTACTTCACTAATCCGGTTCTCCATATCCTGTAAGTGATACTTTGAAATGCCGGTTTGTGATGGTATCGCTTTCCGGATATCATTCCGCAACCCTGTCAGATGCGCCCGCGTAATGCTGGAAACATCGTTGCCCGTGGGGTCGGGGTTTATATAAAAGATAGTACCGTTACCATTGTTCCTGCCTACTATTTCATTCATGGCTTTAAATGCCTTGAATGAATTCTCTATATATACCTTTTGCTGGTTGCGGCGATAGATATCAATAGGTTTGTTGGTGTACAGTTCGCTCCATACGCCTTGCTTAAGGTCTTCCAGGAACTCGGCGGCGGTGTATGTTTTGATGCCCTTGTTCAGTTCTGCTGATTTGATCAAACCTATCAGCATGCCGGAACCCTGTAACTTCATCAGCGCATTGGATTGTGCGATAACAATGTGTAAGATGGGATCAGTGCCGGTTAGCGCTGTATATGATTCATTGATGAGCCAGGCAGGCGTAGTAAAGAGATATTCGTTCAGGAACTTCATGGATGCCTTCTGCTTTTGGTACTCCACGGGTTCAATTATCCTGCCGGGTTGTTCAATGCTTTTCAGGGTACGGTATTCACCGCCCACACTTTTCAATACCTGGACAGTATACAGTTTATACTGTTTGATCACTTCCTCATACATGGTCTTCAGGTTATCATACCCTTCATTGGGCACCTTCGTCCATTCTTTAAGCTGTGGCAGGATCCTTTGGAGGTTTTTGATACCATACCTGCCGGCTGCAATAGCATCATCGCCAAGGTCCTCGCTTTGGTCGCGGGGATCGGAGAAATTGAACTCACTGCCGAAATACAGGCGTTTGTTCTTAGCGAGGCTGTCTATGATCAGTTTATTCAGGTAAGGGCCTTCTTCCTTAGCTGATTTAAATGCAGGATACCATTTGTATCCCCATTCAATAGCCCAGGTGTCATATTCCCCTATTCTTGGGAAGATGCCTTTTTGGGTGATGTGGTCTTCCGGTTGCGCAACGTAGTTAAAACGTGCATAGTCCATAATGGAAGGCGTGTGGCCATGTGCTTCCACATACGCTTTGTCCCTTAATTTCTCTACGGGTATGGTAGAGCTAGCGCCAAAGTTGTGCATAAGGCCCAGTGTATGCCCTACTTCATGAGAAGAAACAAAGCGGATGAGCTGGCCCATTAATTCCTCATCATATTCCATTTTGCGTGCAGCAGGATCAATAGCACCTGCCTGGATCATGTACCAGTTATGCACCAGCTGCATGATGTTGTGGTACCAGTTGATATGTGTTTCTATGATCTCACCGCTGCGGGGATCATGCACATGAGGGCCGCTGGCATTAGCTATCGCCGATGGTTTGTACACGATCACGTTATGGCGTGCATCATCTATGCTCCAGGTTGAATCATTTTCAGGCGCGGGTAATGCTTTGATCGCATTTTTAAAACCGGCCTGTTCAAATGCTTTCTGCCAGTCGTTCACACCTGCTATCAGGTAAGGCACCCATTTTTTGGGTGTAGCGGGATCTATATAATAGATGATGGGTTTTTTAGGTTCCACCAGTTCACCCCGTTTATATTTCTCTATATCTTCTTCTTTAGGTTCAAGCCGCCAGCGGGTGATCATGAATTGTTGCTTTACTCCCTGCGGATCGGTATCAAAATCCACATATCCCCTGGCAAAAAAGCCTACCCGTGCATCTGCGTACCGGGGCTGCATGGGTACTGCCGGAAGCAGTACCATGGAGCTGTTCAGTTCATAGGTATCGGGAATAGTAGTGGACGCAGCCTGCTGCCCGCCTTTCAAATAGGTCCGCAACATGCGGATCTCAATGTTCAGCGGAAACGCTTTCACAGAAGTGATAAAAGATTTATCTGCCTGTATGGCGCCAATGCTGAGCGTTGTTTTTATCTGCGGGCTGAAATGGAAAATTTCATTCTCCGTGTTCAGGTAATCCGTTACATCTATCACGGTGCTTTTAACGTCTTTGTTATAAGCCTTTACGGGAAATACGGCAACAATAGGTTCAAGGTTGGAATTGATCACGGACCTGTACAGGCCATTTTCTGTAGAGTCGCTGGAACGTTCATTAAAGCGCATCACTTTCATGAAGATTCTGTCATCCGGTCCTTTTTCGAAATGGATCACGTTTTCCGCGATCTGGTCACCGGCATAACCGGTCATTTGCGGCCTTGGCCCCGCTGCTGACCTGGCGATACGGTTTACTACCAATATGGCCCGGTTATACATGGAATCAGGGATTTCGAAGTAATAACGGGCGTTCAGCTGGTGAACTTTGAACATACCGTTGTACGTTTTTGCTTTAGCGGTGATCACCGTTCCGTACGGTTTGATGGCGGAAGGAAGAGAATCTGTTTTTTTGGCAGATGTGTCCGCAGGAACGGCTTTTTGCGCATGAGCAGCAACAGCGAAGCCAAGCAGCGCAAATAAAGCGATGTTAAATCTGAGCATGGTACTATTTTAATATTTCTTCTAGTTTTTGGATAAGCTGTTCGCCGCGAAGGTCCTTGGCAATGATCTTCCCGCGTGGATCTATCAGGAAGTTCTGCGGGATGGAACGTATCATATACAACTTCGCTACTTCATTGTTCCAGTATTGCAGATCGGATACATGTTTCCAGGTTAAGCCATCGTGATGGATAGCTTTCAGCCAGTCTGCCTTTTTACCCGGCTGGTCCAGGGATACGGAAAGGATGTCGAAGCTTTTATCTTTAAAACGATTGTAAGCAGCCACTACAACAGGGTTCTCTTCCCGGCAGGGACCACACCAGCTTGCCCAGAAATCCAGCAGCACATATTTGCCTTTGTAGTCTGCCAGCTGTACCGGAAGGCCGGCAGTATCGGGTGCTGAAAACGATGGTGCCTTTGCACCGATACGCACCGTCATATAACGATCAATGAGCTTTTTTATACTCACACCGCTTTCGCTTTCCCGCACCTGTTTACCCAGTTTCTTAAACAGGCCCTCATATTTCTGAATATCATCGGGAATAGGGCCAATAGCATCTTTCAGGGCTTCCAGGCTCACTATGTAATCAGGGTGCTGCTGCACGAAAACGATCTGCTGCTTTTTCCTTTCTGCTTTTAACTTAGCCCAGTCGTCGCGGTACTGCCAGAGCCCGATCGTATCATACTTCGCTTTTGCTTTCTGTGCATCCAGCCATGCCTGCTGCCGGTCTGCCATTTTCTGATCAATCTGCTGCAGGGCCTGTTTCAGTTCTGTTCTTTGCATGGCAGTGTCCGTTTGTGCAAGTGCATTCAGGGCACTAAAGCTGCATGCGAGTAGTAATAAGCTTTTCATTGATTTATTTTTATAAAGACATAAGATCACCCCACCAGCTGTTGTACAGTGGCAATTGGGGCGATCTTATGTATGTAATAAGTTAGAAGACCCTGCTTCCGGATCCGTTTTCCATATAGATAACGGTGTTGATCTTTCCTTCCCCTTCAAAATTGGGTTGCGCCAATGCCTGAATGGTGCCTGTAGAACTTATTTTATGCAGGTATACTTTATACCGGCCGTTATTATACGTTGCGACCGACAGGAAATCTGTTGTAACAGGCACTCCTGCAGAGGGCTGAGGATATTTGATATGCTGGATACCAGTAACGGTTTCTCCGGCGGGCAGTGTTACCTGCAAGGCCTCCTGTAAGGTGATCAGATCTGTCATGTAAACCTTATTTCCCTGGGCGTAGTAAACGAAATCCGCATCATAATTCCCGCCGATAGCAGTCGCTGCCATTAAGCTATGAGTGGCAGGCACTGTTACTTTTGCCTGGATCATAGGCTGCTGAGTGCCGAGCAGAAAACCGAATTGCACATTTAGCCTGTAAAGAAGTCCTGATCCATCCGGTTTACGGAAAAGGGCCATGGCTATACCGCGCTGGCCCGCATAACTGTTCAGCCATACAAGATCAGCATTCATATTCTTCAACTCAGCCCCACTGGCAGGCACGGCCTGGAAATTGAAATCGTTAATGATCACCAGTGATTTTGAATCCTGGTCAAAAGCAAGGCTCATAGCCCCTACAGCCGTTATAGATGATAGTTTGGCAGCATTGTAAGGCAATGAAGCGAATAAAGTGCCCTTTTGCATCACATATACCTGCCCATCGTTAACCACGCCGATAACGTTTGTATTAACAGGCTGGTATACACTTTGTGGCTTGCGTACAGGAGGTTTGCTAAAGAACATATCATCAAAGGTCCTCATTGCCTTTCCATTGTCTATCCGGTAGATCGCGGCATCTTTATCTGAGAGTACAGTAAATGCTGAAAAAATATCCAGGGAAGTAAGGCTCATCTTAAAGGTGTTCGTGAATACGGCTTTCACCGCTGTTCCTTCCAGGCTTTTGCCATCATTGTAAAAAGCGATCCAGTTATCAATGCGTCCAAGGCTATGAATGAAATCAAAGTCTGTTTTCCCATTGTTGTCTTTTAACAGGTACCAGCCATTCATATTCAGTGTGGACACGGTCATGTTCACATTCAGTAATTTGGTCACACCGGTCTCTTTATCTTTCAGGTTGAACACCAGTACGTAAGGGCCGGGATTTAATATCATGGCATAGTCAAGGTCCTTTGTTTTAGCCAGCGTATCTGGTTTTCTGTTGCCCTTCCCGATGGTATAATTAGCATCAAATGCAGTCCAGTAATATTCGTACCGGTTTTCATCCTGCACGGTGGGATGAATACGTAAGGTATCTTTATGTGTTAATACGGAATAACTGGCTTGCAGTCCGCTCACTGTAAAGGTGGGCAGTGGCCGGTCTGCTGAAGTGCTTTTATCTTTGGTGCAGGCAAAGGCAAGTATGGAAAACAAGCCGGCTGCCAGGAAATATAATTTCTTCATCTTGATAATTATTGATGGTGATCAGGGGAAAGTAACTGCGGCGCTGGCAGGTGAATCTGTTTCACGCAAAGGCGCTTTTCCACTGGCAATGTTGGCCGGATCGTTGTTAAATGTAGTTAATGCACGCTTCAGCAGGTTTGCGTAGTTGGTCAATGCCTGTGCAGCAACTGCAGCCTGGAACCATGCTTCATCTATATTTACTTTCAGCACATCGATCATAAACTGGTGTTTCCGCGTGCTGTATTTTCCGAAAGTAATAAATGCCGATGCATTGGTAGCGTCTACCCTCCAGGAGTAAAAACGTTCCAGGCGGTCTGAAAACACGATTGTTTTTTCTCTTGAATTTTTCTCTCCAAGGCCAAATTCTTTATTGGCAACAAGTTGCAGGCGCAGGCGGTAACTGTTTGTTTTCAGGCTGGCATCCCGTAACAGTACTACTGGTATCTGGGCCCTTACAGAGCCCGCTTTGATCACCATCATAGATTCCAGCGATTTGTCTGCCAGGTCTATATAATGTGTACCGGCAACTGCTTTAAATGGCCGCTCAGTAGCAATGGTGTCCGTTATCTGGTTAGTGATAGGATCACGCACATAGGTGTAATCAAATTCCGGGATCTGAACCAGTTTTACGGGCCGGTCGTAATTAGTAATGCCACCGATAGTACTAACCTCGATATAAACGGTATCCTTTACAATAGTAACCGGATCATAAACAAATGTTGAGCTTAATGAAGTGGTATCGCTCAACTGTACCCTGGCAATATCGTTGAATAGCAGGTATTCTGATTTAGTGCAGCCGGAGGCTGTTGCCAGCAGAATAGCTATAATATATATTAATCTTTTCATGGCGGTGATCACTTGTTGTGGTAATTAATTTCACGGTCAGGTTTAGGTACGATGTATCTTGCTGTTGTGCCGCTGTAGAACGCAGCTGTCCAGCTGGCTGGCAATGTGGTTACATTGTATCTCTTATAGGTGAAGAAGGTCTGACCTTCCGCAAAGAACTCCCGCACATATTCCCTGATCATTTTATTCTTCCGGTCTGTTTCCCAGGCTGCAGCATTAAATCCATTGGTAAAGGGGATGCCTTTCTCTGCGCAATAAGTTCTGTAATAATCTTCTGCCTCTGCTTTGGATTGCGCGCACTCTGTAAGGATGAGATACATTTCGCTTAGCCGGAGCAGGGGGATCTGCAGTACCGGCAATGTTTCCCGTTGCAGGTATTTTGCGTTCATTACAAAGTTGGTGTTGCCGGCTGTTACTTTATATGACCACATACCTACCCATCTCACATCTGCAATCCTCTCAGCTACCGGGAAGAGGTTGTTGAGGTAATAGTATCCGTCCTGTATATTAAAGTCGGAACGTGCCAGGCTGCCACCTTCCAGGAACAGGTCAATGGCTTTTTGTTTCAGATCGTACATGCTGATGGCCATAATATGCTCGGGAGACATGGTGTTATCTCCTGCATTACGGTCAGCTGCTTTACCCAGGCGGAAGGTAGGTACGCCTGTACGGTCTTTGGCATCTGCCACCATCTTCGCATACTTAGCAGCGTTTGCACGATTTGCGCTGTTGGAGGGTGCCAGCCACATGTACACCCTGGCTTTCAGTGCCAGTACAGCATGATAGTTCATGCGTATCTGGCGGTACATGTAGTAATTGTCTGCTACTACAGGTGCTGCGGTGCTGTTCGGCAAAGGATTTAACTCAGCCATGGAGTATTGTACAAACGGATCGGTGTCTTTCAATAATGCTTCTGCTTCATCAAGGTCTGCCAGTACATTTTGTGCAAACTCCTGGAAAGGAAGAGATACAACAATCTCTTTGGATACTGCTTTTACATACGGCAATACCGCCGTAGTGCCCGGATTATCCGGCATAGGGCCGAACAGCCGCAATACATCAAAGTGGGTGAAAGCACGTAAAGCCAATGCTTCTCCTTTGATGAGCGCATAGTTATTATCGGTGAATATTGATCTTTTTCCGTCGATCCTTTCCAGGATGCTGTTCACATCTGCTATTACCTTGTACTCATCCTGGTAAGTGGCATCCATCCAGGCTCTTACAGTGGCGTCTGTATAATTGGCTGCAGCCAGGTTGGTGAGCGCTGAATTGCTGGCGGAAACTACATCCCAGTTGCGGGACAGGTATTCAATATTGCCCCATATCAATGCACCGCCGTAGGTGTTGCCGCTTTTCATATGCAGGTAAGCGCCTGTGAGGGCATCCCTGAACCCTTTCTGGGTTTGGAACAACTCATCTTTGGTAGTAGTTGCTGCCGGTTTTACATCCAGCCATTTGTTACACCCTGTAAAGGCCAGCGTACCCAGTATTATAGTGGAGATAATTATTTTCTTCATTTGATTTCAGATTAAAAAGTGGCAAACAAGCTAAAGCTAACCTGCCGTGTGAATGGATAGTCCGTACCACGTTCCTGTTTTACACTGGAGATGTAGAACAGTTCCCCGGTATTAGCGGTTACAGACAGCGCCTGCATACGCAAACGCCTTAGTAATTCCCTGTTCTGAACATCGTAGGAAATGTTCACGTTCTGGCAGATGAGGGTTGATTCATTCTGCACAAAGCGGGAGGAAGGATAGATCTTTCCCAGTTCATTGATCCCGCGGAAACTAACAACGTCTCCTGGTTTCTTCCAGCGATCATAGTACACCCGTGCATCCACATTTAAAAACCTGTTTGCATTCTCAATTTTATCGATCAGCGTTTCGTTATACAACTGGCCACCAAAGCGGTAACCGAAAGAGGTATTAAATCCAAAACCGCCGTAACGGAACTGGGTGCTGAAGTTGCCGCGGTATTTAGGTTGGGATAAGCCAACCGCTATACGGTCCTTCGGGTCCCAGAGGTAAGTAACCCCGCCATCTTTCTTTAAGAATACCTCTTTACCGGTACTGGGGTCTATACCCAGTGACGGCACTGCATAGATCGTATTTTGTGATGCGCCTTCGCGGATGATCCTGTTGGGGGTGTTATTTACATAGTCCGGCTGTGTAGCGAGCTTATCATTCGCAGCTTTCATAGCTGCGGATAATTTTACGATCTTATCCTGGTTGTAGGCAATAGTACCTGTAACAGACCAATAGATACGGCGTGCCTTATCCTGGACCAGGTTTACCCTGGCCATCAGCTCAAAACCTTTCTGCTCCAGTTCGCCGATATTTTCAATGTAATCCGTAAAACCGTTGGAATAGGGGAGTTCCAGGGAAGAAAGCAGGTTAGAGGTATATTCCTTGTAGTAATCAGCCTGGAATTCCACACGCTGGTTAAACAGTTCCACTTCCAGCCCCAGGTCATATTTATCCGTTTTCTGCCATTGCAGGTCCGGGTTGCCCAGTGCTTTCTGCACGGCACCGATCCAGTTCTTGTAACGGTCGTTGGTAATATAACCGTAAGTGGCCAGCGGTTGGTAAGCGTTGAAATTCTGATTACCTGTTACGCCAAAAGTACCCCGTACTTTCAGCCGGTTGATAAAGCTGAAGTTGTCCATGATAAAGGCTTCATTATGGAGGTTCCAACCGGCACCGGCAGACCAGAATGGTGCAAAGCGTTTATCCGTGCCAAACTGAGATGCACCGTCAATACGGTAGTTCAATTCTGCCGTGTAACGTCTGTCGTAAGTATAGGTAAGCATACTGGCCAGTGCCATTCTGCGTGTAGTGGCTTCTGATCCGTCAGGAGAGCTGTTGGGCTTATATTGCAGTGCTTCGCCAATAAAATGAATGCTTTCATCAGGGAAACCTTCTGCGCTGAAAATATAATTGGTGCCCTTGTTTTCCGCAACCTCCATGTTTACATCCACACTTAAGCTGTGCACCCTGTTGAAAACATTGTAATAGCCGGCCTGCACCCTTGCCGTATAATTGAAGTTCTTGCCGCTGTTATAATCATAACTTCCTTTCCGCATCAGATCTTCTTCTTTATACTGTGAGAAAGAGGAGTGTGATGCAGGCCTGAACCTGTCTGCAGAAGATTGTTTGCTGCTGATCCCTAAAAAGCCGCTTAACGACACGTGATCCACGGGCAGCCATTGAACCTGGAAGTTATTGGTGATATTGGTATAGGCATTTTTATCGAAAGTATTCAGTGTGGCATCGTACATGGGATTAGCATACGGCTGGGTAAATTGCTGGCTCTGGTCCCAGTAGTCCTTGAGGTAAGGCTTGAAAGTCTGTGCAATTTTTCCGTTGGCATCGTAAGGACTCCAGTAGGGATTCAGTTGTACATAATCGCCAAATGATCCCCAGGGTGATTCTTCTCCCCTGGTACTGCCCACAGTAAGGTTATTGCGGAAGTTGAGCTTGTTCAGGCGGTAGGAGATATCTACAGTACCATTTACGGTTTCACGGCTGGAGCCTTTCATTACACCATTTATCTTGTTGTACTGGCCCTGCAGGGAATACCTGAATGCATTATCTCCACCTTCCAGTCTTATAGAATGGTTCTGATCTGCCATAGTGCGTAAAGGTTTGGCCATCCAGTCCGTATTTACACCACTTTGCACCAAGCCAAGCAGCTGGTTATAATATTGCTCCATGGCTATATTCGATTGCGGCGTTTTGGTAGGATTGCTGAAATAACCGGAGATGCGTTCCAGTTCCAGTTTATCCTTGGCATCCAGCAAATGATAGCTGCTGAGGTCCGGCAGGCTCAGGTTCAGGCCTGCCCTGTAAGTGAACCTTAACTTTCCGCTCACAGGTTGTTTTGTGGTAATTACAATTACACCATTGGCCCCCTGGGAACCATAAAGGGAAGTAGCTCCGCCGTCTTTCAGTAAAGTAACGGATTCGATCTCGTTGGTGTTGAAGTCCAGCAACCTTTCCATGGTAGACTGGAACCCGTCTATAATTACCAGCGGCTGGTTAAGTGCAGCTGCAGCGGCTTCTCCGAGCTGATTTATCTGGTCTACATTCGGAAGGTTACGTGTACCACGGAGCTGAATATCCGGTATACGGTTTGGATTTGAACCTAAACTATTATTGGGAACTATGTAGAACGCGGGATCGATATTGCCCAGGGTAACGAATATATTACGCCCCTGGAATTGTTGCATTTCCTTCGCCGTGATCACTTTCACAGCGCCGGTATAACTTTCTTTATTCTTATTAAAGATCCCCGTTACTACCACGTTATTGATGGTTGAAATAGAAGGTGCCAGGGTAATGCTGAGTGGTTTGCTGATGTCCCTGATCTTGTAGGTCACAGTTCTGTAGCCGACATAACTGATGATCAGTACATCGCCCACATTCGCGTTCACCTTAAACTGCCCAGCATTATCAGTTGTTGCCACCTGCTGCGTACCTGAAACCCTTACCGTAGCTCCCGGTAGCGGATCATTGCTCAGGCTGTCCCTTACAGCACCGGAAACGGGCTGAAAGAAGGCCGCCGAAAGGGGGGAAATAGTACTTGCTGCTACAGGCTTAGGTGCCAGCACAATCGTTTTTGTGCCTGGTTTGATCTCGAACAGGAAAGGCTGGTCCTTTGCTATAAGGTTCAGCACATCATCTAAGGGAAGGCCATTTACTTCCAGGGAAACGGGCTTTGCGTCTGCCAGCATTTCCTGGTTGTAAAAAGTAACATAACCTGTTTGCTGCTTGATAGACTGGAAGATCTTTTTAACGGGTATATTCTTCCCCGATAGTGTTACCGCCTGTCCAACAACAGCGGCCTGAACATGAATCAGCGCAACAGTTAAGAATACAATTGTCATTTTCATCGCTAGCACAATTGATGCTGTACTGGCCCGATGGCTCCGTATTTTGCTCCGGACCATTGCCAGCAGCGGTTTGGTTGATTCCCTGTGTGCCGGTAGTTGTTCGAATGGCACAGCCGTAACATACGGCTTGGGATAAGCTGTAAAATCCATAAATTACATCTGGTTAGGGTTGATAAAATAATCGGTAATTCCTCCCACGGAAAATTGTTTATAGGGATCGGCCCAACCGTCCGCCGAAGGTGTTGGTAGCACCTTCGGTTTTTTATTGGCTATCCCCGCTGGTTGTCTGTCATGGACTCATCTATGATATTTTGGTATAGTGTGAAATATTATGGTACTACAACCAGTTTGCGGCTTTCCTCAAAGCGGAAATGCACGTTGGACTTTTCCAGGATCTGTAAAACATCCTGTAATGTATTTTGCCTGTTTATCTCTCCTCCGAAACGGATAGGAGGTATCCCCTTAGCATAAGTTACTTCTATATCATACCAGCGTTCCAGCTGCCGCATTACTTCTTCCAGGCTGGCATCCTCAAAATTGAAGAGGCCGTTCTTCCATGCCATTACTTTATCGAGATCAGCGTTGTTCACCACTTCCAGCTGCTCACTGGCAGGTTTTGCCACGGCCTGCTGGCCGGGTTTAAGTGTTTGTGACTGCTGGTATGCGCTTAATCTTACAACGCCATCCAGCAGCGTAGTTCTGATAACAGATTCATTCCTGTAGGCGTTTACATTAAAGCTGGTGCCCAGTACTTCCACTGTTGCATCCCTTGCAGCAACTTTAAAAGGCATCGATGCATTTTTCGCTACTTCGAAATAAGCTTCACCTTCCAGTTCCACCAGGCGTTCCCTGCCGGTGAATGCGGTAGGGTATTTTATGGCGCTGGCTGCATTGAGCCATACCTTGCTGCCATCCGGCAATTGCAGTCTGAATTGGCGCCCTTTGGGGGTAGTGATGGTATTAAAGACGGTTTCTTTGGAGGCGCCGTCATAAGCCAGCTGGCCGTTCTGCAAAACCACCTGTACACCGCTTTGGTTAGCTACAACACCATTCCCCAGGCTGTCCAATACTACTTTTGAACCATCCGCCAGCGTTAGTACGGCACCTTCACGGCCCGGTTCTATTATAACCGCCGCAGCTGCCTGCGGTTTATCTGTTCCTTTATTATTAACAGCCCAGAAATAAGTGCCTGCGCTTAACAGCAGCAATACTGCCGCCGCATAACGGAAAGGCCTGCGCCTTAAGAAATGGACCTGGTGAACAGCCGGGGAGGGCGTACTAACCAGTTCACTGATCCTGTTCATGGCGCGTTGTTTATTTAACTCCCGGTTCTTTTCTATTCCATGCCATGTTTTAAGCATTTCCTGTACGGCAGCAGGTTCTTCCAGGCGTTCAAAAAGCACCTTATTTTCTTCTGACCGGTTTTTCCATGCTTCCAGCAACGCTATTTCTTCCCCGGACAGCGTTTCCCCAATGAGCAGTTTTTGCAGCAGGGGTGCTACCGGATCCAGTAATTCCGTGTTAATGATGGGAAAATCCTCCTTAGCCATGCAGTTATTTTCAGTAGAACAACTGAAGGGAAGGAAGCGTGACAGATTTTTTAAAAAAATAACATCGAGAAGATATGTTCGCTGAGCCCTTTCCGTAACAGGGCGCTTTTCAGCTCTTTCAGGGCGCGCCCTTTCCGCTGCCGGAGATTGTCCATACTAATGCCTAATTGGGCCGCCGCTTCTGCAGAAGAGAGATCTTCTATATACAATAATTCTACTATCTGGCGGTAGGATTCGGGCAGGAGGGCTACTTCCTGGTAAATAAGGTGCATGATATCTGATTCCACCACCAGGGTTTCCAGTTGCGGCGCCGTTAATAGTACCTGCTCGGTCTTTTCCTTTACCCGCAGGTGTTTCAGGTAGTTGAGGCTGGCATTCCGTACCAGGGTGAAAAGGTAACCCCTTAATTTACCGGTGGTTTCAAAACGGGTAGGTATCTGCCACAGCTTTACCAGGGAATCGATGGCGATATCCTCAGCCTGTTGCAGGTCCTGTATGATACTGAGGGAAAAATAAACGAGAGAATTATAATAAGTGTCGTGCAAATAGGGGTATATGGCCGCATCACCTTCAGCTATGCGCGTAAGCAGTTCATTGTCCTCGTATGATGAATTAGCAGGCAAAATTCGTTATCCCCTCATTTGAATAAATGCATTCCCCGATCGTTTGGTGTATCCGGCCGGCAAATTACGAACAAAAAACCTATTCCGGGGGCCTCTTTTTGTCAAAGAGGGCGTTGGGTGGGTAACCATATTGGTTTTTAAACGCATAGGAAAAATGGGAAAGGTTCTCAAAACCTACCTCAAAGTAAACGTCAATTGGTTTCCGGTGTTTCTCCGCTATCTGGTAATGCGCCAGTCCTAATCGTTTTTCCGTGAGCCATTTTTGGGGCGTGGTGTTAAAGGTCTTTTTAAAATCCCGCCGGAAGGTAGCCAGGCTGCGGCCGGTAAGATATCCGAACTTGTCCATCGTCATATTGAACATATAATGACGTTCCATAAAGTCACTCAGGTCTATTTTGCCCGGATCGTCGAAGTCTGCCAGCAAACCATCCACCCCTTTGTCAATGGACCTTAAGATGCTGATGGCTTCTTCTATTTTAATACTGGCAATGTTGGGCGGCAGGTCTTCCCCCAGGTCAAAGTACGGGATCAGTGATGCCAGGCAGCTTTCCAGCAGTGGATGCTTCCGGAAACGGTAGACCTTCTGGAAGGTCTGCATTTTGCCGGAGCTGGTATGCCGGGCATAAAAATCCTTTAGCCTTTCTTTGGTAAGATGCATGGCTACCGCTTTATGAGCTTTCCCGTTCTTCGGGTAATTGATCACCGTAGCCAGCTGATTGCGGGGGATAAGGAAGATGTCGCCCGCGTTGAAAGTATAGGTAGCATCTGCCTGTATGATCTTTGTTTCACCTGAAATGAACCACACCAGCATATGATGCTCAAACACAACTTCCGTTCTGAAGATGTTCCCGCTGAATTCAGACAGTTTGATATCAGGCGTAATATATTTCGTTTCGAATTCCATCTGATCGAATTTACAAAAAATAGCCAGCTGTGTTAATACAACTGGCTATTTGTCTTTATAGGCTGAATCGGATACCGGTCATCTCTTCACTTAATGCCCAGAGCTTTTGCGCGTTGGCTTTATCAACCGCATAAGGTTTTACACCTCTTAAAGAAGAAGGATCACT
The DNA here is from genome assembly GCF_900129465.1 of Chitinophaga niabensis. Lineage (NCBI taxonomy): Bacteria > Pseudomonadati > Bacteroidota > Chitinophagia > Chitinophagales > Chitinophagaceae > Chitinophaga > Chitinophaga niabensis. The sequence goes on along the minus strand of NZ_FSRA01000001.1, from coordinate 2,810,891 downwards.
ATAGTTATGTTCAATATTCCCTTCATCCAGTTCTGCTATATCCGCATTCTCACAATACACTCCGCCGATCCCGTTTAACTGGTTGCTGGTAGCACACCATACAGAAGTGGCGGCTCCCTGCTCCACGGTTTTAAGTGTGGCGGCTACCTCCGGGAATATATTCCCGTTTGCATCGTGGGTACCCATTTGCTGGAATAAGCTCATCGGTGCAACACGCCCCAGGTCAGTACCATTCACTGATCCCGGGTGCAGGGAAAAAGCCCGCACACCGAAAGTTTTGCCGCGGTGGTCCAGTTCCACTGCAAAAAGATTATTGGCTGTTTTAGACTGGCCATATCCCTGCAATGTTTCATACTCCCTGTTTAAAAAGTTGGGATCATCAAAATTAAAGGGAGCCATCTGGTGGCCAAATGAAGATACATTGATCACGCGCGCACCTTTGGCTTTCTTCAATGCAGGCCAGAGTTTTGCCGTTAATTGAAAATGACCTAAGTGATTGGTGGCAAGCTGTGATTCGTATCCGCGCTGATCACGTTGCAGCGGCACCCACATGATGCCTGCATTGTTTACAAGGATGTGCAGGGGGCCTTGTTCAGAAAGGAACTTCGCTGCGAAAGCATCAATGGAAGCGGGATCCATAAGGTCCATGGCCTCAACTGTTACATTAGGAATGCCTTTGAGGTTATTGGCAGCCTTATTAATATCACGTGCAGGCACAATCACTTTTGCACCAACGGATACAAAAGCTTTCACTGTTTCCAGCCCTATGCCTGCGTAACCGCCTGTAACAATAATGGTTTTACCGGTAAGGTTCACACCTTTTATCACATCATGTGTAGTGGAGCTTGCGTTAAATCCTGATCTGACAGGTATTTGCATTGCACCGTTGTAATTGTCTTTCGTTTCCATCTTATTTATTTTTATAAGACAAAACTACAGACAGCAGCACGGAGTCGCTTTGTTTAAAACGTCAAATCGGTTTGTTTAAAACGTCATAATCAGATCAAACATCCCGGGTTATAATACTTCCACATATCCATCGGTCCCATTTACGCGGATCCTTTGCCCGTCTTTGATCAGCCTGGTAGCATTCTCCACGCCAACAACCGCCGGCAGGCCGTATTCACGGCAGATCACTGCGCCATGGGTCATCAGCCCGCCTACTTCAGTGATCAGGCCTTTGATGGAAACGAACAGAGGCGTCCAGCTGGGGTCAGTAAATGTGGTGACTAATATATCTCCATCTTCCAGGTCCGCATCTTCCATGTTTAAGATCACACGGGCCCTTCCCTCTATTACGCCGGCGGAAACGGCCAGGCCTGCAATAGCGCCGGCCGGCAGGTTTTCCAGGTTATACCTGCCGGTAATGATTTCACCCTCAGAGGTAATAACACGTGGCGGGCTTAGTTTTTCGAATATTTTGAATTCTTCCTTTCGTTTGCTGATGAGCCGGTGATCGGATCTGTTGGAGCGTACAACTTCGAGGAATTCTTCAAAACTGAGATAGTAGATGTCTTCCTTTTCATGGATCACTCCGGCTTGTACAAGTTTTTCAGCTTCTTTCAGTAAAGCTTGTTTGTAAACAAAGTAACGGCTAACGATGCCATATTTTGGATATTCCCGGTAACCGCTGAAATTCCTGATCTGGTCTATCTTTTGTTTTGTTTCTGCGGCTTTTTGTTCACCATCCGGTAATTGCTTCAGCCGCTCTAATAATTCCTGTTCTTTTTTTAATGCTTCCTGCTGCCCCTGTTCAAACTTCTGTTGGCTGGCACCACGTTCGAAGTTTTTGATATTACTCAGGATCATGGGCACAAGGATAGCGGGTTTTTCACTCCAGCGGGTTTTGGTGATGTCGATCTCTCCGGCGCAACGCATGCCGTACTTATTAAGGAAAGCATGGATCGCTTCCCGCGTTTCCCTTCCTCCTTCAAACTGAACCAGTTCATCTAAAAAGTTATCATCATTCGCATGCTGTAAATAGTCAATTACGGCGGGGTAGGGGCGGATCACATCTGCTACATCCATTAAGGCCAGCCCCATTTCAGACGTAACGTTGTTTGGCGCGGATTGAGCAAGGGTGTCTGCTGCGTTTTTCTCACCCAGCCACGCATTCATTTTTTCATTGATCCATGCGGAAGCGTTCATGGCAGTCATGATCACCCCTATGCTTTGCTTGTCAGCATTGAGTTTTAGTAAACGGATATCTTCCAGGATAAAATGAAATAGCTCTGGTCCTGATTTCGTGATAATATTTTGTTTTAACGTTTGTACTGATTCCTCGCTACGCCTGATCAGGTCATGAACGATAGAGGGATCGTTTTCGAGTTGTGGTGGTAAAGCAGCAAACGGCATCTTACCATCGCCTGTTTCCGGTAATAATTTTATAAAGTCCCGCTCTATGATAGTTGTCAGTGCATCTTTGGTAAGCGGATCGGATTTCCCAAGGGTATGATGTAAGATCGTGTCCCTGCCGGTAGCTGAGGTCAGCATTTGGGTGATATCCACAAACAATCTTCCACCGGCTGTGCGCATGGGTGCAGGTGTCCATATCAGGAAAAAGGACAGCCCTAATGGCTTCATCGCATCGGTCATCATTTGATTATGCCCCACAGATACATAAACATGATTTTCCTGGTCATTCGCTTCGGGGATGGGATATAAAGTAGTGATGGGCCGGCTCTGAACAATGTAAAATGTATCATCTGCCAAACACCATTCAATGTCCTGCGGACTGCCGAAATGCGCTGCTATTTTTCTGCCCGTCTCTGCAAGCTGTAAGATCTGCTCATCTGTGAGTGCCTGCATATGCTGCTGTTCGGGCCTTATCTCCTGTTCCTTTGTACCACCGCCTTTTACGGCATAGATAGCCAGTTTTTTGGTAGATACTTTCTTATCGGTGATCTCACCATTACGTACTTTGTAATGATCAGCATTCACCAGGCCGGAAACCAATGCCTCACCAAGCCCGAAGCTGGCATCTATGGATAATACTTTCCTGTTGCCAGTGATAGGATCGGCAGTGAACAGAATACCCGCTGCCTGCGGGAATACCATCTTCTGCACAACTACAGACAGATAGACCTTATGATGATCAAAGCCGTTTTGGATACGATAGGTCACTGCACGCTCGGTAAACAGGGATGCCCAGCATTTACTGATATGCTGCAGGATAGCCTCCTTTCCGATAATGTTCAGGTATGTATCCTGCTGGCCTGCAAAGGAGGCTGCGGGCAGGTCTTCTGCCGTAGCGCTGGAACGCACGGCATAGGCTTCTTTTTCTATGATACAGCCGCTGATCTCCTCTGCTATATCCTCAGGAATGGGAATGGCTTCGATAGCAGTACGGATCTTTGCACTGATTGCCCGGACCTTTTCCCGTTCTTCTGCTTTGAGAGGTGTTAATTCATCCAGCAGGCTGCTAAGCTCGCTGGTTATTTTTTTATACGCTTCAGTGGTAACACAAAACCCATCCGGCACCCGTATCTCACTGATCCCTGATAATTCACCCAGGTTAGCGCCTTTACCGCCGGCAATCATCAGCTTTGATCTGCCGATCTCCTGAAAACTAAGTATGTATGTGTTCATGTGCCCAAAAGTAGGGGGTATGGGGCATCCAAACACGGTTTCTCCACTATATTTTTTGCTGCACAATAATGATGAAAGGAGGGGCGTTTTCTTACAAAATAGAGGCGTTTAGTAAGGGCTATTCAATATACGAATAGCCCTTTTTATATCAGCTCCTTGAAACTTCTATCCAATAACTGCCCATCCATATCAGCTTAAGTGTAGAGCGCGAAGTAGGTGAAAACTCCAGCCCGTCCGATAAAAAGATATTGGAATTGTGCGCGATCTTAGTCAACGAGTTACTGAAGGTGAGCAACAGCTCACGGTACAGCTGCCCGCCGGTTATGTTAGTAACGGTGGTGGCCACTGAGTTGTTGAAGTTGAGGATCTGTGCAGCCTGCAAAGTACCGCCGCCCATAGAGCAGGAAACAACAGCCGCGTTATTGTTAACGGATAAACGTCCGCCCGCTGCTGTAGTGAGGAATGCCTGCAGGGCCGCATCGGTGATATAGGTGGCCGGCGCCTGGTTGAACACAGGGTCTTCCAATGTCAGGCGGTTGCTGGATACATTGGTGCCATACGCATCAATGAAAATACCGTTAGTAGTGCCGTAAGGCCTTACCGTTCTTACAATAGGCCGGCGTATCACCAGGCCCTGTGTGAGCGCCCTGTTGAATACAATACCGCAGCCAAGGTTATTGAACAAAGGACTGTCAAACTCCACACCCACACCATCTTTCACATGCACAGCGAAAGTATTGTAGCTGTCGTCCTCTATTCTTCCACCGCCGGTAAAATAGGTGTTGATGAACTTGATATTCCTCGGCAGGTCGTTTGCACCATCGGAATCAATGAGTATGGCATTGAGGCGGGAACCTTCGAATTGCTGACCGGTAGACACCAGGTTGTATGCGCCACCATCCAGCCACATATTATGCTGATCGGAAAGGCTCACCTGGCCACCGATGAAGTTAAGCGGCCCGATGGTGCCGTAAGTAGCGCCCCGCCTGCCTATCCGGATGCCGTAGCCACATTTGTACACGTTCACATTGCTGTATATTTTCATGTTCACCTGCCCGTCTGACTCATTGGATTTAATGTTCAGGCCAATGCCCGTCCAGCTGCCGGTACCTGCGGCCTGACCGCGAATAAGCCCGTTGTGGTGCTCTGTTTCCCAGGTGGTCACTTCCGTGATGCCGTTGCCTGCGGGGTTGTTGATCTGTACGGTATAATTGTTCATACTGATCTGCCCCTGGCAGGCTTCAAAATAAACCACGTCCTTTGTTTTGTTGCCGCCTACAAAGTTCATGTTCTCGAATAAGATCTGTCCGCCCATACTGGCCGGGGCCGAAATGGAGAAACTGCCGATGCATTCGATGAGCCTGCCCGTATCATTTTTCAGATGTACAAATGCAGCGCCCTGTGGCTCCAGGCTGCCTGTGGCGATACCCCCGGCCTGACCGGTAATTTTAACGCGCCCCGGCCGTGCGGCATACAAAGGATTTTTAACACTGTCCTTATACAGGTACAGCGTACCCGTCAGGTATTTTTTACCAGCCAGCAGTTTTATTTCTGTGCCGTTCACAGAACAGTAGTTGAGTGCCTTCTGTATCTTGTAGGTGTTGTTTGTACCGGTTTGGGCTACATAATCATAGTCGCCGGTGGCTCCGAACATTTCCAATGTAACGTAGGTGGCAATACGTTTGTAGCGCCTGCTGCCGCTAACGAGCGTCATGGCGCTGTCGTCCGGGGTGGTGGTGTCGTTAGGGTCGTACTGAAAGGAACCTGATTGCTGATCGGCAGTAATAAAAACAACATCGCGGTTATCTGCTGCGCCGCTTCGCAATTGCAACATGGATAAATAAGGGATGTTATTTAGCGTGTCTCCCGCGCTGAGAGGCATCACATCCGCCATTTTTTGGCACGACGAAAGCCACGCTATCAGTATGATAGCGATGAAAGGGATTTTTTTCATGCTTGTTATTTTTGGTATGATAAAACCTGGCCCTTCGCTTTCAGGCGATCCGCCAGTATGGAATAGTTCACTTGCTGTACAGGTGTTCCGCTTTCCAATGCCACTGCTGCGGCAATGCCTGCGCTTTCTCCCAGTACCATCCATGCCGGTTCTACCCTGATGGAACTAAAGGCCACATGCGAAGCGGAAATGCATACCGGTACCAGCAGGTTCACACATTCTGCTGCTTTAGGAACAATGCTGCGGTAGGGTACCTGGTAAGGGATACCGCGGCCTTCAATACGGGTCTTAGCCGGAAATATAGTGCCTTCGTTAATGAATCCGCCACCGGGTGTGGCAATACGCTGGCAATCGTGCGAGTCTATCGGGAACGATGCTACGGCAATGGCATCCGGCTTTTCACCATGCTCCAGGATATCTGCCTGTGTGAGAAAATATTCCCCCACCATACGCCTTGCTTCCCGCACATACAGCACCGGTGGAAAGTGGCCGTAAGCGGTAAACTCATCTTTGGCATAACCCATTTGCTGCATGCGGTTGCGAACGTTCTCCGGCACGGCGGTATCGGTCATCAGAAAATAAAGCAAACCTTCTGTGTAACTCCTGTGCTTTGCCCAGATGGCCTTGCGTTGTTTGCGGGAAGCGGTGGGATACTGCCAGTTCTCTCCAACCAGCCCCAGCGAAAGCTGGCCGCCGATGCCGTTATTGCCATCGAGTTTGTTGCCTGGAATGGGATACATATCGAAAGGGATCCCTGTCTTCGGCATGGCTTTATAAAAGCGCCGGAACAGTTCGTAACGTTTTTCATCATAATCTGCGGGCCTGGTGAAAGGCACGCGGTTCGCTGAGTCTTCAGACAGGCAGAGCCGGAAGCTATAGGTCATGATCCTGTTATCACCTGCTCCTTCCGGCGTTACCGTAGTGCCTGAAATGAGGGGAAGTGGTTTGCCCGCCTTCATGGAGGCAGCAGCTACCGCCTTCTTCTGGTATACTGCACCGGCAAAAGATTCACCCAGCTCCGCACGGCTTTCCCTGCCCACGCGGAACCGTACGCCGGCCGCTGCCATCAGGTCCCCTTCATAACTGGCATCTATGAACATTTTACCGGAATACCTGCGGCCGGACCACATGCGGAGACTTGTAATGCGTGTGCCGGACATGCCAGCCTGCTTCAATGTTTCGTTCAGCACTACCTGCACACCCGCTTCTTTCAGCATCTCATTGAACACCTGTTCGGCCACATGTGGCTCGTAGGTCCAGTGTTTGGTATCTTTCTCGGCTACACGGTAGGGTAGTGTAATGCCGCGGGATGTATAATACGCCTCTACCCGCCGGTGAAATTCTTCAAACAACCCGAGGAGCGTTTCGCGCAGCATCTGGTTAGAGTCACTGAAACTAAGACCGCCACTCATCATGCCACCCACCAGCGGCAAAGGTTCTACCAGTAATACGGTACGGCCTTCCCTGGCGGCAGCGATGGCTGCTGTAATACCCGCCGGTGTTCCGCCGTATACAATTACATCATAATCATCGGCTGGTTTCCAGGCTATAAAAAGTGCACAGATCAGCAGGAATGTCAATATCTTTTTCATGTGTTAGTAGCCGGAATTTTGCGGTAATAGTAAAGGGTTGAGGTTGATCTCCCTGAAAGGAACAGGCATCAGCTTCCTGTCTGCCGTGATGCTCATATTGGAAAGGCGCGGATCAATGGGGCCGTACTTTGCCTGGAAGGCTTCCATGGTACTCACTTCCTTGCCCCAACGGATGAGGTCGTGCCAGCGGTGGCCTTCGTAACAGAGTTCCAGCCTTCTTTCCTTTTCGAGCGCCAGCTGCGTATCTGCTTTTGAAAGCCCTGTAAGCGCCGTTAGCTTGGCCCTTACACGGGTTTTACTGATAAAGGTCAGCGCCTCTTCCGTTTTGTTATTCTGGTTAAGCGCTTCCGCATACATCAGCAATACGTCTGCATAACGGATCACAGGCCAGTCGTTACCACCATCATTCAGCACGGATACATTGTTCACGAACTTTTTAGACCAGTAATAGATCTTAGGATTGGTGCCATCTTTAAACACGCCGATATAGGCGGTTTTACGCAGGTCGCCGGCTTCAAAAGCATCATACAGGTCCTGCGTACCCATATTGTTACTGAATGCGCCCAGCGATACAACAGAGGTGCCGGATTTCTGTGGTGCAAAGGCATGCGCAAAGGAATTACCTAACCCAATGCCACCTGCTACATATTGCACGGAAAAGATCACTTCGGAATTGTTGTCGTTAGCAGGGCCGAACAGTTTGGTAAGGTCCGGTTCAAAAGTGTAGGCATTGATCACTTCGGATAAAGTGCTTTCTGCCAGTTCCCATTTCTTTTGCTGCAAATATGCTTTACCCAGCAGCGACCTTGCAGCCCCGCTGGTAGTACGGCCCACATTGGCACCGGTGAACTTCGGCGGCAGCATGGCTATGGCGTCCAGCAGGTCTTTCTCTATTTGTGCATATACTTCCTCAGCAGGAGTACGGCGATAGGTATAGGCTTCTTCTTCTGTAAGCAGTTCTTTCAGCACCAGCGGCACATTACCAAAGAGGCGTACCAGGTTAAAGTACATGAGCGCTCGTAAGAACTTTGCCTCACCGGTATATTGTTTCTTCAATTCATCGGTGATAGTGATGCCATCAATACGGTCGAGGATGATATTAGCAGAAGCAATGGTTCTGTATGCCTGGTTCCAGGGGCCTGATACACCGCCGGTGGAGCGGAAGGTCAGCCAGTCGAATTCTCCATAGCTGCCTTCGTTTTCTGTGAACACCTGCGTATTATCTGAGGGAAGTTCAAAATGGATCCAGTAACCATTGTAAATATCGCGGAGGCTACCGTAAGCGCCGGTAAGTGTGGCGCGTATGTCCGCTTCTGTTTTATAGTAATTCCCTACAGGGATCACATGTTGCGGTGTGATGTCTACAAAGCTGCTGCAGCCCGTAACTGCGCATGAAACCAACAGGATGGTGATGTATTTTCCAGGATGCATGTTGTACATTTTTCAGGTTAAAAACCAAGGTGAAGGCCGGCAATGAACACACGGTTAGCAGGGTAGGTGCCCTGGTCTACCCCGGGCCTGTACACGGAATCGCCGGTGACACTGGTTTCAGGATTGTACCAGTTATACCGGGTGATGGTGAACAGGTTTTGTGCAGTAACGTAAAAGCGGAGTGCCTGTACTTTTATTTTTCGCAACGCAGCTTGTGGTAATGTATAACCGAGTGTTACATTACGAAGTCTTAGAAAAGAGGCATCAGACACTGCTTTGTTCGTAAGATTATTGAGCGGCGTTACACCGGAGGCCAGTGGCGCGGGGTATTCTGCATTTTTCTCCGGTTGCTGCGGGTCGAAGATGTTATTGTAATACTCAGGGCTGGTATTCACATTGTGGATGCCGAACTGATGACGCACATTACCATTGATCACATCAACGCCCTGTACACCCTGCACCAGGATAGAAAGATCTATGTTCCGGTATTGCCAGGTGCTGTTGAGGCCATAGAGAAAATCCGGGAAACCGTGGCCCAGTACAGCGCGGTCGTTCTCGTCAATTTTTTTATCGTTGTTCTGATCTTTGATGATCCAGTCCCCTACTTTATTACCGGTCACCCATTGAGGATGCGCCTGGAGGTCCTGCGCTGTGCGGAAAATACCTGCCACCTCATAACCATACATCAGCCCCAGCGGATCACCTGTTCTTACCTGGAATACGTTATCCCATCCAAAGATGGCCGCATCCGGAGGGAGGGAAGAGGGGCCGCCCAGGCTGAGTACCTTTGTACGGTTGGCTGATATGTTCCCTTCCAGCACCCATTTAACGGGGCCAAGATTGAGATTGGCTTTTGCATTCAGTTCTACACCCTGGTTGCGCAATTTGCCCAGGTTGGTGCGATAGAAAGCTGCATACCCGATAATGGCGGGCAGGTCTTTCTGGAAAAGCATACCTTCTGTTTCGCGGGTGTAATAATCGAGGGTGATACTGTATTTATCATCGAGGAAACCCAGCTCCAGCCCAATGTCTGTTTGCCGGTTCTTTTCCCAGGTGAGATCATAATTAGCAAAGCCGGATTGTGCGCTGCCGTAAGTACGTTGGTTACCAAAACCATAATCGCGTGGTACAATGTTGTTGGCCCAGGTAAAATCACCAATGCTGGCATTACCGGTTTCGCCATAGCTGGCGCGTATTTTTACTTCGTTCAACACCGGGCTGATGGCTTGCATGAATGGTTCTTCGCTGATGCGCCATGCCGCAGATACCGAGGGAAAAGATGCAAAACGGTTGTTGGGCCCAAAGCGGGAAGAACCATCGCGGCGAAGTGCGGCGGACAGCAGGTATTTATTCTTATAATCATAATTGAGGCGGCCGCCGAATGACAGGAAGGAGTTCTGACTGTAAGCCAGCGAGCCTACAAGGTCCGACGAAGCTAGCGGATTTTCGAGTAATGCGCTTGTATACGTACCGGAACGGCCTGTGGCACCGGTGGATTTAGCCTGGTATTTTTGCAGCGAGTAAAGCAAAAGCGCATTAAAATGATGTGCTTCTGCAATGCTGCCTGAATAGGTAAGTGTGTTCTCCCAGAGCCAGTCTACCACGGTGGACTGGTTTTCCATTGCATAGATCTGCGCGATCACAGGGTTGGAGCGGCTGGCCGCCGGCGCGCTGTTATTGGCCAGTGTAGCTGGTATATAAGCATTCTGATCATTGATGTTGAGGGTAGCGCCGAGGGAGGTTTTCAGCTTCAGTCGTTTCAAGGGTTCGTATTCCAGGAAGCTGTTCCCCAGCAGGCGGTATTCTTTTACCCTGTTGCGGTATTGTTCCAGCACACCCAGCGGGTTATAGAGGCTCGCCTGGAAGAACACGCCGTTCGCGGAATTTTTCAAACCTCTGTATCCCTGTGCATAATCCCCATCTGCTGCATATACAGGCACTATGGGGGGCATTAATACCGCGGAGTGGATAGGGCTTGGTAAAGTGCGCCCACCGACTGTTTCGCTGGCAGAAGCCTCGCTGAACTGTCCACCTGCCGGCTGCCGGTACTGATCGGAGAAAGAAGGCGCCATGGAGATACCGATCTTTAATTTAGGATGAAGGTCCGCATCCATATTAAAACGAAGGTTATACCGTTTGTAGGAAGTGCCGCGCATGGTGCCATCCTGGCTGAAGTATCCGCCAGACACGGAATACCGGGCTTTTTCAGAGCCACCTCTTGCGGACATCTGGAAGTCGGCGATAGGGGCCTGCCGGAAGATCACATCCTGCCAGTCCACATCCGGCAAACTATCCGGGTTGGTATCAAACACCGCAGGATATGTTACATTACGCAGGCGCGCCGTGAACTTGGCATAATCGATATATTCATCCCGGTTCAGCAGATCTACTTTTTTGGCGATCTGTTGCATACCGCTATATGCAGATACATTAAAACTTGCCTTGCCTGCTTTACCTCTTTTTGTAGTGACGATCACTACACCATTAGCTGCCCTGGAGCCATAAATGGCTGCGGAGGCCGCATCTTTCAACAGTTCTATGGATTCGATATCGGCCGGATTGATCAGGTCAAATTGCGTGGATTCCTGTAAGGGATAACCATCCACCACGTATAACGGATCACTGCTGGTGCCGAGGGAACCAACACCCCTGATCCGGATAGTAGGTGCTTCGCCGGGATAACCTCCCCGTGCTGATTGCACCTGTATGCCCGGCGCAAGTGCTGCGAGGGCTTCACCTGGCGTTGCAACGGGCTGTTTGGCGATAGCGCTTCCGCCGATCCGTGAAATAGCAGTGGTCACTTTTTTACTGCTTTGCTCGCCATAACCGATCACCACTACTTCTCCCAATGCCTTTTGCTGATCTTCCAGCACTACGTTTATATCCGATCCCTCTTTTACCGCTACCTCCTTAGTTGTAAACCCGATGAAGGAAAAAGTGAGCGTGGCATCGTTTTCCGGAACGGCAATGCTGAACATGCCTGCGGTATCAGATACCGTAGCGGTAACCGTATTTTTCGCACGGATGCTTACACCTGGCAGCGGTTCATTTGTGCTATTGGTGATCTTACCGGTAACCTGTTTTTGCTGCCTGCCTGCTTTAGCGGCTGGTGCCTTCTTCCGTATCACTACTGTTTTGTAGTTCTGGTTCACAAGGATGTCCACCTCTTCGCCGCTGAAACATTTCTGCAATACTTCGTTCAGCGGTGTGTTACTGAACTGCAGGTTGAGCGGTTTCAGGTTTTTCATCAGGAGGGCATCGGCCATAAAGTTCAGGCCGGTTTGTTCCGTAAGCCTGGAAAATACTTCCTTGATAGAAGCGTCTTTCACGTGGATGCTGACTTGTTGTGAGAAGCCCGGAGCGCCGGCCAGCAGAAAGGCGATCAGGAAAAAAGTAAATCTACATTTCATAACACGCGGGAATTTTTACAATACGGTTCCGCATCCTGCATTAGTTGCAGTATGAACGGTTGTTCGTCAATTAAAAAAAGTTTATTGTTTGATCACAGTAACCCGCCTTCCTTCAATTTTAAAGCGGATGCTATTGGTTTGTTCAATTGTTTTGAGCAGGTTCACGAGGCTCCTTGAGCGTTGGTAGTTCCCCTGGAAGGCCACGCCAGACATATCTCCCTCATATTGCACATCAATATCGTACCAGCGTGCCAGTTTGGTCATAATGTCCCTGATATGCTCATTATTAAAAATGAATAATCCGTTCTTCCAGGCCATTACATCTTCCACATCCGCCGCCGTTACACGTATGGGGCCCTGTGTTTGGTTGTTGACCGCCATTTGCCCCGGTTTCAGCAGTACAGTATTGCCCGGGGTGTTCCGTACTCGCACAGATCCTTCCAGCAGGGTGGTTTTAATAGCAGCATCATTCGCATACCCGCTGATATTAAAATGTGTACCCAATACCTGCACCTGCTGGCCACCGGTTTGCACAATGAAGGGGCGCCCGCCGGTTTGTTTATTTACCTCAAAATAGGCCTCACCGCTTAATTCCACCAGCCGTTCCTGTTGCCCGAACTTCACAGGGTAACGCAGGCTGGATGCGGCGTTCAGCCAAACATGGCTGCCATCAGGCAAGGTAACCTGGTACTGACCACCGGCAGGCGTGGTAATAGTATGATATTCCTGCGCGTTGGCGGAACCGTTGGCGTTGTACACCAGTTCACCATCTGCTGTTTTTTCTGCGGATACGCCATACTCACGGGCAAGGCTACCCGGCGCGGCGTCTGTGAGGCTGATCTTTTTCCCATTGGAAAGGGTCAGCACGGCTTTGTTGCTGCCGGCTGGTATATCCGCTTCCGTTACATTTACCGTTACGGCTGGCTGCACATGCTGCTTAGCGGGAGTCATATAAAAGACGGCGGTGCCCACACATAATAATACCGCTGCGGCGGCTGCCCAACGCGGCCAGATGCGCCTTACAGGTGTAAGCTGTGCCTGCAGCGCTTTCAGGCCCATGTCGTATTCTTCCTGAAGTTGTTGTTGCGAAAGATCAGAGGGAGGGAGGCCCTCTTGCAGATACCAGGATTCAACCAGCGCTTTTTCTTCGCTGGTAGCCTCTCCGGAAAGATATTTATCAAGCAGTTCTTTGGCGTTCTTCATCGTGGAATGGGGATTATTTCCCCCTGTATACGTATATGACACGCAATAAAGGGCAAGGGGGTAGATGATTTAAAAAAAATCAGAAGAAAATACTAAAGGTCCGGGGACCCAGCCGCACCTTAAGGATCCGCAATGCGTTCCTGACCTGGGTCCGCACCGTAAGAGGGCTCAGGTTCAATTCTTCGGCTATTTGCTGGTGGCTCATGTTAAGCTGGCGGCTCATTTCAAAGATAAGGCGCATTTGCGCCGGCAGTGCCGCCACTTCCTGTTCAACAAGGCGGATCAGTTCCTTTTCCCGGAGCTTTTCATCCGTGATGTTTTCTCCTTTGTCGATAAAATTCTGCAGGGAATGAACGTAAGCGTCCTGTACTTTCTGATGGCGGATAATATTGAGCAGGCGGTTCCGTACCGATGTATAGAGATAGGCGGCGAGGCTGGTGCCAACCTGGAGGTGTGCGCGGTTATTCCAGAGATTGATAAATATATCCTGCACTACATCACGCACTTCCTCCCGGTCGGGAAAGCGTCTAAAGGCGTGACTGTAAAGGATGCCCTGGTATCTGGTGTATATTTCGTTCAGTGCAGCTTTATCTCCCAACCTTAACATGTCTAATAACTGATGGTCAGTATATGATTGGTATTGCATTCAGTGGAATCTCCATAAATATAAATAGAATTATGAGAAAGGGTATTCCTAAAAAACAAAAAACCCACAAGCTTAGCCTGTGAGTTCATCTTGTTTTGTCAGCGGAGGAAGAGGGATTCGAACCCCCGGACCTGTTACAGTCAACAGTTTTCAAGACTGCCGCAATCGACCGCTCTGCCATTCCTCCGCGGCAAAAGTATAAAACGAAATGTATTTAAAAAAAACTTTTTTGCTTGGAGATAAAGAAAAATCTACAAGTGCCTGTGGTAAAGGGTTTGCAGGCAAAAGGGCAGCATATCTTTGATATGCTGCCCCCTGAAAAGAGAAAACCTTAGTTCCCTTCTGTATATTTCTTGAAGTTGTTCAGGATTGCCTGCCAGCCGCCTTGTTGTAATTCCCTTGTATTCACTTCTTCCGGGTCAAATGTTTCCACAACCTTTGTAGCATTGCCTTCACCGCTGAAAGTGATCTTTACCGTTCTGCCATCACCCATTGTATAGGAGATGTATTGCTGATCTTTTACCTGGTCATAAACGCCTGCAAAATCAAAACTGAAACTGCCATCTTTTGCAGCCATGGTGGTGGAGAACTTTCCGCCCGAACGCAGGTCGTTTGTTGCGGCAGGAGCATGCCAGTCGTCTGAGGCGCTGCACCAGTTCATAATATGTGCAGGCTCGCTCCAGTATTTCCATACTTTTTCAACCGGGGCCTGAATGGTTGCTTCTACTGTGATAGGTGTTTTATTTTCCATGATTCGTTGTTTTGCAATACAAACTTACAACGCCACGGGAAGAGCGCCGGGGGGAGATTCCGACAAAGAAAGGGTTTAATGCGACAAGGGACCTTCAGACATCTTTCCGCATGCATACACTCAGCTCAGAATCCACATACTGGCCGTATTTAGCGGTAACGTTGTAGCCCCTGGCGGCATAAAGCGCCACTGCATCCGGCATATGGCTGCCGGTTTCGAGCATGCAGGCAGTGAAGCCTTCTTCAGCCGCCCAGGTTTCCAGTTCTTTGAGGATGGCACTGGCAATTCCTTTCCCGCGAAAGGCAGGCTGTACAAACATCCGCTTGATCTCTGCAGCAGTGGTATCAAAGGCTTTGAATGCGCCGCAGCCTACCGGGATATCATCAATATATGCTACCACGGTATGCTTCAGCATATCTATTTTGTTGAATTGCGCAAAGAAGCCATGTGCTTCGCCGTTCACACCTGCAAGGTATTGATCCAGCTCGCGTACAAGCGCTACGAAATCCGGGTTTTCTGATGTTGTTCTGATAAGTTTCATATACTGCTGGAGCCTCTGATGATCAATGTAGAAGGGATAACCAGCTGTTTTTTAGGCTGGCCGTTATTCTTCTTGTCCAATGCTTTCAGTAATACTGTTGCGGCAGACTTACCCATCTCAAATGCAGGCTGTGTTATAGTAGTAAGAGAGGGGTGGAGGATGGTAGCAATTTCAAGATTGGAAAAACAAACGATACGCAGCTGCTGCGGAATGACCAGTTGCAATTCATTACAGGCCAGGTACACGGTGGTGGTAAGCTTCTCCACAGATGCCACAATTCCATCCGGTCTTTTCTTTCGCTGCAGCAGTTCTTTTACGATCTCGATATTATAAGCAGGGTCATTGGTGCAAAGTACAATATCACTTGCTTCAAAGGGGATGTGGTGGTCCGCCAATGCCTTTTTATAACCTTCCATACGGTTGTTGCTGATGGCAAGGCTTTTGGAGATGCCGAGATAGGCAATCTTTTTACATCCCTTTTCTACCAGGTGCCGGGTAGCGGCGTAACCACTTTCAAAATCATTCGTTACGATCTTATCTGTATCCACTTCATCCAGCACACGGTCAAAGAATACCACCGGCACCTCTTTGTCCATCAGATCACAGATATGCTCGCAGGAGGTGGTTTCGCTGGAAACGGACATCAGTACCCCATCTACACGGCCACTGCCAAATTCCCGGAGTATGGCTTTTTCATTTTCAAAGCTTTCATGCGTAAGGCAGATCAGTACGTGATAACCTTTTTCTTTCACCACCGCTTCAATACCATTAATAGCGATCGCAAAAAAACTATCCGCGATCTCGGGGATCACTACAGCAATGTTTTTGCTTTTTTTGCCGCGCAGGCTGCTGGCATAAGGATTGGGTGTATAACTCAGCCGGTTGGCTACTTCCAGCACCCGTTGTTTGGTTTCTTCGCTGATCTCATAACTGTCCCGCAATGCCTTGGAAATAGTGGAAACGGATAAGTTCAATTCCTTAGCTAACGCTCTGATGGTAACATTCTTCATTTTCGAAACCGGTTTCGTAAATAAAGCTACACTATTATGCAAAGAATCTTGGGAAAAACGTCGAAATTAGGGAAACATTCCACAATTTTCTCACAGTAAACTGATGCTCCTATGAGTACCACACAAAAGTTCACCGAAAAAGAAATTAACCCTCTGGGAAGCCTTGATGAATGGGAAGATGCCGTTCTTGAGCGTTATCCTGATCCTGAAGCTATTGCTACCTCCAAATCCACAGAAGCATACCGCAATTACGAGGCGCCTGAAAGGGATACGGTAAGGGAATTCTACCGGCTGAACCATACTTATCAAACGTATGATTTTGTACAGGAAAAAAGAGCAGATTACCTGCGTTTCAATAAAAAAGAGATGCCCATCTGGGAGGCATTTGACTTCCTTAACCAGCTGGTAGATGATTCTGACCCGGATACGGACCTGGACCAGTTCCAGCACCTGCTGCAAACAGCAGAGGCTATCCGCAGGGATGGTCACCCGGATTGGATGGTGCTGGTAGGGCTCATGCACGACATGGGTAAAACCCTCTGCCTCTTCGGCGAACCGCAGTGGGCAGTAGTGGGGGATACCTTCCCCGTAGGCTGTGCCTACTCAGATAAGATCGTATACCCTGAGTTCTTTAAGAACAACCCGGATTTCAATAACCCGGAATACCAGACGCCTACAGGTATATATAAGAAAGGATGCGGTCTCCGCAACGTGCATATGTCCTGGGGCCATGATGAATATGTGTACCAGATGATGAAGGACAGCCTGCCGGAATCCGGCCTGTATATGCTGCGTTATCACTCCTTTTACTCCTGGCACCGGGAAGGGGATTATGAGCAGTTGCTGGATGATCACGACCGCGAAATGCTGAAATGGGTGAAACTGTTCAACCCTTACGACCTCTATTCCAAGAACCCGGTTCCGCCGGATTGGAAAGAGCTGCGGCCTTATTATGAGGACCTGGTGGCTAAATACCTGCCAAAAACACTGAAATTCTAATATACTACTGCCGGGTCCTGGATCCGGCAGTATAACTTTACCTATACCTGTACCGCTCGCTAACTAATAAATAACACCACTGATTATTGCGGGTATCAGAAAAAATCGGGAAATTATACGATGATTAATACCGGGGGCTTACCTAACACTATGCCGGCAGGGGATGTATCGTCCCGCCTGCAATCACTGGATGCATTAAGGGGTTTTGATATGTTCTGGATCATTAGCGGGGAGGAGATCTTCACCCAGCTTGCTAAGGCCACACATCACCCTGTACTGGAAACGATGGCTGTTCAGCTGCATCATTCCGAATGGAACGGCTTCACGTTCTATGACCTCATTTTCCCGCTTTTTATTTTTATTGCCGGGGTATCCATGCCTTTTGCCTATGCAAAAGCGGCCGTGGTCGGCAAAAAGAAGATATACAGCTCGCTGGTACGGCGTACCCTTATCCTCATTGTATTGGGCATGGTTGTGAACGGCCTGCTGCATTGGGAAGGATATGAGAACACCCGTTTTGCCAGCGTATTGGGCCGCATCGGCTTGTCCTGCTTTTTTGCGGCCCTGATCTACCTGAATTGCTCATTACGCATGCGCATCATTTGGGTAGGGATCCTCCTGATCGGTTACTGGGCGGCCATGATGCTGATCCCGGTACCCGGTTTTGGAGCCGGTGTTTTAACGCCGGAAGGGAACTTCGCCGGTTATTTCGACCGCCTCTTCCTGCCCGGCCATCTTTACCGCGAAGTATTTGACCCGGAAGGGCTGTTCTCTACTGTTCCTGCCATAGGCAGCGCCCTGCTGGGTGTACTCACCGGGGATTTCCTGAAGTCCTGCGAGTGGAGCCGGACGAAGAAAGGCAGTTACCTGGCCCTGGCCGGCGTAGTGTCTTTAATACTGGGCTATGCCTGGGGGCTTATCTTCCCGCTCAATAAACATATCTGGACCAGCTCTTTCGTATTGGTTACCGCCGGCTGGAGCCTGCTGTTGTTATCCTTCTTCTACCTTGTAATAGACGCCGCAGGCTGGAAGAAATGGAGTATGCCCTTCGTGTGGATCGGCACCAATGCCATCCTTATCTACATGGCATCGCATGGCATTGTTAATTTCAAACATACTTCCCAGTACCTGTTTGGAGGATTGATAAAGTTTACGCCCGAAGCATTTCATGAGGTGTGGTTGTGGTGCGGCGTACTGGCCATTGAATTAGCAGCGCTTTATTTCCTGTATCGCAAACGATGGTTCCTCAAAATCTAATTCCACCACATGAATAAACTACAGCTTGCTGACTACATTGTATTCTTCATCTATTTTGTTGCCATAGCCGGTTATGGTTATTATATCTACCATCGTAAGAAAGCAACTTCCACCAGCGCAAAGGAATTTTTCCTGGCGGAAGGTTCGCTTACCTGGTGGGCGATCGGCGCATCGCTGATTGCATCTAATATCTCTGCGGAACATTTCATCGGTATGTCCGGTTCCGGTTTTGCATTGGGCCTGGCTATCTCTACATATGAATGGATGGCCGCCGCCACTTTGATCATCGTAGCCGTGTTCTTCATTCCGCTTTACCTGAAGAACAAGATCTACACCATGCCGCAATTCCTCTCAAGGCGGTACAACGATAAGGTAAGTACCATCATGGCCGTGTTCTGGTTACTGGTGTATGTGTTTGTAAACCTTACTTCCATTATCTACCTCGGCGCGCTGGCCATCACTTCTATCACACCCATTAGTTTTGAATGGTGTATTGCAGGCCTGTGCATCTTTGCGCTGGTGGTAACGCTGGGCGGTATGAAAGTGATCGGGTATACAGATGTGGTACAGGTGCTGGTATTGATCGTGGGTGGATTGATCACTACTTACCTCGCATTATCCCTGCTGGCAGACAAGTTTGGGTACGATGGTGATATCTGGAAAGGACTGGGGGTGCTCCGCAAAGAGGCGCCTACTCATTTTCATATGATCTTTGATAAGTCGAACGCTTATTATAAAGACCTTCCCGGTTTATCTGTATTGATAGGAGGGATGTGGATCAATAACCTGGCCTATTGGGGATGTAATCAGTACATCACACAACGCGCGCTGGGAGCTGATCTTAAAACCGCCAGGAAAGGAATATTGTTTGCAGCCTTCCTGAAATTACTGGTGCCGGTGATCGCCGTATTACCGGGCATCGTGATGTATGTGTTGCATAAGAACGGCATGTTCCAGGAAGAAATGAAAAATGCAGCCGGTGTGTTAAAACCGGACCAGGCATATCCTACTCTGATGAACTTATTGCCGGCCGGCCTCAAAGGTGTGGCATTCGCAGCCCTCACAGCAGCTATCGTAGCTTCGCTGGCAGGTAAGGCCAATAGTATCTCCACTATCTTTTCACTGGATATCTATAAGAAGTTCTTCAATAAGAGCGCTACAGAAAAACAATTGGTGATCGTAGGAAAATGGGCAGTGGTCATTGCCATGTTACTCGCAGCCCTGGTAACACCTGCCCTGAAATCGCTGGACCAGGCATACCAGTTCATCCAGGAATATGTAGGCTTTATCTCCCCGGGTGTGCTGGCCATCTTCCTGATGGGCTTCTTCTGGAAACGCACTACGGCAGCAGCAGCACTCACGGGTACATTGCTCACCATTCCTATTTCTACCATATTGAAGTTCTTACCGGTATGGACGAATGGCGCCTTCCCTGATTATCCTTTCCTGGACAGGATGTCGATCACTTTCGTGCTCATTGTAGCCATCATGATCGTGATCAGTTTGTCTAAACCTAAAACAGCACCAACAGGTGAGGAAATTGAGATCGATACTTCCATGTTCCGGGTATCACCGGGTTTTGTAGTGGGTTCCGTGATCATCTGCGGTATCCTCACTGCGCTGTATACCGTGTTCTGGTAAAATAACATGCATAAAAGATAAAATAAGAGGAGTAGCGATTGCGCTACTCTTTTTATTTTTATAGTGGTATGAAGACCCAAACGTTGAACCCGGACTGTTAGACCCTTTTTTCATTTTTTATTTAAACTTCCACTTTATGAAAACATCAATGCTGAAAATGGCATGCGTACTGCTATTGCCATTACTCCCCCTCATTCAATCCACCCCTTTGACCGCCACGCCGCCACCACCATGCCCGGTACCTAACATCTCCTTCAGCTGGGATGATTATGGCTGGATAGATAATGGCTGCCAGCACGACGGGCTCAAAGAAAGGTTTGTGACCCTTCTTAATCCTAACCAGTATTCTTCCTGTGTTGAGCTGGAAATGAAGGTGGAAGACGTGTCTGATTACGGTACCTCCTCCAGTACACACTGGATGATGTTATGCTCAGGCAGCCGCACCTATGTGGGGCAGGACCAGGAGCAGTGGAACGACGCCAACTGCAACAGCCAGACCGATTTTGGTGAGTACAGTACACACACCTATTCATGGACCGGTAATTACCGTTGTCCCTGATAACATAAAGCCGGCTAAAAACTTTTAGCCGGCTTTATTGGAACTTTTTGTAATTATGCGGTAATAAAAGGTTCCACAATGATAACTAGCTTGCCAATACACTGTGCAAAAAGGGCACTTATGCTCTTAACTTTCCTGCTGGCTGCAGGTACTATCTCAGCCAAAAAAATACGCGTAAGGTCCATCGCTGAATTACAGACTGCTATTAACAGCGCCGCACCCGGAGATGTGATCACAATGGCCAGTGGTGTTTACACCACTACGGAAGACATTACCATTAACCGGAACGGAACAAAGGAGCAGCCCATCACCATTACCACGGAAAGAACAGGCGCCGCAGAGATCACCGGTGCAGGAGGTTTCAAAATAGTAAGCCCTTCTTCCTGGATTGTTATTTCAGGGTTTAAATTCACGCACGCTGCCAATAAAGCGGTGATGGAAGGCGGTACTGCTTTCTGCCGCTGGACGCGCAATATATTCATCAACACAGGAGAAGGTAATTATCTCACCGTTATCGGTAATGATCACACGGTAGATTACAATACCTTCCAGGATAAGAACTCTTTAGGAAAGTTCATTGGTGTAAGAGGTACAGGTAAACAGATCGCTGAAAGGCTCTGGATCCATCACAATTACTTCCATAACTTTTCTCCGCAGAAAGGGAATGGGGCAGAAGCCGTACAATTCGGGCTGAGCGGTTACAGCTTATCTTCCAGCAACAGCATCTTTGAATACAACCTGTTTGAAAACTGCGCAGGAGAAAACGAATTACTCTCTGTTAAATCCTCTGCCGTAACTATCCGTTACAACACCATCAGGGATTGTAAAGCGCAGTTCACTTTAAGGCATGGTAATTTCTGCAAGGTATATGGTAACTATTTCTACAACACCCCCGGCATTCGCATTTTTGGAGATGATCATATCATTTACAGTAATTATTTTGAAAACTGCAAACCTGCTATCAATGTAGGGAATGGTGGTGCGGAAGTAGCGGATGGCGCGCCTTTAACCAGTCATGATCGTCCTGATCGCGTAGTGATCGCATTCAATACACTCCTGAATAATGAGAATAACATTACCCGTACAGAACGCAAGGAAGGTATCGGTTCTACTTTTATCACCATTGCCTATAACATTATCCAGGGCGGGGGAGAAGCGATGAGTATACAAGGCCCGCTGTATGTGAATCCTACCTTTAAAGGGAATGTGATCTTTAATACCAAAGGTGCAGGGCAAATGCCGGAATCCGGTTATACTACCTTTGATCCTAAACTTACCAAAGATGGTCACCTGCAGAAAGGGAGCCCGGCCATTGATGCAGTAAAAGAAGGATATCCCGGTATCACCGCAGATATGGATGGCCAGGAACGTAAAGGCGCGCTGGACCTTGGGGCAGATGAAGTATCTGTACAACCTGTTACAGCACGTGCGCTTCATCCTGCAGATGTAGGATGCAATGCAAAATAAAACAGGTGTAGGTTGCAACACAAAATAAATGACCTGCAAGGGCTGGCACCTAAGTGTCAGCCCTTCTTCTTTTAATCAGGATTTAATCTTATCCCCTCCGGCCATTCGGGAAATATTGCTATTTTGGCTTTATGGATACGAGACGAGAATTTTTACGCAAAGCAGCCCTGTTGTCAGGCGCAGGCGGATTAGCCAACATCCTGCCCGAAACCATTCAAAGAGCGCTGGCCATCAATCCCGCCCCTGGCAGCAGTTACCTGGATGCTGAACATGTAGTGTTCCTCATGCAGGAGAATCGTTCATTTGATCATTGCTTCGGTACCCTGAAAGGCGTAAGAGGTTACAATGATCCCAGGGCCATTAAGCTGGAAAATGGCCATTCCGTATTCCTGCAAAGTAATAGTGCAGGAGAAACCTATGCTCCCTTCCGCCTGAACATCTTTGATACCAAAGCTACCTGGATGAGTTCCCTGCCGCATTCCTGGGCAGACCAGGTAGATGCCCGCAACGACGGCAAATACAACAGGTGGCTGGATGTGAAAAGTTCAGGCCATAAAGAATATAAACACATGCCCCTTACCATGGGCTACTATAACAGGGAAGATATTCCTTTCTACTATGCACTCGCAGATGCCTTCACCGTATGCGACCAGCATTTCTGCTCTTCCCTGACCGGCACCACACCTAACCGGCTGTACTTCTGGACGGGCACCATCCGCCATGAAATGAACGCCGGCGCAAAAGCGAACGTATACAATTCAGATGTGGATTACGGCAAAGAAGCCAGCTGGAAAACTTTCCCGGAAGTGCTGGAAGAAAACAATGTTTCCTGGAAGATCTACCAGAACGAGATCAGTGTGGGCGTTGGTCTTGAAGGGGAAGAAGATGCCTGGCTGGCCAACTTCACAGATAACTCCATTGAATGGTTCACGCAATATCATGTGGACTATTACGAACCGCATGTTCAATACCTGAAGAAGTTGCTGGAAACATTACCGGCAGAGATCGAAAAAGAAAAAGACGAAGCAGCACTCAAACGTAAAAAAACATACCTCGAATATGCAAAGAAGGTGATAGAAAAGGTAACACAAAAACCTTTCGATACCCTGCCGCAGAAAGAACAGCACCTGCATAAAAAAGCATTCACCACTAACAGGAATGATCCTGACTATCATTCCCTGAGTACATTGAAATATAATGATGGTGCTACAGAACGGGAAGTGCAGTTACCCAAGGGAGATATCCTGCACCAGTTCCGTGAAGATGTGAAGAAAGGTGAATTACCGGCAGTATCCTGGATCGTAGCGCCGGAGAATTTCTCAGACCACCCGGGCGCTCCCTGGTATGGGGCCTGGTACCTCTCCGAAGTGATGGACATCCTCACACAGAACCCGGAAGTATGGAAGAAAACCATCTTCATCCTCACTTATGATGAGAACGATGGTTACTTTGATCACGTGCCACCTTTTGTACCGCCAACACCCGGTAAAGCAGATGCGGGTAAAGTATCAGCAGGTATAGACCCTTCGGTAGAGTATGTAACGTTTGCTGCACAGGAAAAAAGAGGCGCAAGAGAAAGCGCGATTGGCCTGGGGTACCGCGTGCCGATGGTAGTAGCTTCTCCCTGGAGCCGCGGAGGATTTGTGAACTCACAGGTGTTTGATCATACTTCTGATCTGCAGTTCCTGGAAACCTTCCTGTCTCATAAACTGAAAAAGAAAATAGCATCTGAAAATATCACCGCCTGGAGGCGTACTGTTTGCGGAGACCTTACTTCCGTATTCAGGCCTTATAACGGAGAGAAGATAGAAAGTCCTGCGGCATTGAACAAAGAAGCCTTCATTGAAAGTGTACACAAAGCGAAGTTCAAAGCACCGCCTGCTAATTATAAGCTCCTTTCACCACAGGAAATAGCCGGCCCGCTGTCTGCCATCATGCCGCAACAGGAGCCGGGTATCAGGCCTTCCTGCGCTATTCCTTACCAGTTATCTGCAGATGCAAAGCTGAGTGCCGATCGTAAAAAAGTGGTGCTGCGTTTGAAAGCGGATAACACCCTCTTTGGCAAAAAGGCGGCAGGTGCGCCGTTTACAGTCTACGGGAAAGGTATTCGCAATTACGCTGTAAAAGCAGGTGATGTTTTAACAGATGAATGGGATGCTGCTGCTTATGCGCTGAATGTATACGGCCCTAATGGTTTTTACAGGGAAATAAAGGGTGATGAAAATGATCCGCGCTTAGATGTAACATTGGACAATGCGGTACTGAACTTTAATAATCATGGTAAGGAAACCTATACCGTAGAGATCAAAGATGTGTCTTATAAAGGTAAATCACGCGAAGTGAAAGTAGCAGCAGGAAAGAAAGCTTCCGTGCCATTGACGCTGGATACCAGCTTTGGTTGGTATGACCTCTTAATAACGGTACAAGGTGCAAAAGGATTTGCGAGAAGATATGCAGGGCATGTGGAAACCGGGAAGCCTGCGTTCAGTGATCCTTTGATGGGAAGAACTGTTTAGGATATTATCCCGGTAACATACGTTGCCGGGATTTTTATTTACTTCTTATATTTCCAGTTCCTGTCCTTCCCCTCAGCAATCCACTCTATTGCGGTAGCCACCCGCTTAAGCTTCGTAGCCTCCGTCTTCGCCTCATCTATCCAGTCAATGTATTCCTTTTTGCAGGAATAGCTAAAAGCATCAAACACCTTCGTAGCTGCTTTATTCTTCTTCAGTGCAGCCGCCAGTTCCCTGGGTGTTACCAGTTCCTTTTTCTCCTTAGGTACCTTAGGCACTTTGATATTATCCCTGTTCAGCGCATCCGCTTCCCGCAGGTAGGAGATCAGGATCTTCTCAGAAGGCAGGTCTTCCAGGGAAGTGATCCGGCCTAAACTCCCCATAGCATTTTCCGCCGCCTGCAGGATCCCCTGCTTGTCCTCCAGCAGGGAAGCCTTCCAGAAGCCAAAAGCGCAATGCTGCTTAAAGGCGGCCATACTGCACATATTAGCGCCATAAGTTTCAAAGATGGGCATGCCCCATTTAATAGTTTCCTCCGCATGCGGACAGGCTTTGTAGACGAGTTCCCGTAAATGTTCAAGGATGGGCTGTGCAAAAGGGGCAGATCTGGCGATGTAATCATCTACCTTTTTCATGGCTAGGGCTTTGTGAATGTACAAGTTAAGGAAATTTCATAACTTGTAGCGGTATATCGTCATCCAGTTCACCCACCCAAAGGTTCCCAGATTCAAATAAGTATTTATACCCTTTTTTTCGGGAAGTTCTACTTGCCCGAACATGTAATCGCTGTATTACCTTGCATTTACTCACATAAAAAACACAATGGTTATGAAAAGATCACAATCAGTGCCCTGGATTATTATCCTTTTACTACTGATACTGCTCATTTACAGGGAATTCGGCCGCGGCGGAGGCATTCCTGTGGACAGGGAGAGAGCAAAAGAACACATTATTACCATGAAGGATGCCCGCGACTATACGCATGCATTTGACAAGGCTAAAGATGAATTGCAGGCGCAGCTGAAAGATTCTTCCTACCTCTCCACCAGCTTTAAACTGCCTGTTTGCGAATTATTCAATAAAGACGCTATCGGCGCAATGCTCAACAAAAAAGGCGCAGATGGCATCCGTGTTTACCTGGGCCTCAACAGGGAACGGGAAGTGGTGTTTGTACTGGTACCTGTTGACGCAGCCGGTAAAGACCTCCGCGGCAAACTGTTTGCACAGAACAATTTCTGGATTCCGGGCGTAAGTACCGCCTATGCGCAGGACCTGGATACAAGCGGCCTTGGCGGTGAAGACGCTATTGAACGCGGTCACCGCTGCCCCCATTCATGCGATTTCGGAAGTCCGCTCGCAACGCTACCCTAATAATCCCCGGATCAATGTCCAATACTGTTACCCAGTTACTTAGTTTTACCATCATATTCCCAATGATCTTGGGGTTGATACGCATGCACCGTATACGTGCCAGCTATCAGCCCTTTTTACTCCTCCTTCTATTGGCGTTAACCTCGGAAGTGGTGAGTGAAGTAAGCATCAGGCTGACTAAAAGCAATGCCATCACCAGTAATATCTATACATTGCTGGAAGCTGGTGTGATCCTCTATCTTTTTTACACCTGGGGCTTTCTCAAGAAACGCCCCAGGTTAATGATCTTCCTCGCTATTATCTATTGTGTGGTATGGGTATTTGAAAACCTCTATATGGGCCTCCTGGCAGATGGCTTCTCCTCTTATTTTGTAATGTTATATTCCCTGGTAACAGTGCTTTTATCCATAAATGAGATCAATTCACTGATCGCCGCGTTCGGCGGTAACCTCTTCAGGAATGCTAAGTTCCTGATCTGTATAGGCCTTATCATCATGGGCGTCTACAGCGTGATCACGGAAGGTTTCCTGTTAATAGACCCAGATAATTCAAGAGTATCCAGGAATATCTTTAACCTCTTCGCTTTTATCAATGCTTTCGTTAATATTGTTTATGCAATAGCCGTCTGGTTTATCCCCGTAAGGGACGACTATTACTTTTCCAAGCGTTTCAAAGCGTAAGTGTTTCACCCCATGGAAGATAGGATATATGATATAACCGCACTATTATCTTCACTGCTGGCAGTGATCATCACTTTCTTTATCGGTTCCATTATCCGGTATCACCGGCGCTATGTGCGCCTGCAACGGGAACGCATCACTGCAGAGATCAAATCACTTGAAAATGAACGTAAGCGCATTGCCACAGACCTGCACGACAGCCTGGGTCCATTGCTCTCCACCGTTAAGCTGAACATGACGAGCATTGAAGTCACCGACCCGCGCGATAAACAGATCATTGCCAAATCAGGTAAGTATATAGATGAGATCATCACCAGTATGCGCCAGATCTCTTATGACCTGCTCCCCAACACCCTCGAAAGAAGAGGGCTTATTGAAGCTATCACAGAATTCACCAACCATATAGGGCATAACGATCTGCTGGAAGTACACGTTTATGCCGTGAACACTATCACTCCCGATCCTGAAAAGGATATTCACATCTTCCGCGTGATCCAGGAGATCATTCACAACACGCTCAAACATGCCAATGCCACTAAGCTGGATATTGGTTTCAGCCAGGATGAAAAAGAGCTCCTTATCCTGGTAAAGGATAATGGCAAAGGCTTCAACGTGGAAAAGGCCAAACAGAACTCCCGCGGCCTGGGCCTGAAAAGTATGGAGATCCGTATGGACATCATGCATGGATCCGTAAGCATCCACTCTGTGCCCGGCGAAGGCACCCATTATTATCTCAGGATACCTTTGGGATAATTTGTATATTTGTTCACACCTTTTTTAATCCCGGCAATAATCTCCATGAATTACGATATCCGCCTTGTAGTGGCTGATGATCACGAAATTTTTTTAGACGGGTTGGCACTGATGCTTTCCCGCCAGGAAAATATTACCCTCGTTGGCCAGGCCGGAGATGGCCGGGAATTACTGGAAGTAGTAGCCCGGGAGAAACCGGATGTGGTGATGACGGATATTAAGATGCCCCGCATGGACGGTATTACCGCCACAAGGGAAATGATCCGCCTCCAGCCGGATGCGCGCATCATTGCACTTTCAATGTTCGACGAAGAGAACCAGATCGTTGAAATGCTGGAAGCCGGCGCAAAGGGATACCTGCTCAAGAATGCAGACAAACAGGAGATCTTGGACGCCATTGCCAATGTGTATGAGGACAGGGTGTATTACTGCAAAAGCACCTCCGCCAAACTGGCCGGCATGATCGCCAAGAGCAAATTCAATCCCTATAAACACAAGGAACAGATCTCCTTTACGGAACGGGAACAGGAGATCATTCAGCTGATCTGCCTGCAGTACACTGCCCAGCAGATAGGTGATAAGATCTTTTTAAGCAAACGCACCGTAGAAGGATACCGCACCAGGATCCTGGAGAAGATGAACGTGCGCAATACCGCCGGCGTAGTGATGTATGCCCTTAAGAACAACCTGATCAAAGAAGAAGACCTGCTTTAGATAAATCCAATTTTACATGATGAGAACAACACTATTTGCACTAAGCCTGCTGGCCACTACTATTGCCTATGGCCAGGATAATGTTACCTACCAGCGCCCTCCGGCTGTAATAGAGGAGCTGTTGCTGGCAAAACCTTTACCTGCTGTGAGTGTGGACAAGAAAGGAGAGTGGATGATACTCATAGACCGTAATTCCTATCCTACCGTGGAAGAGCTCGCACAGCCTGAATTGCGTATTGCAGGGCTGCGCCTCAATCCCCGCAACTTTGGCCCCAGCCGCGTGGTATACAATGCAGGCTATCAGTTGAAGAACATCAAAACCAAAGAGCTGTTCCCTATTACAGGCCTGCCACAGGAGTTCCGCGGTTTCCAGGTCACCTGGAGCCCGGATGGTAAGCTCGCCGCATTTACGAACACGCTTAACGACCGCATAGACCTTTATGTAATAGATATCGCCACCAAAGCAGCCCGGAAAGTAAACCAGGCAGCTTTGAACACGGCCCTTGGCCAATCATTCACCTGGGTAGATAACAACCGCCTGTTGTATAAAACAGTGCCTGCCGGAACAGGGGCTTTACCTGTTGCGCCTGCTGCTCCCAAAGGGCCTGTTGTACAGGAGAGCAAAGGCAAAAGCGCTGCTTCCCGTACTTACCAGGACCTGATCAAAAGTCCGTATGACGAACAATTGTTCGCTTATATGACCAATGCGCAACTGGTGATCAACGATCTGCAATCAGAAAAACCAATAGGCAAACCCGGTATTTATCAGGGCTATTCCGTATCGCCGGATAAACAATACCTGCTGGTACGCCAGGTGGAGAAACCCTTCTCTTACCTCGTTACCGCCTTCGGTTTTCCGCATACCATTACCATAACAGACCTGCAGGGGAATACGGTAAAGACCCTCGCTAAGAACCCTTCCACAGAAGGCGCGCCCATTGGTTTCGATGATGTGGAGAACACGCCGCGTAATTTTTCCTGGAAAGCAGACGAGCCGCATACTATTATTTATGTAAAAGCATTAGATGAAGGGCTGGGCCGTAAGAAAGCGGAGTTCCGCGACGCAGTGCTGGCTGTGGATGCTGTTACAGAAGCAGCACCAAAAGAACTCTTCCGTACCAAACGCCGCTTCGATAACGTAGTATGGGGAACAAAACAACTGGCACTGGTATATGAATCTTTATTTGCTGACCGGAGAGAACGCATCAGTATCTATAACTCCGAAACCGGCAAACTGGATTCCCTTTTTGAAAAAAGCAGTAATGATGCTTACAGTGAAATAGGTTCACCTGTAACCATCCGTAATCAATACGACAGGCCGGTACTCTTTGTGCAAAAGAACGGAGAGCTGCTGCTGCGTTCACAGGGTTCTTCCCCTGAAGGAGACCTGCCCTTTGTGCAAAGCTATAACCTCAAAACTGGTAAAGGCAATATCCTCTGGCGTTGCCAGGCACCCTTCTATGAAACAGTAGTGGATGTACTGGACGCAGAAAAGCTGATCATGCTTACTTCCCGGGAAAGCCAGACGGAGGCTCCCAACTATTATATCCGTGACCTGAAGAAACGTTCGCTGATCGGTACGCCCATCACTGATTTCACCAATCCGTATAAAGCCATGGAAGGAGTATCCAAACAAAAGATCTCCTACAAAAGAGCAGATGGTGTAGACCTTACCGGCGATCTTTATCTGCCCAAAGGATACGATGCAAAGAAAGATGGTCCCTTACCGGTACTGATCTGGGCTTATCCCCGTGAGTATAAGTCTGCCGCAGATGCCGCACAGGTAAGAGGTTCCAGGTATACGTTCACCCGTGTGGGTTATGGTGGCCCTATTCCCTGGGTTACACAGGGATATGCCATTCTGGACAATGCGGAAATGCCCATTGTGGGAGAAGGAAATAAAGAACCGAATGATAATTTCATTCCCCAGCTTTATCTCAACGCACATGCAGCTATCCAGGCCCTTGCTAAGATGGGGGTGGGAGATAGTAACAGGGTAGCGGTAGGTGGCCATAGTTATGGCGCTTTCATGACGGCTAACCTGCTCGCCCACACGAAACTGTTCAAGGCTGGTATTGCCCGGAGCGGTGCATATAACCGTACCTTAACACCATTCGGTTTCCAGGCAGAGGAACGTACTTACTGGCAGGCGCCTGAGGTCTATTTTAATATGAGCCCTTTCAGTTTTGCAGATAAGATCAAAACGCCCTTATTGTTAATACATGGTGAAATGGATAACAACCCCGGTACATTCCCGATCCAGAGTGAACGGTTATATAATGCTGTAAAAGGGCATGGTGGCACGGTTCGTTTTGTGCAGCTGCCTTTTGAAAGCCATGGTTATGCCGCAAAGGAAAACCTCCTGCACCTGCTCTGGGAGCAAACGCAATGGTTGAATACTTATGTGAAGGACGCTAAATAGCTGTATAAAGAGGATATCTCCCGGCGGAACGCCCGTTCAGCAGAGATATCCTCTTTTTTTAATATTTTTATCAAGGCCGCAAATGTTTCCCCCGGATATATCGTCCAACCATACAGATAACTTTTACTATGCGGCATGCACTGATCTTTACATTGCTTTTACTGACCTGCGCTCAGCTTACTTCTGCGCAGAATCTGGTGCTGAAGGGTGTGTTGAAGGATAAAGCGGATAGTTCGACATTGAAAAAAGCCACCATCAGGCTTACTTCCCCAACAGATAATACTTTTAAAAAACAAGTATTTACTGATAATAACGGCGCTTTTGAGATCACAGACCTCAAGCCGCAGGCTTATCTCCTTACCATCAGCTTCCTCGGCTATGGAGAGCTCGTAAGAGCTATCATGCTGCAAACGGAAACACAGGACCTGGGTGTTATTAAAATGCCCAAATCCTCCAGGGAACTGAGAGAGGTGGTGATCAAAGGCCAGGTGCCTCCTGCACAGCAGAAAGGGGATACACTGGCATTTAATGCGGATGCTTATAAAACCAACCCGGACGCCAGTGGTGAGGACCTCGTAAAAAAGATGCCCGGTATTACCGTAGAGAATGGTAATGTGAAAGCGCAGGGCGAAGATGTGAGAAAAGTATTGGTGGATGGAAAGGAATTCTTTGGAGAAGATGCCACACTGGCCTTAAGGAACCTGCCTGCAGAAGCCATTCAGCGGATAGAAGTGTTCGACAGGATGAGCGATCAGGCCCAGTTCACCGGCTTCGACGATGGTAACTCTCAAAAGACCATCAATATCGTTACCCGTGCAGAAATGCGCCAGGGGCAGTTCGGAAAGATCTTTGCCGGGTATGGTACAGAAGGCCGGTATTCCGCCGGTGGAAATGTGAACCTCTTTAACCAGGACAGGCGCATCTCTATCATTGGCATGACCAATAACGTCAACCAGCAGAACTTCTCTTCACAAGACCTCTTAGGTGTACAAAACGCTGGTTCCGGCGGCGGCGGTGGCCGTGGCGGCGGAGGTGGCGGAAGAGGCGGTGGAGGCGGCGGCCGTGGTGGCGGAGGTGGCGGTGGTAGCTTCGGCGGTGGCGGCGGGGGAGGAAGTTCCAACTTCCTGACCGGTACCAACAGGGGGCTCAACAAAACCAATTCCATTGGTGTAAACTTCAACGATAATTTCGGTAAGAAAGTAACCTTCAACGGCAGTTATTTCTTTAATAACAGCAACACCAGCAATAACGAGATCAACCGTGAGGAACAAACACTGGAAGAAGGGCAGAAACAGATCGATACGGATACTTCTTACAGCAGCAGTTCCAACTATAATCACCGCATCAATATGCGGATAGAATATAAGATAGACTCTAACAACTCTATCATTTTTACACCCGGTATCAGTTTCCAGAACAATAACTCTTACTCGGAGTCTTTTGGTAATACCATCCAGTTCGGCAAACTGCTGGCGGACAATATGAATAATTCCAGTGCTTCCAATTCAGGATACAACCTGAACGGGAACATCATGTACCGCCACGCATTCGCTAAAAGAGGCAGGACCATCTCCCTGAGCCTTGGCCTGAGCACCAACGACCGTTCCGGAACAACATACCGGAACAGTGATCTAAACTATTATGATGGTTCAGGAAAGGATGATTCCCTGAAACAAAAGATCAGCCCCTTATCAGACGGGCAGTCTTACAACGCTAACATTGCCTATACAGAGCCTATTGGTAAATCCGGTCAGTTACAGATAAACTATAATCCTACTTACAGTAAGAACAGTTCAGACAGAAGGGCTTACCAGTATGATTTCCTGGGGTCTAAAGACTATAGCATCCTGGATTCTGCCCAGTCCAACATGTTCGAGAACACTGCCGTTACCCAGAATGCCGGTATCACTTACCGTTTGGGTAACCGGGATAAGATGTTGTCTGTAGGCGTATCCTACCAGCATACAGAGATGACGAGCGACAGGATCTTTCCTTTTGCCAGCAATGAATCGCAGAGCTTTACCAACATCCTGCCCAATGCGATGCTGATGTATAAATTGTCTGAATACAGCCGGATCAGGGTGTTCTACCGTTCTTCCATGAACCAGCCTTCCATCCAGCAATTACAGGATGGTTATTTCAAAAGCGGCCTGCTGAACTATTCCGTGGGTGATCCTAAGCTGCGCCCGCAATTCGGCCATATGGTAGCTGCACGGTATAACTATACCAACACCGTAAATAACAATAACTTCTTTGCCAATATATTCCTGCAAACCAATAACGATTACCTGACCAATGCCGTGTTCACGCCATCCCGCGGAGACTCTGTTCTGCAGGGGACAGATACGCTGAAACGCGGTGGCCGGTTAACACAGGCCAAGAATATGGATGGTTTTGTGAGTGTGCGTTCCTTCTTTACCTATGGTGTACCGCTGAAATTCATCAAATCCAACTTTAACCTGAATACAGGGGTAAGTTACCAGCGTACGCCGGGCCAGATCAATCAACTGAGAGGTTTTACGCATAACTATACGTATAGTGCAGGTGTGCTGATCTCCAGCAACATCAGCGAGTATGTGGATTTCACCTTATCGTATAATGGTAATTTCAATACGGTCAAAAATACCATCGACCCAAGCACAAACAGCGATTATTCCACCCATACCGCCTCCGGTGCTGTGAACCTGCTCACCAAAAGTGGCTGGGTATTGCAGAACGAAGTGAACTACCAGTTCAACAGGGGCCTGGGAGGAGACCTGGATAAAGGATACATCCTGTGGAATGCCGGTATCGGGAAGAAGTTCCTGAAGAACCAGCGGGGAGAGCTGAGGGCATCTGTTTTTGACCTGCTGAAGCAGAACAGGGCCATCAGCCGTACCGTTAACGGGCTGAGTATTGTGGATAGCCAGAGCCAGGTGCTCACGCAGTATTTTATGCTTACATTTACTTACAGATTGAAGAATTTCGGCAAGCTCAACATGCCTACCGGTGGCAGGGAACGTTTTAACAGACTAAACGGCGCACCGGACATGATGAACAGACCATTTTAAAACCTAACACCACCATACTCGGAGCGCATTGACGGATATTATTGCACAGTTAAAGCAAGGTAGCGAGGCCGCCTTTTCTCAACTGGTGGCTCAGTGGCAGGGCATGGTATATAATACCGCCCTCGGGATACTGCAAAATACTGCGGACGCGGAAGACGTGGCTCAGGAGGTGTTCATGCAGGTGCATGAATCAATAGGAACATTCAAAGGAGAAGCACAGATCTCCACCTGGTTATACCGTATTACCGTTACCAAATGCCTGGACCATCTCCGGAAAAAGAACCGGAAAAAAAGATGGGCAAAAGTATACAGCCTTTTTGGCCAGCAGAACGAATTGATCATAGATCCGCCGGATTTTCACCATCCCGGGGTCGCATTAGCCAATAAAGAGCGGGCGGACCTGCTGTTCAGGGCTATCGCCCGGCTGCCGGACAGCCAGAAGGCCGCTTTTGTGCTCCACAAGCTGGAGGGCCTGAGCAGCAAGGAGATAGCAGGGGTGATGGATGCCAGCATATCCGCAGTAGAGGGGCTTTTGCACCGGGCCAAACAGAATTTGAGGCAGCAATTGGAAGAATATTATCATAACGAAGAATAAATGCAAGTTTTCAAGCTTTTTATCGTCTAACTTAAATACAGCGATCATGAAGAAGAAACTAAATATATCACACGAAGTAGAAAGCACCCTCAGTAGCCTCGATGGCGTACAACGGGCTGAGCCGGGTGATTTCTTCTTTACCCGCCTGCAGGCCAGGATGCAAAGGTCCGGCGCCGCAGACGCATGGGGGCGGTTCCTTGCCATTGTTACAAGGCCCTCTATAGCCATTGCCGGGGTATTGCTTATCCTGGCGGTGAACAGTATTATGTTCGTACAAATGAAACCGGCCCCGGAAAGAACAGAACAGGCCATGTTGCAGCAAGACTTTGATGATGCTTCTCAACTGGGCATCACCACCACCTTTTACGACTTTGACAAACCCGAATAAAAGATGAAAGAAACATTTGCACGGAATAAAATACTGAGCCTGCTGCTGCTTTTCCTTTTGTTGACAAACATCGGCATGCTGGTATTCTTTGTGTATACCAAACCGGCGTCCCAGCAAAAACACCCGGATAAGGATAAAGGTGGTGAAATGTTGCAAATGCTTGAAAAACAGGTGGGATTTACGCCGGATCAACTGGCTCAGTATAAAAGCCTGAAAGACCAGCATTGGGATAGTATCAGGCCTTACTTCGGGGAAATGCGTGTAGCAAAAGATAATTTCTTTAAACTGATCAATAATGCAGCGGTTCCAGACTCCGTGATCAATGCGGCAGCGGATACCATTGCAGCCAAACAGAAAAAGATAGACCTGAGAACATTCCGGTATTTTCAACGGCTGAGAAGCATCTGCACCCCGCAGCAGCAACCGGCCTTTGACTCTGTGGTAAGCCAGGTGCTGAAAAAAATGAACGCCCCCTGGCGTAATAAGAACCAGCCGCCGAAAGATAGTGTGAAACAATAGCAAGGCATCATGAGCATTTAAATAAAAAATAAACAATCTACAAAAACCCTCTAATCATGAAACAAAGGATCATGCTGATGCTGGCCTTCCTGCTGGCAATGAACATCAGCGTTTTTGCACAACAAGGTGGCGGTCAGCGCCGTTCCGTTGAAGAACGCGTAAAAGCTACTATTGAAAGACTGACCACTGAACTGTCTTTGAATAAAGATCAGCAAACAAAGCTGGATTCTGTATTCACTAACTCTTACAAACAAATGGAGAAAATGCGTGCAGACGCACAGGCCTCCGGCAACCGTCCTGACAGGGAAGCATTCCAGAAGCTGAGCACTGAAAGAGATGAAAAAGTGAAAGGCATCCTCACAGAGGACCAGTTCAAAAAGTACAAGGAAGCACAGGAGAAGATGCGCCAGAACGGTGGTAACCGTGGTGGTGGCGGCAACAACTAAGCAGCCTTAAAAGATCGTGGCCGTATTATACTGCAAATAACGTAGAAGAATGCACGCAGTATAGTACGGCTTTTTTGTGCCCCGAAAAACGTATTATTGTGAACGATGATACTGCAATTCCTGAAGGACCACTGGCAAACGATCTCCATCATTATCCTGTATGGCATTACAGCATGGGTGGCTGTGAAAGCATTGCTGGAAGCCCGGTCCACGGGTAAAACACTGGCATATCTCTTAGTGCTTTTCTTCCTGCCCGGTATCGGGGTGCTTATCTATCTGCTTGTAGGCATGAACCGCCGCGTGAACCGCATTTACAGCCGTAAATGGATGAGTAATGTAAGGCTCAGCGAAAAGCTGCAGTTATACCTCCAGCAGGAAAGCCGCCAGACCCTCATCGAACATTCTGACCTCGTAACAAATAAAACCGGCATCGCCCGTTTGCTTTTCAGGGATTCCTTATCCCCCATCACGGCAGATAACGAAGCCGTGCTACTCCTCAACGGAGAAGAAAAGTTCCCTCTCCTGGTAGAAACACTCAAAGCTGCCAAACACCACATTCACCTGGAATACTACATCTTTGAAGAAGATGTGATAGGCCGGGAGATCATGGACATCCTCATGCAAAAGGCCAAAGAAGGGGTGGAGGTGCGTTTCATTTACGACGATTTCGGCAGCAGCGACATCAACCGCCGTTTCCTTCGCCAGATGCGGGCAGCAGGCATTGAAGTATATCCTTTCTACCGCGTGCGCCTGCTGGCCAACCGCCTCAATTACCGGAACCACCGTAAAATAGTGGTAATAGACGGGCATACCGGTTTCATCGGCGGTATTAATGTGGCAGACCGTTACATCAATTCCCCCCGTTACCGGGATGCACATCCCCAATGGCCCTACTGGAGAGATACCCACTTGTGCATAAAAGGCCTGGGCGTACATACCCTGCAATTCCTTTTTATGGGAGACTGGAACTTTTGCGCGGAAGCAGACCTGCCCATTACCCAGGATTTTTTCCCGGATATCAAAGTAACAGGGGAGGACCTTGTGCAGATCGCCGCCAGCGGCCCGGACTCAGAACGTTCCTCCATTATGCTCTCTTACCTGGCTGCCATCAACCAGGCAGAACGCTCTGTATATATTACCACACCTTATTTCATTCCCAACGAATCTATCCTCAATGCCCTGCAAATGGCCGCATTGTCCGGCAGGGACGTACGCCTGCTGGTGCCGGACAAGAGCGACAGCCGGATCGTGAACAAAGCCTCAGAATCCTTCTTTGAAGCACTGCTCACCTGCGGCGTGCGCATTTTCCGTTACCAGAAGGGCTTTGTACACGCCAAAACCATGGTGGTGGACGAGAACCTATCCGTAGTGGGCACCGCCAATATGGACATCCGCAGCTTCGACTTCAATTTTGAGGTAAACGCCTTTGTGTATAGTAAAGACATGAACTGGAAGCTCACCGAGGCCTTTTTGCAGGATACCCTTCACAGCACAGAGCTGCACCTGGAACAATGGCGCAACCGCGGCCGCATGGCACGCCTCGGGGAAGCCATTGTACGCCTCTTTTCCCCCTTATTGTAAATGCCTTCTAAAAAAAATAGATCGAAATATTTCGATGTTTCGAAAATGTATGTATATTTGCATCATGGACGCAGCGTTGATAGAGAAGGCGGCAAATGCACTGGCAGATAAACACCGGATGGCTATACTGATGAAGATAGCAAGGAATGAATCTGTTTGTTGTGGAGAAATCCAGGACCTGACCTGTCTTTCCCAACCTACTGTTTCCCATCACATCAAGATCCTTGTAGATAGCGGCGTATTGATCAGCACAAAAGAAGGCCGGAATGTACAGCTGGCCATTAATAAAGAAATGATGAAACACCTCTCATCTTTCTTCTTGCAACTGAGTTGATTTTTTTTGCCCTAATACATCGATATTTTTAAATAAATCAATACAAATACACACACTAATGAGCACCTTAAAGAACAAGGTAGCTGTTGTTACCGGCGGTAACAGCGGCATAGGGTACGCTACGGCTGAAGAATTCGTGGCAAAAGGAGCACAGGTTATCATTACAGGTCGTAACCGCGCTGCGGTAGATGCGGCGGCAACCAAACTGGGCAACGGTACTTTGGGTATTATCGCTGACCAGGCCAGCCTCGCAGATACAGACGCACTGGTAAACACCGTGAAAGAACATTTCGGAAAAGTTGACGTGCTGTTTGTCAACGCCGGGATAGGCACTTTCAGTCCTGTTGCTGACGTAACAGAAGCTGCTTTTGATAGCATCATGAACATCAACTTCAAAGGCGCCTACTTTACCGTACAAAAATTCTTACCATTATTGAATGATGGCGCTTCCATCATCCTGCTGTCTTCCGTGAATGCATTCACCGCAATGCCAAACACCTCTGTATACTCCGCCAGCAAAGCCGCTCTCAATGCGTTGGGCCGCACTTTGAGCAGTGAACTGGCAGCGAGGAACATCCGTGTAAACACCGTGAATCCCGGACCGATCAACACCCCTATTTTCGACAAACTGGGGATGGATGATGCCACCCGCACCGCATTCAATAACCAGGTAAAAGAACGTGTTCCCCTGAACCGCGCAGGCGAGTCTTCAGAAGTGGCCAAGCTGGTTGCCTTCCTGGCTTCTTCAGACGCCTCGTTTATCACGGGCTCGGAATATACTATTGATGGAGGAGTATCCTCCCAGGTACTTTTGGGTTAAAGATTAGTAAGACTGCATAATTTTCATGATCCGTTGTGAACCCTGATTAATGCGTTTAAAACAATTGACAGAGCAATGCCGGGCAGTTTCGCACTGAACCCGGCTTTTTCTTTACATTCGGGTCTCCAAAACCATGCAACATGATCATCAAAGAACCGGAAGCGCTGTATACAGTCCGCTTTAGCGACTGTGATCCCTTTGGCCATCTCAACAATGCCTCCTATATCAATTATTTCATGAATGCCCGGGAAGATCACCTGGCTGCCACCTATAACATGCACCTGAAAGATTATGCGGTGAAAGGGGTGGGTTGGGTTGTAGCCCAGCACCAGATCTCTTACCTCAAACCTGCTTTGGTAGCAGAAAAAGTACACATCTTCTCCCGTGTACTGGAATTTTCCAATAATCACATCCTCGTGGAAATGTGGATGACGGACGAAGCCAAAAAGAAAGTAAAGGCCTTCCTCTGGTCCAAATTCGTACACATCGACCTGAAAACCGGCAAAAAAGCGGAACACGATGAAGCCCTGCTAAACCTCCTGGGATCCATCCGGGTAGAACACAATGGGATAGACACTTTCGACCAGAGAGTAGGGGCCGTACTGCAATCTTTTTAAATTTTTATTTGGAGAAATCCGCAGAATCTATACCTTTGAGCTGAGTTTAACCAAATGGTTAAACAGTATAGTTAGATATGCAGACGACGAACACCACAGAACAACAGATCATAGACGCAGCCAAGAAGATCTTCATGCAAAAGGGCCTGGCAGGCGCCCGGATGCAGGATATTGCCGATGAAGCAGGGATCAACAAAGCCATGCTGCACTATTATTACCGCAGCAAGGATAAACTGTTCGACATGGTATTCCAGGAAGCCATGGAGAACCTGCTGAAAAGGATCAATGTGATCTTTAAAGGGGAAATGGCCTTTGAGGAAAAAGTAGCGGCAGCGGTGGATCATTATATCACCTTCCTGTCCGGCAATCCACACCTGCCTGTTTTTATCATCAACGAAATAAACCAGAACCCGGACAGGATTGTTGAAAGATTTGTGCATGCCCCCGATTTCCCGGACATTAAACAATTCATGAAAGAAATGCTGGTGGAAATGGAAAAAGGTACTATCCGTAAGATGAATCCCATGCAACTGATGATGAACATGCTTAGTATGTGCATTTTCCCCTTCGTGGCCAGGCCATTGATCAGCAATGTGTTTGGCATGAATGACCAGCAATACAGCGCACTGATGGAAGAGCGGAAAAAATCTGTAACGGAGTTTATTCTAATGTCATTACGACCATAAATATTTTTTTGTCCTGCTATTAACCAAATAGTTAAATAAAATAGTTAGTTATGAAATTGATCCCTCCACTGTTGCTGTTACTGCTTTCCCTGCAGGTATCCGCACAGGAGCAGTTCTTAAGCCTGGACTCGGCGCAGCAGTCGGCAAGGCGCAATTATCCCCTGCTGAAACAGAAGCAGGTGCTGGATAATATGACGCGGCTGCAGGTTCAGAACATCAAAACCAATTACCTGCCACAGGTGGAACTGAATGGCCAGGCTACCTATCAGTCTGAAGTAACACAGATCCCCATCAAACTGCCGGGCATGAACATCCCCGAATTATCCAAAGACCAGTATAAGGCCACCATAGATGTGAAGCAGTTGTTGTACGATGGCGGTGCCACTGCGAGCCAGCGGGAATTACAGGAAGTAACTAAACTGGCAGAACAGCAGAAGGTGGAAGTGGAATTATATAAGCTCCGCCAGCAGGTATTGCAAACCTACTTCAATGCTTTGCTCTGGGAGGAGAATATTGCAGCACGCGAAAAGATGATGGAGGAAGTGAAACAAAAAATGGAGCGTCAGCAGGCAGGCGTTGATAACGGAACCATACTGGCCAGCCAGGTGGATATCCTCAAAGCAGAACTCTTAAGAACAGAACAGCAGTTATTCGAAGCACAGACCGGTAAACGCGCAGCTATACAGGTGTTAAGCCTGCTCACCGGTAAAGAGCTGCCGGCATCCCTTCAGCTGCAACTCCCGCTTTCTGTTGCCAACCAAACGGAAGAATTACAGCGCCCCGAGTTACAGCTCTACAAATACCAAACGAACGTATTACAGCAACAATCCAAACTCACCGGCACCAAAGCATTGCCGAAAGTCAGCGCCTTTGCACAGGGAGGATACGGCCGCCCGGGTTTGAACATGCTGGAGAATAAGTTCGACTTCTACTACATGACAGGGATCCGTTTTAACTGGACGCTCTGGAACTGGCGTTATAACAGAACAGAACGGGCCGTGTTGCAGCAGCAGGAGCAAAGCATCCAGGCACAGTCAGAAGCCTTTACGCTGAATACAAAGATGCAGCTGGTGCAGCAATCTTCAGAGATCACCAACTTACAGCAGGCCGTGGAAAAAGATAAAGAGATCGTGCAGCTGCGTACCAAAGTGAAAGAAGTATCTGCCGCGCAGCTGGATAATGGTGTACTCACCGTACACGATTACCTCACAGACCTGCATGCAGAAACGCAGGCCGTGATTGCACATAAAACACACGAGATCCAATGGGTGTATGCCACATTATATTACCAGGTCATTAAAGGATATTAAACATGAAAACAACCTTAACAGTTATATCGCTGATCGTATTATTCACTGCATGCAGATCGAAAGATGATGCTGCCGATGCCTACGGCAACTTTGAATCCACGGAGATCATCGTATCTGCAGAAGCCTCCGGCCGCCTGCTCAGTTTTGATGTGGAAGAAGGCGCCGTATTACAGGCCAATGCATTGGTAGGTGGAATTGATTCCATCCAGCTGAACCTCAAAAAAGCACAACTGGGTGCCAATATCAAAGCAGTGTTAAGTAAACGCCCCGAGATCGCACCACAACTGGAAGTGATCCGCCAGCAGATCGCTACGCAGCAAAGGGAAAAACAAAGGATCCAGAACCTCTTAAAGGCCAATGCCGCCACACCCAAACAACTGGACGATATCAATGCGGCCATTGCCTTACTGGAAAAACAATACGCTTCTACTTCCTCTTCGCTGAATACACAGATCAGCGGCCTGAACAGTGAATCGCAGCCGCTTGAATTACAGGTGGAACAGGTGAAGGAACAACTCGCGCAATCCCGCGTGATCAATCCCATACAGGGGACCGTACTCACTAAATACGTAGAGAAAGGAGAGGTGGTCACTTTCGGAAAACCGTTGTACAAGATCGCAGACCTGAATACCATGTACCTCCGTGCATACATCAGCGGTGATCAGTTAGGACTGGTGAAAACAGGCCAGCAGGTAACGGTACAAACGGATCTGCCGAATGGTGAAATGAAAAGCCTCCCCGGCACTGTAAGCTGGATCTCCGGCGACGCGGAGTTTACGCCCAAAACAATCCAGACGCGTGAGGAAAGGGTACAGTTGGTATATGCCCTGAAAGTACGGGTACAAAACGATGGCAGCCTGAAAATAGGTATGCCGGGTGAGATAAGGCTTTCTAAATAAAAGATCATGCAACCTATAGTTGTAGAAAATATCCATAAAAGTTTTGGGGATGTAAAGGCCCTGCAGAACATTTCTTTCACGGTGGAAGAAGGTGAACTGTTTGGGCTGATCGGGCCGGACGGCGCCGGAAAATCAACCCTGTTCAGGATCCTGGCCACCCTGTTGCTGGCGGATAAAGGTACGGCAACCGTGAACGGATCGGATGTGGTGAAAGATTACCGGGCCATCCGCTCGCAGGTAGGTTATATGCCTGGCAGGTTTTCCCTCTACCAGGACCTTACCATCGAAGAGAACCTTAACTTCTTTGCCACCATCTTCAACACCACGGTGGAAGAGAACTATGAGCTTATTAAAGAGATCTACGAACAGATAGAACCTTTTAAAAAACGCCCCGCAGGTAAACTCTCCGGGGGAATGAAACAGAAGCTGGCGTTATGCTGCGCTTTGGTGCATAAACCCAAGGTATTGTTCCTCGATGAACCCACCACCGGTGTAGACCCTGTATCCCGCAAAGAGTTCTGGGAAATGCTGCAGCGCTTGAAAGCAAAAGGTATCCCCATCCTGGTATCCACCCCTTACATGGATGAAGCCATTTTATGTGACAGGGTAGCGCTGATGCAGAAAGGAGAGATCATGATGATCAATACACCTGCTGCTATTGTGGCCGGCTTCGGTAAAAAGATCTGGGCTGCGCGGGCGGATAATATGTATCACCTCATCAGGGATATCCGCGCTTATGAGGGAACGGACAGTTGTTATGCATTTGGTGAATACCTGCACGTAACACTGCACACGGATGTGGAGCAATTAAAAGCTTACCTGGCAAACAAACACCAGGGCCTTGTTATCACCACCGCAAAAGCAGGTATTGAAGATGCCTTCATGCAGCTGATGCAGGAACAAAACGAAGCGGTATGAGTAACTATGCGATCGTAACCAAAGACCTCACCAAACGTTTTGGCGATTTCATTGCCACCAATGCCATCACGTTTGAAGTGGCAAAGGGAGAAATATTCGGGTTCCTCGGCGCCAATGGCGCCGGTAAAACCACTGCCATGCGCATGCTCTGCGGATTGCTCAAGCCCAGCAGCGGAGAAGCGAAAGTAGCTGGCTTTGACGTGTACACGCAAACGGAGAAGGTGAAACAAAGCATTGGTTATATGAGCCAGAAGTTCTCTTTGTACGAGGATTTAACCGTGAAAGAAAATATCCGTTTCTATGGCGGTATTTACGGCCTGGGCAATCAGCAGATCAAAGACAAAACACATGCACTGCTGCAACAACTGAACCTGGAAAAGGAAGCCGGTCATTTGGTGAGTTCGCTGCCCTTAGGCTGGAAGCAAAAGCTCTCCTTTTCCATTGCTGTGCTGCACGATCCTTCCATCGTGTTCCTGGATGAACCCACGGGTGGGGTAGACCCCATTACCCGCCGCCAGTTCTGGGACCTGATCTACGAAGCGGCGGACAGGGGCGTGACCATCTTTGTGACCACCCACTATATGGACGAAGCGGAATATTGCAACCGCATTTCCATTATGGTGGATGGAAAGATCAAAGCGCTGGATACGCCGCAAAAGCTGAAAGCGCAATTCAATGCTGCTTCCATGAATGATGTATTCCTGCAATTAGCCAGGGCCAAATCTTAACACCATGCGCCAGTTCATCGTATTTGTACGAAAAGAGTTCTACCATATTTTCCGCGACAAGCGCACGCTGCTGATCCTCTTTGGCATGCCCGTTATATTGATCGTGCTGTTTGGCTTTGCTATCACCAATGAGATCCATCATGTGCAGATAGGCGTGCTGGATAATGCACGCGATACCTACAGCCAGCAGATGATCCGGAAGATGACTTCCTCCGGTTATTTTACGGTTAAGCAGCATCTGCGGTCCGCAGACGAGATAGAGGCCGCTTTTCATAAAGGAGATATTAAACTGGTGGTAGTGATCCCGGACCATTTTGGCGATAAGTTCTATCACCAGAAAAAAGCACCGGTGCAATTACTGGCCGATGCCTCTGATCCCAATACCGCCACCACCGTTATCAATTATGCCACTGTTATAATCGGGCAATACCAG
This sequence comes from Chitinophaga niabensis, assembly GCF_900129465.1. Classification (NCBI taxonomy): domain Bacteria; kingdom Pseudomonadati; phylum Bacteroidota; class Chitinophagia; order Chitinophagales; family Chitinophagaceae; genus Chitinophaga; species Chitinophaga niabensis. The sequence continues at coordinate 2,767,065 of NZ_FSRA01000001.1, read as the reverse complement.
CAGGAGCTAACAGGCAGGATTGAATTACCGCTGACCATTAATACGGAAGTACGGATGGAATATAATCCTTCCCTTAAAGGTGTGTTCCTCTTTGTTCCCGGTGTAATGACGCTCATCCTCATGCTGGTGTCTGCTATGATGACCTCCATTACCATTACAAGGGAAAAGGAATTAGGTACCATGGAAATACTCCTGGTTTCGCCCTTGCGGCCTATGCTCATTATTGCAGGGAAGGTAGTGCCTTACATCGCACTATCCTTTATAATAGCATGCATTATTTTAGGGATGGGCTTCTTTATCTTTGGCATGCCCATTAAAGGAAACCTGTTGTTGTTACTGGGAGAATGCGGCCTGTTCGGGCTTACAGCGCTTTCGCTGGGCATCCTTATTTCCAGCATCACCAATTCACAGCAAACGGCTATGATGATTTCCATGATGGCGCTGTTATTGCCAACCATCCTCTTATCCGGGTTTGTATTCCCGATTGAAAGCATGCCCGGGCCATTACAGATCATTTCAAACATCATTCCTGCCAAATGGTTCATCATCATCCTCAAAGATGTGATGCTCAAGGGGGCAGGGCTAAGGCAAATATTATTACCTACGGCGATCCTCGGCGGAATGACCTTATTCTTCCTTGTATTAAGTGTCCGGAACTTTAAAACCAGGTTAAGCTGATGCGCACGATATTCTTTATACTACAGAAGGAGTTCCTTCAGATCTTCCGCAACCGTGCCATGTTGCCGATCATCTTTGTGGTACCGGTGGTACAGTTACTGGTGCTTTCCTTTGCGGCGAATTACGAGATAAAAAATCTATCCGTTGATATCGTAGACCAGGATAACTCCAGCTGGAGCCGCCAGTTGAGGGATAAGCTACTGTCTTCAGGTTACTTCTCCCTCAATAAACAAACCTTCAATCCAAAAGAAGCATACGAAGACCTTGAAGCTAATAAGGCAGACCTGATCCTCACGATCCCCCGGCATTTTGAGCGGGACCTTGTGCGGGAAGATGAAGTGAAAGTGCAAATGCTGGTAAATGCCATCAATGGCAGCAAAGCGGGGCTGGCAAACGGTTATGCGGTCAGTATCATCAGCAGCTTCAACCGGCAGATCAGGCTGGACTGGCTGGCGATGGATGAAGACAATGCCCCGGAGCATATAGACGTATCTTCCCGCTACTGGTATAACCCCGATATGAATTACAAGTTCTTTATGGTACCGGGCATATTGGTAGTACTGGTAACATTGATCGGCGCATTTTTGTCCGGGATGAACATTGTGAAGGAAAAAGAAATGGGCACTATAGAGCAGCTGAATGTAACGCCTATCCGCAAACATCATTTCATCATCGGCAAACTGCTGCCGTTCTGGATCATTGCTTTGTTTGAACTCAGCTTTGGCCTGATAGTGGGCAAGCTGGTGTTCAACATTCCTATCGTAGGAAGCATCGGGTATGTGTTCCTGTTTGCAGCTATTTACCTGGTGGTGATGCTGGGAATGGGGCTGCTTGTGTCCACCTTTACGGAAACGCAACAGCAATCCATGTTCATCACCTGGTTCTTTATGATCATTTTCATTCTCATGAGTGGATTGTTCACGCCGGTAGAAAGTATGCCGGGCTGGGCACAAAAGCTCACGCTGATCAACCCCATAGCTTATTTTATAAAAGTGATACGGATGGTAATGCTGAAAGGCAGTGGCTGGGCAGACATCCGGTATTACCTTGGAATGATGCTAGTGTTTGCGGTAGTGATCAACAGCATTGCTGTGTGGAATTACCGTAAAACAGTTTAGTACAGTTGTAGGTAACAGACGCCGGGGCATTACTGCCCTGGCTTTTCTTTACATCATCATCTGCTGCGCCAGTTTCCCGATGGTCTTTAAACCGTCTTCCACCTGTTTGCTCCAGGGCCTGGCATGGCTGATGCGCAGGCAGTTGTTGTAACGGTCTTGTAGTGAAAAGATCCTGCCGGGTGCAAAACTCACTTTGCGTTTCATGGCCAGCTCATACATTTCAAAAGTGTTGATGGACTGGTTTAGTTCCAGCCAGAGTACATAGCCTCCCTGCGGGCGTGTAACGCAGGTGTCTTCCGGAAAATAATCTGCAATGGCCTGCTGGTAACGCAGGCATTGGGTATGGATCTGCTTGCGGAGGTTGCGCAGGTGGTGCTCGTACCGGCCGTTCTCCAGGAAATGTGCAATAGCTGCCTGTGGCAGTGTGGCACTGGATACGGAGTGGTTGAGCTTGAGGCGTAGAACTTTATCCTTGTATTTCCCCGGCATGGTCCAGCCAACACGGTAGCCCGGTGCCAGGGATTTGGAGAAGGAATTGCAGAGCAGTACATTCCCGTTACGGTCGTATTGCTTGCAGCTGGAAGGCCTGAGCTTGCCGAAGTAGAGGTCTGCATAGATATCGTCTTCTATCAGCGGGATATCGTATTTGTTCATGAGCTTCACCAGTTCCCGTTTGTTCTTATCGGGCATTACAGCACCTAAGGGATTGTTGAAGTTGGTGACAAATACGCAGGCTTTGATCTTAAACTTGGGGATGGCTTTATCAAGATATTCAAGGTCTACGCCGCAAACCGGGTTGGTGGGTATTTCCAGTACTTTCAGGCCCAGGCTTTCTGCCAGCTGAAAGGTGCCGCAGTAAGCAGGGCTTTCCAGGGCAATTACATCGCCGGGTTGTGTGGTAGCGGAGAGGCAGAGCGTTAAAGCGTCCATACAGCCCGTTGTGGTCACTATATCATCTTCAGTGATATTCCCGTTCCATTGCAGGCTCATGCGGGCAATTTGGCGCCTGAGGTTCACATTTCCCTGCAGGTTCTCGTAGTTCACGCCGCCGGCAGGCAGGTCCCGCATGGCCTGGATCATGGATTTGCCGAGTTTGGCAGCAGGCAGCAGTTCTTCAGGAGGTGCGGCCAGGGAAAAGCGCAGTACATCATCATCGGAAAGGTGGTAGAACACTTCGGTGATCATATCACTCACATTCACTTCCGTAGCTTTTTTAACAGGCCGGCAGATCTTGGGCATTTCCGGCATGCGGCGCGGGGAAAACTTCACGTAATAGCCGGATTTAGGCCTGGGTTCTATGAATCCTTTGCTTTCCAGGTGATAATATGCCTGGAACACCGTGCTCATACTGATGCCCTGTTCTTTGCTCAGCGAACGTACGGAAGGCAGTTTGTCGCCTATCCTGATCACTTCTTTTTCAATCATCGTCTGAATGCGTTCAGCAACCTGCATATATAAATGTTCCATGATGGGAAATTTGTACTGATATGGCCAAAATTACGGAAATGGAATCTGTTTATTCTGATTTAATTGTATAATTTCATCCTCCGTTTAACCAATTCATACCATGCTACAAATTCCGATTGCCACTGATACACGTTTACGTACGCAACATTTAGCGCTGGAAGACATTACGGGAGAAGTTGCACAGGAAGTGCTGGAGGATAGGGTGAGGGAAGGGAAGTGGACGGCCCTGGAGAATGCAGCGCACCTCGTGGCTTTTCAGCCTGTGTTCAAAGCACGTTTACAGAAAGTGCTGAATGAAGATGATCCTGTTTTTCCTGCTTATTTTGGCGATACAGATCCGCTCTTCCTTTCTTATTGCAAGCTCAGCAATGCAGAATTACTGTCCATTTACCGCAAAGAGCGCACAGAACTGATCCGGTTGGTGGATAACATTGATGCGGAGGACCTGTCGCGCACCGGTAAACATATGAAGTACGGCGTGTTCAATATTCCGGGATGGCTGGAAATGTTCCTGCTGCATGAAGCACATCACTTATTCACTATTATTCAGTTGATCCATACTCCCGGTAAATGATCGTTATACCGATTACAGATTATCCGCATTTCAGCTTTGCTGAATGCCTGCTGTTCCTGAACCGTTCACCACGTGAATGTTTACACCATGTAAAGGAACAGAGCATATATAAACTACTGGCGCCGGAAGGGATCCCCGTGCTGCTGAAGATCAGTGAAGATCCTGCGCAGCAGGCCCTGGTGGCAGAAGTGTTGCAGGGAGAAGTGAATGAAAGCGGCACCGTTTATATCCGCGATTTCCTCAACAAATGGATGCACCTGGATGGCAGCATGGAGGGCTTTTATGCCTTCGCTGCAAAAGATCCTTTACTGGCTCCGCTTGTCAGATCATTCAATGGCCTTCGCCTTATTGGTATTCCTGATCTTTTTGAAGCCATCACCTGGACCATCACCGGCCAGCAGATCAATCTTTCTTTTGCATATACACTGAAGCAAAGACTGGTACAAACCTTTGGTTACGCCTTAGAGGATCATTACCTCTATCCGCATCCGGCCGTGATAGCATCCCTGCAGCCGGAAGACCTTACCGTGATGCAGTTTTCCCGTACCAAAGCAGAAGGGATTATCCGCGTGGCGAAGTTAATGGCAGCAGGAGAACTCACGGAAGAGGTCCTGCAGCAAATGCCCTATGAACAGGCCCGGGAAACACTGGTAGCTATCAAAGGTATCGGCAACTGGAGCGCCAATTATGTACTGATGAAGTTCGCGCAGCATCCGCAGGCATTACCGCTGGAAGATGCGGGTTTACACAATGCATTACGCAACCAGCTGAACTTAGCGGCAAAACCTGCTTTGTCCGAAGTAAAAGCATTCACACAACACTGGCAAAATCATGCAGCTTATGCAACCTTCTACTGCTGGCGCTCCCTCTATCATGGATGAGCACCTGGTCTATATGGATTCTCCCGTAGGCCTGCTGGCCATACGCGGAACCGCGGAATATATCAGCGCCGTTTCTTTTATAGATGGAGAGAAGAAAGATGTTGCAACAAATAACCCGCCTGCCTTGCTGCTTAATAGTGTGCAGCAGTTACAGGAATATTTCAGGAAAGAAAGAGAAGTGTTTGACCTGCCTGTAAGTCAGCCTGGCACAGACTTTCAGCAAACAGTATGGCATTACCTCACTACTATCCCTTACGGGCATACCATCACTTACCTGGCACTTGCCAAACGGGTAGGAAATGTAAAAAGTATCAGAGCAGTTGGAACTACCAATGGTAAAAATCAGCTGGCCATTGTAGTACCCTGCCATCGTGTAATAGGTAGCGGTGGCGTGCTAACCGGCTATGCCGGCGGGTTATGGCGGAAGCAATGGTTGCTGGACCATGAACGCGGAGGCATGTTGTTCTGATGACGAAACGCATTCGTCACTGATCATTATTCTTGATCAACCCATCTGATCTGGTCAAAATACCCAAAACTGAATCTGTTTTATTTAGCGGAAATGTTGGAATTTTGTTGCGTCATTACAGACCTCCAAACCTAACTGACATGAATGCAACTTTCCGCCAGGACCTCGCAGAAATAAACGAACTCTTAACGCAAACGGCAGGGTATGCTTCTGATTTTTTACAGCAGATGAATGAGTTGCCTGTTAGTGGTATGCTGCCTGCATTCCCGGCGTCTTTACTTCCGGAAAAAGGCATCGGTACTGCAGCAGCATTGGAGCTGTTTGATAACAAGTACGGAGATCATCTGACAGGGAATGCGGGGCCGCGTTATTTCGGCTTTGTAACAGGCGGTGTTACTCCTGCTGCACTGGCAGGAGATTGGCTGGCGGGTACCTTTGATATGAACCCCGGAGACAAAACAGCTGTTTCTTACACCATCGAATCAGAAACGCTGCACCTGCTGAAACAATTATTTAATATACCGGAAGATTTCCTGGGATGTTTTGTGAGTGGCGCTACCATGTCCAACTTCACGGCACTGGCCACCGCAAGGCAATGGCTGGGTATTCAGCAGGGAGTGGATGTGGGAGAAGAAGGCGCTGTTGCATTGAAAGAAGTGACCATCCTCAGTGGTACACCACATTCCAGTATTGGCAAAGCACTCAGCATGCTGGGCCTTGGCCGTAATGCACTGGTGAAACTACCGGTATTGCCGGAACGTGAAGCAGTAGATGTAGCTGCCCTGAAAGCATGGATAACAGCGCATCCTGCACAGCCTTTCATTTATGTGGCCAATGCAGGTACCGTGAACACGGTAGACTTCGATGATATCGCAGCCATTGTTGCTTTAAAGAAAGAACATCATTTCTGGTTACATATAGATGCGGCATTCGGTGGCTTTGCTGCCGTAAGCCCACGTTACAAACACTTATTGAATGGCTGGGAAGGCGCGGACAGTATTACGATAGATGCCCACAAGTGGCTGAACGTACCTTACGATTCCGCGATGGTCTTCACCCGGCATCCGTTGTTACAGTTATCCGTATTCCAGAATGCGGGCGCCGCTTATCTCGGCGACCCCGAAGCAAATTTTAATTACATTAATTATGCCCCGGAGAACTCACGACGATTGCGCTCGCTTCCAGCGTGGTTCTCTTTGAAAGCATACGGGGCCGAAGGTTACAGAGATATGGTAGAAACCAATATCCGCCTCGCCCAGCAATTAGGAGAGCGGCTCGCTAAGAGTGAGCGCTTTCACTTGCTGGCACCTGTGCGGTTGTGCGTTGTCTGCTTTACGCTGAACCATTCGCAGCGAATGTTACAGGAACATGTGAACCTCTTCCTGCAAAAGCTTGTCAAGCGCGGCGTGGTGTATGTTACGCCAACCAATTACAAGGGAACACCTGCTATCCGCGCAGCCCTCGTAAACTGGCGCACCACGGACCAGGATATAGACAAGGTTGTTGCAGAACTGGAAACTGTAGCCGCTGAAATAGCTGATTTATCTGCCATCGTAGATAATAATTGATTTTAGAGGTTGATATTAGTAAGTGGCAATGGGTATCTACCCGTTGCAGTTTATCATTAACCGTATCGAACGCTCCATCATGAAGAAGTCAAATACAAGCGCCTACCTGGCGTTGATCATAGTTAGTTTTTTCTGGGGAACCACTTACCTGGCATCACGTATCGGTGTGCAGCACATGCATGGCATTATGCTGGCAGGTTTGCGGCAAACCGCCGCTGGTGTTATACTGGTGGGTTTCTTTATGTTAAGGGGATATAAACTCCCTGAGTTGCCGATCCTCTCCAGGCTCTTTGTAATAGGGGTGCTGATGTTGTGCGGCAGTAACGGGCTCATGACCTGGGCTATGCAATACATTCCCAGTGGAATGGGCGCTATCATAGCGGCCACCGTTCCCATATGGATCACCATCTTCAGTTACTTCCTGGTACAAAAGACCAGGATCTCCATTCAGCTGGTCTTAGGGATGGTGATCGGCATGGTCGGCATAGGCGGGATCTTTTACGATCATCTCAAAGAACTGATGAACCCGGAGTACCGTTTAGGCGTGATCCTCATTGTAGTGGCCTGCGTGTTCTGGGCGCTGGGTTCCGTACTCACCGCCAAATGGGCGCTGGGTGTAAACTACCTGTATGGTGCCGGCTTCCAGATGTTGTTCAGCGGACTGGTAATGTTACTGATAGCCGTAGTTACAGGGCAGCATCTGCAATCTTCCAGTTTTACGGGTGAATTATGGGGAAGTTTATTATACCTCATTTTTATAGGATCTTTATTAGGCTATTCCGCATACGTTTTTGCACTTAACAATCTGCCGCCTTCGCTTGTTTCCATTTATGCGTACGTGAACCCCATTGTGGCGGTGGTACTGGGCTGGCTCATCCTGAGCGAAAAGCTCAACTGGACGATCGGGGCGTCCTGCCTGGTTACCTTGTTTGGTGTATATCTCGTGAACAATGCCTTTAACAAGAACAAAAGTTATGAACGAAGCAAATGACATCCGCATCTTATCCTGGCATCCTGCCTTGCAGAAAGATTTTGAGCAGCTGAACAGTGCCTGGATCAAAAAGGACTATACATTAGAGCCGATAGACATTGCTGTGCTGGGCAACCCGCAGGAATATATCATCAACCATGGCGGAGATATCATCTTTGTAGCGGTGGATGATCAGATAGCCGGCACCGTAGCCTATAAGCAGTTAGATGAAGGCACGGTGGAGATGACGAAGATGGCTGTGGATGAAAGTTTCCAGGGCCGCAAGCTGGGCTGGCTGCTGGGCTGCACTTTATTGCTGCGTGCCGCAGAAGCCGGTTTCAGCCGCATGGTATTGTATTCCAACACCAAACAGGCAGCAGCTATCAATATGTACCGCAAGCTGGGATTTGAAGAAGTGGAACTGGAGAAAGGCGGTTATGAAAGATGTAATATTAAAATGGCCATAACGCTGGAAAAGCCACCATTGGGAGACCTGAGCAAAGCACTGTGGGAAGTGGTGGAAGCCACCACTGAAAAGCTCCTGCGCTTTTCGGAAGAAGAAGCCGGCGAAAAAAAGCTGCCTTCCAAATGGAGTAAAAAGGAAATACTTGGTCACCTCATAGATTCTGCCCTGAATAATTACACCCGCTTTGTGAGAGCGCAGCATGCGGAGTACGTAGAGCTGCCCGCTTATAATCAGAATTTCTGGGTAGAAGTAAGAGCTTACCAGCGAACGGACTGGAAGGAGATCATAGACATCTGGCGCATACAGAACCTGCACATCGTACGCATCCTGCCGCTGATACCGGCAAGGGCTTTGCAGCACATCTGCGTGATAGGGCCTAATGCCCCCGTGTCCTTACAATACATTGCAGAAGATTACCTGCGTCACCTGAACCATCACCTGGCTCAAATATTTCCTGTACATGCAAATTACTAAAGCAACCGCCGCACATCTGCCCCGGCTGGCAGAACTGTTTGATGCATACCGGCAGCATTATGAGCAGGCCCCGGACCTGCAGGGCGCAAAAGCTTATCTCGCGGAACGGCTGGCCAAAGGGGAAAGCGAAATATTTGTGGCGCTGTATAACGATGAAGTGGTAGGCTTCACACAATTATACCCTGTATTCTCTTCCATTGGTATGAAAAAGGCCTGGATCCTGAACGATCTCTTTGTAGATCCTGCTCACAGGAGGATAGGTGCGGCACGTGGCCTGATCGCCGCCTCCAGGGCTTTGGGAGAGCTTACCAATGCGAGGTACATTATGCTGCAAACGCATACGGACAATATCACGGCCCAGGCCCTGTACGAGGATACAGGCTTTAAGCGGGACGATGAGTTCTACTATTATTATCTCTCCATTTAACCATATATAGACCCGTTTAAGTGAGGATGCCTCGTTGTGTTCTCACTTTTTTTTATGCATATTTGTGCGATGAACATACAACAGAATCCCTGGCAGATCCTCGATTCCGCCGTTCCTTACGAGAACAAATGGATCCGTGTAACCGAGCACCAGGTGCTGAACCCCTCCGGAGGGGCAGGCATTTACGGGGTGGTACATTTCAAGAACCTGGCCATTGGCGTGGTAGCGCTGGATACGGATCAGCAGCTTTACCTGGTAGGGCAGTACCGTTTTCCGCTGGAGGCTTTCAGCTGGGAGATCCCGGAAGGAGGTGGGCCACTGGGATCAGACCCGCTCAATGCTGCCAAAAGGGAACTGCTGGAAGAAACCGGGCTGGTAGCCAGGGATTGGTCCATGATCATCCAGATGCATCTGTCCAATTCCGTGAGCGATGAGTTTGGTATTGTATACCTCGCCCAGGGGCTGGAACAGTTTGAAGCGCAGCCGGAGGAAACAGAACAGTTGCTGGTACAGAAAGTACACTTCGAAAAAGCCTACCAGATGGTAAAGAACCACGAGATAACAGATTCCCTCTCTATTGCTGCTATCCAAAAGATTAAGCTCATGATGCTGGAAGGTGAGCTTTGATGCTTTATCTTTGCCGCGATGAACAATCGATTTAAGCCATCGCCTCCCAAGCCGAAACAATCTTCACTGATCATAGGCCGCCAGCCATTGCTGGAAGCTATGAAGGCCGGGAAGCCCATTGAACGTATATTTTTACTGAAATCCGCAACCGGGGACATTATCCCCCAGATCCGCCAGCTGGCCGCCTCGCTGAAAGTGCCCATCAACACCGTACCGATGGAGAAGCTCAACGGCTTAACGCAGGCCAACCACCAGGGCGTGATAGCAGTAACCGCTAAAGTAGCCTACCTGGACCTCCAGGACGTTATTTCCCATGTAGTAGAAAAAGGAGAGACCCCGCTTTTCCTGATCCTGGACGGGATCACGGATGTGCGTAATATAGGCGCCATTGCCCGCAGTGCCGTTTGTTGCGGTGCCCATGGCATTATTATACCGGACAGGGGTATTGCTGCCCTGAATGAAGAAGCCCTTAAATCTTCCGCCGGTGCGCTGGAAAGGATCTCCGTTTGCCGGGTAGACAGCCTGCTGAAGGCCATAGACACCCTGCATCTCAACGGCATTAAAGTGATGGCCAGTGAAATGGAATCCAAAACAGCCTTATTTGACCTGCCCTGGCAGGAGCCGGTAGCGGTGATCATGGGTTCTGAGGATAAAGGGGTATACCCGGCCCTGCTCAAAGCATCGGACCAGCAGTTCTACATTCCCATGCAGAACGATTTTGAGTCGTTTAACGTATCGGTAGCGGCGGGGATCATCCTGTTTGAAGCCATGCGTCACCGTATGGCCGTAAAGGGTTAATTTGCCGATAAAATAGCAACGGATATGATCAAATTCATTGAATGTCCGCGGGACGCCATGCAAGGGTGGCCGCAGCAGATACCAACAGAAGAAAAGATCAGTTACCTGAACAGCTTGCTGGAAGTAGGATTTGATACCCTGGACTTCGGCAGCTTCGTGTCTGCCAAAGCCATTCCGCAGATGGCAGATACGGCCGCTGTGCTCAAGGGCATCCATCCTTCTTCCAAAACCAGATTACTGGCCATTGTGGCCAATGTGCGGGGAGCAGAAGATGCAGTATCCCACGAAGCCGTAAACTTCCTCGGTTTCCCCTTTTCCATTTCTGAAACCTTCCAGCTCCGCAATACCAATAAAACCATCGCGGAATCCATGGAGGAGGTGCAGACCATCCAGGAGCTTTGCGTAAAGAACAGCAAACAGCTGGTGATCTATATCTCCATGGGCTTTGGTAATCCTTATGGCGATCCGTATGATACGGATGTAGTGCTGCATTGGGCCAACGCTTTTGCAGAACTGAACATTCCCATCATTTCCCTGGCAGATACGGTAGGTGTCGCTAACCCGGAAAATATTTCCAAACTCTTCTCACATCTTATTCCCGCTTACCCGGAGATTGAATTCGGCGCACATTTTCATTCCACCCCGCAGGCCTGGGAAGAAAAGATCGCTGCCGCTTACGATAACGGCTGCCGCCGGTTCGACAGTGCGCTGCGTGGAATAGGAGGCTGCCCCATGGCGCAGGACGACCTGGTGGGGAACATTGCCACAGAAAACCTCGCTGCTTTTTGCCAGAAGCGGAACATCCCGCTGCCTTTCCCTTTAGAAAAGCTTCTACAGGCAGGTGTGCTGGCAGATAAGGTGTTCCGGCATTAATTCAATTTGATACTTTTGCAGCATGAACTTCCGCTTAACCTTTCCGGTGGCTCCCATAGAGCCATCCCTTCAATATACTGACAAGCTGCTGCTCACCGGCTCCTGTTTTGCCGAAGAGATCGGCGCGCGCCTGCAGCAGAACAAGTTTAACGTTAACATCAATCCCAACGGCATCCTCTTCAATCCCCTCAGCATTGCACAAAGCATGCAAAGCTACCTGGATGGAAAAGAGTACACCGCAAACGATCTGTTCCTGCACGAAGACCTCTGGCATAGCTGGGACCATCATTCCCGTTTCTCCGGGGATGCTGTACAAAAAGTATTAAAGCACATCAACGATTCACAGGCCGCAGCAGCTAAACGTTTAAAAGAAGCCGACTGGCTGATCATCACCTTAGGCAGCGCACATGCCTACGCACTCAAAGAGAACAACCGCATTGTAGCTAATTGCCATAAAGTACCCGAGCAGGCTTTTTATAAACGTTTATTAACGGCCAATGAGATCATTGCTGCATTGGATAACATGATGCACCGCCTGTTCTTCCAGAACCGGAAAGTGAATATCCTTTTCACGGTGAGCCCGGTGAGATATGTCAGAGATGGCGTAGTAGAGAACAACCTGAGCAAGGCCATCCTGTTGCAGGCTGTACATCACCTGGTGAATAAATTCAACCGTCTTTTTTATTTCCCTGCGTACGAACTGGTGATAGATGATCTGCGCGATTACCGTTTTTATAAGGAAGACCTTGTACACCCTAATGAACTGGCTGTTAATTACGTTTGGGACAACTTTGCCAGCAACTGCATCAGTCCTGAAGGGCAAAAGATTCTGCAGCAGGTGATGGAAATAACAAGGGCCAGGCATCACCGCCCTTTTAACCCGCAAACGCCGCAGCATCAGCAGTTCTTACAGGCTTATGCGAAGAAAACAAAGGCCCTGGCAGCAGCATATCCTTTTTTGGAAATGGGAGAGGAGTTGGGGTATTTTGAAGGGAAAGTATAGCTGGCATGCCCATCGGCACACCAGCTATTGTTATGTTTAAACGTCTGCCACTTCTGCAAAACCGTCTGCTGTTTTCTTTTCTTTAATGAAGATCAATCCTATCACCAGGCAGATCAATGCAATACCGATCGGGTAGATCAGCCCCGCCAGGTGGTTATTGTATTTTGTAACCAGCAGGGTAGAGATAGCCGGCAACAATCCACCGAACACGCCATTACCGATATGATACGGCAGGGACATGGAAGTATAACGGATACGGGTAGGGAATAATTCCACGAGGAAGGCCGCTATGGGACCGTATACCATGGTTACAAAGATCACCTGTATGAAAATAAGCAGGATCAGCCATGCCTGGTTGCTTTTGCTCACGGTTACTTCTTTCTTCACATCCACTTTGCCGGCTGCAGAAGTAGTGGTGATCTCTTTCACCACTGTACTATCTGTATACACATGGATCCTGGCAGACCTTTCAGAGAACTTTCCGCCTTCCTGCGGGGTGAGGCTGCTTTCCACGCGGTAGGCGCTGCTCACCTCTTCTTTTTTGCTGAGGTCAGTTGTATTATCCATCGCTTTATAGATGGGATAGTAGGAGAGGGCCGCGATGAGCATACCCGTCATCATCACTTTCTTGCGGCCTATCTTATCAGAGAGGTGGCCGAAGTAAATGAAGAAAGGCGTAGCGAAGAACAAGGCTACTGCAATGATGATATTGGATTGCACAAACTCCACATGCATGGTGTTCTGTAAAAAGGATAAAGCGTAGAACTGCCCGGTATACCAAACAACACCCTGACCCATAGCCGCACCAAAGAGCGCCAGCAATACCAGTTTCAGGTTCTCTTTATTACCAAAGCTTTCCTTGATAGGGTTCTTGGAAGTTTTACCTTCTGCTTTCAGTTGTACGAACTGCGGGGATTCGTGCAGTTTGATACGGATGTAATAGCTCATCAGTACCAGCAGGATGCTTAACCAGAAAGGAATGCGCCATCCCCATTCATTAAAGCTTTCAGCACTCATAGTAGTACGGGTGGCCAGGATCACGCCCAGGGATACAAATAATCCAAGCGTGGCCGTGGTTTGAATGAAGCTGGTATAGTAACCTCTGCGCCCTGCGGGAGAGTGTTCCGCCACGTAAGTAGCCGCGCCGCCATATTCACCACCCAGTGCAAGCCCCTGCGCCAGGCGCAGGATCAATACTAAGATGGGGGCCAGTATGCCTATGGTAGCGTACCCGGGAATAAGGCCGATAGCAAAAGTTGAGCCCCCCATGATCAAAAGGGTTAGGAGAAAAGTATATTTCCTGCCCACCATATCACCCAGCCTGCCAAATACGATGGCGCCGAAAGGGCGTACAATGAAACCTACCGCAAACGTGGCCAGGGTGGCTACATAAGAGAGGGTGGGATTGGTGTCCGGGAAGAATTTTTCAGATAATATCAGGGAAAGACTACCAAAGATGTAGAAGTCGTACCACTCTATTAAGGTGCCTGCAGACGAAGCGAATATCACTTGCCAGATACTCTGCTTTTGATTCGGTAAACTCATAATGTGAAATTGTTATCCCGAAAAGATAGAGAAATACTTTAATAAATAAAATCACTTTGATCACAGTTTGTTTTTCGGATCGTTAAATCCTTTACCTTTATTACCATTCAAGGACGGTAAACCCGCATGCTTCGACTATTCGTTATCATACTTCTTTTCCTGCCTTATTTCGTGGCCGCGCAACAGTCGCCGGGCCACAGGCCGGGCATTGGACTTACTTTAAGCGGCGGCGGAGCGAAGGGCCTGGCGCATATCGGCATCCTGCAGGCCCTGGACAGTGCAGGGTTAAAAGTTAGTTATGTTACCGGCACCAGCATGGGCAGCATCGTAGGCGCCCTGTATGCCATCGGTTATTCCGGCGATACCATTGAGATCATCGCAAAAAAGCTGGACTGGGGTACGCTTTTCTCCAATCAGCCCGTTTTGACCGATATCAGTTATGAGGAAAGGGCGGAATACAACCGTTATATGATAGAGATCCCCTTTGAGTATGGTAAACCCAAGCTCAATTCCGGCGTGATCTCCGGGGAGCGCTTATGGCTGCAGCTGGCAAAGCTCAGCTGGCCCGCGCGGGACATCAAAGACTTCTCCAAATTCAATATTCCTTTTAAATGTATCGCCACCGATGTGGCCACCGGGGAGATAGTGACCCTCGATAAAGGTGAGCTGGTTACGTGTATGCGTGCCAGTATGGCCATCCCTTCCGTGTTCACCGCTGTAAAGATCGGCAACCGCAAGCTGGTGGATGGCGGGGTAGTACGTAATTTTCCTTCCGTTACCGCCAAAGAGATGGGCGCCGATTTTATTATCGGCTCCAATGTGAGCAATGGCCTCCGGCCTGCAGACGAACTGCTCACGCCATTTGACGTGCTGTACCAGTTAGGTTTTTATAAGGATGCAGACGATTTTGTAAAGGCCCGTAAGCTGGCCAATATCTATATACATCACGATCTGAAGAATTATTCCGCTGCCAGTTTCAGCAGTGTGGATTCCATCATTGAAGAAGGAAAGCGGAAAGGAAGGGAGATGTATCCCATCTTCAAACACATGGCAGATTCGCTGGATGCTATCTATGGCAAAGAAGAACGGGTGGCGAACCGCCTGCCGAATGTGCCGGATGTGGAGATCTCCGGGATCAGGATCAGGGGGCTGGTGCATTCAGATGAAAGCTTCTTCCGTGGCCGCCTGGGCCTGGAAGCTGGCGGTTGTTACACGCCGGAGATGATTGAAGAAGCGGTACTGAACGTATATGGTACCCGTTTCTACAAACAGATCACCTATCATCTTACCCCGATGGGTTATGGCAGCAGTCAGCTTGAAATAGATGTGGAAGAGAACCCGCTCAGTTATGTAAAGTTCGCGCTGCATTATAATACCTTCACCAATGCCAGTGCTATCATCAACCTCACCCAGCGTAATTTCATCGTACCCAACTCCCGGGCCTACGTAACCGTGGCTATCAGTGAGAATCCACGGATCAGGGCAGAGTTCTTTAAATACATGGGGCGCAAGCGGAACTTTGGTTTTGGCGTAGGTGCTTATTACGAGAACAATCCTTACAATTTCTACGATAATTTTAAGAAGATCCAGGAGTATCGGAATAAATATGCTTCGGTAGACGCCAAACTGCAATACATGCTGAACCGGGTGATGGCAGTAGGCGTCAGTTCCCGCTGGGAATACATCCGTATTAAACCCAAACTTTCTCCTTATGTAGAGCTGGATGGCAATACCAAACAGTTCAATACCTTTTTATATTACGGCTTAAGCACGGTAGACCGCAAACAATTCCCCACCAAAGGAGCGGAGATACAGTTTGAAGCCGGCATGATCCATAATCAGAATCCGGACCTCCGGGTAACACTGGAAGGCGTTTCGCAGGACATAGACAGCCTGGGGTATAATTTCTCCGACTACCAGCGCGTATTGCTGAAAATGAATTACTATTTCCCTTTCTCGCGCAGGTCTACCCTGATCGTTAATGGTTATGCAGGATTTAATTTCAACTATAACCAGATCCTCACCAACGACTTCCTGATTGGCGGCCTCACAGATTTCACCCGTAACCAGATACCTTTTATGGGATTGTATCATGGAGAGGTGAATACTTCCAGCGTGGCATCTGCTTCGCTGGGTTTTCAATATGAAGCATTGAGGAATATCTTCATCACACCCAAAGCGTCTTTCGGTGCATATGATTTTAACGGGGTATCTGAAACGAAATATAATTATGTAACCGGGTATGGCGTTACATTCGGCTACAGTACAAGGCTGGGGCCTTTGGAGGCATCCGTGATGTACAGTGATCAGGCGCAGTATTTAAAAGCGTATGTGAACCTGGGATTCCATTTTTAGTGCATGTGGGGCTGTACCGCATTTAACCTAGGTTGCTATTCCTAATGCATCCTGTCGCCGCGCACTTTAAGTGTAGCGATCATACCTGCTTCAAATTCCAGCCATTCCGCCCAGCGTTCCTTTACTTTTTCTTCCGGCAGGTATTCATTGGCGAGATCGATAAAGAGGCGGTAGTGCCCTGCTTCGGAGATCATGAACTTACGGTAGAATTCGCGGAGGTAAGCATCATCAAGACCTTCACTTAAGAGGCGGAAGCGTTCACAGCTGCGGGCTTCGATCAATGCGAAGATCAGGAGCCTGTCCAGCAGCACATCTGCAGGAGAGCCACCTTTTACCTGGAAGGAGATCAGTTCATTCACATATTCATCTTTCCGTTGTTTACCGAGTGTGAAGCCGCGTTTTTTCATTTCGGCCAGCACCTGCCTGAAATGCCCCCATTCTTCTGTAACAATGGGTGCCAGTTCTTCCACCAGTTTTGATCTGTCAGGATATCGCTGAATAAGAGAGATGCAGGAGGTGGCTGCTTTTTGTTCGCAGAAAGCATGATCCGTTAATACTTCTTCCAGCGAAATCGCTGCCAGGTCTACCCACCGCGGGTCCGATGGTAATTTTAATCCAAGGATCGAAACTTTACTGCTCATACAATGTTTGATATTGGGACAAGATACTTAGTTTTGACATTATGCGAAAAGAAGACTTTCTGGAAACAGCATTGAACAAACGCAGGGAGCAGCACGCATTCCGCCAGCTGCGCCTGCCGGGGCGCATGATAGATTTCTGTTCAAATGATTACCTGGGTCTTGCGCGGAGTGAACGGGTGCAGGAAGAAGCACATACGATCAGCCGTCAACTGGCACAGGTGCACGGGAGCGGAGGATCAAGATTATTAGCCGGGAATTACGAGTTGGTGGAACAGGCAGAACAGGTATTGGCAAAGTTCCATGAAGCGCCCGCCGGCCTGATCTATAATTCCGGTTACGATGCCAACCTTGGTTTATTTTCCGCCGTACCGCAAAAAGGCGATACCATCATATATGATCAGCTGATCCATGCATCCATCAGGGATGGTGTGCGTTTATCTGCAGCTACTTCCTACTCCTTCATTCATAACAGCGTAGAAGATCTGCAAAAGAAGATCTTAGCCGTTGAAGGCGGCCGTGTATTTGTGGCCGTGGAATCTGTTTATTCCATGGATGGGGATACTGCCCCGCTGGCGGAGATCACCGCCCTCTGCGATAAACTGGGTGCATTGCTGATCGTGGACGAAGCGCATGCTACCGGCGTAATAGGCCCGAGAGGAGAAGGGTTGATGCAGGCCCTGGGCCTGGGCTGTTTTGCCCGGGTGCATACATTTGGGAAAGCCGTGGGCTGCCATGGAGCGATAGTACTGGGATCTGAGGTGTTGCGGGATTTCCTGATCAATTTCTCCCGTTCGTTCATTTATACCACTGCGCTGCCACCGCATGCCATCGCTGTAATATTGGCCGCGTATGATATATTTCCGGACATGCACCTGGAGCGTTCCCATCTTTCTTCCCTGATCGCACAGTTTCGGAAAGGAGTTCCGGGAGCAGGCAGCGAAACGCCCATCCAGGTGGTAATGGCCCCCGGAAATGAGCAGGCCCGGCAATTGGCGCACAATTTGCAACAGGAGGGCCTGGATGTTCGGGCAATCTTACATCCCACTGTACCTAAAGGGCAGGAGCGTTTGAGGGTGGTACTGCACAGTTTCAACACCGCTGCGGACGTGGACCGCCTGATAACAGCCATTAATATTTAAAATGAATAGCAAACATATTTGCTAAAAGGTGTATATTAACATGGAATTCATTACCTAAAGCCTGTTTCTATGGAAGTAAATCCCGTTCTTAAAAAAGTATTGGAAGGACTCGACTTTGTAAACTGGTACCAGACCTTATCCGGAAATTACCAGACAGCGCCCGCATTTACTGATTTCAGTACCAGCGAAGCGCAGGACATGCTGATCGAGTTCGGGTTCGCAAGAACCACCTACAATCCAAAAACCACTACGTACATCCTGGAGAACAGTGAAGTGAACCGCATCGCCAAAGGGCTGAGTGCGGGGCTTGAAGTGTCCCTGGAAGGCGGCGTAGTAGATGTGGTAATGATGTTTTCAACCGACCCCACCCATCACACCGGGGCTACCTTTTCCAAACTCGCAGATGCGAAGAAACCTCAGTTTTCCAATTACAAGGAATTATATTCCTTATTAAAGAAGATCTTTGAGATGTATTCGGACATCCGGATAAAAATGATTGAGGTATGCGTGCTGAAAGAAGCGCCGCTGGCCCTCGCTAAGTAACAGATCTATTCCAGTATGAGATTTATACCCTTAATTCTTACGATTGCGCTTGTTTGGGCGTTGAATCACAGGTGGGGCAGTGTACCTGCATTTGGCATGCTCCTGAGTCCGCAGCACGGTTTCTGGCAACAGGCAGAGCGTGCATCTATCAAGAAAGAGGTGGGCCTTTCATTTAAAGAGCTTTCCGGCCCGGTGGAAGTATGGCTGGATGAACGCATGGTGCCGCATGTATTTGCCGAAAATGAGAATGATGTTTATTTCGTACAGGGATACCTGCATGCGAAAGACCGTCTCTGGCAGATGGAGCTGCAAACCTACGCGGCGGCGGGGCGGCTGTGCGAAGTGCTGGGCCCTCGTATGCTCACCTACGACCGGCGCCAGCGGAGACTGGGCATGGTATCTTCTGCGGAGAAAACCGTGGCTGCTATTGCCAAAGACCCGGCTTCCAAGGCACAGGGAGATGCTTATACCGCAGGTGTAAATGCTTATATACACCGCCTCAGAGATCGCGATCTTCCTTTGGAGTACAAGCTGCTCGGTTATAGACCGGAGCCATGGACTAATCTTAAAACGGCCTTGCTGCTCAAGTATATGAGCTATGACCTGGCCTATAACAATACGGACCTGGAGGCTACGAATGCACGGCGGTTGTTTACTGCTTCCGAATTTGACCAGATGTATCCGGATTTCTCTGATACACTGGATCCGATCATTCCAAAGGGAACAGTGTTCCCCGCGCCTTCATTTGTGCCTGTAGCGCCTTCTGACAGTGTGTTGCATGCTACGGATGCATTTTTCCGTTTTAAAGAAGATAAACCTGATCCTGATAATGGCAGTAATAACTGGGCAGTGTCCGGCAGTAAAACTAAATCCGGCGCCGTTATTCTCTGTAACGACCCGCATCTTGGGCTGAGCCTTCCCTCTTTATGGTATGAGATGCAGCTGCATACGCCTTCTTTCAATGCGTATGGTGCTTCATTACCTGGTGCGCCAGGGATCATCATTGGTTTCAACGATCATATGGGTTGGGCAGTGACCAATGGGAGCGAGGATGTACTGGATTATTACCGCATGGATTTCCGCAATGGGCGCACGGAATATCTCTTCAATGGTGCCTACCGGAAAGCTGACCTGCATGTGGAAGAAATAAAGATCAAAGGAGAAGCGCCTTTTATGGATACCGTGGCTTATACGGTTTGGGGCCCTGTGATGTATGATAATACTTTCATGGATTCCACGGGTAAACAGGGCTTCCTGGCGGTGCGCTGGAAAGCGCATGATGAATCTAATGAACTGCGGACCTTTTCGCTCTTAAACCATGCTAAGAATTACGAAGATTACCTGGAGGCGTTGAAGCATTATACCTGTCCTGCGCAGAACTTCATCTATGCAGGGAAAGATGGGAATATTGCTATCTGGCATAATGGCCAGTATCCTGCACGCTGGAAAGACCAGGGGAAATTTGTAATGCCGGGATCTGATAGTACTTACGCCTGGCAGGGATATATTCCGCAGGCGGAGAACCCGCATATCTTCAACCCTGCACAGGGATTTGTAAGCTCTGCGAACCAGCGGCCTACGGATAGCACATACCCTTACCGTTTGGTGGGGGAATACGATCTCTTCCGTGGTAAACGCGCGAATGAAAGACTGCGTGAGATGTCTTCCATTACGCCGGAGGATATGATGAAGCTGCAGAACGATAACATGAACCTCTTTGCTGTAACGGCTATTCCTCTTTTGGCGCGTTTCCTTGATCCTGTAGCGCTTTCCGCTCCGCAGAAAGAACAGTTTAAGACCATTGCTGCCTGGGATGGCCAGGCGAACCCGGATTCTAAAGCTGCTACGATCTTCAATCTGTGGATTGATGAATTGCAGAAGGATATTTGGGATGATGAACTTGGTATCGACAGTATTACTTTGGAAATACCATTACAACGGACTACGGTGTTATGGCTGCTGAAAGATTCATCCATGCGCTTTGTAGATAATGTTCGTACGCCTGCTGTTCGTGAAACACTTTCTGATATTGTTCTTCAATCGTTTAAAGCTGCTGCGGATTCCGCTGCTGCTTTGGATGCTGCTGGCAACCTTGCCATTGGTAAATGGAGAGGCACTGATATTCGCCACCTCACGCGTAGTTTGCCTGCTTTAAGCCGTATGAGCCTGAATACTGGCGGAGGTACACATATCCTCAATGCTACCAAGAAAACACATGGGCCTTCCTGGAGAATGGTGGTTGAATTGGGGCCAACTACGAAGGCTTATGGCATTTATCCCGGTGGTCAGAGCGGTAATCCGGGCAGTGCTTTTTATGATAACATGGTGGATGATTGGGTAGCCGGTAAATATTATTCGCTGCATATATATGACAAGGCGAAAGAACCGGAGGGATTGAGGGGAAAGATTTTTTTTGTAGCTAATAAGTAGTGTGGGAGCGGGGTTTGGAGGAGTGAGGAATTTTAGTTGTCGATTTATTTGGGAAAAATAATTTAATACATATCTTTGCACTCCCAATTGAAAATGACGGGAATGATTCTGTAGCTCAGTTGGTAGAGCAATACACTTTTAATGTATGGGTCCTGGGTTCGAGTCCCAGCGGAATCACTGGATGGGACAGGTCTAAAAAGAAAGACTTGTCCCATTTTTTTTGCCCACTAAGTGATTAGTATTCTGATAGAAGCGTGTTACGGCAGAATTTAATCTTTGAGTTCGATGTCGTGTCACGTCAAATTCCAGAAATTCAGGGAGCATCAAACTTATAATAGTTCTCTTTTCTTCAATAGCTCCCTTCTCATAGCGTCGATCAATGTTTGCTATCTTTTTCATGCCGGACTTAAGAAGGTCTTTTATTTCCACATTTACGGAACAAGGGCGTTTCTAATACGGGTGTTGTGTTGCTCAATCTGCGCTAACAGATCAGCCTTTTCCTTATTCTGCATTTTTGTCTGCTCATTAAAATCATTTATAAATGCCTCTATAAATACATCAGCCATGCCGGTTGGATAACGATGGGCTAAGTATATATTCTTGTATAACTTGCGTATATTAGAGTGTTAGAAGTAAGCCTGTCTGGCGACATTGCACTACGGATAGACAGGAACTAAAATGACCGGTAAACTCTATTTGGAAAATGAAAAACAAAAAAGACAATACCACAATCCGACAACGAGCTAGCCTACACTCGTTGCCGGCCCTATGTTCTTTTTTTACCGCACATTTTTTAAAAACAATTTTAGCCACCGCACAAACAGTATATTTGCAAGCCGCACGGGCCGACCTACAACCCAAACTTTCAAAAGAGCCGTCTCTTGTCAATCCACCAGCGAATTTGACTATTTTCGAATCGCATTTTAGCAATAAATCATGAACAAAAAAGAGTTAAGCGAAAGAGATATTGAAAATATATTCATTACTCCTGCTATAGTTAAAGCTGGCTGGGATCTCCATACCCAGATCAGAACACAAGTCACACTCACTCCTGGCCCCGTGATTGTTCGTGGAGAAATGTCCACAAGAAATAATAAGAAGAAAAAGTTTGCTGACTACGTTTTGTCATGGAAACCCGGAACAAGGGTGGCGGTAGTTGAAGCCAAGGACAACAATTGCACCGTAAGCCATGGAATGCAGCAAGCATTGGGTTATGCAACTATTTTAGGTGTTCCAAGTGCTTTTAGTTCAAATGGTGATGCATTTGCATCTCACAATAAAGTTGCTGCTGATGGTGAAGATATAGAAACCGAATTTTCATTGGAGCAGTTTCCTAATCCTAAAGAGTTGTGGGAACGCTACAAGAAAATGCACAATATCAAAGATGAAGAAGAGCCGCTCGTATTACAACCATATTATTCCGATGGCTCAAACAAAGAACCAAGATACTATCAAGTTGAAGCAATAAACAGAACAATTGAAGCTGTTGCAAAAGGAGATAAACGGATTCTTCTGGTTATGGCGACAGGTACAGGAAAAACATACACAACTTTTCAAATCATTTGGAGACTGTGGAAAGCTAAAGCAGTAAAAAGAGTGCTCTTTCTCGTTGACAGGAACATTCTCGCTGATCAAACATTAGTAAATGATTTTAAGCCTTTTGGTTCTGTCATGACCAAAATAAAAAACAGGAAAATTGACCCCTCATACGAAATTCACTTAGGGTTATATCAAGCGATGACAGGTCCATACGAGGAAGACAAAATCTATAAAAGTGTTTCGCCCGACTTTTTTGACCTGATTGTTATCGATGAGTGTCACAGAGGGAGTGCGGCAGAAGATTCAGCATGGAGAGAAATTTTAGCTTATTTCAATAATGCTATTCAAATTGGCTTAACTGCAACTCCAAAGGAAACAGAATATGTTTCCAATATGACATATTTCGGTCCCCCGGTTTACACTTATAGCCTAAAGCAAGGCATTCAGGATGGATTCCTTGCTCCTTACAAGGTTGTCAAAATTGACATTGACAAAGATGTTGATGGCTGGATACCACCAGATGGCATGACTGATGATTTAGGTGAAGAAATAGAAAAACGCACCTACAACCAGGTTGACATGGACAGAATCCTTGTTTTAAATCAGCGAACCAGGTTGGTAGCAAACCGGGTTATGCAATTGTTAAAAGCTACCGATCCGTTTTCAAAAACAATAATTTTTTGCGAAGATATTGACCATGCGGAAAGAATGCGAAAAGCAATTGTTAATGCCGCAGGGAAATTAGCTATCGACAATCCAAAATACGTAATGCGAATTACTGGCGACAGCATTGAAGGCAAAAATGAGTTGGATAATTTCATTGACCCTGAAAGCAAATTTCCAGTAATAGCAACTACCTCTGATTTGATGACTACAGGGGTAGATGCTAAAACTTGTAAACTGATTGTTCTGGATAAAACTATTAACTCCATGACCACATTCAAGCAAATTATTGGACGTGGCACCCGAATCGATGAGGAAAACAAAAAGTTTTATTTCACTATCATGGATTTTAAAAAAGCAACTGAACATTTCAGTGACCCTGAATTTGATGGTGAGCCGGTAATTATTTTCAATCCTAACCCGGATGACGACCCTGTTCCACCCGATCCTGAACCAGATGATGATGAAGAAGGAGATGATGATGATGATGACCAGACAGGAGGGGAAGGAAGAAGAAAGATTATAGTAAGCGGGGTTCCTGCTAAAATCAAAAGCGAGCGAATTGAATATTTAGGAGAAGATGGCAAACTAATTATCGAATCTTATAAAGACTTCAGTAAGAAAAAGGTGCAGCAGGAGTTTACTTCATTAGATGATTTTCTAAGAAAGTGGAATGATGCAAACAAAAAACAAATCATCATTGATTTACTGGAAGAGCATGGTGTTGTTTTAGAAAATCTTGCTGACATTGTTGGGAGAGATTTCGGTGACTTCGATTTGATATGTCATGTAGCCTTTGGACAAAAACCATTAACCAGAAAAGAAAGGGCCAACAATGTGAAGAAGCGGGACTACTTTACAAAGTATGGCGAACAGGCAAGAGCTGTTCTGCAAGGTTTGCTGGACCTGTATGCAGATAAAGGTGTAATCAGTATCGAAAATCCAAAGGTATTAAAACTTAAGCCGTTTAGTGACATCGGAACACCTCTGGAGATTATCAAAGACATTTTTGGGGGCAAAGACAAATACGAACAAGCAATAAAAGAACTGGAAAACGAATTATTTAAACAAGATAATGTAGCATGAGTAATGTTTCAGGTGTTATAAAGTCCATCCAGGACATAATGCGTAAAGACGTTGGTGTAGATGGAGACGCACAACGCATCAGCCAGTTGGTTTGGCTCTTTTTTTTAAAAATATTGGATGACCGTGAAGAAGAACTGGAAATAACAGAAGACTATTATAAATCTCCTTTGCCTGAAAAACTTCGTTGGCGTAATTGGGCAAAAGATTCAGAAGGTATAACAGGAGATGAGTTATTGAATTTTGTAAACAATGAATTATTTCCAACCTTAAAGAACGAGTTAAAGGTTGATGGAGAAGGCAGCAAAAGAGCATTAGTCATCAAAAATGTTTTTGAAGATGCCTATAACTACATGAAGTCTGGTACTTTGCTTCGCCAGGTAATCAACAAAATATGTGAAATCAACTTCAATGCATCCAGCGATCGCCACACATTCGGAAGTATTTACGAGCAAATTTTAAAAGACCTTCAAAGTGCCGGCAATGCTGGTGAGTTCTATACACCCCGAGCAGTAACGACATTTATAGTTGACAGAATTGCTCCAAAGTTAGAAGAAACGGTCCTTGACCCAGCTTGTGGAACAGGTGGATTCCTAACCAATGTAATTGAATACAAAAGAGAACATTTTGTTAAGTCCACAGCAGACGAAGAAATTTTACAAAAAACCATTTTCGGAGTGGAAAAAAAAGCATTACCACACATGCTTTGCATCACCAATATGATATTGCATGGGATTGATGTGCCAATAAATGTGAAGCATGATAACACACTTGCCCGACCGTTAAGGGATTATTCTAATGCCGACAGAGTAAATATTGTGGTAACCAATCCGCCATTTGGAGGAATGGAGGAAGATGGAATTGAAAACAACTTTCCTTCTGCTTTCCGAACAAGAGAAACGGCTAATCTCTTTATGGCTCTTATCATGCATATTCTGAAAAATGAAGGCAGAGCAGCCGTTGTTTTACCAGATGGTTTTTTATTCGGAGAAGGTATTCAAACACGGTTGAAGGAAAAACTATTGACCGAATGTAATCTTCATACCATTGTTCGTTTACCCAATGGAGTTTTCAATCCTTACACTGGCATAAGAACAAACATTCTCTTTTTTACCAAAGGAAAACCAACAGAACATGTTTGGTATTATGAGCATCCATATCCCAAAGGCGTGGTGAATTACAACAAAACAAAACCAATGCGTTTTGAAGAGTTTGAGGCGGAGATAAAATGGTGGGGAATTGAGAAAGATGGTTTTGCAGCAAGGGTAGAAAATGAACAAGCTTGGAAGATTTCTGTGGAGGATATTAAAAACAGGAAGTACAACCTTGATATTAAGAACCCGCACATAGGAGAACAGATAAGTCACGATCCTGACGAGCTGCTTGCTCAATACAAAGAGGAGCAGAATGAAATATCAAAACTCCGCAATCAGTTAAAAGGAATTTTGGCGGAAGCTTTATCCAAATAGAATTGTTAAATGATAGAAAGTATTTTAAAAGGCTTTGAAGTTTGGACTGATGCTCAAGGAGTAAAATCCAAAGGCAGGTCAAAAAGCATAGACAATATTAGTCTTGAAGGAATTGCAAGATTAAGAGAGCTAATTTTTGATATAGCAGTTCAAGGCAAATTAGTCGATCAAAATATTAAAGAGGAACCTGCTACTATATTACTTGACACACTTGAAAAGGAAAAAGAAAAGCTAACTAAGGACAGTAAGTTTAAAAGCAGCCAATTTAATAGTATCGAACCCTTCCAGATCCCAGGATCCTGGCAGTGGACTTATTTAGAAAATATTGCTTTAGATATTCATTACGGTTTTAATGCCGCATCTAATCCTGCAAACAAAGGAATAAAATTACTTAGAATAACGGATATTCAAAATGACGATGTTAATTGGGAGACTGTTCCAGGCTGTGAAATTAGTAAAGATCAGATTCCAAACTATCTTTTAGAGAACGGAGATATACTGATTGCCAGAACAGGTGGAACGATTGGGAAGTCATACCTGGTTTCAAATTTAAATCTTGAAGCTGTTTTTGCATCATATTTAATTAGAGTGAAAAAGCTTCCATCATCCTATTCTGATTTTATTAAAATATATCTTGGAAGTAAGCTTTATTGGAAGCAGCTTTATGAAAGCTCAATGGGAACAGGGCAACCCAATGTAAATGGCACGTCTTTGAAAAAGTTGATGATACCCTTTCCTCCATTGGCTGAACAAAAGCGAATTGTTGCAAAGGTTGATGAGTTAATGTTTTTATGCGACCAGTTGGAAGAACAACAAACAGCAAATCTTACCACACATCACTACCTTGTGAAAATCCTTTTAGAAACCCTTACAAACGCTGCTGACGCAAATGAACTACAAATAGCGTGGGAAAAGCTATCTGAACACTTTGATACTTTGTTTTGC
Organism: Chitinophaga niabensis; assembly: GCF_900129465.1. Taxonomy (NCBI): domain Bacteria; kingdom Pseudomonadati; phylum Bacteroidota; class Chitinophagia; order Chitinophagales; family Chitinophagaceae; genus Chitinophaga; species Chitinophaga niabensis. The sequence continues at coordinate 2,740,320 of NZ_FSRA01000001.1, read as the reverse complement.
ACAGAAGATAGTATTGAGCAATTGAAACAAACAATTTTGCAGTTGGCAATTATGGGGAGGCTTGTGAAGCAAGACTCAAATGATGAGCCGGCAAGTCAATTGATTGAAAGAATAATAGAGGAAAAGGGAATACTAATTGAAGAAGGAAAGCTGAAAAAACAAAATATCTTAGCTGATATTAAAGATGAAGAAAAACCGTACTCAATTCCGGAAAGTTGGAGTTGGGTAAGACTGGGAAATATTACAAGCAAAATTGGTTCTGGAAGTACGCCAAGAGGTGGGAATAATGTGTATGCTGATTCAGGAATTCTATTCCTTCGTTCTCAAAACATACGAAATGAGGGACTATTACTAGATGACGTAGTTTACATAGATGAGGAAACAAACAAGAAAATGTCAAATACCATTGTTTTACCAAATGATATTCTTTTAAATATTACAGGAGGGTCACTGGGACGCTGTACTATATTTCCTGCTGAAGAAAAAATTGCGAATGTAAGCCAGCACGTTACAATAATCCGACCATCTGTTCCTGATTCGACCTTGTATTTACATAGTTGTATTTTATCTCCATATATCCAGGATTTAATTTGGGGGCGACAAATAGGTGCAAACCGTGAGGGATTGAGTAAAAGAATCCTTGAGCAATTTGAAATCCCTTTTCCTCCATTAGAAGAACAAAAGCGTATTGTTGCAAAAGTTCAAGAGCTGCTTTCCATTTGTGATTCACTTTCTATGAGAATCACGAAAAGTCGGGGAAAGCAGAATATGCTTTCTGTAACTATCGTTGAAAGTGTAATCGCATGAGTGTTTTAGACAAGATATATTCTGACAGAGCAACCATTGCTCCACCGGCACTGAAAAATGTTTCTTGGTGCGAGAAGGACAATCATAATTTGTATGAATATTTTGTTGACTTCAACGAGTGGATAGATGGAGATGATGGTGTGGATATCAGGATTAAATATGAAATTAATGGCTTGTCCAATCCAAGCAAAGCCTTTTTTGTAAGCGATTTAGAAGCATACAATCAGCTATTCAAAGTCTTTCGCAACGAAAGAAAAAGTGAGGTTTTAAGTAAAGAGTATATCCGTAATAATTTCACGGATGAGCATTGGTACGAAAGAAATATTGAACGGTTTGAACAGCTTGAAAACTGTTTAATAGAGGGAACGGTAGTCCCCTTTATTGGTGCAGGTTTGTCTGTAGAATCTGGTTTCCCAACATGGAAAGCACATTTGATTTACCAGGGCAGAACATGCGGCTTAGATGCTGATCATGTTCTTGACCTCTTAAATAATGGACACTATGAAACGGTTATTGAAGAAATAGAATCCAGCGGTCATAGGGATGCTTTCATTCAGGAGATTAAAGATGCTTTTTCAAGAACAGGCAAGATCACTCAAACTACCTTACGTTTGACTGAATTGTTTACAGACACATTGATTACAACAAACTACGATCACATTCTGCAACAAGCATACGACACAGGAGAGGAAAATAGAATCCAATTGCTTGACAGCACCAACATTCAGGAAATACCCGACAATAATAAACTTACCATCATTAAGCTGCATGGTGACATCAGACAGCCTGCAAATTGTATCATAAGTAAGAGTCAATACAATGATGCATATGGTAATGGAAATCTTGACCTTTCAAAACCCATTCCGAGAGTCCTAAGCTATCACTACCGGACAAGTAATTTATTATTCCTTGGTTGCAGCCTCAACCGTGACAGAACAATGGAAGTTTTTCAAGCAGTAAAAGACGAATTAGAGAGGAAAGGAGACATAGACAGACCGCAACATTTTTCTTTAGAAGCAATGCCTGATACGGAAGCCGAATTAACAGATCGAAACTCCTATTTGTTGAAATTCGGAATTACCCCGATTTGGTTCCCAAAAGGCAATTATGATTGCATCGAACAAATTTTAAGATTAGCGAGGAACGAAATGCGATACAGGGGATATATTCCTGGAATTAAGAAACAAAAGACAAATGAACCAACACCAGTTGTGACAGAGCAAATGGATCCATCTGGTCTGCGAATGATATTGAACGGAATATTAAAATTATTACGACTTAGCTAAAGAATATACCAAAACATTTTGCAAGCACATTGCCAAAACCGTACAAAGCCTAAGCTAAGCACAGACCAAAGCTTTGTCAAAGAGCTTGGGAATAGAGAAATAGGAATCGGTAGAACCAATGCATATTAGCGGTTAGTTCCTCAGAAGCTTATGCATGCATTAGGTCTTGATCCTAAATGTTACTATTTCATAGACAACAGTTTTCTCAAATCTGTTAATAGCGGGTTCGGGCTTTGTACCAATAAGTTCACAGTAGCGAAAGCAAAAAGATTCAAAGCCGCATAGATCGTAGGATTTATGCGGCTTTTCTGTTTTTCGGAAATGAAGTTAATCCCATCTAATCCCTAGCAACCACCTTTTTTGCGAGGGGCATGCTTATAAAGTATTTCACCATCTCGTTCTGCATATTCGCCCGATACTATAGGATATGCGTACTTGGGCGCGTACGATACGCTATGACTTTTTATAATTATTTTGTCGTTAACCTTCAGACTTTGTAATTGCTGAGGTTTATCGTCAAACCTAAGGATATATTCGCTACCATTAATACTGGCCATCACTCCGAAACCTAATCTTGAGCCTGGCGGAAGAGAAAGAGAGGTTACAACAGCTTCCATATTGGTAAAAGCACTTATGTGCCCGCTTATTTTAGCAGCACCGTCAAGCACTTTTTTACCTTCAGGAGATGCTTCCCATTTTTTGAACATTATACCAGCAGGGGTAGCTTCCCATTGTTTCCTTGCTGCCCTCTTTTCAGCATCAGTAAGTGGTTTTGGAGATGCCTTTTTAGAAGCTTCAGTTTTAGTTTCGCGATTAGCAAATACTACTCCGCTTACCACAACCAGCGATAAGATCAGTACATAAATAACTTTTTTCATGACTTTTTTGTTTTAATTAAATAATACAGATGCTGTTGTTAAATCATATTTTCATAGACGAACCAGGGCATTTCTCATATACCGGTTGTGCGCTGATCCTTTAAGGTTAAATTTTTCAAATTAATGCTTCCACAACTAACTTCTTTACCGTTAAGTGTATAAAAAAGATTTTGCCCTTTTAAGCTAAATCCTGCCCGTGTTGTACCATTGCCATCATCTTTTACTCTTTGCCAACCCGATTCTGGTTGGATTAAAAGCCTTACGACATAAAAACCACTTGATCCTTTAGGATTAATCGTTCTTTTCAACGAAGAGGGTTTATGCATACTATTTTCTAAAAAGGATTTTAAATCTGTCATACCATAATTATGTAAGGGCTCTTTATCAAGCGTCATTGTGTCGGGACGAAGCAATATATTATAGGAGCTAACGAATGAAGATCCCACTGAACCTGGAAACTCATATGGATCTCCGGAAAAATCGATCATCAGTTCCAAAGGGTTATCTGTTTCATTGATTATTCGGGTCCAGAATATAGCTCTGCCATATTCCTTCCCATTAGGGTCAGTGTATAGTTCGGCTTTTGGAAAGCTGTTTTGTATGATCAGGCTCTTACCGATACCATCAGTATACTCATACCTGGTGTGGAAATTAGGTTCTTTACGCCCGGGGGAAGTAATGGTGTCTTTGGTTTCGGACCTGCTATTACCTTTAGGCACGTTTGTTTGATTTTGTCCACAGGAAGCGTGAAAAACAGGCATTGAGAACAAAATACATATGAGTAGGTATTTCATGATCTTTTCTATTTCGGGCGGGTAAAAGACATCTGGGTTTCTGCGGAGCCTGTGCAGGAGCAGGCTGTTCAAAACGGTTCTTTTATTTTTCATATCCTATTAAAGTTTGATACAGCGAACCTACTTTAATCCCTTGAACTTGAAGGATTTGGATTGTAAATTATAATGTAAACTTTGTAAATTATTGTAAACGTGTCCTGGCCTTAGAACCTGTTGTTTAAGATCATCATTGACTGCAAAAGGTTGTTGTTCCCCGGGGTGGGATGAATGTATTGCGGCGTAATGAAGATGCCTAAGGAACCGGGAGCTGGTACCCAAACAACCTGATTTCATATAGCGATCCTTTCCTGACTGCTGTAAAAATCCTTTCAGGAGTCACGAAGGAGCGGGCAATCGTTTAAACTTGTCGAGCGGAGGTTTGATGAAATAATTCGCAAAGAATGCAGAAAGTAGATCAGATAGTCCGGGGATCTATCCCGGAGACGGTAAGTTAGGTTTCCAATTGATGAATCCTTAGCGGTTTTAGGCTATTTTAAAACCTGGAAATTTGCGCAAAATGATTCTTCTTCTTTCCCGTAAAGAAAAAAGCAGGTAGAGGTAGCCGGGCGCCCAATTACTCAGTCCGCAATCTTTCTATTGGATTTGCCGTTGCGGCACGGAACACTTTCGTTCCAATGATCGCACCACAACAAAGCAACACAATAAGGAATGTACCAATGTAAGGGATAGGTCCGGCATCCGGATGGTATTGGTAAATAACGTTGAAAACAAACTTGCTGGTGAACAAATGGCCCAGGATGGAACCAACGACAAATGCGACCAGGAGGATACGTATGAACCCCCGGTTGACAAGTCCAATGATCTGCAGCACCGATGCGCCAAGTACTTTTCGTACGCCAATTTCTTTACTCCGCTTATCAATGTTCAGGGAAATTTGGGCAAACAAGCCTGATGCAGATAAAAGTAAAGTAACGATAGCCAGGAAAAAAGCGATCGATTTAAATGCCTGGGTCATCCGGACCTCTTTTTCAATGAGATCAGACTGTAAAAAGCCGCGGTATGGCACATCGGGCGCTATTTTGTGCCAGTCTGCCTGGAGATACTTTACTACCTGTGCCAATTTATCTTTTTCTGAACGTACGACCATGAATTTATACTCCTCAGGATTGGCCAACCGTAGTACACAGGGAGGTACAAGGCCATGCAGGCCATATTCCTTATAATCACTTACAACGCCAACAATAGTGTAGCTGGTGCTGTCGAGGGTTACCCGTTGGCCCAGCGGTTGTGTCAGCCGCAATCTTTGCAGGAATGTTTCGTTCACCAGGATGGATTCATCGGTGTCCGCGCCGGTATCGTAAAAATGACGCCCCATAACTAAACGTATGCCCATGCTGTTGAGATAGGCCTTGCCTCCAACGCGCGCTACCTGCACCTGCACCTCGCCATTTCCGGATTTGGCCGTTTGAGTGTATGTGTCAGCCCCAATTTGCTGAACACATCCTGCAACACTTTTAATGTGCGGGTGCGACTGAACAGCCTGGCTAAAAACGGTGTATTCCTTTGGATCATTGATTTCTACAACGGCAACCTCATTAATGGCATAGCCAAAATCTGCTTTCCTCTGAAAAGACGCATGCTGGGTCATCGCAATGCCAACCACCAGCGCAAAGCACGTAAAACTAAATTGCGCGATCAGCAGGAAACGTGTAAAACGATTGGAAGAAGCAAGGGAAGTTTTGCCTTTAAGGATCCGCACAGGCTGAAAGGAACTGATATATATCGCAGGGTATAGACCTGAAAAGATGGCACACACGCCGGGAATGAGCAACAAGAACAACCAGAAACCATAATCCCTGCCATAGTCAGGCGAAAGTTCAATATTGGTGAGCTGGATAACTATTGGCAATAATAAAAGCACAAATAACAATGCCAGGGCCGAAGCCAGCAAACAAAGAATAATGTTCTCCGTTAAAAATTGCCGGATCAATTGGCTCCTGAAACCGCCAATCACTTTACGAATACCGATCTCTTTTAACCTGCCACTGGCAAATGCAAGGGAGATATTAGTAAAATTAAAGCAGGTAATAATTAAAATAAAGAGGGACATCAGCGCCGGAACTATAACAAGCACACCACGCGGGTTCGCCATCAGCTGGCTGCCGTTTACATATCCCGGCATATCAATATCTGAACTGGCCCTCAGATCAGAGAAGGGTTGCAGGGAAAAGCTTTCTATGGGCCAGTCAGTATGCTTACTGTTATGAAGCGCTATATAAGGACTAAGATTGGCCGTTACAAAATGGGTTGCCTGTTTGTCTTTTAATTCCACAAATGTTGTAATGAGTTCCTGGTTCGCCGGGGCACCCGGGGCTATTTCATTCTCAAAAGAAGTGACGATATCGAACTGTATGCTTGAATTTGCAGGAACTTTCTGCATTACAGCAGCAATATTATATATTTTGGCATTGCCTTCGGGGCCGACAATTGTTAGAGGCTTGCCCACCGGCATTTGATCAGGGAAGTATTTGTTTGCAAAAGGTTCACTGATCACCACCTGGTTCAATTGTTCAAAACCAGACAAGTTCCCGGATTTTAGCGGAAATGTAAAAAGATCAAACAGGCTCTTATCTGTGTAGTGGATACGTTCGTCAAAAGTATTTTCCTGAACCTTAACAACTACGGAAGCGCTACGTAACCGGGCAATCCGATCCGCCCCCACTGCTTCCTTCTTTATCGTTTGGGCCAGCGCTAATGGTACAACGCCCCAGGTTTGCTTACTGCCATCGACCAGCCGGGTGCTGTTAATCCTGTAAATATGTTCGGTATGCGTATGATTTTGATCGAAATTTGCCCGGTAATTGTAGTTCAGGTAAGCTAATATACAGCATGCAATGGCAAAGCCCAATCCCACAATATTTAGGGTTACATAGATCTTGTTGCGCCAGAGAACACGGAAAGCAATCTTCAGGTAGTTCGAGAACATAAGGTAAATTTAATAAGACTTTTAGGTTCGGCAACTTTCATACCACTAATAGGGGTATTGGCCTATGTCCCCCTGGTGGCTATTGTTTCAATTCATATGGCATCTGTTTTTAAGGTGACTTGTCCGGATACGGACATGGGTGTTCGGTTTCAGGTGCCGGATATGGCAAATGTGCCTGGACAATTGAAATTTGCAGCTCCCACTACACCGGCTAAAGCTGGGGTGTATGTTTTTGATTTTAAATACAGGCAATGGTTGAAAGAGCGCAGTTTGTATAAAATCGGGCGGCTTTGGTATAATAGTAAGATCTGCCCTTGTTCTATCGTATAGTTTAGCGCTTTCAAAGGCTTATGATACCCAAAGCAACAAGCATTACATTACTCTTATTCATTGCCGCATTGAAATGTAGCGCACAAGGTCCATGGACATTAAAACAGTGTATAGCGTATGGGCTTGCCAATCACCGCAATAATAAGATCTATGCTAATCAAAAGATAGCAGCTGATGCAAAGGCAAAAGAAATGCTGGCAGATTACCTGCCGAAAGTATCTGTGGCTTCAACGCTTGATAATAACCTTAAACTGCAGCAAAGCGTAATTCCGGCAGGAATTTTTGGCCCCGATGAACTTAAAGTGTCTTTTACTCAGAAATTTAATTCCAATGCCTTTGGGCAACTGGACCAGGTGATCTACGATAAAGCCTTATTAACAGGGCTGAAAGCGAATAAATATTATGCGCAACAAGCGGACCTTAATATAGCCCAAAGCCAGGAAGCCATTATCTATAATATTTCCACCGCATACTTCCAGATACTGATCTATACCCAACAGCTTGAACTGTTAGCCTATAATAAGGAGGCTTATGAAAAGCAGATAGTTATATATCAGTTGCGGGTAAACAAAGGTGTTGCACTACAAAAGGACCTTGATAAGGTGATGGTCGATTATAATAATAGCATTTCACAGGCACGGGTTGCATCCGGTAACCTGAAGTTGGCGGAAAATGAATTGAAATACGAAATGGGATATGCCATCGACCAGCCACTTGCAGTACAGGTCTTAACCAAAATAGAAATGCCGGGGGATAGCTCAACCACCTTTTCTCCTTCTTCAAGGATTGATTATAAACTTTCCCAACTGGACATTAAACTACTCCAGGTAGATCAATCCCGTATTAAGGCAGAGGGGCTGCCTAAATTGAACGCTTACTTCAGGTATGGTGCCAATGGTTTTGGAAACAACATTACAGGCGCTTATAATGACCTGCTGCCTTATTCAGCTGCAGGACTGAAATTGAGCATTCCTGTTTTCGATTTCTATAAGAGAAATGCAAGGTATAAGCAGGCTGAGATCAAACGCATGAATGCGGAAGAAAACCTGAAACTAAATGAGGGTAAATATAGAGTGGAGTATGATAATACAAGGACTAAACTTTTGCAGGCAGAAGTAAATGTTGAAAATGATCAGCGCACGATCGAACTAGCTCAATCAGTATTTAAGGTAACCGATCTTCAGTTTCAGAAAGGTACCACAGATCTCACCGATTGGCTTAATACGCAGCACTCATTGAAGGAAGCTCAAACTGCTTATCTCAATTCACTTTATACTTATTACAAAGCGCGTATCGACCTTGAAAAGGCAGCCGGATCACTAAAAGCATTTTACAGATCACTTTAAAGTAAGATGAAAAAAAAGTTCATAGTAATACTTATCTGTGTCATTGTCGTAGTTATCATAGCCCTCAGGCTTATATCTGTCAAACAGAAGATCAACAAGGCAAAGAAGGCAATTGTGACCGAAAACGTAAATATACCCGTTACTGCCATTGCCGCAAGTGAAGTAGAAGAAGAGGTCTCTTTAATAAAGACAGGCACTTTGGCACCTGGTAAACAAGCCAAAGCTTTGTCTGTAACAAGCGGAAGCGTTCAGCGTATCCAATTCCGCCTGGGAAGCTATGTACGCCAGGGGCAGGTACTTGCCATCATTGATACCCGGCTGTTACAATACGATCTGCAAAGATCATTGTTTAACGAATCTAAGTTGAAAAATGATCTGCAAACCTATACTGAACTTTTAGCAGGAAATGCTGCCACCCGGGAAAAGGTGAATGAGATCCGCCTGAACTATGAGGATGCCCTTAACCAGGTACAACAGCTTCGCAAACAAATTGCCGATGCCTCCATAAAGGCGCCGGTTAGTGGGACCATTTACACCAAGCCAATTGAAGAGGGAGCATTTATTGCCACTGGAGGGGAGATTGCGTCCATTGCGGACCTGTCTTCGTTAAAGGCGGCAGTATATTTAACAGAATCAGAAGTTTACCAGGTAAAACCTGGCCAGCAGGTACAACTCACTACGGAAGTTTATGCTGATAAGGTTTTCGAAGGTAAGGTCACTTTTATCAGCCCACAGGCAAACGGAGCCTTTAATTACTTTGTGGAGATCACCGTAGCAAATGACAGCTCTTTTCCATTGCGTGCAGGCACTTTTGTAAACGCAGATTTTTCAAAGAAAACATTACAGAAAATACTACTGATCCCCAGGGAGGCATTAAATGAAAGTACACAGGATGCTTCGGTATACGTGGTTGAAGGCGGAAAAGCCAGGTTGCGGAAAATAAATACCGGGAAAGGATACGGGAATAAAATACAGGTTACCGGCGGCTTGCAGCCAGCAGAACTGGTGGTTACCTCGGGGCAGATCAACCTAAAAGATGGCGCATCGGTAAATGTTTCAAATAGCAATTAATTATGTCAATTACGGAAATAGCCATAAAAAGACCTTTGCTTCTGATCGTTATATTTACAGTACTGGTGCTGTTTGGGATACAGTCGTATTTAGGTCTTAACTACAATCTCTTACCAAAGATAGAAGTGCCTACCGTTTCCGTGAGTACTATTTATCCCGGCGCTTCTGCGGCCGAGGTGCAGAACACGGTAACCAAAGAACTGGAGGATGTTTTTTCATCAGTTGAAGGCCTGGACCAGATCAGTTCAACATCACAGGAGAGTGTTTCGATCATAACCGTATCATTTAAAAGCGGAACTGATATAGATAAAGCTGAGCGGAATGTTCAGCAAAAGGCAGATCTTGCATTAAACGATCTTCCTGAAGATGCCAAACGGCCGTTGGTCAGCAAAGTTAATTTAGAGGAAACCCCAGTGATCAAAGCAGGTGTAACTGCAAATATGTCTCCCCGTAGCCTCTACGACCTGGTGGATAAACAGGTCAGGCCTGTTTTACAAAACGTTGCAGGCGTTGGACAGGTGAATATAATAGGAGGGGACCAGCGTGAGATACAGATCAATATTAAGCAGGATAAACTATTAGCCTATGGGCTTTCCATCGGCCAGGTTTCACAAGCCATCAGCGCTTCCAATCTTTCCTTTCCCGCCGGAGGTATTGAAACAAAGAACCAGCAGTTTTCCATACGGTATGATGCCAATGTTGTTTCCCTGGATCAACTTCGGGACCTCATTGTTCTGCAACATCCAACGGATGGAGCAATCTATCTTAAAAACATTGCAGAAGTAGTTGACGCCACTGCCAAAACAACTGCCATCAATCATATTAATGGCGTCCCGTCTATCGGCGTGCAGATCATTAAACAGGGTGACGCCAATGCGGTAGATGTAAGCAGGCATGTGAAAAAAGCCTTTACTAATGTAGAAACGCAATACTCCACTCAACAACTAAAGTTTAATGTTTCATCTGATCAAAGTATCTACACGCTGCATGCAGCAGATGCGGTAATGGTGGACCTTTGGCTTGCAGTGATGATTGTCGGTATCGTGATGCTGGCTTTTCTTCACAGCTTACGGAGCTCTATGTTCGTTTTGATTGCACTGCCGGCTTCCATTATTCCAACATTTATTGCCATGTATTTACTGGGCTTCTCCCTCAACCTGATGACGCTAATGGCGATGTCTCTTGTGGTAGGGATCCTGGTGGATGATTCCATTGTAGTGTTGGAAAACATTTATCGTCATATGGAAATGGGGTCAGACAAACGCACCGCGGCACTTGAAGGGCGGAATGAAATTGGGTTTACCGCCCTTTCTATCACCCTGGTGGATGTGGTAGTGTTCCTTCCTTTAGCACTGGCCGGAGGGATGATTGGCGCTATTCTCCGGGAATTCTCCCTGGTTGTTGTATTCTCCACATTGATGAGCCTTTTTGTTTCTTTTACGGTAACGCCGTTATTGGTGAGCCGTTTTGGCAAACTGGAGCATTTGACCCGGGAAACGTTGTGGGGAAAAATGAACCTTGCTTTTGAACGTTTTATTGAGATGCTTAAAGATGAATACGCAAGATCACTGGAAATAGTGCTTCGTAAAAAAAGATGGCTGCTTTCAGGGGTGCTGCTGCTGATCGTTGGTGCAATCGCCTTGGTTCCTATGGGCTTTATAGGTGCGGCGTTTATTCCCAAAACGGACCAGGGGGATCTCGTATTAAGAATGGAACTGGAGCCTGCGGCCACTATTTATAAAACAAATATGCTGGTGCAGGAGGCTGAAAAAGTGCTGCTGCAACAACCTGAGGTAGAGAAAGTATTTTCAAGTATTGGTTTTATAAGCGGAAACGTATCGGGGGCCGGCAGCAATGCCAATCTTGCTGAACTTACGCTGACGCTGGTGGATAAAAAGAAACGTAATATGAATGCAGATGCATTCGGGGTGTACATTCAACAGAAATTGAGCAGCATTGTAAAAGGTGTTAAGTTCTCTAATGTAGCTACTTCCATTACAGGAAATGTGAGCAGCGCCCCTATACAGATCGCGGTTAAAGGAGTGGACCTTAACGTTGTAAGGGAAGTTGCCGAAGCATACAAAAGCATAGTGGAACAGGTTCCGGGAACTCAATTCGTAAAGCTTTCTGTAAAGGAAAGAAAACCCGAAGTAAGCATTAAATTAAACAGGGAGAAAATGAGCCTCCTGGGGCTTAACGCAAGTACCGTTGGTGCTACGCTTCAAAATGCTTTTAGTGGTAATGAAGAAGGACAGTTCAAGGAGGGCGGTAATGAATATGATATCCGGGTAAGCCTGGACAAATACAGCCGTTCGGACGTGGGGAACATAAAGAATTTGTCCTTCGTAAACACCCGGGGGCAAAACATCCTGCTAAACCAGTTTGCAGAAGTCACCGAAACATTAGGGGAAACAACCCTGCAGCGCATCAACCGTTTAGGTGCCATTACTGTACAGTCTAATGTTGCCGGTAGACCAACAGGTACCGTGTCAGCAGAAATAAAAGAAAAGGCAAGGTCAGTAAAAGTTCCGGCTGGGATCAGTATAGATTACCTCGGCGACTCAAAAAACCAGGCGGACGCATTTGGCAGTCTGGGCCTGGCGCTGATCACTGCCATTTTATTGGTGTACCTGATCATGGTTGCCCTCTATGAAAATGCAGTATATCCTTTTGTGGTACTGTTCTCTATTCCTGTAGCATTAATAGGGGCATTACTGGCGCTGGCCCTTACTATGGAGACCCTGAACATCTTTACAATAATCGGGATGATCATGCTATTGGGATTGGTTTCCAAGAACGCCATATTAATGGTGGATTTTACCAATAGGCTTAAAGCCGATGGACGAACTGTTAAAGAAGCATTGGTGGAAGCAGGGAAAGAAAGGCTTCGCCCCATCCTGATGACCACATTGGCAATGATCTTTGGCATGCTGCCGATCGCTATTGCCAGCGGTGCCGCTTCAGAAATTAAGAATGGTATGGCCTGGGTTATCATTGGCGGGCTTACCAGCTCTATGGTCCTTACGCTGTTTGTAGTACCAGGTATGTATCTTATCATTGAGGATTTCCTGGTGCGTTTTAAGGGAAAGCCGCTCATTAGGTGAATTAGAAATAGTGTTACAAACATGTAACAGTTGTAGGTTTACTAGGAAAGGCCGGGGTAGTCTTACTCAGGCTTTTTTTCAGCTGCTCTTCTGAGATAGATTTCGTTTCATTAAATGTGTTTGCGCTGTTCTGAATGTTTGTTCAGGCATACTTGAAACATTTAATAATTCCGGTATTGAATTGGGAAGCTCAGGTTTCAACTGTCTTCATTCAAATTGTTTTGAGATTCAATTGTATAAGTTAATGAGGTGTATGGCATAAAAAAGACCGGAAGATATTCTTCCGGTCTTTTGCTGTAGGAGCAGGATTCGAACCTGCACGGAGCTGTTAGCTTATAGCACAAAGAAGTAAATGGTTAGTTAATTATGCTAAAGTTTATCCTTTATCTCCACCCCCGAGACAAGAGGGCATGTCTGCCAATTCCATCACCCCACAATTTTCTTTCAAATATGATGTAATTTACAGTAATTCATGGGTTTTAATGAAATAAATCTAATGTTATTTCAAAAAAATAGATATTTATCAAATAAAATGGGCTTTTGGGTGCGATTTTATGAAATTGTTCAGGCGTGTTATGTGGTTTTTAGAAATAAGCTAATTGAGAATATCCAAATATTCGTTTACCTCCATCATAAATGCTCATTTACCGCTTAAGAAATAATTTAACCTCTTCCTCATCCATCCCCGAATACTCACAAAACTCTGTCAATGTCACAAATTGCCGCTGTTTTTTCCCATATGCCTTCTTGATCTTATCCATCAGTGATCTCGCCCCATTCTCGCTACGCCCTGTTATATTCTGAATATCCCTGATATAGATCACAATGCGATTTGGAATCATTTTGTTAAGTCTTTAATTGATCGGTGGTGATGCCTCCTTTGGCTTTCTTCATCCATTGATGGGCACTCCTTTCCCAGTTACGTATTGTTTTACCGGCATGTATCCAGTCGTTGTATTGATGGTGACGATAAAATTCCACTGCTTCTTTTAAAGGATATTTGTATTCCTTAAACAGGTCTTTTATCTGCTTAAGGGAAGGGGCGAAGGGAGAACTGGTAACGCTATCCGCTATTTTAAGGCCACGGTCGTCTATAGCGAGCGGAAGGTTCAGCTGCATATGTTTTCTGAGAGATTTGATGCCCCGGAAGGTATTCCCTTTCCATACTATTTGCGGATAGGCCCTGATCTTCAAAAGCAGGATCATTGTAAACCTATCTGATTCCTCCGGGCTTTCGGAAGGATAGTACTTTATATAGCCTATCTGATCAAGTTTCATCAGTGATTCATTGAGTTGCTGACCATTCAGAGAAGGGAACTCTTCCAGGCTGAAGTTATCCAGGAACCATTTTTTATGGAATGGCACTTTTTTTATGAATGCATATTTGCTCCAGAGCACAATCAGATGCAATTGGATGCAGAGGAGAAGGTAGCTCATGTTCGGATCTCTACGGCTGTACTCCATAAAATATATAGCCTGCCTGAGATGTCTCTCGGACACCAATCCCTTGTCTTTAAGGAATAATTTCATGATTTTGTTTTTTTAAATAGATAATAGTGCTCCCATTCATGGAAGCGCATAAATGCTCTTGAAATAAAATGGAACACACGCTAATAAGTGTGTTTGTGTGCCAGAGATTGTTGTGGAAGTGGGTTTAATTTCAACATAAAAACAGGTTAATTACTATGGCGCACGCGCCTGGTAGTTTTTCATTGGAATGTTGTTGTCAATGCAAAGGTATTTCACCTGCAAACAGATAAAATTGGGATTTCCCAATAAAATGCGGTGTTTACATTATTCTTCCTCTTCCGGAGGATTGCCAAGTTTAAGCTCTCTCCTGATATCACTAAGGTGAAACTTTGATATACCGAGATAGGAGGCAATGACGGATTGAGGGGCTTTCAGAATGATATTAGGGAAGTGCTCCTGTAATTTTATGTACCTGTCCTTTGCATCCAGCCCCTTCCAGGAATCCCGCAGGTAGAGTTGCATATGGTAGTGTACATCAACAAGCCACATGAGTTTGTAGAATATAGGAAATTCTTCTGCAATAGCTATCATATCTTCATAGTGAAATCTTACGCATATGGAATCCTGCAGGGCAACGAGGTATTCATTTGAAGGAGTTTGTGTGTAATAGCTGATAACGGATGTAATGATATCTCCTGTATCCATACACCAGGAAGTTATTTCTTCCATATCCTTATCCAATGTGTACGCCATTGTAAAGCCATCAACAATAAAGTAGCAATACCTGCAGGTTTCATCTGCCCTGTGAAAGATCTCCCTTTTCTTAAAAGATACGATTTGTGTTTTTTCTCTGATTCTTTCATGTACTTGTGGAGGAAGCATGGTAAAAGCGTTCAATCTGCCGGATACAGCAGCATAAATTTGATCGTCTGTAAATTTTTTCATGAAAATTGATTTGGTTTTTTAGATAATGGCTGTGCTTAAAAGGACGATAGTGCTGCTCAGTGCGTGTGTTCAGAAAGGGGGCTGTGATTGGTTATTTGATAAACTCAAACTTGTTTGAACGGACCTTTACTGATGGGGTTACGCTGAGCGCTAATGTAGGAGAAATGAAATACCTGGCAAAGAAATTTTTCACTTCATCTTATGAAAAGTAAAACGCCCCGGGACTTACCGGGGCGTTATTACTCCTTATTCTTCGTCTTTTACAACTGCCTGGCTTACCGCTACCATTACGCTTCCTGCAACGATCAGATAGCCGCCGATCTCGGCTATTATTGCTGGTATTGTAATATTAACGGTACTTACTGCGCTGCCTGCTGCAACAAGTGCCAGACCGAGTGTTCGAAGTTTGCGAAAGAATGGAGGTGGTTTTGAAAATAACCGCTCTTTGATTCCCATATAAGGGTCCATTTAATGGTGATCACTCAGGAACCTGAAACAGCTACAAATGCAAGGGCATTGTAGAAACCTTCCCCTACACTGTAGTAAATGCCATTCACTTCCTGGTAGAAGGAGAGGCCCAGTGCAAGGATCAGCGGTGCTGTACCTGTAACCGGCAATTGTACTTCCAGCGAAATTGCGGGGCCTTCCGTTTTGCTGAGCGGCAATTCTTCCCCTGCATTAAGCGCCATTAAATGTTCTCCGGTTTCAAAGTTGATCATAGCACCTGCTATGGTGAACCTGAAATGGCTGGCAGCCGGAGGGGCTACGATCAGTTTGCCGGGATTAAAGGCCGGAACATCTAATTTCATCACGCCCGTTGCCCTGTCAATTTCCGCTGTATACGGTGTTTTCAGTGCAGTACTGAGCGCAATGTCTGAATTGAGCTCAAAGCCATTCAGTAATTCAATATTTCCATCCGGAACGCGGCGAAACCCGCGTGGATTTACCTTGTCTGATTTTATCACCTGGGCTAGCTCCTGTGATAACCTGCGGATCAGGTAAGTGTCCTTGATGTCATTGATGATGGTCGCAAATGTTTTGCGGACCAGCGCGCCGGCACTGGCGGCTTTTGCAAATTCCTGCATGTTTTCTTTAACCCGGTCGTTGGTGATTTCCCTTGCCTTGGTTTTTTCACGGACAAAAGATCCGTCTTTGGTTGTATAGAAGGTGAGATTGCCTACTGTTCCTTCTATTTTGATTACGCCTGTTTGTTTGGCCATTGTAGTAAGATTTAAAATTGTTTTTGTTTTAGGGAGTTATTACAAAGGCTAACTCCTTTCGCCTTAGTACACAGAAAACTGGCGACGTCTTTCCAGTATCCGTGTATTCGGTACCGATAAAGCAAAAGTAGATGGCAAATGAAGGCATGAAAAATCAGCGGGTGGTATTTGAGGTTTTTAGGTGGATTTTGCGGGAATTGAGGTGTTTTGCGGGAATAGAGGGTTTATGATGGAATTGGTGTCATTTGAGGGAATTTGAGCATGTTTTTTTGTCAGGTACCCCGGGTTGATACGGGATGGGTACGGGATTGATACGGGATTGCTACGGGAATGATACGGGATTGACAGGAGAAAAAGACAAAAGAGCTACTGTTTATAGTAGCTCTTTGCAAGCGCATGCGCCTTCATAGGCGATTATATTGTTGAAGGACGATTGGATATAGATTTTTAGATTCCCAGATCCCGCCAGATTGCCCCATTCCTCGTTACCAGTTTCTCCAGCTTCCCGCTTGCAGTTAACTCATCCAATATCCTCTCACTTTCATTCCTCGCCGTTCCTGTCAGTTCAGCAAACTCCTTTGCCGTCAGTGAATGATATGTTGAAAACACATAATCCCAGCTTGTATCATACGCATTCTTTACGGAAGCAGGCTGAAGCTTCAGCAAAGCACCTTCATAAACGCTATAAGGCTTAGACCCATACACCATTTCAGTTTTGCCTGTTACATCGGTAAAGAACATCGTAGGGAAGCCCCGGACCCCTAACTCCTTGCCTAACTTCAAATCTTCCTTAAATAGCTGCTGTGCTTTCCCTTCGTAATCCTTTTTAAACTGAACAATATCCAATCCAATGCTTTTAGCGGCAGATTCCAGGTATTCCCATTTGGTAATATTCTTCTTTTCCAGGAAAACCATTTCCCGGATTGCACGAAGGAACAGAATAGCTTTTCCATTGTCCTGCAGTTGTGCTGCTTTGAAAGCGATGGATGGGGGATAGGAGGACGGTAAAGGGTCTTCTATCCAAACATCGCCAATAATAGGCATATCATAATGGCGGCTCACTTCATCCCAATGGTGGGCAACATCGGAGGGTTTGCTGATGCCGCCGCTATTGTAGCTCCAATCCGGTAACAAACCACCCATCCGGTATTCTATTTCCATAACATCACCATATTCTAATTTAAGTTTCCGCAGTTGCGGCTCTATTCCCCAGCAGGAGGAACAAATAGGGTCAGTATAGTAAACCACCTTAATTGGTTTCTTTTCTGATCTGATAGTGCCTGCAGGGTTGTTTTGCTGCCCCGGCATTTCACAAACCCCACTTTCCGGATCACATAATAAAGGGTTGGTATTTTCCATCTTCTTATTTGTTTGCGCCTGGCAACTTTGGTTACCGGGCATTGTTAGCAGCAGCAGGAGATAGATAACTGGCTTCATTCGTTGAATAATTGCGCTTTCCTGTGCCATAAAATGTTATTTTTGCACAAATGTCAACGTCTCAGCTGGCATCTGCAATAAGTCAGTTTTTTATGACTACTAAAAAGGAAACAGAGGATAATGCAACCTGCCCTGCACAGGCACTTTTAAAGTTGCTGTCAGGCAAGTGGAAGCCGGAAATATTTCGTTTGGCTGTAGATAGCCCTTTACGGTTTAGTAGTTTACTCCGGCAGATTGAAGGATCTAATAAACAAACACTGTCCATTGCCTTAAAGGAGTTAGAAGAAGGCGGCTTGTTGCAAAAAGTTATCATAAAGGAGAAACCACTGCACATCGAATACAATCTCACCGAAAATGGGAAAGCCCTGATCCCAGTCTTTATACAGTTGGAAAGTTTGAAATAGCTCTTTTATTTTAAAAAAAACGGGCATTCAAAAAATAGTAAATTAGCCTTATTTAATCTTCACTATCATCTAATGAAGGGATCCTTACTATTTAAATTCGCAGCTACATGCCTGCTATTAACGGTTGCATGGCAGGTGAAAGCCCAGCCTGTAAAAGTAGAAATCGTGAAAAACGACAGTGGTTTTGTGCTGATGAGAGACCACAAACCTTATTTTATAAAGGGCGCGGGTGGCACCAGGTATATGGACAGGCTGGCAAAGTATGGCGGCAACTCCCTGCGTACCTGGAGTACCAGTAATGCCGGCCAGGACCTGGATAAAGCAGATAAACTTGGCTTAACGGTAACAATGGGGCTGGATGTGGCAAGAGAAAGGCATGGCTTTAACTATGATGATACTGCTGCGGTTCGTAAGCAATTGGAGAAACTTCGCCAGGAAGTGATCAAATACCGCAATCATCCGGCTTTGCTGATGTGGGGCATTGGTAATGAACTTAATCTCAGCTACAAAAATCCTAAGGTATGGGATGCGGTGAACGATATTGCTAAAATGATCCATGAGGAAGATCCTGATCACCCGGTTACAACCATGCTGGCAGGCGTAAACCCGGAGGTAGTAAAGCAGGTGATAGCGAGGTGCCCGGACCTTGATTTGCTGGCTGTACAGGTATATGGGGGCTTAGCGAAGGTGCCGCAACAGATCATAAATACCGGATGGAAAAAAGCGTATATCGTCACGGAATGGGGCCCAACTGGTCATTGGGAAAGTATCATCACCCCCTGGAAAGCAGCCATAGAGGAAACCAGCAGTGAAAAGGCGGAAGTGTACAGGAAACGTTATGAGGCGTCTGTGAAAATAGACAAAAGTTGCCTGGGATCCTATGTATTCCTGTGGGGGCAAAAGCAGGAACGCACGCCTACCTGGTATGGATTGTTTACGGAAGCGGGAGAAGAATCAGAGGTAATAGACGTGATGCAATATTTGTGGACGGGCAAATGGCCGGATAACCCTGCCCCTCACCTGGATTCGTTAACGCTGGATGGGAAGCGTGCCACCAGCTTTATTTACCTGCAACCAGGCAAAACCTACCCGGTGCATACTTACGTAAAGGGTCAGGGCCATCACCTCACTGCCCGTTGGGAACTATTACCCGAAAGCACGGACCTGAAGGAGGGCGGAGACCGCGAATCAAGGCCACAAGCCATACCAGGCCTGGTAAAAGCCAACCAGGCAGGGTGTACCCTGAAAGCCCCTGAAAAAACCGGCGCTTATAGGTTGTTTTTATACGTAAGTAATGGCAGGAATAAAGTGGCTACCGGCAACATTCCTTTTTTTGTAGGAACTCCTCCTCAAAAGTAAACCCAATAAATACTGTATTTTCATATTCACACAAAGTCTAAACCCTAATGAAAAAAATCCTTACCGGTTTCATCCTATTCGGATCAACCCTTACCTTAAAAGCACAACAGGATGCCCGCTTGCTTCGCTTCCCTGCCGTTCATGGTAACCAGGTGGCCTTCACCTATGCAGGTGATCTCTACACTGTTCCCGTAACAGGCGGTGTGGCACGGCGCATTACCAGCCATCCCGGCTACGAGATGTTTGCCCGTTTCAGCCATGATGGTAGAACAATTGCCTTCACCGGCCAATACGACGGCAATACGGAGGTTTTCATTATGCCCGCTACCGGCGGCGAACCGAAACGGATCACCTACACAGCCACCCTCGGCCGCGATGATATAGCGGACCGTATGGGCCCTAACAATATAGTAATGGGCTGGACGCCGGACGACAAACACGTGATCTACCGCAGCCGCGGTACCTCATTTAATGCATTCAAAGGCAAACTTTACCTGGCCCCGCTCAATGGAGACCTCAGCCAGGAATTGCCCTTCACCGTTGCTTCCTGGACCTCCTACAATGCCGATGGCTCCAAAATGGCCATGAACCGCGTATTCCGGGAGTTCCGCACCTGGAAGAATTATCGTGGCGGTATGGCGGATGATATCTGGCTGGTAGACCCTGCATCCGGTAAAGCAGAAAATATCACTAACAACCCGGCACAGGACATCTTTCCCATGTATCATGGCGATAAGATCTACTTCGTAAGTGAGCGGGACAGAACGGCGAACATTTTTGTATATGATACCAAAACAAAACAAACGCAGAAAGTAACCACCTTCAAAGAATTTGATGTCAAATTTCCATCGTTAGGCGATAATGCCATCGTGTTTGAGAATGGAGGATATATTTACCTGCTGGACCTCACCAATAACCAGGCAAGGAAACTGAACATCACCATCGCGGAAGATCTTGCCTCAGGCCGTTCCAAACAGGTAGATGCGGCTGACTTTGTGTATAGCTGGGACCTGTCGCCCGATGGCAAACGTGCTGTTTTCAGCGCACGCGGCGATGTGTTCACGGTTCCCTCCAAATCGGGCGTTACACGTAATCTCACTCAATCCAGCAACGCGCACGACCGCAATGTTGGCTGGAGCCCCGATGGAAAATGGATCAGCTACATCTCGGACCGTACAGGGGAAGATGAATTGTATATCCAGCAACAGGGCGGATCGCAGCCAGCGAAACAAATAACGAAAGGAGGAGGTTCTTATAAGTTTAATCCCGTATGGAGCCCGGATAGTAAATACCTGATGTTCGGTAACCGGGAACAGGACCTTTTTATAGTGGATGTTGTTTCAGAAAACAAAACACTGGTGGCGCATTCCGATGCGGGCACACTTGGATCATACACATTTGCGCCAGACAGCAAATGGATCGCTTTTACCGTTCCCGGTAAAGCACGTGAGTTCAGCGTGATCAAACTCTATCATATCGATACTAAGAAAACCATTGCCGTTACCGATACCTGGTACGACAGTGGCGGGCCACAGTTCAGCCCTGATGGGAAGCTCCTGTATTTTATATCTGAGCGCGACTTCAATCCCACTTACAGCAATACTGAATGGAACCATGCTTATACAGATATGGGCCGTCCTTATTTTGCCCGGCTCAGCGCCAGTGATAGATCGCCCTTAGCTGATAAGAACGATGAAGTGAGTGTGAAGGGAGACGCAGATACCAGCAGTAAAAAAACACCTGTTCCTGCAGGAAAAGGAGTAACTGTGGTGGTGGACGAAGAAGGCCTGGCAGACCGTATTGAAAGCCTGCCTGTATCTCCCGGATCTTACGGAGGGCTGTTACCTGTGGAAGATGGGGTTTATTATTCCTCTGGCACCCGCGGCCCGAGAGGGTTCAAATTCTTCAGCCTCACAGATCTGAAAGAAACAGAGATCGGCAACTTTGGCGGATACAGTGTTACACCAGATGCAAAGAAGATCATGTTCCGCACAGGGAACGATTTCTTTATTGAAAGCCTGGGTAAGTCAAAGATCACGCCTGCCAATAAAGTGGATCTGAGCGGATTAAAGATAACGGTAGACCTGAGAGCAGAATGGAAACAGATCTATGATGAAAGCTGGCGGCAGATGCGGGATTATTTTTATGATCCGAATATGCATGGCGTAAACTGGAAAGCCATGCACGACAAATATGCACCGCTGCTTCCTTATGTAAACCATCGCGATGACCTTACCTACCTGATCGGTGAACTGATCGGAGAATTGAGTATCGGGCACGCTTATGTTAACAGCGGGGACAGGCCTCCTATCAACCGTATTCAATTGGGCCTGCTGGGAGCAAGGTTCAGTCGGGATAAAAGCGGGTACTACCGTATAGACAGTATCCTGTCCGGCGAAAGCTGGAACAAAACACTGGTATCTCCCTTGCGCGCATCTGGCTTGAAAGTGAAAGCCGGGGACTATATCATTTCCATCAATGGAACCTCTATGAAGGTGGTCAATAATCTTTACGAAACGCTGGCCGGTAAAGCAGGCCAGTTTGTAGAAATTGAAGTGGCGGGTTCTCCATCGGCAACAAATGTGAGGAAGCTATTGGTGAAACCCATTGCCGATGAATCTTCTCTTTACTATCATGAATGGGTGCAGCAGAATATAGCCAAAGTGAATGCAGCCAGCGGCGGCAGGATCGGTTATGTGCATATCCCTGACATGGGGGTGGAAGGGCTTAACCAGTTCGCGCGTTATTTCTATCCGCAGCTGGATAAAGAAGCGCTCATCATTGATGATCGTGGTAACGGCGGTGGAAACGTATCGCCGATGATCATTGAGCGCTTATTACGGCGGCCATCGCTGGGCACTATGTTGCGGAACAGCAAAACAGCATCTATTAAACCGGATGCACATATAGGGCCAAAGGTTTGCCTGATCGATCAGTACTCAGCTTCCGATGGCGATCTGTTCCCCTGGCAGTTCAAATACAATGGTATTGGCCCCCTGATCGGTCAACGCACCTGGGGTGGTGTGGTTGGGATCAGCGGTTCGCTTCCGTTTATTGATGGCGGAGATATGCGGAAACCGGAATTCGCACATTTTGCGCCGGATGGATCTTCGTTTATCATAGAAGGGGAGGGCGTGCATCCTGATATTGAAGTGATCAATGATCCGTATGTTGAATACAAAGGCAATGATGTGCAGTTGACCCAGGGTATAAAAGTGCTGCTGGAGAAACTGGCGCAGGGCGGGAAAACAGGGGTGCCGAAGATCCCGGCGTTTCCGGATAAATCGAAGTAATGATTGATATCGATAGTAAAGCCGCATAGATCATAAGATTTATGCGGCTTTACTGTTTTTAGGGAATGAAGTTGATCGCCCCGCGCCGATCTTATCGGTGCGCGAAGGCTGGAATTAACTGATCATGTCAATTTCCCGATCAATACCAGGTCGGTGATCATTACACCGTCCTTATCAGGAGAGCTGAAACGCTTTAAATGGACCACTTCAAATTTATTTTCCTGCATGGCTTGCGTTAAATGATCTTCCCTGTGATAATTTACATACACCTGGTCACCTGAGCTTGATCTTTGAAATCTTGATTTGGTATGATCATTTTCCTCCATAGTGCTTACATAAAATACACCGCCTGGTTTTAACAATCCTGCTGTATCGGTGATCAGCGCAACGGCTTCATTGGGTGTTAAATAGGGCAGGCAGAAACCACACATGATCCCATCAAATCTCTTTTCGATATGGCCTATTTCACGGCAATCCATCAACTGAAATTCAGCTGTTGGATTATTGGCCTGTGCAAGGCTGAGCATATTGGGCGACAGGTCAATTCCCAATATATCGTAACCCGGTTTTTTATCCAGTAAGTACCGGGTGATGTTTCCGGGCCCACAGGCAATATCCAGGATAGATGCATTGCCGGCGGGTATGTTATCGCAGAAAAAATTGAAGGTATCGGCAAATAAGCTGACATCCATAAATTTATCCTGGTATATTTTGGCAGACTTGTCAAACGCATCGGCCGCTTCTACTATTTCCATAATTCCGGTTGTTATTTATTTTTTAAGCGAAGCCAGCAAGGGAAGCACCTCTTTGGTATAATACGGTTCCTCCGTACACCAGAAGATATAATCCAGCCTCAGATAGTTTTGCGCAAAATCGAGGATCTCAGGAACGGTTACTTTCTTATTAGTTTTCACATTAATTACATCATAATTTCCATCCTGAACGGCCACGCCGGTAATTACTTTGCCTGATAAAGCCCTGATCAGCGGATAGCTGTTAGCCATCTGGAAAGGTTTATTCACTTTAATGTCCGGCCCGCCCATTCCCATGTGAATTTCCTCGGCGTAGTCATAGAGTTCCTTAAGCCCTTCCTGCCCCTTAACCATAAAGTTGGCGTACAGGATGGGAGCGGATCTTCTAAAACATTCACGCGTCACCTTCATATACTGTTTTATGGCTGCTATATACACGTCGTCACTGAAACCTTGCGGCAGCTGTTTTTCGGAAATGTCAATGGACGTTTCAGGGAGGTTAATGCCTTCAATCCTGCCATCAAACTGTTCACTCAGCTTACGTAAAAGTTTAAAGAAGCGCTCCGCTACCATAGGGTCCCACCTTCTTGCAACATATCCATAACAATCATTATCGTCACATTGCCTTGCTTCACCTCCGTGATAGATAGTATCAGCTACCAGGTATTTGGGAACAGCATGGTTTTCTTTCAGGAAAGTGGCATCCTGGACCTGAATAAAGAGCTTTTTACCTTTGGAGGCCAGGAATCTGAGATCTTCTTCTATCTCGCTAAAGTTATAAATGTCCTTTTCAGGTTCCAGTTGCCGCCATGCATACCTGATCTGCGCACCTGTTATATTGGGATTGTTATAAAATGCAGGGTCATGGATCTTCTCCCGGTCCCTGCCGAAATAAGTGAAGTGTTTAATGGGTTTGGTATTAAATACCAGGCTTATTAGCAGGAGCATGATCTTCATAGTACACAAGTTAAAATAAAAAAAGAGCGCTACCATTACAGTAGCGCTCTTTTTATGGAAGTTATAACCCATTATTGTTTCACAACCTTCATCGTCTTGCTCTGAACCCCTTGCCTTACCGTGATATAATAAAGCCCCGGTTTCAGGTTTTGCCCAACCTGGTAATATGTACCGGCATTTATCCTCCTGGAATAAATTACACTACCGGCATTATCAACAATGTTAAGCAATGCTTCTGCTTTAGATGAAGAAGTCATCCTTACATTAAATCCACTGCTGGAAGGATTAGGAAACACTTCCGTTGAAAAATCCAGCCTGACGTTTGATCTGCTGCCAACCGCTGCGATCCCGTTCTGCAAACTTTCCAGCGTATCTGCCGTCATCAGCGTGCGCACCTCGATAGCAGCAATTGATCCGCTATAAGGATCATACAATCCTGTTTTAGGGTAGAAGAACACCTGTATCATACCTGCGCTGTTGGCTGTGGCCCTGATGGTCTTTATCACAGCCGTGTTCAGCCTGTTACCTGCTGCCTGGTACACATTGAAGTCAATAAGGCTGTCCAGGCCGTTAGTGGCTTTGATGCTGAAGATCCTTTTGTTCTTCTCCGCATCCTGTGGCTCAACAAAGTGCAGGCGGATGGCATACACGGTATTGGGTGTGAGATCGCGCAGGTAATAACGCATCTGGGTGATATTGCTTTTGAATACGCGCATGTACTCGTATACCTGCGGCGGAGCGGGATCGGTTACATAAGAGAGGTCCACCGGCGAATTCACTTTCTGTACCCAGGTATAACCTGCATGCCAGAGTTTGTCTGTGCCGGTAGGCCCTTCCGGAACATATTGTGCAAAGGTGGTATTGGCATATGGGCCGGCAGGGGTTGTTGTAGTACCTGCGTTGATACCGTAAATAGCCTTTTTGTTGGTCTTTAAAACTTCTATGCAAAGATCATCCAGCCATACGTGACCGGGGCCTTCTTTAGCGATCCAGTAAGTGAGGCCAACCGCGCTGTCAGGTACGGTAATGGTATCCCTTATCTGTACCCAGTTATCATAGTATGCGGCTCCATGTACATCTCTTGAAACGGACGCAGTACCAGTGGCAGCACCAAGGCTATCCACAAATCCAACGCCGTATCCGGCCCACCAGGGGTAACCGTCCGCACCTCTTTCTACCTTCACCCATTGCTTAAATACAATGATGCTGTTTCCTCTTACAGGGATAGTACCCTGGATGTTCATGCTGGTTTTGTCTTTATTAAAGCCCAGTGTTGCCGCTTTATCGCCGGAGTGGCCTTTACCGCTCACGGTGTACACTGCGCCGGTATTTGGCTGGCCTTTCAGGTAAGTGACCCAGTTGATCAGATCGCTTTCGAAGCCGTAGTTGGGTATACCGCCGCAGGAATCAAAGGGCACTACCGTTACGGGCAGTGTAGCTGAAACGCCTGAAGCATCTTGTGTATTGGCGGTGATAGTAGCAGTACCCTGTTTAATGGCAGTGATAATACCTGCACTATCAACGGTAGCCACTGTTGCATCAGAGCTGCTCCACACAACCGTTTTAATGGAGGTGTTGGCAGGAGAGAAGCTGAACTTCATCAGCAATGTATCCTGGGCACCAATGATAGCGGTAGAGGGGATCAGCGTAAGGCTGGTAGCTAATACATTGGCCACATGCACATTGGCCTGTGCAAAAATAGCCGGGTTATCAGCCGATGTGGCTTTGATGATAACATCGCCTTGTTTAATACCGGTGATGGTGCCATTGCTGCTTACTTTAGCCAGCAGCGTGTCTGAAGACGTCCATATTACCCCTTTATTGCTGGCTTTCGGAGGAGCGATGGCAGCATTCAGCTGGATGCCGGAGCCAACAAATACAGTAGCTGATGAACTATCCAGCGTTAAAGATGTAACCGGTATGTAAATTACGTTATAGTTTTTGGTAGCCGTAAAGCCGCCTTCAACAGACGTTGCGGTGATCGTAACCGTTCCCGCAGATCTTCCTGTTACAACGCCGTTCAGGTCTACTGTAGCTACTGCCTGGTTGGAAGAGGTGTATACCAGGTTCCTGTTAGTGGCATTCACCGGCGTAGTGGTCAGCTTCAATGTATCTTTGTAGCTAACATAGAGGTTGCTGCTGTCCGAATGAATGCTGATCCCCTGGAGTGGAATAATGCGCGCTTCAAGAGCAGCGATAGAGGCACTATGTGGATCGTTTGCGGCAACTTTGGGATAGAACCATACTTCTATCAGGCCTGCGCTATTTGCTTTCGCTTCAAGGGTGCGCGTTACAACAGTGTTCAGCTTATTCCCGGCCGCAGCATAAGGATTGAAATTGATCAGGCTGTCGCCGCTGATGGTCTTTACACTGAAGATGCGATTGGCCTTTTCTGTATTGCTGGGCTCTATAAAATGCAGGCGTACCGCATAGTTGGCGTTGGGGATCAGGTTACGCAGATAGTAACGCATCTGTGTAACGTTATTCCTGGAGATGCGCATGTATTCATATACTTTGCGCGGCGCAGGTTCTGTTACCTGGCTCAGGTCTACGGTTGCAGTGATGCTGCTATTCCCTGTATATCCTGCATGCCAGAGACCGGCGGTGTTGGCCGCGCCTTCGGGTACATACTGGCCGATAGTGGTAGCCTGGTAAGGTGTTGGCGGGTTTGCATTAGTGCCGGCATTGATCGCTGTCACAATGGTGTTCACAGTCAACTGCACAGTTTTGCTAAAGCCACCGTCTGCTGCAGCAATCGTGAGCGTGGTGGTACCCAGCTTCAGGCCCGTGACCACACCATTTGCATCCACACCCGCAATGGTACCATCGGCCACAGACCAGGTGAGTGTTTTGTTGGTCGTATTGGCAGGCACAACGGCAAAGCTGAGTTGCTTAGGTGTATTCATGGTGCCATAAACAACACTGTCTATCGTAATGCCCGTGGATATAGTAGGAGGGACCACAACAACCGGATGTGTATCCGTTTTCCCGCCATCGACCGATGTAATGGTGATGGTGGCATTACCGGTGTTGATGCCGCTCACTTTCCCGAACTGGTCCACTTTTGCGATGGTGGTATCGGAAGAGCTCCATACAATGGCCGGGTTAGTGGGGTAGGCGGGTGTGAGCTTAAAATTCAGTTTAGTGGTATATCCTTTCACCAGTGTGTCCGATGCAGGATTGATAATTTCCACGGACTGAACGGGGCCCGCTACAGGGGTACCAAAAAAGATACCGTTCCCGTGAGCGGAAATAAACATCCTTCCTTTATTGTCTGCCGTAATATTCGGTGCTACGCCCGGCAACCTGTCTAAAATGGTGGTCCAGGTACGCCCGGTATCGTCTGAACGGAAAGCGCCGTAGTTAATGCCATTGATGGGAATAGCCTGGCTGGTCACATACAGCGCAAGGTGCGCATTCACTGTTGTGTCGGACATGGCTGCAGCTATCCATTTGGGCTTGAAATCTTCACCCCCTACTTTGCTGAATGTTTTACCTGTATCTGTTGTATGGAAGAGCCCGCTGAATTGCGGATAGGATTCATTGTGAAAGGCAATCCACACATCGCCGGTTTTCCCGGGTGTTACTTCAACATTGGAAGTGGTGGCATAAGCTGAACCGTTCGGGTTGCTGCCTGCATTGGCTGTAAGGCCTGTGGCATCTGTTTTCACGAATGACTTTCCGCCATCGGAACTTACATAAAAAGAACCGCGGTCCCAGATATAGAAATAATCACCGTTCACTTTATCTGCTGCGAGGTGATTTTGCCCGGGGTACAGGTTCCACTGCGGGCCTGCAGGTAAGATGCCGGCAGAAACGCCGGTGGACTTTTGCCAGCTGGTGCCCAGGTTTTCTGACCAGTACACATTACCGGGACTGTTACCATCCATTTGCGTAAGCCAGAGTATATTCCTGCGGTTAGCGGACACGGCTACACGCCCGCGTATACCGGGTGATTGGGGGAAGAGGGTATAGGTATCTCCGCCATTGGTAGAGTAACCTGCACGCGAATAAGCCACTTCGTTAGTGGCCGGGCCGTCGCAGCCAACGCGTACAACAAACTCAGGATCGTTGTACTGGAAGGCTACGCCCGTCATGTTAAAAGCGTTGAAGATATTGGTGAACAAAGCAGTATTGGCCACATTACCCTGGTTCAGGGGCTCCGTAAGAGAGCGGTGATGTGCGCCACCCACATCCGCAGTAACGGAGAGCAGCAGGTTCTTGCCGCTGGGAGGAGCTACCAGCGGACCGGTTACCATGATCTCTTCCAAACCTACTACGCGTATCTTCCAGTTGGTAGGGGTTGCAAAGATGTTATCTGTGGAAAGTACGTCCAGCATATCATTTAACCACACGCGGTTGGGATAAAAAGGGTCCCAGTGGAAACCATAGGAATTATGGCCCGGTGCGTTGAATGGTACACCATCATTCTTCGAATGTGGCGCTTCTGTATTATCACGTGTGATCTGCCCCGGTGAGTAGGTGCCGGGTGCGCCGCCATGTGTTGAAATATAATAAGGGTCCTTTTGCCAGGTGCCGCGGGTACCTACAATGATATGATCTGAATTGGCAGGATTTACTGCAACTTTAATGAAGAACCTGTCGTTTTTATTCGGATCAGGATCGGGTTCTAAAGTTACGGGAGAGATGTTCTGCCAGCTGCCGTTCTTATACTTGTAAACACCCTTTTCCTGGTTCTCGGTTCCGGCAGATATGTACAGCGTTCCATCCGCGTGGATCGTGGCACGGATGGGGTATGCAGGGCTGTTGCTCATCAGCGTGAAAGAAAGCCCGCCGTCTTCCGATGCGTATACACCTGCCTGCCGGCCGATATAGATCCGTTTAGTAACCGTCTGGCTGTTTACAGTAACAGTGCCGGAGCTTTTATCGAAAAGAATAAAAGAACAATAGCCCGGTGTAGTGATGTTGCTTACCTGCGTCCAGCTGGTACCTGCATTTTGCGTTTTTAAAGCACCATGCGCGTCTGTTACAACCCACACATGATTACTGTTGGCAGGATCTACCTGTATACGATCGCCGAATGATTGTGTGCTGTTCGGGTGCACGGCGATAGGAACATTAAGGTCCGTCCAGGTATCACCCCTGTCAGTACTTTTCATAATGGTACCTACCGTGCTGGAGCCTTTACCGGGCCCGGAACCAGCACCGTTCTCTACCGTGGCATAAAGGATGTTACCGGTTGAATCGCTGGGGTCTATGGCAATGCTGCCGCAACGCTGGTGAAACTCCCAGCTCCAGTAGTTGAGCGGTATCTTTTTGAATAACATTAAGTGCTCCCACTTCTGCAGGTCTTTATTCCAACGGTAGGGAGTGCCTACATCTGTGGTGATGAAATAAAGATCGGGTACCAGCGGGTGCGCCACAAAAGAGGGGATGGCGCCGGAGCCACCTATCCGAACCTGGTTCCAGGTATAGGTTTGTGCGCGCACTCCCTGTGAGGCCGCCATGTAAAAAATGGCGAGTAATAGGGTGTAGCAAATCTTTTTCATGTGGAATTATTTAGGATTATATTGAACTATCCCTGATACATCATGCTGTGTCTTTGATTAATTCCATCCGTTTTTGACGGCTTTGGCTACGTTAGGATTATAGTTTTTTTCTGCATCAGGAATGGGGAATAGAAGATGTTTATCCTGGAAAGGTTGCGTACCTGTTCCTGGTTCAGCAGCCTTTTCTGCATTGATGGTTTGTTTGATGATACCCCAGCGCAGCAGATCGAAATAACGGGATTGTTCACCGCATAATTCCAGTTGCCTTTCACGCATGAGTATGTTCATGGCATTTGTTTTATCGCCCAGGCTGGTATATAAAAATGCGCCGGAGCGGGAACGAACACTGTCTATCAGCGCCAGTGGTGCATTGCCTGTATTGTTTTGCTGGATCTGTGCTTCGGCCAGCATCAGCATCACATCTGCGAGGCGGATCACCTGTCCGTTGATAGGGCTTTTAGGATCGCCGTATTTTTCCACGAGATGGTAATACTCGTATTTCTTCCAGCGATAATCTCCTTGTGGATCGGCGGCATCAAAAGGATACGCTTTTGGTCCGGTAGGGCATTGCTGGCAGAAAACGGTTTCACCGCCGGTAGCAACGGTGCCGTAGAAGGTGGATTTGGCACGGGGATCTGTATAGGGCAGGCCGGTGGCAGGATGGGTATAAGTGAATGCTTTAACGGCCGCGTTACTGATATATACATTCTTCCAGTTATCGTTAAAACCATACTCCATGGCACGACCGCTGTGTGTTTGTTTACCTACCTGTTCCGCACCGTTGCCGAACATATAATAGGGAGAACCAATGGCCCAGTCTGTCCACTGCTGGTTCATGATCTGGAAAATATTTTCAGGCGTGTTCTGATTGGTGGTACTGAAAACATTGTCATAGGAAGGATCAAGTTTGTAGGTGTATGGTGCCCCCATCAGTTTTTCGAGTTCCGTTTGTGCAGCGGCCCATTTTTTCTGGTACAGGTATACCTTGCCAAGCAGGGCCGTTACGGCACCTTTGGTAGCTCTGCCCAATTCCGCGGCGGGGTATACCACCGGTAATTCCGCTGTAGCCTGTGCTTCTGTAAGGTCTTTTTCTATTTGCTTCCACACATCGGCAGCGGCAGTGCGGGGTAAATAATTGTTATTAAGCGTGGTTTGATAGTCGGTGTACAGCGGCACATCCCCCCATAATACTACCAGGTGAAAGTAAGCATACGCACGCAGGAACTTTACTTCCGCGAGGTACTGGTTCAGCTTGGCGCGATCCACGGTAGCGGTAGGGTTCCAGGCAGCGGCCCGGTCTATCACCAGGTTGGTCCTGAAGATCATCCGGTACAGGGAGCCCCATAACGAGCTAAGATTGGCATTGTTGGTACCAAAGCTGTAATCGCCCAGTTCCTGTTCTGCACCCAGCAAAAAGCTGGCGCGTTTGGCATCGTGCCCCATCAGATCAAAAATATAGTAGTACTCCCTGGCCCATAGCCCGGGATGGAGCAATGTGGCGTAACTGGCAATGGTGGCCTGGTTCAGCGCGGTGATATTATTAAAATAAGTTTCATACGCATAGGCGCTCTGATCTACCAGGTCCAGGCGCGATTTCTTACATCCAGGTGCAATGCTCATCAGCACAGCTATCATCAGCAATTGATATATATACTTCTTCATAAGATCGTTTTTAACAATTAAAACCCTAATTGAATACCTGCCAGGAGTGTTCTTGGCTGCGGCACCTGGCCCAGGTCAATACCACGCGCAAAAATGTAGTCACCTACTACTTCCGGATCGTACCCGGTATAATTAGTGAGGGTGACCAGGTTTTGCGCAGCCACATAAATGCGGAGTGATTTAACAGTGCCTTTGGTGATATTGCTTAACATGGTTGAGGGAGCGCTGTAGCCAATGGTAATGTTCCTCAAACGCAGGTAACTGCCATCTTCCAGCCACCAATCTGATGGGCGGAGGTTACCGTTGCCGGTGGTATTCTGGCCCAGCCTGGGTAAAGCCGCTACATCACCGGGTTTGCGCCACCTGTTAAGGAGCTCGGTAGATGCATTATGACCGGTGGCCATAGCACTGGTATTTAATTTTAAGCCGTTGAGGAGTTTCAATCCGCTGATACCGGATAACACCAGGTTGAGGTCAAAGTTCTTATATGTTATACCGGCATTGATGCCATAGATATATTTTGGAATAGCATTGCCTAATATTTCCTGGTCCTTTGCAGTTACTACACCATCACCGTCAATGTCTTTATAGATAAAGTCTCCCGGTAATAGTCCATCCTGGTATTTAGCATTAGGCCTGCCTGTTTTCTTTGCGGCTGCCTCATCAAGCGCTGCTACTTCTGCTGCATCTTTAGCTACATGATCTAAGCGATAGCCATAAAAGGAACCAATAGCATAACCGGCAGCAGTATAGGTAGTAGCCGGCACAGGGGTGAAGGCACCTGCCTGTATAGGCGCGGAAAACTGGTCTCCTAAAGACAGTACTTCGTTGTGGTTGACAGATCCGTTTACACTTACGTTAAAGCTGAAATTATTGTTGATCTTATCCTTATAACCAATGGTGAGTTCAAAGCCTTTATTTCGTGCATCTGCAGCATTGACCGTTTTCCTTGGTTGCGCGCCGGTGGGGCTCACACCAATACTGGCGGGCAGCATGGTGGTAACCAGCAGCCCGGTACTTTTACGGTCATACCAATCGGCTTCTACCGTGAGGCGGTTATTTAGAAATACCAGGTCGATGCCTATATCTGTCTGGTTGGTCTTCTCCCATTTCAGATCAGGATTGCTTACAGTAGTGATCGTAGTACCGGATACAAATGTTTCCGTGCTGCCAAAGGAATATACGAGTGCGCCTGCAGGTGTACCCTGGTATGTTCTGGCGGTGTTCAGGAAGTTGGGAATATTGTTGTTACCGGTTTGCCCCCAGCTTACACTCAGCTTTCCATCGCTCAGTACAGGGAGTGCTTTTTTGATAAACCCTTCTTCTGAAAAGCGCCATGATAAACCTCCTGCGGCAAAATTACCAAAGCGGTTATTAGCGCCGAAGTTGGAAGCACCATCCCTGCGATAGCTGGCAGACAGGATGTATTTATCATCAAAGGTATAGTTGAGCCGGCCATAATAAGAGATCAGGGAAGGACGGGCATAGTTGGAATAACCGCTGGTAACAGCCTGGGAAGAAGCTACCGTAACATTGGTAATATTATCGTTCGGCTGACCGGTACCCCTGATGCCGGAACCGTTGGTTTGCCCGGGATCTATATAGCTTTGCCCTGCGATCAAAGAGAACTGGTGATTGCCCAATACTTTGTCGTAAGACAAATAGTTTTCCAGCATGTAATAAGCGTTCTCCGAAAAAACGAGCGTGGATTGGCGGGCCTGGTTCAGGAAGTTGGAGGACTGGTATTGTTTCTGGTAACTGTTGCTCCGGCTGGAATTCACTTCTGCGGCAAACTGTGAACGGAATTTCAGTCCATCTATGATCCGCACTTCAGCAGACAGCTGTGGGAAAAAGGCCAGCGATTTGCTTGTTTGGCTCCTCATGGCAATATCCTGCAGGGGATTGCTGGCATTGCTATAGTCGTCTATGTTGGAGAGGATTGAATATCCTCCCTGTATAGACGGATCCAAAACTGGTTTATAGGGTGCGTACTGAATAGCATTGATGATATTGGCATAGTTACCATTGCCCACATACTGCCTGAATATCAGGTTTTGCGTAAACCGGAAGCGGCCCAGGGTTTCTTCAAGGCCCACACGCGCCTGGAACCTTTTGTTGGTAGCATCGGTTAAGATGGCCTGTTGATTGATATAGGTGGCAGAGATGGAGTAGTTCACTTTTTCACCACCGCCGCTGATGTTCAGATCGTTTTCAGATACAAGGGCATTGCGGAAAATAGCATCCTGCCAGTCAGTGCTGTCCTTTAATACGGCGGGGGTATTAAATTTGGCGGGCAGCACGGCATTTTTGGTGGCGGCCAGGTCTTTCAACGCATCCACATACTGCGCTGCATTCAGCAGGTCCAGTTGCTTCCAGGCTTTAGCTATGCCCCATTGTGAAGTAAAGCTAACACGGGGCGGGCCGGCCTTTCCTTTTTTGGTGGTGATGATCACCACACCATTGGCGGCGGCGGAGCCGTAGATAGCAGTGGAAGAAGCATCCTTGAGAACCGTTATGCTTTCTATATCCTGGGGATTGATGGTATTAAAAAGGTTTTTGGTGCCCTGGATACCATCTATCACATACAGCGGATTGATGTCAGTAAAGCTACCGGTACCGCGGATGATGATCTGTGCATCTGCACCTGCTGCGCCGCTGCTTTGCAGCACCTGTACACCGGCAGCTTTACCGATGAGCAATTGAGAAGGATTGGTGGCATTTACTGCACCGGCTTCTTTCACCGATATCACATTGAAAGCGCCGACTACATCTTTTTTCCGGGCAGTGCCGTAACCGATCACCACAATGTCGTTCAGGGCAGATACCGTTTTCACGAGGCGTACAGAGTACGTTAATGTGGCGCCCGGTTTAAGCTGAACATTGCTGAACTGTTGTGTTTCAAAGCCCATGTAAGAAACACTGAGTAAATATTTGCCATCCTGTGGTAACCCGGAAAAACGGAATACGCCGTTGCTGTCTGTAATAACACCGGCAGAATATTTTGTTTTTTCATTCAGCGCCACAACGGAGGCATTGGGCAGGAGCTCCCCCTCATCTGTACGGACGGTGCCGGTTACCTGCATGCGGACTTGTGCCTGTGTGAACATGGAAACACCTGATAGCAATGTGCATAGCAGCAGGAGCCAATTTGGTCGATAGAACATCTTCATAACTGAAATTTATTTTATAATGCGGGGCATAGTAAGCCCCTGGCGTCTTTGCGCCTTTTTAGGAATAGAGCGATATAGTCTTGAATTATTTCTTTTTAATAATAAATCCGCTGTCGTTTCGGATGAGCTTCAGATTATTGGGAAGTGTTAAGTCGGTCAGGATCTTCTCCAGTGAATCTGTCTTTTCAAATTTGCCATCAAAATAGATCTCCGTCACATCTGATGGATAATAATAGATGGCTACGCCGTAATAGTTACTCAGCTGATCGAGTACCTGTGCCATTGGTTGATTGTTAAACTTATACCAGTCGGGCTTGGCATGGCTGTCTCCATTGTTTCCTGCTTTTACCAGTATGTCCGTGCCCGTGGTATTGAAGTTGGCTACAACGGTTTTCCCGGTTTTGCGGTAATAACGAAGCTCCTTGCCGGGAGTGAGCACTGTCTTTTTATCAGTGACGCCCTGTACCAATACTTTACCGGTGTTTAGCCGAACGGTGATCATGTCTTCCCCGGGAATAGCCTTCACATGAAAAAAGGTACCCAGAACGGTGGTGGATAGTTCGCTGCTATACACAACGAAGGGATGTAGTTGATCGGCTGCTACTGTAAAATCTGCTTCTCCTGTCAGGTATATGGTCCTGTTTTCTCTGAACTGTTTATTATATACTATGCTGGCTGTTGGTTGCAGCTGTACTACGGAACCGTCCGGTAATGCAACGGTCATGGCTTTGCTGCCGGTATTTTCCTGCCGTTCCTGTTGTTCGGCCGGAATGGTGACTGCTGTTTCGCCGGTAATGTTTACTGCTTTTTTATCATTGCGGTTTACCAGCAGCAGCGCGCCTGCAACCAGCACGCCGGTTGTTACTGCGGCGATGGCCAGCCGTTTAGCCCATTTGGTACGGCTATTGGCCAATACTGTTTGCTGATGAATATTTTTCAGCCACTGTTGGGAAACAGTTTCTGGAAGATCGTTGTTCTCCCGTAATTGCAAAAATTCTTCTTCCGGCAAATATTTCTCCAGCACCTCCGGGTGTTCCTGCAGGTACGTGGCTACCTCACGGGCTTCTTCAGGAGTGCATTGATCATTAAAGAACCGTGTCAGTAATTCATCATTTATCATGTTGTGTACGGCTGATAGATAAGTAATACGTTTGTGAGGGGCAGACTACTTAGTCCGGGCAAAAAAATATTTTCAGAACGGGAAAAGCCAGGCCAGGAGGGGCAGGAGCAGGCCGAAATAATGTTTGATCTGCTTAATGGCCTGGAAAATATGTGCTTCTACTGTTCTGGACGATAGGGAAAGCTCCTGCGCGATCTGTTGGTGGCTCATACCTTTAAAGCGGCTCATTTCAAACACCTTACGGCGCATGGGGGGCATTTCTTCCAGGGCATGGGCGAGTTTGTGCTGTAACTCCTTTTCGGCCAGTTTGCCCCAGAGTTCTTCTGATGGCAGCGTGTACCGGTCTATGATGTGGATCACCTTTTCTTTATATACGGTTTCCTTACGGAGGAAATCGATCAGGGTGGTACGGGCAATCCGGAAGAGCTGCAGATGTGCATCAAGATTGTCTGACAGGCTTTCCCGGTAGTTCCAGAACTTGATGAAGGTAAGTTGTGTCACCTCCTCTGCGATGAAAGAAGACTTTGTTTTCCGAAGAATGAAATAGTAGATCCTTTGGTGCCAGGAATAGTATAATTCATTAAATACCAAAAGGTTACCTTGTTTCAAAGCAGCTATAGTATTCACAACATGGTGTTTTGCTACAGCAATTTAGAAAAATTCCCTTGGGTTATTTTTATATTTTGCAAGTCTTCCATATGGCAGATCATAAAACCATACGCAGCGATTTTGAAAGCTCATTCAAAAACCGGCTGTTAGTCTGAAATAAAAAAAGAGCGCTGCTATTAACAGCAGCGCTCTTTTTTATAGTGTGTGATCATCTATTGCCAACCCGGATTCTGCCCCAGGGCCGGATTCCTGTCCCGCACAGCCTGCGGGATCGGATACAAATATTTGGCATCAATCCATTGACGCTGCCCGGGATTCCACATCACTTCACCTGATGTACCATTAGAGAGTTGTAAACGTCCCACAGCAGTGGAAGGGCTTACATCCACAAATGCAATACCGGGTGTGGTGGAAGGTGGTTTGGTACCCTGGTAGAAATATACATCCTTGGTACCATCTCCATTCAGATCATATTCGCCCAATGCAGGAACATACATTCCATTCATAGGGGCACTCTGGAACAATTCACCCAGCTTCCAGCGCCTCAGATCATCCGGACGAAGGCCCTCGAAGATCAGTTCCACACCTCTTTCACGAAGTACTTCCAGCAATACGGGATTGGTGAACTTGTTGGCGAAGAACGTAACCATGTAAGGATCCGGAACTGCAGGCACTGTTGTAAGTGTAACACCAGTAATGCCCGCTCTTTTGCGCAGCGCACCGATGGTGGCAGCCCAGTCCGCAGCTGTCATCCTGTTCAGCTCAGCGAGTGCTTCTGCTTTGTTGAGCAACACTTCTGCCCAGCGCATAACAATATGTGCATTGTCGTTACGGCTTTCATCGTCGAAGGGGAAACGTTCGTCATAGCACCATTTGATAGGCTGATAACCGGTATAGGTCTGGCTGAAATTCGGTGGCGCAACAACAGGCGAACCGTTTTCTGTTCTACGGTAATCTCCCAGGCGGATCGTTTGTTTGAGGCGGAGATCACGATTTTTCACTTCATCCACGAAAGGTGTTGTGGCATATCCTGCATTGCTGGTGAAGGGGGTACCATCCAGGTTGAGGTAAGTATTGATAAAACGGCGTGTAAGGCTGGGGCGGTTACCATACGTTGGGCTGATGAACCGGCGGTTTGCCGAGCTGAATACCTGGAGACTGCTGCTCAGTGCTACGGAAAGGATCGTCTCGTCTGCGAATGCAGATTTCGCAATGAACAGCTCGCGGTATCCCCTGTCCGGTGTAGCGCCTGCGTGCAATGTAAAACCAGTGATAGCGTTTGCTTCTTTCACTACTTCCTCAAACCAGGCATCGGCAGTGGCTTGCTTGTTATAGCTCGTATGATATTTACGCAACGATGCTTCGAACAGGCAGATGCGTGTTTTGTAAGCGCGGGCCACATTTTTGGTGATGCGTGTGCAGCTTGGGTCGGCAGTCAGCGTGATGTTTTCTATCGCATAGTTGAGGTCTGCCAGCACTTTGTCCATCACATCAAACCTGTTATCGCGTGGCGCTTTCAGCTTTGCCGTGTCGGTGATGTCTATCGGTTTATCGATCCAGGGTACATCGCCGAACCTTTTTACTTTCTCGTAGTAGAACAGGGCGCGGAAAAAGCGTGCTACGCCAAGGAAATGCCCTTTGGTGGATACTTTACTCTTTTCTGCGTTTTCAATGAAGTAATTGATGTTGCGCAGGTCCGTCCAGGACCAGCCGGAGCTGGTGATAGGAGAAAGGGCGTTTGGTGCCAGGTAGTTGTCTACGCCGTTCCGGGCTACGAGGTCTGAATTATCGTCATCCTGGAATACGCCTACATCCGTATTGGGGAGCAGGTCATAGAACGAGTTGGAATATAATTCCAGGCCGCTTTCAGAACCGAACACCGCTTCATTGGTGGCAGTGTCTACCGGCACTTCATTCAGGTCACAGGAGCTGGCTGATAACAGCAACAGCAGCGTGAGTGTATAGTTGAATATTTTTCCTGTCGTCATGATTTAAAAATTAAGGGTCAAACCAATTGATACCGCTTTCAGCATGGGATAGTTATAACCATCGCCGCTGGTGCCACCGCTCAGATCACGGTCAGAGCCGTAGATATTGGTCACGTCTGTATCGCGTGTCCATTTGTACATGGGCGACCATGTCCAGAGGTTTTCGCCGGACACATACACCTTCAGGTCGCGGGCATGGATCTTAGATACGAGGCGTTGCGGGAGCGTATAACCGATCTGTATATTCCTCAGCCTGATATAGGCTGCATTCTGCAGATAACGGTCATTGGCCACTTGTAATGCACGGCCGGTTCCCTGGGCTATATAGCCAACAAGGCGGGGCAGGTAGGCATCGAAATTTCCCAGCTCTTCGCGGAACATATTGTTTTCCTGCCAGCGTGGGTAGGCGTTATAAGGGCGGTTATACATTCCCCAGAAACGGGCTTCTGCTGAAGGGTACCAATCCTGTTTCATCACTCCCTGGAAGAAAGTGGAAATGAAGATCCCGTTCCAGTCGCCATAAAGGCTCAGCCCATATGTATAACGCGGTTCGGAGTTACCGATAATGGTTTTATCACCGGAGTTCCCTACGCGGTTCAGGCCCTGGTAGATCGTATTGTCGCCATCCAGGTTCCTGAACTTGAGATCGCCTACATAGTTCTTGCGGGTATTGGTGCTGGGCACATTTGCCTGTGAGGGTGATTTGGCAATATCGTCAGCAGATCTGAACAGTCCTTCTACACGGTATCCCCAGATCTCACCCACGCGCTGACCTTCATAATAGTCGGTCAGGTTTTTATCCGGGTTGTTGTATTTGGTAATGTCTGACCATGAATCGGCTAAGGCAACCCTTACGCCATAAGTAAAGGGTTTCGATGCCATGTCAAACTTGTCGTCCCAGCTAACAGACAACTCCCAGCCGGTAGTTTCAAGGTCCGCATAGTTACCAAACGGCTGCGTGGTACCGAATACTTCCGGTACATTGGGCCCAACGGTAAACATGTCTTTGGTCCAACGCCTGTAAAAATCACCTGTAAATGTCAGGCGGTTATTGAGGGCGGAGAAATCGAGGCCCAGGTTACCAGTGGTGGAAGTTTCCCATGTGAGCCCATCCGGTAACACTACCGGTTGACGGGTAGCCTGTGGCCGGACGCCATTGATGATGCGGCCGGACTGCGAGATGGAGAATTTTTCGTAAAAGGTGTAAGGGCTGATGTTCCCGTTACCCAGCGAACCATATGAGGCACGTAGTTTAATATTCGACAATACTTTTGGACTCACAGTCCAGAATGGTTCTTCAGACACTCTCCAGCCGGCAGATACAGAAGGGAAGAATGCCCATTGCTGATCGGTAGGGAACTTGGAAGAACCATCATAACGTCCGTTCACTTCCAGCAGGTAACGTTCGCGGAAGTTATAGTTAATGCGGTAGAAGCCGCCTGCGATGGCCCATTTCTGGTAACCGCCGGTGGTAGTGATGCTCTGGCCAAGCGCCAGGCTGATATCGTCTGCAGCACCATACACAACACCGTTACGCTGTGCTGTTAAATTGCTGTAAACAGATTGTTCGTAGTTGAAGCCAGCCAGGAAAGTGAAGTTATGGCCACCGCTGAACTGGTGTTTGTAATCTGCATAAAAGTTGGTGGCGAGATAATTGGTGGTTCTTTTCCGCTCCTGCAGATCGTTGGTATTGGTACCGGTATAACCTATCACACCTTTATAACGGCTGTAGGGCACCTGTACGCGGTTCTGCTGGGAGGCTACATCCGTGCTCTGGAAAGTAAAGTCCGCGCGGATGTTCAGCTTGTCGTCCAGGAAGTGTGCCCTGGCGCCAACCCTGTTCTTAAGGAAACGTTGTGTGGCATCAACAGCGTTCCGGCCTATGTAATAATCACCCACCGTATAGGCTGCTGAAAATGACAGCGTACCGTCCGGATTCAATAAGGGAGCTAATGGGTGGCCTTCATCTGCAATATTCCTGTATACACCGCTACCTTCACCAACGTTCAGCGGCTGGTGATACTTCTGCGTGGAAAACTCCATGTTGTTGTCGATCAGCAGCCAGGGCGTTAAATGCATGCTGCCTTTTGCACGCAGGTTGTACATCTTATAGTTGTCGCTATTGTAGCGGAACAAACCATCCTGGCCGTTGTACCTACCGCTCAGGTAAAAAGTAGCTTTGTCGCTTCCCCCGGAAAGGGACAGGTTATGTTCCTGCGCGCCAAAATTTTTCTTATATAATTCATTGTACCAGTCGGTGCTGTAATAGTATTGGTATTCATTGGTACCGGGCGTCACTTCTATTCTCGGCAAAGAAGGGTCTTCATATCTTCTCTTTATTTCCGCGAGGTAAGTGGGAGAGAAGCTGATGGTTTTATTGATCGCCGTAGGCGTGCTACCGTTGTCGTTCCACCTGGACCATGCATCGCTGAATGCTTTTGCCCATGGATAGGAATCGGTGATATTGTCCGGTATGGTAGTAGGCGATTTGATAGCATAGTTTGCGGAATAGGAAAGGCTTGTTTTTCCTGCCACGGGCATCTTAGTGGTAATAAGCACTACACCAAATGCGGCACGCGCTCCATAAATAGAAGCAGATGCAGCATCTTTCAAAACGGAGATGCTTTCCACATCGTTGGGGTTGAGCATGCGGGGATCACCTTCCACACCATCGATCAGCACCAATGCACTACCGCCCTGCCCGATGGAAGTAGTTCCGCGGATGTTAAATGAAGGGGATTGCGTAGGTTTTCCGTCCAGCATCCTCAGGTTCAGGTTCGGTACCACTCCAACAAGGCCCTGGGCCAGGTTGGGTACGGGGCGGTTCCGAAGTGCAGCCGGGTTCACCTGGTCTACAGCTCCGGTGAGGTTCACTTTCTTTTGTGTACCATAACCCACTACCACTACAGCGTCGAGCGATTTTGAATCAGGCACGAGTTGCACATGGAGTGTGCCGCTTTGCCCGGGTTTCAGCTCCTGGCTAAGGAAACCGATATACGAAAACACCAGGATGGTATTTTCATTTGGTATATTGATAGCATAATTACCCTCGGCATCAGTGACCGTACCGGTAGTGGTGCCTTTGATCATAACGCTCACCCCGGGTAAACCCTCTCCGGCATCGCTGGTCACCCTGCCTGTAATACGCCGGTCGGCCTGCGATACAACGGTATGCGAATGAGGTGCTAAAGAAGCAGTGGTTGCCCGGCTTGCCGGGCTTCCCAAAAGGAGCAATGCCATGCATGCCCATGTTCTCTGATGGGCGCACCACATCAGATTAAGCCTTTTCTTTAAGAAATGCATAAGATTTGATTTAGACGATGGTAGAAATAAACGAATAGAATAAAAGCGATAGATAGTTGGGCTATCCGATGTATTTCACTCGATTTTAACGGGGTAAAATTGGAAAAATTCAATCGGAAGTTTACGCACGTGGAATGCAATTAACATATTCATAATCTACCGGGTTAAAAATGAATAATGCACAAAATTTGGAGTCTGAAGGGTTCCTGTTACTAATGTACTACTTCTTATATGCAGATGCAAGAAAGGAGATGGTGTGAAAATACCATCTCCTTTCTTTTATGTTTGATTAGTAGTGTTATTCGCTTTTCAGCACCGCCACCGGGTTACTCCTCGCCGCCTTCAACGTCTGCGAACCGATCATCATGAACGCGATCAGCAGTACCGCCAGTAAACCAGCGAACAGCTCAGTGATCTGCACGGGTGTATGATAAGGGTAATGGGGAAGTACAAAGATCCTGAAGAAGAGGTAAGTTGCCGGCAGTGCAATAATTGCGGATATTGACAGGAGGAAAAGAAAACTGCGGCTCAGCAAGTATATAAGGTTGCCGATGCCGGCCCCCATCACCTTCCGGATGCCGATCTCCTTTAATCTTGTTTCGGTGGTGAATACCACCATTCCAAACAATCCCATGGATGCGATGGAAATGGCCAGGAACGAAAGGAAGCCAATGATCTTGATCATGGTAGAAAATTCGCTGTATGCATCTGCTATTTCTTCGTCATAGAATTCAGCCATAAACGGATGCACGCGATCGATCTTCTTCCATGCGGATTCGATCTTAGCTACGGTGGCCGGCATGTCCGCGCTTTGTAT
This sequence comes from Chitinophaga niabensis, assembly GCF_900129465.1. NCBI lineage: Bacteria > Pseudomonadati > Bacteroidota > Chitinophagia > Chitinophagales > Chitinophagaceae > Chitinophaga > Chitinophaga niabensis. The sequence continues at coordinate 2,697,702 of NZ_FSRA01000001.1, read as the reverse complement.
TTTAGCGCTGATAATAGCCCTGTCTTCCGGTGTCCAGAAAGTGAATGCTACCGGTCCGATGAGGTTTTCCACCTTCCCATAATGAAAGTCCTGTATTACGCCAACAATGGTCAATTTTCGTCCATTCAATGAGATCTGCTCCCCGATTGCTTTCCCGGGGTTGCCGGCGCCAATGTTGAACCTTTTTAAAACCTGCTGGTTCACGATCACCTCGCCGGTGGCCTGGGCGGTGGCGGGGCGGGCAATAAAGTTTCCGCCGGCAACGAGTTTATAGTCATGCAGCGGCAAATAGTTTTCGTCAACGTGATTGGTCATAACCAGAACAGAATCCCGCGAATCTTTGTATTTCATATTGCCGCCCCAGGCGTTCCCAACGCCCGTGGTGATCAGCGAGCGGGAGAGTGCGGTTACTTCCGGCATCTCACCAAGTTCCTTGAGGAAGGCGTCCGGTTTATTATCCTGCATATTAATGTTCAGGATGTTTGCTGTACTGAATCCCAGGTCAAAAGCCAGGATGTTCTTATACTGTACATAACCAATGGCGGTTGTTGTAATAAAGATCAGTGTAACCGTGTATTGGATCACCACCAGTGCGCGCCTGAGCGTGAGGTGTTTGAACATTTTCATCGACGCAACATTTCCGAACGCATTGATGGGGCTTATCTTTGAAAAGAACACAGCGGGCATGAAACCGGCCATAACACCTACGGTAACAGAAAAAACGATGAAGGTCGCAACCATGGATGGCGTTAGATCGAGCTTTACGGTGCGCTGCATTTCCGGCGCCATATTGATCAGCAGTGGCCGCAATACGAGGAACAGGAGGAATGAAAGAAGAAGGGCTGCCAGGGAGATCATAACCGCCTCTGCCAGGAACTGCAGGCGTACCTGGCCCTTTCCGGCGCCGATAGCTTTGCGAAGGCCTATTTCCTTAATGCGGCGCATAGCGCGTGCTATGGAAAGATTGGTATAGTTGAAGCAGGCAGACAATATTACAACCAATGCCAGCCCGCCAAGGATCCAAAGTACAACAGGAGACATGTGAGGGCCCGTATAGCCAGGGCCACCCTCAGATTGACGGAGGCTTTCTCCCACCACAATGTTATATAAAGGGAGGAGCTCGAGCTGGATCTTTGAATTTTCTCCGGCGAGGTTTTCTTCCTTTGCAATTGCGTGGAGCTGGGACCGGATGGCAGCCATGTCCGCATTTTCAGCGGGGAGGAGATACACGGAGTTGGACCACATGTCCGTCCATTCCCCTTTATTGTTTTGTTCAACGGTGGATAAGGATACCAGCGCTTCGAAACTGATATGGGAAAAGAAGGGAACGTCCTTCATGATCCCGGTCACCTGGTAAATGAGTGTATCCACCTGGATGGCCTTGCCGAATGCAGCCTGGTTGCCGAACAATTTCCTTGCTGCCGTTTCCGTGAGCACAACTGAATAAGGATCTTTCAGCGCCGTTGCGGGGTTGCCTTCCACCATCGGAAATGTAAAGGTCCTGAACAGCGAGGACTCGGCCCAGAAACCCCGGATAGGAAGAACATTGTCGCCCACCCTGGCATCACCCGAAAAGTTGTTGCGCATAGTAGTCACTTCTTCTATGCCGCTTACTTTCTCGCGGATGAGCTTTCCCGTTTTTGCGGATGTGGTGGCAAACTTGCCGTTGTCTTCATTATTGGAGGTCAATACATTGGTAATGCGATAGATCCTTTCGCCATTTTTATGGAACCTGTCGTACGAACGCAGGTCGAGTACAAACGCTATCAGCAGTAAGCCAACGGACATGCTGATGGCAAGGCCAAGGATATTGATGAAGGAGAACAGCTTGTTGCGCATGATGTTGCGCCCTGATGTTTTGACGTAGCTTCCGATCATGATACGGTTCATAAAAAGGTTCGTAAATATTGAGCTTCGTACGGTATAACTTCGGAAGAACTTGAAGGCATCAATGATGTAGATCAGCTTTGCACGGCGTGGCCCGAGGGATTGTACATTTCGCCCGAAGCATTCGTTGAGGTCTCCTGTAAGGTCCTCTACGAGCCCGGGTTTACAATACCATTCAACAAATCGCTGCGCCCAGGCGGGCGGATGGTGTTCTTTCATGCTACATGTTTTTCCAGGCAAGCGATGGTATCCTGGCCCACAGCTGATCGCGCATGGATTTGGCGTTGATCAATGCTGTTTTTCCCTGCATAGTGAGTTCATAGAACCTTTTGCGTTTGCCGCCACGGGCATTCGTTGCTTCCCCCAGCTCGCTTTTCAACAGTCCCTTCTCTTCAAGACGGTTGAGTACTGCGTGCACTACGCCGAGTTTCACCGAGCGGCCGGTATGGTTCGAAAGTTCGTCACATATAGCTACGCTGTATGCTTCATTTGTCAATGCTGCAACGGTGAGTAGCACCAACTCTTCGAATTCTCCGAGGTTTGTACCTTTCATCTTTGATATTAATTACGTAAATGTATGTAATATATGCAAAAGGCGAATAATTAAATATTGCTTGATAAAAAAGCCTGTTCTGATCAACCTGCAATTAGTGCTGCGGCATCACAAAGCTTTTTAATGTTCCTTTGGCCGGCATTTTTCATTGCTGCCGGCCTGGCCACATGCTCAGGGGCTTTTATTTTGACAGGAGTTATTTGCAGGCAGGTTACCGAAATTAAAATGACCAGGAGCTTCATATGCGTAAAATACCCATGGCGGGGTAGTAGCGCTGTGCCAAAATGCTCAATTTCCTGTAACTTTAGATCATCATGTATTTTACCAGTTTACCCGATCATTCTAAACCTGGCTTTGATGAAGCACTGCATTTTAGTAAATTCAGAAAGCACAATATTATCTTCAATGCAGAGAGCAGGGAAAGTTATTGTGACGACCATGTAGGCTGTCTTTCCATTAAAACAATATTAAGCGGGGAGGAAATTTACGGTATTGATGGCCGGCAATTAGTGGTCCGTCCGGGCCAATTCCTTGTCTTAAATGATGATCAGCACTATTCCTGCCGCATTGACAGTAAAGAGAAGGTACAGTGTTTATCCATCTTCTTTAAAAACACCTTAGCCTCATCCGTGTTGTTCGATACACTGCACAGTGAAGAGTACGTGCTGGAACATCCCGGCGGGGGCAATGGCAATATGCCTGAATTTTTTCAGACCCTGCGTAACATAACACCGGATATGAACAGGCAATTATCCGGTCTTATACGCTTGCTTGAAACCAAGGGATATAACGAGACCATGACAGACGAGTATTTTGTGTTCATGTTACGTTACCTGGTAAACGTACATCAGCTGGATGCAAAGAGTGCCACCCGGGTGAAGGCAGTTAAAGCCAGCACCAGGAAGGAAATATATAAACGTTTGTGTATAGCAAAAGATCTCCTGCATTCCTTTCATGGGGATACCATTGATCTGAACAGGATCGGTACCGAGGCCGGCCTGTCCGTTCCACAACTGGTCAGGCAGTTTAAATCTGTTTTTCATACTACACCCTACCAGTACCTTACCGGCATCAGGCTGCAACAGGCCGCAGGTTTACTGCAACATACAGACGAGCAGGTGCAGGATATCGCCTGGATGTGCGGCTTTGAAAATGCGGCAGCTTTCAGCAGGGCATTCAAATCGGTCTATGGCGTGCAGCCAACCCGCTTCAGAACAGCGGGATAATTTGAGCATTTTTGCATAGCCGCGGTATATAGGCATCTGTACTTTTGGTGTATGATGATCAGGTTCACAATGCTGCTGTTTATTATTTGCCTGCAACAGGCTACCGCTCAGCAGGTACCAATACCACTTTACGAAACCCATGTACCTAATGCCCGCCAGGTGCCGGCAGATTACCAGGAGCAAACAGATGCCGACGGGCTTATAACCCGGATAACACAACCGGCACTCATTCCTTTTTTCCCTGAGGAACAAACTGCCACCGGTACGGCTATACTTATCTTTCCGGGAGGAGGTTATCGCCTCCTGTCGCTGGCGGCATGCGAAGAAATAGCGAAGGCGCTTAATAAAGAAGGCATTGCCGCTTTTATTGTAAAATACCGTTTACCCAATGATACGATCATGATCAACAGGTCCATCGGGCCTTTGCAGGATGCACAGGCAGCCATCAGGCTGGTGCGTAAAAGGGCAGCGGAGTGGGGGATTGATCCAAAAAAAGTAGGGATGATGGGCCTTTCGGCAGGTGGCCACCTGGTATCGATGGAAGGAACGCAACAAAACAGGGTGGTGATCAGCAACGAAGAAAAGAGCAACCTCCGGCCAGACTTCATGGCTTTACTCTATCCTGTGATCATTTATGACCCGGCCATTCCCCGTACCCGTGAAAACCTGATCGGCAAACAGCCTTCCCCGGAATTATTAAACCTCTACAGTACGGACAAACATGTAACGGCTACCACGCCACCCACCTTTATGGTACATGCCGCAGATGATGATGTGATCCCTGTTAAGAACACGCTTTCCTTTTTTGATGCCCTGCTGAAAGCCAATGTAAAGGCCGAAATGCATATACTGCAATCGGGCGGGCATGGATTTGCCCTAACCGATGCGGGCAGTAAGGACAATTGGTTCAGGATGTTCAGAAGCTGGCTGACTGAAAACGGGTTTTAAAGAGGGATGATTAACATGAAGGCCTTCAGATCAAACGATCTGAAGGCCTCTTTATAGCTGCGAAACCCCTTAGCGGCTCTTTTCCATTTGTTTAATGGCGGTCCATCCTTCCGGTGTAATACCCATGATCTCGGTAACAACGCCCAGTGTTGCATAGGTATCGAAGAACTTCATTCTTGCAATTGGGTGGTCCACTTCGCTGATAAGTGCATAACCCTGTTCCTGGAACTCCCCGATCACCTTATCGAAACCGCTGACCGGTAAACGAAAGGCCAGGTGCTGTGTGCCGCCGGCGGGAAACTTAGCAAGGTAGTCATGGAACATGCTTTGGCCGGAAAGCGGCTGAATAAGTTCAATGAAGGTACCCCCGTTATAGGTCTGCGTGGTCAGCCATTCCGCAGGCACCACTTTCCCCAGATAGCTCATATCCAGGTCCTGTGCCCGAATATGTTCCGGTTCGGGAAAGCTGATCCCCAGGGCAGTTGAAAGGAACTTTACGGAGGCATGAATGTCCGGAACCACCCAGCCGATCTGAGCGAATTCGAGTGCTGTTATGGTGTTATTAATACTACTCATATCAGATAAGTGTTTCAACAAAGTTAGAAAGGATGGATGTGCCCGGCGAGGGGTATTTACGTCAATATAAAGGCATTTTGCGACCATGTATAGCGTTAGTTGTCGAAAAACAACGGGAAGTAGCGTAACCACAACTAAGAGTGGCGGTTGTTTTACTGATTCTGGCCATGAACCTCAATATCTTTGTACTGTCAAATCAAAAAACATTGTACGTATGTTAAATGCAAAGATGATCGGCGATAAAATTGCCGCAGCACGAAAGAAAGTAAATATTTCTCAAGCCCAGCTCGCTCAGCGTTTATTTATCAGCTCGCAGGCAGTCGGAAAGTGGGAGCGGGGAGAGTCAATGCCGGATATCACTACTTTTAACAGTCTTGCAGAAATACTGGGGGTAGATCTTAACTATTTTTCAGAAAACTTCCCGTCAGAAGCCCCGGTTAAACAACCGGATATATTACCATCCGAAAAGGAGGAGAAAAAGCTTAACTGGGATATGTCCCGCGGAAACTGGGTGGATGCAGACTTTTCAGGGTTGAAGAACCTGCATGAAAAATTCAGCTCTTCCAATATGCAGCGCTGCAGGTTTATTGGTTCAAACCTCTCGGGCCTGCTGCTAAAAAGCAATAATGTGAACAGTTGTGACTTTTCCAATTCCGATTTCAGCAGCAGCCATATTCAGCACTCCCACTTAGCCAACAACCTGTTTAAGGACTGTTCTATGAAAGAAACGGAGTTTTCAGGAAGCCACATCTCCGGTTGTGATCTTTCTGGCGCCGATCTTACCGGGGTGGTGATCAGGTCCGGTGGTATGGACAAAAATACACTTGATAATGCCGTGTGGAACCGGACCTCCTTTAAGGAAACCTACCTCGGCGATATGACTTTCGGAGGAGCAATAGAAAACTGCTACTTTGAAAACTGCTCCTTCAAAAGGGTGATCTTCCAGCATGCAACGCTTACCAACACTTTTTTTAAATGCAGGAGCCTGAAAGGGATCCAGTTTATAGATTGCCAGGCAGACCGGATGACCTATGAATTCCTGAAAAGCGGGAAGGCAGATCTGAGTGGCATCACATTGTTAACAGCATAAAAAGGAACAGATATGTTACCACATGAAATTGCCATCTCGGTGCAGGGATTAAAAAAGTCCTATAAAAATATTCCTGTGCTTACGGGAGTAGATCTTGAGGTAAGGAAAGGCTGCATTTTTGCCCTGCTCGGTGCCAATGGTGCCGGTAAGACGACCATTGTTAAAATACTCAGTACGCTGCTCAGGCAAGATAGCGGAAACGCAACGGTCAACGGGTTTGATGTTGCGTCAAAGCCTGATAACGTGCGGGCTTCGATCAGCCTGACGGGGCAGTTTGCAGCTGTGGATGAGATCCTGACAGGGCGGGAAAACCTGGTCATGATAGCCAGGCTGCGGCACCTCAGGGATCCGCATCAGGTTGCCGATGATCTGCTGAAACGCTTCGGTTTGGCCGACGCTGCCAACCGCAGGGCTTCTGCTTATTCCGGGGGTATGCGCCGCAGGTTAGATATTGCTATGAGCCTTGTGGGAGATGCACCGCTGATTTTCCTCGACGAGCCAACCACCGGACTTGATCCCGAAGCACGTATTGAGGTTTGGAAGATCATCAAAGAAATGGCCGGCAATGGCAGAACAATATTGCTGACCACGCAGTACCTGGAAGAAGCCGAACAACTCGCTGACAGGATTGCCATACTTGATAATGGCAGGATCATCGTGAACGGTACACTCGCCGAACTGAAAAAGCTCTTCCCCCCTGCGAAAGTTGAATACATTGAAAAACAGCCCACTTTGGAGGAGATCTTCCTTACAATCATTGGCAAAAAGGGGGAATGATAATGGAAAAGATAGAAAACTATTTTTTCAGGGATATGGGCCTCATGTTTGGGCGTTCCATACGCCATATACTTCACCGAAGGAACACCCTGATCATAATTATACCCCTTGTGTGCATGCTGCTATTTGTATATGTATTCAGCGGCGCCATCCTGATCCTGGATATGATCACTAATAAAAAAGGAAATAAATGGAAACGATGAATAGTTATTTTTTCAGTGACATGAGCGTAATGCTCGGGCGTTCCATGCGCCACATCTTTCGCAGCCTGGATACCATCATTACGGTTACCATTATGCCCATTGCCATGATGCTGTTGTTCGTCTATGTATTTGGCGGAGCAATTCAATCCGGCACTGATAATTATGTGAATTACGTGTTGCCCGGCATACTATTGATTGCTGTTGCGAACAGCATAGGTTACGTGTCTTATCGCCTGTTCCTGGATAAGCAACGGGGCATATTCGAGCGTTTCAACTCAATGCCTATTGCGCATTCAGCCGCACTGTGGGGGCATGTGCTAACCTCGCTGGTATCCAATGCTATTTCGCTTGTGGTAATTGTTCTTGTAGCGCTCCTTATGGGCTTCCGTTCCCCGGCAGGGATATTATCATGGCTTGCCGTAGCGGGGATCATCGCATTGTTTACACTGGCCCTGACGTGGATAGCTGCGATTGCCGGATTATCTGCGAAATCGGTGGATGGTGCAGGTGTGATTGCCTATCCGATCCACTTCCTGCCGATAATCAGCTCTGCGTTTGTACCTACAGCTTCCATGCCGGGACCTGTTCGCGCCTTTGCCGAAAACCAGCCGGTGACCCCTATCGTGGAAGCTATCCGCGCGTTACTCTTAAACCAGCCGGTGGGCAACGAAATATGGATTGCTCTTGCATGGTGTGCTGGAATTATGCTGGTTGCTTACATTTTTGCGGGAAGGGTGTATAAAATGCGGGCATAGGGAATGATCGTGCTCAAATCAATGCCTCACCTGAGCGTGAGGCTTTTTTTGTTAAAGCGCTTTGTAATTCAAAGTGATTTAACTACTTTAGTGTCATGAAAAAGATCCTATTCCTTCTGGTATTCAGTAATGCGGCTTTTGCCCAACTGCCTCAGAAAGCCAAGCTCGACCAGTATTTTGACCGCCTGGCCGAAAAGAATAAAGCGATGGGGAACCTCAGCATCGCCAAAGACGGCAAGGTGCTCTACACGCGCAGCATCGGCTACAGCCAGCTCAATGTGAAGCCGTTAACAGCGGAGAGCAGGTTCCGCATTGGTTCGATCACAAAGATGTTCACTACTGCCATGATCTTTCAGCTGATAGAAGAAGGGAAATTAAAGCCTGAAGACACGCTCGCTAAATTCTTCCCGCAGATCCCGAATGCCGGGAAGATCACCATTGCGCAAATGCTCGGTCATCGCAGCGGTATCCCCAACGTAAGGCGTGCACAGGTTCATGGGAAGAATGTGAACACCCTTCCCATGAAGAAAGATGAGATGCTCACATTGATCGTTAATGGCAAGCCGGATTTTGAGCCGGGCACAAAACATGGCTACAGCAATTCCGCCTACCTGGTGTTAGGCCTCATCCTCGAAAAAGTAACCGGCCGGTCCTACGCGAAAAACCTTGAGAAAAGGGTTACCGGGAAGATCGGGCTGAAGGATACCTATATGGCCACCGGAAATATTGATGTGAACAAAAAGGAAGCACTTACTTATATGTACTTTGACAGTGCATGGAAACAGATGCCGGAAACCCATCCAGGCATCCTCTTCAGCGCAGGAGCCATTGTTTCAACACCGAATGATCTGAACAAGTTCATCCAGGCGTTGTTCGATGGAAAGATCGTATCAAAGGAAAGTCTTGATCAGATGAAAACAATGATTGAAGGGGAGGGTATGGGAATGGAACCCTTCACATTCGCCGGTAAAACCTTCTACGGCCATACAGGCGGAGCAGATAACTATGGAGCGTGGCTGGCTTACCAGCCGGAGGAAAAACTGGCAGTGGCTTATACTACCAACGCAAAGGTTGTTCCCGTTCGCGATATTGTAAGCGGGGTGATAGATATCTACTACGATAAACCATTTCAGATACCCGGCTTTGAAGCTATCGCCGTTAGTGCGGAAGTGTTGGATCAATACACAGGTATTTATACAACACCCGATGCTCCTGTGAAATTTACGATCAGCAGGCAGGGCACAATACTTTTCATTCAACCACCCGGAGAATCCAAAGCTGCCCCACTTGAAGCAATAGCACAGGATAAATTTCAGATCCAGGGAGCAATTGTTGTTGAATTCGATGCTGCGAAAAAACAGATGATCATTAAACGTGCCGGTGGACAGAGGGTTTTCACAAAAGAAAAGTAACCTTCCTAATTATGAAAAGTATCATCCGCATTTCAGGGCTTATACTGCTTATACCCCTGGTACTTACATTACTGGCCATCTGGCATTGGAAACCGGGTTCATTTATCCTGGCCTTTGTTCTCCTGATCGGTGGAGCTGGTATGGCATATGGATTGGTGACAAAAAAACTGCTGAGCAATAAACCATACCGCTTTGCGGTGGGATTAGCACTCGCGGCAGTGTTACTCCTTGTTTGGATGAATGCTGCAGTGGGAGGGATCCTGGGGGATAACCCCGCCAATATGATGTATTTCGGCGTGCTGCTTGTAGGATGCATTGGCGCGGCTATTGCAGGTTTAAAGCCGGAGGGGATGTCTCGTGCATTGTTTGCAACGGCGTTCGCTATGCTGATCGTTCCTGCTATTGCGTTGATCATTGGTACACCTGCTTTTGATAATGGTGTAGTGGCAGTCTTTGGACTTCATGCCGTGTTTGCTTTGCTGTTTGCGGGATCGGCTATGCTGTTCCGGAAAGCAGCGGTATGATGCTTGGATAATAGGCAGGTCCCTGCTGAATTATGAAGGTGCGGTTACCGCACCTTTTTTGTTTAGTCCTCTTAGGTAGCGGGTATCTGCTATGTCCTTATTTTTCCTTATTTTCATTCCATAATGCGTTGATAACTGTTAGCTTACCCAAACTTAATTATCCTTACTTATGGCTATACACAAACCCCTTGTCTTTATAGGCTGTTCTTCCGAAGGATTGGAGCTTGCAAAGAACCTTCAATATCAGCTTCAAAGCATTGCACGTACAAAAATCTGGAACCAGGGGGTATTTGCTTTAGGGGATAGTACGCTTGAAGGACTTATCCAGGCGCTGGACGACTTTGACTATGCAATATTCATCCTGAGTGCAGATGATGAGTCTGTTAGCAGAAATGAAAGATTCCTGACCAGCCGGGACAATGTTGTATTTGAGCTTGGCCTCTTTATGGGTAAACTTGGCCGGAGAAAAACTTTCGCATTATATGATGCGCATAAGCGACCGAAGATTATATCCGATCTCGCAGGTATTACACTTGCAACTTACGATAGCAGTGACCCGGACCTATCTTCATGCCTGGGCCCGGCCAGTTACTTAATCAGCAAAACAATAAAGGACAGTTTGCCAAAGCAAACATTAACTACCACATCTTTCTGGAAAAGCTATCTCGCAAACAGTTATCATATAGTAGTTGGCAGGTTCCAGGAATTTAAACATTTTGAACCTTCCGGTTTTCTTGCGGTGGGAGATGCCAGGGCCCTATCAGATGTTAGCGCATATCTCGAATCTATTGGCAGCAAGCCGCCAAAGGTAGAATATGCTGACAAAATAGATGGTGATCTGCTTGGTAATGATCTTATTATCATAGGAGGGCCGGATGCCAATGAATTATGCAAAGAAGTAGTAGCACGGCTTAGTCTCTCCCTGAGATTTGGCAACCCTCAAAAATATGAAGTGAGCTTTACCAACTCAAAAACAGGAGAGAAGTATGTACCCGTTTTAATGGATGGCAAAGTAAAAAAGGATTTTGGCGTTATCATAAAAGCTCCTAATCCCTTTAATCCTAAGCGCAACGTTATCTTATTATTTGGCGCGTTTGGATATGGAACATGGGCAGCCGTTAAACATGCCATTAGCCAGGATTTCCTCGAAAACCAAACCGTACTGGAAAATTATTTTGAATGTGTGGTGGAAACGGAGATTGTTAAAGACAGGCCCCAGGCTTTTAAAATGGTCTTTTTGGAAAAACTGGAGGTGACAGTATAAAAAAAGAGAAAGCTCCCTGGCATAAGGGGCTTTCTCTTTTTTAACAGGCACATATCACTCTGCTGTATTCTTCAATTTCATCAGTAAAGAATAGGCACCGGAAGTAACGATCTTCTTACCATCCAAACCGGGGGAAACAATCACCGTTACGCCATCGCCTGATTGCCCTTTCTCCACGGCTGTCATTTTGAAGCTGCGTTCCCCTTCCTGCACAAATACGTAATCTTTATTTTCGAAGTTTACCACAGCATCGGCGGGCAGTACTTTTTCCTTTGTATCGTTCAGGCGGATCTCCGCATTCATGTACATGCCCGGCACCAGGTTTTTATCATATTTTTCAAAATGGCAATGCACATCTGCACTGCGGTTTTCATTCAATGAATGGCTGATGAGGATAATTTCCGTGTCGTACTGCTGATCAGGCCTGCTGTTGGTATAAGCAATGGCATGCTGCCCGATGGCCAGCTTATTCAGGTCTTTTTCGTACACGGTAAGGTTCAGGTGAATGTCTTCCGGATTTACCAGTTCAAAGATTACGTCTGACGGTGTTACATATTTTCCAATGTTCACATTCACTTTACTCACATATCCGTTGATAGGGGAATAGATATTAATGGTTTGTGAAATGGTGTTTTCTGTAAGACGGGTGGCATTTATGCCTATCAGGCCTAATTTAACGGCAAGGGCCTTGCTTTCGATCGTAAGGTTCCTGAATTCGTTCTCCGCCTGTTGCATCACTTTATCACTGCTGGCTTTGCTGCTGTTCAGTTCCTTCTGCCTGTCGTATTCTTTAGCGGCATAGTTCAGTTTATTCTTTGCCGTAAGGTAATCCTGCTGCAGCTGGATGTACTGGGGATCTTCCAGAACAGCCAGTAATTGCCCTTTGCGCACATGGGTGCCGGGCATCATACTGGTAGATCTCAGGTAGCCGCCCAAAGGAATACTAACGGATACAAGGTTTTGAGGCGGTACATCAATCTGACCGCTGAGCTTAAGGTTCCCGCTCATGTTTTGCAACCTGAGTTCCCCCGTTTGGAGGTTGATGTTCTTAAGCTGCTCAGGGCTTAATGTAACAATATCTGCACTGCCCGTTTCCGGAATATTCTCTGATGCGGGTACAGGGCTGCCGCCACAGCCGTAGAGTGATAAAATGATCGCGCAATGAAAAATGAGTTGATAGTTCATGATTATTTAGCTAAAAGGTAGTTCAGGTTAATAATGCTATTGTTCAGGTTTTTAACGGCGTCCAGGTATTCGAGCTGTGTGCTCAGCGATTGCTGATTTAACACCGTCCATTCCAGGAAATTAATTTCACCGCCCTGCAGTTGCCTGTTAAGGGTAGCAGTGATCTCCTGCGCATTTTTCAACGTGCTTTTTTCAAAGTCCGATACAATTTCCCGGAATTGTTCTACCTGGCTTAAGGCACCGGAGAATTCAGCATGCAGCACTTTTGTACGGTAGGCTGTTTCGTTTTGGGCAATGCTTTGAAAAGTTCTGGCAGACTTCACCCTGGCTTTCTGAGATCGCGAAAATATCGGGACTTCCAGGCCCAGCTGAAAAGACTGAAAGCGATCCGAACGTGTATAAGTAAGCCCATCCCGGATACTCAGGTTGTTGTAACCAACACTGAATTCCGGCAGGAGCTTCGATCTTTCCACCAATACAGCTGCCTGTGCTGCTTTCTCCTGTTGCTGCTGTAATTTCAGTGCAGGGTGTGCTGCCAGCGTGGCGGTATCTGGTAAAGGTGTATCCAGCTTATAGGCGGTTGCTTCCGGTATGCGCAGGTCGTTTGTATTGAGTAACAGCATAAACTGTTGCAGGAGTATGGTCTTCTCCTGCTTGAGGCCCTTTTGCCAGATCCTGAGTTGCATGAGCTGGTTTTCGGCACTGGTTTTCTCCAGCATATTGGTTTCTCCTGCCTTCAGCCGCAGTTCGGCTTTTCGCAGGAAGGCGCTGTAGGTAGTGTCCATCTTACGCAGCAAAGATTCCTTTTCACCGGTCAGCAACAGCTCGTAAAATATAGTAGTGGTGAGTTTCCTGATCTCCGCTTCCTTAAGCTCTACTTCCAGCAATGCCACTTTCCATTCCTCACTCAACTGTTTGCTTTGCTGCTGGTACACAGTAGGCAGGCTGAAATTTTGCATCACGGATATCCTGTCATCTGAAAACGGGCTGTTGAACTTGCCATATTCTGCATTGATAGAAGTTTTCGGAAGATTTACGCCCGATCTGATCAGCGCTTTTGCCTGTTCAGCTCTCAGTTTGCGGTTCTGTACCAGCAGATTGTTGGCCACTGCTGTATCCAGCGCTTCCGCTATACCAATAGGTTTTTGTGCTACAGATGGTAAAGCAGTGAGCAGCAGCATGGCCCCAACAACAACTTTCTTCGGCTTTAGCTTAACCGCTTTTTCAAAAGCGATGTAAAGGATCGGCAGCACAAAAAGTGTAAGCAATGTAGCAATCATAAGTCCACCGATCACCACTGTTGCCAGTGGCCTTTGAACAGCGGCACCTGCACCGTTGCTCAATGCCATCGGTAAAAAACCAAGCGAAGCTACAAAGGCCGTCATCATCACCGGTCTTAAACGGGTTACGGTTCCCTGGACAACAATTTTCTTCATATCGGTTTCTCCTGAATTTTTGATCCTGTTGAATTCTGCCACCAGTACAATCCCATTTAAAACAGCGATGCCAAAAAGGGCAATAAAACCTACCCCGGCGCTTATGCTGAATGGCATGCCGCGCAATGCCAGCAGGAAGATGCCGCCTATGGCAGAAAGTGGGATGGCCGTATAGATAAGCAGGCCATATTTAATGGAACTGAAAGCGAAGTACAATAGCAGGAATATGAGGATTAAAGAAACGGGTACAGCCACAGAAAGCCTTGCCTTTGCTTCGTTCAGGTTTTCGAAAGAGCCGCCATAGCTAACGGAATAACCCGTGGGTAGTTTTATGCCGGCACGGACCTTCTCCTGCAATTCTTTCACAATGCTTTCCACATCCCGGCCACTTACATTGAAGCCCACCAGGATCCTTCTCCTGGTATCTTCCCGCTGGATCTGGCTGGGACTGTCTACCAGTTTTACAGCGGCCACCTGGTTCAGGGGGATCTGTGTGCCGGCAGGGGTGGGGATCAGCAGGTTCTGTACATCCCTGATATCTGTACGTTGCTCGTTTTGCAGGCGTACAACCAGGTCAAAACGTTTTTCTCCTTCAAAGACAAGGCCGGTGCTCTGGCCTGCAAATGCGGCATTGATGTTCCGGTTGATGTCCGCAATATTTAATCCGTACTGCGCAATGGCGGCGCGGTTATATTTCACAACAATCTGCTGTGTTCCGGTGATCTGCTCTACATAGAGTTCAGTAGTGCCTTTTACGGTTTTAACGATGTTGCCGAGCTGTTTGGCGTAGATGCCCAATGTATCCAGGTCCTCCCCGAAGATCTTACACACCACATCCTGCCTGGCCCCCGTCATCAGTTCATTGAACCGCATCTGCACGGGAAACTGAAAGCTGGTGGTTACCCCCGGCACTTCTGTGGCGGCGGTTCCCATTTTATCTGAAAGCTCATCAAAGGATGTGGCGGAAGTCCATTCCGATTTAGGTTTCAGATTAATGATCATATCACCCATATCCATCGGAAGCGGCTCTGTGGGTACTTCACTGCTGCCGATCTTGGTTACAATATTTTTCACTTCTGGAAAGCGGCTTTTCAGGATGCCTGCTACCTTCTGAACGTTTTCAATAGTGGTATTGAGGTTACTGCCGGAAAGCACACGTGTTTCCACCGCAAAATCGCCTTCTTCAATAGAGGGAATAAATTCTCCGCCCAGCCGGGTAAGCACAAACACCGCCAGCACAAATAATACAACCACCGTGGCTACGATGATCTTCGGCACCTTCAGTGCCTTTGTAAGCAACGATCTGTAGCGTACTTCGATCTTAGCCATGATGCGGTCTGAGAGGTTCTGTTTTACTTTGATCTTCCGGCTCAGAACAAGGCTGCTCATCATGGGGATGTAAGTGAGCGAGAGTATAAAGGCCCCCAGCAGGGCAAATGCTACCGTTTGTGCCATGGGTTTGAACATCTTCCCTTCAATCCCTTCCAGGCTGAAGATGGGGAGATAAACGATGAGGATAATGATCTGTCCGAATACCGCACTGTTCATCATTTTAGAAGAAGCACTCTTTACTTCTTTATCCATATCCTGGCGGGAAAGCAGTTTCTTCCTGTGGCTGAGCTGGTGCATTACTGCTTCCACGATGATCACGGCACCATCAACAATAAGCCCGAAATCCAGCGCGCCGAGGCTCATGAGGTTACCACTTACGCCAAAGAGGTTCATCATAATTACAGCAAACAGCATAGACAGCGGGATCACCGAAGCCACCAGCAGTCCCGCCCTTAAATTACCCAGGAAGATCACCAGCACAAATACAACGATCAGCGCTCCTTCCAAAAGATTTGTCTGCACTGTTTGAATGGCATTGCTGACCATATTGGTACGGTCCAGGAATGGCTCTATTACCACACCTTCAGGCAGTGTTTCCTGGATCTCCGCAATTTTGCTTTTGATGTTTTTGATCACCACATTACTATTGGCGCCTTTAAGCATCATCACAATAGCGCCGGACACTTCTCCTTCATTATTGTAAGTGAGCGCGCCATACCTTGTGGCTGCGCCGATGTTTACCTCCGCAACATCCCGTATGAGCAGGGGGGCACCGCCGTTGACGTTCCTGATCACTACATTCTCAATATCTTCTTTGCTTTCGATAAGCCCCTCACTCCTGATGTACAGCACAGTGGATTGCTTTTCGATATAAGAGCCCCCGGTGTTTTCATTGTTTGTTTCCAGTGCGTTGAACACATCCGTGATAGTAACACCGTGTGCCTGCAGTTTACCGGGGTTAATGGCCACCTGGTATTGCTTCAGTTTACCGCCAAAGCTGCTTACTTCGGCTACACCTTTCACGCCGAGCAGTTGCCGGCGAACGATCCAATCCTGGATAGTGCGCAGCTCGGTGATGTTGTATTTGTTTTCGTACCCTTTTTGGGGTTTCACCACGTATTGGTAGATCTCTCCCAGGCCGGTGGAAATAGGCCCCATTTCAGGTTTACCGATACCGTCCGGTATGGATTCCTGTATAACTGCCAGCCTTTCAGATACCTGTTGCCGGGCGAGGTATATATCAACATCGTCATTAAACACCAGTGTAACCAGTGAAAGGCCAAACCGGCTATAACTGCGGATCTCCGTGATGCCGGCTATATTGCTGCTGGCCTGTTCAACCGGGAAGGTCACCAGGCGCTCAATATCCGTAGCGCCGTAAGAAGGGGCTATTGTAATGATCTGGACCTGGTTATTGGTAATGTCCGGTACAGCATCTACCGGTAGTTTAAAGAGTTCGAAAAAGCCATATATAATAAGGGCGATAGTAAATAATGCCACCACGAGTTTATTCCTTACGGAAAACCCGATAATCTGATTCAACATAGATTTAATTTGATCGATCCGTAAATGAGTACAGGCAGATTATGCCTTATGCCACGATGGATGACCCTGGCTTTGGAGGCTGCCAGATCTTGCTGATAAGGGCGGAAGGGATAAAATGATCGTTCCTGGAAAAAGTTTTGCCGGCGGTTAATGGAAGCAGGGGCTTTCTCAGGTCAACAAAATAAGAAGCAGGTATAACCGGACTGAGCGATGTATTGGAATCTACCTGTTTAAATGGCAGCTGGTTGTCCCGATCTTCATCGTCATCCGTATGTGGGATATTATTATAATGATCGGTGATATATTCGGAGAACGTAATATGGTTGTTTAGTAACTTATGCTCATAGAAATGCTGAAAGAGCACGGGTAATTTAGCTATTTCCCGCAGCCCTGTACCTGAAATAAGGTAAACAGTAAATAAAATGAGTGTGATCCGTTTCTTCACCGGGGGCAAAGGTAACCAGGATTGTCTAAATTCTATAACATACCGCATTAATATTCATACCCGCACCCACAGAGGCAAACACCACAACATCCCCGGCTGATAGCTGGTGCTGGGGGAAAGCTCCTCTTTTTACCATATCAAACAGCGTTGGTACGGTGGCTACAGAACTGTTGCCCAGTTCGCGTATGTTCATGGGCATGATATTTTCCGGGAGAACCGTCTGATCATAGAGGGAATAAAGCCTTTTAACGATCGCTTCGTCCATTTTTTCATTTGCCTGGTGGATAAAGATCTTGCGTACCTCGCTCAATGGCACGGCCGCTTTATCAAGGCAGTCCTTAATAGCGAGTGGTACATGCTTTAGCGCGAACTCATATACTTTCCTGCCCTGCATTTTAATATACCGTATGCGTGCATCAGAGCCGGGATAGTTGGCCTTTTCCATATTGATGTATTCCAGTTCGTCAACAGCAAAGGATTGAACGCTGCTGCCCAGGATGCCGGCTTTGCTGTTTTCCCTGGCTTCCACAACACAGGCGCCTGCTCCGTCGCTGAAGATCATGCTGTCCCGGTCATAGATGTCAATAACACGGCTTAAGGTTTCAGTGCCTATCACCAGGCAGCGTTTTGCAACACCTGCTGCGAAATAGATATGCGCCTGTATCAGGCCCTGCACCCAGCCGGGGCATCCAAACAGGATATCGTAAGGTATACAGGAAGGATTATGGATGCCCAGCGCATGTTTTACGCGGGAAGCAAGCGAAGGAACGGCATCTGTTTGTATGGTATGTTTGATCACATTCCCGAAATTATGCGCCAGGATAATGTAGTCGAGCGTTTCAGGATCAATATTGGCATCTGCGATGGCAGCTTTCGCGGCCAGGCAGGCCATTCCGGAGGCATTCATGTCTTCTCCTGCGTACCGCCGGGCCGCAATGCCGGTGATCTTTTCAAATTTCTCTATGATCTCTCCGGCAGCATTGGGAATAGGCTCCTGTGTGTTAGTATAAAAATTGTTGATGGCGAACTCACTGTTATTTTTAATAACATCGGGTATATAACTGCCCGTTCCTATGATGACGGTGTCTGTGCTCATGAATGTCTGTCTTTAAAATAATAATTGAATATAAGGCACAAAAACCTTGCTAAACCATATTACAATAGAATATTGGAAAGGTTGAAAATACACTTATTTATTTCTATCTTACCCATATTCAATTATACGCACAAATTCCATGTCCACACTTTCACAAATACTTGAACACAAGATCATTGCCATTATCCGTGGGGTACAGCCCCGGGATGTGTTGCCCATTGCAGAAGCCATGTATGCCGGTGGTATCCGTTTACTGGAGGTAACGATGAACTCCATCGAGCCATTGGCCGTTATCAAAGAAGTATCCGCCAAAATGGGGGATAAGATGATCATAGGGGCCGGTACGGTACTGGATGCCGCAACGGCTAAGGAGGCTGCCGCAGCCGGAGCCCGTTTCATCCTTTCCCCGATATTGGAACCTGAAGTGATCAGAACGGCCAGGGAATTGGGGGTAGTGAGTATCCCGGGTGCCTACACTGCCACTGAAATTTATGCTGCCTATAAACAAGGAGCAGACATGATCAAAGTATTCCCTGCTACTTCTGCCGCTTACATCAAAGATATCTCAGCACCGCTGCCTAAGATGCACCTGTTGCCCACAGGTGGCATTACACCGGAGAATATCAAAGATTTCCAGAAAGCCGGGGCCGCCGGCTTTGGCATCGGCAGCTCATTAGTAAATGCAAAAACGGCCGTTACGGCGGAGTATCTGCAACAGCTGACGGAAAAGTCGAAGCTGTTCATCCGCGCCCTTCAATCCTAAAAAAAACTACGTTATGAAGATAAAAAGCTACGAACTGTTCCAGGTGCCGCCACGCTGGCTGTTTCTGAAAATAGAAACGGACGAAGGTATTACCGGCTGGGGAGAACCTGTGATAGAAGGAAAAGCCGCCACCGTTAAAACCGCGGTGGATGAGCTGATGGAGTACCTGATCGGCAAAGACCCCATGCACATCGAAGACCACTGGAACGTGATGTACCGTGCCGGCTTCTATCGCGGCGGCCCCATCCTCATGAGCGCCATCGCCGGTATCGATCAGGCACTGTGGGACATCAAAGGGAAATATTACAATGCCCCTGTCTATCAACTACTCGGCGGCCAGGCGCGGGATAAAATGAAGGTCTACTCCTGGATCGGCGGCGACCGCCCTGCAGAAGTAGGGGAGGCAGCCCGCAAAATGAAGGAGCAGGGCTTCCTGGCCGTAAAGATGAATGCTACGGAAGAACTGCAATACGTGGACAGCTACGAAAAAATAGACGCCGCCATTGCGCGCATCGCAGCCGTACGCGAAGCGGGTGGCCCGGGAATGGGTATCGGCATAGATTTTCACGGCCGGGTACACAAACCCATGGCCAAAATACTTGCGAAAGAACTGGAGCCTTTCCGCCCCATGTTCATTGAAGAACCCGTGTTGCCGGAAAACAACGAAGACCTTCGCGAGATTGCGCAGCATGTAGCTATTCCTATTGCTACCGGGGAGCGTATGTTCTCCAAATGGCAGTTCAAAACATTGCTGAAAGAGGGATATGCGGATATCATTCAGCCGGATGTTTCCCATGCCGGCGGCATCACCGAATGCAAAAAGATCATTTCCATGGCGGAGGCATTTGATGTGGCGGCAGCCCCGCATTGCCCGCTGGGGCCTATTGCACTGGCCGCCTGCCTGCAGGTGGATGCTACCTGTCACAACGCTTTCATACAGGAGCAAAGCCTCGGTATTCATTACAATAAAGGCAGCGATCTGCTGGACTATCTCACAGATAAAACCGTATTCCAATACAGCGATGGTTATGTGGATATTCCTTCCAAACCCGGCCTCGGTATAGAGATCAACGAAGCACATGTAAGAAAAATGGCAGCAGAAGGTCATAACTGGCGTAACCCGGTTTGGCGCCATACGGATGGCAGTGTAGCGGAATGGTAAACACAGATCGAACCTAAACATGAAACCTACTAAAATCCGCTACCGGGTCCTGTTCCTGATATTTGTGAACGTAGTGATCAACTACATGGACAGAAGTAACCTGGCCGTAGCCGCTTCCGAAATAGACAGGGAATTTGGCTTCACGCCGGTACAACTGGGCCTGATCTTCTCCGCCTTCAGCTGGACGTACCTGGCCTTCCAGATACCCGGGGGCATCCTGGTGAACCGTTTCAGCCCGCGCATCCTGTATGCTTTTAGCCTCATCGCCTGGTCGCTTACTACAGTTATGCAGGGATTTGCAAAAGGCTTTGCCACGTTATTTGGTCTTCGTATGGCCACCGGCGTATTTGAAGCACCCGCATTTCCCATCAATAACCGCGTAGTGAGCAACTGGTTCCCTGACAATGAGCGGGCTTCTGCTATTGCAGTGTATACTTCCGGCCAGTTCCTCGGCCTGGCGTTCCTGATGCCGGTATTATCAAAGATCCAGCTCGAAGTAGGCTGGAAAGGGCTGTTTGTAGTTACAGGCCTCATTGGTATTATCTGGGGCATCATATGGTATGTCTTCTACCGTGATCCGCTCAAACACAAGGCCGTTAACACCGCAGAACTGGCGCATATTGAGAGCGGTGGCGGACTGCTGGACAAGCAACAGGCTGAAAAGAAAACCGCCTTCCGCTGGTCCGACCTCAAAGCAGTACTCTCTTACCGCAAGCTCTGGGGGATCTATATCGGCCAGTTTGCAGTGAACTCCACACTCTGGTTCTTCCTCACCTGGTTCCCGAAATATCTTGTAGACTATCGTGGCCTTGATTTCATTAAATCAGGCTATTGGGCTTCCATACCTTACCTCGCCGCATTCACAGGTATTTTGTGTTCCGGCTTTTTATCTGATCACCTGGTGAAGAAAGGAGTATCTCCTGCAAAGGCACGCAAGCGACCTATTATTATCGGTTTGCTGGTATCTGCTTTTATATTGGGAGCTAACTATGTAAGCGAACCTGCGCTCATCATCCTTTTTATGTCTGTTTCATTTTTTGGAGTAGGTTTTGCTTCTATCACCTGGATCTTTGTATCAACGCTGGCGCCTAAACATCTTATCAATCTTACCGGCGGAGTGTTTAACTTCATTGGCCAGCTGGCGGGTATTATTGTGCCTGTTGTAATAGGCTTCCTGGCCAGCGGTGGCAGCTTTGCGCCGGCATTGGTATTTGTTGCGGCGATGGGATTGCTTGGCGCATGCTCCTACATTTTCCTGGTGGGGAATGTGGAACGTATAAAAACAGGGGAAGAATGAAATACTTTTTAAGCTGTGACTGGGGTACCAGCTCCTTCCGGCTGCGGTTAGTGGAAACCGGCAGCGGGAGCGTAATAGCAGAAGAGAGGTCCGGTAACGGTATTGCCGGTACTTACCAGCAATGGCAGCAGGCATCGCAACCGCGTGAAGAATTCTTTGCTGCCATCATCAACCGGCAGATTGATGTGTTATCTGAAAGAACAGGTATTCCATTGCAGGAGGTACCGGTAGTCTTATCCGGCATGGCATCTTCCAGTATTGGTATGATGGAACTTCCTTACAAGGAGTTGCCCTTTAGCCTGAGTGGGGCAGATCTGACCGTACATACTTTCGGCAGGTTTATTATTGTTTCCGGTGCCTGCAGTGAGAATGATGTGATGCGTGGGGAAGAAACAAAAGTAGTGGGATGTTCAGCTTTGTTGCCGGATACAGCATTGCTGCTGATACCAGGTACGCATAATAAACATGTAGTAGTGAAAGGTGGCCAGGTAGTTCGTTTTAAAACTTACATGACGGGGGAGTTCTTTGATCTTTTATCTACACATAGTATCCTGGCTGCATCGGTAAACGGTGATGGCATGTTGGATGATCCGGCCTGCCGCGACTGCTTTAAATCAGGGCTACAAGCCGGGCAGTCCGAAAACCTGTTGCACGCTGCTTTTATGGTACGTACTAACCAGTTGCTTAAGAAAATACCTCCGGCATATAACAGCTTTTATTTAAGCGGGTTGCTGATAGGTGCAGAACTAAAAGAACTGCCATCTAATATGCCTGTTTTTTTGGTGGCAGGGCCGGTGCATATTCCGCTATATACTTTGGCTTGCCAGATATTGGGTATTCATGTCGGGGCTATGATAGATGCAGATGAGGCGTTGATACGGGGGCAACAGGGGGTTGTTTCGGGCCTGCATTAAGCGTTCGTAATTCTTACCTGTTTTTAATTTGATAACAGCAGTTTAACAACTTTGATGAAAAGGATTTTCTAAATAGCAATTGTTAACCTTTTTTATGTTTCATCTATTTAGAAAATGATTACGAATTTTGAAGCGCTCACCAACAAAATAAACAGCACCAGTGGAATTTTCCTGAATAAGGTACGCAAGCAAGTGAATTCAGCATATACTATGAGAAACTGGCTTATTGGTCATTATATAGTAGAGTATGAACAACATGGAGAAGATAGAGCGGTATATGGAGATAAGTTGTTAGAAAGATTAGCTGGTAGTTTAAAGAAAAATGGGTTGGTGGGAATGTCTGGGACCAATCTTAAATTATTCCGTCAACTTTATATTCTTTATCCTCAAATTGGTCAGACACTGTCTGGCGAATTTAAACAAGTTGATTTTCAAATAGTTGCAGATGGGTTGGCAACGGTTAAGTATGCTCATGAACGAAATTCCTGTTCTCCGGAAGAGCTATTAGCGAAGCTGTCTTTTTCACATTTTATAGAGCTGTTTAAGGCAGATGCAGATGTTAAGCGCATTTTCTATGAAACAGAGGCTATCAAAAATAATTGGTCTGTACGGGAATTGCAGCGTGCAATGAATAGCCTTTTATATGAAAGAACTGGTTTAAGTAAAGTGGAATTACCAATCGTAGAAAAAAAGGAGCCAGTGCCATTAATACCCGAGAATTTTTTTCGGGACCCATATATGCTGGAATTTCTTGAACTGGAAGAGAAACCCAGTTATACAGAAAGCGATCTGGAATCATCTATTATTGATCATTTGCAATCGTTTCTATTGGAATTAGGTAAAGGATTTTGTTTTGAGACCAGGCAAAAACGGATTACGTTCGACAATACACATTATCGGATAGACCTGGTTTTTTATCATCGCATCTTAAAATGCCACGTTCTTGTTGATCTTAAAATAGGGGAGTTTTCGCATGCGGATGCTGGACAGATGAATGTCTATTTGAATTATTACAGGGAGAATGAAATGAGTACCGGCGATAATCCCCCGATAGGCATCATACTTTGTGCAGGTAAAAATGAAACTTTAGTAAAGTATGCAACAGCCGGATTAGCGCATAAGCTATTTGTTTCAAAATACATGATCAATTTGCCGAGCGAGGATGAACTGGTGCAAATACTTGAAGAGGAAAGTGAAAAGGTACAGAATTAAAAGAGCGTATCTTACGCTTCATCCTTCGTATTCTTCACTAACCCTATGCCCGAAAAGAAAAAGATTAACCCTATAATTCCCACAACAATCAATTCACGGGTTTGAATGCTGTGTTTAATAAAGCCATAACCGGCATAGATCAGCCCTATGATACCCAAAACAGTTAAGACGGCGCCGAAGATGCGTTTTACATTCATATGGGGTAGTTTTAAAGGGATGGGTTGCAATATCTGTGCCGTTTAGCCACTAAAGGCCAGGTACCGCTCTACGGCCTTCTTTAAGGCTGTTGTTTGTGTTTTGTTCAGGGTGGTGAATATGTCCATATCCAGCCCGTCATTGTCCTTCTTTTTCCACGTACCTGCAATCTTTCCATCCACAATGATCATATGGGAATAGAAGGTACGGGCGCCTTCATTGAAGATATCATGACGGTCTTTGTAACTCATGCCGTATTCATCATAATCGGGCATAATGAAGGTATGCCGGACCTTTTCTTTTTTATCTACGGCCACCGGTAGCCAGATCAGTTCTTTTTCTCTTATAAAGCCGGCAGGAAGTGCTTCCGCACCTTCTTTGGCATCTTTCATGGTTAAACCGGACCAATACACGAAATCCTGCAAAGTAGCAGGGCCTCTTGTTGTAAAGTAACGTTGTACAAATTGTGCCAGGGCTTCTTCACGGCTGAGTGCTTTTACGGGTGGGACCCTTTCTTCCAGCAGCGCATAGGTGAATTGTTTGCCTTCACGCGGGCCACTGCAAATAAGCCCTTCCAGTTCCGCAAACATCATGATATAACCGAGCCTTGGCCCGGAGGCGATGATCTTAGCATCTTTTAGCGCTTTTGCCAGCGCGGTACGTTGCAGGTGTTTACCTCCCTGTAATGCTTTTCCCAGTACTTTATTACTGCGGGAGAACACTTTTGCATCCAGTTCCAGTTGTTTATAGTAGTAAGCATTTGCTGCATGTACCCTTGGGGCAGTGAGTTGCAGTAACCACCTGATATCCTGCCGATGCACGAAATGCCAGGTAGGCCGCATCAGGTGCGTGCGCAGATAGATGCCCTCGTTGAAAGATTGTTCTATCGCTTTTTCCGTTAATCCATTGGAGCGGAGATGAATAGCCCATTTGGCATGTGCATATTCCTGTGCCTGCATGGCAATGAGCCAGGAAACTACAGCACCGGCTTCTTCGCAGGCAGGTTTAGCCAGTTGCTGCGTATGCAGCCGGTGAAGGATAATGTCTTCGGTTTTCATACTCATTTCCCGATGATCTGTCTGCGATGTGCCAGCCCCCAGTAATGCAGTTCTTCCATTACTTTCTCCAGGGATCTGCCATGTTCTGTAATAGAATAATTAACCGTGGGCGGGAAGGAGTCCTGCACATCTCTTTTGATTAATTGATTTCCCTCTAAACTTTTTAATTCTTTAGACAGTGTTTTGTCTGAAATACCGCTCACCTCTTTTGATATCTGTTTGAACCGCCGGGGGCCGGTAGAAAGGGAAAACAAGATCAATAACTTCCATTTACCTTCCAGTGCTTCCAAAGCATCTTTTATAGAAAGCATATTTTTAGGGCATCCTCCTGCAGTGAGCATATATGGTATCTTTAACGGTGTTACTATCTCAAAGGAAAGCGCTTTCCTTTGAGATAGTGCTTTCCGGCAGATAACAAATATAAATACTTTTGAAAGATGAAGAAAAATACACTGCTTTGGATAGCACAATCACTTGTAGCAGGCACTTTGGCCTGGGCTGCTTATATGAAACTGTTTCAACCCGTATCCGATCTGTGGCCCTGGGCTAAGGAAGTACCGCTTGCATTGGTAAGGCTAACCGGCGTCGTAGATCTGTTAGGGGCAGCAGGCCTGATACTGCCCTCATTGCTGGATATCCGGCCAAAATTAACACCAATTGCAGCCATAGGGGTTGTTATGCTAATGATATGCGCTGCTGTTTTCCATATTATCAGGGGAGAGGCTTCAGTGATAGGTATGAATATAGTCTTTGCAATAATTGCTACCTTTATAGCCTGGGGACGGTTAAAACCAATCAGAAATGAAACACATACAACCACATAATATCAAGACTATCAGCGAATACCATCAGCACATGGATCTGCCGAAACCCTTGCATCCCCTGATCAGTGTTATCAACTTTGAGGATATTAAGCGCTCACCCGGTACTATCCTGCATAATTTCTATTCCATCGCACTGAAAAGGAATTTTAATTGCAAGATGCGGTATGGCCAGCAAGTGTATGATTTTGACGAAGGACTGATGAGCTTCATTTCTCCCGGCCAGGTATTTTCCATCGAAGCAGCTGATGACTTTCGGCATACCGGATGGCTGGTGATCGTGCATCCCGACTTTTTATGGAATACCCCACTGGCTAAAAAGATTAAACAATATGAGTATTTCAGCTATGCTGTACACGAAGCCCTCCATCTTTCAGAAAAAGAAGAATTAACCATTACAAACCTTATACACAATATAGCACAGGAACACCACGCCAGCATTGATAAGTTTAGCCAGGATGTGATCATTGCCCAGCTGGACCTGCTGCTGATCTATGCAGAACGTTTCTATCAACGCCAGTTCATTACCCGTAAGATCTCCAGCCACAGGATCCTGGAGCGGTTGGAAGAGGTGCTTGCATCCTGGTTCAGAGAGGAAAAAGGAATACCCACCGTGCAGTACATTGCGGATACATTAAATGTATCTCCCAATTACCTGAGTGTGATGCTGAAAGTATTAACCGGCCAAAGTACCCAGCAGCATATACACGATAAACTGATCGAAAAGGCAAAAGAGAAATTGTCCACCACAGACCTGACCGTTAGTGAAATTGCCTATGAACTGGGCTTTGAACATTCCCAGTCCTTCAGTAAGTTATTCAAGAGCAAAACCAATTCTTCCCCGGTGGCATTCCGGAATTCCTTCAATTAAAGAAAAGGCTACAACAATCAGAGATTCAGCTACAGGGAAAAACTCCGGAGTAGGGACCTTTATGTTATGAAAATAATAACAACAGGTTCCCTGGGGAACATAGGATTGCCATTGATAAAAGACCTGGTACTGAAAGGCCATATGGTTACAGTCATTAGCAGTAATGCTGCAAAGAAAGCAGATATTGAAGCACTCGGTGCTACAGCCGCCATCGGCTCACTGGACGACCGGGATTTTCTAACGGAGACTTTCACCGGCGCAGATGCTGTGTATATAATGGTCCCGCCCGGCTATGCAGAAACAGATCAAGTGGCGTATTACAAAAGACTTGCAGGTAATTATGCACATGCCATTCAACAGTCTGGTATAAAGAGGGTAGTACACCTCAGCAGTTATGGTGCACATCTGGATAAAGGTACCGGCTTCATCCTGGGCGCACATCATGCGGAAATTATACTGAACCAGCTGTCCGGCATTTCTCTTACACATCTTCGCCCCGGCTATTTCTATCCTAATCTTTACAGGTTTACAGATATGATAAAAGGGGCAGGCTTTATCGGTTCAAATTATGGTGGCGATGATAAACTCGTAATGGTTGCCCCGGCAGACATTGCCACTGTTGCTGCGGAAGAACTGGAGAAAACATCCGCTACACAAAACATCCGTTATATTGTCAGTGATGAACGTACCGCCAGTGAGGTAGCCAGTGTATTAGGTAAAGCAATTGGTAAACCGGATCTGCAATGGCTATTACTTACTGAGGAACAAACGAAAAGTGGTTTGGAACAGGCCGGATTACCTTCCTTCTTTATTGTCAATATCCTGCAATTGAATAATAGCATTCATACAGGTGTATTACAGGAAGATTATAAGGAACAGGGGATCGGTCCATTAGGGAAAACAAAGCTGGAAGAGTTTGCAAAAGAATTTGCCGCTGCATTCTAAAAAGAAGCCCGTACATATTGTACGGGCTTTACGTTTTTAATACCATCTGTCTGCATGCGCCATTTCAACATCCTGTTTATACTTTTCAGGAATTTTATTGTTGAGGATGCTGCTGGGTTCCAGGGATGGGAAAATATCTTCAAAGGTCCTTACCTCGTTCATGAATACGCGGCGGTAGATATGTGAGCGTGTCAGTTTCTTATAATCGTCAATACCTGCGGCACCCATGAGTTCTACAAAGGTTTTCACGGTATCTTCATGATAGTTGGCTACCCGCTGCTTTTTATCAGCCACTACCAGCCCGATAGATAAGGCAGGGTCCTGTGTAGCTACGCCGGTTGGGCATTTATTAGAGTTGCACTGCAAGGCCTGGATACACCCGATTGCCATCATCATGGCACGTGCACTGTTGCAGGCATCTGCACCCAAGGCTATGGCCCTCAGGATATGGAAGCCGGAGAGGATCTTACCGGAAGCGATGATCTTAATATGTTTGCGGATATCGTAACCTACCAGGATATTGTGCACAAAAGCCAGTCCATCCAGTAAAGGAGCTCCTACGTGATTGGAGAATTCCTGCGGGGCAGCACCTGTTCCACCTTCACCACCATCCACGGTAATAAAGTCCGGGTAGAGGTTCAGTTCTATCATGGCTTTACAGATGCCGATGAATTCACTCTTCCGTCCGATACATAATTTGAAACCTACGGGTTTGCCGCCGGAAAGCTCACGCATCTGCTGGAGCAGTAATACCAGTTCACGCGGATTATTAAATGCGCTGTGATAAGGAGGGGAGTATACAGTAGTACCCGCTTTTACGTGCCGGATGGCAGCGATCTCCGGGGTGTTCTTTTTAGCTGGTAAAATACCCCCGTGACCAGGTTTTGCTCCCTGGGATAGTTTCAGTTCTATCATCCTGATCTGCGGTGCAGAAGATGTTTGGGCAAATAGTTCCGGTGAAAAGTTGCCGTCTTCATCCCGGCAGCCGAAATATCCCGTACCTACCTGCCAGATAATATCCCCGTTATGTTTAAGGTGATAAGGGCTGATGCCACCTTCACCGGTATTATGCGCAAAGTTGCCAATTTTTGCACCTGCATTCAATGCTTCGATGGCATTACTGCTCAAAGAACCGAAGCTCATAGCGGATACGTTGAAGATGCTGGCGGAATAAGGAAGTTTACAGTCCTTATTGCCGATCAGTACCCGTGGGTTATGGTCCAGGTTACGGAAATCTTTGGGAGAGATGGAATGGCTCATCCATTCGTATCCTTCTTCATATACATCCAGTTGTGTACCGAAGGGCATAGTGTCCATTTCTTTTTTAGCACGCTGGTAAATGGTGGAGCGGTCTATGCGGTTAATGGGGCGTCCGTCAATATCAGATTCCACAAAGTACTGGTACATCTTAGGCCGCAATGCTTCCATCCAGTAACGCATCCGGCCAAAAACAGGGTAAGTGCGCATGATAGAGTGTTTGGTCTGCCGCATATCATTGATCCCCATAACAAACAGCGCCACGATCATAGCCAGGATCACGTACCACCACGGGCTTGCAAAGTAGCCAAGCAGAGCAGTGCCTATAATCCCTATGATTGCGCTAATGATAAATCCTTTACGCATGTTGGTCTCTTTTAATCAATGGCAAATGTAGGGAATTAAACAATTGCTTACTGAATTGAGAGAGGGGGGATGCAAACCATCAAATACAACTGTGATCTTTTTCATAAGAAAAGTGCCCTTGCAGAACGCAAAGGCACTTTGTTTTGCAATTCCTTACGCTGTTGGAACTGCCATTCTCACTTCCACAACCGCACCCACTTGTATAATGGGGCAGCCTTTAGCAATTTCCACGGCCTCTTCATAGTCATTAGCCTTTATCAGGAACAACCCGCCTAACGATTTCTTCATCTCAGCATATGGCCCGGTAGATACCGTATTATCCGGTTTTACTACACGGCCATCTGTATCCCATCTCTTTGGTGGATTCACCAGTCTGTCTTGCGCAGCGATGCTGCTGATCCAATCCTGGTAAGGTCTCATGGCTTCTTTCATTTGCTCTGGCGTTGGTTTGGGGTTCTTGCCCGTCAGATCCCTGTGGATAGCGATTAAAAATTCCTGCATTAGTATTTGTTTTTTTATGATTAAAAGAAATGTTTTGGTGTATTAGTCCTCTACATTAGGTGGCAGTTCCTCATTCATGTGGATGGCATCATCCATGAATTCACTTCCGTCACTGGTATTCCCTTCCGGGAAAGGCCTCTTAGCATGATTTTAAGCGGTTATTCAGGAGCAGTACTGAACGTATTGTTAAAACGATTCCAGGTATTGATGGTGGTAATGATCAGTGTGAGGTCTACCAGTTCTTCCTCAGAAAAGAATTGCCCCGCGTTCTTATAAACCAGGTCAGTCATGGCGGCGGCGGTAACAGCTTCGGCAAAAGCGAAAGCAGCTTTTTCGCGATCGCTGTACCAGTTGGTTTGCCTCCAGGTACTCAGACCATACAGGCGCTTTTCTGTTTC
This sequence comes from Chitinophaga niabensis, assembly GCF_900129465.1. NCBI lineage: Bacteria > Pseudomonadati > Bacteroidota > Chitinophagia > Chitinophagales > Chitinophagaceae > Chitinophaga > Chitinophaga niabensis. The sequence continues at coordinate 2,667,688 of NZ_FSRA01000001.1, read as the reverse complement.
ACCCTTTGCCTTTGCGTTCTTATAGTGCATGTCAATGCAGTAAGCACAGGAATTGATCTGAGATACCCGTAGATTGATGAGCTCGCGAAGATTTACTTCAATGGGAGATTTACTTAAATATGCACCGATATTAAAGAGCGTTTTTAAGGCCTCCCGGCCTTTTTCGGCGATGTTAATTCTGGCTTCCATGTGTGCTTAGTTTTTTGGCCAATTCGAAATTCATATTCTCTGCGTAAGCTCCATAGCCATCTACTAACGTGCCTTTAACCCCTGTTGAGGAAGAGATGGCATAGAGTACAGCACTGTCTTCAGGATTGGAGTCTTCCTCAAAGCGGTAGACTTCGTCAATATGAAATTCTTCGGGGTACAGACGAAGGTCCAGGTCGCCACAGTAGAGGCAGCTTGGTTCAACGGAGAAATCCTCCGTATACCCCCTGCTCTTAACATCGGCCAGTGCATCTATCAGGGTCGGGAAACTTTTCATAAGGAGATCTTTTTAAGGTGAAAGGTTGCGAAAGTGGTTTTATTTTTCATTGCTAATTGGTTTTGGATTTATCGCGAGACTAATCTTATGCCATTTTTTTAGATGACTGATTTGCAGTAATTTAATTTTTACAGCCAGGGTTGTATTATTGTTATATCAATAATTATTGAATAAACACATGGCTAGTTGATTGACTAATAATACTTTGTGATTTAGAAATGGAACTTTTGTAATTTGCAATAACAAAATGTTGCCCATTGAAAGCGAAAATTTTAATTGTGGAGGATCAGTTTATTGAAGCCAAGGGACTCAATATTATCCTCACGAACGCAGGATATGCCACCTGCACTATCGCGAGATCGGTTGCCGTTGCATTAACTGTCATTGAAAAAGAAAAACCGGATCTGGTATTGGTAGATATTTTTTTGCAGGGAGAAGGTACAGGTATTGATCTCGGGAGGATCTTAAACGAAAAGAACATGGCCTTTGTTTATCTGTCTGCTAATTCAAACAGGCAGATCCTGGAGGAGGCAAAATCAACCAGACCTTATGGTTTTATGGTAAAGCCATTCCGTGCAAAAGATGTATTGATCATGCTGGATGTGGCGCTGTACCTCCATCAACACAGGATGGAAGAAAGTGCCCTGCAGGCCTTATCACAGAAATCCCTGCCGGTTGCACTTCCTGCAGAGTTCAGCCACCTGGTGGGCAAAAGCAAAAAATTCACGGAAGCATTGGAACAAGCGAGACTTGTTGGACCCATGGATACTTCTGTGTTGATCCTGGGAGAAAGCGGTACCGGAAAAGAATTGATCGCGCATTCCATTCATAAGTATTCTACGCGTAAGAATAAGCCCTTCGTTGTTGTCAATTGTGGTGCATTGCCGGCTAACCTGATCGAGTCTGAATTATTCGGTCATGAAAAAGGTTCTTTCACAGGAGCAATTGCAAGGAGGGCAGGTAAGTTTGAACTGGCGGATGGTGGTACTATTTTCCTCGATGAAATAGGAGAGCTGCCCCTTGAACTCCAGGTCAAATTTCTAAGGGTACTCCAGGAAAAAGAAATAGAACCCATTGGAGGCAAACCGCAAAAGATCAATGTAAGGGTACTGGCTGCCACGAATAAAGACCTGGAAGAAGAGGTGGCAGCGGGGCGTTTCCGCATAGATCTGTATTACCGCCTGAACGTGTTCCCTTTAATGTTGCCTTCCCTGCGCGAAAGAAAAGAAGACATTCCCTTACTGGCAGAATACTTCTTAAAGAAATACAGCGAAGGGAAAGTTCCAACACTGGCAAAAGAAGCGTTGGATAAGCTCATGGGATATAACTGGCCGGGTAATATCAGGGAACTGGAAAATACCATTCAGCGGAATGTAGTAATGGCCAATGGAACTGTTATGGAGTCGATAGAAATACCTGTTTCCAAATTAGCACCTGTACCTGCTATTAATGATAAGAACAAGTTTAAAACGATGATGGAAAACGAGCGGGACCACATACTGGCCGTACTCGAAAGCTGCAACTGGAAGATCTCCGGGAAAGGAGGTGCTGCTGAAATACTGGATATAAATGTTAATACACTCAATTCGAGGATCAAGAAACTGGGCATTGAAAAAGAGATCGTTGCCAGGAAGAGTTAAGGATAATTACTTATTTTAGAGTAAACAGGGAACATGAAGGCCGTACATTTACTTTTATCCCTTTGTTTTTTGTTTTGTTCCCACCCCATCTTTGGTCAAACCAATGCTGGTAGATCGTCTTTTGGTTATTCCATTCCCAAGCAGCGCCTTCAGTTCGAATTGACCACTTCCTTCGTGTATTTTGTAATGCTAAGGAGGCTGGATATGGACAGTGCAGCTATTTTGGTGAGCGAAGGAGAACATCTGCCGCATTCCCTCTATTACGACAGGGATTTTATCGATGGCCCGGATAATCAGATTAAATCCTTATTGAGGCAGGGAAGTTATTATCTCTTCAAAGCAGGTGCCGACAAAAAAGATCTTGATGCTGCATTGCCCTTCTTCCTTTCTGCGAAGGCAGAGGCGGACAAAACCAGGGATGTTTATTGGAGGAATGCTGCACTAACCTTGCTTGCTAAATACTATCTCCAAAGTAATGAACCTGCAAAAAGCAAGGACTATTTTACACAAGCAGTGAACCTCGCCAGGAGATCTAATAATCCTGTAATACTTGCCAGGGCACTGGCTAACAGGGGAACAGCGGCAGGTTTTGACGATCCGCAAAAAGAAGCAGACTTCAATGAATCCCTCAAATTAGTCAGGCAGCAAAGGGATACTGTTTCCGAGATAAAAATGTTAACCGGTATTTACGAGGTTCATTTCGTACAACAAAAGTTTGATACTGTTAAAAAACAATTATTGCATGTTACAGAACTGGAAAAGCTAATAGGTTTTAAGCATACGCATTACAACCACTATGTGCTTTCATACCTGAATTTTTTTGTGGGAGACATGACGGATGGATTTACGGAATGCAAGGAGGCCATTGCCATCATGGAGGCCAACCAGGATTTTGCATTTTCCAGTTTCTTCTATGGCAATATGGGCTATCAGTACCTGCGCTTCGAAAACTATGAAAAGGCCATGGAATGGCTAAATAAAAGCATTCAGCGGGAGCCGGTGAATGTAGCTAAAAGGATCTGGTACGCCGATTTTTATTTTATCGCCATTGGGATCTCAACATTCGGAGAACCGCAACTGGCGCTTCAGCTTGTACAAAAGACAATTGCTGCTTATCCTCCCGAATCAATGGTGGAAAAAATGCATGTAGCACATGTTTTAGGCAAGATCCATCACCAGTTGGGCAAATTGGACCTTGCGGGGAAATATTATGATGAAATGTTGCCTTACCTGGATTCATTGCAGGAAGATAGGGGAGAAAAGGAAGTATTATTTTACGCATATGGCAATCTAACCCTTTATCACATTAAGGTTGGTAATATCAAACTGGCTAAACAGTATTTTGAAAAGTCTAAAAGCTTCATGGATATAACCCGCCCATTTAATGTGAATAAAATGCATCTGATGCAGTATAAGATAGATTCCAGTGAAGGTAACTATCTGAATGCGCTAAATGAATTTCACATAATGCAGGAGCAGGACGACAGCATGTATAATGTGATAAAGGCAAGGCAGTTCGTAGAGCTGCAGATCCAATATCAGACGGAAAGCAAGGATAAAGACATAGAATTGCTAAAACAAAAGGACAAAACACAACAGGCTATACTCGAACGGTCAGACCTCATGAAGAACATCACCCTGGCCGGCATCCTGGTAATGATCTTAATCACGGCACTGGTATATATACAATACCGCAACAAACAAAAAAGCAATATAGCGATCAATGAAAAGAATAAGATGCTGGAACAATTGGTGAAGGACAAGGAATGGCTGGTGAAAGAGATCCATCACCGGGTGAAGAACAACTTCCATGTGGTGGCAAGCCTGCTGGAGATCCAGTCCAGCTACCTGAAGAACAAGGCAGCCCTTTCCGCCATTAAAGACAGCCAGCACAGGATCCACTCTATGTCCATCATCCATCAGAAGCTCTATCAGTCAGAAACACTGTCTACCATCCATATGCCTGAGTATATCTATGAACTGGTGGAATATCTCCGGGAAAGTTATGGCATTCGCGGGAACATCCGTTTTGAGCTGCATGTGGAAAAGATAGAACTGAACCATGCCTCTGCCATTACATTAGGCCTGATCCTGAACGAGGCCATCACCAACTCCATTAAATATGCATTTGGCCACACCGCGGAAGGAAAGATATCTATTTCCCTGGCCCATATTTCAGACACAGAGATCATGTTGAGTGTTTCAGACAACGGCCGCGGCCTGCCGGCGGACTTTAATGACCGTATTGGCGCCTCCATGGGCATGGAGTTGTTGCAGGGGCTTACTGATGATATAGGAGGTACCTTCAATATTCAAACGGATGAAGGAACACATATTAATATTATCTTCCCCTTAAAGGGTGAATAGAAAATCTACCCGATACACCCTATCTTTAACCCCCAAATGAATGAACAGGCGCTAGTGCAGCAACTCCGCTCCGGAGATCCATCCGCTTTCCGTTTACTCTACGAACGGTACGCTCCCCGCCTTGCCGCTTTCGCTACCCGCTTTAAAGCAGGCAGGGAAGAAGCAGACGAGATCGTTCAGGAAACCTTCATCCGCATCTGGAAACACCGGGACCGGATAGATGCCGGTTCCCCCTTCGAGGCTTATGTGATCACTATCGCCAGGAACCTCATTTACAACCAGATCAGGAAGGCAGGTCACCAGCAAACCTATATCCGGGAGATCACCAACCAGTTCAACCAGCAGGACCCAGCCGTGAATGCCAGGGAGTTACAGCAGCTCATTGGCAAAACCATGCAGGAATTGCCGGATAAATGCCGCGCCATCTTCCGGAAAAGCCGCCTGGAAGGATATTCAAATGCCCAGATAGCAGAGGAGATGGCAATTTCAAAGAGCACCGTAGAGAACCAGCTGAACAAAGCCCTGAAGATCATGCGCAAAAGCCTTGAAAGTCATGGTTATAGCACTTCACTCATGGCCATTCTCTTTATTTTCAATAAATTTTTATAAACCCCGTAGGTGCAAAGGCATACTCAGGTGTATGCTTATATGTACCGGGCAGGAAAACTTAAAACAGCGCTAGTGGAAAAGGAAATCTTAAAGCGGTACCTGGATGGTACAGCTTCGTCAGAGGAAGAAAGTTTGGTGCATGCTTGGCTGGCGGACCCCTCTAAACGTTATGAAATAATCGATTGGATCCAATCATACTGGACGGAGTACCGGATGGAAACCGGCCCTGTGCCAACTTTTGAAGAGGTCTTTGGAGCAGCTCTGAAGGAGGAAAAGAAGGAAGGCAAAGTAGTAGCCCTCCACCGCAACAGGAAGATATGGATGTACGCCGCCGCAGCCTGCGTGGTATTTTTTGCTACAGGGCTTTGGATCGGCAATCTTTTAAGAGCGCAACCGCAGGAGAATAAATGGCTGCTAAGTAAGGCACAGACAGGAAAAGGAGAACGCGCACAGTTGATGCTAAGCGATGGTTCGGAAGTGTTCCTGAGCCCTGAAACAGAATTGATGATCCACCAGGAAGTAGCGGCGAATCCTGTAGTGTACCTGCAAGGAGAAGCACATTTTAAAATGAAGGATACCTCCAGGTCACTGGTCATTAAAACCAAGGAACTGGTAACAACGGCAAAAGGCTCGGAGATCAATGTATCTGCTTTTACGAAAGACAGCACGGTAACGGTATCAGTGGAAAAGGGGAATGCACAGGTAGTAGAGAATAATGAAACCACTTTCCCGCTGATCAAATTACGTAAGCCTAAGAAAGATTCAACCATGCCTGCAACCCTGCCACTCACAAAACTGAGACCGGGAAAGGTAAATGTAAAAGTGAACGACCAGGAACTCATGACCTTCAATAAAAATAACGGTAATGCAGATGTGAGTGTTAAAAGAGAAGAAAGCGACGACGTTCTCGCTTTCGATAATGCCGGGGAAAAGGAGATAGTAGCGAAACTGAAAAAGTGGTTTGGTGTACAGACCATCTTTACAGAACCTTTAGAGGATGATGAAACCTATACCGGGGATTACAATAAGAACGCCACTTTACAGGAAGTGTTATCAGGCATTTCCATCACCTTAAAACAGGAAGTCCGTATCTACGGTACCACTGTTTACCTGATTAAAAAGAAGTAACTATTCCTTGTACATAATACGTAATGCTAAAATTGACAGCAATCGCTGAAGGGGATGCTATTGCCCTTACACAGGAATATTTAACTTAAAATACAATACCTTGAAAATGTCAAAAGTCAACCATTATCTCTTTATCCTGCTGATGGCAGGACTGTTTATTGCCTGTAAGAAAGAAGATAAACGCGGCAAGCTCGCGGGGATCACTGAATTCAGTATCCCATCTGTAGCAGTAGCCTTTACAGTAGATCATTCTTTGCTGAAGATCTGGAATGTGGATAGCCTGCCATTCCAGACGAATGTTTCAGCGCTCGTAGCCACATTTGAAAAAGTACCCGGCGCAACCGTGAAAGTAGGTACCGTGTTGCAGGAATCCGGCGTTACTGTCAATAATTTCACCAGCCCTGTGATATACAAGGTTACATCTGAAGATGGTGCTACGGTCCGTAATTACACCGTAGAGGTGAATGTTGCCAAACGGGACCCTAAAGCGGTAGCATGGCAGAAACAGGGGGATGCAGCATTTGGAACATTCCACGATGTGCAGGCTGGTTTCTTTAATGGAAAATATTACGCCTTCGGTTCCACACTGGGCGGATTCGGCGCATTTACTTTTGGTGCATTCCAAAGTGACGATGCGAATACATGGACACGTTTAAAAGCAGCCGATAATAATGGCGATTCTATCCCCAAAGCAGAGCATGGAAAGCTGGTCACCGGTTTCAGGAACAAGATCTGGATACTCGGTGGCTGCCTTCCACCTGTAGGCATGGGCTTCAGTAATGTAACCAACAAAGTATGGAGTTCTTCCGATGGTTTAACCTGGACGGCTTCCACACCGGCAGTAGCAACAGACCGCTGGAGTATCCGCGAGCGTATTAATGCCGTGGTGTTCAAAGATAAACTATGGGTAATAGGAGGAAGTGCTTATCCTGCTTTCGGAAATCTCAATGCCTACGGCGTTTCTTATAACGATGTATGGAATACAACAGACGGCGAAACCTGGACGCAGATCACTGCTGCCGCTCAGTTTCCTCCCCGCCGCAACCCCGCCGTATTTGTCTATAAAGAAAAAATATGGGTAGTAGGTGGCCTGGATAATGGTAACGTATACAAGAACGATATCTGGAATTCCGCAGACGGTATCACCTGGACGCAGGTTACACAGGTGAACGCATTACCACTCCGCCAGGGCCACCAGGTGGTAGTACACCGGAATCAATTGTTACTCATCAGCGGGGAAACCTCCGGTGTGGCACAAAGTGATCTCTGGGTATCTGAGGATGATGGTGTGAACTGGACGAAAGTGGCAGAAGGCGACCCGCGTGCATTACCTGCACAGTTCCCCGGCCGCATCGCTTTCAATGCATTTGTGAATAACAGCATCATCTGGATCATAGGCGGCACCGGCAGAACCAGCAATCCGGCAGCATATCCTATCGTAAACGAGATCTGGAAAGGCGGATTAAACTAAGTACATGCGTAAATTATTTATTATAGCATTATTGCTGGGAGCCCATGCGCTGCATGCCCAGAGCGATACAACTACCCGGCCTGTAGGAGGTACCGTAAAGTCCGGAAAGGATGGCACCTTACTTCCATTCGTAACGGTGAAGGTAAAAGGTTCCAACCGTGGTACCATCACAGATGAGAATGGTAATTTCAAACTGCTGGTAAAACCAACAGATACCCTTATCCTCACCGCCGTAGGTTTTCGCAAGCTGGAATCCCCCGCGGGTAAACTGGCCTTGCTCACACTTACCTTACCGGAAGACACCCGCACTTTCAATGAGGTGATGGTAGTGGGTTATGGTAACGAGCGCAAACGAAATATCACCGGCGCTATTTCCACCATCAGCGCAAAAGAGATCACCAAAGCATCTGACCTGTCATTCGACAATGCCATTATCGGTAAGGCAGCAGGTGTGAATATAATTTCCAGCTCCGGTATTCCCGGTTCTGCTACCGCCATTACCATCCGGGGTTTGAGTACGCTTAACCCGGACGGAAGCCAACCGCTGATCGTAATAGATGGTATTCCAGTGTACGGTTCCGGGAGAGATCTCAATAACCGTAACTTTAATGCTTCTACTACGGCACCGGGCACTATTGGCGGAGCATCTGTAAGTGATAGCTATACCCCGCCGCAGGCTTTTGAGAACAACCCTTTGTCTGCCCTCAATCCTGCAGACATTGAATCCATAGAGATCCTGAAAGATGCATATGCTACGGCCATCTATGGCTCACGTGCAGCAGCAGGGGTAATACTCGTTACCACTAAGAAGGGAAAGAAAGGCATGCAATCTTTCAACATACGTTCTGCTACAGGTGCTATACAGCCTATCGGTAAATACAAATTGCTGAACGGCCCGGAATACAATAACATCTATACCAGATACTACAAGCAACTGGGTAGCAACGAAGTGTTCAATGCACAGGATAATACGGATTGGCAGGATGCCGTAACCCGTACCGCTATCTCACAACAACTGGATGCTTCCATGTCAGCAGGCAGTGAGAAAGCACAGTACTATATAAGCGGTTCTTATACCAGCCAGCCTTCTTATATTATCAACAACGATTACAAGCGTTACAATGGCCGTATGAACATCAGCTACCAGGCTTCCAAAGCCATACAGGTAGGCGTGAGCATGTCCATGAACTATACAGAGAATTCTGCGATGAACGCGGCAGCTATTTACCGGGCTGCTTTGCAGAAAGCGCCCAACCTGCCCATTTATAATGCAGATGGCAGTTATGCTTTTGGTAAAGGGGCTAATCCTTATGGGGACCAGGATGCTAACCCGGTAGCAGATGCTTTGCTGAACACCAATATGCTGAAAACCTCAGAAGCTCTGGGGAATGCTTTCCTGCAGTATAAACCAATAGACTGGCTTACACTGCGTTCAGAGTTCGGCACACAGCTGACGAATGGAGACGCTTATTCAAGAAGAGTGAAGCGCCCCAGTGGTTATGGTGATGATGCTGTACAGACCAACACACAATACCGCAAGATCGTAACCAATAACACGGCCAGTTTCCTGAAAATGATCAACAGGCATTACATCAATGCAGTAGCTGGTCAGAGCTTTGAGCAATCCACGGAATCAAATACAGGCATTGGTGGTTATGGTTTCTTTAATGATGAGATCCTGAGCATTGCAGCAGCAAGGAATAAATACATCAAAGGTGCCCTCAAGCAACAATGGGCACTCGCTTCTTATTTCGCCAGGCTGAACTATGAATTCGATAACAAATACCTGGCAGGGGTTACCTATCGTTTGGACGGTTCTTCCCGTTTTTCCCGCAACAGGCGGTATATAGGGTTCCCGTCTTTCTCTGCGGGATGGCGTTTGTCTGAAGAAGGATTTTTGAAAGACAGGAAATGGCTGGACGATCTGAAGCTCAGAGGCAGCATTGGTTTCACGGGTAATAACTCCGGTTCTTATTACGGAAGCCAGGGCCAGTATCAACTTAATAGTGACAATCTTTCCTATGCCGGTACACCTATACTGCAAATGCAGCAGCCGGATAATCCTAACCTCAAGTGGGAACGCACGCGCTCTGTAGACCTGGGGTTGGATGCATCCCTGCTGAATAATACCGTGAACGTAACACTGGATTATTATCACCGCCGTGTGAAGGACATGATCCTTACATCTGCCATTCCACGTTACCAGGGATGGTCTGCACAACAGCAGAACATCGGGGATATGATGAACGAAGGACTGGAATTAACGGTACGTGCAGAATTACTCCGCCGCAAACAATTCTCCTGGTCTACCAATTTCAATATCTCCTGGAACAGGAATAAAATATTGAAGCTGAATTTTGTGGGTGAAGAAGTGGGCCTTGCCAACGAAGCCTATAAATACCTGAAAGAAGGCCAGGCTGCGGGTCAGTTCTTCCTGTACGACTGGCAAGGGGTAGACGGCATGTCCGGCAATCCTGCCTGGGGAGATGGAAAAGGCAACACCACTTTTGTGCCGCCTGCATCACTCTTCTCTACCGTAGAGGATGTGAATGTATTCAGGAAGTCGTACGGCACAGCCTTGCCTGATTTCTATGGTGGCATGGGCCATACCTTCACCTGGCGTAACTGGGAGCTGGATGCGTTCTTCTCTTTCTCCGTGGGCAATAAGATGATCAATGGAGCAAGGGCGGCGTTGCTCACTTACTCCGTTGGTGATGCACCTAACCTGAGTTCGGAAATACTGAACTACTGGCTGGTTCCCGGGCATGAAACAGATATTCCCAAACTGGTGAACAGGTCTGTGACCACTTCCGCAGGCAGCAGTAATATCCGGGATTATACCACCAGCAGAACGAGCAGCCGTTTCCTGGAAGATGCTTCTTACCTGCGTTTACGTAACGTTCGTTTGGCTTACCAGTTACCGGTGGCAAAACTAAAAGTGATCCGTTCACTGGAACTCTTTATAGGAGGTACCAACCTGCTCACGTTCACCGGTTATTCCGGAATAGATCCGGAAGTAAGTGCATTTGGTTCATCTGCACTGCAGGCAGGTTACGATGAACTCACCATGCCACAGAATAAAATGTATCAATTCGGCATCAATATAGGATTATGATAAAAAGATATCTCATACTGATCATATGTTCCGGGTTCATGGCTATTGCCTGTAACAGGCAGCTGGACCTGGCGCCGGAAAATACCCTGATAGAAAAGGAAGTATTTAAAACGGCGGATGGAACAGACCAGGCCCTGGCGGAAGCTTATATTACACTGGTAAGGGCAGCGACCGGTGGCATTTCTTATACTTTAGGTGATTTCAGTACAGATAACCTGAATCACTCCACTTACTTTAACATTTTTGCAAACGGTGAAACCACTGCAGACCACGATGAAGTAGTGAACCTCTGGACGAACTATTTCAAAGCCGTGAACGTGGCCAATAATGTAATGGCCAACATTCCGTTGTATGCAACGTATCCCCTGGAGAAACAGAACGTTTTCATTGCGGAAGCGCGTTTTATCAGGGCCTATGCCTACCTGGACCTTCTGAAGTTCTTCGGGGACGGCGCATTGACGGGTAAGATGGATGGCCGGGGTTTGCCTATACAGCTCACACCATTCAAAGGATACAATACAGGAGATGTGATTGCACGTTCCAACAACGGAGCCGTATATGCACAGATCATTAAAGACCTGGAAGAAAGTATTCCTGCGCTGGGGGATCAGCAATCCAATGAACTCAAAACCAGGTCAAGGGCTACGAAGGGAAGTGCTTATGCATTACTGGCAAGGACCTATCTCTACATGGGCCGTTATGAAGATGCGGTAACTGCAGCTAATAAAGTGCTGGAAAAATCACCGCTGCTGTACGATCTGTCTCCCACGCTGCTTGCGTTGTTCCCGGCAAACCCTGATGGCACTACGCAGTCGCTGACCAAAGAACATGTATTCGCGTTCCCGGTAAGCTATATTGTAAGCAGTTCAACTACATTCAACAATAACCTGGGTAATCCTTATTTCTTCAAAAGGTCTTTCTGGATCACCAATACATTGCTCAATACATTTGAACCCAATGATAAAAGACGCACGGAACTGATCTTTAAAGGAGACCAGATCTACAACACACAGCAACTGAACGATCTCACCACCTTCAAGTTCAATAACTCAAACGGCAGGGATAATGTACCCGTTATCCGTTTGGCGGAAGTGATCCTCACGGCAGCAGAAGGCATCGCCAGAACGCAGGGTGTAACACAAACCGCGGTAGACATGGTGAATAAGGTCCGCAACCGCGCGGTAACAGGGGCAGTGCCTTATACACTGAATACTTTTGCTAACGCAACAGCACTCACGGATACCATACTAAAACAAAGGAAACTGGAACTGGCCTTTGAAGGATTCAACCGCTATGACCTGATCAGAACAGGCCGCCCGCTGCAGAACCCGGATATTCCGGCAGGCAGGAAAGTGTTGCCTGTACCGCAGGTAGAGATTGATATTTCAAAAGGACTGATCCTGCAGAATACAGGTTACTAAAACATCCATTAAAAAAACAGGATTATGCATGCATTAAGGAAAATTACGGTTACTATTCTCACGTTATGTTGCTCAGTTGTTTATGGTCAGAAAAAAATTCAATTCCAGGACATCTCTTTTAACGAAGCTATCGCAAAAGCCCGCGCCACCGGTAAACTGGTGTTTGTAGACGCAAGCGGCGCCAACCAGTCCGCCATTTTAAAACAGGTACAGGAAGAAGTGTTCACACAGGATTCTGTTGCCACTTTCTTTAACGAAAACTGCATCAGCATTCATGTGAACATGCAGGCTCCTGAAGGCAGGGAATTCGCCCGCCACCTGGCCATGCTGATGTACCCTGTGTATCTCTTCTTCGACAAGGATACCACACAGATCGATTTTGTGAGTGCCGGTGTGGTAGCAAAGGATGCACCGGTACTGATGAAGAAAGCCCGCTCATCTCTTGCTGAAGCACAGCAAAGGGCCAGGAACACCAATCACATCGTATTTGCTACCGGTTCCTGGAAAGAAATGCTGGCCACCGCGAAGAAAGAAAACAAGCTCATCTTCCTGGATGCGTACACTACCTGGTGCCGCCCCTGTATTATGATGGCCAAAAATGTATTTACGCTGGATCATGTGGCGGAATATTACAACGCTAATTTCATCAATGTAACAATGGATATGGAGAAGGGAGACGGCCCCGCGCTGGTGAAAAAATACAAGATAAGAGCATATCCTGATTTCCTTTGGATAGACGGGGATGGCAATGTGGTATACCGCAATGGCGGATATAAAGAACCAGATGTATTTATTGCAACGGGTAAGGAAGCAAACAGCAAAAAGAAGAAGTCATGAGATACATATTGATCATCTTACTGGCTTTTACCTCGCTGAGCGCACAAAGCCAGATCAGTTTTAAAGACAGCTCCTGGACATGGACTGCCATGCTCGCAGAAGCTAAAAAGAACGACCAGCTCATTTTTGTGGATGCCTATGCCGTTTGGTGCGGCCCCTGCAAATGGATGACGAAGAATGTTTTTGGGGTGAAGGAAGTGGCCAGCCTCTATAACAGGAACTTTGTGAATGCATACATAGACATGGAAAAAGGGGAGGGTATCACCCTGCGCCAAAAGTACAATGTACGTGCATACCCTACTTACCTGTTCATTAACGGGGATGGGGAAGTGGTGCATCGTGTGGTTGGTTCCACCGATACGGCAAAATTCATCCAGCATGGCCTGGATGCGCTGAGTCCTGTTCGCAACCTGCAATACCTGCAGCGCAATTATGCCGCCAATCAGAAAGATTATAATTACGTGCTCAGCTACCTGAAAGCACTTTCTGCTGCTTACGAAACAAAAGAAGCCGGTAACATTGCACTGGAATACCTGAACGCGCAGGGACCGGCTGCATGGATCGAAAAGAGCAACTGGACCGTGCTGAAAGACTTCACAACAGATGCATCTTCCGCACCTTTCCTTTACCTGGTGAACAATGCCGGGGATTTCTCCAAACGCTACGATGCTAAGGAAGTGGAACCAAAGATCTACCAGACCTTCCTGGCCTGGCCGCAACAGTACATCAGCTATCCCGATAAGGGAAAAGCAGTACTGGATGAAAAGGGGTACCGCGATTTTCAGCAGAAGCTGAAGGCGAGCAAATATCCGGCTAAAGAAGAAGTGCTGGCCAAAGCAGACCTTACCATCTATTTTGCCACAAAGGAATGGCGCAAATATGCCAAAGTGGTGAACCATATGCTGGCCACCAAACTGATCCCCATGACCATTGTGGGCGGGGACTGGTTATACAGCTACGGGCAGAACGTGAACCGGTTTGTGGAAGACCAGGAAGTGGTGGCAGAAGCTACCTCCTGGGCTAAATTGATCAGTACAAACATTCCGGACCTGAAGCCTCAGCAGAAAGTATTGTACCTGGACCTTTATGCCTCCCTGCTGGAAAAGAAAGGAGATAAGGCACTGGCGGCAAATGTGCGGAAAGACCTTGATAAAGAGAAGGTGGAAGCGGCTAAGCGTTCAACGGGTTTTATGCCCATGAAACTGATTTCCAACTAAGAAATACATCCCTATATCTCTCCAATTCAGCAAAAGCTGCCCAAACGGGCAGCTTTTTTCACTTATCAGGCATCCGCCGCCGCATACACAAAAAATCCCGCCACCTGGCATTTTATCGTTTCCCGTTAAAAAAATCGCTGCATCTTTACATCATCAAAAGACATTCTTTCTAATAGCTCCTTCATCCATCGAATACCCCCAAAAGAATCCATTCGCGTCCCCCAAAAAGAGTAAAGGAGCTGAAGAATCCACCTAAAGGCCTTCCGAATTATCGGAGGGCTTTGTTTTTTTACGATAATGATCGGATAAAAAAATATTATATCTTATGCATATTTAAAGGATAGATTTGTCAGAAGCTTATTTAAATCCACGTATGCAGAAAATTTCGCTTAAGGAAAAGATCGGTTACGGTTTTGGGGATATGGCATCCTCCATGTTCTGGAAACTCTTCGGTACTTATTTGCTCTTCTTTTATACAGATGTAATGGGCCTGGCCGCCGGGGCTATTGGCACCATGTTCCTTATCACACGTATCTGGGATACCCTTTTTGATCCGGTAGTAGGTGTGATGACGGATAGAACAACCACCCGCTGGGGCAAATTCCGCCCTTATATCCTTTATATGGCCATACCTTTTGGTTTGATCGGTGTATTAACTTTCACCACACCGGATTACAGTGTTACAGGTAAGCTGGTCTACGCCTATATCACCTATTCTGCCATGATGATGATCTATTCCCTGATCAATGTGCCATATGCTTCCCTGCTGGGAGTGATCTCCCCGGATGGAAAAGAAAGGAATATCCTCGCTTCCTTCAGAATGTCCTTTGCTTTTGCCGGCAGCCTCATTGCTTTTGCCTTGCTGGAACCGCTGGTGAGCTTTTTCGGGAGATCAGCGGACCTGCAAAGCAGCTGGCAATTATCTGTAGCAGTGATCTCTTCCATTTGCGTGATCCTCTTCCTGTTATGTTTTGCCTGGGTGAAAGAACGGGTGAAACCTATCCGGGAGGAAAAGGTGTCTTTAAAAGACGATATCAAAGACC
Source organism: Chitinophaga niabensis (assembly GCF_900129465.1). Taxonomy (NCBI): domain Bacteria; kingdom Pseudomonadati; phylum Bacteroidota; class Chitinophagia; order Chitinophagales; family Chitinophagaceae; genus Chitinophaga; species Chitinophaga niabensis. The sequence goes on along the minus strand of NZ_FSRA01000001.1, from coordinate 2,652,356 downwards.
TTTTCGCCAACCGCCCCTGGTGGATCCTGCTGGGTGCAGGTATTGCTGCACTGATCTTTAATTCTATCCGGGACGGGGCCACTTTGTATTACTTCAAATATTACCTGGGCAATGCAGAAACATTCTCGGCCCTGAATGTCACTTATTCTGCCCTGTACCTCATGCTGGGGCAGGGTGCAAATATCCTGGGAGTGATCCTGGCTTCGCCCGTTGCCAATAAACTGGGTAAAAAGAATACCTACCTGGCAGCCATGGTTGTTGCCGGCGTACTCAGTATTTTATTTTATTGGCTCGGTAAAGAACAACTTGCGCTGATTTTTGTTTTTCAGATATTAATCAGCGCTTGTGCAGGTATGATCTTTCCCCTTTTATGGTCCCTGTATGCAGATACGGCGGATTATTCAGAATGGAAGACCGGCAGGCGTGCAACAGGCCTGATCTTTTCTTCCTCCTCCATGTCCCAGAAATTCGGCTGGACGATCGGTGGGGCACTCACCGGCTGGTTATTGGAGTATTTCGGGTTTAAGGCAAATGTTGTGCAGGAAGAGGGCGTACAAACAGGGATTCTTTTAATGTTGAGCTTCTTACCGGCTATCGGGGCTTTGTTATCTATTATATGCATTGCCCTGTATCCTTTAACAGAGGAAAAGATAACGGAGATCAGCACCGATCTGGAAGCACGGCGAAAATAAAACAGTTCATGCAAGAGAAATTAAGACAGGACCTGCAGGATGAATTAACCGCTATCCTTGATTACTGGCAAACCCACACCATAGACGAGAAACATGGTGGTTTCCTGGGTAAACTGGATAACGACAATATGCCTGATCCATTCGCCGTAAAAGGTGCCGTACTCAACGCCAGGATCCTCTGGTCGTTTTCCGCAGCTTATAATGTTACAAAGAACCCCGCTTACCTGCAGGTAGCCACCCGCGCTTTCGATTACATCACGGAGTATTTTATAGACAAGGAATTTGGTGGTGTAATGTGGACGGTTGGTTATGCCGGGGATATTGTAGATACCAAAAAACAGATCTATGCCCAGGCATTTGTGGTCTATGCTTTCAGCGAATACTACAAAGCCAGTAAGAACGAAAAGGCAAAAGAGAAAGCCATTGGCCTGTATTCCCTCATTCAGCTGTATAGTTATGATTGTGTGTACGGTGGTTACCTGGAAGCTTTTTCCCGTGAATGGAAAGAATTGGAAGATCTGCGCCTGAGTGAAAAGGATGAGAATGAAAAGAAATCGATGAACACCCACCTGCATGTACTGGAAGCTTACACCAATCTCTACAGCATCTGGGCGGACCCTTCTTTAAAGATCCATATCCAGGACCTGCTGCGTGTTTTTTATGATAAGATCATAGATCCCAACACTCACCACCTCCGTCTTTTCTTTGATGAAAAGTGGAACCCTACCGGTAACCTTGTTTCCTATGGCCATGATATTGAAGCCAGCTGGTTATTGCTGGAAGCCGCAGAAGTGATAGGGGATGCTGAATTGATAGAAAAATCCAAAGCCGCAGCAATCCTGATGACGGATGCAGCTAAAGAGGGAGTAGATGCAGATGGTGGATTATGGTATGAATATGAACCGGGAGAGCAACAACTGATCGCTGAAAAGCATTGGTGGCCACAGGCAGAGGCCGTAGTAGGTTTTGTGAATGCCTGGCAGCTCAGCAAAGACCCCCGTTACCTGAAAGATGCCACCAACAGCTGGCAGTATATAGAAAAGAACATATTAGACAAAGCAAAAGGAGAGTGGTACTGGGGCATCAGGGATAATAAGGTGATGAATGAAGATAAGGTGGGGCTCTGGAAATGCCCCTATCACAACAGTCGTGCATGCCTTGAAATAATGAAACGGCTATAGAGAGGCCTTAGAATAAAAAGTAAATCACCCTTAAAATAAAAAAAGACCCACCCTCTGCCACGCGGCAAAGTCACAGGTAAGTCCTGTTTTAAAGGCCCCTTAGAATAAAGATTAACATCCTTAAAATAAAAAAAGACCCACCCTTTACCACGCGGCAAAGTCACAAATAAGCCCTGTTTTAAAGGATCCCCTGCTGCTTTGCAAAATTAAGGAGCCCTGCGGTATTCTTCAGCTCCAGCTTCCGCAGGATATTCTTCCTGTGTGTATTCACTGTAAACTCACTGATAGAAAGCTCCGTACCGATCTCTTTACTCGTTAGTTCGCTGCCTACCATTTTAATGATCTGCACTTCCCTTTTGGTGAGATGGTACTTCTTCATAAACTCATCCAGGAAAAATGCCGCTGCGGGTGCTTCCCGGGGAACAAGGTTTTCAAAGTAAGGAACACCTGCCTGCACAGACCGTAAGGCCGTTTTTAATACATCTCCGGAAGCATTCTTCAGCAGGTAACCATCTGCGCCGAGCTTACGTACCTCAGATAGTAATTGTGGTTGATTATAATTGGTCAGCACCAGTACTTTGATCCCCGGGTATTGTTCTTTAATGATCTCCAGTGTTTTAATGCCATCCAGGTGCGGCATGTTAAGGTCCAGCAGCACAACGTCCACCTGGGTTTTTGCCAGCCGGTCCAGCAGCTCCCGTCCATTATTAACAGGTACGAGTATATCCCATTCTGCTGCCTCCCGCAGTACGGCCACTAATCCATCCGCAAGTAACTGATGGTCGTCTGCTATGATCAATCTGGTCATACAGTTATTTTTTCAGGCAACGGTAATTCTATGTTCACCATAGCACCTTCGTTGGGTTTACTTTCTATCATGATCTTTCCTTCCATATAAGCCACTTTGGCTTCCACACTGCGCAGGATCGTTGCCGGATCTATCCCTATCCCGTTATCTTCCACAATGATCGAGCAACTTTTCTCCAGTTCTATTTCTATCAGTTGTATCAATACATTCGAGGCCTCTGCATGTTTGAGGATGTTCTGCAGCAACTCCTGTATGATACGGTAAATGGTAAATTCCGTGTTGGATGGATAAGGTGTGGTAGGGGAGAAACCTATCAGCACCAGTTCAATATTTATTTTACCGGTACCATTGGCGATCTTTACCAGGTCTTCTATCGCATGCCGTAGCCCATATTTCTCAATAGCCACAGGTGTTAGCTGGTGGCTGATATGGCGTACGGTATGGCTGAGTTGGTCCAGCATTTCGGTTACTTCGTCCAGCTTCATCGCCTGCATGTTTAAAGAAGCCAGCGATAACATGGAGCCTATTTCATCATGCAGTTGATCTGCCAGTATTTTCCTTTCCTTTTCTTCCACTGCAATGATCGTGTCCGTAAGTGTTCGCAGCACGGTTTCTTTTTCTTTACGATAGTTATTAAAACGTGCTGCCAGTGCAAAGGTGATGATGATCACCTCCAGTGCTGCACCTGTGAAAACACCAAAGTGTACAAAGTAAACAGGGATCTCCAGTTTCCCGAGATAATACATGATCTCTATGGTGATGAATACAAGAAGCACCATTGTCGCCACGAGATACACCGTGGCTGCCGTATTCCGCTGCCATACCTTTTGCAGCAGGTTCCCTGCTACCAGTGCAACTGCACAAAGACTGAATAGGGTCAGCATCTTTTGTAATATCATGCTAATCATTCCAAAGCGCGCATAATCCGTTGGCCACAGTATCGCCACGAGGAAGCACAGGCCAATGGCCTGGAATATTTTGAAGGGCCGGTAAGCCCAGTTATCTTTCTTTATGCCAATAAAGTATTGCAGGAACTGAAACACCAGGAGCATATTGGTGACCACAAAAACCGGGCGCGCACGGCTGGGGAAGAACCAGGATTCCGGCCAGAGGTAATGAAAACCAAGCCCTTTATTAGCCCATATCCATAACAGGATGCTCAGTACATATAACGCATAATAGCCGTACACCCGGTCGCTCGTAGTAAAGAAAAGGAAAGCACCGAACAATACGATCAATAACATGATGCCTGTGAAAAGGCCGCTGAGGAGATTTTCCGATGCCATCTCCTGCGCCAGTTGCTCCTGTGTAACAAGCCGGAGCGGGGCTTGCAGGGATTCAAAATGTTTGTCCACCCTCAGCAGGTACAGTGCTGTTTTGGGCTGTAAAGGAAAAACAAATGTATTATGAATAACAGGGCGTTGTGCAAAAGGGAAAAAATCGCCGGTAACGTATAAAGGCATAGGTACGCTATCGTGTACCGCATACCATTCCAGGATATTGATATGAGCATTGTCTGTTATCAGCAGAAGGTTTTCAGGAGTAGGCGGCACCGTCAGGGCTATCCAGAAAACACTCTTTGTAAAACCGGGATTGAGGTTTTCGCCGGGTAGCGGGGTAAAATCCCCTTTGTAGTAATGGTTTAAAGCAGAAGGTGCTGCCTGTATACGCGTACTGTCCTCCCATACCTTAAATACCTGGCCATGCTGCGCCTGGAGCTGCTGTATGCCGTACAGGAAAATAAAGGATAAAAGGAGATATGCCCGCCGCATAGGTATAGAGAAACTGTTATGGCTGCCAAGATAGGGCTTTTGATCTACTTCTTATCCCGAAGAACCATACCCAGGCAATAAATATTATTTGCTCAGGGATCCTTGTCCACAGATATTCCGGGCCTTTGCCATCTGTTGTGGCTGTTTCAAGATTAATATGGTGGAGGGCCGCGTAGATATTCGCAGGTGTGATCATCACAAAGAAAACGATCAGCAGCATAGCGGTGATCCTTCTGTATGCCGGAAGCAGCAAACCAATAGCCGCCGCAATTTCCAGTATTCCTGTAAAATACACCAGTCCAAGCCGGAAAGGGAAGAAAGGAGGGATCATCATTTCCATCCCTTTGGGGAACAGGAAGTGCCCGAGCGCAGTAAAAAGCAGCATGGCGCTCATACCTATACAGCCACTCAGCTGCAGGTTCCAGTTCCCCTTTATCAGTTTGATCAGCAGCAGTGCTATGCCAAAAGCTCCCGGTAATATCAATAATACCATCATGATCTGTCAATTTTAATAAGGCAAAGGTGAACCTTCCGCTAAAGGGAGAAAATGATGTATGTTAGTTTCCTTTCCCGTACTGTTTACGGATCCGGCTCAGGCTTTCCGGTTGTATGCCCAGGTAGGAGGAGAGGTGTTTCACTGAAATGCTTTGCACCAGCTGTGGGTTCCTTTTGATCAGCTTTGCATACCGTTCTTCTGCAGTATCAGAGAGTAGCTCCATTTCCCTGTCCAGCCGCCGTACATATTGCATCTCTGCTATCAGCCTGCCGATCCTTTCCCCGGTTTTACCCTGTGCATAAAAAGCCAGCAGATGCTCCCGCGGGATCAGGATGGCTTCCACATCTTCGATCACTTCCAGCGCAACAGGAGAGGGGCGGCGGGTAAGGAAAGAATAATAAGCCGTGAGCATGTCTCCTTCAAAATGAAAATCGACTGTGAACTCCTTGCCGTCTTTTGTAAAATAATTGCGCGTGGCACCTTTCAGCAAAAAGAAGATGAAGTTCTCCGTCTGGCCCTCCCGGCATAGGAATTCGCCTTTTTTGTAGTGCTGAAAGAGAAGTTTTTCGCTAAAGGCCGTCCATTCCTCATCTGGTATTTCCGAAAAACGGGCAATGGCCTGTCGCAGTTGCAGGAGTGGGTCCATCTGTTGTTTACTTTGCGGCAAAAATACAGAGAATCCCTGCCGGAATATTTGGAAATCTGCAGCCCTCGGCTTACATTTAATATGTAGTACATATCTACTATTAAATCCCAATGTTATGAATTATTCCACCTTATGTATCCTTATTTCCCTCAGCCTCGGATGTGCCAAGCAGGTAAATACCTCACCGGCTCCGAAGATAGAGGATGAAGTGGCTGCCACCGCTGCTGTGGCTGCTACCGCATACCATAACAGCATGGTATTATTTAACGGAGGAAATGAAAGCATCTATCATTCCTTCCGCATTCCTTCCATCATTAAAACCAAAAATGGCACGCTGATAGCCATTTGCGAAGGGCGGAGATGGAGCCCCAGTGACTGGGGAGATATCAACGTAGTCTTCAAGCGCTCTACAGATAATGGCGCTACCTGGTCTGCACTGGGAGAAGTAGTAGGCAGTGGTGCCGGCACCTGGGGAAATCCCACTGCGGTATACGACAAGGATAAAGGAACCAATGGCCGCGCCTGGGTATTCATGTCCTGGAATGATGCCAATAAAGCTGCCTGGTCTGATATCACTGCCTGGGGAGACAGGCGGGTGTTCTCTTCCTACAGTGATGATCATGGGGCTACCTGGTCTACTCCGCAGGATATGAGCACCACATTGCTGCCACCGGGTTATACCTGGGATGCTATGGGGCCCGGTACAGGCATCCAGACAACCATCAACACGCCCGGCCGGCTCATCATTCCTGCTTATGGCAGGAATATCTATAGTGATGATCATGGTACCACCTGGCACTACCAGCCGATCCCCGGCGGCACAGATGAAGGCACTATCGTAGAATTAATGAACGGCAGCCTGTTACGGAACGACAGACCCGGTACAACTGCCTGGAACACGGCTAAAAAGAGAAGGAAGTCTATCGGTACCATTGCCGGAAGTTTTGCAGCATGGTCTGTTGATAACACACTCAATGATCCTAAATGCCAGGCATCCATCCTTCGCTACAATGGTGATGATCCGCACAGGATCTATTTCCTGAATCCCAACACAATTGATAAACGCTGTAATATGACGGTGCGTATCAGTTATGATGATGGAGCTACCTGGCCTATCAGCAGAGCTATTTACAGTGGTAATACCTGCGATTACGCTAACCTCACCGTTGCAAAAGGAGGGTATTCCAGCATGGTGAAAACGGCAGATTATGCGGTGGGGGCTTTAATAGAGATCAATGAAAATGTAGCTGCGAGCGCAACCAGTAATAAATCGATTGAGTTCCATAAGTTCAATCTGCCCTGGATATTGAATGGGCAAACGGAACCATAAACAATACCCCTGGTTTATCCCTGTATAAAAGAAGCCGTCTCCGCAGGAGGCGGCTTTTTCTTTCAAAAAAACACATTAAAAAAAGGATGCCCCTTGTGAGACATCCTTTTCAGATTATACAGACGCGGCATTGAGACTAATTCTTACCAGCATCTTATACGCCATGGCCACTATGACTTCTTATTTGCTTTGTAACGCTTATCCGGCGTTCCGTCTTTCTTCAAAGGCCCTTCTGGTGTTTTATTTTCTTTAAAGCGTTTATCCTTTGTTCCGTCTTTCTTCAGATGTACAGTATCTGTTTTAGTTGTAGCAGTAACTTTCTTTGGTGCAGGTTTGCTTTGCGCCATAGATGTCAGAGATACGGATGCAACCATTAGCATGGCCAGCATAGCCGTCAGGATTCTTTTCATAGTCAGTGAATTTTAAGAGAAGTTAGGTGAATTTTTGTTCTCTTATACAGGCAGGAACCTTTTTTAAGGAGATTTTAAGGCCGGCAAATGGACTGGTACACTTTAGGTGTAATGCCTTCCGTTTTCTTAAATACGCGGATAAAATAATTTACGTCCGTAAACCCGCAATGATTGCTCACAGTGGTAATATTCTCATTGGTCTGGCTCAGCAGCTGCTTGGCCAGGTTCACTCTTTCGCGGTTAATATATTCCAGCGGTGTAATGCCGAACTGTTCCCGGAACCATTTAAAAAAAACATTCCTGCTCAGGTAAGCCTTGCGGCTCAGTGTATCCACGGCTATCCTGTCCGTTAGATGTTCATGAATATAGTTCAGTACAAAATGCAGACGGTCCTGGTTGCTGTTCCCGCCTGCCTCTATAGCCACCTGCTGCAAATGCTGGCTTTGGATCAGCCGGATCAGTAATTCCTTCAGGTTCAGGTCTGCATAGATGTTCTTTCCAACATCCCCGCTGCTGCATACCCTGATCAGTTTATTGATCAGCGAAGAAACCTCTGTATTGTTCTGAAAATGGTACTCGTTGAACTGCAATTTCCAGTTATGGTATTCATCTGAAGAATTGTAGTACATGTTCAGGTACTGGATGGTATCGCGGATATAAGCATCGTCTATGGTAATACCAATGCATTGGGTAGGATTACTGTCTGCCGCTTCCGGGAAGTCGATGATCATGGTTTCATTGGCCGGTACTATTACCGTTTCGCCGGGGAGGTAATCAAAAGATGGCTGATCAAAAAGATGCATCCGCTTTTTGCCCCTAACCATACTGGTGACCACAAAATCATTAAAGGACAAAGGAATGTGCCAGGCCTTTTCATAACTCTCAAATACATTCAACTCACAATTGTTGAGGTTAAATATCCTGCGGTTCTCGACACGGGTTTGGAGTAACTTAGGCTGGGTAAGTTCTATCTCGTGTAATAGATTTTTTACCTGCATATGCGGGCAATTTAATACATTTTGCTTACCCGGCAAAGGGGGTACAATTGTGCTATAAATAAGTACGAAAGTGAACCCCTCTTATCCCTTGAATGCCCACCTTTGTTGTACGTTATTGAGAACTGGTGTTAAGTGTTTCCACCCTAAAACTGTTACTTATGCGCGCACTACGCATTTTGGCTACGGACGAAGCCGTAGATCTGATCATTCAATTATCAATGCAATACGGACTCCTCATGTTCCATATGAACGAACTGGGAGAGCCGGAATGCACGATAGATGGAAGAACGAAATTAAGCTCCAGGGATACCTGTATCGGGGAAGTGGCCGGGTGCTTATTCTTTATGAACAAACGGAAATATGAAAGTAGCAAACATACGCAGCTGATATTAGACGTTGAAAAAGGAAAAGAAAACGGGCTTTCGCTGGAAAGAGCACTGGGATTAAGGTTTTTAGTGAGATCCAGGCTGTTTACGGCAGAAGAGCTGGAAGAACTGGAAGGAATGGATGAAGGGCCGGAAATGCGTATGTTCAGCTACATTTTTGGATATGGATTGCAGTGGGTATAGTGGCAGGTTTTTGTGAAGGCAATAACCATACTTGTGATGGCCTCGAATAAAAAGCCCGTGGAAATTTTCCGCGGGTTTTTTTATTGTGCTAGCTTTGCTTCAAATTAATTTGTGTTTGTTATGAATGGCCAGAATAGAAAGGATATATACCCGGGCCTGGAGGTGGGTATTATCCTGAAGAAAGATCAGAGAACCGGTAAACTCACCTACGGAATTGTAAAAGACATCTTAACCTCTTCCCCTTTTCACTCCCGTGGCATTAAAGTAAGATTGGAAGACGGCCAGGTAGGCCGTGTTGCCGAGATCAGCTGGTTAGATACCTGATGTTATTTTATTATGTATTAACGCTTTTAAGCTAAATTGATTAGCTTTAGGCCCATTAAAACTTATACTGACTGAATGTTTAAACAGATCTACAGGCGTATTGTGCCTAAAAAATCATCCGCCAAACAGGACGCTATCCGCTCCATGGAGATTGAAAACTTTATCCAGAAACATCTGTTTGACCAGGAAAAGTACCAGCATCCCCTGAAATTGAACCGTTTTGAATACCAGAGCTTCTCCCAATGCGGGGAAGATGGCATCATCGATGAGATCTTCAAACGGATCGGTACCACCAATAAGTATTTTGTTGAATTTGGCGTGGAAAATGGCACGGAATGTAATTCCACCCTCTTACTGTACAAAGGCTGGAAGGGCCTTTGGATAGAAGGGAATGCCCCCAGCGTGGAACATATCAAAGCCCATATGTCCGGCATTATTTCCGCCGGAACACTCACTGTTTTAAACAGCTTTATCACCGCAGAGAATATTGAATCCCTGTTTACCCAGGGAGGCTGCCCCGCAGAACCGGACCTCTTATCAATAGATATAGACCGGAACGACTATTACGTATGGAAATCCATCGTAAAATTCAAACCCCGCGTAGTGGCCATTGAATACAATGCCATCTTCCGCCCGGATGTATCCTTTACGGTACCTTACGACGGCACCAAAACCTGGGACAAAACCAGCAACTTCGGCGCATCGCTTGGTTTGCTGAACACCCTGGGAGAGGAAAAGGGCTATAGCCTGGTGGCCTGCAATTTTGCAGGTACCAATGCTTTCTTTGTGCGGAAAGACTGCCTGGGGGATAAATTCCTGTTACCGGGCGATGCGGAAGCGCATTATGAACCGGCCAGGTATTACCTCTATAAAAAGGACGGGCATCCAAGGAACGTAATTCTATAATATAGGTAGGGGCTTAGCAATAAGCCCCTTTTTATTATTTTTAGGTTGATGATGAAACGATTCTTCATGAAGAACAGGGAGACCATCCTGTATGGTCTCGCACTGGCGCTCTTGTTGTTCCTGCTCAAATGGCTTGAATTGCGGTTCATAATAATAGACCATGCTTTTGAGATCTACATTGGCGCCATCGCTGCTATATTCACCGCCCTCGGCATCTGGCTGGCTGTAAAACTCACCAAGCCCAAAACTGTGGTAGTGGAAAAAGAGGTGTATATAAAAGATTTTACCCTGAACGAAAACGAACTCAATAAACTCCGTTTAAGCAAAAGAGAACTCGAAGTATTACAATTAATGGCGGAAGGTCTCAGCAACCAGGAGATCGCCGAACGCCTTTTTGTTTCCCTCAATACCATTAAGACCCATTCTTCCAAAGTTTTGGAAAAACTGGACGTAGAACGCAGGACTCAGGCAGTAGAAAAGGCTAAAAGATTGAGTATCATACCTTAATGATATTCGTCCTTATGGGTGAAAAATGCGTTTCACCCCTAAAATCATTCTTAAGTATGAATGAAAAGAGGTTTTATTCCATCATTTTTGAGCCATAATCTTAAAACTAAAACAGATGAAAAAAAATGTGCTTGTCTGCGGTTTGATAGGAGGTGCCTGGTTATCTATTATGCTGGTGTATTCCATTTACCTCTGTTACACCAGGGAGAGCTTTGACGGTAATATGGTGCTGGGCTTTGCCAGCATGATCCTCGCCTTTTCCCTGATCTTTATTGCCGTCAGGAATTACCGGAATAAGTATAACGGGGGAGTAATAACCTTCGGGAAAGCCTTTAAGATCGGTTTGTACATTGCCCTGATCGCCTCCTCCATGTATGTGCTTACCTGGGTGATCGATTACTATCTGTTTGTGCCGGATTTTATGGAAAAATTCACGGCCCATAGTATAAAGATCGCGGAATCAAAAGGGGCATCGCCGGCTGAAATAGCAGAAAAAGCAAAAGAGATGGCCTGGTACAAAGATGCATACAAGAATCCGTTGATGGTGGTGTTACTCACTTATTTGGAAGTATTTCCGCTCGGCCTCATCATTGCCCTGATCGCTGCCCTTATACTTAAGCGCAAACATAAAAAAGAAGTTGTTGTCACTAATTAAAAACAGATATTATGAAACTGGGAATGGTAAGTATTTTCGTATATAACCCCATTGAAGCTTTTAAGTTCTATACGGAAGTACTGGGATTTGAAGAAAAGATGTATATGCCGGAAGCACATGTAGCCATAGTTACCGCGCCTGATGGACCGGATGGCCCGCTCATCCTGCTGGAGCCTACGGAAAATCCCATCGCCAAAAACTACCACACGCAGTTGTATGAGGCCAACATTCCCTGTATGGTATTTTCTGTGGAAAATATAGACGGGGAATATAACAGGTTGAAGCAAAAAGGGGTGGTGTTCACAAAGGAACCACAGAAAACGGAATACGGGAGCGAAGCTATTTTTGATGATACCTGCGGCAACCTCATCCAGTTACATCAGTTATAATCCGCCAATCTGATACCTCCGGAGGCCATTAATCGATCAGTCCTCTTTTAATGGCCTCCTTTACCAGGCCCGCTGTATTTTTTACATCCAGTTTATGGGTAATGTTGAACCGGTGTGTTTCCACCGTTCGCAGGCTGATGGAGAGTTTTGCAGCAATGTCCTGGTTACTGGCTTCGCTGGCAATCAGCCGCAGGATCTCCTGTTCCCTGCGTGTAAGGGGAATTTCATAACGACTGATCCGTTGCCCTGTTAGCGCTTCATGCACCAGGTTCTTTTTGATCTGATCGTCCATAAACTGGTTGCCTTCCATTACAGATTCAATAGCAGCAAGCAATTCCGTCATACCTGTATTCTTTAACAGGTAACCGGCTGCCCCATTCCGCATCATCAGGCGTACCAGGTGAGAATCGTCGTGACTGGTGAGGATCACGATGCGCACATCCGGATAGGTTTTATGTACTTTCCGGCAGAGCTCTGCACCGGAGAGTCCCGGCATCTGGATATCCAGCAGCAATACATGTGGCTGATGAACAGTCAGCGCTTCCAGCAATTCTTCTCCATTGGCAGCATCAAAGAGGATCTGCAGTTCTGATCTTTTGGCCAGCATCGCTTTCAGGCCGTTCACTACTATCAGGTGATCATCCGCGATCGCTACGGATATTTTAGCTTCCCGCATGCGTAATAATTTTGAGATTAAATTCGATATATACACTGGTTTCATCCCGTTGATTCTTTTCCCAGCAGATGGTGCCATTCATGGCCGCCACACGGTTACGGAGGCTTTCCATTCCCATCCCGTCTCCGCCTGCCTGTCCATCCATCCCCACGCCGTTATCTTCTACTGTTATTGTTAAGGTTTCTTTGGTCTGGGAAAGCTGCACCATGGCATAGGTAGCCTGGGCATGTTTAACAATATTGTGCAGTAACTCCTGCACAATGCGGTAAACAGATATTTCAAAGTTGGGAGGGAAGCGGGTAAGGTCTCCGATGGTGTAATAGTCTATCCTGAACCGGCTGATGCTGATACTATTGCAATACTTCCTTAAGGCTTCGTACAGCCCTGATTCTGTGAGCATTTCAGGCATCAGGTTATGCGCTGTTTTACGTACTTCGCCGGAAGCATTGTTCAGCAGCAGGTTTACCTGTTCAAAATCTGCAGAGTCTTTTAATGCAGGATGATCGTATTGCAGGGATTCAAAATGCATTTTCACAGCCGCCAGCATACCGGCTAAACCATCGTGGAGGTCTTTTGCAATGCGGCCCCTTTCTCTTTCCTCTCCCTGTATGGCCGCTTCCATCAGGCCCAGTTTATTTTCCTGCCGGAGGTTTATCAGTTTGCCTTTCAGCAGTTGTTGTTTATGACGGAAATAACCGTACACGATCAGCCCCAGCAATACCAGTATGCCCAGGATAGCGATCAGCAGGTTCTGCTGTTTCAATGCCAGTTTATTTTCTGCCAGTTCCTTATCTTTTTGAGCTGTTCTGAACTGTATTTCCAGCTGCTGCGCATGCCGGATGCTCTTTTCGCCGGCTATACTGTCCCTATACTGGTAAGCCGTATCGAGGTAGGCCAGGGCCTGTTTGAAATCTTTCTTTTTTACTTCAATGGCATGCAGGGTATCATAAGCACGCTGCAGCATATACTTGGAATCCAGCGAGCGTGCTATAGGGATGGCTTTTAACAGATAGTCCTGTGCAACGGCAATATCCCGCAGTTCCCAGTGGATGATGCCGGCTACTATCATCAGGTCGCAGGTGAGCTGTGCCCTGTATTTTTTCATCCGGAGACCTGCTTCAAAGAGTTCCAGGTGTTTACGGGCAGTTGCCGTATCTTTTTTGGTGCTGTAACATCCTGCCAGTACCATATGCACTTTGGTGATGCCCAGGGTATCTTTCTGTTTTTCGAAAACGGAGAGGATCTGCAGTTGGAGGGGAATGGCAGAATCCGGCTTGTTCTCCCAGCTATATAACATGGATTTGTTGCCCAGCGCATGCAGCTGCAGGGACTCATACTGCGTTTTACGGGAATAATTGATCCCCATGTTCAGGTAATAATGGGCCCTGGGGAACTTTTTCTGGAGCTTATACTGGTTGCCCACCAACTGGCTGGCGGCGGAAGCAATACTGTCGTTTCCAATGCTTTCAGCAAGGGACAGGGCTTCCAGCCCATAAAAAAGACAGGAATCTGCGGCACCATCCAGCAAAAAGAGCATGCCCAGTTCCAGGCTACCCCTTGCCTGCGTGAGTTTGTCCGGGGTTTTGATGCCCTCCGCCCGTTGGGCATAGAACCTTCCTTTTACATAGGAAAGACTGTCTGCCGTCTGGGCAGAAAGGTCCCGGGGCAGCCAGCAGAGCAAAAGAAGGAGGGGTATATGTTTCATGCTGTTCAAGGAGGCAATATTAGTGCATACAGGGATAGTATTTCTACGTGAAAGTACTTAGCTAAGGTAAAATGAAAAATGCCCTTTTTATAGTGTGCGCTATAAAAAGGGCATGTTAACTACAGGATAACCTGTTACCGGTTGAAATAATAACTGAATTCCTTGCCATCTCCGGAAATGGTGGCTTTTAACTTATTACCATCCCGCTGGTAACTGATCTTTTTCGGGAAATCGTGCTCCGGGTTTTCGCAGGTGAATCCCTCTTCATTGATGGCGGTGAATTTGAAATACACCGGAGCAGCATTTTCTTTAAGATCTGCTACATAGTAGAGGGTGTTGTCTTTTGTAATGATCTTCAGTTTCTCCTGGAAGAGCGTATCTGTACCGCTGCGGGATAAACGAAAACCTTTTCCCTGCCATTCCCGGTCTGATACCTTCGTCCAGTTCTCGTAGGAAGTATTACCTGTTTTTGCATTCACGCTTTTCCATTGCCCCAGCATCCAGCTGACCTTGGAAAGGTCCTGCGCATGTATAGCCTGTGCGGCCAGTAAGAGGATTGTGATAGATAGCAGTTTTTTCATACCGTAAAATTAGGAACGGCCTTTTACAAAGTATTGTACAAACCCGACCTGCCTTTCTTTTGCAGAAAAAAGTTCGCCATATTATCTTCTTCAAAATAATAACCGGAAGGATCTTCTCCCGTAAATGCTTTGAAGTTCCGGATGAAATGAGACTGATCGTAATACCCTGCATTAAAGGCCAGGTGCGTCCAGTCAGGGTTCCGTTCCTGGTTCAGGTGAAAGATGTGATTGAACCGGATGATACGCGCATAGAATTTTGGAGAGAGCCCTACATATCTTTTGAACAAACGTTCCAGGTGCCTTTCGCTGATGCCCAGTTGTGCAATAACATCTGCTACGGATAGGGCGCCTTTGTATTCCCGGATCAGCTCAATGGCTTTACCTGCATGGTTTGTTCCAGGTAAAGGAAAAGTATTGAACCATTGGTTGAGGGCATTTATCTTTTCATCATGCGGCGCTGCAGAGCAGAGCAATGTTTGCAGCGGAACGGTAAGTAAAGTGGAAAGGTCTGCCACCTTATCCGTTAAGGTATGCATAGAGATATCAAAAAGGTGGGCGAGGGCAGTTGGTTGCAGTTTGATGCCTAATACGCCACTCTTTCCTGTATTTTCCAGGAAGAAGTGCCGGCGGATCTGCCCTGCCAGTAAACTTTGTGTTTGCAGTTCCCAGTTACCATGATGCAGGTTAATGCGGTAGGGATCACCATAATGAAAGATCATCTCCGGAAAACCATCCGGGATGATCTTTTCTTTTGCGGGCCTGTTATCTTCACTTTCAGCGATCCAGTAACATTCAATGATCCGGCCCAGCCCCGGAGGCGGAAGGATGCGTTTAAAGATCATATCCGCTAATGTAAGCTTATTATCTGTCCCAGAAAGGAGGTGGTTCAATACCCAGTGAACGGAGATAAACATATCCCTGACCGCGATGATGGTTCTCGTTATCGATCCAGTACAACATGAGGTTGGCAACTACTCCTTCATACATGCCAAAAGCCTTATCTACTTCCTGGAAACGCTCCGGGCGGATCTGTGGCCAGATAGTATTTATTTTTGTGGTGAGGATATCCCAGAGCTGCAGGATCTCTTCCTTGGTTGCCGGCGGCGTATCTTTCTCTAACAAGGGACTGTCATACACATCCCATTTGCCGGTATGCATGCCGGTGATACCTAAAGATGCCAGCCTGATCAGTTCCATAGCCATAGCTGCAAATGGGCGCATACCACCAATGGAATATTGGAATAGCTGTTCTTCCGGAAAAGCTTCAATAACGCGGCGGGTCAATGAACGATGCCCTTGCCAGTGTACGAGTAATTCTTTCGCAAAGATCACGGGTGTTTGTTGTTCCATATTTTTTCTGTTTATAACACAAAGAAAGAACGGTGTTATGACAGCCCTATGTCAGCAGTGTTTTCAGAAAATAAAAAAAGCCCCGTACAACCGTACGGAGCTTTGGTTGAATGGCGATCCCGGAACTAAACAGCATAGGTCATGGCCACCGCTTTCAGTTTTTTATGATGATAGATGTAAGAACCAAAGATCAATATATATCCGATCACTAAAGGAGCCCAGACCGATGCAGGGTCTCCTGTGGCAATATGGCTGTATAAGGCGCCGGTGATATCAAAAAAGAGCCCTGCATAAGCCCATTCCTTCAACCTGTTGAAGCCAGGTACCAGGATGGCTATAATGCCCAGTATCTTTGCAACACCTATAAACGGTAAAAGGTACATCGGGTAACCGAGGTGTTGAAATAATGTTCTGGCTTCCGGAACCATGATGATATCAGGAACAGAGCCTATAGTCATTAATACGGATAAAAGGCCAGTGAAGATCCAGTAGATGATTTTTATCTTTTTCATTGTGTTAGGATTATGGATTCAAAGGTAACCGCGTTAACTCAATCAGGAGAGGGGGAAAAACGTCATTTAAAGGGGTTGGTTGCGACATGGCTTTTACTTACTTTTGGAATATGAAACACATATCTATCCTCGTTCCAAGTGGCGCCGCGGCGCTGGGTACCATTGAAGGCCCGCTCGTTATGTTCACTAAAGCGAATGACTTCCTGCAAAGCATGGGAAAGAAAGCCCTGTTTAAAGTGCAAACGGTAGGGATCAATGGAGAACCACAGGTATATGACAGGTTGTTTAAAGTGTATCCTGACCTGATGATCAAAGATGTTCATCATACAGACCTTATCATTGTTCCTGCAGTGAATGGAGACAGGCAGGAAGTGATCGATGCCAACAAAGATTTTTTCCCCTGGATCGTAGATCATTATAAAAAAGGCACAGAAGTAGCAAGCTTGTGTGTAGGTGCTTTTTTACTGGCATCCACCGGTTTGGTGAATGGGCGTAAGTGTTCCACCCATTGGCTGGCAGCCAATGAATTCAGGGAGTTATTCCCGGATGTGAACCTGGTGCCGGACAGGATCATTACAGATGAACATGGCATCTATACCAGCGGTGGTGCCAACTCTTTCTGGAACCTCTTATTGCACCTGCTGGAGAAATATACTGACAGGGAAACAGCTATCCTTGCTGCCAAATATTTTGAGATAGAAATAGACCGTTACAGCCAGAATTCTTTTGTTGTGTTCAATGGTCAGAGAGATCACCAGGACGAACCCGTGCTGAAAGCACAGGAATTCATAGAAACTAATTTCTCTGATAAGATCACGGTAGATCAATTGGCTGCTATGTTCTCCGTAGGCCGCAGAAGCCTGGAAAGAAGGTTCAAGAAAGCTACCCGCAACACCGTGTCTGAATATATTCAACGGGTGAAAATAGAAGCTGCCAAAAAGAGCTTTGAAACCAGCCGTAAGAATATCAACGAGATCATGTGGGAAGTTGGTTATAACGATACCAAAGCTTTCAGGACCATCTTTAAGAAAACAACAGGTTTATCGCCGCTGGAATACAGGAATAAGTATAACAAAGAGGCAGTGTCTGCTACAGCCTGATCTCAAGCTGAATATGGTCCGGTGTAGCGGTGAACCGCTTATTGAAACCGCGGCGGCTAAGGTCTGCAACCGCGGCCCATCTCTTCCCGTCTTTTCTGTTGGCATGTTGAGCAAAGATACACCCGTCTGTATGATGAGAGAGGACGTAGTTATACCAAAGAAGAGGAGGAAACCGGACATTATTTCCCTATACCTATTCAGCTTTTGATTCAACCGGGTAACTGTTATTTTTTGACCCTGAACAGCATGAGATTCCACCTTCCTGCTGGTACCAGTTACCGATCTACGTTACGACTGATTATGAATTGACGAACTCTTTCTGAACGGCTGCCTGCTTAGCCTTGTACTTCACCGCTGCTTCTGCCGTTTTTTTACTGCTGTATCTTCCAATGGCGCGGCCTATTTTAAGCCCCACACCCGTGGTACGCATATCAAAGTGCATGATATCACCATACCAGGCACCCCAGTCCATACCGTGTTCCACCATACCTTTCACCAGTTCTTTGGATTGATTCAGGAAGCCGTATTTGGAGAAGATATCTTCCGGATCCGTCCTTCTTCCTTTCCAGGCATTGGAGATCTCCGAAAGGTCTTTCTTAATCAGCTTCAGGGCATCGTTTAAACTCATTCCTTTCCAGGACACCTTTACTTTTTTACCCCATGTATTGGCGGGTGCTGCATCCAGCCTTGCCTGCAAAGCCGTGTGATCTTTGAGGTAGGCGAAGTATTGCAGGAAGTGATTGTTCAATACCCTGAGGTCGTCGTACAGTTTCATGTATCCACTGGTTGAACCGGGTTTTTGCCATTTAGCCAGGGGAATGTCTTTCCCTGCAGTGAGCCAGCCCACTCTTCTCATGAATGCATCAAAAGCGCCGCGGGCCTGTATCATGGGATTGCGGGTATAATCAATGTCCACACCCAAACCAAACATGTGATAGGAATATACTGCCGTGGAAGAGGTGAGGCGGTGGCCGGGGATAGGTTCCGGAGGTTTGGTCATCCCTAAGGCGTCACCCGCCAGTTTAGCGTTGGTGGTGTTCTTGGCCTTCATGAAATAGTCCTCGATCTTTTGCAGCAGGATGGCCATTTCCATGTGGATATAAGTTCCCTCGCTCAGTTTCCTGCCCAGGAAGGTGAAGCTGGTGAAATTTTTGTACCATGCATCTACTTTAAAGCCGGGGTCCGCATCCTCTATAATAGCTTTCAGGTAATCTGCCGGCGCCTCTTTGATCTGTGCGTGTTTTTTACTGTCGCTGGCCGGGATCATTTCACGAAGGTTCCTCGTTAAAACGATGGGCTTAATTGTTTTGGTGCGTGATGGCATTTCGTAATCGTCCAGCTCTTTTGTGGTAACAGGTTCAAACCACGGGCGGTTGTTGATCTCATTTTTCCATGCATAGGCAATAACACCCTGGTGTTGTATGCCTTTTGCCGGAGCAATGTTCTGTATGTTGGAATTGCGCTTTGCTAAAGTATCTCCGTTGATAGCAGGGCCTGTTTTTTTGCCTTTACTGTTGAAGGCATAATAATGATAGAGCTTGTTTTTATTCCGGTCCTTTTTCAGCCAGCTCTCAAAATTATATCCATAGAGGCAGTCAAATCCCCAGCACTCCACTATCCGGGCATGCAGCTTGTTCTTGTAGTTGAGGATGTCGCTCATGGGGCTTCCGCCTGCGGAATGTGCGGCAACAATGATCCTGCCGGGTTCTGCATCTTCAGGAATATGCCTGGCTGCTTTCATGGCTTTAAAGCAGGCGGCAATGAATTTGTCAAAGCCGTATTGTGCCCGGAAGATAGTTTCTACCTGTGGGTTGGTACTTAGAGAGGGCGCTAACAGGATGGCATTTTTATTACTGCTGCTGAAGTGATCCCTGATCTTTGAGTATTTCTGCCAGTATAGCTCCATGCCGTTTTGCTGGCTTCCCTGGCCAAAGAGGCCATGTAGGTACACAACGATATCGATCTTTGAAGAAGGCGTGCAGGAAGGAGGAATGAACATGCCGGTGCGCAATTTCAAACCCCTGATGGCGCTTACTTTGAGGTAGTCCGTAGTGCCGGCAGGAGGATTTGTTTCGTATTCTGCTGCGATGTCTTCTTCCTGTTCTTCTTCCTCATCGTATTCAGATTCATCGGAGAGGTCTCCGGATTCATCATCTTCCATTTCATCACCGTATTCCTGCTCATCGTATGCGGCTTCCGGTTCTTCATCGTATTCCATTTCTTCAGAGAGGTCTTCAGATTCATCATCTTCCATTTCCTCTTCATCGTACGCATCTTCGGATTCCATATCATCCGCTGCTTCTCCTTCATCGTAAGCATCTTCAGATTCCATATCATCATCTGCTTCCCCTTCGTCATACGCATCTTCAGATTCCATATCATCCGCTGTTTCTCCTTCATCGTATGCATCTTCGGATTCCATATCATCTTCTGCTTCTCCTTCATCATAGGCATCTTCAAATTCCATTTCATCGTAAGTGTCTTCATACTCATCGTAGGCCGCATCTCCCAGCTCCGGCTGCGTTTTCTTCAGCACTATGCTGGTACCGGTACTTGTTTTGGTGACGATGGATTTCAGATCTTCTGCAATGAGCATGTTCTTGTAGCCTTCCAGCCAGTCTGCCTTATCAGGCGTGGTCATGGCTTTATAAACGGCTCTGGTGGCTCTGGCAGGATTGTTATTGAAACTCTCCTGGAAAAGTCCACGGATATATGCACTCTTATTATAATGATCATTGATGAACCGGTCGTAGAGGTCAGTGTTCTTTTGTTTAAAAGTGGCTTTTAACCTGTTTTTCAGGCCTTTCTTTTGTTCTTCCAGGTATTTGATACCAAACGCTACCTGTGCAATGATCACATCCTGGTCCAGCCCGGCATAGTGGAATCGCTCTGCCCATCCATGAAAGCGAAGCTGTGCCCTGTCTTTATTCTCTACATTCCCAATGGCCGGATGTTTTTCCGTTGGGTCGAAAGTATAGACATTGGTAGCATGCAACTCTATGCCATAGCGCTTAAAAGCGGCAGGCGCGAGTTTGATCCACCTTTGCAGTTTGCCGGTGTGAAGCGTTAACTGGAAGAAGCCAATGCTCACTACTGCAGAGTCCCAGCTGTTTAATGTAGTGATCATGCCGCTGGTTTCCACGTTGGCCATCCTTTGAAAAATATCCAGCTGGTCCTGCGTGATATTGATCAGGCCTTTATTGTGGAGGTCTGCCAGTACAGTATCCACACGCGGGCAGGGGAGAACGGCAGTGTCCGTTCTCAATCCTCTTTTCAAAGCTTTGAAACCGTAGGGGATCTTTACCGTACCAATAGCAGGCAGTGGCCCTTTTTTATAGAGCTGGTGCCTTGCTGTTGCTAACTTTTTACGGATAGCAGTAGATACGGATTTCAGTTCTTTTTTATCAGCCGCCGTCCATTTAGCGGTAGGTTTTTTAGCGAGATCGGGCAAAGCGGAGAGGGCCAGCTTTTTGATATGTTCCAGCATGGTGGCCTCATTTCCCCAGGTTTCCACAATGGCGGCGGGTATGGCAGGAATTGTAACAGGCTGTTTGGGCGTGTCAAACTCAAACCTTTCTTCCTCTTGCGCCAGCACCGGGAAAAGGAAGGGAGATTCCAGTTCCATTTCCGTACCGTCTTCTCTTCTAAACCAAACCCTCCTTGGTTTCCGGAATCTATGGAAGGGGGAGAAGTCTTCCTGGTTATCCAGGATAGACCCTTCCCATTTATGGTTGTCCATAAATATGAATTTAATAGCGATGAAAAATGATGGTTATCAGGAATGAACTGCCTGGCCGTTTGTGAGGATGCCATTCCCTTTCTGCAGCGGCATACTGTCGTATGTTTTAACAGCCCTTGCTTTAAGGTTATTGCCGGAAACATGAGAGTAGTTAAAGATGATCTGCTTCATCATGTTGGCAAGCGGGGAATTATCTTCATACAGCGCAGGAACGTTCAGCTCATCATTGAACACACCTGTTTCAATGAGCGTGAGCAGGAGGCTCATATTGTCTCCCAGCCTGAAGAGGTTTTCGCTGAGCCCGTTGGCAGGTACGCCAACAATATTGGCCAATGCAAAGAGCCGCTGTGCAGGGCTTTGTTCGTTGATACCAAATGCCTGAACGATGGGGCTGTTATATTCCAGGGAAAGATGGAACCAGGCCATCATAGACACAAAGAAGAATTCCTGTTTGGTGATATCTCCGTTATTACGTTGGGAGAGGAAGTTCTTCTGCATTTCGTAAGCGCTGAAAGCAATGGCTGCATCATCGATGGGCCTTCTGCCGGTAACGTTCGCTTCGTTCTCAATCCCGATCCAGATCTCTTCTGCAAACCTTTCAAATGAACGGCGGTAGTTGAGGTGGGCGGATTTTGCTTTGTAGTAAGGTTGTTCATCTCCCGGTAAGGAGAAGCCAAAGAAACGGTAATAAGAGCCCAGGCGGGTGAGCATAATATCCGGGCGGGCTTTGCTTACAAAGTTGAAAGAAGAGAGTACCGGCGGGTCTGAAAACCACAATGTTTCTGTGTTATGCAGCCATTGCAATACCGCTGGCTGGAGATTGATCTCAAAATCTCCCTTTGCATAATTCTCGATTAGTTTTTGGAAGACTTTATATACCTGGGTGGATTCAATTACATATGCATAAATGAGGTGATCCCATAAAGAGTGGCCTGTACAGGGATTCCCTACGCCCACCTGTGTAACAAAGGTGGTGCCGTTCTGCCAGTTATTGTCGAACAATCCGATCAGATCGTCCGGAAGGCCGCGCAGTGTTGTTTTATTACCAGGGTGGCCGGGCTGCCTGTTTTCCTTTACCCGGAAAGACCAGGCGGATTCCAGCAGTGCGTATAATTCAGTAGGGTGTAATTGAAAAAGCCTGTTGGCACTTTCAATGTATTCCGGGGAAGGATCGTTGGATAACGTATCCTGGAAAGAGTTACCGTTTGAAACTATTCTTCTGAACATGGTAGTTACTTTGAGGGGTTATGGAAAGATTATTCTATAATGATGGGGTTACATTTCCTGAGCTCAAGGTTAGAAAAGAACCATTGAAAGTTCACATCTCCCCTGAGGAGCTTGCGGTAGATCTCAAATTGCTGCAGCACGGAGGGAGGCGGTACGATGATCTTCTGGCGGCCGCCGTTATTGCTATCTGAGGGTTCAGTAACACCGGGAGTGGTGAGTTTTTCTTTTGCCATTGTAGTAATTGTTAGCGTTATTTAATTGAGTTTCCTAAAAGTTGCATCCATGATCTTTGCTGATCCTGGAATTGTTCCGCTTGTTCCGGTGCTGCTATCAACTGGTAGCCATTCCAGGCAAGCCTGAGCAATGGCGCTTTCAGCAGCAGGGGAGCGGAAGTATAAAAAGAAGTACCGTATAGATCTGCTGTACGTTGCAGGCTGGCAGGATGTACGGCATTCGCATCTACCAGGTGCCGGATGCTTTTATTACGAAAGGCGCGCAGGGGGTGATCCAGTAACACCTTTACAATCTCCGGTAACAAAGGAAGCGAGGCGCGGACCAGTTTAGCCGTTGCGGGCCTTGCATTTTCCAGTGGGTGCCTATGCATCCAGTTACGGCGCATATGATCCCATACACCATTTCCGAAACAATGTTTGCAGCATTCCGTGCCTGTTAAAACACGCAGGTAACTGATCGGATGCGGGTCGCCGGAAGAATAATGCAGCACACCCCGCGAAGGGCCATCCACCACATCGTGCAATGCCGCTACGGAAGCAAAGCCGGTGTGCACAAAGGCAAAAATGTCTGCTGCTATTTCGGAGGACCAGGCTGCCCAGCTGTCTGCCAGTTCAGCGCCGTATTTTAAAAGCGCGCTGCGCAAAGCTGCTGCCAGTTGTTCGTTCCATCCTGTTATATGCGCCACCTGGTGCCCGGCTTCATGTATCAGTGCTGTAGGCCGTAGCAGGTTATGCCTTACGATCTTGATAGCGGCGGCAGGGTTTTCCGAATCATCCCAGAGGCGAAGCCCTGCTTTGAGGATGGAGGCGCCCATGCCTTTATCGATATAAGTGATCACTGCAGGGGTATTGTGGCCTAATGGTTCCAGCAACATCCTCATACTATGTTCCGCTATATAATCGCAGGCTTTTAAAGTAGCTGTGACGGCTGGATTCGTGCGTGTGGCCAATGCATCTGCATAAAAGTCCATCAATGTTTCCACCTGCAGATAACTTCTTTTGAACCGTTCTATTTCAAATTCGGTGGCAGTGCCGTTCTGTAGCCTGTGCTGCATGGCTTCACCTTTGTTCACCAGTTTTTTAACGCAGGTGGAAAGATGTTGCCGGAGATGTGGGTGCACATATTGTTCCAGGCTTTTCCATGCCAGTTCGCTGGCAAGGGCATCCATGTCTTCCAGCCGCTTTGCTGCTGCCAGCCAGTGATTGGCCTGCACCAGCAGCGGTTCGTACTTAATCCTGCTGATGTCCCGGACTTGCATGTATGCTGCTTTCTTTGGGGTGTTCGTTAAAGAGGTCTTCCTTTACAGCCGCGTAATTGCCTGCCAGCATTTCTTTCATCAGATCAAAGTCCGGCGGGTTGGAGAAGCTGATGCGGAGGCTCAGGCCATCTGAATTGTCTTCTGCAGCCTGGATCAGTTTGTCCGCATGGTCCCGCAGGAAACTGATCATCGCTTTACCTGTCCAGTTAGTTAAAGCATTGCTGAAGGAACGGGTGATCACCGGCGGCACTTTATCTATAGCCATACCGGAATGATTACCGGGTACTACATGTTGGTGAACGATCTTTAAATAATCGAACTTGCCGTAGCTGAATATATTTTTCAAACCTTCTTTGAAAGCCATCATCACCATAATGTGAGCGGCTTCAGACTGGTTCTTTTTCCTTAAGCAGGCAGCCACAGCCTGTGCATCGCTTTCGCTGAGATAGAGCTGCATGCTGATCTCATTTGTCACAAAGTTCAGACGGGCTTTGAGGGAAGTATGTTTTCTCAATACCTGCCTGCCTTTTGCAGGCTGAAAGTATTGTGGGCGTGCGCCATCTATTTCAAGATAATAGTAACGGTGGCCCTGTGCACTTTTCCTTTTGCCGAGGCAGTTCTCTTTACCTCTTCTGCAACCCAGGCCGGGCTCACGCATGAGCAAACCTGCGGCTACAGAAGTAAGCGGGTGCAATTGCATCCAGGCGCTCCTGGACGCATTGCCTAAGCCACGTATCCGTTTTGCTTTTTTTGCGATCTGGAAAAGGTCATTCCGGGGAGAGGATTCAAAGAGATGCACTTTCACCGGGATACTTGAATTAACAGAGATACCCAGTTTATCGCGCAGGAAAACCGATAAGGGAATACCTCCAAAGGTTTTGATCTCGTTGGCAATATAGGGAGTGATCTCCGTTTCGATCACTTCATTCAGCACCTTATATCCGGGTGCAGCTTCTTCGGCGGAAGGAGGTTCGTTTTTCCAGACAACAGATCTTTCGTTGGATTCCCGCAGCTCTGGCTGGGCATCGTAGGCTTTTTCGGGAAGAACATCCGGCAGGTAGGCGGCGGCAGACCTTTCAAAAGCCTGCACAATGTAACGTTCAAAAAGCTGCCTGTCTTCCAGCACATATGAAGGAAACTCCGGTACCTGCCGTATAGTGTTCTCTACTACTTCCGCAATGGCAGTAGTGCCCGCATTCCTTTCCGCGGTTTCCAGGTTCAGCATGGTAAAACCTTTGTCTACCATTAAACGGGAAAGCATCTGGGAATTGTCTTTTCCAATAAAGGGGGTTATTAATTTACTGATGAGGGAAGTGAGCCAGCCTTTCACTCTTTCTCTGCCGATGAGCGGCAGTGCAAATTTCAGCGCGGTGGTAACGATGGGGGCAAATTGTTCAACTGCCGGTTGCGGATTATCACCATCTTCCAGTTCATTCAACTGCTGCACGAAACGTTGCCTGGCGGCGGAAAGCACTTCCATGTTTTCCTCCGGTGCTTCATCCAGGGACTGGTCCAGCTCCGCTTCCATCAATTGCCATTCCATTTCATTTTCTGCTGTCAGTACCTGTGCGGTGGCGGCATTCATACCATCCTGGATATCTTCTGCAATATCCCTGGTGGAATCCGGTTCCGGCGCAACAGGTGCTACAGGTGCAACAGGTGCTGGCTGAGGGCGCATGCTGGCAGGCAGTAACTTGCCTGCCAGTGATTGCGCAAGGGTCCTGTATTTTCCGGGCAGCAGGTTAATACCATCTTTGAGTACGCCAGCCAGGAACTTTTTAAAGATCCCGGTGATCCGGCTGAGGATAGGACCCAGTGCTGCTTTCGCTACAAACTTGCCTGCGGCGATAGCACCTTTGCCTACTTTTTTTGCTACACCCACCACTTTTTTAAAAGCCTTTTTAAGACCACCCAGGAATTGTTCCTGCACATCCGTGAGGTCCGTTCCGTTGAACTCATGATCGGAGAACAGTGTTTCAAGGTCTGTAACGGTACGAAGATTATTATCCACTTCATGACCATATTGCACCAACTTGTCGAAATAACTGTTCATCTCCCGTATCATGGGCTGATAATAGCTTTGGGTAAGCTGGCGGGTATATACTTCATTGTTCATGTAGCCATCCCGTGAAACGTATTTCTCACGGAAATCTTTCATCTCATTCAACAGGTCCTCCATCTGCTCATTAAACTCATCATCGTGGAGTTCATTCATGATGGTCACATAAGCTTCGGCTTTTTTATCAAAGCCCTGGGGTTTGCCATAGAGCTTATTGACATTGAGAAAGGGGCTTTCCGTGTAGGTTTCCTTTACAACGGGAAGCGGTTCGGCATTCACCTCTCTTTCGAGATTGGGGAAATGCAGGAAAGGCGATTCCATAAAATTCTTTTTTGGGGTTACCAGTATCTGTTCTTCAGCATCGAAAGTATTCGCTAATTTTCGTTTCTTATAATGCAAAACCGGGAAAGGCAGGTTTTGGCTGATACCGGTAAATATCTTCTTGTAAAGGGTTTTCAGGGATTTATATTTATTGTAGCTTTACAAGAGCTTTCGTAACCCCATGAAAAAACAGTTCCTCATCTGCTGCCTTATCTTGTATGGTTGTGTAGCCCATGCTCAGCTACAGGCTTCTTCTTTTGAACGGTACACCGTACAGCAGGGATTATCCGACAACAACGTTTTCTGTATCACGCAGGACGATCTGGGGTATATCTGGCTGGGTACGGAGAATGGCCTGAACCGTTTTGACGGCAATGTATTCCAGAGTTTTTATCATGATACCAGCAGCTATAGCATTCCCGGTAACCATGTATTGGAGTTGAAAAGAACGGGGCTGCATGAAATACTGGTACTTACGCAAAAGGGCCTGCAGCAGGTAAATACCACCACACTCGCACGCAGGAACTACCTGCTGCCGGAAACAGAAAGGACCCCCGCCAATCCCAACCGCCTGACGGATGTGGTGAAACTAAAGAATGGCGCCTTTGCCATCAGTACTTCCGTAGGTTTTTATGTAATGCATGCGAATGGTGGCCTGGCATATGCTTACAACCGTTTGCGCGGCGGGTATTCCGGATCGGAAATGGTGAATTACGGCCGGAACATCTTTCTGTTGCCAGACCATAATGCATTGTTGTTTACGAAAGATGAAGGCGTATCCCTTTATATCCCTGCAACAAATACATTCGTCCGTTACAGAACGGCATTACCAGCTGAATGGTCTGCATTTTATCCGCCGGGAGAAGACTGGATAGCCCGTTACCAGATGGATTCCGTGCGTTTTATGCTGGTACACAGCCGGCAGCGGAGCTTCACTTATTACAATGCCGAAAACGGGAAAGTCAAAGTAAGCGCTATGCCATCAGTGATCCACGATGATCTGTCTGAAGACAGCAGGATCTTTCCCCTGAGCAAAGGCCGCTTTGCCATTACATCCGGCGGCTCCGGGTACTATACCTTTGAATTGAATGAACAAACAGGAGTTGTTATTTTTGATGAAAACAGATCGCTGAAAGGATATAAGTGTAACTATCTTTTTATGGATAAGGAAGAGCGGCTTTGGGTTGGTACATCCAACGGACTGCTGTATGAAAAAAAGGAACAGCCTTTATTCACTTCTTACATGCTGAACGATTATGCGGCAGAAGGGTATTCTTATTTCTGTTACCTCACCCGTTATAAAGATCGTTTATACCTGGCCAAAGCAGCCAGGCAGCCACATATCACCGTAGTGGATACCGCTACCATGAAAGTAATAAAGAAGGTCACACTGCCGGGATATCATATTAACTACGATGAGAACCCTTCCATTCAATGTTATTACCCGGATACTTTATGGATAGGCACCAACGATGGCATTACCTGGCTGGATACAAAAAATTACCACAGTGGAAAAGTAGCATTGCCGGAACCATTGCAGCATGGCCGTGTTGCATTAAATCCTGTGATGGAAAATGGCGATACCTGGATGATACGGCCATGGGGAGGCGTGGTAGCGAAATATAATATACATACACGGCAGTTCACCTGCTACACCAATACCACCAATCCCAGGTTGCCATTCGAAAGACCAAAGCAGGTGGTATATGATGCCTACGGCGATGCCTGGTTATCAGGTTATGGCCTTGCCCGCTGGAACTACAAGACCCACCGTTTTGATACATTGATGAACCGGTATAACGGACTGAATAAAGACGAAGACAATATCCTCTCCATTACGGCAGACAGTCGTGGTTCTCTCTGGCTGCACAGCTTTGAGAATGGATTACAGGAATACCGGATCAAAGAAAAACGTTTCATCGGCCATTCCCTTTTGGATGGCGTTTCTTTTAATGCCCTCGTGAGCCTCTCTAATAAAGAAGTGGCGGGTAAGATCTGGTTCTCCACGCCCAGTAACCAGATAGGAAATATCAATCTGCAAACAGGCAGTTCAAATATCTATGGTACAAAGGATGGTATTCCCGAGGGAAGACCCAGTGCACGGTATATCTTTTATGACGAAGCCGCAGACCAATGTTATGCGCTGCTGGCAAAATACCTGATCCGCTTCCGGCCTTCTGCAGAGCCTGTAGTACGGAACAATAACAACATCCTGATAGAGCAGGTGGCTGCGCCCAATGCCCTGGTGCATTATCCCGGCGATACCGTAGAATTTCCTTATAAACAGAACAACCTGTCCATCCGCTTCACCCTGATCAATTATAACAATACCTCCAGTTATCATTTCTATTACCGTTTGAATGAAAGCACTTCCTGGGTGCCTTTGCGGAACCAGCGTACCATCAATATGACCAGCCTTTCGCCGGGTAAATACACTTTGTACATTAAGGCGCTGGACAGGAACCAGGATGAAAAAACCAAACAGCTGCTCATTATCATTCATCCGCCTTTCTGGAATACCTGGTGGTTCATAACGCTTTCCACGTTGTTGTTGGTTGCCGCCGTACTATCCTTATTGAAATGGCGGGAACTGGTGCTGCGCAGGGCCGCCGCCGTGAAGTTCGATGCACAGGCAAAACAAAATGAAGAAATGAAAGGCCGGTTGCAGCTGGAACTGGAACTGGCCGTGCTGAACCAGCAGCTTACGGAAATGGAAATGAAAGCCCTGCACGCCCAGATGAACCCGCACTTTATCTTTAACTGTCTCAACAGTATTGTGGGTATGATCATCTATCAGCAGAACGAAGATGCTTCCCGCTACCTGAACAAATTTGCACAACTCATCAGGGAAAACCTGGACCATAGCAAACGCTCTTTTATCACCCTGCAGCAGAACATCAACTACCTGCATAACTACCTTAAAATGGAGCAGATCCGTTTTACGAACTTTGAATATGAAATGAAGGTGGATGCCTTACTGGATACAGAAGAGATCATGATAGCCCCGATGCTCATCCAGCCGCTGGCAGAGAATGCTATCTGGCATGGCTTACAGGCTATTGAAGAAAAGAAGCAATTGAAGATCTCCTTCTCCAAAGAAAAAGATTACCTGGTCTGTGAGATCGAGGACAATGGCGTAGGTATCAATAAAACAAAAGATCATCACAGTACCACCAAACACCTGTCCATGGGTATTGAAAATATCCAGAAACGGATCTTGCTGCTGCGGCAGAAGTATAATACAGATTGTGTTATCACCTTTACCGATAAAGGGGACCGCCATACAGATGAAACCGGAACAATTGTAACCCTAACATGGAAGATCATATGATAAGAGCCATTATCACAGACGATGAAGTGCGCAGTGTGGAAACGCTGCGGAAACTCCTGGAAATGCATTGCCCATCCGTTAAAGTGGTGGCGGAATGTAATAGTGCTGCCGAAACGCAGAAGCAGATCGTGTTACAGCAGCCGGACCTGCTATTCCTGGATATTGCCATGCCGGGCAAAAGTGGTTTCGACCTGTTGAATGAAATGGAGCAAATCCCTTTTGAGATCATTTTTATTACGGCATACAACGAGTTTATGCTGCAGGCTTTCCGTTTCAGTGCCATAGATTACATCCTCAAACCCATTGATGAAGAGTTGCTGATAAAAGCAGTGGACCGCGTGGAGAGGAGATTGCATACGGCTGCCAACCCTGTTTCCATTGAAGTATTGAAATATAACCTGAAGAACATGCAGCACCCGCAGGAAATGAAAGTATGCATACCGCATACAAAAGGTTTCCTGCTGGTGCATTTGGCAGATATCATTTACTGCCAGGCGGATAATACCTATACCACCTTTTACCTTACCACAGGTAAACCGCTCGTATCTTCCCGTTCCATCATTGATTTTGAATTGCTGCTGCAGGATTCCTCCTTTTGCCGGATCCATAAATCCTACCTGGTGAACATGCTGCACATTAAAGAGTATATAAAAGGAGAGGGGGGGAGTGTTGTTTTAAGCAATGATACGGAGCTGGAAGTGTCCAGGAGAAAAAAGGATCACTTCCTGGCCCGCATCAAAGAATACTATAAGTTCTGAGGAGGTAAAGCACTTTCATCCATGTAAAGGTATTCCCAGAGATGGCCGTCCAGGTCCTGGAAACCATGCTGGTACATAAAGCCCATATCCTGTGGCTCATTGGGAGTGGTAGCACCTGCCGCTACTGCTTTGTGTATCAGTTCATCCACAGCGGCCCTGCTTTCTGCAGAGAAAGACACGATCACTTCCGAAGTTTTCTGCGTGTCCGGGATCTCTTTATTCGTAAAGCCTTTGAAGAACTCTTCCTGTAACAGCATCACAAAAATGTCTTCTGTAATGATCATACAGGTAGCTTTGTCGTCGGAGAAATTCGGGTTAAAGGTATAGCCCAGTTGACTGAAGAACGCATTGGTCCTTACAATATCTTTAACCGGAAGGTTAACATAGATCTGTTTTGCCATGTTTGTTTGGTTTAGTTACTGTTGCAAACATAAGTCCTGCTGTCCGGCACATGCATGTGTGAAAGCGACAATAAATGGGGCGATTGCGACAGAAATAAAACCTAGGTATGCAGCATTCCTTTCACCCTCTCCCGGTGATCCTGCCCCCATTGAATTAAAGAGCAGAGCACATCTTTCAACGTATCGCTGTATTCCGTTAACTCATATTCTACCAGTACCGGCGATTGTGCATGTACGATCCGTTTTACAAAACCATTCATCTCCAGTTCTTTCAGTTCATTTGAAAGCACCCTGGGCGAAATACCCTTCACCAGCCGCTGTAATTCATTGAAACGCTTTTTACCGCTTTCCCGTAAAGCATTAATGATCCGCAGTTTCCATTTGCCGCCTATGGCATAGAGCGCATCTTCCAGCGCGGCGATGCCTCTTTCACATTCAGTATGTGTCATGTTTTCCATCATATACAATTTTAACTATACAAAAGGTTACTACTATCCTTTTGTATACTACTATCATTTCATTACCGAAGTTAAATAGTTTTGTGTTATCAAAAAACAGCAGCATGAAAGGAATTAAAATCACCTATTGGGCAACTACCGGAATACTCGCCATCATGATGGTCTTTTCCGCGTATGCCTATTTCACAGACCCGGCCGTAGAGCAGGGTTTTCAGCACTTAGGATTTCCAGCTTATTTCAGGATAGAATTGGGGATTGCCAAACTGATCGGCGCTATTTTACTGGTAGTGCCGCTTCCTGCCAGGATTAAAGACTGGACCTATGCCGGTTTTGCGATCTGTTTTGTTTCCGCTTTTGTAGCGCATACTGCATCAGGTGATCCTGTTTCTAACCGCATGGGACCATTGATCTTTTTAGCGGTATTGATAACATCTTACGTTACATACCTGAAATGGCATAAAGCAGCAGTACCGGCAGTTTGATAATACAAGAGTAAGAAGTTCTCATGGGCTACGCTTTTAAGCGTAGCCCATTCTTTTTTACGGATATCCCATTGGGGCTGACACTTGTCAGCCCCAACTTCAGCAGGGAATCGGTTGTAAAATAGGAATGGTTGTAAAAAACGCTTTATATCCTGAGTATCAATATTTGCGATGCAAAGATGCAAACAGGATACATCAAAAAAGAAATGATATTGATAATCAAAGGATAAATGAGGAAATACACCCGGGAAATTGGGTGTTTTCCCTCATTTTTGAAATTGCCCCTCCTGAATTACCTCTATACCAATAAAAAACACAGCAATTTTATATTGATTTAATAATTTTGCCAGCGTCGTCCCCCCAAATAAGACGTGAATAAAATAATAACCTATCTGAAATAAAACCTCCTCAAAGAGATTCAAAGACTATGTTAAACAAAACTGCAGGGAAAAATATGATCATGACTTGAAAATGCAACAACGTAGATACGTAAAATATCCTGTTAAACCATAGATTAGTGTAGCAGTGACAATGTAAATTAAACAGCTAAGACATCAAACTTCAAGAGCCATATCTCTTTTATATCCTCTCTTATAGCGGATATATGAAAACCCTTGATCTACTGCGCTGACTACATAAATCTGTTCCGGATCTGAATGATATCGTCCAACAGCACCTCCTCATTTCCATCAGTTGGATCTGGGGCCTCGCTATTTGGCGACCATAGACCAATTAATGAAAAACAAAATCATTAAAATACTACTATTAGAAGATGATCCTACTGCCAGCCGCCAGGTGGAGCTCCTGCTCCGCCAGCATAAGTATGAAACAACTACAGCTAATTCTAACAAAGCTGCTATACTACTTGGAACAGACCTTTTACCTAATTTAATTATCTGCAATGCACAGCTGCGTAATGGCAGCAGCCACCAGTTCCTGATTGAAATGCGCAGCAATCGCCGCCTGAAACATATTCCTTTCATCTTCTTTAATGGCAGACCGGAACAGAAACATGCCCGCTTCAGCATGAACCTTGGTGCAGATGATTACCTCCCTGCACCATTGAATACGCAGGACCTGCTGATGAGTATAAAAGCACGTCTTAACCGTTTTGAAGAGATCTCTGCTTTATCTAAACAGATGACGATGGAAACATTGGAGATACCGGTAGATGTAGCGGAGAAGTTAAGCAAAACAGAATTCAGGATCTACCGAATGGTAGCCGGAGGGCTCACTGCCCGGGAGATAGCGATAGAATTATCCATCAGTATGAAAACAGTAGAGAACCACCGGTACAACATTGCCCGCAAACTGAATATCTCCGGACACTACGCCCTGCTGCACTATGTGATCAAGAACCAGGGTAAAGAAAAATAACCCTGTAATGTTTTCCCCTTTCCTGCAACTAACAGGATATGAAATATATACTCCTCTGCCTGTTATTGCAACAATACCTCGAAGTACAGCATGAAAGACTGGGCTTTAGCGGGGTGCTCCTGATCGCTAAAAAGGACAGTATAGTTTACCAGGAAACAATAGGTATGGCCTCCCGGGAATTAAATGTTCCTATTAATAAGGATAACAGGTTTAAGGTGGCTTCCGTTACTAAATCATTCACCGCCTGGTTAATTGTACAGGCTGCAAAGGAAGGGAAACTCCGTTTAACGGATCCGCTTTCTTCCTATATCCCAAACCGTTGGCCGGAGATCACCATAGAACAATTATTGACGCATACCTCCGGTATCCCGCATAATGAAGGGATCAAAGACTATTGGACCATCATATCCCGCCTGCCCCTCACAAAAGAACAGGCGCTGGAGGCAATACTGGAAATGAAATTATTGCCCAAAGGGATGCATTATTCCAGTCCGGGTTATTTTCTGCTGGCCTGCATACTGGAAAAGGTATATCAAACATCTTATGAAAAGGTACTGGCAGCTAAACTTCCTTTATTGAAGAACACGGGTATCTATAATGTACGTTCCATCATTCCACCTCTTACAGCAGGTTATCACATGATGGGCGACAGTTTAACCGTAGCACCTTACAGGGACCCATCCCTGATGAAAGGAAGTGGCGATCTCTATACTACTGCGGAAGATCTTTTAAAGTGGAATAATACCTGCACGGATTTCAATTATGGTTGGATGAAAGAAGGCGATGCTTATTATCATGGAGGCGGATCGTTTGGATGTTCTGCTATTAACGTAGTGTATCCTAAAGACAGTTTGTCCATTATCCTGCTTAGTAATGTATCCGTGATGCCGGTGAATGAAATGTGGCATGATATAGAGAAGATTGTTTTTAACCAGCCTTTTGAAATGCCACAGGTAAATGCCCATATAAAGATAGAAGACCTGGCAAAGTTCTCCGGTAAATATGAATCGGAAGGTACAACCTTGCAGATCATTGCAGCAAACGATCAGCTCTATGCAAAACTTGGCAGCAACCCTGCTTTTGAGATCTACGCAAATACCCCCCTGGAATTCTCCGGTAAGAAGGTGAACGTCCGGATCATTTTCAAACAGGATGAAAAAGGAAATGTTACCGGATTACAGGTAGAAGGCAGAGGCCGCCCCCTTCATTTTATTAAAAACTTGCAATATTAATTTATTAAAATTACTTTAGGAGCGCAGGAATGTCCCTGGCCCTTTCCACGTATGGCTGATAAAATGCATCTCTCTACCTTATGGCAGAACATTTGCCAGCATGATGATCAAAAATCATTTGAAGCGTTATTCCACCTCTGTTATCAGCGGCTGGTGAGGTTTTCCATGGAATATGTACATAGCCACCAGGTAGCAGAAGAGATCGTATCAGACCTGTTCCTTAAATTATGGACCGGCCGGCAATCTTTCCGGGAAGTGGTGCATATTGAAAAATATCTTTTCACCGCCATCCGCAATCAGTCCCTCAACCACATGCGCAAATACTCCGCTTACCGTGTTATCTCAACAGAAGATAGTGGGGAGGAGCAGGGCATCATTCATTCCTTTGATCCCTCCCACGCTACGGAATGGAAGGAATTGCTGGCCCGCCTGGATGAAGCAATAGAAATGCTCCCCCCCGGCAGGCGCCAGATCTTCCGCCTTATTAAAGAAGAAGGATTCAAACCCCGGGAAGTGGCTGAAATACTCAACCTTTCCCACAGGACCGTGGAAACGCAGCTGTTCAAAGCAGTAAAACAACTCCATATTTCCCTGCAACCATACCTGACCCGGCAAAAGACCACTGGTTCCATACTTCCCCTGGCCATTCTTTTGGCCGCACTCCTTCAATAAAATATTTTTTTTAACCTGGTACGTAACCTGCCCCCCAACTGGTGTCTTATTTACAGTTACCAGCGCAAGCTTCATAAAAATGCAAACAGACAGATTTATTTGGTTGCTTACCCGTCAGTTATCCGGGGAGATCTCAGCAGAAGAGCAAAAAGAGCTGGAAACGATGTTATTGGCTGAACCCTCCTTACGCAAAGCCCGCGAGGCACTCGTTCATTATTGGCATAGCAGCCATAAAGGAGGAGATGAAAAAGGAACAAGGAACGCCTTTGATAAACTGGTGTCGCGCATGGACGCTACCGTATGGCCCGCTATAAAGCCCCCCACCAGCAGAAGATGGTGGATACCCTTGCTGGGTGCTGCGGCCGTATTGGTATTGTGTGCCGCAGCCTTGTTGTGGCTCCTGAAAGAACCGGCCTTAACCTCGGAATACAATACCCGTGGTACACGTTCCCTGATCAAACTGGCGGATGGTACTACAGTATGGTTAAATGCAGACAGTGAATTGAAATATCCCGCCCGTTTCAAAAACGGCCTGCGGGAAGTATACCTGAAAGGGGAAGCCTATTTTGATGTGGCAAAAGATGCAGAAAGGCCTTTTATAGTGCATACGGATAAGATGGATGTAAATGTATTGGGAACAAGTTTCAATGTGCGGTCCTATCCGGACGACAGTACCTCCGAAGCCACACTTATTTCAGGGGTAGTGGAAGTTGCGCTGGCAACAGCACCGGGGAAAAAGTTCCGGTTAAAACCTGCGGAGAAGTTCATTATTGCCAACAAGCAGGATAG
Organism: Chitinophaga niabensis; assembly: GCF_900129465.1. Lineage (NCBI taxonomy): Bacteria > Pseudomonadati > Bacteroidota > Chitinophagia > Chitinophagales > Chitinophagaceae > Chitinophaga > Chitinophaga niabensis. The sequence goes on along the minus strand of NZ_FSRA01000001.1, from coordinate 2,616,411 downwards.
CGTGAGCGAGATGCCGGGGGAACCGGTGATCAGCGGCGCCACCTACTTCGCGAAAGAAGACAGCGTTATTGTTGAAACCGCCTGGGTGGACAATAAGCTCATCTTTAGCGATGAATCCTTTGCCAACCTTGCTACCAGGATGGAACGCTGGTACAATGTAACGATACAATTTGAAAATACTGCGATACAACAGCTGAGGTTTACAGGGCTGTTTAAGAAAGAAACTTTAATACAGGCATTAGAAGCTTTACAACTAACCGAGGGATTCAATTATAAAATTATAGAAGATCGTGTGATCATTTATTAACCAAAATAAAATGCCTTTGCTGTAGCAAAAAAAACGAGAGATGTTCTAACCATCCCTCGCTCATTAGCATGTAATGGAAGTTGCCGTATTTAAGGGACAGCGGCTTCCTATTAATCAATTACTAATTCTACGAAGTTATGAAAAAAAAGCACTTAGTGTATGCTTTCAGGCCTCAGCATGCGCTAATAAAGGCATTCGTGTTTATGAAACTGACCTTCATTTTTATTTTGCTGTCTTTGCTACAGGTTTCAGCCACCGTGCGGTCTCAGGATAAAGTGTCCCTGAACCTCCAGGCAGCAGACCTGAAGAAAGTGTTGTTGCTCATAGAAGCACAAACAAAGTATCACTTCATTTTCAGTGAGCGGAAGTTAAAGACCGACCGGAAAATAGACCTGAATGTGGAGGGGGAATCCGTGTTCAAAGTGCTGCAAACAGTACTGCCGGTTGCCAACCTGGAATACAAGCTGCTGGAAGGGAACCTCATTGCCATTACCACCATTGGCGAGAATACCGCGAGAAAGGATGTAAGAGGTATTGTTACCGATACTTCCGGTATGCCGCTGCCGGGTGTTACCATCCAGGTGAAAAGTACACCCAGCGTGGGAACCACCACGGACCTGAATGGTAAATATGTGCTAGATGTTCCGGACGATGCCACGGTACTCATTTACAGTATGGTGGGATTTGACAAACAGGAGATCACCGTGAGCGGCAGGGATGTGATCAATGTTCGCCTGGCCTATGCTTCCAACCAACTGGAAGAAACAGTGATCGTGGCATTCGGTACACAGAAAAAGAAAGAAGTGGTAGGTGCTATGACCACCATTAATCCTAAAGAGCTGAAAGTACCATCGAGTAACTTAACCACAGCACTGGCCGGCCGTTTGGCTGGTGTGATCGCTTATCAGCGGAGTGGGGAGCCGGGAGCAGATAATGCAGACTTCTTCATTCGCGGTGTTACCACTTTTGGATATAAAAAAGATCCGCTGATCCTCATAGATGGGGTGGAACTTACCACTACAGACCTTTCGCGTTTACAGGTAGACGACATTGCCAGCTTTTCCATCATGAAAGATGCTACCTCTACTGCATTATATGGTGCACGTGGCGCTAATGGCGTGATCCTGGTTACTACCAAGGAAGGGGTGGAAGGCAAAGCAAGGATCTCTGTACGCCTGGAAAATTCTATGTCTGCCCCCACAAAGAACGTGAAGCTGGCAGATCCTATCACCTATATGCGTTTAGGCAATGAAGCCGTGCTTACACGTACACCACTGGAAAAGTTACCTTACCAGGAGGAAAAAATAGATAATACCATTGCAGGGACTAATCCGCTTGTATATCCCGCCACAGACTGGCGGAAGGAAATGTTCAAGGATTATACCATGAACCAGCGCGCCAACTTCAATGTTTCCGGTGGTGGTAAGATTGCCCGTTATTACCTGGCTGCTACGCTGAACAAGGATAACGGTATGTTGAAAGTGGACAAGCGCAATAACTTCAACAATAATATCAACCTCAAAACATATTCCCTGCGTTCCAACGTGAACATTAATCTCACCAAATCAACAGAAGTGGGGGTGAGGTTATTCGGCACTTTTGATGATTACACCGGTCCGCTGAATTCCGGCTCGGAAATGTACCAGAGAGTGATCTATGCCAACCCTGTGTTATTCCCGGCTTATTATCCAACGGATTCCGCTCATTCATTTGTAAGGCATATCATGTTCGGCAATGCCGGGGATGGAGGTGATTTTATCAATCCCTATGCGGATATGGTGAAAGGGTATATGCAATCCACCCGCTCCAACCTGGTGGCGCAGTTTGAATTGAAGCAGAACCTCTCAATGATCACAGAAGGGCTGGTGCTCAACGCACTGTTCAATACATCCCGCGTTTCTTATTTTGATGTGAAACGTTTCTACAATCCGTTCTGGTACCAGGTAGGCAGTTACGATAAGTATGCAGATAGTTACACCCTGAATATGCTGAATCCTACCACCGGTACGGAATATCTTAACTATACAGAAGGAAATAAAACCATTAATTCCACCACCTATATCCAAACTTCTTTAAACTATAACAAAGCCATTGATGAAAAGCATAACGTCAGTGCCCTGCTCGTGTTTCTGATGAACAACCAGATCACGGCAAATGGCGGCTCCCTGCAATTGTCATTGCCGCATCGCAACATTGGCCTCTCCGGCAGATATACTTATTCTTATGATAACAAGTATTTCGCGGAGTTCGACTTTGGTTATAATGGTTCTGAACGTTTCTACGAGTCTAAACGTTTTGGCTTTTTCCCCTCTGTGGGTGCTGCCTGGATCGTATCCAACGAGAATTTCTGGAAGCCACTGCAAAACGTGGTGAATAACCTGAAGCTGCGTTACACCTATGGCCTCGTAGGAAATGATGCCATCGGTTCTCCGGAAGACCGCTTCTTTTACCTCGCAGATGTGAATATGAATGACGGTGCACGCAGATCTGTATTTGGTACAACCTATACTTATGGCCGCAATGGTATTTTTGTGAACCGTTATGGTAATAACGATATCACCTGGGAAACCGCCGTAAAAACCAACTATGGTCTGGAAATAGGCCTGTTCAATAAAATAAACATACTCCTGGATGTTTACACAGAACACCGCAAGAACATCCTGATGACCCGCGCCTTTATCCCCGTAACAATGGGTGTGCTGGGTGGCTCATTAGGCCCCAGCTCAGATGTGAAAGCTAACCTGGGAGAAGCTACTGGTAAAGGATTTGATCTCTCCGTTGATTACAGTCATCACTTTAACCCTAACTTCTGGATCCAGGCAAGAGGTAACGTAACCTATGCTACCAGTAAGTTCCTGGTGTATGAAGAACCGGAATACACAGAGAAATATTTGTCGAGAGTAGGATGGCCACTTTCACAGCAGCGGGGATATATCGCAGAGCGTTTATTCGGCGATGATGCAGAAGTAGCGAATTCGCCGGCGCAGGGATTCGGAGAGTACAGAGCAGGGGATATCAAATATCATGATGTAAATGGCGATGGCCAGATCACCACGCGGGATATGGTGCCCATTGGTTATCCCACTACGCCGGAGATCGTTTATGGTTTCGGTTTTTCACTGGGCTGGAAGAACTTTGATGTGTCTGCTTTCTTCCAGGGTCTCGCAAGAGAATCCTTCTGGATAGATGCCGCGAATACAGCTCCTTTTGTGAATAGCAGGGCTTTATTGCAGGCTTATGCAGATGACCATTGGTCTGAACAGGACCGGAACCTCTATGCCAAATGGCCGCGCCTCAGTTCACAACCCCTGGCAAACAATACACAGATAAGCACCTGGTTCATGCGCAATGGAGCATTCCTGCGCCTGAAAACAATGGAACTGGGCTATACACTGCCCACCACATTCACCAAACGGTACAAGATTGACAAAACAAGGATATACGCCAGCGGCATCAATCTTTTATTGCTCAGTAAGTTTAAAGACTGGGATGTGGAAATGGGTGGTAACGGTTTAGGTTACCCGCTGCAAAAAGTGATCAATGTTGGTGCGCAGTTATCATTTTAAAAAGAGATCTAATGAAGTACTTAAAAATATCGATCGTATTACTCCTCTGGCCATTCACCTTTGGCTGTCATTATCTGGATATTGTACCGGATAATATTGCAACGGTAGATCATGTTTTCAGAATGCGCAATACGGCAGAGCAATTCCTTTTCACCTGTTACAGTTATCAGCCAAGGTTTGTCAGTTCATATGATTATCTCACCATATTAGGTGGTGATGAAATATGGGCCAATGATTTCAATGTGAACGTTAATAAAGTGGCCTGGAATATAGCCAAGGGATTTCAGAACGTAGTGAATCCCTACTCCAATTATTTTGGAGGCGGGCAGGGAGGAAGAGGCATGTTTGTGGCCCTCAGGGATTGCAACACCTTCCTGGAAAATATCAGTAAGGTGCCGGACATGGATGAATATGAAAAAGTAAGATGGGCGGCGGAAGTGAAATTCCTGAAAGCCTATTATCATTTCTTCCTGTTCCGGATGTACGGGCCTATTCCCTTAATAGATAAAAACCTTCCCATTACCAGCAGCACCTCGGAAGTAAGAGTGAAACAGGCGCCGGTAGATTCCTGCGTAAACTATATCGCCCGCTTGCTGGATGAAGCAGCTGCAGACCTCCCGCCGCGGATCGATAATGAAGCCACTGAAGCCGGCAGGATAACAAAGTCCATTGCATTATGCGTGAAGGCACAACTGCTGGTAACAGCGGCCAGTCCTTTGTTTAATGGAAATAGTGACTATGGTACTTTTAAAGGAAAGGAAGGAGTGAGCCTTTTCAATCCGCAATATGATGAACAGAAATGGAAAATAGCAGCGGAAGCCTGTAAAGTAGCCATTGAAGAATGCCACGCCGTAGGTAATGAACTGTATGTTTTCAATCTCGCCAACTATCCCTTTACAATTTCTAACGATACAAGAGTGGAATTGAGCGTTCGTAATAGTGTTTGCGAGAGATGGAATAAAGAAATTGTATGGACCAGCACAAGCAACCTGATAGGCAGCCTGCAGCAGGAGTGTTTACCCCGCCTGTTTACAGGAGATAAACAAACAGGTACATTATCCAGCTTTGGTGCACCGCTTAAGATTGCAGAACAGTTCTATACAAAAAATGGTGTACCCATTTCAGAAGATAAGACATGGGATTACGTGAACCGGTATAATATAAAAACCGCCGTAGCAGGAGACTTTCTCAGGATCAAACCCGCTTATCAAACCGCAGCACTGAATTTCGACAGAGAGGTACGCTTTTATGCAAGCCTTGGTTTTGATGGTGGAAGATGGTATGGTCACGGCCGTTTCAGCGATACCACAAATACATACCTTGAAGCAAAGCTGGGCCAGATAGCCAATAACCATGCATGGGCCTATTCCATCACCGGTTACTGGCCTAAGAAACTGGTCAACACACAGACGGTTTCCAACGCCAATGAGATCACCTTTCAAACTTATCCCTGGCCCGTGATCCGGTTAGCCGATATGTACCTGTTGTATGCGGAAGCCCTGAATGAATCAGAAGGCCCCACTACAGAAACAATGAAGTGGATAGACCTCGTAAGGGCACGCGCCGGCCTCAAAACCGTAGCGGAATCCTGGACGCAGTTCTCTACCAATCCGGGCGCTTACCAGCAAAAGGATGGCATGCGCAAGATCATACACCAGGAACGCCTGATAGAAATGGCCTTTGAAGGGGCACGTTTCTGGGACCTCCGGAGATGGAAGGAAGCTGAACGTGTGTTGAATGAGCCCATCACCGGATGGAACTATGGCGGCAAAACCGCGGCAGAATATTACACCGTGAAATCATTGTTTAACATGACTTTCAGGAAACGTGATTATCTCTGGCCGATCATGGAAAATGATCTCATTGTGAATAACAACCTGGTGCAGAATCCCGGATGGTAATTAAAAACCTTAATGAAACTACAATGCGCAACATAATAATCTTACTTGCAGTATTTGTGCTGGGCTGCAAAGAGGAACAACTGAAACCACTGGCAGAAGGCGGCAAAGCCCCCGGCCCGGTAAGTAATGTGCAGGTGCAGAACCTGCCCGGCAAAGTAATACTCAGCTACACGCTGCCCAACGATCCGGAGCTCCTGTATGTAAAAGCGGAATTTGAGATCAGAACGGGAAAGAAAATGGAAATGATCTCCACTTTCTATAACACTACTATCACATTGGATGGTTTTAGCAATACGGACGAAAGAGAAGTGAAGTTGTATGCCGTGAGCCGTACAGAAGTAGCTTCCACACCTGTTACCGTGAAGGTGAACCCTTTAACGCCTCCCATAGAAAAAACACTGGCCTCCCTTTCATTTGAAGCAGATTTTGGCGGTATCACCACCAGTTTTGTCAACAATGATTCTTCCAATATCACAATAGGGGTACTCACCAAAGATGAAAGAGGTGCCATCATACCGGCAGATAAGTTTTATACCAGCCAGAAGAGCGGGTTCTTTTCCACCCGCGGTTTTGATGACAAGGAACGTTGGTTTGGTTTGTATGTGCAGGACAGATGGGGTAATCTCTCTGACACCATCGGTAAGCTCATTACACCATTCGCTGAACAGCAATTGGATAAGAAACTGTTCAAGGCCTATAAATTACCGACAGATGCCGTCCTGTTTAACAATCAACCCATGAGTAACCTGTGGAATAATGTGATCGCCGGCGGCTCAAGTAGCTCCAGCAGTTGGTTGCGTACAGCCAACGGCTCCGGTGTTCCGCACTGGATCACTTTTGATATGGGCGTAACGGCTAAACTGAGCCGCTTAAACTTTGTCCCAAGGGGTGCTACGGATGAACAGGCGCTGCTGTACAGCGCAGGTGATCCTCATCAGTTTGAAGTATGGGGTAGCACTACCCCCTCAGCAGATGGTAGCTTCAGCAGCTGGGTGAAACTGATGGACTGTGAAACCGTGAAGCCCTCCGGTCTTCCGATTGGTACCAACTCTAATGATGATATCCTGAAAGCAATAGCTGGCCATGAGTTCAAATTCCCGCTGGATGCCCCCCCTGTAAGGTATATCCGCATTAAGATGTTACAGACATGGGGTAATTCAGATTATTTCTGGATGGCAGAGATGACCATATTCGGGCAGCTGCGCTAACCTATTCATCAAAGAAAAAAAACGATCGATGAAACATATTTTCATACTGACCATCACCGCACTTTTTATCGCCGCCTGCGGTAAAAGTGATAAAGATTATAAAGACTTTGCCCCGGGAGGGGAGATAGTGTACCCGGGAAAAGTAGATTCCGTTAAAGTGTATCCCGGCAATAACCGCGTTAAACTAACCTGGTTACTGAAAACGGATTCCCGCATCACTAAATGCCGTGTGTACTGGAATCAGCGCCAGGATTCCATGGAGGTAGCTGTAACACGTACTGCCGGAGTGGATACCATCACCGTGTTATTAAACAACATGGCGGAAGGGCCATATAGCTTTGATGTATATTCCTATAATGCAAAAGGGAATGTATCTATTAAGAATAATGCCACCGGAGACGTGTATGGTGCTTTCTATACCAGTAACCTCGTGAACAGGCTCTTTAAAAAAGCGGTATACAGCGCAGGCAAAACCCGTATTGAATGGGTAGTGGCGGATCCCCGTACTTTTGGCCTGCGGCTGCGGTATAAAGACCTGGCAGGCGTAACGCAAACTTTACAGGTACCCTCTTCTGAAATGATCACCAATATCCCGGCTAATGTATTGAACAACGAACTGGAATACGAAACACTCTACTTGCCTGTTCCAAATGCAATTGATATATTTGCTGCGTCCACGGTAAAATTGACCGCCAAACCCGAGTAAATGCATAGAAGAGTTTTCCTGTCCACGTCCCTCATGGCAACCATTGCCATGACCCTGCGCGCTTCATACAACGATCCCTTAGTGATCAATGCCGGCGTAGGGGGCAATAATACAGACGATCTTTTAAAAAGGATCGATAAAGACTGCCTCGCACACAAACCTGCGCTCACAGTACTTATGGCCGGTACAAACGACATGAACAGCCGCAAATACATTCCGCTGGAGCAATACCGGAAGAATATGGCAACACTCATAGAAAAGATCCAGGCATCCAAAAGTAAAGTGCTGCTGATGACGATCCTGCCTTTCTATGAACCTTACCTGCTCACCCGTCACGATCCTGCTTTCTATGGAACAGACGGGCCTGCTAAAAGAAGGGCTGCCGTAAACGAAACCATCAAAAGCCTGGCTGCAGCATATAAAACGGAATTGCTGGACTTAGGAATACTCTTTGAAAAAGTAGGCAAGGTAGGTTTGGATAAAGACTCGCTGATCCAGAATGAGGCTAATAGTCAAAAAACAGATGGCATCCATCCAACTCCCAATGGCTACCGTTTCATAGGGTTGGCGGTATATGAACACATCCTTCTTCAAAAGCTCCCGCAAAGCAGGATCGTTTGCTTTGGCGATAGCATTACTAACGGAGACGGAAGTGTTACGAAAGAAAGTTATCCAGCTTACCTAAATAAATTATTGCAATCATGAGAGTGTTGATCATTTCTATACTGATATTCTGTAACGCAGCCGCAGGCGCTAAGGAGAAGGTGGATATATGTATCTACGGCGGTAGTTCCGCCGGTGTGATAGCAGCTTATACGGCCAAAATGATGGGCCGCTCCGTATTGCTCCTGGAGCCCGGTAAACACCTTGGCGGGTTAACTACCGGCGGCCTGGGTTATACGGATATCGGCAACAAATATGCGATCAGGGGATTATCCCTTGATTTCTACCGCCGTATCGGAAAACACTATGGAAAGTTTGAATCATGGATCTTTGAACCCCACGTGGCTGAAAGCCTTTTCCAGGATTATATCAGCAGGGCTAAAGTGAAAGTGTTATACGATCAGCGCATCTCCGGTGCCACAAAAACTAACAGGAAGATCAGCGCCATACAAATGGAAAGCGGTTTAGTGGTAGAAGCTAAAATGTTTATCGACTGTTCCTATGAAGGGGACCTCATGGCAAAAGCCGGTGTATCCTACACCGTAGGCAGGGAAGCCAATAGCCAATACGGTGAAACCTATAATGGTGTGCAGTTATTGCATGAACATCAATTCCCCGACGGCGTAGACCCCTACAAAACCCCGGGTGTACCGGCGAGTGGTTTGCTATGGGGGATCAGTCCTGCTGCTTTGCAGGCAACCGGAACAGGAGATAAAAATGTACAGGCCTATAATTACCGGATCTGCCTCAGTAACGATCCTGCCAACAGCATCCCCATCACCCAACCGGATAATTACGATCCTGCCCGTTATGAGTTGCTGGCACGTTTATTTAAAGCACAACCGCAAAAGCAAAGCCTCAGCGATTATTTCATCGTGAGCCGGATGCCGAATAACAAAACTGACATCAATAACAGGGGAGGGTTCTCTACGGATATGATCGGTATGAACTATGATTACCCGGAAGGCGATAATGCTACGAGGGCCAGGATCATTAAGGAGCACGAAGATTATACCAAAGGACTTTTATACTTTTTTACAAGCGATCCCCGTGTACCGGAGGAGATGCGTACCAGCATGAAAAAGTGGGGATATCCCAAAGATGAATACACAGATAACGGCGGCTGGTCTCCCCAGTTATATATCCGCGAAGCCCGCAGGATGATAGGCCAGTATGTAATGACGCAGGCAAACTGTACCGGCAAAACCGTAGTGACTGATCCCGTAGGCATGGCAGCATATACCATGGATTCTCACAATACACAACGTATAGTGGTGAATGGAATGGTGAAGAATGAAGGGAATGTGGAAGTGGGTGGTTTCCCGCCTTACCCTGTAGGTTATGCTGCGTTGATCCCTAAAACAGCAGATTGCAGCAATCTGCTGGTACCGGTTTGTTTATCCGCCACGCACATTGCTTATGGTTCAATTCGCATGGAACCGGTGTTTATGGCATTGGCGCAGGCCACGGCCATTGCAGCAGACCTCGCTATCGCCAATAACCAAAGTGTGCAGCAGGTAAATGCAGCTAAAATTAAGGATGTATTACAAAAGAACCCATTAGCCAATGGTGCGCAACCGGATATCCTGATCGATAATCGCGATTCACTCGCAGTTATCCAACACGGCACATGGAAAAGAACAGGCGGCGGAAGTTACGGGCCAGACATGCTCACCGTTGATTCCGGCGCAACTGATATCCGCACCGTTCAGTTTTCAGCAAATGATTTCAGGAGCGGTAAATACCATGCTTATATTTATTACCCGCATGTGAAAAAGAATGCGGCGTCCACTACGATAAAAGTTTTTAATGGCAAGCAACAACAAACAATTCTTGTGAAGAAAAAGGACGTGATGGTGCAGGGCCAGACTTCCGGGGAATGGGTGTCCATCGGCACTTATGATCTGAAGAAAGGAACCCCGGCCATCGTGGAGTTCTCCAACGAAAATGCAGATGGCACCGTAGTGGCGGACGCCGTACTATGGGTACCCGAAAGGTAATTACCCGGGGCCGGTCTAAAGGGACCGGCCCTTTTTAGATACCCTCTAATTCCGCATCCTGTACCTACCTGTTTTCCCGATTTTCTCATTTTTAATCCCTAGATTTAGCCGCTCAGCTTTAACCAACTATATCTGCTAAATCGCTTCACGTGGCCAAAATTAAGTCCTATTGTAATTTATCGGATCAGGATCTGGCTCAATTGCTCGTACAGGGGAGGGAAGATGCCTTTACAGAGATCTACCAGCGTTTCTGGGAAAAGCTGATGGCTATCGCATTCAATCTTACAAAAGACCAGGTACTGTCAGAAGAGATCACGCAGGAAGTGTTCATCAGCCTCTGGAACCGCCGCCACATTGTACAGATCGACTCCCTGGGTGGATACCTGGCCACTGCCATTAAATTCTCCGTTTTCAAACACCTCATTCGCCAGCGCCGCCAGCTGCAGATCATTAAAGACAATTTTATCCCTGCCACCGTATTTGCTGACGAAGAAGAAAGGGTACATGCCCGCTTCCTTACAGAATATGTGGGCGGCATCGTAGAACAGCTGCCGGAAAAATGCAGGCTCGTATTCCAATACAGCCGTTATGAAGGTTTGAGCATTGCCGAAATAGCAGACCGGCTGGATATTTCCCCCAAAACAGCCGAAGGGCACCTCACCAAAGCCCTGAAAACCATCCGCCTCAACCTGAAGGATGCCACTCCACTGCTCTTATTACTCCTTGATCACAAGCTTTAATTATTTTTTTTCCAGCAGACCAAGGGTAGCCCCTTAGTTATGGTACATATATTCAGCTAAAGATTGCTAAATCGTTTTTGTGGACCAAAAGACAATACTATCATTAATAGAAAAGTACCTCAATGGTACCGCTTCAACAGAGGAAAGAGGGATCTTACTGGACTGGTATCGCAGGGAAGCAGATCAGCCTGCCACCTGGGAGGCTTCTTCCACTGAGGATATCACCCGCCTGAAAACCAGGATGCTGGGGCAGTTGAAGCAACATGTGCGCAAAACGCGCAAGCCGGTATCGCTGTTTCATCGCTGGCGGCTGGCGGCAGCTGTGCTGGTATTGGCTGCCGGGGGCCTGGTGATGTCCAGGATCTTCCTGCCAGGTACCCGTAACGTACCGGAAAAAGCTTTGCTCACCGGCAAGGGAGAACGTAAAAAGGTCCGGCTGCCGGATAGTACCCTGGTATGGCTGGCTCCATGCAGCGAGCTGAAATATCCTGAACAGTTTGAAGGAGATCAGCGCATTGTGCAGCTCTCCGGTGAAGCCTTTTTTGAAGTGAGCAGCGATGCGCAGCATCCCTTTATCATCCATACGCAATCATTAACCACCAAAGTATTAGGAACAGCGTTTAATATACATGCCTATCCGGAAGATACCCTCATCACCGTTACCCTGCTGAACGGTTCAGTGATGTTAAATGAAAAACAACGCCTTACACCTATGCAGAAAGCATTTTACGGTAAGAACTCCGGTACCCTCAGCTATATAGATGATCCGGATGCCGCACTGATGCTGCAGCGCAGGGAAGGAGAGCTGGAATATAATAATGTGAAGCTGGGCATTATCATGAAAGACCTGGAACGTTTATTCAATGTTACAATAATAATAGAGGAAGATGCAAAAGACTGCCTGTTCTACGGGCGCATTAAAGCCAACGAAGACATAGAGACCTTCCTCAGCAAATTAAGCCGCGTTGTGGGTGTTAAAGTAAACACCAAAGGAAATAAATATTTCATTCACAAAGGAAAATGTTAAAGTAAGGAACGCAGTAAGTCAACCAGAATTCGTTCCCCCTTATTCCATCACCATTTAATACATGCATTTGTATGAAGAAAACGTATGCCCTGCTACGTAAGGGTAAAGTATTGTGTTTTATATTTTACCTGCTTTGCCTAAGTACCTTTACACTTGCCCAGGATGTGTTGAAAAAAGAGATCTCTATCCAACTGAAGGATGAGCCGATCGCTTCCGCATTACGCAAGATCAGCAATGCCTATGGAATCAAATTCACGTACAACGGCCAGGTGGCCGGAAGTGATATCCGGGTGAATGTAACAGGGAACAGCACACCTTTGAAAACAGTATTGGACCAGTCATTTAAAGGAAAGCCACTGCAATACACCACGTTAAATGAAGAGATTTTGATCTCGCTGGATGAACCACGCAAACCCGCAGAAGCAGCACAGCAACGTATCCTTACCGGCAAGATCTATGATGTAAGCAGTGGCCTTCCCGGGGCAACGGTAAAAGTGGAAGGCACCAACCGCGGCGCCGTTACGGATGCTGAAGGTAAATTCACTTTGCAGATCAATAACGATAACGAAGTACTGTTATTCTCTTTCATAGGATATATTCCACAACGTATTGTGGTAGGAAAACGTACCACGCTGGATGTAAAGCTGGAACCCAACCCCGCCAATGCCCTCAATGAAGTGCAGATCGTGGCTTTTGGTACCCAGAAGAAAGAAAGCGTGATCGGCTCTATTACCACCATCAATCCAAAGGAACTGAAAGTTCCATCCAGTAACCTCACTACAGCATTGGCCGGAAGACTTGCCGGTGTAATTGCCTACCAGCGGAGCGGAGAACCCGGTGCGGATAATGCGGACTTCTTTGTAAGAGGTATCACCACCTTTGGCAACAACACCCGCCCGCTCATTCTCATAGATGGTATTGAGCTTACCACAACAGATCTGGCACGTTTACAGCCAGACGATATTGCCAGCTTTTCCATCATGAAAGATGCAACGGCCACGGCATTGTATGGTGCCCGCGGAGCCAATGGTGTGATCCTCGTTACCACTAAACAGGGAGTGGCCGGGAAAGCCAAGATCTCCCTGCGCCTGGAGAATTCTATCTCTGCACCCACCGATAACATTGAACTGGCAGATCCGGTAACGTTCATGAAACAACACAATGAAGCCGTACTCACCCGCGACCCTTTGGGTACATTGCCCTACACGGAAGAGAAGATCGCCAACACCGCAGAAGGTAAAAACTCCCTGGTCTATCCTGCAAACGACTGGCGCGAAATGCTTTTCAAGAAGTACACCATGAACCAGCGGGTGAACCTCAATGTAAGCGGTGGCGGCAACGTAGCACGTTATTATGTAGCCGGCTCCTACAGCAAGGATAACGGGATCCTGAAAGTTGATAACCGCAACAACTTCAACAATAATATAGACCTCAAGAACTATTCCCTCCGTGCCAATGTGAACATCAATGTTACCAAAACAACGGAACTGATCGTACGCCTCAGCGGAAACTTTGACGATTACACCGGCCCCATAGATGGTGGTGCATGGATGTACCGAAAAGTAATGGCTGCTAACCCTGTATTATTTCCTGCCTACTTTCCGCAGGATGAACAACACCGCCATGTGAAACATATCATGTTCGGTAACTACGGAGAAAATGGAGAATACCTGAACCCATATGCAGATATGGTGAAAGGATACAGAGATCAATCCCGCAGCCAGATGCTGGCACAGTTTGAAGTAAAACAAGATCTCGGAGATCTGATAAAAGGCCTTTCCTTCCGCACCATGGTCAATACTAACCGCACTTCGAGCTTCGATGTCAGCCGTTTTTACAATCCTTTCTGGTACCGGGTGAGCGGCTATGATCAGCTGACTGATAAATACAGCATATCCAAGATCAACGATGATGGAACGGAATACCTTGGATACAATGAAGGCAACAAGATCCTGAATTCCACTTTTTACATGGAATCCATGCTGAACTATACCCGCGATTTTAAAAAACATGGTGTCAGTGGCCTGCTGGTTTTCATTACCCGTCAAAGCCTCAACGCCAATGCGGGAGACCTCCAGCAATCACTTCCTTCCCGGAACGTAGGCCTGTCCGGGCGTTTCACCTATGCCTACGATAACCGCTATTTCGCAGAGTTCAACTTTGGTTACAATGGTTCCGAAAGGTTCTATAAAACCAACCGCTTTGGTTTCTTTCCATCCGGCGGCGTAGCATGGGCTATATCTAATGAGCCATTCTTTGAACCCCTGAAAGGAACGGTCACTAATCTGCGCCTCCGCTATTCTTACGGTTTAGTGGGGAATGACCAGATCGGATCTGCGCAGGACCGTTTCTTCTATCTCTCTAATGTAAACATGAACGACGGGAACAGAGGTGCAAGGTTTGGACGCGATCTGGCAGAGTTCAAAAATGGTGTGGGCATATCCCGTTATTCCAATGAACAGATCAGCTGGGAACGTGCAAAGAAACAGAACATCGCGCTGGAACTGAACCTCTACAGCAAACTGAACTTTGTGGCAGAATATTACAATGAATACCGGGACGATATCCTGATGACGCGTGCTTCCATCCCCAACACCATGGGCCTTTCCGCACCTATCAAAGCAAACCTGGGAGAAGCTTCCGGCAATGGGGTAGACCTTTCGCTGGATTACCGGGAAAGCTGGTCGAAAGACTTCTGGATGTCCCTGCGCGGCAATTTCACTTATGCCAAGAGTAAATACCGGGTGTATGAGGAACCGCAGTATGCAGAACGCTGGCGTTATCGTGTAGGTACGCCTTTGAATCAGCAGTTCGGTTTCATTGCAGAGAAGTTGTTTACAGATGATAAGGAAGCAGAAAACTCACCGCGCCAGGAATTCGGAGCAGCATACGGTGGTGGCGATATCAAATACCTGGATGTGAACGGAGATGGCCGTATCACCAATGCAGACCAGGTGCCGCTGGGTTTTCCACTTGTGCCGGAGATCATCTACGGTGCAGGGTTTTCACTGGGATATAAGCAATGGGATGTATCTGCTTTTTTCCAGGGTGCAGGTAACCAATCCTTCTGGATAGATCCTGTAGCTACGGCTCCCTTTAAAAGAGATGGAGATGTAGGGGGAAATAATAATACACAATTGCTGAAAGCATATGCAGACAGTCATTGGTCTGAAGAGAACAGGAATGTATATGCCATCTGGCCAAGGCTCAGCCCCACCGTTAATGCCAACAACGTACAACCCAGTACCTGGTTTATGCGCGATGGATCTTTTGTACGCCTGAAACAGGTAGAAATAGGATATTCCCTGCCAGCCAGCTTCCAGAGAAGGTTGCACACCAATCAGTTCCGTTTTTATGTGAATGGCACCAACCTGCTGCTGTTCAGCAAATTTAAATTATGGGATGTGGAAATGGCTGGTAACGGTTTAGGATACCCGGTACAAAGGGTATTCAACATAGGCGCCAACATTGTTTTTAATTAATGCTGTTATGACCATGAAGAAGATCAATTACATCATACTACTCATCGGGTTGCTCGCTTTCGGCGGATGCGCAAAATACCTGGATGTGGTACCCGATAATATTGCCACGTTAGAGAACGCATTCACCATGCGCTCTGAAGCAGAAAAATACCTATACACCTGTTATTCCTATATGCCGCGGGACGGTAATCTTGTGGAAGACCCCGCCATGCTGGCAGGAGACGAAATGTGGGCCTTAACCAATCCCGGTTTCCCTGAGTTTGATCACCAGATGTTTAACATTGCACGCGGTTTGCAGAATACCGTGAACCCTTTCTCCGAAAATTCCTGGGTAAGCCTCTACCGCGGTTTACGCGATTGCGGCATCTTCCTGGAAAATGTAAACAAAGTACCGGACCTGGAAGACCAGGAAAGGAAGGAATGGATAGCAGAAGTCACTTTCCTGAAGGCTTATTATCATTTTGCCCTCGTAAGGATGTATGGCCCTATTCCATTGATCAGGAAAAACCTGCCGATAGATGTAGACCTGAATGCCGTAAAAGTGTATCGCGATCCTGTTGATTCATGCTTTAACTACATTGTACAGTTACTTGATATCGCCAAAGATGACCTGCCCCTGATCATTAATAACCCCGCAAGGGCATTGGGCCGCATCACCAAACCCATGGCCTATTCCCTGAAAGCAAAAGTACTGGTCACAGCTGCCAGCCCTTTGTTCAACGGGAATACTGACCAGGCTTCCCTGAAGAGCAATAACGGCGTAGTGCTCTTTAATCCGAATGTAGTAACGGAAAAATGGTCGGCCGCCGTTACCGCCTGCAAAGAAGCGATCGATATCTGCCACTCCGCAGGCATGAAGATCTATACCTACAATCCCGCCTTCCAGCAATTCCAGCTGAAGGATACAACAAAGATCCAGATGGGCCTCCGTTCTGTTATTACAGAGAAATGGAACAGCGAGATCATCTGGGGTAATACGCAAAGCAATGCAGACCTCATTCAACGGGTAGCCACTCCCAATGTTGATCATCGTTACATAGACAATCCCCGTATTGTATCAGAACTGGCTCCGCCTTTGAAGATCGTGGAAATGTTCTATTCTGATAAAGGCGTACCCATCACCGAAGATAAAACATGGAACCAGTCTGCCGCCATCACCCGCGTTGCACAGGATGGCCATAAGCTCAATATCCGCCAGGGATATACCACCGCCGCGCTGAACTTCGACAGGGAACCGCGTTTCTATTCCAGCCTTGGTTTTGATGGTGGCGTTTGGTATGGGCAAGGTTTTTATGATGATGGCAGTCCCAATGCCCTCTATTATGTAGCAGGCAGAAAAGGGCAGCCCAATGGAAAAGTACAACCGGATAAAGGTTCTGTAACAGGTTATTATGTAAAGAAGCTGGTGCATTACCAGAACACACAGGGATCGGTAGTGAATGATTACACTATTACTTCTTATCCCTGGCCTGTTATGCGCCTCGCACACCTGTACCTCATGTATGCGGAAGCATTAAATGAAGTGAATGGCCCCACGCCGGAAGTACATGAATACATCAACAAGGTACGTGAGCGTGCCGGTTTGAAAACAGTTCAGTTTTCCTGGGATAACTATTCCAAAACCCCGAATAAGTATACTACCAAAGAAGGCATGCGCGAGATCATCCAGCAGGAAACCATGATAGAGCTGGCATTTGAAGGACATCGTTTCTGGGACCTGCGCCGCTGGAAACGTGCATTGACAGAATTCCGCAGGGGCATTGAAGGATGGGACATTGAACAATCCGATCCGGCTTTCTTCTACCGGAAAAAAGTACTGTTCAATCTGCAGTTCACGCTCAAAGATTATTTCTGGCCCATTAAAGAAGAAACATTGATCACCAACCGTAACCTGGTGCAGAACATTGGCTGGTAAGGAACTAATTCACTCAAATCCTACAAGTAAATTTTTATGAAGATATTAAACTTTATCACGGCTATCTGTTTCATCTTCCTTTGCAGTAAATGCAGGGAAGAAGACCGGCTGGACCATTACGCAACAGGAGCAGGAGCGCCCCCACCCGTAACGAATGTGAGGATCGTGAATACACCCGGAGGAGCAGTGCTCACTTATGATCTGCCTAAAGATCCCAATCTCTCTTATGTAAAGGCGGTGTATGAAATACAACCCGGTGTTTTCAACGAAGCCAAATCCTCTTATTATACTGACACGCTGGCGCTGGCAGGATATGGCGATACCAGTCAGCATGAAGTGAAGCTCTACAGTGTGGGAAGGAATGAGAAAGCCTCTGAACCCGTAGTGTTAAAAGTGAAGCCCCTGACGGCACCTGTGATCCTGGCCTTTGATTCCCTGAAGCTGGAAGCTGCATTCGGTGGTGTGAAGATCCGTTATCAGAACCTCCTGGAAGCTAACCTGGCCATTGTACTCATTGCAGATACATTGAATAACGGGATCTGGGTACCGCTGCAAACTTTCTATACAAGGGCTCCCGGTGGCGTTGTTTCCTTCCGCGGACTACCTTCCTCAGAAAAGAAATTTGCCATCTATCTGCGGGACAGGTGGAACAATAAATCTGATACATTGGTGAGAACACTCACACCACTGTTTGAAGAAAAGGTACCCAAACCATTCAAAGCACTGATCCTGCCAACGGATGAAACCATCCCCGTAGAACCACCTTATACTTTGGATAAGATGTGGGACGGCCTGGTGGACCAGGGCATCTTCGCCTCCCGGCACAGTACATCAACGCCGCAGTGGTTCACAATAGACCTTGGTAAAAAAGTGGTGATCAGCCGGATGAAGATGCACCAACGCGCACCTAACTATACCTATACCGGCGCTAATGTGAAATCCTTTGAACTATGGGGAAGTAATAACCCGGATACAAATGGTGGCTGGACTAACTGGACGATGATAGGCAGTTTCCAGTCATACAAGCCATCCGGTTTGCCGGCAGGTAAAGTAAGTGCAGAAGATATCGCTTATGCACATACGAATGGAGAAGACTTTGATGTGCAGGAGATCCCGCAGGCCTACCGTTATGTCCGTTTCAAAACCACCGCTACTTATGGCGGCGGCCCGCAGGTAACCATCGCAGAACTTTCATTCTGGGGGCAGATTCAATAATGCTTAAACAGCTACATATGAGAACAAAAATATTTATCGGCGTCATTGCTTTGTTGGTAGTAGCCGCCTGTAAAAAGATGGACGATAACTACAGGCAATATATTATACCCGGCGGCATCGTATACCCCGGTAAACCCATCCAGGCTAAATTTCATCCGGGTAAATACCGGGCAATGGTATCCTGGAAAAGAGGTACAGATCCTAAGATCACTAAGGCACGCATCTATTGGAATAACTTTACTGATTCCGTGGAAGTGCAGATCGCACCCAAGCAGGATTCTATTTCCCATATCTTCACCAATCTCCAGGAAAATATTTATTCCTATACCATCAGAACTATGGATGAGAATGGTAATAAGTCCGTACCCGTAGAACTCACCGGTTCCGTATTCGGGGACCGCTACCAGGCATCTTTATTGAACCGCGCCATTGCAAGTGCCACTATAGGGGAGGACGACAAGCTCACCATCATCTGGGGAGCAGCAGATACTACAAATGGCGCACGTACCACAGAAGTGCGTTATACCACGGTAGGCGGGCAAACGGCAACGGCTTCTTTTTCTGCGAAGAAAGATACCAGTTACATTACCGGGGTGCAGGGTAGTAGTGGTTTTGAATACCGTACTGTATTCACACCTGATACATTAGCCGTAGATACTTTCTACACGGAATACCAGCAAATGCCTGGCAATTTTATGCAGATAGCCCGTACTACCTGGACGGCCACAGCGGATACTTATGAATTAACAGGCCAGCAGCCTAACGGTGCTCCATCCAAAGTACTGGACGGGGATATTGGAACCTATTGGCATACCAATCACAGTAAATCACCGGTAACGGGTTATCCGCACTGGCTGGCATTTAACATGAACCGCCGTGTGAAAGTGGACCGGGTGGTGTTAACTTCCAGGAGTGATTATGTAAGAGAGGATTTTACAGACTTCATTGTACAGGGGAGTGATGATGGTAGCACCTGGCAGAACTACGGCAACTATACCCTTGCTGAGATTACAGGGCCACAATCTTTCACTATCGCAGGCGCACCTGTGATGAGATATATAAGGATCTGGCAGGTGAGGAATGCAACCGGCTCACCGCATTCCCATCTTGCTGAGTTCTCCGTTTATGGGAGCTTTGCACCATAATTGGTAAGGAAAGGCGGTGTTTTGAACACCGCCTTTTTTATATTACAGTTTCCGTTATTCTGATATTATTTTACCCATGTTTCACATAGGGTACTCCTATACCACAGGTTCGTTACCTGTTCGTTCAGCCTTCGTTGGGCTATTTAGTTAATATCGTACCATCACTGATGTTATCTTGATGTTGTCCCTATTGCATAAACCATAAAATTTTGCGAAATTCAACGCATTATTTCAACCATGCAATAACCCAGCCCCCATGAGCTTGTTCGGGAAACTCAAATCCGCTTTCCAGGCCTCGCCGGAAGAGGATGCAATAGTTAAACTAAAGATGGCCACCCTTTTTATGCGTTCGCTCAGCATAGCTGATCTGAACGGTTACCAGCTGGCATATGGAAAACATATGACGGCGGGCCCCGATCTCGGCAATGGCCGTTACAGGTATTACAATTATGTAGTGGGGTTCAAACCAGATCCCATCAATATTGACCTGGTATTGGTACCCATAGATGCCGAGTTATATGATTACGGCGCGCCGATAAAGATCAATTCCAAAACATTTAAGAAAGCCGGCAAAACCTTCCTGCGCCGGCTGTATAAATTCAAAACCATCTACGGCAACACCTTTATCTTCCAGGTACCTCCGGTGAATGGGAAAGCGGCTAATATGTTCGGGAGCAATGAGGTGGCTGTTAACCAGGAAGCAGAAGCCCGGGCCTTTAAGGAGTTTTTCGAGAACCTAAATAAATAGAGACCATGCTACAATCAAAAGAGATAGAGAATGGTGAATACCATGATCTGTACAGCTTTCTTATGAAAGATCTGCAACTGTTCAAACGGAAGTTTATCTTCTCTTTAAAACATGTTGAAACCGGCGAATCCCAGAAATGTTTCTTCCGGTATTTTGAAAGACCTTACCAGCAGGAATTAATACGCCTGTTCAATGAAAACGATTTTAAAGGCATATTGGCCCTGCCTACCGGGGAAGAAGGTAAGTGTGCAACGCAGCTGGAAGGCCGGTACGTGAAATCCGGAAAGCTGGTTGGTTTACAGGTAATAGAGGCCCGGCCGCATGAAGGAGGACGCTATGTTGGGCTTACACCTGCCAAAGTATTCCTGGATGCAGAAGGAGAGAAGATAGTAGGGGATGTTGCCAAACTGCATAAATAATTAAAAGCCGCTCCGTATTAAGGGGCGGCTTTTAAAGTTATGTTACAATTACACCAATAACGCCCCTCCGTCAATAACAAGCTGAAAGGCCCCACTTATTTACTATATTCGATCCTTCACTTTAACCCAATCCTTTTTATCTATGAAGCTATATCTCGCTTTAGGCATCTGCCTCATCACCGGTACAGCCAGTGCACAGATTGCCAACTCCACCACTTTACAGGCAAATGCCAATTTTAATATCGATGGAACCGGAAAGGCAAACCATTTCCGGACCAATCAGGTAACCAGCTCCGGCGGGAATGCGCATTTTATGATGGAGAACGCAGGTAACCCAAGGTGGGGCCTTGGTGTTAGTACAGAGGAAACCGGTGTAGGGAGTGTGGGCAGCAACTTTGCCATTTTTGCCTACGGACCGAATTACCTGGGAGAATATCTTACCATCAACCGTACTACCGGGTATATGGGTATTGCTCACCGTACTCCCAGTCATAGCCTCCATATTGGCATAGCAGCCATATCCGGGAATGGGATGCGCTTCGGAGTTCCTCATGACGCCGGAAATTATAATGTACCCGTTGGCGCAGTTACAGGAGGTTATAACATCGACTTCAGTACCTGGCGGGATATTGTGGGAGACCAGATCGGCGCAAGGATACGCGCTGAAAGGATCAATAATTATTATGCCAATAATGCATTGATACAGGCTACAGATCTGGTCCTGTATACTTCTGATGGTAGTATACAGGACTCTTTGCTGGAAAGGATGCGCATCAACTACAAGGGAAACGTAGGCATCGGCACAGCCAAGCCCCAGTACAAACTAGCAGTAGAAGGAACCATCGGTGCCCGCAAGGTGAAAGTGACACAGGAATCCTGGGCGGATTTTGTTTTTGATGCTACCTATAAACTACCTTCTGTATATGAGACGGAGCAGCACATTCTGCAATATAAGCGGCTGCCTGGTATTCCATCAGAAGCTGAGGTGAAGGAGAATGGCGTAGATGTAGGTGAAATGAATAAATTGCTTTTGCAGAAAGTAGAAGAGCAGATGTTGTATATAATTGAATTGAGGAAGGAAGTAGATGCTTTGAAGAAAGCTGGCGGGAAAAGCATGGGGCCTGCTGAAAAGTAGTAGCCCCAACTGCATAAATAAATTAAAAGCCGCCCCATATCATAAGGCGGCTTTTAGCATTTTTTGCAGTCCTGTAACCCTTTTCAGCTATAGCGCATAGTTTAAAACTCTGCCTTGAGCTTCAATACCAGATTCCTTCCTGCACTGCTGATGCCGGAAGAAAAAACACGATAGTTCTGGTCCAGTAGGTTTTCCAGCGCTGCCTGTACTTTTAGAAAAGAACTGATCTTCCAGGTGCTGGAAAGATGAAGGGTACACCAGGCCGGCATGCCTTCTGCCATGGCATACTGAAGATTATCTTCCCCGGAAGGGCTGTAATCTTTTGCTCTTTTCCAGCTGTTGTATAAAGCATAAGCCTCCAGGCCCAGGAACCGGTAACGGTAGCTGATCCCTGTTTTGCCAAACACAGGTGGTATATGGTCCATAGGTACTTTTACATCATCCCTGCCACGGTAGCGGCCATAGGTATATGTTAGCTGGCTATAGAAGTCAAAGGCCTCCACAGGCCGTAAATTGATCCCGGCCTGGAAGCCATAGATATCAGCCCTTGCTTTATTCTGGCTGGCCACTACCGGTGTCATTTGCCCATTGTAGGCAACTTCTGTGGCGCCATTAAGCGAGAAGCGGTCTGTTATAATGGCATTCCTGAATAAGCTGTAAAATGCATTCGCTTCTACATATATCCAGTCACTGAACCGGCGGTTGATACCCAGGTCAAAATTGAAGGTCTGCTCCGGCTTGAGATCGGGGTTAGGCACTACTAATTGTGTACCACCTGCTGATTCAAATACCTTGGCCATATCATCTATATTAGGCGCTCTGAAACCTGTTGAAATGCTGAAGCTGAATTTGCTTTTATCATCCGGGAGATAAATGATGCCTGCGTTGGCGCTGAATGTAATGTTCCGCTGCGAGGCACTGGTAAATGGCAGATGGAGTAAAGCCGTGTCTTTGAATTCACTTTGGAGGCTCACGTAGTTCACCCGCAGCCCATCATTCAGGATCAGTTTGCCGGGAATGATCTTGAAGAGATGCTGGGCATAGATGCCTGAGTAATGCATGTTGTTACTGCCATCGGGATAACGGGTATCCAATCCATAACGTTTGGCAGATGTTCTAACGTTTTGCCGGTAGGCGGTGGATTGAAGTATATTGAATTGACCGTCGATACCAACATTCAGCTCATTCCTGCCCATGCTCCTGCGCAGGTCTGCATTCAGGGCTATCACCTGTATGTCTTCTACCCGGTGTTCCCGTTCATCATTACGATAAGCGCGCTGCATCCTGCTTTCCTGGATCTTTTGATAATTGACGCCGGCCATCAGCTGATCGAAAAAGCCTTTCAGGGCTTTGGCTTTGTATTGATAGGCTGCCATCAATCTTTCCTGTGGCCCGTAATACCATTCTGCCCAGCGCAGCTGGCCATTCCGGAGATCAGTAAGCCGGTCGTAACGGGGAATGTCGCTGCTGGTGGAATACTGGATGTTCAGCTCATGGCTATGGTTTTGTGCAGGTTGCCAAAGGAATTTTTGCAGGATGTCATATTGCTTGTATGCGCTTTGCCGCTGGATATTTTCATCCTTGTTCTTTACAATGGAATCTATACCCTGTATGGATTGTATATATGATTTCCTTTTGCCAAAATCCCCGTATAATGGATTGCGGTTACTGCCTTGCCGGAGGTCTCCAAAATTACTGTAGCTGATGGATGTAAGGGATGCGAATTTCCTGCCACCTGCATTAACATCCACATGCCCCGTGTATTCTTCATAAGCACTGCTATACCTGGTGGATAGCGTTGTTGCGAAAGCAGCGAGTAAGGGTTTGCGCGTCTGGAAATGAATGATCCCGCCCAGTGCATCGGATCCATAGATGGTGGAAGCAGGGCCATAGATGATCTCTACTTTGTCCAGGATATCATCATCTATTGTGATCACGTTCTGCAAATGCCCTGTGCGGTAAATAGCATTATTCATACGCACGCCGTCTACCACCAGCAAAATGCGGCTGGCTTCAAATCCGCGGAGAACAGGACTGCCACCACCGGCCTGGCTGCGTTGTACAAATACCTTTCCGCTCTGCTCTAAAAGCCCGCCTGTATTATTGCTGAGTGATTGATCGATATCTTTCAACTGCAAAACCTCCACTTTGGCTGCCACGTATTTGCGTTTCTCTTCAAACTTATTAGCCGTAACGATCACTTCTGCAAGGGTATCTTTTTGTTGCGCTAAAGCAGTTCCTGTTATTGTAACAGTGATTACAAAACTTAGGATTATTTTCATGTGATAAAGCCATTTATATTATTGTACAACCAGTTTTTCTGTAGCAGCCCCTGATCCGGTATCTACTTTAATAAAATAGATCCCCCTGGGCAACTCATTCACCTGTAAGGAAACCTTGTTAATCCCCTTTACCAGTTGCTGTTTCCGCCACATCACCACTTTTCCTTCCGTATTGGAAACCGTGAGCAGGGCGGTTTCATCCTGTGCATTGGAAAATTCGATGGTGGCAGATTGTGAGGCAGGGTTGGGATATAACCTGATAATATAAGTAGTGGCCGGTTGTTGTTCTTTGGATGCATTTACTGCCATGAGCGCCAGTGGTGCTGGTGGGCTGCTGATCAGATCAAACCGCCATTTTTGTGCGTTGGAGGTATTGCTGTCCCAGATCTGCACCTTGGTATTGTTGGCATCAGTGCCTCCATTCAGGTCCAGCGACTTGCCGGGAGCGTGTTTGGGCATCAGGCGATAATATCCGCCACCTACACCTTCTATAAGCCATTGTTGCTGTGGTACATTAGCGCTGTCATATATCTGAACGGCTGTACCATTTGCAGTAAGGGCACCCTCCACGTCCATCGCTTTCCCCGTAGCATGCTGGGGGATCAGTTTATAGTACCCGTTCCCCAGTGGCGATATCTGCCAGCGCTGGTTATTGGTACTGCCATCTGAATAAATGATGAGGTCCGTGCCATTGGCGGTAGCACTTCCCGGCACATCCACATTCCTGGTTAAAGCAGCAGCTGATTTAATTTCATATACACCGCCGGGTATCAGTACTGAGCCTGTAGTGGCCAGCGGTACTTCCCATATGCCACGGCCATAAGTACCTACACGGAGTAATTTGGTGCCACCGGAGTAATAGATGTCTATATCCCGATACTGGCTGTTGGAGGGCATTCCATGAGAATAGATCACCCAGTCCGTCATATTCTTGTTCTTATAATAAACAAGGTTATTGATAATGTAAGTGCTCTCATCCGTACTGGTAGTATCCGTCAATATCTCGCGGATATTTATGGTGGGAAGCGTACCACTGATATTTGTCCAGTTCACACCGGCATTGGTGGAACGGTACATCCGGCTGCCACAGGAGAGATACACCACATTAGGATCATTTGCTACGGTAGCTATCTGTACGCCGCCGCTGATACTGGCAGGCACATCACTCTGTTTGGTGAACACAGGTGTTGCTGCCAGCGCATTCTGGCAGAGATAGAATTCTGTATTCAATACCAGGTAGAGGTAGTTTACATTATTAACTGAAGGCTCCAGCGTTTTGATCGATTTAGAAGTATTGTAGATAGCAGACCAGGAAGGAGGGTTGGTTTGCAGGTTCGAAGTACGGTAAACGGTGTCATTACCGGTGAAAGCAATGTTCACGTCCCTCGAAAATGCAATACGCGCAGCGCCGGAAGCAGGGGCTGGCAATGCAAGCCCTTGTGTGGTATTTGTCAGCAATTGCCTGCGTTGCGTGGCACCATAATAAGCACTGTTGGTTAACTGTCCGTCGAATTGATAAAAAGGCGTATAATCCCCGCCACGGTTGGTATACCAGGTATTGACATTGTAATACACTTCTCCGTTATCCTGTGTGCCACCACCCATAACACCAATGGTCTTATGGCTGGCACCCATGTGATAGAATTCTGTGGAGGCAAGGCCATCAGATTTCGGGGACCAGAGACTGCCGCCGTCTGTACTGATCCATACACCACCGTCGTTCGCATTGTATATTTGCGATGGGATCAATGGATGATACCTGATGGCATGCATATCTGTATGGATCTCTGTCCACCAGCCATCCTGCATCTTGCTCCAGGTCACGCCACCATCCTGGCTGCGCCAGACTATATGAGAAACCAGGAACAGGGTATTGGCATCATTCCATCCTGCGGTAATATCAAAATTGTAATTGCCCTGCCCGCCGGAATTGCCATCGTAGCCTGCAAGGTTAGGGTTAATATCTCCACGGACCTGGATGAATGTATTGCCACTGTCCGTTGATTTATAAATAATGCCGCCTAAGGTTGTATTGCTGCCAATGCAACCCACATACACCACAGCAGGATTGGCAGGCGTAACCGCAATACGGCTGCCGCTACCGGGCGTTACAGGGTTAACGGTAGGGATCAGCGTCCAGGTATCTCCAAAATCTGTGGATTTGTAAAACTCAGCCTGCCGCGTGATGGCATATACAGTAGTGCTTCCGGATGCTGCATTCACACGCAGGTCACAAAAGTTAACATCAGCCTGTGTTTTAGTCCAGGTACTGCCGGCATCCGTGCTTTTCCATATGCCATCGTTCGTAGCCGCCAGTAATGTATTCGCCGCGGAAGGTGATTGCAGGATCTCCACCGCCATGCGTGTGCCAATGGTGCTTTCACCGATACGCGTGAATAAAGCGCCGCCATTGGTGGATTTCCAAACACCTAATGACTGGCTGTAATAGTTAGGATCGCCGGTGCCGAGATACATAATGTTCTCATTCGTTCTGTCTACACAAACAGAAGCACAAGCCATTGTAGGCATATCGTCTGTTCCGGGAACAATAGACCAGGTTCTGCCGGTATCAATTGTTTTCCATAATGCATGTGCGCTTACAGCATACATCTTCGCTGCGGTAGTGGGATGGAATTTAATTTGAACTACACGGCCAATACCATGGATCTGCCCGGATTGATTGATGGGGAACTTGATGGGGCCTATTTCTGTCCAGGGTTGATTAGATTGAGCATATAGCGTCTGGGCTAAAATGGTCAGGAGGGTAAGGAGGAAAGTGCGTCTCATATGGGATGTGTTTAGCTGATGATGGTTAATAAGGTTATTGACGAAGTCCTTTTTGCTGTTTCCAGATATCAATACGTTCTTCCGCAGTGAGGATCCGGCCATTGGGTTGCACATAAGGTGCTACCTCTTCTTTCCAGTGAAGGAATTTCTTGTACTCGAAGCGATACTTCACCGAAGGGTCTTCTGCATCGCGTGTATTACTGTAGCTGCTGTTATTCAGCGCATGGTCTTTGTCTTCCGCGGAAAACAGTTCATGTTCTGAAGTGGGTTTGGGTTTACCCTGCCAGTAAGCTTCAAATACTTTGACCGCTTCAAAGTAATTGACGTTCGGGTCGTCCATCATTTGTATCCAGGAGGTGTTGGTGGCCGCCTGTCTGGCAGCCGCTGTGCTTTTACGGGAAGCGCTGCAGGACATGGCTATCAGGCTCGCCAATAGCAGCGCAGTGCAGAGGAAATGTTTCATTTGAGCTGGTTTATTTTAGATGATCAAAAACAAAAGGATAGTAGCGGCTTTCGCTCCGCGGGCCGGGTCACAGCATATTATATACAGTCATTGCACAGGTTATTCCTGCATGAATCAACAAACACAAATAATTAAAGAAGAAAGTCGGGTGTTCTCACAGTCTGAATGCTTACTTATCATACAATTTTGGTCAAGGGCCTTCTCTCATTACGGGAATAACACTACTGAAAATATTAAATCATTTAACAGGAACATAAGATGAAATTAAATAATGAATTTGACATGACAATTTGAGGAAGATAGAAGGCTTGAATTGTCACCCGATAAGCTGGTTAACCGGCACGGCAGGGTTTGTATACTTCCTTCCATAAGTACCCTTTCCCGGCCATCCGCTTCATTTTCTACTCATTTAAGTAAGTCCCGCCCGTAAATATCATCCTACCTTGCAGCCATGCAGGGTACTAAGCTTCTTATCATTTTTGCACTACTTGGTGTTTCCAGGGCACAGGCCCAGTTTACAGATTCCCTGGAAGTAAAAGTAGGTACCACTGGTACCATCGCCAGCAAAGACTATCAGCCGCTATGGCTGGTCTCTAACCGCTTTGGCATTATCAGCGATAGAAAAGCAGACCTCTCCACACATGCCAGGATCAGCGATATTCATCTGCTGAATGAAAACTTCTATATCCGCTACGGCTTAGACCTCTATAATAACAATCAGTTCAAAGACGTATTCATCCAGGAAGGTTTCCTTAAAGCAGGATATAAGAAACTAGAATTCAGAGCAGGCCGTTATGAAGAAAGGATAGGAGAAGTTGATAAAGACCTTTCCTCGGGATCATGGGGCATTAGCGGTAACGCACGCCCGATTCCGAAAGTGGGCTTTGCTTTAACGGATTATGCAGATATACCTTTTACAAATGGCTGGTTGCAGTTTAAAGGGCAGATAAGCCATGGCTGGATGGGAGAAGAGCAATACATCCCCGGTGCTTTCCTGCATGAGAAAACCATTTACGTAAGGATCGGGAAGAAGCAACTGAAGTTATACGGCGGTTTGCAACACTATGCACTCTGGGGCGGGAATCGTCCGGACCTGCCAAAGATCAAAAGCTCCTTTAAAGATCTCTGGAATGTGTTCATTGGAAAAGAAGGGGATGATGGTACTGTGAATAACCCTGAGTACAGGCCCAATCGCCCTGGAGACCATCGTGGTGTACTGGAGGGAGGCATTACCTGGGAAAATGATAACATGCAGCTGCACCTGTATAATCAATCCATGTTTGAAACAGGGCAGGGGATCACATTTAAGAATACAGACCGCATGCTGGGATTCAGCTATTCCAATAAGAACAAATTGTTAAAGTTCACAGCAGAATACCTGAACACCAAACAGATGAACGACTTCTTCCCGCTGAACGTAAGGGAAAGTTATTACAACAATGGCATCTACTTAACCGGCTGGGAATACCAGGACCGCATTATCGGTACCCCCTTATTCATCAACCGCCAAAGAGCACAGCATTATTTCAACGACATCAAACCATTCGATTGGTCGAAGCCAAAAGACTCTATCAGCGGAAAAGGATGGAATATCGTCAACAACAGGATAACAGGTTTACACCTGGGTGCCATGTATATGCTGGGCAATTCACTGAAAGCCAGAACGCTGCTCACTTATACAAAGAACCATGGCAATTACCTGGAACCTCATTTTGAACCTGCGCTCACGCAATGGTATACTTTACAGGAAGTAAGCTGGCAAACCCCACTTGAGCCATTGACACTTACCGGCGGTGCAGCAGTAGATTGGGGAGACCTGGGTAACAACGCGGGTTTTATGTTAGGAGTACAATGGAAGTTTAATCTTCAGCAATAACATGCAAACACTCAAAAAACAAAAAAACTCCGCAATAACATGCAAACACTCAAAAAACAAAAACTTCAGCAATAACAACAACATTCAATAAACCCCCAACACCTCAAAAATAAAAAGCCTCCGCCCTCTGCAGCGCGGCAAGGTTCCTGCAAAAACTCAGACTAACACCTTCTTGATCGTTGCATGCAAATTCTTAAACAGGAAAGGCTTCGTCACATATCCCGCTGCACCTTTCCTCATCGCCAGGTTAATTTCTTCAATCTCTGTTTTAGCAGTAAGCATGATCACGGGAATATTGCTCAATGTACTGTCGTTCTTAAAAGACTCCAGTAATTCATACCCATTCACCACAGGCATATACACATCACTGATCACAAGGTCCGGAAGCTTCTGCCTCGCCAGCTTAATACCATCCTCTCCGTTTCCGGCCAGGATCACTTTAAACTGGTGTAACTCCAGCAACGTTTTCAACGTTTCGGATAAACTGCTTTTATCTTCTATGAGAAGGATCGTTCTATTCATATACGGTTTGCTTAGACATGGTCTTCATACCTGAATGTCAGGGTGAAGGTGGTTCCTTTATTCTCCTCGCTTGATACATCAATTGTGCCGTTATTCATTTCCGTAAAAGTTTTTACAATCGCAAGACCTAACCCTGTTCCTTCAATATGGTCCACATTACTTCCCCTGTAAAAAGAAGTAAATAAATGCGGAATGTCTTTGGCCGGAATACCAATACCATAATCAAAAACCCTGATCATCATTTTGTGCTTCTGATAGGAAAGCTGGATAGAAGGATTCTTTTTCACAGAGTACTTAAACGCATTACTGATCAGGTTCGTGAGGATCTTCGACAGTTGACTTTTATCCACATATATCTTGCGCGGTTCTCCGGATATCTTCACATTGAGTACTCTTTCGTCCTTCCTTTCAGAGAAGTACTGGAACTTCAGGTAGTTCAACACCTGCTCAACATCTACTGCTGTTTTCTTTACCTCATAGTTGTTGGACACGATCTTACTGAGCGTCAGGATCTCATCCAGCATGCTGTTCAGGTTAAAGATCTCCCCGGATACTTTGGAAATATTATGCTGATAGAAACTATTCAGCAATCCGTCCATTTGCAAACGCGTTTCCAGCAGGTCCACTGCGGAAGCAATAGCTGTTAAAGGGGTCCTGAACTCATGAGAGGTCATAGACATGAAATTAGCTTTCATCTCGTGCAGCGACTTCTCTTTCTCCAGGTGCTGCAATTGCAGTTTTAAAGTTTGCTTTTTTTCAACGGGTTTGCCAATAGCCAGCAGGAATGGTTTGCGGTTAATATTAATACGGCTCGCCTTGAAATCTATCAGCGTTTTAGTGCCGGGGATAGAAGTAGTAATAATAAAAGAATCCTGGAACAAAGGGAACATCGTGTCCGGAAGGAACTGCCCATTACCATAATGCGCCTGCAATGGTTTGTCCGTGATCGCTTTTCGTTTGCCTCCACCCAGCAGGTCTATGGCAGCATTATTCGCTTTTAGTACGATCAGCTCTGAAGGATCTATGAGTAAAACGGGTTCCTTTATTCCATTCATCAGATGGCTAACTTTAATATATTGCTGAGACTTCATCGCAGTGTTATACGGTTTTTCGATATGGCGCGGGCCATTAAAGCAGGATTGGTCTTAAGTCTTTGCATTAGTTCGGGGAATAAATAAAGGCACAGGTAAGATAAGCATAGAATCCGGCACTTTTTTAAGATTATTTTTATTTCAACGGAACTTCCCCACAATACTGGTATATATTTCTACATTGAATATGAATTTCGTATATTTATTACTAAAATGAGTAAAATTAGACCCTATATAACCGACCTGTTATCAATAAATTAAAATTACCCTTCGTTTTTTTGCCTGATTTGGACTTAAATTTGATAAGTGTTAGGACAAAACATATCGGCAGGAAAACCACTTTAACGTTAACCGTTATATGATCACTATTGGCATAATTGAAGACAATCACTTTCAACTAAATAATTACAAGGAGTTCTTAGAAGATTTCCAGGAGTGCAAAGTTGTATTTGCATGCCGCTCGATGGAAGAGTTTAAAGCGCTTCCCTACAAAGACCCGGATGTAAAAGCAATCCTGCTGGACATCTCACTGCCCGGCGAATCAGGCATCAGTGGCATGGAAGAATTAAAACGCATTTACCCGGACGCAAAGATCATTGTTCTTTCAGGGCATGATGGAAAAGAATATGTTATAGAATCCATCCGCAAAGGCGCCAGTGGATATATTATAAAAACCAGCAGGCTGATGGAGATCTATCACAGCATCCTGGATGCCATCAACCAGGGTGGCACCTTGTCCCCCAAAGCCGCACATATGCTGATAGATCATGTTAGCAAAGACCCGCTGGAAAGTGTGAAAGACCGGCTCACGAAAAGAGAGTACGAGTTATTACAACTTTTGAAGGATGGGTATTCTTATAAAGAAATGGCGGAAAAGCTCTTTGTTACTGTATTCACCGTTAACCAGCATTTAAAGAAAGTATACCAGAAGCTCAACGTAGCCAGTAAATCCGAGCTGATCTCCAAGATCTGGTCCAACAGCCTGTTTTGTTCCCTAATCTGCATTGCTGCCGCAATACTACTTTAATAAGTAGTAACATTCGTCCTTATCTCCCTATTTGTACTTCTCTGAGTAAGTTTTATTTTTTTATCATGATTTAATATTGCACTGTGATCATAACCATATAAGAACAGTAATATTAAATTGATGTAATGCGCCCGACACGAGAACCATTCTTTATTATTAAAACCTCATTACTGCTAAGTTTCAGCTGTTTGTTATTCTCCTGTGTTAGTACAAAGAAAGCGGCATATTTTAATAATGTGAACGACACTGCACTCGCAAGGGTGAAAGGTGATTTTGAACCTGTTATTCAAAAGAACGACATCCTGCAGATCAATGTGAGCGCCATGAACCCCCAGGAGGCCATGTTGTACAATCTGCCTAACACCTATTCACCCGGGGCAGCCACTCCTTCAGCTGCAGCAGGTGGCCACAGCGCCGCTGTTACAGCTGCTAACCCCGTAGCCGGCTACCTGGTGAACCAGCAGGGATATATCCAGTTTCCTGTATTGGGCTCCCTGAAAGCAGAAGGCCTCACAAAAAAAGCATTGACGGATACCATTCAAAATCAGCTTGCGGAACGGAAACTACTGGTAGACCCTGTAGTAAGCATCCGTTTCCTCAACTACAGGGTCACTATACTGGGAGAAGTGGCACAACCTGCCGTAGTGAATGTAACGAGTGAAAAGATCTCCATCATGGAAGCGCTGGGCATGGTAGGTGATATTACCATCTATGGAAAGAAGGACAATGTGCTGCTGATCCGTGAAACAGAAGGGGAACGTATAACAAAGAGGCTCAATCTCAACGATGCCCAGATGCTCACATCGCCTTATTACTTCCTCAAACCTAACGACGTTATTTACGTGGAACCCAATAAATCCAAAGTAGCTAATGCCAGCAAGTCAAGTACCGTTATACCCATCGTGTTAAGCGGCTTGTCTTTACTGGTGATTGTTCTGGACCGGTTGGTGAAATAGAAAAATTATGCAACAGTTCAATAGTAACCATAGACGTAAGCAGCCACAGGAACAAATAGACCTGATGGCGCTGATCAGGTATCGTTATCTGTCGTACTGGCCATTATTTCTGCTGGCCGCTGCGTTGGGCGTAGGTGTTGCGATGTTGTATCTCCGATATGCCACTGCTACCTACAAAATATCCGCCACATTACTGGTAAAGGAAGAATCCAAAAAACTGGGAGAAAAGGACCTGCTGGCCTCCCTGGACCTTTTTGGATCTGATAAGAATATTGAGAACGAAATGCAGATCCTGTACTCCCGCACACTCGCTACCGAAGTTGCCAGGAACCTGCAATTATATGGAGAAGTATACCAGAAAGGAAAAGTACGTGACCTGATCGCATATGAGAATGCACCGCTGCAGTTCAGGTTCCTGGAACCGCGTAAGAT
The DNA here is from genome assembly GCF_900129465.1 of Chitinophaga niabensis. Lineage (NCBI taxonomy): Bacteria > Pseudomonadati > Bacteroidota > Chitinophagia > Chitinophagales > Chitinophagaceae > Chitinophaga > Chitinophaga niabensis. The sequence goes on along the minus strand of NZ_FSRA01000001.1, from coordinate 2,582,798 downwards.
CAAACCCGGCAAACCGGAAATAGTGCCGTTTGTTTACAACGCATCAAAAGCAACCGTTTCCCTGTACGATAAAACATATCCATTGAATGACACGGTTGCCACTCCATGGGGTAAAATGCTCATCAAAGCGCATCCCGGCGTATTGCCGGATGATAATACCTATTATCTCCGGATCACAGACGAAAAGCAATTGACACAGGTGATCCTCAGCAGGCTCAGCGTAGCACCCGTTTCTAAAATGGGTACAGTGATCAAACTGGAATACAGCGATGTGGCACCCGCAAGGGGAGAAGACATCCTGAACGAACTGATCAAAGTATACAATGCCGCCGCCATAGAAGATAAGAACAGGGTAGCTGCCAGCACTATGTCCTTTGTGGAAGACCGCCTGAACATTGTAACACAGGAGCTGGGCCAGGTAGAAGCAAAAGTAGAACAGTTTAAAAGAAAGGAAGGGATTGTAGACATCAGTGAACAAAGCAAACTGTTCCTGGAAAGTGTGCAGGAGAACGATTCAAAAATGAGTGAAGCAAACATGCAGTTATCTGTACTGGATGCCATTGAAAAATATGTAAGCGGAAAAGGAGAGGGCGAAAATATTGTTCCCGCTACTTTAGGCCTCAGTGATCCGGTATTGATGGAGCTGGTGGCCAAACTCTACGAAACAGAAATGGAACGGGAGCGCCTGAGGAAAACAACAGGCGAGAACAGTCCCTTGTTAGGAGCCCTGAACCGCCAGATCGCGAAGCTTACCCCCAGCATTATGGAGAACATCAACAGCCTCCGTGCTAACCTGAACGCCGGTAAAGAGAAACTGGAAAGTGCCAATGGCCGTTTCATGGGGATCCTGCGGAGTGTGCCGGGTAAAGAAAGAGCATTGGTGGAAGTAAGCCGCGAAAGAGAGATCAAGAACAATATCTACACCTTCCTTTTACAAAAACGCGAAGAAACAGCACTTGCTTATGCAGCTGCTATTTCAGACAGCCGTATCGTAGACGCAGCAGAATCTTCCGCTGTACCCTTCAGTCCTAAAAAGATGACGGTACTTGCTATGGCTATTATAGCAGGTATTGTATTGGTAGCTGCTATCATCACCATCAGGGATATGCTCAACAGGGAGATCGTTGAAAAGGCTGAGATAGAAAAAGCAACGGCAGCACCCATTGTGGCAGAGATCATGTACGACGATAATAACGAAGCCCTGGTGATAGGAGATGGAAAACGCAGCCTGGTGGCAGAGCAGTTCCGTTCCCTGAGAACATCGCTTTCCTATATCGGCCTGAATGGGGATAACAAAACCCTGCTGGTCACCTCTTCTATTTCAGGAGAAGGTAAAAGCTTTGTATCCATCAACCTGGCCGCCAGTATTTCACTGATCCGTAAAAAAGTGGTGTTGCTGGAATTTGACCTCCGTAAACCCATGATCAGTAAAATGCTGGGCATCAAACGGGAACCGGGCATCACTAATTACCTGGTAGGCCGCAACAGTATATCAGAGATGCTGCAACCGGTGCCGGGTAATGAGTACCTGTTTGTATTACCGGCCGGTGTGATCCCACCTAACCCAACAGAGCTGATCCTGAACGGCAGGCTGGAAGAAATGCTCTCGCATCTGAAAACCATGTTTGATTATGTGATCATCGATACAGCGCCGGTAGGCCTGGTAACAGATGCCCGTTTGCTGGCACCTTTTGCTGACGCATGCCTCTATGTACTGCGCCAGCAGGTTACACCTAAACTGCATCTCAAATTAATAGACGAATTATATCGCAATAAAGAAGTGGGTAAACTTAACCTGGTATTCAATGGTGTACGCCCGCGTGGCGTAGCAGCAGCTGGTTACGGTTACGGATATGGTTATGTGGATGAACCTAAGAAGAACGGTAAACGCAAGCGGTTCATCAGAAGTATTTTCAATATATAATTAACAGCCTCATAGCTGTGAAACCATACTCATGTGACTGAGGAGGCGAAGCTCTGCCTACCCGAATCTTTACTGCCTTTGGTAAACCCGCGTTAAGAAGACCAACTAATCGTTAACCAAAAATTGAAACCTTATGCAACAAGAAGTGCATGCCTGGTACGCACTGTATACCAGGTCAAGAGCGGAGAAAAAAGTAGCAGAAACGCTTACCCGTAAGCAGGTGGAATGTTACTGCCCGTTAAACCAGGTGGAAAAACGTTGGAGCGACCGGCGGAAGATCGTGGAAGAACCTTTGTTCTCTTCCTATGTATTTGTACGGATCCCGGAACGCATGAAATCGCTGGTAAGAGAAGTGGAAGGGGTGGTGAACTTTGTATACTGGCTGGGTAAACCTGCCGTTATACAATCCCAGGAAATTGAGCTGATCAAAAGTTTTCTGCGGGACCACAAAAACGTGACCCTGGAAAAAGTACCTATCCGCCAGAACGATATGGTGGAGATCACTGCAGGCCCTTTAATGCATCATCGCGGAAGGATCATTGAAGTGAGCAGGAATAAAGTGAAGGCCGTACTCCATAGCCTGGGTTATGCCATGATCGCTACGCTCGCTGCCAACGAAGTGGTAACTGTAGACGAAGCCCTCGAACAAACTTATATATAAAGAACCATGCATCATATCTTACTTTGTGGCGGGTCCGGCACCCGCCTCTGGCCATTGTCTAACCAGCAAACACCCAAACAGCTATTGCCTTTGTTTGAAGACCGGAGCCTGTTACAACTCACTTACTTAAGGAACAGAACTGCCTGTACAAATATTATGGCCATCATGAATGCCCAACAGCAGCACATGATAGCCACACAATTACAGGAAGCAGGGGCAGAAAACCCTATGCTGCTGGCTGAGCCTGTTGGCCGTAATACGGCCGCTGCCATTGCTTTGGCGGCATTTGTTACAGCCCCTGAAACGGTGTTGCTCATCACGCCGGCAGATCACCTGATCGGTACACCAGACCTCTATGCACAAACAATAGCCACTGCAAAGGAACTCGCAGAAGCGGATAACCTTGTTACCATTGGCCTGCAGCCTAACTATCCTGAAACCGGTTATGGTTACATACAATACAAAGGATATGATGTGCTGCGCTTTGTGGAAAAGCCAGATCTGCCAACCGCTACACTGTTACTGGAAAGCAGGGATTACCTCTGGAACAGCGGCATCTTCTGTTGCAAAGCAGGCGTAATGCTGGAAGAACTGCAAAAGTATGCACCGGCTATTTACGAAGCTGCTGCCATCGCTGCAGAAGAATGGTTGCAGACCGGCACCGTTTCCCTCGGCACAATGGAGGCCATTCCTGCAGATAGTATAGACTATGCCGTGATGGAAAAGAGCCAGCGTGTGAAAGTAGTGCCCAGTTATATGCAATGGAGTGATGTAGGCAGCTACGAAGCCCTCTCGGAAGCTTTAACGCAACATTACCAGTACAGCAATCACCAGGCAGTTTTCATCAACAGTGATCCGCAGAACAGTATGGTGATCGGGAAAGAGAAGCTGGTGGCACTGGTAGGTGTGGAAAACATGGTAGTGGTAGATACCCCCGGCGCATTGCTGATCATGCAGAAGGGAAAAGGACAGGAAATAAAACAATTACATCAATGGGTGAAAGAGAATCGCCCGGAATTATTATGAGATGAAACTAACAGATAAGATCTATATAGCAGGGCACCGCGGAATGGTAGGAGGTGCCATTAAAAGGAAATTGATCGCACTGGGCTACCAGAACATTATCCTGCGTACTTCCGGGGAGCTGGACCTCCGTTCACAGGCAGAAGTAGATGCCTTCTTTGCAGAAGAGCAGCCGGATTATGTATTCCTGGCAGCAGCCAAAGTGGGCGGTATTCATGCTAACAATACTTACAGGGCAGAATTCCTCTACGATAACCTTATGATCGCTTCCAATATCATTCATGCCGCCTGGAAATACAAGGTTACCAAACTGATGTTCCTCGGCAGTTCCTGTATCTATCCCCGCATGGCACCACAGCCCTTGCAGGAAAGTAGTTTGCTCACAGGCCCCCTGGAACAGACGAATGAACCTTATGCCATCGCCAAGATCGCGGGCATTAAATTATGTGAAGCATACCGGGACCAGTATGGTTGCAACTTTATTAGTGTGATGCCCACTAACCTGTATGGCATCGGCGATAATTACCATCCTGAAAACTCCCATGTACTGCCTGCACTGATCCGCAGGTTCTACGAAGCCCGCGTCAATAAAAAAGATACGGTCACCGTATGGGGCAGTGGTACACCCAAACGCGAATTCCTTTTTGCAGATGATCTCGCAGATGCCTGTGTATTCCTCATGCAGGAATATAACGGAAGGGAACTGGTGAACATCGGAACAGGGGAAGACCTCAGCATCAGGGAACTCGCGGAAGCAGTAAAAGCAGTGACCAGCTTCGAAGGAGAGATCATCTTTGATGCCTCCAAACCAGATGGTACCCCGCGCAAACTGATGGATGTATCCAAACTGCATCAGTTAGGCTGGCGGCATAGAACAGACCTCAAAACAGGTCTTACCCTCGCTTACAGCGACTTCGTGAAAAAACAATTCTCCGTCATGAACGCGATCGGATAATACTTATAACACTTCTAAAAAACAATCAAATGAAAGTAGCTTTAATTACTGGTGTAAACGGACAGGATGGCGCCTACCTGGCGGAATTATTGTTGGAGAAAGGCTATATGGTACACGGCGTAAAACGCCGCGCTTCGCTGATCAACACAGAGCGTATCGATCACCTGTACCAGGACCCCCACAGCGAAAATGTTCGCTTCCGGCTCCATTATGGGGACATGACGGACAGTACCAATATCATCCGCATCATACAGGAAACACAACCTGATGAAATATATAACCTGGCCGCGATGAGCCATGTAAAAGTGAGCTTTGATACGCCGGAATATACTGCCAATGCCGATGGCATTGGAACACTCCGCATCCTGGAAGCCCTGCGCATCCTCAAGCTGGAGAATAAAACAAAGGTATACCAGGCCAGTACTTCAGAACTCTATGGCCTGGTGCAGGAAGTGCCGCAAAAGGAAAGCACGCCTTTTTATCCAAGGAGCCCTTATGCAGTAGCCAAGCTCTACGCTTACTGGATCACCGTAAACTACAGGGAAGCCTATAACATGTTTGCCTGCAACGGTATCCTCTTCAACCACGAAAGCCCCCTGCGCGGTGAAACTTTCGTAACCCGTAAGATCACCCGTGCAGTAGCAGCTATTGTACTGGGCATGCAGGATAAGTTATTCCTCGGTAACCTCGATGCCCGCAGGGACTGGGGCCATGCGAAAGATTATGTGGAAGCCATGTGGCGCATCCTGCAACAGGATAAGGCAGACGATTATGTGATTGCCACAGGTGTTACTACCACCGTGCGCGACTTTGTGCGCATGGCATTTGATGAACTGGGCATTGAACTGGAATTCATTGGTGAAGGTGCGGAAGAGATAGGTATTGTTTCCGCCTGCCGGAATAAAGAATACATTTTACCTGTAGGGAAAGAAGTAGTAGCAGTAGACCCTGCTTATTTCCGTCCTACGGAAGTGGAATTGCTGATCGGCGATCCTACCAAATCAAAAACTGTTCTCGGCTGGGAACCTAAATACGACCTGCCCGCCCTCGTGAAAGAAATGGTAGCTGCTGATCTGGAAGTGTTCCGGAAGAAAGAGGTGACGCAGTTTGAACATCTGATCGGTTAATTTTATGCAGGCAGCCAACAGGGTAGTTTTAAATACAGGATTCCTATACGGAAAGATGCTCATTTCCATGTTCATTGCATTGTATGCAACGAGGCTGGTGCTGAATGCATTGGGTGTGGAGGATTACGGCATCTTTAACCTGGTAAGCGGTATTGTGGCCATGCTGTCTTTTCTGAACAGCTCCATGACCATGTCCACCCAGCGGTATATGTCCTTTTTCCTGGGAGCAGGCGATGAGCAGAAACTGAAAACTGCCTTTAACTCCAGTGTATGGCTGCATCTTGCGATAGGTATTGTGGTTGTGGGCCTGCTGGAAATAGCGGGCCTCTACCTGTTCAGTAATGTGCTGAACATCCCGGCAGCAAGATTGCCTGCCGCTAAGCTCATCTTTCACTTTATGGCACTGAGTGCTTTCTTCACTATTATATCTGTTCCTTATGATGCGATCATCAATACACATGAGAACATGTTCCTCGTGGCAGTATTGGGCATCCTGGAATCTGTGGTGAAGCTCAGTATTGCCATATGCCTGCAATACGTGGCAACGGATAAGCTGATCCTGTATGGTGCTGTGCTGGCATTGCTCACGGTAGCATTGCTCCTGGCAAAGCGGGTGTACTGCGCCCTGAAATACAAAGAAAGCAAAATGAGCGTGCGTGATTTTGACAGGCAATTGCTGAAAGAAATGTTTGCTTATTCCGGCTGGGGTATGATAGGTGCATCCGGTGTAATTGCTAAAACACAGGGTGTGGCCATGATCCTGAACGTTTTCTTTGGCGCGGTGATCAATGCAGCCTTTGCTATTGCCAACCAGGTGAACGCACAACTCAGTTTTTTTGCAGTGACCATGTTGCAATCCCTGAACCCGCAACTGGTGAAAAGCGAAGGCAGTGGTAACAGGGAAAGGATGATCATGCTGTCTATGATGGCCTGTAAGTTCTCTTTTTACCTGATGGCCTTCTTTGCCATTCCTGCACTGATCGAAATGCCTTTTGTGTTAAAGCTCTGGCTGAATAACATTCCTGAACATACTGTTATCTTCTGCCGGCTCATCATTGTAGCCTCCCTGGCTTACCAGTTGTCTGCCGGTTTACAGATGGCGGTACATGCTGTTGGAAGGATAGGGAAATACCAGGTGATCATGAGCATCCTGCTGCTGCTAAACCTGCCCGGCGCTTATCTTTTGCTGAAAGCAGGATGGCCGCCGGCTTCTGTATTGGTATTGAGCATATTCATTGAATGTGTGATCACGGCTTACAGGATCTTCGCGGCAAAACGGCATACGGGCATGCCAGTAGCCGATTTTCTGCGCAGGGTAGTGCTGAATGCCATGCTGCCGGTAGTACTGGCCACATTGTTCTCCCTGGTCCCTTACTATTTCATGGAAGAAGGATTTGCCCGCCTTTTATGTACCGGTATCATAACAGTGGTGAGCCTGACCTTATTTATCCGCCTCATGGGCTTAACGCCTTATGAAAAGGAAAAACTGGAAGGGATCATTTTTAAAGTAATGTCTAAAGTACATCCCCGGCTGGCTGTACCTAAAGCGAATTAACAGATGAACATCTTATTCTTTACCAATATTTCTCCATTTCCGCAAAACGGCGGCGAAAAGCTCCGGAGCTATTACCTGCTGAAAGTACTGTCTGAACTCGGCCACCAGGTATTTGCCATCATCGGTAATGAAGAAAAGGCGGACCTGCAGGAGTACCGGATAGAAGGCGTGGAGTTCTTTACGCATGAAGAAAAAGCACTGGGCCTGGCAGACCGGCTAACAGGCAGGCATCACTTTCAACGCACGGCTTCCGTATTACAATTGTTTGAAAAGATCATCCAGAACAGGAAAATAGATCTTGCTTTCCTGGACTATGGTTACATCGGTCAATACATCAGTTATTTCAGGAACCGGCGTATTCCCGTAATCCTGGGCACCCATAATGCGCAGGCACTGCACACGCAGCAGGTGCCTGCGAAGGGTTTTGTGAAAAAGCTGAGAAGGTCGCAACTGGTAGCCGTGGAAAAACTGCACGAAAGGAAATATTTCAACCAGGCCGCCGCCGTACTGGTGGTGAGCGAAGTAGATAAAGCCTACCACAGATCGTTCATCGATCCTTCAAAGCTCTTTGTGATCCCCAACTTCCTGGACGAGAGAGAGTATGAGCTGGATGTAGTAAGGGATCCGAATGTGTTGGTGATGACCGCTAATTTTTCCATGTACATGAACTATGAAGGGTTGAAATGGTTCGTGGAAAATGTATGGAACGATGAACTGGCTGCACGTTTCCAGTTATTGCTGGTAGGCCGGCATTCCAAAGAAGCCCTGAAAAAGCTGAAAGGAACGGAAGAATGGAAGAACATTAAAGCAATAGGCAAAGTGCCGGATGTAAAACCTTTCATCGGCATGGCCAGTGGCGTGATCATTCCTTTACTCCATGGCAGTGGTACCCGTTTAAAATGCCTGGAGGCCATGGCACTCAAAACACCCGTGATCAGCACGGCCAAAGGAGTAGAAGGGGTGCGGAGCGAAAACTTCATTATCGCTAATACAGCGGAAGGTTTTAAGAACGCCCTGCTCACCTTTAATGGTAAGGGGCAGCATTTAGGCACCTTACTCCGCGAAGATTTTATGCAGGAATACAGCGCAGCCGTGAATAAGAAGAGAATGGAAGAGATCATTAATGCACAACTGTTACCGCAATGAACCTGAAGAAGACCGGCGTTTTTCTGTACACTATGCTAAGTACTTTAAAAGTATCCTTAGTAGGACAGTTATGGCTGAATGAATTCCTCGTGATCCTGGCAACGCCCTTCACTTACAAACCCAGCGACCTGGACGAATATCCTTATCTGAAAAAGATGCTGGCAGCCTTATTGCTGCTGTTGATGTTCCAGGTGGTGACGGACCTGCTGATCGTACACAGCACACCGCAGAACTATCTCCGCGGCTGGGCCGGTACTATCATCGCCATGTTGTCCTTCATCTTTTTATTCAAAACATTGAATGAACCCTCAACGATCTTATTCTTCATATTCATGACCATGATCAAGAACATCATCTATACAGATGATATCGTGGATTCGGATATGAGTTATTTTAAATTCAAGATAGCACCCATTTTAACCAATGCCATGTACCTCCTGGTCTATTACCTGTATCAGCGGGGAGAGCAGAAGTTGGTGTTATCCTCACTGGTCGGTTTCAGCCTGTTGTGCTTTGCCATGGATTCCCGCTCCACCGGATTGATCTTCTTTATCAGTGCCGCTATCATTTATTTCTTGAACAGTAAAGTATCCATCTCGCGGCAAAAGATCATCCTCTTCTCCGTGATTGCCGCCATACTCTTCCAGATCTGCTACTTCTTTTATGTAAGGGCAGTGCTGGATGGAGAAATAGGAGGGGACCACTCAAGAGAACAGTTGGAAAGGCTGGATAATCCATATAACCCGCTGGGCCTCTTAATAACAGGGCGTGCGGAAACTTTTGCTGCCGGCGCCGCCATTGCAGACAAGCCCATTTTCGGCCATGGCTCCTGGGCACCGGATAAAACATTAAAGTATTACATGATCCTGCTGATGTACCACGATGAAGAGATGAACCTGCAATCCGCCAGGGAAATAGATCACCTCGTACCCAGCCACTCTGTATTGATGGGGGCCTGGGTGAACTGGGGGATTGGGGGCTTCCTTGCCATCTGTTATTTGTTCTGGCTGCTGATGAAAATAGGTTTCAACCTTATCCGGAACGGACAGGAGTTAGCCTTATACCCGGTACTGGTGTTAATGACCATAGGGTTGATGTGGACCTTCCTGTTCTCACCCTTCCAGGCCTTGCGGCTGTATATACCGGGCATTGCAGCCATACTGCTTACATCATATTATGAACTGAAAGAGATGACAGTGCCGGAATGGGCACTCTATAATAATTAATTATGTCAACGCAACCATTATTTCACGAGAAAACAGACGCCAGAACAGGCAAGGTGAAAATGTACAGGGATAATCCCCTTTACTTTTTGCGCAGGTCTAATATTTCCCTGTATAAAAGCTTTTTACTCTATCTCTATTACAGCATTGCCATCTGGCTGCCTGATCCCCCACGGCCTATTGGTGGATTATGCATGTCCTTCCGCACCTTCCTGGCTTCGCGCATTTTTCACCGCAGCGGCAGGCACATCAAGATCGGCAGGAATGTACACTTTGGCAGTGGTAAACATGTAGAGATAGGCGATTACACGGGCCTGAACACCAACTGCTGGATCGGTAATGATACCATCATTGGCAGCGATGTAATGTTTGGCCCGGATGTGAGCATTCTCTCCGGCGGCCATAATTTCGAACGTATTGATATTCCCATGCGCGAACAGGGTGCAACACCCAGGAGGCCGGTAGTGATAGGAGATGATGTGTGGATAGGTACCCGGGTGATCATTCTGCCCGGTGTGCATATAGGCTCACATTCCATTATTGGCGCAGGTGCCGTAGTTACGAAAGACGTACCGGAATATGCCATCGTAGCAGGTAATCCCGCTACCATTAAAAAATTCAGAAACCAATAAGCGACCGATGTCAAAATTAGTATCAATCGTTATTCCCGTATACAATGGGCAGGAGTATATCCATGAAACACTGGATAGCATATTGGGCCAGACCTACAAGAATTACGAACTCATTGTGGTGGATGGGGCATCCTCAGACAAAACGATGGAAATACTGGAAAGGAAAAGGGGCCTGATAGATGTACTGATCTCCGAAAAGGACGAAGGCATGTACGATGCCCTGAGGAAAGGATTCAACAAAGCGAACGGTGATTACCTCTGCTATATCAATGCGGACGATCGCCTGCTGCCCTACGCTTTGGAAAAGGTGGTGCAGAAGTTTGAAGAGGAAGATTGTGATCTGGTGTTCGGCGATGTGAACTACATCAATGAAACAGGCAATATCATCTTCTCCTACAAAGGTGTCAACTTCAATCATAAAGCTATCCGCAGTATCCGCAGGGTGCCTTTTGCACAGCAAAGTTCCTTCTGGACGAGAGAGATCTATGACCGCAACGGCGGTTTTGATAAATCGCTGAAATATGTGGCAGACTCCAAGTTCCTTTTATCTGTTTGCCTGGACCCCGGCGTGATCAAAGGATATGTGCCTTTGCCTTTGGGAGAGTACCGCCTGCATGGCAATTCTTTTTCCGTATCCGTAACAGATAAAATGGTGCATGAGCATCACCGCATGATGGCAGAATTCAACCTGGGTGGTACTTCTGTTTCCAGGTATTTCTATGAAATGGTGGCCAAGGTATTGAACCTGAAGGGCATCTTTAAGAAGCTCACATACAAAGGCGCAAAATTCTAAACAGGATGAAGATTCTTTTTATAGTTCCCTCTTATAAACCAGCCTACGTATATGGTGGCCCTATTGTGACCATTGCACGGTTAGCAGAACGGCTGGTGGTATTAGGGCATGAGGTGACGGTGTATACCACTACGGCAAATGGTAAAACAGAGCTGGATGTGCCCTTGCATGAACCTGTTTTAATGGAGGGTGTGAAAGTGCAGTATTTTAAAAGGATCACAAAAGATCATACACATATCTCCCCGGCACTCTGGCGTAAAACCTGGACTACCGTTAAAAAGTTTGATGCTGTGCATATTCACTCCTGGTGGAACTTCCTGGTAATGGGCGCTGCCCTGATCTGTACCATGAGAGGAGTGAAGCCGGTACTGAGCCCGCATGGCATGATGTGCGATTATGTTTTCAACAGCAGGAACCAGCTGAAGAAAAGGATCATGCACAAACTGTTTGGAAAATACCTGCTCTCTAAAACCCACCTGCATGTTTCATCTCCCATGGAATGGAAGGAATGTTTGCAGGTGAATGAAAAATGGAAGGGCGATCTCATCTTTAACCTGGTAGACCTCCCTGCCGGTAACTTTCTCCGGAAAGAGAACAACCACTTTACGATCAGCTTCCTCTCCCGCATAGATCCGAAAAAAGGACTGGACATCCTGCTGCACGCCCTCTCTAAAGTACCCTTCTCTTATAAACTGCAGATAGCTGGTTCAGGAGAAGAAACTTACCTCAGGGAACTGTCCCGGATAGTGGCAGACCTGGAAATGGAGGATAAAGTAGAGTGGGCAGGATGGAAGAACAACGAAGATAAATTCACCTTCCTTGCTGAATCCGATCTGTTCGCCCTCACTTCTCACAACGAAAACTTTGCACTTGTAGTGGTAGAGTCGCTGGCTGTAGGTACCCCGGTTTTGCTGAGTGAACATGTGGGCTTGTCAAAATATGTGGATGAGAACCGCCTGGGATGGATCACCGGTATTGATGATGTGGAAGAGGTGCGCTCGCAGCTGACAGCAGCTTACAGCAACTGGGAGGAACGCAGGCGGATCCGCAAAGATGCAGGAGCGATCATCTACCATGATTTTAATGAAACAAAACTGGCTACAGATTACGTAACCATGTACAAGCAATTAAGCTAATGAAGATCGCAGTCGTTATCCTTACTTATAATGAATCCAAACACATTGGCCGCTGCCTGGACAGTATGAAGCAGGTATCTGATGATATCTATATCATAGACGCTTTTTCTACAGACGATACGGTAGCCATCGCAGAACGGTACGGCGCAAAAGTATTCACCCGTAAATGGCTGAACTATGCGGACCAGTTCCAGTGGGCATTGGAGAACTGCCGTATCACTACCCCCTGGGTAATGCGGATGGATGCAGATGAATACCTGGAACCGGCATTGATCAAAGAAATTCAAACAGCCGTTATCCCGGATAACATAACCGGTATCTACATCCGCAGGAAAGTGCTGTTCAAAGATAAATGGATCCGTTACGGCGGTTTCTATCCGCATACCTTACTGCGTATCTGGCGCAATGCACAGGGTAGTATAGAACAACGCTGGATGGATGAACATATTGTGTTATCAGGCGGCGATACCATGTTATTCAAAGAACATATTGTAGACCACAACCTGAACTCTATTCACTGGTGGGTGAACAAACATAATAACTACGCCATCCGGGAGATGGTAGACCTCCTGAACATAAAATACCGTTTCCTGGAAACAGACGAACGGCTGATCACCAGCGAAAGTTCCCAGGCTAAACGAAAACGCTTTCTCAAAGAAAAGGTATATGCCACGCTTTCCCCCGGTGCGAGGGCTTCCATGTATTTCTTTTTCCGCTACTTCCTGCGTTTTGGATTCATGGATGGATATAAGGGCTTTATTTTCCACTTCATGCAGGGATACTGGTACCGTTTGCTGGTGGATGTGAACATGAAAGAGTTTGAGGATAAACTGAACGGGGATACCAGTAAAGAGAAGCTAAAAGCATTACTAAGATCTGATTATAATATTTCTCTCTAAGCCATGAGAACAGACCTGTCAACATTCAACGTAGGCAATTATAAAGCAGGGCCGGGCTGGAAAGTATTCACCTGGTACTTTGTGAACTATTACATTTTTAACAGCGCACTGCCATGGCCTTATAGCTTTAAAAGAAAGCTCTTGCAGCTCTTCGGTGCCAAAGTGGGAAAGGGCCTTGTGATCAAAACAAAAGTACGGATCAAGAACCCCTGGCGCCTGGAGATCGGGGACCATTGCTGGATAGGAGAATCTGTATGGATAGATAACCTGGAAGATGTAACCATCGGAGATCATGTATGCCTTTCTCAGGGCGTGTTATTGCTCACCGGTAATCATGATTATACTTTGCCTGATTTTCCATACCGCCTGGGTAAGATAAAGATTGAAGATGGTGCCTGGATAGGTGCAGAATCTGTTGTATGCCCCGGCGTTACCTGCAGCTCTCATGCTATCCTTACGGTGAATTCCGTAGCCACAAAAAATATGGAAGCATGGCAGATCTATTCAGGAAATCCTGCATCCTTTGTTCGTAAACGTAATATGAAATGAGTAAACGGTTATTACTGATAGGCGGAAATTTTGCACCGGAGCCAACAGGCATTGGTAAATACAATGGCGAAATGATCAACTGGCTCGTGGATAACGGTTATGAATGTACGGTGATCACTTCTTATCCTTATTACCCGCAATGGGCAGTACAGCAACCTTACCAAAAGGTAAAGTCCTGGTATAAGAAGGAGATTTTGCGGGATGGTAAGCTGAAGGTATACCGCTGCCCGCAATATGTTCCCGCTAAACCATCGGGTAAAAAACGTATCCTGCTGGACCTTTCCTTTTGCCTTTCCGCTTTTTTCAAGTTACTGCAATTGATCCCCGGTAAAAAATATGATGTGGTGATCGCGGTAGTACCTTCTTTTCAATTAGGCCTGCTGGCAGTACTCTATAAAAAGCTCCGCGGAGCTAAATTCCTCTATCATATACAGGACATGCAGATAGAAGCAGCGAGGGATTTGCAGATGATCCGTTCCAAACGCGCTATCAGCATGCTGCTGGGTGTGGAAAGATACATCCTGAAACAGGCGGACATTGTAAGCAGTATTTCAGATGGCATGATGCAGAAGATAGGAGAGAAGGCGGAAAAGGAGATCTTCTTTTTTCCTAACTGGGTTGATACGGCATTGTTCCATCCCCTGGAAGATAAAACAGCCCTGAAGCTGGAATATGGCTTCTCTGCTACAGATAAGGTGTTATTGTATTCTGGTGCTATAGGAGAGAAACAGGGCCTGGAATCTATCCTGTATGCTGCACAGGCTATGCAGGACAGGAAGGACCTGCAATTCCTGATCTGCGGCTCGGGGCCTTATAAAGAGCAGTTACAGCAACAGGCACAAAAGATGGGATTACAAAGGGTAACCTTTTTGCCCCTGCAGTCATTTGAAACCTTCAACCGTTTTCTGAACATGGCCGATGTACACCTGGTGATACAAAAAGCCAGTGCCAGCGACCTGGTGATGCCTTCCAAACTCACCACTATCCTGGCAGTAGGCGGCATGGCCCTGATCACGGCCAACCCCGGGTCCGGCCTGCACACGTTGGTGCAGCAGCACAGGATTGGCCTGGTAGTGAATGCGGAAGACCAGGAGGCATTGAATGAAGGCATCCGTATGGCAGTGGGAGAGGAAGCCCGGGAGGTTACACAACAGGCACGTGCTTATGCAGCAGAGCACCTGTCTATAGGAAGGGTGATGCGCAGGTTTGAAGAATATGTTGTTCAACGCAATTATTAACTATTATGCTTAACCGGTATTTAAAAATATTTCTGATCCAGATCATCGTGGTGGACTTCGTCTTCCTGAATGCCATCTTTTTTATTGCAGGCTTCAACTGGCGGCAGTATGATCTGCTGGAACATACCGGGGCCGATGCTTTTTTGCTGGTCTCTAACATCGCCTGGGCGGTTGCCTTATACACTACGGGTATCTATGCCGTAAGCCAGCAACTGTCCTACGAAAAAATGGCCAGGAAAACTATCCAGGGATTGCTGCTGTACTTCCTGGTACTGCTTTCCTTCCTCTTTTTATACGGGCATTTATATTCCCGCTTTTTTGTGATCATGTACTGCCTGCTGTTTGTAGCAGCGGTAGTGATCAGCCGCCTGATATTTTACTGGGTCACTAATTCCATTCTTAAGAGCAAGGAAATAGAGCGGAAGATGGTGATCCTCGGCTACAACGATCTCTCCAAGAAACTGGCAGATAATTTACTGGCAGAAAAAAGTAACCTGAAGTTTGAAGGGTATTTTGAAGAATACAGCAAAGTACAGGAACTCTCCTACTACCCGGTGATAGGAGGCCTGAAGGATTGTGTGCCTTATGCAAAATCCAATAACATCCGCGAGATCTATTCCACTTTATCGCCGGAACAGTTCCCATACCTGTATACGCTGGCGTATGAAGCAGAACAGCATTTTATTCACTTCCGCTTTGTGCCTGATTTCAAGATGTTCGTGAACCGGCA
Organism: Chitinophaga niabensis; assembly: GCF_900129465.1. NCBI lineage: Bacteria > Pseudomonadati > Bacteroidota > Chitinophagia > Chitinophagales > Chitinophagaceae > Chitinophaga > Chitinophaga niabensis. The sequence continues at coordinate 2,567,207 of NZ_FSRA01000001.1, read as the reverse complement.
GATCTACGTGGATTACTTCCATAACATGCCCATCATCTCTTTGCGCTCAGAGCCATTGGATGATATTGCGAACCGCATCCGCAAACGCATCTTCGACCTGGTGTTCAGCTCCATTGTGGTGATATTCATCCTGAGCTGGCTGATCCCCCTGCTGGCATTGCTGATCCGCCTGGAATCCAAAGGCCCTGTGTTCTTTATCCAGCACCGCACCGGCAGGAACAACAAAACATTCCGCTGCCTGAAGTTGCGGAGCATGTACGTGAATAAAGAAGCCAATGCCAAACAGGCTACGCGTAACGACAGTCGTTTTACCCGCGTAGGCCGCATCCTCCGGAAAACCAACCTGGATGAGATGCCGCAATTCCTGAATGTACTTTTGGGTGATATGTCTATTATCGGCCCAAGGCCACATATGCTGAAACATACAGAAGAATATTCCCGCATCATTCAGCAATACATGATCCGCCACTTCCTGAAACCGGGCATCAGCGGATGGGCACAGGTAAATGGCTTCCGTGGCGAGATCACAGAAGACCTGCAATTGCGCAGGCGCGTGGAATACGACATCTGGTATATGGAGAACTGGTCTGTTTACCTGGACCTGCGTATCATATTTTTAACCGTAGCGAATACGATAAGAGGAGAGAAAAATGCGTTCTGATCTGTTACTGCACGACATGCATTCGCACCTGTTACCCGCGCTGGACGATGGGGCAAAGCATATAGAAGACTCGCTGTCGCTGATCCGTCAGCTCTCGGCATTGGGCTATAAGAAGCTGATCACCACACCACACGTGATCTCCGGCCTCTATTACAACAGCGCGGATACTATTTTCCCCGCACTGGAAGTATTGAGGGCGGCGGTAGAAAAAGAAGGCATTCCCATAGAACTGGATGCTGCCGCAGAATACATGATGGATGATTATTTTGAAACTTTGCTGGCAGACAAAACGCCGCTGCTCACCATCAACGGAAAATATGTGCTCGTGGAATTTTCCTATGTAGCGCATCCTCCCAATTACAGGACCATCTTCTTTGATCTTAAGATGGCAGGGTATGAACCCATCCTGGCGCATCCGGAAAGGTATATGTACCTCCATCAGCAGTTTGAAGTATACCGGGAACTATTTGAAACAGGCATCCTTTTGCAGGTGAACCTTTTATCTTTGATGGGATATTACGGGAGCCGCGTGCAGAAGGTGGCCATGCAGTTACTGGAAGAAGGATTGGTGCATTTTATTGGTTCAGATGTACATCATCAGAAACATATTGACACCATTTCAGGATTTGAAATGAACCGTTCGCTGGAAAAATTGTTTGATAAGGGATTGCTCAGAAATGAACAATTATGAATAAATAACGTAATTTTAATAAGCACGTTAACCTGCCAGGGGAAGGGCAGTTATTTCAAAACTGAATACATAAACCAAGGGTTGCATAATGAAAGCCTCCACCGGAGCCAATAGTTTTCCTGATACCAAGGGATTAATAGAAGACGTTTTCCATGAAATAAGGTCCATTCTTTCAAGCATTTTATCCAGCGTTGAATTAATAGAGCTATATGGGGAAAGAGCTGTTGCCGGCGACAAGATCAGCCGGCAGACAGGATCTATTAAATTACAGGTCATCGAACTGGAATTCCTGATGCAGAATGTCCGCATCATTCAGCACATTTTAAACAAAACGATCACCGCTAAAAGACTGCCCACCAACGTGGCGCACCTGCTCAGGAACCTTATCCGGGACGATAGGTATGCGCCTCTGTTTGCATCCTGGGTGAAATTTGAGGCGCACAATACAAGAGAGGTAGCGTATGTGGACGAATTCCTGCTGAAACAACTGGTACTGAACCTCTTGTTCCGTATGCGCAGGAACTCCCTCGATAAAACAACGCCCTCCCTGGTATGCAGTTTTGAAGCAGATCACATCGTATTCACTTGTACCTATACCGCCAATGCAGGCGATCAGTCTTTTTCTTCTTCCATCAAAACATTTGAGCCGGGTAACCTGCAGGCCTTCCTGGACCAGCGGATCTGTGGCCTGATCTCCTATGTGGCGGAACTCCACGAAGGCAGTTTTGATATTGCCGGCGCAGGAGAAGGCCAGATAGAAATGCTGGTAAGGATACCTTACGATGTAGCTTAAGATACGGAAATCCTGATTTGAATATCCCTTGCGGTGAACTGTATAGGAAGTGCTTCCACTCCCGGCACGAAATTAAAGACCCGCGCTAACACCTTCATCGGGGCATTCGCTTCGATCTTAACCAATCCTCCTTTTTTATGGATCTCTATCTTTTTGTCAGACAGGATGCTGATCTTTTCGTTGTTGCTACTCACCACCGGCAGAAAGTACGATGCCTCATTATTTGAGGTGCTGGCATGGATCAGTACGGCATCCTTACTAAATGTATACCTGGTTTTACAGCTGGCATCCGGTGCCGGTGACTGATTTTCATCCACCAGGGAAGAGCGGGATTCCAAGGTGATGCGCTCATTTGTTTGTGTTGTGGTCACCGTGGCCTTGAGGTCATTTACATTGCGGAAGTTGCCTGTTTCAAACCTGGGGGTAAGGCACATACTGTTGGGATCTTTATCCGGCTGCATATTAATGGCTTCCTGCAGCTGGTACCTGTTCATACTGGCCACCAGGATGGTGCCTGCCTTTTCATGCCACAGCAGGGATAATGCACCGCCACTGGCATGCCCGCCTTTCATTACATATTCCTGGTCATATCCCGTCACTGTACCGCGCCACTTGTCTTTTGCAATCAGCCAGGTATAGATATCCGGAAAAGCTTTTATGCCGTAAGCACTTTCTCTTGGTAGCCTGGCTTTGGAGGGCTTTACTTCTTTGGCATGCATCAGCAGGGTTACCAATGCTTTACTGTGTGCCATGGAATGGTTCACACAGGGCAGTACGCCATGCTGTACATAATGGGGCCCTCCATGAAGCAGGTTGTTATATGTGCATTGTGCCAGCAGCCGGGTATTTCTCAGGGCTACCGTATAGAAAGCCGGGTCCCTGTCTGCCATCAGACCATATGCAGGCTGGCAGCCATCGCTGGTCCTGCTGCCCCACCAGGTCCATTTAAAGTTCCGGGTTCCCCAGCTGTTATCCCATGCGCCGTCCGGCAGCATGAACTCCATATGCGCTTTCATGGATTGTACCGCTTTGTCCATTACCACCTTATCATTCATCAGCTTCGCATATAGGACCATGGAAGGAAGGGATTCTTCCACATTGTACCCAAGGTCTACCGCATAACATCCTTTTGTGCTTTTGGCCGGTATTGGTTTTCCTTCCCCGAAGAGGAAATTGTCTTTCGGTGTAAAGGAGGCCAGGGCTTCATGCGCCAGTGTTTTGCCTTTTTCTGTAAAGTGTGGCTGGTCCAGGTATTTACCTAACAGGCACAGCGCATAACTGGCAGAAACAGGGTAATTGATATTGCCGAAATTGATGCTAAAGGTATTGTAAACATATTCCCCTGCTTTCAGCAAACGGGCCTTCCATTTTTCTACCGTTGCCTTATCCAGCAGGTGCCCGAAATGAATAAGGGATTCAGCCAGTGTAACGGAAGTGAAAACAGTGATACCTTTCCAGAAGTTTACTTTCGCTTCATTGATCCAGGCGCCGTCAGGAGTGCTTACGTTCTCTTCCATCCAGTTGTACAGGTGGTGTACCGCATCCAGGTATTGCTTGTCCCCGGTTTTATCTGCCATGTATAGCAGGGGATAAATAGCATCCCCGCATCTGCCATGTACAGTGTTACAGGCAGGGCACTTAATACCGCCATTGTTTTCCTGTAAGGCCAGTAATTGCGCTCCCCATTGGCGTACCAGCTGATCGCTTAAGGTAAGTAATTCATTGTCTGCAGGCAGGGCGAATGCCGGGAAATGGGGCAGGAGCAAGCTTGTACCGCCCAACGCACTCAGTTTGAGAAAATCTCTTCTGGATGTTGACATGTAATGAAAAGTTTATCGTGGAATGTGGAATCCCTGTAAATGTATAAAAAAAGGGGATGTATCAAAAAAATGATACATCCCCTCTATGGAATTCAGGTTTGTTATTTCCTGACCGGCATCTTCAGGCTCAGGGGTTTTTCATTCCGCAGCATTTTAGCTGCTTCCCCTGTTAACCAGAGATAATGATCTGAGGGCATGCCATCCATATCAATAAAGGAGGTTTTTGTACTCACCGGTGGATTATTGCTGCCTTTGAAGATAGCCGTAGCCTCATTCACTTCATCAAACATAGCCACATACAGCATAGAAGCCCCTGCAGTTAAAGCGGTAGCTACCTGCTGCCAATAGAAACGGCCACCCTGGCGGGGGATAGAACCTACAGGTTTCACATCGTCAGGGAACTCGTAACGGCTCAGGTTATGCCAGCTGAAACCAGGATAGATACAAGGCACATAATCTACCTTATTTGCCCTGCACCAGGCCAGGTCATCTATCAGGTTATCGCGGTAACGGTCCATATCGTTATGCAGCAATGGGGAATAACGTTGCACCATCCAGGGTAATACAATATCGGATTTGCGGATCAGTTGATGGAGGTAGGGATCATTGATGCAATCTGCATTCAGGGTACGCCAGGCAGTGGGTACACCCAGCATAATAGAACATCCTCCATACACCGGATCATTTTGCAGGAAGTCCATCAGCTTTTCCAGGCCAATATTGCGGATGTTATACGGGCGGTCAGGGAAACCAACACCCCATATGGTCACCAGCGGTTTGCCGTTGTGATGCAGATAGCCGGGCGCGTTGGTCACCTTCAGCTGGTCCACCATATATTTCCAGTCCTCTATCAATGCAGAGCAGTCTTCTCCCGAACCCCGCAGGCCGGAAAGATCATACATCACCGCAATAGCCCTTTTGTATTTGGTGGCGGCGGCAAAGGCATTCTTCATAATAACACCCGAAATGGAATCCCGGTTTTTGGCATTGTTGAAGAACCTTTGCATAAACACGCCATCAACACCATATTCCTGCATCCATTTAAAATGAAGGTCTACAGAACTTTTATCATAAGAACTGAAGAACTTTGCAGGTTCTCCGTTCTTTAGTTTCCAGGGAGTGTTATATGTTCTTTCATACTCCGTTACATCCGGCCACATGTCTATGCCGCTGCGGTCTTCATTCCCATAAGCAAACCGTCTTGCATTGGAGCCATCTCCTTCCGCACGGAACCATCCCTGGTAACCTGCCATTACAAGTCCTTTATAAGTAGGATAGCTGGTTTGCTTACTGTGTTTTAGTTGTGAAAAGAGCAAGGTGTTAGCCAGTATCAGCAACGTGGTGAATAGTAGTCTCATATCTTTTTATCTTACAGGTCTGGTGTTAGTAAAGCCGCCTTCTCCATGGAACCACCTGGTAGCCTGGCCTGCGAGCCAGAGGTAATGGTCTGAAGGAAGGTCTGCATCAATGCCAATGAAACGTTTATCTGCATGTAAGGGAAGTTCTCCTTCCCGCGCACATTTATAAATAGCGGTGCCTTCATCTATTTCATCAAACATAGCTACGTACAATGATCTTGCGCCGGACAGTTTTGCTCCTGCCACCTGCTTCCAGAGAAAATCTCCTTTCAGGCGTGGAATGGAATTATAGAGGGAAGGATCGTTCCTGAGATTACCCCAGCTGAAACCGGGAAACACCAATGGCACATAATCCACTTTGTTGGTAGTACACCATTGAATATCTCCTGCCAGTTCTCCACCGGCTACATTGGCGTAGTTGTCATTATTATAACGCCCAACTGCCCATGGCATGATCACATCTGTTTTTTTAATGAGCGTGTGCAGCAGGGTAGAGTTCTCCGTATCATTCTTTAAAGTTCTCCAGAAGTAGGGAACGCCCAGCATCACGGAAACCTTTTTGGTAGGGCCTTTTATCTTATCCACCAATCTGTCTACATCCGCTATCGTATACTTCCGGTTATCATTGAAGCCCACGCCCCAGATAGTGACCATTGGTCTTTTATTATGGCGCAGGTAGGTGGGATTGGCCACATTGTCAAACAGTTTGAACAGGGTCTGTAATTCATTCCAGTCCTGCTCCAGGTAAGCTACATCTTCTGAGGTGCAACCGCTGAGATCATACATCACGCAGATAGCGCGGGAATATTTCTTCGCTGCTTTTAAAGCGTTCTCCAGTACTTTATTAAAATGCCTTTTGCCTTTTACATTGGTGTTCTTGATCTCTCCTACAAAGCGCTGCATGAAAACACCATCCAGCCCATACTGCTGCATCCATTTGAAATGCAGGTCTATACTTTCTTCGTCATAAGGGCTATAGAGATGTGCCGTGTTCCCATTGGCAAATTTAAAAGGAGAGGGGTATGTTTTTGTGTACTCTGCCATATCCGGCCAGAAGTCAACAGTGGAACAGCCTGGTTTAAAACCGCCGCAGCTGCCGTTCTGGAAATGGTACCAGCCTCTTTCAGATGCATCTCCTTCTGCCGCAAACCATCCCTGGTATCCGGCCATTACTAATCCATTGTAGGATTTGAAGAGGCAGCCGGTTTCATCATATACAACTTCCTGAACAGGAGGGTCTGGTGGCCCTGGTGGATTGGGCGGAGGACCGCTGGATGTTTTTTTAGAACAGCTGAGGGTTAAAAGAACAGCTGCTGCTATCAGTGCGTATTTTCTCATGTTAAAAAGTTAAATGGGGACTGACACAACGAACCAGAACAGTGAAAAACGAGTTGTCGTGATCAGCCCCCAGTATTTTTACAAGTCTATTTTAACAGCCGGGGCATAGTTAAACTTGGTTTCACCCATGTCTATCTTTGCACCTACCCTGAAGTAAAAAGGCTTGCCGGGTTTTAGGATCGTGCTGTTGGCAGCGAGGTCTATCTCTAATGTATAGACCGTATTGGCATCCACTACTGCATTGATATCCCGCTCAGTTGCCACCTGGCGCATGGGTTCTCCCACGCGGGAATCCTGGTGTGCATAGAGGCCGATCTTCTGCACATTGTTGATCACATTCTGTTGCAGTTTGAAAGTGGCTACCACCTTGGTACCGGTTTTAACAATGCTCACATTGTTCACGCGGATGAAAGGTGTTACCGTAAAATCCAGTTTAGTCTGCCCCTGGATATTCACTTCCTGTGCTTCAATGGGAATGAAGTTGCCTCTTACCGGCCTAACGGTATAAGTATTGGCAAACAACAGGGTGTTGGCATAAGTACCATCGTTTTTAACAATGAGGTATTGTGCTTCTGTATAACCTTTTTCCAGGATCTCTATTTCCGTACCACGGATAATATCCTGCTCTACAAGGGCTTTGGTGGTGGCGTCTATAAAGTTGCCTGATAATCCCGCATTGGGCCCGTCGTAATTATCTTTCTCACAGGAAGCCAGGGCCAGTGCTGCGATCAGTATGATAGAACTTAACTTTTTCATGATAATCTGTTTTGAAGATTAGTACTGCGGGTTTTGAACAAGACCATTGGCACCGATGCCCGGAATGTAACGGTAGTAAGCTTTTGGCTCAAAGGTCCTGGTATTGGAATTCGGCGTGTTTACCCGTACAAAGATGTACTTGGCAGGTGAGGTCCTCAGGTCTCTCAACGGCAGCAGGGTGTGCATATACCGGTTGTTGAAAGTGGTATGGAATTCTCTCCTGCGGATCAGGTCCCAGAAACGTTTGTTCTCAAATGCCAGTTCCACTCTTCTTTCCCTTTGTACATTTGCCGCAGTTAAAGGAATATCTACGGTATGCCCTGCGCGTTTGCGGATATCGTTGATAGCTTTGGCAGCAGCGGCAGCATCGCCGGTACCACTTTCCACTACAGCTTCTGCAAAGTTCAGCAGTACTTCTGCATACCTGAATTCAACCCAGTCAGAAGTGCTTTGGTTCCAGCCCGGAACAATAGGACTGTTCTGGTTCATGAACTTTTTGAATCCGAAACCTGTACGTGTATTATTACCACCATAGGTATCAAAGCCGGAATACTGTGTAGTACTGGCTGCACCATACGTATAATAAGTAGTGCCCGCCACATCTATCTGGTCTTTGATGCGGATAGCGGTTGTGCCATCCGGTTTCACATATCCTGCCTGGATGATGATGGGGATGCCTTTCCAGTTGGTGCCTGGAAGGATGGTGGTAGCCCAGAGGCGTGCATCTTTTCCTTTGAAGATATCGTTGGGAGAATCATAACGGATATAGTTCAATGCAGGATTGAAACCGTTATAATCTGTTACATTCCCTTCTGCCGTAGTAACAATGGGCGCTTCCTGGCCCGGGTTGGCATAAGCTTCATAGGCATCCACAAGGTCCAGCGTTGGGTTCATCCTGCCGGGGTGAGGCCATCCGTTAGCTACCTGTGCAGGCTGGTACCAGATATCATAGTTATGCCCCTGGTTGTTACCCGGTAAAGTATATCCTTTGATGAGGATAGCTTCATTGTCTTTTGCCACATTAGGGTCCTGGAACAATGCGCGGTAGTTCTCAGCTGCTGCGTCTACAGAACCGGGATTAGGCATGTAAAGAGCGTGTACGCCGGAAGTCATGATAGCCTGGGAAGCAGCGATACAGGCAGCATAATAACCTGCAGCATCGGCAGCATCCAGCCCTACCAGTTTTTGTGTAACTGCATTGCCGGACATGGGTGCCCTGCTGCCAAATTTAGCAAGGGAAGCAGCATGCAAAGCAGCGCGTGATTTTAAAGCATAAGCGGCCCATTTGGATGCACGCCTGCCTTTTTCCGCACCAAGGTTGGCAATGGCTATATCGCAGAGCTCCAGTACATAATCCCATGTTTCTTTTTCAGTGCTGCGGGGAACTTTGAGGTCTTCCACATTGCCGGTATATTTTTGTGTGGCCTTGATCAGGGAAACACCGCCATATCTTTTGGCAAGCCCGAAGTAAGCAAATGCTTTGATGAAATTAGCTTCACCGGTCAATACCGCCTTTTCAGGTGCGAGGATATCCAGGGTGGGGATAGCATCTATCAGCAGGTTTACGTCGCGGATCAGTTTATAACCCGGCTCCCAGTAATGATAATCCCCGTCTCCGATAAAATCGCCGAACTCTGAGTGCATGGCTTCATCCGCAGCCATGGCTGGAGACCAGCCGCCGTTATTAGGATCGCCGCCGTTCTGATTGAAGCCTGCTCTGAAATAAGCAAAGTCTTCAATAGGCAGCTGGTAATAGAGGTTAGCCATATAGAGCTTCACACCCTGTGGATCGCCGAAGAGGTCTTCTGCTCTGATCTTATCTGTAGGCTGGAGTTCCAGCACACTGTTACAGCTGAAGAGCATCATGCCTGTAACGATCAATAACATTTTCAATTTATAGATTTTCATGACCATGGCTTTAGAAGTTAAGGTTTACACCAACATTATAGTTCTTGGTGAGCGGGTAGTTGAACCCTGCATTGAACAATCCTTCCAGTCTTTCCGGATCAAATGCTTTTACGAAAGAATCTGCCCAGGTGAAGAGGTTGAAACCATTCGCGAATATGCGGATCCGCTGGATGCCGGATGCCCTGTATATTTTAGGGCTGATGGTATACCCCAGTTCAACACTTTTTAAACGCAGGTAAGAAGCATCTTTGCGCCATACAGAACTTTCGCGGTACATGCTGCCCACATCTCCATTGAACCTGGATGCAGGCCATTTGCCCGGTACCCATGCGCTGTTTGGATCATAAGGGTCAGCCTTGTGCCATCTGTCAAAGAAGTAAGCGGGGGTGTTCCCTCTGAAGGCCATAATTTCCGCATAGACCTCGCTGAAACGAACAGTATACATCGCGGCACCCTGGAACAATATGTTCACATCAATTCCTTTCCAGGAACCATTCAGAGAAAGGCCGTAGTTGATCTTGGGATTTTTACCCTGGGGGTTCTGGTTATCGTTGGTACCATTAGCACCCATCCATAAAGGCAGCTGATCATTATCATTGATCAAACCATCGTTATTGGTATCCTGGTATCTGAAATCACCAGGCAGTTCGCGGATATTAGCCTGATCGCCATTTTGCAGCGGCGCTCTGTTGATCTCATCCTGGTTCTGGAACTGGCCCAGGTAAGTGAAGCCCCATACAATATCATTGTAACGGTAGTCGCTGCCTGTTTTCCATCTTCTGAAGCTATTACCATAAGCGCCTCTTTCCACATACATGTTCATGGTACGGGAATAGTTGAAGTTGGCTGAAATGTTATATTGGAAATCGTTGATCCTGTTATTGTGGTTGATCGTGAATTCAAGCCCCTGTACACGGTCTGAGTTCAGGTTCTCCTGTGGCAATGTGCCACCGAAGGTATTGGGGAGGGATACATTCCTGTAAGCCAGGAGCCCTTCACGGTCCCTGCGGTATACATCAAATTCAATATTCAGTTTGCCGCGGAATAATCCGAGGTCTATACCAATATCTGTTACCCTGGAAGTGTTCCATTGCAACTGATCGTTTACAATAGCAGGAGAGGCCGCACCATTCGTTAAAGCACCATTTTCAAATTCATACCTGCCACCACCGGAAGTAGAGAAACCCGCAATGTACTGGAATGGATTACCCTGGTCGCTGCCCACAAGACCGTAAGAAGCTCTCAGTTTCAGGTTGGAGATAAGCGGCACCTTTTCTTTCATAAAAGGTTCTTCGGACAGTCTCCATCCACCCGTAACCACAGGGAAGAAACTCCATCTTTTGCTGGGATGGTAACGGAAAGAACCATCTTGCCTGAACGCAAAATCTATCAGGTATTTCCTGTTGTAGTCATAGCTGAAACGGCCGATATAAGAAAGGTTGGCACTTTGGCCTTCACCTCCGTTATTCTCTGCACCTAAAGAACTACCGGCAGGGATCTGATCGCTGGTGAAAAATTCATAGTAACGTTTCAGGTAACCGGTTCTGCTCCAGTTCTGCATTTGTTCTACTACCAGGAGGCCGGTAACATTATGGGCTTTACCAAATGTTCTGGCGTAGTTTATCTGACCCTGGAGGTTGAGCTGGTTGTAATTCCCAAAATCGTTGGATATGCTCGCCGTACCCACCCTTTGTGGTTGCGGTATATACTGGTTGCCTACATAAGTGTAAAGCTTATAGGGCTTGGATACATCCTTGTTCTGATAACTGGTCATATCGTACGCACCGGAAGCACGCAGGCTGAGGCCCTGTACAAAGGGAACCGTATACGTTAATACCAGGGTAGACTGTACATTCCTTGTTACGCTTTCATTGTAACCGGTAATATCGCGGTTGGACAATATCAGCGGGTTCTGATTGGAAGGTGTTACTACTGCGGGATAATCCGGGTTATTGTTGGCATAGGGCTTTTCCGTTGGCAGCGTTACACGTGTACCTTTGAATATGTTGAAGAAGTTTTCACCCGGTACCTCTCTTTTATCATACCTGCCGGCGAGGAATAATTCTGCTTTCAGGTTCTTATGCAACTCAGTGGTAATATTGGAACGCAGGTTGAACCTTTTATAGCCCATGTCGTTACTTTTCAATAAACCGCCTTCTTCTGCATAGGCAAGGCTCATGAAGTATTGTGTTTTCTCTGTTCCGCCCGCGGCAGAAAGATTGTGTTGTTGCTGCAGGGCATGTTTCTTCATGGTCACATCGTACCAGTCAGTACTTTCATAACCCGGCACACCATCTATCCATTTCTGTAGCTCATCTTTGGTGAGGAAGGGAGAGCCGCCTGCAAAGATGGCTGCTTCGTTCCGCATTTGCATCCATTGGGCGGCGCTGGACATTAAGGGTACATCCGTTGGTTTCATCATACCTACTACGCCGGTATAATCAAAACGCGGTTTGCCTACATATCCTTTTTTAGTGGTAACGATCACTACCCCGTTGGCAGCACGTAAACCATAGATGGCAGCAGAGGCATCTTTCAGGAAAGACACGCTCTCAATATCATCCGGGTTCAGCCGTTGGAATTCACCGGCACCATCACGGGCAATCCCGTCAATAACAAAGAGCGGTGTACCAAAACCACGGAGATTGATCATATTGTCGAAAGTACCGGGCTCACCACCTAACTGGCGGATCTGCAAACCGGCTACCTTTCCCTGTAATTTTTGCGCTAAACTGATATTAGTAGTGGTCTGGATCTCCTTGGCCGATATATTACTCACCGCACCTGTGAGGGTTTCTTTTCTGCGGGTACCGTAACCTACCACCACCACTTGTTCCAATTGTGCATCTGATGCACTTAAGGCAACATTGATAGTGCTTCTGCCATTGATCTGTTCAGTGACAGTGTTCATACCCAGGTAAACAAATAATATTTCGGTGGCTGCGGCGGGAACATTTATGGAATATTCTCCCCGTAAATTAGTGGTAACCCCTGTTCTTTTGCCGGCAGCATCTGTGGTGAAAACATTTACACCAGGTAAGGCGCTGCCGTCCTTGGCATCTGTTACTTTCCCACTGATGGTTTTCTGTTGTGCCAGCGCACAGAGCGGAAAAATGCTAAGCAGCATCAATAGGTAATAGATTTTTTTCATAACGTTAATATTTGGTTGAATTATGGTTATTTCACTGTTTCTGACTGCTTCATGCAGACTATGGCGGTAAAAAATAGAAAAAGGGCATAAGTCAGAATTATGATGGATTAATAATTATTTGACGGAAAGCGATTGCGGGGTGTAAGTTGCAGTACCCCATTGCTTGTTAGGTTTGGGTCCCATCTCCAGTTCAAGATGCCCGCCGTTCACCAGTTGTTCATGGGTGAAGAAAGGCGTGTTCAGTTCCTTGCCATCTATCTTTGCGCTTTGTATATATTTATTAACAACGGAAGAACCATTTGCCGTGATGCGGAATTGTTTGCCGCCCGGGAGGTCAATACTTACTTTGCTGAATACAGGGCTGCCAATAGTATATACAGGCAGGCCGGGGGTAATAGGGTAGAAGCCCATGGCAGTGAACACCACAAATGCCGTCATACCGCCACCATCTTCATCGCCGGGGATCCCAAAGATGTTATCCTTAAACCATACATCTAAAAGGAAGCGGGTGCGTTTCTGTGTTTTCCAGGGAGCATCCGTAAAATTATAGAGGTACGGAATATGGAAGCTCGGTTCGTTACCCATGGAGAACTGGCCCACCAAACCGGTAGCATCCGGGAACGTTGCCTGGAAAGTATATTTGGAACGGCCCAGGTCTTCCCGGTAGAGTTGGTCCAGCTGGGCTTCAAAACCTTTCTTTCCTCCCATTAAACTGATCAGGCCGGGGATATCCTGCTGTACCTGCCACTTATAAGTATAACCGTTATTCTCATCATAGAATTCTCTTCCTCCCATACCGCCATCAAACTTGGGATCGATATTGACCCAGTTGCCCTGGATATCTTTCGGCATGAACAGTTGCTTTTGCGGATGCCAGAGCGTTTTGTAATTCTGGCCTCTTGGTGCAAACAACTTTGCGTCTTCTTTTTTACCCAGGTCGGCGGCGAGTTGGGCAAGTGCCCAGTCGTCGTAACTATTTCCCAATGTAACAGCAACCGCCTGCCGCTTTTCAAAAGAATGCACCTGTGGAATGGTTTCTTTTTCACCGGGTTTCAATGCAGGGAAATAACCTTTGGCGTGATAGTGATCATCCAATGCTGTTTTAGGACCATTGGCCCATGGCAGCATAGTGGCATCCGTTGCATTCTTGCGCATCCCTTCATAGGCCCTGGCCACATCAAAGTTTTTGATCCCTTTCCGGTAAGCATCAAGGAACACTACAGAAGAATGGAATCCATTCATACAGGCATGATCGCCAAAGAGTACCGGGAAGGTGGGCATCCAGCCGCTTTGCTCATACATGCGCACATAAGATTGCAGCATATCTGCTTCCTGGGCGGGGTTGAGGATTGTCCGTAATGGATGATGGGCCAGGTAGGTATCCCAGGACCAGTCATCTACGTAGAAGGGGCGGTTCTCTTTATGCACCTGTTTATCATAACCGCTGTAATAACTGCCATCTTCTGAAATGTCTACCATCCTTTCATAACATCTGTAGAGCGCGGTATAAAAAGAACGTTTCTGGGCTTCCGTACCACCTTCCACTTTAATCTGGGAGATAACACTGTTCCATGTTTTCTTTCCATCGTCTGCCACCTGCCGGAAAGACCTGTTCTTTAATTCTTCGAAGTTCTTTTTAGCCTGTGCCTCACTTACATAACTGATGGCATACCTGAACTCAATGTTCTTTGTGGAAGAAGGGAAGGTGATGGTGGCTTTCTTTCCCTGTATTGTATGTGTTGCTGCGGTATTGAACACGCCGTACATATACACCTTAATGTCTCCATGATAGGTTTCCAGCCCGGTTATTTCCGTGGCGGAAGGAAAGGCATAAGATGACTGACCATTATTATATACGTCCAGCAACAGTGTGTTGGTGCCTTCAAACCTGAAGATCCCTGCTTTTTTCGCGGGGGTGAACTCCACTGTGATATCATCTTCTACCAGGTAAGTGCTGTAATACCAGGGCTTCAGTACTTCCAGGTCATGGTCGTAGGTCATTTTACCCGGGCGGGCCAGCGGCCTTAAGGCAAACACCTGGCCTAAACGATGAGAAACGATCGTAAGCGGAAAGCTGGCAATCTGATCATCAAGGTAATCTTTTCGTTGAGGAGCCATCCGGATCACCTGGTTAGGCAGTTGAATGGTAGGCCGGGTAGGTTCCAGTAACTGACCTACATTGCCAATAGCCGGATCTATATAATCTAGTGGTTGTTGTGCAAGCGCTGCCAGGAATAAATGGCAGGATGCCAGCACCAGTAATACAGTTTTCTTCATAACCTGGTAATCATTTCATTTAATAAGTGGAATCTGTATGCAAGAAACCGGCATCGCACTAACAAAAGGGTTAATGAATGAACTAATAGGGAAATTAATTTTCAAAAAGGTTAAATATTGTTGTAATTCAGGGAGTTGTAGTAAGTGTTTTTTTCTTCTACTATAGAAATTAGCGCATTAATTAATGCTTTTATTTAAGTGTAATTGCTACCCCAATGCGGAAAAACTGAAAATATCTTTATCTTGAAACCTTCCCGTTATAGAATTCAATGAAGATTGGCCGTATGATCAGGAATCGTCGCTTTCCGACCAAGAAAAATGAGTATTTTGTATGCAAAGAAGCTTTTTGGTCTCCCATGTGGAAAATAATTTGTTGTTTAAGCGCTATCCTCCTCGTCTGCCATGCCGGTTTTAGCCAATCGCATGGCTTGGGGTTTTCCAGCCATGAAGTAGTACCAGAAAAAAGAACCTCCCTTCACCTTACACCAGCCGAGGAGATCTGTTTACATAATGGCACCGAAATTTCGTTCGACCTGAAGTTCAAGCCGAATATGGAAACCTATTTCGGTTACATCATGCGTGTGATCACAGGGAACCGTCAGAATATTGATGTGGTATATAATCAAAGGCTGGCCACCTTCAATTTCATCATTGGAGAAACATTAGCCGGCAACGTAACTATAGATACCCTTCAGTTATACGGCGGCTGGAGCCGTTTCAGCATACGTTTTGACGAACCGCAGCAGGAAGCCTCCTTTTACGTGAACGACAAGTTCATCTGCAAAGGCAAGGTGAACCTTTATAAAAGCCCCTGTTGCCAGATCTTCTTCGGCACCAATAATTATGAAGGGTATCAAACACTGGATACGCCCCCGATGAACATTAAAGATATCCGCATCCTCGAAGACGGGAAGGTGAAACACTACTTTCCGTTATCCGAGGTAAGAGGTACTGAGGCTGGAGACAGTGCAGGGAAAAGAACAGCGCTGATCAGGAACCCCGCCTGGATAAAACCACGGCACCAGAACTGGATGACAGTTAAAACTGCTACCATCAACGGATCTCCCAGTGTGGCCTTCGACAAACAGCAGGAAGTGCTGTACATCGTAGCCAAAGATTCCCTTTACCGTTTCAGTTTGAAGGACCTCCGTTTTACAGGTGTGCAACTGGCTAAAGGGCGTGAGGTATTACCCGCCGGCAATCAGTCCGTTTTTAATAAACAGTTATATAACTTTTATATTGACCAGCAGAAGGTAAGCACTTATGATACGGCAACCCGCACCTGGGATGTGAACTTTGCAACAGGAGAGCTTACAGAATGGTGGCAGGCCAACAAGTTCTATTCTACTGTAGATACAGCTATCTATATAATAGGCGGATATGGCCAGCTGCAATACAAAAATAAAGTACAGCGTTACCATATCCCTACGCAGCAATGGGATTCACTGGCTGTAAAAGGCGATGCCTTTATGCCCCGTTACCTGGCTGCCTTAGGTACAAATGCAGCTACAGACACTGCTTACATATTGGGCGGATATGGCAGCAATACAGGCGATCAGGCCATCAACCCAAAGTATAATTACGACCTGATGGCCTACAGCGTGCGCAACAGCACCTTTTCACATATCTATCATTTACCGGAACCTGCCAGCCAGTTCTGTTTTGCCAACAGCCTGATCATCGATCCGGGCAGCCGGGATTATTATACCCTCATCTATCCTACAGACAAGTTCAATTCGAAATTACAGCTCATAAAAGGTTCACTGGAAACACCTTCCTATCAATTGATGGGAGACACCATTCCTTATGCTTACTATGATATCCGTTCTTATGCAGACCTGTATTACTGCCCCGCCAGCAAAAAACTGGTGACGGTAACGCTTTATCATGAGCGGGATGATGTTACCAGCCTGAAGATCTATACGCTGGATTTCCCGCCTAATCCTGTAGTGCCGGAACGGGCACCCGCAGGCAAACAACGTTTTGGGTTCTGGATGTACATAGCAGGTGGCCTGGTGATACTGTTGCTCGCTTATAATTTTGCCCGTAAAAAGAAAGTACCTGTACCGGCAGAACGCGCAGTACTGCTGCCTGATGAAGAAGCGCCGGAAGCAGCCGCTGAACTTTCCACTATTTATCTCTTCGGGCAGTTTGAAGTGTTTGATAAAAGTGGAAATGATATCACAAAACAGTTCACGCCTTTATTAAAGGAATTGTTCCTGCTGCTCCTGATCTATACTTATAAAGATGGAAAAGGCATCTCTTCAGAAGAACTCTATGAAGCCCTGTGGAGTGATAAGCCTGCAAAAGATGCACGGAACAACTATTCCGTGAACATCGTGAAATTAAAGGCTATCCTGGAAAAGATAGGAGACTGCCACATCGGGCGCGAGTCCGGCAAATGGAAGTTCGAGATCCTGCAGGATTCCATGAAGATAGACTATCAGCATTACGTAGAATGGATGGCACATAAGCCAGCCCTGCAGAAACCTGCCATAAATGAACTCCTGCAGATCGTACACCGCGGCTCTTTCCTGAAAACCGTACATTATGAATGGCTGGACGATATCAAAGCCAATATCTCCGGCCAGGTTACCGACCTGCTGTTGCAATACATTGCCGTTACAGACCTGCAGGCGGAAGCGGAGTTCATTGTAAAGGTCACTAATGCCATCCTGCATTTTGATAATCTCAATGAGGAAGCCCTGGGATATAAATGCCGTTGCCTCATCATCTCCGGAAGGCATAAAATGGCCAAGGATGCCTACCTCAAATTCACCAAAGAATACAAAGAAAGTTATGGCCAGGAGTTTGGCCGCAGTTTTACGGAAATTACTTTAGAGGCTTAAGATAGCCATTCCTCCTTCATTACAGCCCTTTTTTACCCCAGCGGGGCAAAAAATAATTTGCTTTGTTTGTACATTGTATATATGTTTGTACATATGAAGTAAATCCTCTTAGCAAAGAGACGAATTATGTCAACTTAACTTACTATTAATCAGTGAGTTTAGGGTCATCCCATTGTATGTACATATCTACAGTATCCACGGACGAATTCATTTTATCAACAAACCAAAACTAGACACTTATGAAAAGTGCTTCACTCAGACCAATGCTCTGCATGTTATGTTTGCTGCTTGCCCTGCAGGGGTATGCGCAGGATGTAGTGAAGGGTGTGGTTACAGACGCCGTCAATCAAACACAGATCCCGGGCGTAGCCGTCAGGGTCAAGAACAGGAACACAGGTACCGTTTCCGATCCCAACGGAGGATTCACCTTATCATTAAATGCAGCAACAGACACTATCGTAGCCAGCAGTATTGGTTATTTAACACAGGAGTTGGCCGTAGGCGGCAGAAAGGTGCTCAACATCTCTCTGCAGGCAGATCCGCAAAAGCTGGGAGAGCTGGTAGTGATCGGTTATACCACCGTGCGCAGGAAAGATCTCACCGGCGCCGTTGCTTCCATGGGACCGGAACAACTCACCCGTATGCAAAGCAATAACGTAGTGTCCAGTCTTGTTGGCCTTGCAGGCGTAAGGGCTACCGGTTCTGATGCCGGCAGCATCCGCATCCGCGGTAACCGTTCCGTAGCCGCCAGCAATACCCCTTTACTGATCGTAGACGGAATGCCGTATTACGGTTCCCTCAACACCATCGATCAAAACGACATTGCCTCCCTGGACGTGCTGAAAGATGCCTCCTCTGCTGCCCTGTACGGATCAAGAGGAGCCAACGGTATCATTGTGATCACCACTAAAAAGGGGATCAAAGGAAAGAGCCGCATTTCTGTGGATTCATATACCGGCGTAGGCAAATACTACTGGGGCAACCTCCGCAATATGAAAGCGGCAGAATACATCCAGTTCAAACGGGATGCTAACAGGGCCGCAGGGATCTGGAATTCCACAGCAGACGATGCTAAAATATTCTCTACAGTGGAACTGGATAAACTGGGGCAGGTAGATAATAATTTCGCTAAAGACTATTACGATAAACTGGGCTTCCAGACGAACAATACCATCACCTTTACTTCCGGCAGCGACAGAGGTTCGCAGAAGATCTCTTTCAACTACCTGAACAATAAAGCCCGTGGAAAGAACATGGCCAAATACGACCGCTTCATTCTTTCCACTGATCACGATATGCAGATCCGCAAGAACATTCGCATTGGTTTATCCAGCCGCCTTTCTTATGAAAAACAGCAGAATGAACCAGGCAGCTTCGGATACCGTTTATTCCGTTTTATTCCCACCGTGGAATTGTATGATGAGAACGGAGAGCTGATCGCTTTCCCTATCGGCGATTCATTGCTCAAGAATCCATTCCTCGACGAAAACAGGGATGCATGGGATTCCCAGTCGAGCGCCTACCAGGCTTTCATCAAAGCATTCTTTAGTGTGGACATCCTGCCTGGCTTAAACTTCAGGACCAATCTTTCCATGGACCAGGTGTTTACAGATGCCGGTTCCTATATAGATAACCGCTCTGCCGTTTTTGCGGAAGCATTGAACCAGGCCAGCATCAGCAATGGCAAAAGTTCCCGTTATGCCTGGAACAATATCCTGAACTATAAGAAAACATTTGGCGATCATGCCATTGATGCATTTGGTGTATTTGAATTGCAGGAGAGCAGGAGCCTCAGCAGCAATGCTTCCGGCAGCGATCAGGCATTGGCACAATACAAATGGTATAACATTGATGCCTTAACACAGAATAAAACGCTGGGCAGTGAATTTGTACGTTCACAACAGTTGTCCTATGTAGGCCGTGTGCAGTATGCTTATAAAGACCGTTACATCCTTACCGGTACCATGCGTTATGATGGTGCTTCCCAACTGGCGCCACGTAACCGCTGGGACCTTTTCCCTTCTATCGCCGCCGCATGGAATATCAGCGAAGAACCCTTCTTTAAGGTAAAGCCCGTATCTAATCTTAAACTGCGCGCCAGCTATGGTTTAACAGGTAATAATGCCATCAGTCCCTATGCTACCTATGGCGCAGTACTTACCCGCTATACTATTTTCGGAGGATCTGGTGGGGATATTCCTTATCCTACTTTGGAACCTGATCAATTGGCTGTGGAAACACTGAAATGGGAGAAGACCAAAATGCTCAATGCCGGCCTTGATTTCGGTTTGTTCGAAAACCGTATCACCGGTAGTGTGGACTTCTACAGTTCCAAAACATCTGACCTGCTGAACAGGCGTAAACTGCCTTATACTACCGGTTTCAACAACGTATGGGCCAACATTGGTAAGTCACAGAACACCGGTGTGGAGATCACACTGAATGCAGTGGCTATTGATAAAAAAGACCTGCGCTGGAGCCTGGGCCTTAACTTCTATCATAACAAAGAAGAACTCACAGAACTCTACGATCCCCGTTTAACAAAAGATATTCAGAATGGCTGGTGGATTGGTTACCCGGTGAATGGCGTTACGTTTGATTATGTATCCGCCGGTATCTGGCAAACCAATGAAGCGCATATTGCAGCTATCTACGGCCGTAAACCGGGAGAAATAAAAATAAAAGACATGGACGGTGATGGTGCAATCACGGGGAACGACCGGCAGATCATAGGTACGGAACGTCCCACGCTGGGATCATCCCTTACCACCACACTCACTTACCGCAATTTTGATCTGATGCTGGATGTGTATTCTGAAATTGGCGCCCTAACGCGGGACGATTGGAGTACTACCAGGTGGGCGAACGACATGGGCCGTTTTAATGCCGCGAAGATAGATTACTGGACGCCTGACAATCCTTCCAACAAATACCCGCAACCTTTAGCCGGCAGAAGTTCCCTTGATTTTATTTCTTCTATTGGCTATTACAAGAATGACTTCGTGCGGCTGCGTAATGCCACACTGGGGTACACCTTCACTAAGCTGCTCCCGTTTGCAGAACGTGCCCGGGTATATGTTGCTGCGGCCGAACCTTTACGCTACTGGCGTTATACCGCAGAAGGCGGATTGTCTGACAGAGAGGTGGTCTATAACATTGGTTTTAACCTCACTTTTTAAAACTGGAAGCATGAAAAAGATCTCACTATTATATGCATGTTTGTTTTTGTTACCATTTACAGCCTGCAAAAAATACCTGAATGAAGAATCCTATGGCGCTACCACACAGGTATTCAAAACAGAAGAGGGTGCGCTGACCTTACTGAACTCTTTATATGACCGTTTACGGTTGATGGGATATGGCAGTGGCAACCTGGGTTATATGACGGAAAGTGGAACGGACATTTGGCTGCGCGGTGGCGGAAATGGTAATGTGCAGTTAACGGAATACCGTACCCTGGATGCACAATATGGGTTGAACGGGAATATGTGGAACCACTATTATAAAGGCGTATGGAATGCGAATTATTTCCTGGAGCAGGCTAAAAATATCACCTGGAGCTCAGAGAGCAAAAAGAGCCAGAAGATAGGGGAGGCGCTGACCTTAAAAGCTTATTTCCTCTTCTTCATCGTGAATACCTGGGGAGGGGTGCATCTGCCTAGAACCACTGACTATAATGAGGGGCTGATTGCCGCACGCAGTACGGAAGAAGAATTTTATACAGAGATATTCAAATGCCTGAATGAAGCGCTGACCACGGTACCGCTTACTTCCACAGAAACAGGCCGCATTACTAAACCGGTGGTGGAAGCCTTCCTGGCACGGGTGCATTTATATCATAAGGACTGGGATAAGGTGATCGAATACAGCTCCAATGTGATCACTAAATATAATTACGCGCTCATCCCTAAATGGAAAGATCTCTGGAATGCGGCCCTTGACCGCAGCAAAGAATTCATTTGGCAGGTGAACTGGGGTAAGGATAAAAGCTTTAACCAGGCAGGTGCTAATTTCTGGTTCCAGGCATTCTCTCCTTTCATTGACCAGTTCCCCGGTATTCAAACGGAACTGATCTGGACGGGTTATGGCGGTGTGCAGATGGTAGCTTCCAGGTTCTACCTGGGCCTCTTTAACCGTGATGCGGATGCCCGTTGGAAAGATGGTTTCCAGACAGTGTGGTATTACAACAAACCCACTAATAAACTGCCTTTGCAGGTGACTCCTTATGTGGATACGGC
The DNA here is from genome assembly GCF_900129465.1 of Chitinophaga niabensis. Classification (NCBI taxonomy): domain Bacteria; kingdom Pseudomonadati; phylum Bacteroidota; class Chitinophagia; order Chitinophagales; family Chitinophagaceae; genus Chitinophaga; species Chitinophaga niabensis. The sequence goes on along the minus strand of NZ_FSRA01000001.1, from coordinate 2,545,367 downwards.
CTTGTTCTTTGTGCCTTATGTATTCAGCGCGGCAGACAGGGCCAGGGCTGTGAACCGTTATACCGCCAAAGATGTGAATGACCTCTACAGTGCGAATGGCATTCCTAAAGACCCTAAAGTATTCATAGGATTTAAAAAATTTGATGATCATACAAGACCCGGCGCACTGTCTACCGAAAACAGCGCAGAAGATTATTCCGTGATCCGCCTCGCAGATGTTTATCTCATGCGGGCAGAGGCTTATATCATGAAATCACAACCGGGCCTTGCGGCAAACGATGTGAATGTGATCCGGGACCGCGCCACGGTACCGGGGCATGAAGCAGAAATGGATGTAGATGCTTCACAAATGACGGTGGATTTTATTCTGGATGAAAGAGCGCGTGAACTGGGTGGAGAAATGATGCGCTGGTTCGATCTGAAACGTACCGGCACACTGATCACAAGAGTGAGGGCCTATAACCCGGAAGCAAGCGCTTACATCCAGCCGTTCCATGTGTTGCGCCCTGTGCCGCAGTCGCAATTCGACGGTATGCCTGATCCTTCCACACTGGGGCAAAATACTGGTTATGGTTTCTAACATCCAAAACTTTCCAACATGAAAAAGATATTATTTATACTGCTTGTACTGTTCACCGCCTGTAAAAAGGACGATGCTCCTTCCGCCTTTAAGAACGAACTGGTGAATATCATAGCATCTACAAAAGAACTGATCTCCAAAACGACTGAAGGAACGGAACTGGGCATGACGGCCCCCGGTTCCAAAGTTACCCTGCAAACGCAGGTGGACTGGGCCACATTCATCCTCCAGAATTCCGGTACGGATACTGCTTACGCCAATGCCAAAAAGAAGCTATTACTGGCGATCGAGATCTTTAATAACAACAAAGTAAAGGCCGGGGTGCCTAAATTTGTGAACGGCGCTTACTTTGACCTGGGCCAGCTGAAGAACCTGGTACCGAATGTGAAGTCCTTCACCATTGAATGTAAGGTAAAACTGGCGGACCTCAACACAGATGGTACGGCCAGCCTCGGCAGTTTTATCACGGCAGACGATGGCACCACGGGTATTCTGCTACGCTATACCAAAGCAGGGAAAGTGGAAGCTTATGTGAATGGTGGTTCCTGGTTTGGTGCGGGTACAGGTAATAACGCGGTACAAGTGAACACATGGCACCATATTTCGTTTACTTTTAACGGCACTACGATTAAGGTGTATATAGACGGGGTGGAAGCTGCCACCGCTACATCCGCAACAGAGATCACGCCTAAAACGGCGGAAGCCTCGCCTTTCTTTATGGGCATGTCCCGCAACTTCCAGTTCAATTCAGCAGACCAGCGGGCCATGCACGGAAATATCAAAGATGTACGCTTCTGGAAAGTACCTTTAACTGCCGCAGAAATAATGGATAATAAGGATAAGGCATTGACAGGAACAGAGGCAAACATTGTGGCACTGTGGCCATTTGATCTGAACCTTGGATTAACCGTGAAAGATAAAACAGGCAATTTTTCAGCAGCAGGTAAGAACGTTACCTGGGAATAAAAGAGAACATTATGAGTAAGAAAAGTTTGTTGTTGCTGGCAGGGATCAGTTGCTTTACCGCCGTAACTGCGCAGGACACATTCACCGGCATTGAGCTGCAACCTACGGTAGCTTACCTGAAGAAAGACGGAAAGGAAGCCAGGATGGTACGCCTGCTTTTTCATGGCGGTAACAGCTACGCAAAAGCAACGGTACGTATGGAATTTAACGGCAGGTTGGATAGTGTGCTGGTACCCGCCAGTGAAAAGGGCATAAGCTTATATGAACTGCCCTTGCCGGGAGACGCGGTGGGCAGGGAAACACAACTGAGTGTACAGCTAACATCCGGCGGCAGGGTATACAACAGCCGCTGCATGGTAGCACCCACACAGAAATGGAAAGTATACCTCCTGCCGCATTCGCATGTGGACATTGGTTATACCAATGTGCAGGCAAAGGTGATGAAGATCCACCTGGATAACATTGATGAAGCCATCAAGATTGCAAAGAAAACAGAACAGTATCCTGAGGGCGCGCGTTTTAAATGGAATACAGAAGCTTTCTGGGTAGTAGATCATTACCTGGCCGGCGCAGATGAAGCAAAGAAGAAAGCTTTCTGGGAAGCGGTGAAGAAAGGATGGATCAATATTGATGGGGCATATGCCAACATCAATACCAGTATCACAGATTCCCGCCAGCTGATGCAGATGTTCCATACCGCGGTGAAAACTGCCAAGGAGCATGGCGTAGAGATCCATACCATGTTCCAGGGAGATGTACCCGGTGCTTCATGGGGCTTGTCCAGCCAGGCAGATATCACAGGCATAAAGTATTTCTGGGGCGCACCCAATGCCGGAGACCGCATTGGTAATTCCTACAAGTGGCGGGACAGGCCTTTCTACTGGCAATCTCCCGGCGGGCAGAAACTCCTTTACTGGCAAAGCTCTCCTTACTCTATCGGTTATTCCCTGAAGGGCAACAAGATCCCTAACTTCTTTACGGTAGAAGATCCCTTGCCTTTTTATACCGGCAAACCTTCTGAGAACTTCCTCAACCCTTTCCTCTTTAATTATTTAGGCGAACTGGACCAGAAGTTATTCCCTTATAACATGACCATCCTCACCTGGGCCATGAGTGATAATGCACCCATTGATCCGGAACTACCGGATGCGGTGAAAGAATGGAATGAAAGATATGCTTCCCCACAACTGGTGATCACTTCCGTGAAAGATTTCTTTCATGACTTTGAAGCAGCATATGGAGCCAAAGTACCTGTAGTATCAGGAGATTATACGGAGTACTGGACGGATGGTATTGCTTCTGCGGCAAGGGAAACAGGTATTAACCGTAATAACTCAGACAGGTTGTTACAGGCAGAAGCTATCTGGGCATTACGTAATAAGAAAGCATTTCCCGCACGTGATTTTGATACTGCCTGGAATAATGTGCTGATGTTCAACGAACATACCTGGGGGGCACATAACAGCGTATCCAATCCTGCAGATCCCAAAGCCATTGCACAATGGAGCTACAAGCAGGCTTTTGCGTTAACAGGCCTGGCACAGTCAAAAGACCTGCTGGCAAAAGCTGCGGCAGATGTAACTGCTGCCAGTGGAGTAGATGTATACAATACATTAGGGCAGCAACGTACAGATGTGGTACTGATCCCCGCAGAACAAAGCATTGCCGGAGATCTGGTGAAAGATGCGAGTGGCAGGTCAGTTCCTTCACAACGTTTAAGTACAGGAGAACTGGCGGTACTCGTGAAACAGATCCCCGCTTTTTCAAAACAACGTTTTACCATTCATAATGGTAAGGCATATGCAGGAGAACGGGCTACTGTAACCACCACAACTTTGCAGAATAAATTCTATACAATAAAACTGGACGAAAAAACCGGCCACATTATCAGCCTAGAGAAAGCAGGGCGTAACCTCGCAGACTCCGGCGGCCTGAACCAATACACTTACCTGCCTGACGCGGCGAAAGAGAAGGTCCGGTTCGCAGGGCCGGCAAAGGTCACTATTAAAGAGAAAGGACCTTTAGTGGTAAGTCTTGAAGTAGTGTCTGACGCACCCGGCGCTAATTCGCTGAAGAGAGAAGTAAGATTAACGGCAGGAGTAGACCGTGTAGAGATCATCAATACCCTGGATAAAAAAGCAGTGCCTGAAAAAGAAGGTGTACACTTTGCATTTCCTTTTAAGGTACCTGGTGCACAGGTGCGCTACAGTATTCCCTGGGGTAGTGTGGCAGCAGAGGAAGATCAGTTACAACATGCTAACAGGAACTGGTATTCCGTACAACGCTGGGTAGATGTGTCCAACAAAGACTTTGGCGTTACCTGGTCCAGCCTGGATGCGCCTTTGTTTGAGATAGGCACGCAAACCAGTGCCGGATTGTTGGGTGGCCTCACACGTTCACCGAAGTGGATCAGTTACATGGAGCAAAGCCCGGCCATTTATTCCTGGGTAATGAACAACCTCTGGCATACCAATTTCCGGAGGGACCAGGAAGGCGTAACGGTGTTCCGTTATGCGCTGCAGGTGCATGATGCGTATGACGTAGTTGCAGCCAATCAGCGGGGCTTCAGTAATCACCGTTCTTTAGTGGCAACACCTGCTGCAGGGCCTGCCACCGAATCACTTTTCTTTTCTATTGACAATAAAGCAGTGTACGTAGAGAGCATTAAACCTGCGGCAGATGGAAAAGGTGTGGTGGTACAACTGGTCAATACACAGGAACAGCCTGCTGTGGTTACCTTTAAAGGCAAGGTCAACGTATGGCAAAGCAATATGCTGGAAGAATATAAAAATAAACTGGAAGATCGTGTTGAACTGCCGGGCAAGGGCGTCATCATGGTACGTGTAGAAACTAAATAAGAAAAATGGGGAACATTAAGGAGGAAAACAGGCGGGTAGCAGTACAACCGCTTTTACCGGTGCAATTGAGTAAACATACTGCAGGAGCATATGATATCCATCCCACCCACACCCTGGGGAGGGGACGTATCCATGCGGATTACGAAGGATTGGTGGAATGGATGCTCCTGCATCAGCAGGTATGTATAGATGGTTATACCGGTATATGGTGGGATGAATTGTATCATACTTTACAGGAGGAATTTAACCACAGGGGCATAACCGTACAATGGCATTTCGCGAAGGATGCTTTAAAGGAAGATATCAATGCGATGATAGCGCCCTTTACCGGAGAGGAGGGTACCGTTTGGGGAACACGTACCAGCCTGCGTATCCGCGATCTTTTCGATGCAGATAAACTGGCGGCCATGCAGCCATTGCACAAAGGTCTGCATATTATCATGGGCACCGGTGCCGCACTGGCAAATGAAAATGCACCGGTGATCTACCTGGACCTGCCAAAGAATGAATTGCAATACCGCATGCGTGCAGGCGCTGCTGCCAACCTGGGCAGTAATGGCAGCAATGCTTTTGCAGAAATGTACAAGCAGGCTTACTTTGTGGATTGGGTGATCCTGAATGAACATAAACAGACCCTGTTACCACGGATAGAAATATTTGTAGATACGCAGCGGGGAGAAGCTATTACCTGGGTACACAAGCAGGACCTGCTGGCAGGGATAGACAGGATCTGCAGAGATACCTTCCGGGTGCGCCCATGGTTTGAGCCCGGTGCATGGGGAGGGCAGTGGATGAAAGAAAGGATACCCGGCCTTTCGCGGGAGGCAGTGAATTATGCCTGGTCTTTTGAAATGATCGTACCGGAAAACGGTGTTGTATTTGAAAGCGATGGATACCTGCTGGAAATACCTTTTGAATGGCTGATGTACCGGCAGTATACAGCTATCCTTGGAAAACACGCAGCCATTTTCCGCTACGGGTTCCCCATCCGTTTCGACTTCCTGGATACTTTTGATGGTGGAAATCTTTCCATTCAATGCCATCCTTCCTTATCTTACATCCGGGAACACTTTGGCGAAACCATTACGCAGGATGAAACGTATTACATCCTGGATTGTAAGGAGGATGCAAAAGTTTACCTCGGGTTCCATGAAAATATTGATCCTGCTGCCTTCCGGGCAGACCTGGATAACAGTGTGTTGTTCAACCAGCCGGTGAACATCCTGCAATATGTACAGGCCTTTTCAGCCAGCAAACATGCCTTGTTCCTGATCCCTAACGGTACGGTGCACAGCGCAGGCGCAGATAACCTGGTATTGGAGATCAGCGCAACGCCCTACATCTTTACGTTTAAGATGTATGACTGGCTGCGGCTCGGGCTGGATGGAGAACCAAGGGCCATCAATATTGAACATGCATTCCATAACCTGCAGTTCAGCAGGCAGGGTGCAGCAGTAGAAAAAGAACTGATCGCTGTGCCGGCGTTACTGGAAGAAGGAGAGAACTGGCAACTAATCCATCTGCCCACACACCGGGAACATTTTTATGATGTGCACCGTATTGAGCTGGATACTACTGTTAGTTTTAAAACGGAAGGGATCTGTTTAGTGATGATGCTGGTAGAAGGAACTTCCATCTCCATCAAAACAGCAGCAGGCACAGAAACAGTGTATCATTATGCAGAAACATTTGTGATACCGGCAGATGCAGATGTTTATACCATCACTAACCTGGGCAGGGGCCGTGCTAAAGTGATCAAAGCATTTCTGAAAGAAGAACATCCTGTTTTTAATATCGTGTATGAATAGATCATTCCTCGTTATGACCACAATAGTGGCCTCCCTGGGAGGTTTCCTGTTTGGGTTCGATATGGCCGTGGTGTCCGGCATTTTACCTTTCGTACGGGAGCAGTTCGGACTGAATGCCCTGCAGGAAGGATGGTTTGTGTCTTCCGCACTGGCAGGCTGTATCCTGGGCGTGATCATTTCCAGCGATCTGAGCGACAGGCTGGGCAGGAAGAAATTATTGTTCATCGCCGCATTTCTATTCCTGCTGGCTGCCATTGGTTGCGCATTGTTTGCAGACCTGGCCTGGCTGATCACAGCCCGTATACTGGGTGGTGTAGCCGTGGGGATTGCTTCTACAGTAGTGCCCTTATACCTCTCTGAAATAGCACCCGATGATAAAAGAGGAAGACTTGTTACGTATTACCAGCTGGCTGTAACTATTGGCATCCTTGTAGCTTACCTGAGTAATGCCATGCTGCTTAATTATGCACTGGCCAATGCAGGGAAGAGCACTAACTGGTTATTTGTAAAAGAAGTATGGCGCGGCATGTTCGGCGTTGGCGTTATCCCTGCGGTATTATTCCTGGCAGGTTTAACACAGGTGCCGGAAAGCCCGCGCTGGTTAATGAGGGAAAAACAAACAACAGGCAGTTATAAAGAACTGTTTGCCCCGGAAATAAAGAGAGCCATGCTGATAGGTATACTGCTGCCGCTCTTCTCGCAGTTCAGCGGTATCAATGCCATCATTTATTATGGCCCCAGCATTTTGCATGATGCAGGTATCACATTGAGCAATTCTTTTATCAGCCAGATCATCTTCGGCGCAGCTAATGTGTTCTTTACCATCTTTGCAATATGGAAAGTGGATAGCCTGGGCAGGCGGCCGCTCTATCTTTGGGGTACAGCCGGTGCTGCTGTGAGCCTTGCTTTAACCGGCATCTGTTTTTTTACCGGTGCTACGGGATTGCCTTTGCTGCTTTGCGTGATGTTGTTCCTGGCTTTTTTTGCATTCTCCATAGGCCCCCTGAAATTTGTGATCGCAGCAGAGATCTTCCCGGACCATATCAGGGCAAGGGCATTATCTGTAAGTATTATGGTGATGTGGCTGGCAGATACGCTGGTAGGGCAGATCACGCCTATCCTGCTGCATGAGCTCGGTACAGCGCAAACCTTCTGGTTCTTTGCAGCCTTCTGCGTGCTGGCATTCATTACCGTGTATAAATTATTACCCGAAACAAAAGGACAATCTTTCGAAGAGATACAAAGAACAATGAGGCATATATGAGCGTATTGGGTGTAGATATAGGTGGTTCACATATTACCACGGCTCTGATAGACCTGGAAAGCAGGAACTTATTACCCGGTTCTTATCACCGGGAAAGAGTGAATTCAAATGGCAGTGCTGAAGAGATCATACACAGCTGGTGTGAAGTGATGAAACAAAGTATGCGTGGCAAACATAAGATAGGGATTGCCATGCCGGGGCCATTTGATTATGAGCAAGGTATTTCCCGGATCCGGGGATTGCATAAATACGAGGCCCTGTACGGCTTACCGGTGAAAGCTATGTTAGCGGAAGCTTTAGGCATGAAAAAGGAAGATATTGTTATGCATAACGATGCGGCCTGTTTTTTACAGGGAGAGCTTTTTAATGGTGCTGTAAAAGAACAGCGCCCGGTGATAGGACTTACATTGGGTACCGGCTTTGGCTCCGCCATTGCCACTAATGGTCACGCAGCAGATGCTGGTTTCTGGAATAAACCTTTCCTGGGATCAAGAGCAGAAGAGCATTTCAGCACCAGGTGGTTCGTTGCCCGCTACGAAGCATTGAGTGGAATAAAAGAAGAGAATGTAAAGAACATTGCTGCATTGGCTGCTACCTCAACTGCAGCCGCCACGGTGTTCCGCGAATTCAGCAACAACCTGGTATTGTTCCTGCAACAGGTAACACCCCGGCCGGCTATGATCGTATTGGGTGGAAATATCTCCCATGCACATGAGCATTTTCTGCACAACCTGCGGCAGCAGATGGGAGATGTACAGATCGTATTGTCTGAACTTGGGGAAAAGGCTGCGCTGCTGGGCGCTGCCAGTTATTGGAGCTAACGCCTGCTTTCTACAGCATACACAAAACTGTCCGCCCGGTAATAGCCAAGATTATATTCAATAGGGCGTTCTCCCTGGTCAAATACATAACGTTTGCGGAACAGGATGGGGCTGCCGTTATCAACGCCGAGTTTGGATGCAATAAAAGTATCAGCAGCTGTTGCGCTGATCTCTTCTTTGGATAAAGTGGCGATCACGGAATGATCTTTTTCAAAGATCTCATACAGGGGGCGTCTGAAATCTTCTTCGCCGGTTAATCCAACGCGGGGATGAAAGTAGGAGATGAAGTACACGAAAGGCCATTCCGGCTTACCCCTGAGCCGCTCCAGTTTCAGTATTTTTTTATCCGTTCCTATTTCAAAGAAGTTGGCAATCTTTTCATCCGGGAATACCCAGGTAAGATGCATTTCATAATCTTTGATCACAATACCACGTGCTGCCATTTCCTGCGAAAAGCTCAGCCAGTTCATAGACTTGGAACTTACCGCCATTTCAGCCACTTTGGTGCCCACCCCTTTTTTCCTGATCAGCAGCCCTTCATACACCAGTTTATTGAGTGCCATCCGAAGGGTGGACCTTGAAATAGCCAGTTGTTTGGAGAGATCTACTTCATTCGGCAGCATTTTCCCGTTCTGGTATTCTTCTTCCGCTATCAGCTTGCGTAACAGCTCTTCTGCCTGGATATGTAAAGGGGTATGGCTATTGTGATTGATCTTCAGTTTCATGTCGCAAAACTATTGCTTTTTCGATAAATGTCTATATGTTTAAACAAAACATTTCCGATCAGCATCAGGTGTTACAACGCAGTTCCTTTTATCAACAACATCTTCTCAATGGAGGCATCTTTCAGGTGCAGGAACTTTGTGCGTTCTTTGTCTGCCTTGAAGGCTTCAAAATCAGCTTCGCTGTTAAAGGCTGCCAGGTGTATTTCATAAGGAGCTTCAACCGGTTGCATGATGTGGTTCTCCTGCGTTGGGCGGATCCGGAAGAGCATGCGGCCATTGTACCTGGCCACGATAGGAATGGCCACGTTTTCAAATTCATCAAAAATGGCTTCCTGGCCGGGTTTTACATAAATGAGTTGTGTAATGTAGATCATAGTATTAACAAGATAGCTGAAATATTTTTAAAGCCCTATGTTACACGCACCCGCTTTTTTTGATATGTTTACAACCGCCAACAAAGAGCTAACATTGCGTAATAAGGTTGTAGATATCAGTGAACCACTCTTACAGGAAGTATCACAGGGCAGTGAAAGTGCTTTCCGTGCGCTGTTCCATCAATATGCAGATCACCTTCATACTTACATCTGGCAACTTACTAAATCAAAGGAACTGGCAGAAGAAGTAGTGCAGGATATCTTCCTCCAGATCTGGATGGCCCGTGAAACCTTATCAGGCATCCGTAATTTCCGTACCTACCTTTTTGTTATTGCCCGTAATCATGCATTGAACGCCCTGAAAAAGATAGCCAGGGAAAGAAAACACCAGGATGAGTGGGAGCAGACCCGGTACCCGGAATTGGAGCCGCAGGATATCGAGGCCAGCCTGGGCATTGTAGAGGAAGCGATTGCGCAATTACCTGCCCAGCAGCAAAAAGTATGGCTCCTGAGCCGCAAACAAGGCAAAAAGTACCAGGAAATTGCGCAGGAAATGGACCTCTCCCGGGAAACGGTTAAAAAATACATCCGGTATGCTACCCAATCTATTATGCAATATGTGATCAGGCATCCTGATCTGCTGCTGATGGCATTGCTTTTAAGCAGGCACTGAAATTTTTTTCCTGGCCAATAGCCCCTTTTTCAATTTTTAGTTGTTCCTATTATACCACTATGAATTCAAGACTACCTGAATTATTCCAACGCTGGCTGCAAAACCAGTGCACACCCGCAGAAAAGGAGGAATTCCTGCATCTGCTGGAAGAGGTGGGCCCCGATGCATTGAACCCTTTGTTAAAGGAAGCCTGGGATTCGCTGAAAGCGGAAACCACGCTGAGTACCGGGGAAAAAGACCATATGGTGGACCGTATATTACAGCAATCCCCGGCAGAAGCGGCAGAAGTTTCGCGCAGGCCACGCTGGTGGGCTGCTGCTGCTGCTATCCTGGTGCTTTGCCTGGCCGGTGGCGCATGGTATGGTTTACAACAAAGGTCTGGCCAGGGGATGGTGGTGAATGCACCCAAGGGCGCACATGATGTTAACCCGGGTAAAGAAGGTGCCATCCTTACACTCGCCAATGGCAAAACCATTGTGCTGGATTCCCTGAGCAACGGACTTGTGGCAAAACAGAACGGTACACAGGTAGTATTGAATAATGGCAGCCTGCTTTATCATGCAGAAGAAGCTGAATCCATCAGCTATAATACCATCACCACGCCCCGGGGGCGCAAGTTTCAGCTGGTATTGCCGGATGGAACGAAAGTATGGCTGAATGCCGCTTCCTCCCTTCGTTTCCCCACCGTATTCTCCGGTAAAGAACGTAAGGTGGAAATAACAGGAGAAGCATTCTTTGAAGTGAACAGGAACACTGCCCAGCCTTTTATTGTACAGATCAATGAATATGCAGATATACGCGTAGTAGGCACACAGTTCAATGTGAACGCTTATGAAGACGAAGCCAGTATTCATACCACCTTGCTGGAAGGATCTGTACGCATCCGTTCACATGAGCAGGTGCGTTTATTATCTCCCGGCCAGCAGGCGCAGATCAGTAATGATGGGGGAGATCTTCTCATCTTAGATCATGCCAACCTGGAACAGGTAACAGCCTGGAAAGCAGGCTTCTTTAATTTCCAGGGCGCCAGCCTGCAGGAAGTGATGCGTGAACTGGCCCGCTGGTACGATCTGGAAATTATTTACGAAGGAAAGATACCTGAGCAGCAGTTTGAGGGAGAACTACCCAGAACATTACAATTATCACAGGTCACAAAAATATTAACCAAAGTCGACGTTAAATTCAGGATCGAACAGGGGCGCAGGCTCATCGTACAACCATAATAGCAACATATAGAACCTGAAGGACTCCGCCACATGTGGCGCAGGAAAAGTATTGTTATGAATAAAACGCAATGATAGCCCGGAAATAGAAACAGGGAAATGCTGCAAACATTTCCCTGCGGATAATTTCAGGCTTCTTTCATAAAAGGTCTGGCAAGACATTCTTATTAATCAACCTAAAATCGCTACAAAAGTATGAATTTCTACACTTTTTGTAAGTATGCCTTCTATTGCGGGAAGCAGGGAGGTGCAACCAAAAAACTAAGCGAGGTAAGGTCAGCTCCGGTACCATATCGGCGGCCCTGCTTTACAACAATCGTGAACACGATGAAGATCACTACTGTTTTCCTCTTTGCCGTTTGTATGCATGTGAGCGCCAGCACCCGCTCACAGACCGTTACATTTACAGGAAAGGATGTACCGCTTTCAAAAGTATTTGCGGTTGTTAAACAACAAACCGGCTATGTATTCTTCTATAATAGAACTATCCTGCGGGATGGTGCCAGCATTAATGTGCAGGCCAAAGACCAGCCCCTGGAAGCCTTCCTGAAAGTAGTGCTGCAGGGCCAGTTACTGGATTATACCATAGAGGATAAGGTGATCATTATCTCCCGAAAACCGGTAGATGAATTGCCCAATATACCACCGGTGACCATCAGTGGCCGTATTACAGACGACAGGGGAGTACCGCTGCCCGGTGTATCCGTAAAAGTAAAAGGCTCGCCCAAAGGCGCTACCACTAATTCAGATGGAGTATTCAGCATTTCCAATATACCTGATGATGCACATCTCATTATTTCCTTTATAGGTTTTGAAACACGCGAAGTGCCTATCCAGGGCAAAACAGCCATCAACCTGCAGCTGATACCTGCCAGTAAAGATATTGAAGGGGTAACGGTAGTGGGCTATTCTTCCAAGAACGTAAAATACCTTTCCAGCGCAGTAGCTACCGTTTCCGGTGAAAAACTGCGGGACGTTACTTCCAATAACCTCAACAGTCTTTTACAGGGTAAGGCTTCCGGTGTTGTGGTGAGCGCTCCTTCCGGAGACCCTGCTGCTGCCGTGAATGTGGTGATCCGTGGCCAGGGTACCCTGGCTGCCGGTATTAATCCGCTCATTGTGGTAGATGGCAATATCGGGGGCACCTTCAACCCTAACGATGTGGAGTCTGTTACCATCCTGAAAGATGCCGCAGCTACCGGTCTTTATGGAAGCCGTGCTGCCAATGGCGTGATCATTGTAACCACCCGCCAGGGTAAAGCAGGTAAAACAAGGATCGAGCTGAGCAGCGTGGTAGGTTTTAATGAAGCCAATAACGGCAAGTTCAAACTCATGAACTCCCAACAGTTATATGATTACCAGAAAACTTTCACCACCCGTTCGGATACCGTGTTAAAAACAGATACGGACTGGCAGGATATTGCTTTCCGCAGGGCCATGACGCAGAGTTATACACTCTCTGCTTCAGGCGGCAGTGAAAAAACACAGTTCTATGCGGCGGGTAATTATTATAAAGAAGAAGGTACTTTGCTCACCAATAGCAGGACCGCTTATAACTTCCGGGTGAACATTACGCATAAGCTCACGGATAAGATTAAAATGGCAGTGCTCCTGAACGGAGAGTACCTCAAAAATAATAACCATCACAGCAGTACGCTCTATGGCGCCTATACCTATCTGCCATGGGATAAACCATACAATGCAGATGGTACGCCCCGTTTCGGCAGCGGCACAGGATGGCTGGGACGGGAGCAGCAGAACTTCCTGCATTCCCTGCAATACAACCTGTCCTTCAACCGTGCCATGAGCTTTAATGGCGACCTGAACCTGGATTATGCCATCACTAAACACATCACCTTATCCAGCTATAACAGGGCTAATATCTATAACTATAAATCCACGGAGTATTATGATCAGCGTTCCAAAGAAGGAACAGCGGATAAGGGTTTACTGATGCACAATATCAGTTACAACAATACCCTGATCAGTTCCAACAGGCTCCGGTATGAAAATAATTTTGGAGACCATAACCTCACGCTCTTAGGTGTGGGGGAGGCAGAAAAGTATTATGGGGATGAAAATGGCATCTCCGGCCGTGGCCTGCCTGCGGGCATGACAGCCATGTCCACCGCTACGGAAGCTAAAACAACACCTACCGGCGGGCGCAGTGAATACAGCTTCACCAAATGGCTGGCACAGGCAGATTACAACTTCAATAACCGGTATTTCTTCCTGGCCTCCTATGTACATGATATCTCTTCCAAGTTCGGGAACAATACACCCGGTGGTAATTTCTATCAGCTGGGCGCTTCCTGGATCATCAGTAATGAAATGTTCATGGCAGCTAATAATGTGATCACTTTCCTGAAAGTGCGCGGCAGCCATGGTACAGTAGGTAATCCACCTTCAGACAATTACCGCTCCCTTGGCTTGTATACTTACGATCAATCTGCTTCTTATGCAGGGCAATCCGGTTCTTATCCTTCCCAGAAAGCCAATCCTGATCTTACCTGGGAAAAGATCCGTGTGAATAACCTGGGGCTGGATATCAGCTTTTTCAAACGCATTGATCTGAACATAGATGTATATGATAAACAGGCACGTTCACTCCTGATGCTGAAACCATTACCACTCACCAGTGGTTATTCCAACATCATGGAAAACATTGGTTCCATGCGTAACCGCGGGATAGAGTTCACCCTCAATACCCGTAACCTCGTGGGTGAATTCAAATGGGAAACAAGTTTTAACCTGGCTTTAAACAGGAACGAAGTACTCAAACTGAATGGCAAGGATAAGTTTGCCTCTCCCGGAAGCAACCAGCCGGTGGGGCTTGGCGAGGATATGGATAAATGGTATATGCGTATCTGGGCCGGTGTAGATCCCGCCAATGGCGACCCTTTATGGGAAAAGATCATCACCGACGCAGATGGCAAAACCTATCTCACTTACACCAATTCATATAATGCGGCCACACTTCAATATACTGGTACTTCCTCTGCGCCTAAGTTCACCGGCGGTATGCTGAATACTTTCAGCTGGAAAGGTTTGTCCCTGAGCGCTTTCTTCAATTTTGTGAAAGGCAACCAGGTGTTCAACAGCTCCCGCCAGTTCTTTGATTCAGATGGTATCTACGATAGTTACAACCAGATGGTACTGGCAGATGGCTGGAGCAGATGGTCCAAACCCGGCGATATTGCCACCCACCCCAAACCATTGCTGGGCGGTAATAAAGCGGCAAACGAACCTTCTTCCCGTTTCCTGGAAGACGGCAGTTACATCCGCCTGCGTAACATCACCCTGGGGTATAACCTGCCGGAAAGCGTATTGCAAAAATTAAAGATCGGCAGCATCCGGGTATTCCTCAGCGGCGATAATCTCTGGACAGGTACGCATTTCTCCGGTATGGACCCTGAAGTATCTTTTGTGACCACCAGCAGTGCCACCAAAGGTGTTTCCGGTACTAAATATCCTATCAGCAAAAAATACCTTCTGGGTGTAAACATCGGGTTCTAAAAAAGCAACACATGAAATCATCAATAATATTCATATTCCTGCTCACCGCCACCATAGGCTGCAAGAAATACTATGAACCGTCCACCGCCAAAAATGAGAACGAGGCATTGAAGAATGTGGACGATGTAAAGAGCGCCACCATTGGCACATACGCCGTACTGAAGAATCCAAATTATGTGCGCAGTATTCACTTCCTCACAGAATACCAGGGAGATAACATTGCCCAGGGACAGGCTTCTTCAGACGCTTTGTCTAACGCCTACCGTTATACGCACTTAGTGGATATGAGCCATGTGAACAACGTATGGCAGCAGTCTTATTTTGTGATCAACTCCGCCAATAAAGTGATCTCCTTTGTGCCGGACGATGCTTCTGTGGTGCTCCGCCAGTTAAAAGGGGAGAACCTCTACCTCCGTGCCATGATGTACTTTAACCTGGTGCGTGTTTTCGGAAGACCTTACCCGCAGGGTGCAGGGGCAGGCCCTGCCGTACCTATCGTAAAGGAAGATACAAAGGAAGAATTTCCTGCACGGAATACCGTGAAAGAAGTATACGACCTGGTGATCGCGGACCTGTTGAAAGCGGCAGACCTGATGACGGAGGCCAAGAACAACAACTTCGCATCCAAAGAAGTAGCCTGGGCTTTACTCAGCCGCGTATACCTGTACAAAGAAGATCATCCCAAAGCCATTGAGTACGCCAATAAGCTGATCACTTCTCCCCGTTACGGACTACTCACCGGAGATGCCTATAAGAACTATTTCCGCGGGGTGCCGGAAGAGAATAAAGAAACCATTTTCTGCATCCGCCATATCAAAACAGAGAACCGGGATTTCAGTGCTATCGGTTCCATGTATTATAGCGAAGGAGGGCAGGGGCAAACCGGCTGGGGAGAGATCTACGCCAGTAAACAGTTTGTGGATTTCATGGATAAACAACCGGCAGACCTGCGGCATGCTTTTATATCCCCTTATACAAATGCCGGCCCTGTGTTGGCCTGGCCTTATACCGTGCCTGCTCCGGATGTGCGTATGAATACACGCCTGGTGCCTAATACGCCCATGTATTACATCAATAAATACAATTACCAGGAAGGGCTTACCAACCTGAGTTCCCCGGTATACCTGCGCCTTGCAGAAATGTACCTGATCCGTGCGGAAGCGAATGCCAAATCGGGCGCTGCGCAACTGGCACTGGATGATGTGAATGTACTCCGCCAGCGTGCCGGTTTAAGCGGCGCTGCATTGCCCACCTTAGCCAGCATTGCGCTGGAAGGCAGAACAGCCCTGGACGTAGTGATAGATGAACGCCGGCTGGAACTGGCATTCGAAGGCCACCGCGCTTACGATCTGTTCAGGAATAACCGCCCGCTGGAAAGGAATTATCCCGGCACACATTCCCTGAACAATACACCTTCCACCAATATTACACAAACCATTCAGCCAACGGATAACCGGGTGATCTATTTCATCCCTAACCGTGAAAGGCTGGTAAATGCTAACCTCACTCAAAATCCGTAAGCAAATGAAAAGTAATGTATATATCCTGTTGATGGCCGCTGTGCTCGGTGCTTGCGGCAAAGCAGAAGTAGTCACCTTCCGGGACAGGTCCACTGTAATAAAAGCAGACCGCAGTACCTGGACGGCCACCGCATCCAGCGAAGAAACCGTTGCTGAAGCTGCCGGCGCCGCGATGTTGCTGGATGGCAAGATCGCCACCTACTGGCATTCTGATTATTCTGTAACAAATCCGCCGTATCCGCATTGGATCAGGATCGATATGAAAACAGCCATTAAGCTGGTATCTGTAGAGATCACCGCAAGGCAGAACAATACAAATGCCATGACCAAATTTAAACTGGAAGGCAGTACAGATGGGAATACCTGGAGCTTAATGGGAGATAACCTTGTATTCACCGGCGCCACCAAAACACCCCAGAGCTATCCCGTGAGTTCTGCGGTGACTGTACGGTATTTGCGGCTCACCGCATTGGAGGGACCGGTGAAGAATAATTTTATAGCAGAGATAGAAGCGTTTGCCGGTAAATAGAATATTACCGTTTGTATGAAAGCAGGCCCGTGTGTTAAATACCACGGGCCATTTTTTTAATGTGCAAGGCGGATGATATGCAGCCAGTTCAAAACACGGATAACAGGATAAACGGGATCAAACTCATACCACTTTGTGCCAAAATTCACATGGGACGGATGTTTGTGGTGGTTGTTATGATAAGATTCACCCAGCATGAGAATGTCTGGTTTCAGCAGGTTGGTGGAAGTATTCTTCAGTTCATAGTTCTTGTAGCCGTATTTATGTGCATACCAGTTAATGATAGCCCCGTGTATGGCACTCATAGCAATGGTAACGGGCAATAAGAAAAGGAACCAGAAGGAGGGCGCGAATAATATGTAAATGGCAGTATATCCCAGCACCCATAACACACGGCTGTAGAAAGACCCCGCCCACTTGTCGAATGCAGGCCAGTCAGGCAGCCCTTTGGTGAAATGTTCACTGTCTTTATTTTTCCCTTTTACGATGCGCTGATAAGCCATCCTTGCCCGCCACATCATGGCAAATACATGAGGGGAATATTGGGGAGAATGCGGGTCTTTTTCCGTGTCTGTATAAGCATGATGCATGCGGTGCATAATGCCATAAGCCCTGGCGCTCATGTAAGAAGAGCCCTGGGAGAAGTAAGAGAACAGGTAGAAGACCTTTTCCCAGAATGGGCTCATTTTAAATGCGCCATGGGAAGTATATCTGTGCTGGAAAAATGTCTGTGCAAAAAGTGCCGCGTACCAGTGTACGACAAGAAAGATAAGTATTAGCATGTTGATGAATTTACCGTGATGAGATAAAAACGCAGCAAATTCAATATGTTAAAACAAGTGTGGAAAAAAATGTTCGCGAATGCGAAAAAGAGGGAACTGAATTCAATGTATTTCTATGACTAACATAAGGTACGATTTTTTTTGAATAAAAAGAAGTTTTCTTTACCTGAAAAGGTTCACCTGTAAATTGAGTTCAAAAGCATTCCCCAATATATTCCTGTACCCTGATGCCTGCGAAACATATATACCCTGTATGGCCACTGTGGGGCGGTAATTAAACCCTGCACCCACACTTACGTGAGGCCTCCATGTGTATAGGCCATTCCGAAATCACTTTCAAAATATTTATCCCTGCGGTTGAAAGCACCCAGTGAAGGATCGTTGGGATCGCCATTGATATCTTTTGTATTAAGGCGTTATACCTGCAATGCCAGGGGCAGACCAAAATGTAACTCACTTCCTTTACTACTTTTGTACGCTATAAGAGCCCGGCTTTATCATGCATTACATTGGCACCAAAGCCAACGCGTCTGCCCAACATTCCCATCTGCTGTAAAGGATTGTGTTAGGCCCGTTGGCTTTGAGCGCTTTTCCAATAACAGCAGCTTCATTTTTATTTTAAAAGTAGAAAGCCCATGCCGGAGGAGATATGCAAAAATGCGCAATTATTTTTTTTGACGTAACTTATGTAAGTAATCCTAAATATCGCCTGCGCTATGTTGCTAAGAGATAAACTCACATTTGTACAGATCTCCCGCCTCACCTGGCGGCTGGACCTGTTGATACTGTTCTTTTGTACATTGGCTTACCTGGCGGACACCTACTGGCTGAAACGGCATGTAGCCATCCCCGTTACCTTCAGCACGGTATTGGGAACAGCCATAGCATTTTTTATCGGTTTTAATAATAACCAGGCATATGGGCGATGGTGGGAAGGCAGGCAGATCTGGGGCTCGCTGGTAAATGATTCCCGTTCCTGGGGGCGCAACCTGCTGCACTTCTGTGATCAGGGCGCCAGTGATGAAGCGCCGCATGTAGCGCGCAGGATGATCTTCCGCCATATTGGTTTCCTTTATGCACTCAAAGCAAACCTGCGTAAAACAGGTGATCCCTATTACGAAGGTTACCTTAGCAGGCAGGAAGCAGAAGATGTAGCCAACAGCAGTAATATACCGAATGCCATCCTTGATATCCAGGCAGCAGACCTGCAGCTTTTACGTGCCCAGGGTGCAATAGATGGTTTTCTCTTCAGGGATATGAATGAACTGCTGAAGAACCAATGTAATGATATGGGTAAATGCGAACGCATCCGCAATACCGCTTTCCCACCCAGTTATCTTTTCTTCACCCGCGTGTTCATCTGGATCTTTGTGATCATGAACACATTGATGCTGGCAGAGCATATCGGCTACTGGTCCGTTATCTTCGGATGGCTGTTTGGATTTGTATTCCATGTAACACATCAGAACGGGATCAGTATCATGAACCCTTTTGAACAGAACATGATGAGCCTGCCGCTGGATAGTATCACGCGCACAGTGGAGATCAACCTGCTGGAGATGCTGGGGCACCAGCCTTTGCCTTCTCCGGTAGAAGCGATAGACGGGCAGTATTTACTGTAATTATACTTCTCGTATGCTTCTCAAGGGCTTCTCGAGGGCTTAGGACCCGTATATGCACCGTACTACCAATACTGTTAGAACGCTATTACAATACACTACCAATACACTTACAACGCACTACCAACGCACTACCAATACACTATGAATACACTATGCCGCATCAGGGAAAACTTTTTCCGGCATATTGCGGCAAAAGCGGCGGCCTTGTTTTGTACCGGATTGCCCCTTATGTACTTTTGATAAAAAAAGGCAAGGTGGTTGCTGCTCCACCCTGCCTTATGTCTGGATCTGCAGGTGTTTATATGGTTTCCCAGTTGGTATGAATATTCTGTAGCTCCTGCATCATTTCGCCCATAGCTACCCCGGCATCTGCACCGGCAGGCCCGCCGCCGCAGTTCATCATCACGCTGAAGCCTCTGCCGCTATGCGGGTAGATATACAGGTTAGCCAGGCTGGCACCGGTTGCGCCATTGTGGTTAAGTGGTTCATTCTGGGCGCCTCCTCCCAGGAAAAGCCCGCCTCTGGCTACATTGGTAACCGGCATCTGGTACTGTGCCACATCAAAGATGGCGGAGGAATTGATTGCGCGTAAATTGTATTTGATGAATTGCGCCATGCCCAATACCGTACAGTGAACCCCACCCACCACAAATTTGCTGCTATAGGCAGCCAGGTCGTTATTGTAAGGGAGGAAGGGAGTATACTTGCCTGAAGCAGGGTCATATCCATGGAATTGCATACCACCGGGTAAAGGGCCATGCGTGATCTGCAGTTTATTGCCGAGCGGATCAACCAGCAATTCGTTCATGATCTGTTCCCAGCTTTTACCTGTTTTCCTTTCTGCCATAGATGCACAGATAGTAGCGGTGCTGCCATAACCACTTGTTGCGGTGTTCTGGTACCCCAGGTTTTTTGGACTGCTGAACAGGTACTTCTTTTTCTTCAGGCTCAGGATGGTGTACAAATAGCGGAGATAGATCATAGCGCCGTAATTCTTCCATTCTTTATCCCGGCTATTGCCACCGGCGTTAAGGCCAAGGTCCTGGATATGCCGGAAGGGGTCAGTATCGCGGGTGGCAGTATTATTGTTATTCTCCTGGTCGTAATAATAGCCGTTCATGCCGGAAGTGTGAGAAAGCAATTCCAATATCTTTGTGTCCAGGAATGTGCTGTTCATACCACAGCGATCCCTGAAAGGTTTTGAAGAAAACTCCGGGAAGATGTCTTTAATTTTTGTATCCCAGCTCAGGATGCCTTTTTTGATGAGGCAGGAAATTAAGAAGCCGGTGATGGGTTTCGAAATAGAGCCTACGTTAAAGTAGGAAGATGCTGTTGCTTTGTTGCTGGCGGTGGTAAGGCTCAGGCTATTGTCCTTCACGCCTTGTACGGTATGCATAACGGTGTTGCCGTTATCCCTTACGATCACGCCTGCAATATTGGGTAGTTTATATTTGCTGAGCACTGCTTTTGCTTTATCATCCAGTGCTTTTTGGATTTTTACAATGTCTCCCATGATGGTGGATTTTTGAGATTAGAGATCGCTGTCCGGAAATTTCTTATCGTTGATGTCGCGCCAGGCAATATCCCAGAAGCCGCCAAAGTCGTGCGTACGGGCTTGCCAGATCTTGTTGTCCATCCCTTTTCCGAACACATGAATGATCTTGCCATCCCAGGAGCAGTTAGCAGAGGGCATGGTTTTGAAAACACCTTCGCCGATATGGTCCCAGGCCATATCCCACTTTTGCACACCATTGGTAGCATAGGCCCACCATATTTTGTTATCGTTGCCTTTGCCAAATACATAGATGCGTTTGCCATCGGCGGAACAGCAGGCAGCAGGGGCGGAAGTGAATACACCTGTACCGATGGCTTTCCATGCAGGGTTGAAACTATTGCCGCCATCGGTGGAATACGTCCACCAAAATTTATTATCTGCGGCTTTTGCAAAAACGGCCACTAATTTTCCATCTGCGGAGCAGCAGCAGGCAGGGGAAGAAACAAACTGTTTGGTGCCTATGGCATCCCAGGCCATGTCAAAATGGTTGCCGCCGCTATTGGAATAGGCCCACCAGATCTTGGAGTCGTTACCTCTTCCAAAGACCAGCAATTTCACGCCGTTGTAACTGGTGTTGTAATTGTTAGGCGTACCAGCCGTCCATTGGGAAATGGAATTGTTGTAACTGCAGATAGCAGGTTTACCCTGGAATACGCCTGCGCCGATGGCGAAAAAGCCCACATTTTTGAACTCGTAATATTCCTGCAGGCGGGCGAACCAGAATTTATTGTCCATGCCTTTACCTACAATGAAGGTGTCCAGGCTGTCTCCGGTTATACAGGCGGCAATTGAGGAGGAAAAAACGCCCACGTTGTTGCGGACCCAGTTATCCACCCAGGTACTTCCATTGTCGTAGGAAACGATCCTTTCAATCCTGAATTGCGCGCCTGCTTTGGGGTCGGGGTCAACAACGGAAAACAGGTCGATCCGTTTTTCCAGCGCATAAGTTGATGCTGTCATAGCCAATAAGATTTGGGGTTAATAGAATAATTTTCTGTGCCTAAAGCTAGGCAGTATACCCGCTTTCTGCGTATTGGAAAAGAGAGCGGAAAGGATGAGCGATGGAGCGGTATGTTTAGGCAGATGAATGAGGGAATGGTATGCCATGCCGAGGAAATGGCAATGGCAGCGGGTTATTTTATTATATTTTTGCAGATATTGTTCCGTCTAACCTTATATATACTTACGGGGATCATACAGGTCTCATCCCTCAGCGCCATAGCGCAGGCTGGTTACCAGTTTGAAAATTTTACCGAAGGCAATGGTTTGTCGGACAACCGCGTTACCTGTTTCCTGATGGACAGGAAGGGATTTATGTGGATAGGTACAGAGAACGGGCTTAACCGTTTTGACGGTCATTCCTTCGTTCCGTACAAACCCGGGATCCCCGGGCGTTCTGTGTCCAGCCCGTTTATTAACGATATAGAAGAAGATGCAGCAGGAAGGTTATGGGTGGCCACGCAAAGCGGCCTGAATGTGATTGTTCCGGAAAGGGACAGCAATATTGTTTTCCTGCCGGAAAATGGCAACAGCATTCCCAGCGATCTGATCTGGGATACGTATATCGATCAGCAGAACAGGGTCTGGATAGCGGCAGACGTGCAGGACCTTTGTTACTATGATATCAGCAGACAGGTATTTGTATTTCTGCCCTGGAAGAAATACATCGCCGATACATTTCCACACCGCCGTAAAAAGTACAACAGCATCCGGAAGATCTGGTATAAGTCGGACAATGAACTGTGGCTGGGTACTTCCGTTGGCTTGTTCAGTTATATCACTACTACGGGTGAATTCATTCCTCATAAAAGTTATGAAGCAGATCATTTTATTCAGTTAGAAACAGGAGGAACGCATTACTATTTCATTCAGAACCCTGCTAACACCCTGCAGATCGGATCATTGAAGGATGGCACAAAAAGAGATCTCCCCTGGACGGCTATTCCATCTACCCGGCAGGGCTTTTATCAGCCGGTTCAAACACAGTATGAACGTTGGCTGCCGGCGGGAAAGGATGTGATAGAAGTGAATACCTTAACCGGGGAAACCATGCTGATAAAACACCGGCCGGACGATCCTTATTCCCTGCCGGATGGGATGGTACGCACAGTTTACCGCGATCGCTCAGGCCTTGTATGGGCCGGCACCAGTAACGGGATCGGTAAGTTCAATCCTGCCATGAACCTGTTTCCTTTTACGGAGGTATTACCTGCTTTCAAAAGACCACCTTCTCCGGAGAATGATCTGTACAGAACAGAGCATGCTATCCATACCGTGTTTCACAGTAACGGCGTGTATTTCATCAGTTCCCCTGCCAGCGGTAGTTTGCTGATAAGGGACAGCAGTTCCGGGAAAACACAGCGCATCAGCCAGGTGCAGGGTATCCCGCTGGATCACTGCTCTGTGATCTTTGAGGACAGCAGGAGTATGTTATGGGTGCTGGCAGGTGCGCATGCTTTTAACTATGACCGTGCTTCCCGCCGTTTCAGTGTATCCGCTTTTCTTGCAGATCAAAAGAACCGTTTGTTCACAGATATGGCAGAAGATAGCGAAGGCAATCTCTGGTTTGCCTGCTTCAACGACGGGCTTTATTGTTATAATGTGCAAAAGAAGACCAGCCGTAAGATCACGCCGGCAGATAATTTCAATAGCAGGCTGCCTACCTCCCTGTATTTTGACAAAGCGCAAAATAAACTATGGATAGGTACTTTTGAAAAGGGCTGGTATGCTTATGATCTCAATAGTAAAAAGTTCAAAAATATTTCAGTAGAACCTTCGCTGATCAATGATATAGTTAAAGATAAAAACGGGATGCTCTGGCTGGCCAGCTATGCAGGTGGTATTATCCGTTGTGCAGCTGATGGCCATGCTATCTCCCGTATCACTACCAGGGAAGGTTTGCCGGAGAATAATATCTATTCCCTTCAGACGGACAAGGCCGGGAACATTTGGGCCGCCAGCTTCAAGGGCCTTACACAGATCAGCCCGGATGGCAGGATCATAGACAATTTCAACCGTATAAAAGGATTGAATTTCTCTGATCTGTACAGCCCGCTTACACTGGCAGCGGGAGGAGAGCTTTTAACAGGTGTTGATAATGGTTTTATCCGTTTTCATCCTGATAGCCTGCATTATATTTCCCCTTCGTTCCCTGTGGTTATTACGAGAGCTGCTGCTGCGGTACTTCCTTATACAGACAATGAAGCCTCTTTTGATTTTGCAGCGCTTTCCTACCTGAATCCTTCCTATACCCGTTATGAATACCGGATGGAGGGTGTAGATAAGCATTGGGTATCCGCAGGATACATGCATTCCACAAAATATAATAACCTGGCGCCCGGATCATATACCTTCAAAGTAAGAGCGATCGATTTCAGTGGTAAACGTTCTGCAAATGAAGCCAGCAGTTCCTTTCGCATCCTTGCTCCCTGGTGGCAGACCTGGTGGTTCCGCATCCTGGCGGCAGCTGCAGTGACGGCCCTGGTGCTGTATCTCTTTTGGCGGAGGATCCAAACCGTTAAAAGCAAGGCCCTGATCCGCCAGCAAATGGCAGAATTAAAAGGGCAGGCTTTACGTGCGCAGATGAATCCGCATTTTATATTCAATTGCCTGAATGCTATCCAGGAATTGATCGTAACGGAGGATTATACGGCTTCTTATAAATACCTGGCCAAGTTTTCGAAACTATTGCGGATGGTGCTGAACATGTCTGAAAAGAACATGGTACCACTCAGCAATGAGATAGAGATGTGCCGGCTGTACCTGGAACTGGAATCCCTGCGTTTCAAAAATTCATTTCATTATACCGTGCAGGCAGATGAACGGATAGATGCAGACAGCACCCTGTTCCCTTCCTTACTGATCCAGCCCTTCATTGAAAATGCCATCTGGCATGGTTTACTGCAGAAAGAAGGAGAGAAGCGATTAAGCGTTAATTTTGAAGAAGATAATGGCAGGCTGGTTTGCCTGATCAGCGATAATGGTATAGGACGGGAAAAAGCGATTGCCATTAAGGCCCGGAAGATAGGTTTCCGGCATACGGACTCCAAAGGAATAGCGCTGGCACAACAAAGGATTGAGAATATAGATAATGCCTTCCTCGAAATAACAGATGGTAAAGAAGGAGGCACCATTGTACGCATTGTTATTTCATACCCTGAAAACACAGAGATATGATAAGAATATTGATCGTAGACGATGAGCCATCTGCCGGGAATATCCTTCACCTGCTGATTGAAAAACACATCTCCGGTCAGAAAGAGATTAAGATCTGCCTGTCGCCGGAAGCAGCCAGGGATATCATACCTGTATTCAAACCAAGCCTGCTGATGCTGGATATTGAAATGCCGCACATGAACGGGTTCGATCTGCTGAACAGGATCGGTAACTGGGATTTTGATGTGATCTTCACCACTGCTTACGATAAGTACGCCATTAAAGCCATCCGCTTCAGTGCGCTGGATTACCTGCTCAAACCCATAGACATACCTGATCTGCAGAATGCCATCAACCGTCATATCGTGCGCCAGAACCTGCAACCCAGGGAGCAGGGCCGGCTGGTGGATAACCTGATCAGTAACCTGCAGCAAAAAGATGCGGCCTCCTTTAAGCTGGCCCTGAGCACAATGGAGGGTGTTTTCTTCTACGATCCGGCGGATATCCTGAGGTGTGAGGGAGATGATAATTACACACACTTTTATTTCATCAATCATAAACCGCTGATCGTATCCAGAACGCTGAAAGATTTTGAAGAGATACTAACGGACCATGGATTTATGCGGGTACATAAATCCTATCTCGTGAATATGCATTACGTGGAGAAGCTGGATAAGGAAGGTTTGTTATGGCTGAGCGATGGCAGTAATGCCGTAGTGTCCCGCAGGAGAAGGAGGGATGTGCTGGATGTGTTGTCGCGGAAATGATCTTATTTCCCCAATTGCTTCATCATCGTTAACTCATCTGTTACCCGCCAATGCTGCGTGATCTTTCCGTTCTCTATCTGTTCGATATTGATCTGGTTAACGCTGATCTTTCTTCCGGTAGGTGGCATGCCAAACAGCGTATCCGTTTGTGTGCCGGTCATCACCACCCGGGCAACGGCTTTGCCTTCTGTAACGATGATATCCTTTATTTCGTAGTGGAGGTCCGGGAAGCCTTTCCTGATAGCTTTAATGATGGGTTTTAACCCATCAGGGCCGGGTGGTGGATTAGGGGTGCTGGGTGTATGATTGATATAATCTTTGCTTAAGAGTTCATCCAATACCGCCAGTTTTCCTTCGTTCCATACTTCGTTATAATACCGTTCTATGATCCTTTTGTTGTTCCCCTGTTGGGAGCAGGAGGAAATTAATAACAGTAAAGCTGTTGCCTGCAATAGTTTCATACCTGCAAAGCAACTGATTCCTGTTGTGCCGGAAATTAAACCAGTTTATTTTTTTAGTTGTTTTCTCCTGAGCATACTCAGGAAAACAGGGGTAATACCCAGGTAGGATGCTATTTGCTTTTGTGGGATGCGCTGGTCCATATGGGGGTATTTATCCGTAAAAAAGTGGTAACGCTCTTCCGCAGAGAAGGAAAGGTTCTGTTCTATCCGTTGCTGGTGGGCTACAAAAGCATTCTGCAAAATGATCCTGAAGAAACGTTCAAATTTTGGGACCTTTTCATATAACTGATCGATATCGGGTTTGGATATTTGTAGCACCTCCGTATCCTCCAGGGCATCTATCATATATTGTGCAGGTGTTTGCATCAGAAAACTGCGAAGATCGCTGACCCACCAGTTCTCTATGCCAAACATCACCACGTGTTCCACGCCGTTATTGTCCAGCGTATATACCCGCAGGCAGCCTTTTGTGATAAAGCTTTCGTACCGGCAGATCTCTCCCTGTTTTAATAAAAAACCTTTCCTTTTGATGGTATTGGACCTGATAAGGCCCAGGAAGTATCCGGCCTCTTCTTTATCCAGGCTGATGTGCATTTTGATGTTTTCCAGGAGAAGGTCTGTTTTCATAAGGCCGTTGCTTTTTACGTTTAAATTTAGTAACTTCCTTATTATGGCTACCCCAAAAAAAACACAGCGCAGAACTGACCCTGCTGTGCAGACCCCGGTTTCCTCTAATTCCTTTTTTCCACCCCTCAACAGTGGTGTTAATAATTTCTTCAGTGCTCCGCCTGTTATTCAGCGGCAGGCTGCTACGCAAACTGCAACGGCGCCTGCGGGTAATGCACTGAGCGGCCCTTTAACCGCTTCTGAATGGCGTAGTGTGGAGGTCTGGTCGTCCTGCGGATTTGTAGGCATAGATCCCCTTACCAATAACCCTACCCGGAATGCGGAATTGATGGCGGCGTCTATCTTTTGCGAGCGGGCGCTTTTTTCCCGGGAATTTGATGGTAGCCGGGAAGATCCTTTGCTCTGCATTCTCACGGATGTGACCATTGCAGACCCCAGAGTGCAGACACTGGCAACGCATGTTGCCTCCAGGGGGCCTATCCTCAGCTGGGAGCAGCGCACCATCGCAAACCCGGTATTGTATGCTATGGAAAGGCTTATCAATGAATATCACTTCCCGGTGAATGGTGCAGCGGGGATGGTGGGAAACCTTCGTGCGGAATCCGGCGTGATCCCTAATAACATAGAAAGCAGTTTGCCCGGCACACCTATGCGGGCAAGGGGATCTGATGGTGCGGTACACGACTTTACACCAGAGCAGATCATGAACCGCGGGACCCGTGGCGTAGTAGGACCTGAAGACCCGGGTGTGGGTATTGCGCAATGGACCACCGAACCCCGCCGCAGCGGTTTGTTTCAACACCAGTATTGCGGCATGACGCAGGGCGCGAACATCCTTTTTAATATGGATGCGCAAATAGATTACCTGGTTACAGAATTACAGGGCCGCTTTCCCGGTGTATACAATACGTTAATCAATCCCAGAACGTCTGTAGATACGGCAAGCGATGAAGTGGTGAAGCGATTTGAAGTGCCTGGTGCCATCATTGAGAACAGGAGGTTACTGCCTGATACAGACCCTGCTGTGGCAGCGGTGCTGACCGCGCGCAGGAACCTGAGCCAGGGTGCATTCACTACCTACAGGGCAGCACATCCTTAGTCCACTTTCTCAAAATTGAATTCATCGATGTAACATCTCCTGAAGTTATCATTATCCTCGTTCACGAAGTTGCAGGGGGTATTCCCATTGGGCCTCCAAAGTGGTATCTGCGCGCGGTCACAGATATTGTTTGCCCAGTTATTGGTAGTGGTTAGTTTCCATGCTGTGCCCCAGTTATGAAAAACGTGTTCCCGCCTGTTATTAAGCAGCTTGAAATTACCGCTGGCGGTTCTGTTCAGGTCAAAGATGGCCGAAAACTCATCAAAATGGCCGGGGTGGTTATTTTCATTATACCCCGGAGGGAAACTCAATGGCTCGCCAATGCCGATCAGCTGCGTAGGGACCTCGTCGATAGGGATGCGTTGCAGCCTTTGATTAGGCCCTGAATCATCTGATATATCATTCTGGCCGTTAGAAGGCCGGATCATGCCTATAAAGTAACAGGAAACTCCATCCGGAAATACTTTGTAGATCCGGTATCCCAGTAAACCATATTCTTCCGGTCTTTTGTTCGGATCAAATGCTATGTACTGGTATACCGGTTGCAGATGCCATATGAAATCTTCCGCCTCTTTCATGTCCGGCAGTTCCTGTTTAGTGAAACTTCTGAAACCTATTGTTTCATAATTGGAAAACAGCCCTAATGCAAAGGCAATACTGTCTGCCCCGCACTTTACATACTGCGTACGGAAAAGATAACGGCCTTCAGCAAGCCTTGCCGTGGAATCTGTTGCCGGTGGGGTTCCCGGACTGCTCTTTTTACATTGTGCGAAAAGCAGGATCAAAAGGCCTGCGGTGATTACTTTCATGGTGTGTATGTTTTTGAGGTTAATACAAGGCATCTAATTCTATCAATAACTGCAACAATTTCCCCTTTCCCAGATCACTTCCGAAGAACTGCTTCGCCTGTAAGGCAACAGGCCTTTCTTTTATTTCCAGCAGGCAGTTGGGCAGGAAAATAAATTGTAGCCAGCCGGAAAAATCGGGCGGGCTGTTCATTCCTTTTTCATAATCAGTGACCCAGGCAGGTGTTTCCGTTTTCCATAAGTGCAGCTGCTTCATTTCAGCAACTATCTCTTTTACTTTCTCAACGGTAGTCATGATGCCTTAAAACTAGCTATGCAGGAAAAGATCAAAAGGAGCTAAGAAGGAAATGGTGTGGCCTGTTGAGATAATGGTCGGCCGGTGAGGGAGTGGCGATGTTAAGAAATGTTTATTTTATTGTTTAATAATCTTTACTTTTATTTAAATTAGTTGAGATTGGTTTAATAAGCTTTACTTTTAGTTAACCCATTTAGAAGAGAACCCGTGCGCCTGTGTCCCTAACAGTCTGTATATCAACTTAAAATAAACCACATGAAACCAAATTTGCACCACGTTACCGCCTGCATGCTGGCTGCGGCCTTTTGTTTTGCCAGTTGTATGAAACCTAAACAGTTGTCTGAGCCAGCCCCTGTTATTTCTCCCTTATCCGTTATGGGTACTCAAGCCCTGGCACCATTGAATGAGATCAAGGTGATGTCTTTCAACATCCGGAAGACCGACCCGGCGGATCCCTTTACCCTGGAAGAACGCAAAAGCTACATCCTCCAGGTGATCCTGAACAATGATGTGGATATTTTCGGCATACAGGAGCTGGCGGATAATGCCATGGAAACCTATTTCAATACCCAAATGGCCGCCGCCGGTTACGGGGTTTACAATTCAGGGCTGGCTAACGGCTCTCCCAAATCCATCTGGTACAAGAACTCCAGGTTCACCCGTACCAATGCCGGCTGGTTTACTATGCATACCCCTGATTACCGCAGTGGAAAATGGGTGATCCTGCAGGATAAGCTGAACACCTCCAACAGTTACTTTGTGGTGAACAGCCACTGGACCACCGTAAGCTCTGCAGAAAGAAGTATGAATGCAGACAGTGTGCTGCTGGCCATTAACACCAACAACACACAGAACCTGCCTGTTATCTGCATGGGCGACTTTAACGGCCAGCCCGGTACTCCGGAGATCAACAAAATAAAAGATGGCAGCGGCCTTAATATGGTGGATGCACTTTTTGAAGGACAGGGGGATCTTACCTTTCATGGCTGGGATGCCACAGGTAACAGCAAGCTGGATTACATCATGAGTACCAGGAACCTGGCCTTCACCAGTTCCAGCGTGCTCACCACCAGCTTTACTGTGGGAGGGCAAACCTTATGGCCTTCTGATCACTGGCCGGTAGTAGCCTCTTATGTACCTGCGGTATTCGGCGGTGCACATGCAGATGTAAATGGTAAAAGTGCCAGCTCTGCTACTAAATTCTATTTTGCTGATGTAAACGGAGATGGTAAAAAGGATAAGATCTATTGGAACCGCACATACGACAGCGGCAGACCGCAGGTATTCCTTTCCAATGGTAACGGCACTTTCCAGTCGCCTGCCGTTGTACATACTGCAGGTGCTTCCACACTTGCTACCACAAGGTATCACTATGCTGATGTGAACGGAGATGGAAAGGCTGACGAGATCTTATGGGACCCTACCTTGAATTCAGGGCATACAAGGGTTTACCTGGCCACCACAAATGGTAACTTCAGTGCAACAGTGGTAGATAATCCGGAAGGTACCAGTGCAGGTACTACTACGGTGTATCATTTTGCGGATGTGAACGGAGATGGCAAGGCAGATAAGATCTATTGGAATTCCACCTTTGATGGCGGCCGTACGCGCGTGTATCTTGCTACCACTGGCGGCAGTTTCAGTGGTACTGTGGCAAACGGTGCAGAAGGTGCCAGCACCACAGCGGGTACCCTGTTCTATTATGCAGATGTGAATGGAGATGGGAAGGTAGATAAAATACTCTGGCATCCTACGCTGAACTCAGGTAAAACCATGGTGTACTTATCTGACGGAGACGGTACCTTTACCGCATCTTCCACATTCAGTAATTCAGGTGCTACCAGCGGTACATCTGCAACTTCCTTCTACTTTGCGGATGTGAACGGAGATGGCAGGGCCGATAAGATCTATTGGAATCCTGATAATTACCTGGGTGAGCCAAAGGTTTATTATTCCGAAACAACAAATGCATTTGTTGGCCCTATCTATTCTTTGAGAGGTACTTCTCAAAGCGCAGATACGGAGTTCTATTTTTCAGATATCAGCGGAGATGGAAAGGCGGATCAGGTTCGCTGGAACTTTGGGGAGTATACCGGGGAGTTGAGGAATTATTTTGCTAATTAGAAACAGCAAAGGACAAACCGTTAATTTGGTTTGTCCTTTTTTATTTATTACTTCATTGATCAGGAAGTGCTGATTGCACTTCATCTATCACAGCATTTGATACTGATATGGTAGAAAGCCTCAGTTCCCCACCCATTGTATAGGCCACATTTATCCAGTGATCCATGCCGTTCTTATTAATGATTGCATCTACGCGGGAGGCATCCCGGAGATGTACTGTTCCGCCTTCTTTCTTTATTAACGCGGCATAATATTTCATCACGTATTCTTCTTTCGGGTGTTTAGCTGCCTGCCCGTCAAAGCGGTAGCGGGCTGCATGAAAAGGGCCACGTACAATAGTGTCAATCACTTTCCCCTCACCGGTCTTGTATTTGAGGGACATGGCACCTTTGAACTCCGTCCAGCAATCTTTCAGGCTATGTTGGGGCATAGGTGCGAACAGCGGCTTTTGGTAACAGGTTGTGCTTTGCGAGAATAAGGGTTGCATGGCAAAGCTGCAGCAAATGAGCAGGATTATTTTTTTCATAGGATCAATTGTGCCGGCAAAGATATGTTTACCCGGAATTTTTTTTAGTAAATTTAGTGAGAACCGTAAACTGATTGATTATGAACACTGAACCGAACATTAAGCAGGCTGTGCCGTTTTTCATGATCGCGGATATGATTTCCTCCCTGGCTTTTTATATAGATCAAGTTGGTTTTGAACTGAAAATGAAGTGGGTACCGGCCGGCAGGATAGAATGGTGCTGGCTGCAATTTGGCCATGCTTCCATCATGCTGCAGGAGCATATGAAAACGGGTGAGTATACAGAGCATAAAAAAGGGCTGGGTGTTTGTGTTTGTTTTATGTGCAATGATGCCGTTGCCCTCTATCATACATTCAGATCGAAAGGGTTAGCTGTAAATGAACCTGTTGTGGAAAACGGATTATGGGTGATCAAACTGACAGATCCTGACGGCTATAATTTATTATTTGAAAGCGAAACAGATGTATCTGAAGAAACAAAGTATTCAGATTGGATAGCGGCTGGAAAATGATCTGTAATTTACTTTTCTATGGCAACACCTCCTGAATACTTGCAGCATCTCCTGGAAGATGCAATGGGAAAAAGAACAAAACAATGGGCTGTGCCGGATTGTGGCTTGTCCTCCGCACTGAGGTTTTCTGTACAATTGGAAGATAGCAGCCGTGTTTTTGTTAAAGCAGCAACGGATGAATATACAGAACAATGGTTGCGCAATGAATATCTTGTATTGTCGTCTATCGGAGGTAAATGCATGCCATCTGTTATTGACTGGCTGGATAAACCCGGTGTTCCTCCGATACTGATAACGGAGGACCTGAGTGATGCTTACTGGCCCGCAAGCCATCAGGGTGTTACATGGA
Source organism: Chitinophaga niabensis (assembly GCF_900129465.1). Taxonomy (NCBI): domain Bacteria; kingdom Pseudomonadati; phylum Bacteroidota; class Chitinophagia; order Chitinophagales; family Chitinophagaceae; genus Chitinophaga; species Chitinophaga niabensis. Next base: position 2,512,830 of record NZ_FSRA01000001.1, on the reverse strand, counting down.
GAGAGGGAGATGTTGCGATGCTCTTTGAAGGATTAAATGCGCTTGCCTTATTAAAGGCAGTCCCTGCGCTCCCGGCACTACAGAACCGGAAGAATTCTCTCTGGTCTGAGATTGCAGGTGACCCGGCTGCATTTTTAGATCTCGGTTTGTGTTCGGAACGCTGGCTTAATAAGGCCGCTGAGGCTTTGATCAAAGCTGAAAAAGATCTGGATATCACAGGGGACCAGCTTGTTCATGGAGACATACGGAGTGATAATGTTTGTTTTGCGGGCACAGGGGCGGTTTTTGTTGACTGGAGCCATGCGGCCCGTGGGAATGCTGATCATGACCTGGCTTTATTGCTTCCAGCACTTTGCCTGGAAGGAGGGCCGGCGCCTTATCATTTAATGCCTGAGGGCGGAAGTGAAGCCGCATCAGGAAGTGCAGTACTTATTCAACGCATCATATCAGATCACCTGATGCCGCAATGGCTGAAAAATGTATTCAGGAAACTGATCACTATTGAACTTGAATGGGCGGCAGATTGCCTGGGATTGGAATACCCGGATGGAAAACATCCTTAAAACTCAAAACCCTTCAGATGCAAAGACCTGAAGGGTTTTGTTATAGCGCTTTGAATAACTTAGTTACCGGGGCTGAAATTATAACGGAGCGTTATTCCGTATGTCCTGGGATCACCCAGCACACCAGCATATTGTCCCGCATTACCGGCAGCTACCAGTAATTGTTCGTAGTAATCTGTGTTGAACAGGTTACGTCCCCAGATAAATACAGATACTCCTTTTGCTGCACGGAAACCGAGCCTGCCATTGAAGATCGCGTAACCATCCACATTCAGGAACGGAGAGGGAGAGGGGCTGGAAGAAAATTCAGAACGATAGTATCCATCCAGTGCCAGGAAGTATCTTCCACCCTGGGCGAGGAACTTGCCACCGGTGGACAATTCGCCACCCAGTGAACCGCTCCATTTAGATATACCTGGCAGTCTGCCACCTGAGATATCTTTAAATGCACTTGTGCCACCGGTTTCTTCTAAAGGCACTGGTGCATTTTTGAAAGATTTGTATTTACCATCTGTATAAGCTACTGCGCCGAAGATATTGAAGTTGTTATTGAACCTGATATTACCATCCAGTTCGGCACCACGTACCTGTACTTTCTCTGCATTGGCCAGGTAGCCGCGGTTCACACCCAGTTCGGCTGTTTGTACCTGTGTCTGGAAATCTTTGATATCTGTATTGAAAACAGCCAGGTTCAGGGTAGAAGCAGCAGATGGCGTTGTTTTGATACCTACTTCATAATGCTGCACATACTCAGGTTTGATCTGAGCCAGTTCCAGCATCGGCTGGCCATTAGCGGTTGGAAGCCCGCCAAGGTTCAAACCTACCGGTTTATAGCTCGTAGAGAAAGTTGCGTAAGTATTAATGTTGCCATTGGGTTTGAAAGCAACTGTTAACTGCCCGGTAAGATTGGTATCATCTGTTTTGGCATTAAACACCTGGTCCGTATAAACAATGTTCTTCAACGCGATCAATGCAGGGTCTGTGGTTTGCAGACCGCCGTATGTTTTGCGGTTGAAGTCTACTTTCTTGTCGTCGTAGTTATACCGCAGACCGGGCAGTACATGCAGCTTACTGGTAATGGCCCAGTCTAATTGCCCGAATACTGCGGCGCTGAACGTTTGTAGGCGGGAGGTAGTGCGGATACCAAATCCGTCCAGTAACCCTGGTGTTTTCCATAATTCGCTGGTAGTGCTTTGTGAAAAGCGCCATTGTGCGCTACCGGATTCTTCGATATGCACGGGAGCAGTTTTAAGGTCTTGTCCCATCACGAAAACGCCGATCACGCCACTCAGTTTGGAAGAGAAATTACCTGCATACCGAACTTCCTGCGTCCATTGTTTAAATTTGGAAGTTGCTTGTGACAATGACAATACAGGTAATCCTGTAAAGTCGCGGTCGTTGGATGGATCCCAGTTCCAGTAGCGGTAGGCAGTGGTGGAGGTTAATGTACCGTTGCCGATCTTCGCGTCCACGTTCAGGGATACGCCGCCCTGGTCGTTGCCGGAGCGCCAGGTGGTGTTGTGATCGACTATTCTGTCAAAAGCATTGAGGCTGGGCAGTTTGTAATTGAGATCGGCGATGATGGCATTGAACTGGCGGTAAGCAGGCCGCTTTGTTGTCACAACACCCGCTACTACCTGGGCATATCCTTCAGGGCGTTGCTGAGTTGCATCAGCAGCGAGTGTGATGCTTACATTATCACTGGGAGTATAGAGCAACTGCAACCGTCCGCCGAGGTTGTTGATATCATTTATATATTTCTGGGAAGCCACATTGTAAATAGTACCGTCACGCTGTGTGCCGGAGAAGGAAAGCCTTCCGGCCAGTTTGTTGGCGATCTTACCATTAACAGAAGCTTTTGCCTGTATGTATCCATAATTACCAAAGCTTACTTCAGCAGAAGCGCCTGGAGAGAATGATGGTTTGCGTGTGGTGATGTTCAGGGCACCTGCTGTGGTGTTCTTACCGAACAGTGTACCCTGCGGGCCACGCAGTACCTCGATCTGCTCTACATCAACAAAGTCGAATGTAGTAGCAGCAGGGCGTGCATAATAAACACCATCCAGGTAAAAACCAACGCCGGGGTCAATACCATCATTTGTAAGGCCGAAGGTAGACCCAAGACCACGGATATTGAGTGTGGTATTACGCGGGTTAGAAGAATAGAGTTGTACGGTAGGGATCAGCTCTTTCACCCGGTTTACGTTAAAGGCGCCGGCATCCTCAATCGCCGCACCGCGTACAACAGAGATAGCGATAGGCACACTTTGGATCTTTTCATTACGGCGACGGGCTGTAACAGAAATTTCATTGAGCTGGCGGTTGTCCACCACCAGGATAACTTCCACTGAACTTAGGTTTTGCTCAGTTACTTCAACTTCACGGGTTACAAAGCCAATAGAGGTAACAGCAAGAGTAACCGGAAATGGTGCATAGGTCTGAAGGCTAAATTGTCCCTTGTTGTCTGCAATGGCATGATTGGTTGAACCCCGCAGGCTAATGGTGGCACCGGGTACAGGGGATCCTTTTTCACCCTTTACAACACCCTTAATTACTTTTTGAGCAATCGCGGCGTTGACCAGGAGGGTTGTAAGGAAAAGGAGGGGAAGTACTTTTTTCATGATCGTTTTTAATATAGGTTGAGTTGATTAGTCTATATAGTCTACTGGAATTGTAGACAAATATATTATAGTATTGTTAACTTTTCATATTTTTTTTGAGGAAGGGATAAATTTTTCCCTTACCTGAATCTTTTTTCCCTTATTGGTGGCGGGTTTCAGCGGAGGTAATTTGCAGCATTATTTCAAACTAAAAATCGAATTATCATGACGGGAGAAAAAGTAACAGTGATAGGTCTTGGTTCAATGGGTGCTGCCATAGCCGGTGCATTGCTCGCAAAAGGTTTCCGGGTAACGGTATGGAACAGGGATACTTCAAAGGCAGCTCCGCTTACCGAAAGAGGTGCGGTGCTGGTAACAGACCTTTCGGCAGCAATTGCGGCCAGTCCGCTGCTGGTGATATGTGTATCCGATTACAAGATCACCCGGTCGATACTAAATGCTGCAGATACCGCTGTATTGAGCGGCAGGACGGTTGTGCAGTTAAGTACCGGTACGCCTAAAGAGGCGAATGAATTTGATGCCTGGGTACAACAGCAGGGCGCTACTTCGCTGAATGGAGATATTATGGCCTGGCCCCGGCAGATCGGAACCAGTGAAGCCACCATTACCATAGCCGGAGCCAGCGCATCATTTAAACAGTATGAAGTTGCCTTACAGGCCCTGGCTGGTACTGTAGATCACGTGGGCGAGGAGGCGGGCGCTTCCGCCGTGCTTTTTAATGCGGTGCTGGCATACCTGGCCGGCAACTGGATCGGCTTTTGCCATGGTGCGCTCATCTGTGAAAATGCAGGTTTGCGGCCGGATGCATTTGGTACACTGATCGCCAATATTTCCCCCATACTGGCCACAGAATCAATACATATGGGTAAAGTGATCCAGGAGGGGCGTTTTAGTGATCCGGAAAGTACCATTAATACTACCACTATTGATCTTCATCTGCTGGTGCAGCACTCGAAAGAGGCAGGTATCAGCGCCGACCTGCCGGTATTTGCGGCAAACCTGTTCCAGCGGGCAGTGGATGCGGGTTATGGCGGGGAAGAACATGCCGCTATCATCAAAGTAATGCGGGGATCAGTTATTTAAGGAAGCTTTTGCGTTTGCCGGGAGGAGCTGGCAGGAGCCGGGTGTATACAGGCGGTTATTACGGTGAATATATTCCTTGTTTGTATTACCCCAGTTTTCCAGTTGCTCTATCACCGGCAGCAGGCTTTCACCCACTTCCGTAAAGTGGTATTCTACCCTGGCCGGGATATCTGCGAATACCTCTTTGTAAATGATCCCATGTTCCTCCAGTTCTTTCAGGTGCATGTTAATAACACGTGGAGCGATCACATCCATCTCGCGGTGAATGGCGCTTGGGCGCCTCACGCCGCGTTTGATGCAATCTATGATCCAGGCTTTCCATTTGCCGCCTATTACTTTCAGGGCTACGGCCAGGCCGCAGTCCAGCAGTTCGGGTATCTTTTTTTCGTACATGGTTCCAAAGTTAAAACTTGTGGCGGATTGGGAGGCAGGGAAAAATTTTTCCCTATAGGAGCAGTTGATTTGGGCCAAATAGATTATTACTCTACTTTTGCAGTAGACTAATATAGTCCCCGGGTATAAACCGGGGATTTTCTTTTATGATCCAGATAAGAAATATTTCAAAAACCTTCCTGCAAAGGCATCAGCCTTTCAAGGCGCTTGATAATATCAATATAGACATTGCAGAAGGTGATATTGTGGGTATTATCGGCAGTTCAGGAGCTGGCAAGAGTACGCTGATCAGGTGTGTGAACCTGCTGGAGAGGGCTGATGGCGGGCAGATCCTGATCAATGGTACTGATCTTATGCTGCTTGACAGCAAAGCGCTTGCCCGGCAACGCAAAAAGATCGGCATGATCTTTCAGCATTTCAACCTGCTATCTTCCAGAACGGTGTTTGATAACGTGGCTTTACCCCTGGAACTGGATAAAGCAGATCCTTCACGTATAGAAAAGAAGGTAAGAGAACTGTTGAAGATAGTGGGCCTTGAAGACAAAGCGGGGGAATATCCCAGGAGCCTTTCCGGCGGGCAGAAGCAAAGGGTAGCTATTGCAAGGGCTTTGGCCAACGATCCCTACCTGCTTTTATGCGATGAAGCCACCAGTGCCCTGGACCCGGCTACCACTCAATCAATCCTCCAGCTGCTCAGGGATATCAATCAACGCCTGAAGATCACTATCCTGCTGATCACGCATGAGATGGGCGTAGTGAAAGCGATCTGTAATCATATCGCCGTGATCGATCATGGGAAACTGGTTGCCAAAGGTACGCTGGCACAACTGCTTACAGAAAACAAACATCCGATACTGCAGCAATTTATTCATACTGACAATATACCTGTGCCGCAGGATTTATATGTTAAAATGAAACCGGGCTATGCAGTAGGATTAAATCCTATCCTGGAACTGGAGTTGACAGGAAATATTTCCTTCGATGAATTGATCAGTCAATTGCAGATACCGCACCGGCTGATCAGGGTAGACATCGAATATGTAGGAAATACCAGCTTCGGTAAGATCTTACTGCATTTGCAGGGAACGGGGCCGGATAATGATAAAGCCCTTCAGTATTTCAATCAACAAGGCATAAAAAATACAATCAGGGGATATGTTTGATGTAGCTACTAATTCGTTGTTGCTGAAAGGCCTTTGGGAAACGATCTTTATGACGTTCACTTCCGGGTTTTTCGGCTTTGTATTAGGCCTGCCCGCGGGCATTGTGTTGTTCCTCACAAGAAAAGGGCAGCTGCTGGAGAATATTTTGTACCATCGTATCCTTTCTGCACTGATCAATGTATTCCGGTCCATTCCTTTCATCATCCTGATTGTTTGGATGATCCCTTTTACACGCAGTATTGTGGGTACGTCCATTGGCGTTCGCGCAGCACTGGTGCCTTTGAGTATCGGCGCTGCTCCATTCATAGCCAGGCTGGTAGAAAACAGCCTGCTGGAAGTGCCGTATGGATTGATAGAAGCCGCAAGAGCCATGGGGGCCAGCCCGTTTCAGATCGTTACAAAAGTACTGTTACCTGAAGCATTACCTTCCCTGATCAATAATGCTACCATTACGCTGATCACCCTGGTTGGTTATTCCGCCATGGGAGGAGCAGTAGGTGCGGGGGGATTGGGCCAGATCGGTTACCAATACGGCTACATTGGTTATGATACCTTTATTATGAACACAGTATTGGTGCTTTTGGTAGTGCTGGTATTTGCTATTCAGTTCACGGGCGACAGACTTTCTAAAAAATTCAATCATAGATAATATGAAAAGATCTCCATTTATCACAGCCATTGCTGTATTGGTTTTATTTGCGTCCTGCGGTAGTTCTTCCTCAGGTGATGATCCTAACCATATCAAAGTAGGTATTACTTCAGGGCCCGAAAGAGAAATAGCAGAGGCCGCTAAAAAAGAAGCAAAAGAGAAGTACAACCTGGATGTGGAACTGATTGCTTTCAATGATTATGTAGTGCCCAACGAAGCGCTTAACCAGGGCGATATCGATGTAAATGCTTTTCAGCATGTGCCTTACCTGGAAGCACAATCCAAACAAAGAGGGTATAAGCTGGCTGTAGTGGGTAAAACATTTGTTTACCCCATTGTAGCTTATTCCAAAAAGATAAAGAACATTGATGAATTACAACCAGGCAGCACTATTGCTATCCCTAACGATCCTACCAATGGAGGACGTTCGCTGCTGTTGCTGCAAAAGAATGGTCTGCTGAAATTGAAAGAGGGGGTAGGCCTGCTTCCTAAAATAACCGACATCACGGAGAACCCGAAACAGCTGAAGCTGGTTGAGATAGAAGCGCCACAACTGCCCCGTGTATTAGACGATAAAGAAGTGATCGTTGCGATCATCAATAATAATTTTGCTGCGCAGGCTGGTTTAGATCCGGCTGAATTAGGACTGTTGAAAGAAGAGAAAGAATCTCCTTACGTGAATGTGATTGCTGCAAGAGAAGATAATAAAGACCTTGAAAAAGTGAAGAACTTCGTAAAGGCCTATCAGTCGGAAGCAGTCGTACAGGCAGCAGCGAAAGCATTTAAGGGTGGTGCTGTGAAGGGCTGGTAATAAATTCCGGTGTGCCCAGGTTCAAAGGACCATGCTCCGGCCAGGGCTGGTCCGGGACCTTCAGTTCAATATGTGGCCATGATACCCATGCATCGTTTTTTAATGATGCCGCCCTGACGAGGTTCTTAAGAACGATCTCCATATCATCCGTACGCCATACATCTTCATTTGCAGGCTCTTTTGAGGCCTGGATCGCTTCCTGTCCAACTCTTGAAATAACTAAAGTAGAGCAGGGAGGACTCCAGCATCCAAGCCCTGAAAACACGGCATGGATCCTGCCTGCTACCTCAATTCCTCCTACTGAATCCATGGTAACAGCACATGCCACCGGTTTGCCGAAGAAGGCCGGGGAGTTTTCGAAGGTGGTAACTATTTCAATGAACCTTTGCAAAGGGGAGCTCCAGTTATTCCAGTAAACGCCGGTTACGACCAGAAAGCCGTTGTAGCGGCAGATCAGATCGTATACTTCCCTAATGGTTGGCTTAGGGTCTGTAAGGGTTAATATGGTGCCTGATGTTTGTAACCCCGTTAGATACGCTTCAGCTCTTTTTGAGAGTGCATAGGAGTTTCCTTCATTACCTCTGACTGATCCGTTGATGATCAATATTTTCATCATTCAATAGTATTTTTTACGGCGCTAAAGATAAGTTCCCATGATGCAAATCGTCTCAATTTTTGACATTATTTTAATGTACGGATATATTAGTTTCATCCGGAAATAAAGTTACCCGCTATGAAAAAGATCCTTACCCTATTATCATTATCCGCATGCCTCTTACTATTCAATGCCTGCAGCCGGCAAGCAGATGAGCTGCCTGCGGAAAAGCTAAAGCCGGAACTCCTTGCTAACGGTACTTCCTCTTACGAGGATGATTATCCTGAATGGGGAACCACCGGTACTAACTGGCCTGCGCAGTCTGTAAGTGAAACGTATTCCCCCATGCCGCATTATCGCAGTTTCCGGATCCTGAATAACATTGAACCTTTGCTGGGAACCTCCGGTTATTCGCTGACCCCTTATTTTCATGTGCAATGGAGAAAAGTATATCCCAATGGAGCACCCATGAGCCGCTGGTATAATTATCATCCCACCATACCTGAGTATACCGCCTTACGCATCGATACCCTGCCCGGTGTTTTTCTGCCCGGCTCCGTTTATTGGCAATTCGATCTGAGCTCCGGCATGATGCCACAGGGAAATATCCAGGTACGGGCCAGGATGCTGCTGAGCCCTACTACTGAATCAGATAGGGCATCCGCTACTTTATGGAGTACGGACAATAATTTTTTCGATAACATTTATGGTTATTCGGAAAGCGGTGGTCCCGGCGGTGGGCAGCAAGTGAATGTAAATATAGATGCAGATATCGAAGTGCTGGTCAACAACCCTACTTATCGTTATTATGACTACCTGGAATTGAGTGCCCTGGGCAGAACCCAGACCTTCTATCCGCCGGCCCCGTTAAGCGGAACAATATCCATGCGGGTACCTTCTTCAACTTCCGCAATATATGATCAAGCCAAGATCCATAATTATACTGCCACGGTCACAGCATTTCTGGGTAACGGAACAAAGGTTGCTTCGTATAGCAGAACGTTTAGTAATATTATCAATGTAAACAGTTCTATGGGGTCCAATCCAACTGTTTACTTCGATGACTATATGGAGTTTAATATTCCTGCCTGGTAGCATCTAAAACCGGGCAAAATGGAAGGCCAGATTGCCCGGTTTTTTTGGATCACTGCTTAATGAACCTCACCTGTTTCCCTTCAAATTGAACAATGTACATTCCTGCGTCAAGGCTGGATATATCTACCCGTACTTTCCCGGAGAGGTCTCCTTTTATTACTTTCGCTAATGCGCCACTCACATTAAATACCCTGATCTCTTTTCCTTTGGCCGGGAGGTTCACATACACGAATGAGGACGCGGGATTAGGAGAAACCATCAGGGTTGTTGATTCAGTAGTACTGTTTTTTGAGTAGGAAAGCATTTGCGCGGCAGCTACACCCTGATCTTCCAGTAACCAACGCTGGTTCGGGGTACCGGTAGTACCGTTTGCTGCATAGAGTATCATTTTTGTACCATCTGCTGTGCTGCTTCCCGGATTGTCAATGATGTTCCCGCTGCTCATTGCGGTGCGGATAAGATAGGAGCCAGATCCGGCAGATACGAGTTGCCATTGCTGGTTGAGTCCATTGGTAACGGTGTACTGTATGAGCTGTACACCTGAAGTCTGATCACTGTTAGCAATGTCTATGGCTTTGCTGCTATTGCGGTTTACCAATACATAGTTGCTTCCCAGGGATACCAGTTTCCATTGCAGGTTGTTGCTGCTGCCATTTGCGTATTGGGCAATGTAGGCGAGGTTAGCGGTGCTGCTGTTTTCTATCCCCAGGTATTTACCGCTGTGAACGTTTTTGATCTTGTACCAGTTACCGGATATTCCACCGGATCTTACTGTGAACGTTGTGGTTTTAGCAGTGGATACACCGCCGAATATATCTGTGATGGTAACGCGGGCAGTGTAAGTACCGGCTGATAATGTGCCGGTGATCACCGCACTGCGTTTTTGCGGCAGTGTTTCTGTTGAAGAGCCTGTCACCGTGTTAGCAGCGTTCAGTACCTCAACCGTGGAGGAAAACTGTGGGCTTTTGGTATTATTGTTTGTCCAGTTGACGGTTACGGCACCTGCGTTATAGGAGGCGCTTACGGTGCTTACTTCGCCAATGGTAAGCGTGGGAGTAGCCGGCTGGTTGGTCTGATCGGGCAGGTTAAGCGTACGGCCTCCATTGAAGGCTGCACTGGGGGTTACATTGCCACCATGTTCCATAAAATAGGCATCTTCCCCGCTGTCGAATCCGGCATTGTAAGCCAGATCATAAATACCATTGCGATATGCATCGTTTGCATTACAACTGAAATAGCGGCTGCTGGATTTTTGCCAAACGCCTGCATCGGTCCGGTTCCAGCAATCCTTGAAATAGGCTTTGCGTACAAATCTTCCATCGAAACGCGGATCGCTGCCATGCCAGTTTTCAAGGAAGGCACCTGAACCCGCTCCTAAAAAGGTAGCGCGTGTTGGGATGGCGAGCGTAGAAGTGTGGAACCACTGATTGGTGCTGAGGTTCTGCACAAAGGTGCCAATAAACAGTTCTCCGTTCAGTTTCCAGGCCCTGATCACAAAGTTGTACCAGGTGTTGAGCGTCCAGTTGTAAGGATTGATGGTTTTTGCGCCATCACCTTCGCCTCCAAAGCGGCTGTAGATGGTGCCTGCGCCAAGGTAAGCCTGACGCGCTAACACACCTCCCGCTGTGTTGGGGTCCCATTGGGAGGCGATCAGGATCCTGGCGGAGCCGGATGAACTGTCCGGCGTGTGTTGCAGGCCGGCATAACCACCGCTCCAGTTAAACACCGAAAAGTACGATGTGTAGGCGGTTTGAGTGATCTTTACTTTCATCATTTTTAATGATGCATCCGCGGGAAAACTGAACACAAGGTGTTGAGAAGGAGCAGCATTGCTGCTTTGGGCTTTTGCCGGTGGCGCCACATACAGGCAGCACCATACCGTTGCCAGGAAGAGTAGCAAATAAGTACGCATTGGGTTGATTTTGGCAGGTAAATAAATAGCTTATCACACGTACTTTGAATCTAATATTTCCTGACGCAAACTGTATAGCACGCAGCCTTAATATGACATTTGTATGTCAGGTATGATCTCTCCAAAGGAGAGCGGGAAAGATTTTGATACAATTGGATGACAAATGAAAAGGAGCGCTATTTTTTAGCGCTAAAATCTAAATGAACGGGATATCCTATATTGTTTTCGTTATAAGAGAATGTATGTAACATGGGCTCTGTGGTACAGCATCCCACCAGTTCAAACCGCTTTTTTTCTTTTTCCGGCGGCTCCTGTACACAAATGAAACCATCACAATGAGGGTATGGGCAATAGGCTACTTTCACATAACCCAGGTACTTATTGCCTTCTTTCCTGTAAAACTTACCATTATGTACCCATTCGTCATTAAAAATTGCTTTCAATGCCAAACCAATAAAGCCGGATAAGAGGAAACAAAGCCCGAACAACAGGAATAACAGCAAACAATACCAACCAAAAGGTATGGGAGCAAAACCATAGAAAAAAACCAGGATAAAAGCCAATCCAGACAGTACGGAGATCGCGGCATATCCTTTTACTGCCCGGCTGTTCAAAGTTTTGTAGGGCTCTCCATTCATAACATACTGTATGCTCATGGCTTTTTCCGTATGCTCTTCCTGCAGCACCATATTGAGCAAGGCCGCAATATCTTTCGGCGGCAGTGCACAAATGATCTCTACAAGGCGGTTGGGTCCCCAGGTATCTATGGATATGTTATTCTTAAGCCGCAGGTCATCTATATGAGCTTCGATCACACCAAGGTTGGCATCATTGGTCACAAATACAATACGGTCTACCTGCTGCTGTTTTTCGAGGCAACCGTTTATATCTGCTGTGATCTTTGCTTTTAAAGCGGCTACGTTATGTTGTGAGGTGGCATAAAAGTGGAAAAATGTTCTGTTGATATGGCAGTATCCGTCGTTTTTGAGATCGCCCCAGGTGCCACCGGCACGCACCGCAATATATTCGTCAGGATATAACTTGCTCAGTAAACGGTCTCCAAACTCCTGGAATGCTATTCCATGGTAATTTTTGATCTGGTTGAGGATAACGGTTTCTGCCTGGATCTTTAGCATGCTTGTTTTAGTATTAGGGTGTTATAAATATATTGCTATTTTTCTTAAATACCTTCACACTTAGTTGTTTGTGTGAGGGATGTTATACTTGAAATTGCTATATTAGATCACCCGAAATGTTTGTTTAAATATATGGATCAGTTAAAGCTTCTTCCGGGAGAGATCGATCATGGTAGAGTGGCTTCCTGTTTATGGAGAGGAACCAACCGGGGAAGTAAAAGATTACTTGAAAACGAAGTATGGATTTGATGTTTAGTATCAACATCTGCAACATGACATTGAAGAAAAAACAGCCTGTTGGAATCCTTATACCTTTATTCGGTTTATCCGTTTATGTATGCCTTTATTTGATTGCTACGTTTTTGTACCCCGGTGGCAACCAGTTAAACAAATACGAAAAGGGGTTTAGCTGGACTCAGAACTACTGGTGTAACCTGTTGAATGAAACCGCGATGAATGGGGAGCATAATACGGCAAGACAGGTTGCAATGGGGGCAATGTTTGTACTTTGTGTATCACTCGCTGCTTTTTGGTATATTTTCCCCCGTGAGGTTAACCTTTCCCGAAATTGGAGGATTGCCATTCAGCTTTCAGGAATTATTTCTATGTTAGTTGGGATGTTCATTTTTACGGATCTTCATGACAGTATTATAAATATTGCAGGTATCTGTGCCCTCATAGCTATCATAGGCACATTCATCGGTATGTATAAGTTGAAATGGAGCGGCCTTTTTACGATGGGTATTTTAAACATGATATTGATAGCACTAAACAATATCTTATATTATGGTGATGGTCTTAAAATGTATTTGCCGGTAGTTCAGAAATTAACTTTTCTGCTTTTCCTCCTCTGGATATGTTTAATAGATATCAGGTTATTTTTAAAAGGCTGAATGCATACACATCCAGCCTTTTAAAATTACATTTAGTTTGCTTCTGCATACCTTTTGAAGTTGTCAAGTATTGCCTGCCAACCTGCTTTTTGCATCTCCGCAGGATTTTCACTTTCAGGGTCAAATGTTACAGCAACTTCGGTTTGCGGGCCATTCTTCGAAAAGGCAACAGTTGCCTGCCTGCCGTCCAGCATTGTATAAGTAAATCTTTCACCAGGGATCACTTCATCATAAATAGCTTCGAAGTCAAAGCCGAAACTTCCGTCTTTGGCTTCCATCCTTGCTGAATATTTTCCTCCTGCCCGCATATCATTTGTTGCGGAAGGACATTGCCAGGAGGGATCTGCGAAGTTCCATTTTGTAATATGTTCAGGATTGTTGTAATAGTCCCAGGCTTTTTTGATGTCTGCATTTACAGTAGCATTAACCACAATTTTGTTATTCATTCTTTTTACTTTTTTAATATTAATAATAGTTCATCCAGTTTTTGCAGCGTTGCCGTCATCCCTTCTTCCATGCCCATTTGAACAACCTGTTCCAGGTCTGAAAGGGATTTGTAGGTTACGATCGTTTCGACTACTGCATTTTCTCCCTTATCAGTAAAAGTTACGAGCCACTCAGCGCGGGGCAGGTCCGTATTTATTTCACCTTCTGCATTACTAAATGCATCTAAGGCAGTGTAGTGATCAATTGGGTGGATCTTCAAATAATTTGTCAGGCCCCAGTATTCTGTTCCGTTGGGGTCCACCATGGCATAATGCCAGTGGCCGCCTTCGCGAAAGTCCATGGATTTCGTTTTAGTGGTCAGGGGAGCGGGGGCGAACCATTGATTAAGCAGTTCGCTTTTGGTATAACAATCCCATACCAATTGCCGGCCGGCTAAAAACTCACGCCTTACTGTCAGCGTATTTTTTGCCTTATCCGCAATGAAGTCGAATAGCAAATTGTGTTTCATTATTTCTTCTTTTTTATTGTTGCTAGAAGTTGATCGAGTTGTTGAAAACGCGTTTCCCAGATCTTCCGGAATTGTTCCAGCCATTTATCTATCTCTTTCATTTTGTCAATCTCCAGCTGGTAATAGATCTCCCGGCCCTGGTATTCCTGTTTCACCAATTCACACTCAGTTAAAATCCTCATATGTTTTGAAATGGCCTGCCTTGTCATGTCAAAGTGATCGGCGATGGCGCTGGGTGTCATTGCCTGTATTGCTATCAGCGCAATAATAGCCCTGCGTGTGGGGTCGGCAATGGCTTGGAAAATATCTCTTCTCACAGCAGTATTATTTTATGATTTGCAGGTATTTTGTTCTATTGTCGATAATTACCCAAAGAACAATGGCGATCAATACAAATACAATGGGCAAGCCCGAGGGGGCCATGCTGATGTTGGCAAGCAGGATACCTGTAAGGACAGGTAAAATAACCAAAGCCCCGAGTGCCCTGGTCCTTTTGAAGATCAATAAGGAGCCGCCAAGGATCTCTATCGCGCCTACCAGGGGCATGAGCCAGCCTATTTCCATAAATGCCATCCCTGCTTTCGCCATTTTTTCAGGCATATTCTCTGGTATGGGCATATAATGAAAGAATTTATCCAGCCCTGCATTTATAAACATCAGGCCTGTCAGCAGGCATAACGCAAAAATGATTTTACTTTTCATAGTTAGTGTTTTATAATGATAAACCGATTGGTTGCAAATATATGTGCAACTGTTCGGTTTATCAAATTTATTTTTCAAAGGACTTGTGGCATTTGGCCGAAATTGTATAAAATATGTCATTTGAGCCATCCGGGATTCATCGTATTTTTGCATCATGGCAAGGACAAAAAAGAAACTGATCGTTGTTGTTCCCATGCCGGGGATCTTCCTCCTTGATGTAGCCGGCCCCTGCGACGTATTTGCTGCGGCAGACAAAATACTGGATGGTAATGGTGGATACGAGATCCTGCTCGCATCACCACTCAATACAAAAAAGATACCCACCAAAAGCAGTATAGCGCTGCACTGCGCCGTTACCGTAACGGCAATCACGCAACCAATCGATACCCTGATCATAGCTGGTTTTTCCATGCCATTGCTGGAAAGGGGAGAACGTTTTTTTAAATGGCTGAAAGACACCTATCCGAAGGTGAACCGCATCGGTTCTGTATGCTTAGGCGCTTATGCCCTGGCAGAAGCAGGCATCCTGGATGGAAAACAGGCTACCACACACTGGGAATACAGTCAGCAGTTTCAACAGCGTTATTCCGGCGTGAAGGTGGATACCGATCCTTTCTTTACCCGCGATACCAATATATATACTTCAGGGGGCGTATCCTCCGGCATCGATCTGGCGCTTGCCTTGGTGGAAGAAGACCATGGCCGGGAAACAGCATTGCATATTGCACGCAAGCTGATACTACCCCTTAAACGGCCGGGGTACCAGGCGCAGTTCAGCAGACTACCTGAAATATACCGGCAGGAAAGCTCCATGGGCGGAAAGTTATATACCTGGATGATCCGGCACCTGGAAGAAGACCTGAGTATAGAACACCTGGCACAGCACAGCAACATGAGCGTGCGCAATTTCGCCCGGGTATTCCTGAAAGAGACAGGTGTTACACCTGCAAAATTTGTAGAGAAAGTGCGGGTTGAAGCAGCACGCCGGTACCTGGAAGATAGTGACCTGAGTATAGACCAGATCGCAGAAAAATGCGGACTGGGTGGATTGATCTCCATGCGGCGCACATTCATGCGCCACGTGAATATGTCTCCCAGCGACTACCGCCGTTCTTTCAGAACCTCATTACATGCAGTAGAGAATTAATCTAAAATATATTATTATGAAAGTAGCTATTAATGGATTCGGACGCATTGGCAGAATGACCTTAAGAGCCTTGCTGAACAAAAAAGGTATAGAAGTAGTGGCCATCAACGACCTTACAGACAGTAAACTGTTAACGCACCTCTTTAAATATGATACCTCGCACGGAAAGTTTGCCGGTACCGTAGCGTTACAGGATGAATATATTACAGTGAATGACCAGAAGATCTTATTGCTGAGTGAGCGCGCACCGGAAAAGTTACCATGGAAGGACCTGCAGGTAGATGTGGTGATTGAATCAACCGGCCGTTTTACACAACGGGAAGGCGCACAATTACACATCACCGCCGGAGCAAAAAAAGTACTGATCACTGCACCTGCCACCGGTAATGTGAAAACCATAGTAATGGGTGTGAATAACGACCAGATCACAGAAGAGGACGAAATCCTTTCTACCGCCTCCTGTACTACCAACTGTATAGCACCGGTATTGTACCTGATCGATAAAGAATATGGCATTGAATCCGGCTTTATGAGCACCGTGCACGCATTTACCATGGACCAGATGCTGCAGGATGGACCGCATAAGGATTTCAGAAGAGCAAGGGCTGCCACACAATCCATCATCCCCACTACCACCGGGGCCGCAAAAGCGATTGGGGAAGTGTTACCCGGGCTGAAAGGAAAGATGGATGGTTTTTCTTACCGTGTACCGGTGATCGATGGTTCAATAGCGGATATGTCGCTGAACCTGGTGAAACGCGCATCTGCCCAGGAGATCAATGAATTCCTGAAACATCATGCTGCCACAACATTGAAAGGCGTATTGGAGTATACTGAAGAGCCATTTGTATCGGCTGACATATTGGGCAATACGCACTCTTCTATCGTTGATGGTACCTTAACCCGTTCTATTGACAAACTGGTGAAAATCGTATCCTGGTACGATAATGAAGTAGGCATTTCAAACAGGCTCGCCGAAATGACGGTTGAACTGGCCCGTAAAGTGAATAACCTTGTAGAAGCCTGAGTCAGTTAAAGCTTGCCCGAAACTCCAGCGGTGAAAGGTTTGTTTTACTCTTAAACAGCTTTGTAAAGGATTGCGGATGCTCAAAACCTAGCTCATAGGCAATTTCACTCACAGAAAGTTCCGTTGTAGAAAGTCTTTCCTTGGCTTTGTCAATCAATTTATCATGGATAAGTTGTTGGGTACTTTGTCCCGTAAGTGTTTTGAGCAGTCTGCTGAGGTAGTTTGGGGAAACATTCAGTTCATTCGCAAAGAGCTGGACGGTAGGCAATCCTTTTGAGATTAGATCTTCGTCGTTAAAGTAATCATTTAATAGTTCCTCCAAACGATTCAGTACAATATGGCTGGTAATTTTCCTGGTAATAAATTGCCTTTCATAGAACCGTTCTGAATAATTGAGTAACGTTTCCAGGTGCGAAACAATAATATTCTGGCTAAACTTATCCATATTGGTATGGTACTCTTGCCTGATATTGGCAATAATACCGTTGATGGTTTTCTCTTCTTTTTGTGAGAGGAACAGGGCCTCATTAACGGAATAACCAAAAAACTCATATTGTTTGATGGTTTTGGCAAGTGCTGTTTTCCATAAAAAATCAGGATGTATGAGCAGCATCCAACCCGATTGTTTCGTTGCGGGGTTGGATGTTGCTTCAATACGGAAAACCTGGTTAGGGGAAATGAAAAACATAATGCCCTCGTCAAAATCATATTCCTGTTGCCCGTACTTCAATTTGCCATTCATGCCTCTTTTCAGGGCAATCTGGTAGAAATCAAACACCCAGTTCACATCGCCTATATCTGCGGGGCGCTGAACAGCTTTATAATCCACTACACTGATAAGCGGATGTTCAGGATGCGGCAATCCCCTCGAACGATGAAATTCGGTGATGGTCTTTATTCTTTTGGTCTTACGTTGTTCCATACACTTTAGCAAATTCTTTAGCGAAATCAGTGAGTTTTACTTTTCCAAGAACGGGCTTGTGCTGGTTGTAATCTTCATAAAATACACCAGTGCGCTGACTGATCTGAAATTCTATAAACCCTCTGGCAACCTGTTCATTAAAGCCAATATTCAGCCAACCTTTCAATAGTTCTTCATCAGAAATTACATTCCATTTAAGATCCGGTTTCCCGATTGCTTTTCCCAAAGCCGCTGCAATTTCATTTGGTGATACTTCGTCACTTGCTACATACCGAACCGTCCTTCCTTCAAATGGTTTTTCCATTTCTTCTGCAATTACACTGGCAATGTCTAAGGGTGAAACCCATGGTTCTTTTTGATCACCACCGTAGTTGGAAACAATCTCTCCTTTATTTTTTATGCTGTTCACAAAAGAAAACATATTGAAGTAAATAGCAACCGGACGAATGAATTTAATAGAAACGTCGTTACCCAGCTGTTTTAATATGTTTTCTACGTTGTGATGAAAAATAAGAATGCCTGTTCCTTTGTTGGTATGCGCCCCTATACTGCTTAAATGTACTACTTTTTTAATGCCTGCTTTTTGAACGGCTGTTTTGTAATTATACCCGATCTTGTTGATGGAACCGATAAAATCCACGGATTTATCAAACATATCTCCGGCGGCTTCCATGGTTTCCATCAGATAAACGATGTCTGCACCTTTAAACGTTTGAGAAAGAAAATCTGCGTCAAACATACTGCCGATAGCGGCTTTTGCACCTAAGGCCTCAATAGCAGGTTGCCTTTCTGTATTGCTGCTGATAACGGTTACTGAATGTCCCTTTTGTACCAGCTCCTGTGTGAGTGGTTTCCCGATGTTCCCGATGGAGCCCGTTAATACAATATTCATTTTTTATGTTTTTGTTGATGCAAAGCTCCGGGATCGGAAAGGAGCAGGGTTAACCGAATCTATCTTTGTCTTAGCCAAAAGTGGAATTTGTTTCTTTTCTGTTAATACTTATCAAGCAGTCTCTTGTACAGATGAAATTTGCTTATTTTTAAACGTATTCAAATTAACCCGATGCCAAAGTATTACCTAACATTGCTGACTATTTTCTTTGTTAATGCTACCTATGCCCAGCTTGCTTTTTCCAACAACCCGGATAGCTCTGTTTTTCTTACCAAGGACATCGACAATTTCTGGAAGGCTTTCGACCAGTTTAAAAAGGACAGTGCTACCAATCCCTTTGGCGGCGCTTATCTTGATATAGGCAGCGCGGGTGTTAAAGGTTTTACGCCAAACCGGATCAGGAACGCGGAGAATTTGATGAAAGTGGTGAAAAAAAGGTATGCAGATTATGAGAAAGTGAGGCCGGTCACTTTGCAGATGAGCAAAAAGGAGAAACAATGCCGGAGTGCTTTCTATGCATTAAAATACTGGTACCCCGCAGCCCAGTATCCTCCCGTCTATTTTGTGATCGGTGCTTATAATTCAGGAGGTACATTTAACGAAGAAGGCATATTCATCGGAGCTGAAATGCAAACGGATATCAATAACATCCCTTTCCTGGTAGCGCATGAATTAATTCATTTTCAGCAGAAGAACTGGAAGGAATACCCAACGCTCCTGGAACAAAGCATTATTGAGGGCAGCGCCGATTTTCTGGGGGAATTGATATCCGGTGAAAATATCAATAAAGAGGCCATGAACTATGGGAATAAAAATGAAGCGAGATTATGCAGGGAATTTGTAGCCAGGATGGATAGTACTGACTATAAAGACTGGCTATACGGTGTTTCGGGAAAAGATGACCGGCCCAAAGACCTTGGGTATTGGATAGGATATAACATAACGCAGGAATACTTCAATAAGGCCGCGGATAAAAAGCAGGCTGTAAAGGAGATCCTGGATATTAAGGACTGCAAAGCCTTTTTGTTGAAAAGTGGTTATTTACGGGCATTCCTGAAGGAATAAAATTTTGTAAGGTTGTCCGCTATTGTGCATTTGCACCGGCTGAACACTATCTGTTAGCTTTTTGTTGTTATCTTTAGCTATTATGATAGATGTACCGCCTGCTGGGAATCAAATTCACCATGTCACGAATTTTCAAGACCTTGTATCTACGCCATTTAGCGGAATAATTAATTCGATTTGCTGGACCCGTAGCCTCACAGGCGATTTTTCTGAGATTGTTAGAAAGGTGGAACTAAGCGGAAATATAACGGTAATTGAAGAAGAGGAACTTCGTGAACTTCAGCTGAGTGAGCAAGGACAGCTTGCCCGTGAAATTCTTCTGAATGACCTGAATGCTCTGAAGGCTCATGGCGCATCGCCAATCCTTAATGTGATCAACTATTATGACCGGGACGATACCTACCCGTTCTTCCCGACCGATGTTTATTCGTTTCATGTAGATCGCTCGCCTGTACCTACTGATACCTTTTTATGCACTTACTATGGCGAGCCGAGTGAAATATTGCCAAATTCTCAGGGAAAAAAGAAAGTACTTATCCCGGAAATACGTGATGAACTCAAAAAACTATATCATGGAGCTGATGAAGGTTTTGAATTATTTTTAAGTGACCATTTCTTTGATCTGCACTATCAGGCTGAGCCTGGTGCGCGTCCAATAAGCTTAGGGCTTGGTAACCTGTGGAGGCTGGCGGTTGATCATCCTGAAAGCCAGGTTCCTCCTTGTCTTCATCGTGCGCCAAAGGAAAAATCCGGAGAGAATAGGTTGTTGATGATCTGTTGAACTTGTAACAATAAACCCCGCAACGTAAGCTGCGGGGTTTATTGTTAGTCAGGGTGACTGGATTCGAGCCAGCGGCCTCTTCGTTCTGGCGAAGCACCCTGCTGTTTTAGTTCAACTCAGAATTGCTTATCTTTCAAATAAAAGTGCTTAGTATAAAATCGCCAATAATAAGCAGGTATGAATCGTTGGGTGATGCTGTTTCCACCCTTGTAACCGTAATGCAGGAGCTTCAGACGATTAAAGATTGTGTGTTTCAGCAAACAGTGACCCGGGCACGTGAAATGTATTTCACAGACAGGAAAGCATACGCCTGGGCTAAGAAGAGTTTACCTGCCGTTACTTTCAGTGCATCTTTCGGCGAAGCCAGGCAGTCCCAATACCTCATAGCGTATTCCCATTTGATTGTAATTGACATCGATGGAATGGACGAAGAGGAACTGCTTGGTATGAAAGCGCTTATATTTAGTGATCCATTTACTATTGCGATCTGGATATCTCCATCAGGAAGAGGGTTGAAGTTTTTGGTAGAGGTTACAAGCGGGGCCGATAATCATAGGGATGCTTATGGCCAGGTTGTGGCTTATTTCAGGAAGTACGCTGATAAAATTGACTTTAGTGGAAGTGATATCACACGTTTGTGTTTTACCTCCAGCGATAAGGACCTGTTGCTAAAAGAGGATTATAAAGTGTTTGAAGTACAGGCGCAAACGATAAAGGATCTAAAAGTCCTGCGGCTTAAAAGATCAGATAGGACGTTGCTTTTCGGAACTTACGGTAGGAATAAATTTGGAGATCGGGAACAGGTTACCCGGGTGATTGAATATTTAACAAAACATGAACTTTCCATAACGGGTACATACGAAAGTTGGTTTAAAGTAGCTTTGGCAATTTCAAATACATTTACCATTGATGTGGGAATGGAGTTTTTTTTAGCGCTATGCCGGTTGGACCAGGAGCTACATGATGAAGAACGGAGTATGGCCCTTTTGGAATATTGTTACCTGAATAGGAGAGTAAATCAAGTAGGGTTGGGTACATTATTATATTTTGCAAAAAGGCAGGGTTTTATAGTTAAGAAGTAGATGGTAGCTATGCATGAACAAGTTTTAACTAAAATAAATAGAATGAAAGTAGACAATAATAAGGTTGATAAAGATGGAAAACTTAAACAAGGAGTTCATAAAGAATATTTTAAGGGTGGCTCTCTCTCAAGTGAAGGCAGTTTCAAGGATGGAGAAAAAACAGGAGAATGGAAATATTTCTTTGTAAATGGACAATTAAAAGCTATTGGCAAATATGTCAAAGGAAAAATGACGGGAGAATGGAAATGGTATCGGGAAAATGGGAAGCCTCTGCAAATAGGCACGCTTGAAGATGACGTAAAAACCGGAACCTGGATTAGATATACTGTTGAAGGCGCCCTTATGGATGAAACAATATTTGTTGAAGGCAAAAAAGGTAAAGTTAAAAAGTATTAGATCAACAGGAAGGATTCAAACCAAGATATTACAGATGTTTTTCTAAATATAAGGTCGCTATATAGGTCTTGGAAAACTTGATATCCTTTGTAGCAAATTGATATGGATAAAATAAAAAAAAGACCGTAAAACGAAGCGCTACCGGGAAACCGGAATTGTATAATTGGTATTTTGTACCGCCAGCAACAACCCGTTATTACTTTGCTTACTCACTACCCATCTAAAAATACCACGATGGAGCTAACAGGGAGTGCCATCATTTTCAAAATCTTCGCTGATCTTCCAGGCAATATCGGATTTTAGATCTGACAGCTATACTATCGTATTGCCATATGCTTGTTTAATTTGACGCCACGGTGCTTTATCTTATGGTCTTGGAATTACCTGTGCTTTTCCTTTTAGCCCGACATTAACAAATCTACATCTGATATAGATGCCATGAAATTAAAAGCCCTTCAGATCATTGGATCTAAAGGGCTTTTAATTTCTCAGTCGGGATGACTGGATTCGAACCAGCGGCCTCTTCGTCCCGAACGAAGCGCGCTACCGGGCTGCGCTACATCCCGTAAACATTGCGCAAATTTAATTCTTGCTATCAGAAATCAAAAAAAATATACTGAAACCAATCCCCCCTGCAGAACATAGCCAACGTTCGTATCTGAACATAATATGTTCGATATTGAACATATTTAAGTTTAACTAATGAATAATAAGCTGAATAATATTTATCTGACAAATTGGAATGAAATTCCCTAAACAACTGAGTTTACATCATCTCTATACTTGATAATCACTTGTATATGATTCTTCAGACTAAAAGGTTATTCCGTCATCTTTGGCGCCAGCGCCTGTTTACACTGTTAAATGTATTAGGGCTGGCTGTTAGCATTAGTGCCTGTTGGGTTATTTATCGCATTGTTAGTTATGAATATAGTTTTGATGACAGGTTGCCTCGAAAGGAACACACCTTTCGCCTTGTTACCGGTTTGAATTTTGATGGAAAAGAAAGCTATAATGGCGGTGCTTCCGCACCACTTTACCAGGGTATCCGGGAACAGGTGCCGGGCCTGAAAAGAGTTGTTCCTGTCTTTAAGCGGTGGATCGATGCGGTGAATGTTCCGGGGCAAAGGCCGTTAGACATGACGGAATTCAAAGGGGTTGTTGCTACAGACTCCTCTTATTTTGATATGGTTCCTTACACCTGGCTGGCAGGCAATCCTGCTACGGCACTTAATGCACCGGAGAACGTGGTGTTAACAGAGAGTCGCGCAAAAAGTTATTTCGGTGTGCTTAAACCGGGGGAACTCATTGGAAGAGCACTGGTATATAACGGGAAAGATCAAAAGACCATCACTGGTATTGTTAGAGACCTGGACTATCCCACGGAGTTTACAGCAAAGGAGTTCTTTGTGCTTCCCCCTAAACAGTATGAGCTGGCTGAATGGACGAATACCAATGGCTCAGACCTGCTATATCTCCAGCTTAACGACCGTGCAGATACTGCCCGGGTACTGGCACAGATCAGTAATATCGCAAAACAGAAATGGGACGAAAATGCAATCGACAAAAACCTGCCCGATGTAATGAAACGATGGTACATATTACTGCCGCTGGAAGATTCTCATTTTTCCACCTTTATCAGGGAATGGGAGACGCGGAAGGCCAGTAAGCCTGTTATGAGAGGACTTATCGGACTTGGGATATTATTGATCGTACTGGCCTGCATCAACTACGTTAATCTGAGTACTGCATTAATTCCCCAGCGGAGCAGGGAGATCGGGATGAGGAAAGTCCTCGGTGGCAATAGTAGCAGCCTGATCAAAAACATCCTGGCGGAAACTTTTGTGGTGGTAATGCTGGCGGTTGCCTGTTCCTTCATATTTACAAAGTTGGCGTATTCCTTCCTTGGGGATATCATTCCCGATGGAATGCATGAGTACTCAAACGGTTGGTGGATAGTATATTTCCTCATAGCCTTGCTGGTTGTTGTTACATTACTTTCCGGAAGTTACCCGGCCTGGCTGATCACTAAAGTTAAGCCTATCAGCCTTATTCAGGGGCCAGGTACCCTGCATCTCAATAAAGGAAGCCGAGTAGGGTTACGAAAAGTGCTGATTGTATTTCAGTTTGTGATTGCCCAGGTATTTATTGCCGGAGCGTTTATTATGGGCAGCCAGTTGAACTATACCCTGAAAAAGGATATGGGATTCGATAAGGATGCAGTAGTGCTGGTGAACGTTCCATGGAAACTGCAACGGGATTCAGTTAACAGGGATAAATATTTTGTATTAGCGGAAGAATTAAAGAGAGAGACCGGTATACAGGCAGTTTCCCTGGGCCGCGAACCCATGTCTGCAAGTTACTCTTCCAGCTTATTCGAAAACAAAGGAACACAGGCAAAAGATCCTGTCAGGTTACAGCTTTACAAGAAATGGGTAGATACGGCTTATATCCGCTTTTATAACATGCATCTGATCGCGGGAAGGAATATCCGCCCATCGGACACAACTAATGAATATCTTATCAACGAAACGGCCATGCGTGCGCTTGGTTTTTCTTCACCGCAAGACGCCGTAGGCAGGCTGATAGGACAAACGTCTATGCAGCAGTATCCGGTGGTAGGGGTAGTGAAGGATTTCCATACGCGTGATTTTCATAGCTCGATAGATCCGGTGGTAATATTGGCGGATAAGCGAAATTTAGGCACCATTAATATTAAATTGAATAGTGCTGACCCGGATAAATGGCAGCAAACGCTAAAGTTGATTGAACAAAAGTGGAATACCTTTTTCCCTGCAGGCACCTTTGCATATAAATTCTATGATGAAACGCTGGATGCCATGTATAAGCAGGAAAGGAACCAATCCAGGCTGATCAACCTGTCTACTGTTATCGCCGTCATTATCAGTTGCCTTGGTTTGTTTGGCCTTGCGGTATTGATTGCTTTTCAGCGAACGAAAGAAATCGGCATCCGGAAAGTACTGGGAGCAACTGTGACCGGTATAGTACAAATGTTGATGTCAGATTTTGTTAAACTGATCCTTATCGCATTGCTCCTTGCATCGCCGATTGCATGGTGGGGAATGAACCGCTGGCTGGAAGATTTTGTATACCGGGTAAAGATCGAATGGTGGATGTTTTTGCTATCCGGGTTGATGGCCGTTATCATTGCCATGCTTACCATAAGTTTTCAGGCTATCAGGGCTGCATTGGCAAACCCGGTAAGATCGTTGAGAACAGTTTAGAATTCTAATATTTTAACCTTATCAGTAAAATTGTCTAAAATATCTTTCAGCTTATTGAAATCTTTAAATTCAGCAGTATCCATGGGGTGTGAAAGTGCATAGTTCATACTTTCAAGCGGATCGATACATTTTACAGCAATGTATTTGTGATCAAAATCGGTTGTCAGTTGAACCAGCTCAATATCTGCCCAGTATCTGAATTTATCCTCAAATATTTTTATACCATCGTTATTTACTGTAATCTGCGCTTTCCCTTTTATAATAGAGATAACAGACATTATCGAAAAAAAGAACCCCCGGAAAAATAACGCGCCGATCGCAAAAAGCACTAACCCTGGAACATAAAGCTGAGACAGCCGGTCTGTTGCATATATAGAACCAGACTCGCTCCACATGCCTATCAGCCATATTATCGGGATAGCAAAGAATACGAAGTATATGAACGCGGAAAGGTATTTTCCTGCCGCCGCAGATTCATCGCTGCATATAACGGTATAATCGCCCTTTTTTTTAGTCATGATCTGCCATTTTCTATTTTCCCAGGAATTTCAGGTTCCGCCTGATCCCTGCATATTTACTCCGTTTCAGGGGAGACTTACTGAATATCTTCTTAAACTCCTCTTCCGTTAATTCTTCCCATTGGGAAGAGGTGAGGTTCAATATCTCCGGGATCGGGGCAAATTCAGCCTCAGAAGTGGCTTTAGCGAACCGGTTCCAGGGGCATACATCCTGGCAGATATCACAGCCGAACATCCAGTTATTGAACTGGCCCTCCATGGCAGCGGGGATCAGCATGTCCTTCAATTCAATAGTATAGTAGGAGATACAGCGGGAACCATCCACAACAGTGGGAGAGACCAGCGCCTGTGTAGGGCAGGCATCCAGGCATTTTGTACAGGAGCCGCAATAATCTCCAACGGGGGAATCATATACCAGGGGAATATCCACGATCATGGTGGCAATGAAGAAGAAAGAGCCTGCCTGTTTATGGATCAGGTTCCCGTTCTTCCCGATCCAGCCCAGCCCGCTGCGTTGCGCCCAGCTTCGCTCCAGTACCGGGGCGGAATCAACGAACCCCCGGCCCTGTATATCTCCCAGTTCAGCCCGGAGTTCAAAGAGGAATTCGTTCAGTTTTGCTTTGATAACCTCGTGATAATCTTTGCCATATGCGTATTTGGCGATATGAGGTGTATCCGGCTGCTGGGAAACGGCGGGGTAATAATTCAGCAGCAGGGTGATCACAGACTGAGCGCCGTCTACAAGCAGCCTGGGGTCTATGCGTTTATCGAAGTAATTCTCCATATACCCCATGGAGCCATGCATGCCCTTATTGAGCCATTGCTCCAGGCGGTAAGCATCGTCTGTGAGCTGTTCCGCTTTCGCAATGCCACAATGGTCAAAGCCCAGCGCGCGGGCTTTTTGCTTGATCATCAGGGTGTTTTTCTCCAATATCTGCATCTGGCTGCAAGTTACCGGAAAATATATATTTTTACTGCCTGATCAGTATCCCTGACCTTAAACTAATACCCTGTAATGCTTAGAAAGTCCGTATCCCTGTTATTCGGAACCATGTGTGTGTGCGCCCTTACGATGGGGCAGGATAAAAGCCCGGCCCGTTTTGGAAAGGTTTCTCCGGAAGATTTTAAAACTACCCGTTACGAGCTGGATACTTCAGCCGGCGCGGCCATTATCGCGGATATAGGCTCCTCAGCCTTTGAATCCGGAAATGAATGGTTTATCCAGGTATTTAAGCACTATAAAAGAGTGCATATCCTTAAAAAGAGCGGGTACGATGAGGCCAATGTATCCATTTACCTGTATATGGATGGCAACGATGAAGAAAGGGTGAGCAACCTCAAAGCGGTGACCTATAACCTGGAAAATGGTAAAGTGGTGGAAACCAAACTGGAATCGAAGGCTGTTTTCACGGATAAGCTGGATAAGCACAACATTGTCAAGAAGTTCACGCTTCCGGCGGTGAAAGAAGGCTCTATCATCGAATATTCCTATACCATCAATTCTGAATTTCCTTACCGCCTCCGCCCATGGGCTTTCCAGGATGCGAGTTTCCCCGTGCTGTGGAGTGAATATGAGATCTCCCTGCCGGAGTACTATGAATACATCTTCCTGAGCCAGGGATATAATCCATTTCATATCAAAGACAGTGAGAACAGCAGGCAGACCTTCAATTTCAGGATGAGTTCTCCCGGTGCTTATGGTGGCGCCTCTCAACGGACTGAAGCTGTTTCCGTAACACCCGGTATTACCCGGCATCGCTGGGTGGTGAAGGATGTAGCGCCGCTGAAAGAAGAAAACTTTGTAACAACGCTGGGCAACCACATCAATTACATTGAATTCCAGTTATCTGCCCTGCGTTTCCCGAATTCCCCGGTAAGGCCTGTGATGAGTACCTGGCCCAAAATGACGGAGGACCTCCTGAAAGATGAGCAATACGGCGGGCAATTGGGTAAGAACAATAATTTCTTGTCAGACAAGGTGGAAGAACTCACGAAAGGCACTACTAATCTCAAAGAAAAAGCGGTGAATATCTATAACTGGGTGAGAGATAATTTTACCTGCACGGATTATTCGGCTTTTTATGCGGAGCAGACATTGAAAACCACTTTTACCAAAAAAAGTGGCAGCGTGGCAGAGGTGAACCTGCTGCTGGTAGCCATGCTCAGGCATGCCGGCCTGGATGCAACGCCTGTATTGCTGAGTTCCCGCAGTCATGGTAAGGTATATCCTTTATATCCTATCCGCTCCAAATTCAACTATACGATCGTTAACCTGAAGATCGACGAGCAGGAATATAATATGGATGCTACCCGTCCTTTCCTGGGATTTGGCAAATTGCATACTTCCAGTTATAACGGCCATGCCCGGAAAATAAACGAAGCAGCTACTGCTATGTCTTTTGAGGCAGATTCTTTAAAGGAACAAAGTGTTACGGGCATTTTCCTTGCTGGTAACGACAAAGGAAAGCTCACCGGGCATTTTCAGCAGCAGGCTACTTATTTCGAATCTTACGAATTACGTTCAAAGGTGAAAGAGAAAGGAGAGGAGGCATACTTTAAGGAAGTGGCCAAAGGTTTCCTGTCGGACATAGACCTGAAGAACGGAAAGCTGGACCAGTTGCAGGACTACACAAAACCGGTGGTGATCGACTACGATTTTACACTGAATGAAAGTGATGAAGGAGGGATGATCTACCTGAACCCCATGTTCTCACAAGCGCTGAAGGCTAATCCTTTCAAATCAGCTGAACGGAAGTACCCTGTGGAAATGCCCTATGTGCCGGATGTGAACTATACGCTGAGCATGCAATTACCGGAGGGATATACGGTGGAAGATATGCCTAAATCCACGATCGTAAACTATAACGATGGGGAAGGTGTTTTCCAGTACATCATTGGTAAGCAGGATAATATGCTGCAACTCCGTTGCCGTGTTAAATTAGGGCGCGCGCAATATGCGCCTGAGGAATATGAGCACCTGCGTTCGTTCTTCGATATGATCGTGAAGAAACAGGCGGAGCAGATCGTAATCAGGAAGAAATCTTAAGTATGCGGAATATTTTCATCTTATTACTGATAAGTACGGCTGCATTTGCAGGTGATCCGCAATTCCCGGTAAGCGCAATTCCCGCGCAATTGCTGAAGAATGCAGACGTGGTGCAGCGAAGAGAAGAACTAACGATCAGGCTGATCGATCTGAAAGATATGCGCGTTACACACCGCTGTGTAATCACCATCCTCAATGAGAACGGCGATAAATACAGTGGCTTTGGCGCCTGGTATGATAAATTCCGGGAAGTAAAAGATATCCGCGGCACATTATACGATGCCTCCGGCAAACAGCTGCGTAAACTAAAGAGCAGCGATGTAAAGGACGAAAGTGCCGTGAACGATAATAACCTCATGGACGACAGCCGTATGAAATCCCATAATTTCTACCACAAGGTATATCCGTATACGGTAGAATATGAAGTGGAATACCGGTATCGCAGGACAGCAGGCATGGATACCTGGGTGCCGCAGGGGCAAAGTAACTACGCCGTGGAGCACAGCCGTTTATCTGTAACCGTGCCGGAAAGCTACGACCTGCGCTATCGGTCTTACCGTTACCAGGGAGAACCGGTTAAAACAACGGAAAAAGGAGATAAAACGTTCGTATGGGAAGTGAAGGATATCAGCGCATTACCTGAAGAGCCGCTGGCTGTTCCCTGGCGGAACCGCTCTGTAATGGTGTACCTGTCTCCCAGTGAATTTGCATTTGACAACTATACCGGTAAAATGAACACCTGGGACGATTACGGAAAGTTCCAGCTGGCACTCAACGCCGGCAGGGATGTGTTGCCTGAAAAAACAAAAGCGGCCGTACATGCACTCACGGATGGGTTAAAAGATCCCAAAGAAAAAGTAAAGGCATTGTATCAATACATGCAGCAGCATACCCGCTACATCAGTATTCAGCTGGGGATCGGCGGCTGGCAACCTTTTGATGCTACTTATGTGGCAACAAAAGGATATGGGGACTGTAAAGCACTTTCCAACTACATGTATTCTTTACTGAAGGAAGCTGGCGTCCGTTCTCATTATACTTTGGTAAAAGCCGGCAGGGGAGAAACGGACCTGATAGAAGACTTCACGGTGGACCAGTTCAATCACATCATCCTCTGCGTACCCATGGCCAAAGACACTACCTGGCTGGAATGTACCAGCCAGGATGCCCCTACCGGTTACCTGGGCGATTTCACCAGTAACCGAACGGTACTGGTAATAGATGAAACAGGCGGCAAGCTGGTACGTACGCCCACTTATACGATGGACCAGAACCTGCAGATCAGGCATCTTACAGCAACGATCAATGCTACGGGAGACCTGAGAGGAAAAGCAGAAACGCGTTATACAGGTATGCAGCAGGACTGGTACCATGGTTTTATCCATAATGTATCGCCGGAAAAACAAATGGAGATCCTGAAAGGCAAACTGAACCTTGCCAGTTACGACATCAATAAGTTCCATTATGAAGAATATGCGGATGCTTTGCCCGTACCGGCTGTAGAGGAAGTACTGGATATCACCGTGCCCAGTTATGCTTCTGTAAGCGGTAAACGCTTATTCATTGTGCCCAATGTATTGAATAAAAGCAACGCAAAGCTCTCTGCTGAAGGAGAACGGCAATCGGATATCCAACTGAAAACAGCGGATAAGGATACAGATACTGTAGAGCTTATTATTCCGGAGGGATATAAACCTGAGGCTGTTTTTCCGGAACTGGTACATGAAAGCAAGTTCGGTAAGTATACAGCGAAAGTAAAGGTAGAAGGAACGAAAGTGACTTATATCCGTAGTTACGAAAAGAAGGCAGGAGTGTTCCCTGCAAAGGATTTTGCCTTACTGGAAGAATTCTACAACAAAGTATATAAAGCTGACCGGAGCAGGATCATTCTTGTGAAAGCAGAATAAAAAAAGGGCCGTATCAAAAGCATGATACGGCCCTTTTTTACCTTAGGTTATACCTTTACACAGGCTCTTCCCCGTCTTCTCTTTTATAGTTTTTATAGTGCCACAATCCTTTATTTTTCCCTTACGCCTACAGAGATCCTCCTGTCTTTTACCCTTTCTTCATCAGGGGCATCCGCTGCGGCTTTGGCAAATTGTGAACCATATCCTTCCGCACCCAGCAGTTGAACGGGTTTCACATGGTGTGCCTGTAAAGCGCTATGCACAGCATCTGCACGTTCCTGCGATAATTTCCGGTTAAGTGAGCTGTCTCCTCTCGCATCTGTATAACCGCCGATCTTTATTTTCAGTTTAGGGAATGCATTCAGTATGGCAACCAGGTTTTGCACCTGTACTTTACTGTCTTCTGTTAATTCTGCGCTGCCTGTTTTAAAGTTCAGGTTGTCGAAATCGAACCATTTATCCTTGCCGCCTTGTGTGGAAGGGTCTTTCAGGAAACTCACCAGCTGATCTTCAATTCCGCCTTTGTAGGCATCCAGTTCTACGCCGTCCGGGAGCATTACCTTAATGGACTCGCGGGAAACAGGCGGGGTTACATGAGAGATGGCGGAGTCTTCCATGTGGCTGGTTTGTACGGAGTCTGCAGGGGCCATGGTATGCTGGTTATTACATCCTTTCATGAAATACCAGAGCAGCAGTATAATAGCCAGTAATAAGATCAGCATCCATAACCAGCGGTAGCTTACGGCGCTTTCAACAGCCCTTGCTTCACCGGCAATGGCTCTTCCGGCATTGCCGCCGATGCTGCTCACCACGCCTCCCAGTTTTTTGCCGATATCTCCCAGGCTTCCCAGGCCCAGTATACCGGCCAGGCCGAGGCCGGAGGGTACGGCAGCCAGGATCTTGTCCTTCTGGCTATTTAAAAGGCTCATAAGGCCGGAAGCGCTAAGGTTCTGGCTGGCAGCCTGCTGGCCAATGATGCCCAGCGAGGCGGGGGCGGCTGATTGTAATAAGGTTTCTGCAGAAGTGGTTTTAATGCCCGCATAAGAGGCAATAGCGCCCGTAATATCCGCGGCTTTATTGCCGAAGAGGGATTTGAGGATCTCGGAGCCTTTGGCCAGTAATTCGGCCGGAATAGCCCCTGCCAGGCTGCCTAACCGGGAGAAATCCCCGGAAGCGGCATCTTTAACTAGGCCCAGTAAACCGCCTGCATCGCCCTGGGCAACGGCTTTGTTAAGCAGGCCCGTTAATACGGTGGGGATAATGCCGCCGATGGCCTTCTGAACATTGGATTCGCTTTCGCCAAGGGATGCGGCCGCTTTATTAGAGAATTCGTTGTTAAATACATTCTTCAGGGTGTCGAGCAAGTCGAATGCCATAATGAAAGGTTTTGGTGGTTAAAAAATGATGTGCATGTCTCGAATACTGTTCTATAACAGGTATAAGGGTAAGACAGTTTAATGACGCGGAAAATTAACAGGGAAACTGTTAAAATAGCAGGCGTAACATATATTAACTGAAATTAATGCAGGTGAAAACAGCTATTCCTGTCATAATTGCTGATTTTCGGGATTGGACTAACATTTGCGAACCCTAAACAACGAAAAGTTAAAAGGAGACAAAAGCATACAATATGAACTTAAATAACTTCACTATTAAATCGCAGGAAACACTGCAGCAGGCACAGCAGCTGGCCTTCGATCACCGCAACCCGGCGATCGAAACGGGGCATATACTGAAGGCCCTGCTTTCCGATGATGATAATAGTATAGAATATCTGCTGAAGAAGAATGATGTGAATACGGCATTCCTGGATACCAAACTCAATGAGACCATCCAGAAATACGCTGTGATCACAAACGGAGAGGGCGGGCAGGTATTGAGCAGAGAGGCTAACAATGCCGTTCTCCGCGCAGGTTCCAGCATTAAGGAGTTCAAAGATGAATTCGTTAGTGTGGAACACATCCTTTTAGGATTATTAGGTGGAAGTGACGATACCGCGAAGCTGCTGAAATCAGCAGGTTTAACAGAGAAAGGATTAAAAGCGGCCATCAGCGAATTACGCAAGGGCGGTACCGTTAATTCACAAACTGCCGATGCACAATATAACAGCCTGGAAAAATACGCCAAGAACCTCAACGAACTGGCACGTGCCGGTAAACTGGACCCGGTGATCGGGCGTGATGAAGAGATCCGCAGAACACTGCACATCTTATCCCGCCGTTCCAAGAACAACCCCATCCTCGTAGGTGAGCCCGGTGTAGGTAAAACAGCCATTGCCGAAGGACTTGCACACAGGATCATTAACGGGGATATCCCGGATAACCTGCATAACAAGATCATCTATGCACTGGATATGGGCGCGCTCATGGCCGGTGCCAAATACCGTGGTGAGTTCGAAGAACGCCTGAAAGCCGTAGTGAAAGAAGTGGGAGACAGTAATGGCGGTATCATCCTCTTTATAGACGAGATCCATACCCTCATTGGCGCTGGCGCCATGGAAGGCGCAATGGACGCGGCCAACATCCTCAAACCTGCATTGGCCAGGGGGGAGCTGCGTGCGATCGGTGCCACTACGCTGAATGAATACCAGAAATACTTTGAAAAAGACAAGGCCCTGGAACGCCGCTTCCAGAAAGTGCTCATAGATGAGCCGAGTGTGGAAGATGCTATTTCCATCTTAAGGGGTCTGAAAGAAAGATACGAGAACCACCATCATGTACTGATCAAAGACGAAGCGATCATTGCTGCAGTGGAACTCTCACACCGCTATATTACAGACCGTTTCCTGCCGGACAAGGCTATTGACCTCATAGACGAGAGCGCTGCAAAATTACGCCTTGAAATGAACTCCATGCCGGAAGAACTGGATGAACTGGAACGCAGGATCCGCCAGCTGGAAATTGAAAGAGAAGCGATCAAGCGGGAGAATGATGAAGATAAACTGAAAGAACTGGGAACAGAGATTGCCCGCTTAAGTGATGAAAGAAACACCTTCAAATCCAAATGGCAGCAGGAGAAAGAGCTGGTAGATAAGGTACAGAACGCGAAAGCCAGTATCGAGAACCTGAAGCTGGAAGCAGAACAGGCAGAACGGAATGGTGATTTTGGAAGGGTAGCTGAGATCCGTTACGGGAAGATCAAAGAACAGGAAAAACTGGTGGAAGACCTTAGCGCAGAACTGAACACACTTTCTACCAACCATAAAAGGTTATTGAAAGAAGAAGTAGACGCGGAAGATATTGCGCAGAATGTTGCCAAAGCAACCGGCATCCCCGTAACGCGTATGCTGCAAAGTGAAAGAGAAAAATTACTGCACCTGGAAGATGAACTGCATAAAAGGGTAGTAGGGCAGGATGAAGCCATCATAGCGGTAGCGGATGCCATCCGCAGAAGCCGCGCCGGCTTGCATGATCCCAAACGCCCCATCGGTTCTTTCATCTTCCTGGGTACTACCGGGGTAGGTAAAACAGAGCTCGCCAAAGCATTGGCAGACTACCTGTTTGATGATGAAAGCATGATGACGCGGATAGACATGAGTGAGTACCAGGAGAAACATGCCGTGAGCAGACTGGTGGGAGCGCCTCCGGGTTATGTGGGATATGATGAAGGTGGCCAGCTGACAGAAGCGGTGAGAAGAAAACCATATTCTGTGGTACTGCTGGATGAAATTGAAAAAGCCCATCCTGATGTATTCAATATCCTGCTGCAGGTGCTGGATGACGGACGCCTTACCGATAACAAGGGACGCGTGGTGAATTTCAAGAACACCATCATCATTATGACCAGCAATATGGGCAGCCATATCATACAGGAGAACTTCGAAAAGATCACGGATGCCAACAGGGAAGATGTAGTGGATAAAACGAAAGACGAAGTGATGAACCTGCTGAAACAGACTATCCGCCCTGAGTTCCTGAACCGTGTTGATGAAGTGATCATGTTCCAGCCGCTGATGCGTTCAGAAGTGAAAGGCATAATTAACATACAATTACAACAACTAAAAGATCTGGTAGCTAAAAATGGCATGATATTGGAATTCTCTGATTATGCTTTGGAATACCTGGCAGAACAGGGGTATGATCCGCAATTCGGCGCAAGACCTTTGAAACGCCTGATCCAGAAGGAGATTGTGAACCTGCTGAGTAAGAAGATACTGGGTGGAGACATTGACCGGAGCAAACCAGTCCTGGTAGATGTGTTTGACGGAGTAGTGGTGATCAGGAATAATTAACAAGTCTATTCTATATACGACGATATACAGTTACAGGTAACAAACCGGGAGATTCTTCTCCCGGTTTTTTTTATGCCCAAACAGGTAGCGCTCAATAGATTGCAAAATACAACAAATTAATATTTTGTATAATCTGATTCAGCCCTTATATTGCAGCAGGGAAAGCCGGGAGATGCCCGGTATGCTGAGTACCGTATTTATTGAAAACCTTAACTACAACATGCTGCTGTCAGCAGGCAGTTTTATGCTCAATTAACGCTTCTTTTTTGCATTGATTAACGGTCAGTGCTACACGATAATTACCTGTTCAGATCGGCGTGATACAAGCAAAGTTTGCCTGCCGGTGAAACGTTGTGTGTGTTAGGATGATAAAGAGAGGTAAAAGGCCTGCAGGAAGGGCGTGGAGTTTGGCTCTGCGCCTTCCCCTGTACGGTGATGCGCCTAAAGCCTTACCTTTGCAGGGAAACTGAACCCTATGTATCAAATCGGCGAAAGAGAAAAGAAGTTTATGGCCATAGCCGTTGAGCTTTCCAAACGGGGCATGCAGCACGGAGATGGCGGGCCTTTTGGTGCTATTGTTGTGCGTGGAGAAGAAGTGGTGGGAGAGGGCTGGAACCAGGTATTGAAATACAACGATCCTACTGCGCATGCTGAAGTGGTGGCTATCCGGGATGCCTGTACGAAACTGCAGACCTTTCAGTTAAATGACTGTGAGATCTATACCTCCTGCGAACCCTGCCCCATGTGCCTGGGTGCTATTTACTGGGCGCGCCCGCAGAGAGTGTTCTATGCCAATACCAAGGAAGAAGCTGCCCTGATCAATTTTGATGATTCCTTTATTTACAACGAGATCAATGTGCCGCACCGGCAAAAGAAGATACCTTTCATTCCTTTCCCCAATGAAGCGGCGCAGGAAGTATTCCGCCTCTGGGATCAGAAAGGGGATAAAAAATTATACTGATCTTATCTGCTGGTAAAATGATATAACCAGAACACCGCTATGGCCAGGAACAGTATCAGCAGGGAGATGATGGCAATATAGAGATAATAGTGTTCTTTCCTTTTCTTACGTGTTTTTTTGCGTAACTTCTGTAACAGGTCCCACTTGGCCTGCCTTAACCAGCCCGGGATCTGCTCTTTATGAGAGATGGTTGCCAACCCTTCCACTGCTTCACTGCATAGTTCACAGTCTGCTATATGGCGTTCCACTTCATGCCTTTCGGCAGCACTCAGCTTGTTTTCCACATAAGCCAGTAACTGATCCTGGGTAGGACAGGCAGTTTCGGTGAATATGTCTGTGAAATGATCGTTCATAATAATGCTTTCGCTAATGCAAGTTAGCGTTTATTTTTACTGTACTTTTCCAATAATAATTTCAGGTTCCTTTTCCCGTTCTGGATATAGCTTTTCACCTGTAGCAGGCTATATCCCGTTTGCGCTGTGATCTCCTGGTAGGATTTCTTCTCCAGGTAGAACATCCGCACGCAGGTGCTTTGTTCCTTATTCAGCAGCTCCAGTGCATGCTCCATGTTTTCCAGCATTATATCCTTCTGTACATGTTCTGCCACATCGGGCACTTCTGCAGCGCCGGGCATCTGCAAATAGCCTTCCTTCAACTCCAGGTCTTTATGATGGCGTAATTGCATCAGGCAATGATTGCGCGCCACCTGGTAGATCCAGGCTTTGAAAAAGATCACATCATGTTTATGGATATCGGATAAAACCTTCAGGAAGATCTGTTGCACGCTATCCCGTGCATCTTCCTCGTTCTTAAGATATTTCATACATAAACCCAGTAAAAGGATGGCATACCGGTCAAACAAAATGCCTATCCAATCACTGTTGCCATCGGTCTTATACCGCTGCAAGAGTTCCTGGTCTGTAAGATGATCGCTGGGTTGATTCACAGTGTAAAGATAGATTTCTCCATCAAGATGCAGAAGAAAGGATAATCCATAAAAGAGAAGAAAATAAACTTAGTTCAGGTTATTCAATTCCGTTTGTGCCTGCGCTTTTAAAGGGCCTTCCATGCGAACGATCTCCCGCAGGAGCCTGCGGGCTTTACCGTTCTGGCCTTTGGTGCGGTAGCAGAGTGCCAGCTGATATTTGGCGCGTTCGGAGAACTTATAATTGGTAGAGAGTTTTCTGAATTGGTCGATGGCTTCATTTACATTGCCCTGCTGCTGGTATAACATCGCGGCGCGGAACAGGGATTCGTCGCCGGTGGTGACAGGCCTGGCCGGCTCTTCCTCTTTATCCTTTTCTTTTTCTTTCTCTTTCGGTGCAGGTGCAGGCGGTGGTGTGGCGGCTACTGTTTTTTCTTCCTTAGGCGGTTCTTTTACTTCAGGTTCTTTAGGCTGTGTGCGTGTGTTCGTATCCGTTACAGGTGCTTTTTTGATGGTATCTTTGGCCGCTGGCTTTTTAGCAGCGTTTTTTGCAGCGGCGGCTAACAGCGCGGAATCCTTTGCTGTCAGTTTAAGTTTAACAGTGGCAGTGCTATCCTTTGGCCTGGTGCTGTACTGTGTTTGGATAACAGGCGTTTTGGTTTCATTCGCCAGTAGCTCCACGGAAGGAGCAGGCGTACTTTGCTGTGGTGGAATAACGGCATCCGTTGTTTTAACCGGAATGGCCGCCAGCACAGGCCTGTTCTTAAGATGCTGCTGTAATAAGAAGATGCTTCCTCCGCCCAGTGCGAGGAACATGATCACCCAGAAGTAGGACAGCAGGCTTTCCCTGGTATTGTTGCCCTGCACCGTACGGCGTGCTTTCAACGGGGATTGCTGCTCAACAGGCGCATATTCCCTTTGCAGGTAAAGACTTAACTGTTTGCTTAAACGTTCGTAAGGCTCCTGGTTTTTTGTGTGCTGCAGGCTCTCAATAGCATCGTGGCAAAGATCGCAATCCACCAGGTGTTGTTCTATCAGGTGTTTTTCCCAATCAGTCATATTCCCGTTAAGGTAACGGGGAAGCTGGTCCCTGCTGAGACAGCGCACAGGGGTGAAGATCTTGAAGATCCTTTCTGGTCTTGTAGAATCGTTATTCATATGCCTGGTCCATCAAATGTGTAGCTAGTTTCTTCTTTACTCCTTTCAACGTATGGCGAACTTTATCTTTGGAAATATTCTGCTTTTTAGCGATGTCGCTGAATGATTGTTGCTCCAGGTAGAATTGCGTGATCAATTGAAGATCCTCTGCATTTAGTTTGGTAAGGGCTTTTTCCAGGTGCGTCATTAAAGCTTCCTTGGCAATAGGGTTGTTCCCTGCATGTTCTATACGCGTTTCAAGGCGGTATAATGCCTGGTTGGGATAAAAAACGGGTACGCTCGTACCTTTGCCGAAATAGGATTGAACCAATGCGTAAACAGATTCGTTTAACTTACCAAAGGCGGTTTGAACGCGGGTGTATAACTGTTTGGTGAGTTCCGGCAGTGCAATTTCTGCTGTTTTTTCACTGGTAAGCCTGGGCAGGCTCACTGCTACCAGCAGGTGGCTGTACCGGTCCAATAGAACACCTGCTGCCTCCCGGTCCTGGAATTTTTTGATCCGGAGCAGCAATTCTTTGTCAGTTAAGTTATTTAACAGGAGGTGCATAAGCTTATTACTATATTTACGCAGTTTTGTAGTAAAAGTTCATTCACAGTTCATATTATTTAAACAATTAACATGCCATTTGCAATCACGATTGTGCCCATTATGCCCCTGCGTGCTGAGCCTTCCCACAGAAGCGAAATGGTTTCGCAGGCATTGTTTGGAGAATGTGTTGAAACAGAGCCACTTACCAACGAAGGTTGGATCAAGGTAAGGATGCAGTATGATGGTTATGAGGGCTGGGTAACAGCTGCTCACCTGGAAACCATTACTTTGGAAGAGTTCAATGCCCCCTTTACGCATATTGCTAACCAGTGGGCGGCCCGTTTGTCTGTGAATGATCAGCCGATGTATATTCCTTATGGCTGTATGTTAAAGCTGGATAATCCCGTTTGGGGCAATGTTAAAGTGGTGCCGGAATCCGGCATAGAAGTCTATAAACAACCCCGTTCTCCTAAAACGAGCTGGCATACTATTGCACATTCTTTCCTCAATACGGGCTATTTATGGGGTGGTAAATCGGTGTTTGGGATAGACTGTTCCGGATTTACCCAATCTGTGTATAAAATCCTCGGCATACCGCTCCTGCGGGATGCTTACCAGCAGGCTACACAGGGAGAACTTGTTTCCCTGATCCAGGAAGCAAAAGGAGGGGACCTGGCCTTTTTTGATAACGAGGCGGGTAAGATCACGCATGTGGGCATCATGCTGAACGATCAGCAGATCATTCATTCCTCCGGAAAGGTGCGGATAGATCCTATTGACCACCAGGGTATCGTGAATGCTGATACGGGGCTGAGAACCCATAACCTGCGGTTGATCCGCCGCTTATTCTGAATGAAAAAGGCTGACCGGGAGATGGCCAGCCTTTCCTGTAAAAAACGATAATACCGGTCTAGTTCTTGTCAAAAAACAGCATCTTCACAGCCACTGCTATCATGAACAGTGCGAAGATGCGTTTGATGAGTGTTTCGGGGATACTTACGGCCAGTTTCCCGCCTAAGTAGCCACCTGCTACAAAACCTATTGCAATAAAAGCTACCAGCTTATAATCCACAAATCCCTGCTTATAATACTGCATCACCGCCAGGATACCTACCGGCAGCATAAGCATGCCCAGTGAAGTGCCCTGTGCCTGGTGCTGGCTGAGGCCAAAGATGTACACCAGTGCCGGTACGAGTATGATCCCGCCGCCTATACCCACAATTCCGGAGAAAACACCGGCTACAAGGCCGAGTAATAATAGACCGAGGATGAGTGGGTAAGCCATAAGCGGTTATTTTTGCGGGAAGGTTTTATTGTACAGTTCAAAGCTTTCGAGGATGATCTGTTCTGCTTTTGCCTTGTTCTGGAACTCTTCCACTTTTACGGTCTTGTTCTCGAGCTTTTTGTATTCTTCAAAGAAGTGACGCATTTCATCAATAAAGTGCGGCGGCAGTTCAGAGATGTCGTTGATATGGTTCACGCTCATGTCATGGGCTGCAACGGCAATGATCTTATCGTCAGCTTCGCCGCCGTCGATCATCTGCATTACGCCGATCACTTTCGCGTCTACCATGCATAAAGGCACACAATCTATCTGGGAAAGGATGAGGATGTCCAGCGGATCATGATCATCGCAGTATGTTTTAGGAATGAACCCGTAGTTGGCGGGGTAGTACACAGAAGAATATAATACACGGTCCAGTTTCAGTAAACCGCTTTCTTTGTCCAGTTCGTATTTGGCACGCGATCCTTTGGGAATTTCAATGATACCTGTTACCACATGAGGTACTTTATCCCCGGGACTAACGCTGTGCCATGGATTTGTTGTCATAATTCAATGCTTCTTTTAAAATTAGTATATCAATTCACGTTTACAGTTCTAACAGGCCCAAAGCAGCTCTAAAAGCCGTTCTGCGGCAACCAGTTCTTCATATACGGGATGGTGGAAAAAAAGGCGCTGGTTTGCTATAAAGGCGCAAAATTAAGGAACAAAAGCGGGAATAGCTGTAAAAAATTGGAAATAACAGGTGTAAAGGGCCGGCAGCAGTGTGGACTAATGCCGGGCCAATATCAATTAGCTTTAGAAGAATCCGCAGCCGGGGGAGTGGTCATGGAGTTCATGTCCATTGAGCCTGGCGCCACATATGTAGGAAGGATGCTTTCAAGTGTCAGGGATATTTTCCATTGACCGTTCTCTTTTACCAGTTGCAGGGTTTCCTGCTGGTTGGCGGAAGAATTGAGGATGGTAACTGTTGCTTTGTCTCCATCCTCTTTATGATCAACGATCTTCAACTGTGCATTTTTGATCTTTTCACGTTCATTCTCGTTGCGTTTGCCGTCAAAAATGGAGTAAAGCAATATAACCTGTTGCGATTCTTTGGTAGCAAATTCTTTAGCACGTTCGAAGTTTGATTCCTGAAAAGCGTGCATAAATTCCATGGCTACCTCCTGTGGTTCAGGGCGTTTCTTACAACTGGTAAAAAGCACTCCCAATACACACATCAAAAAAACAATTCGCCTGTAATAGCTCATGTGGTTGATAGGTTAAAGTTATATTTCATTAACAAAAATAACAGGAATCAAATAATTGCGCAACTTACAATAATGACTGTTAAGATACTGTTAATTAGTATCCTCCTTTGCAGCATCATAGGCCTTGATGATGGCTTTCACAAGGCGGTGACGAACAACATCCTCTTCATCCAGTTCCAGGTATCCGATACCGTCTATATTCCTCAATATGCGGGTAGCTTTATCCAGGCCGCTTTTCTGATTTTTAGGCAGGTCGATCTGGGTTTTGTCTCCCGTAATGATGGCTTTGGCAGATGCACCTATCCGGGTAAGGAACATTTTCATCTGAAGGTCTGTACAGTTCTGTGCTTCATCCAGCAGGATGAAAGCGTTGTCCAGCGTACGGCCGCGCATATAAGCAAGCGGAGCGATTTCAATGATCCGGTTGGTCATGAAATAACTGAGCTTATCTGCCGGGATCATATCGTCCAGCGCATCATACAGCGGGCGCAGGTAGGGATCGATCTTTTCCTTCAGGTCGCCGGGCAGGAAACCAAGGCTTTCGCCGGCTTCCACCGCAGGGCGGGTGAGGATGATCTTCCGTACAGCCTTATTCTTCAAGGCCCTTACGGCAAGGGCTACTGCTGTATAGGTTTTACCTGTACCGGCCGGCCCGATGGCAAAAACGATATCGTTCTTGTCTGCCAGGCTTACCATCCTTTTCTGGTTGGCAGTTTTGGCGCGGATCGTCCGGCCATTGGGGCCAAATACCAATACTTCGTTGGGATTGTGGTCTTTGAAGTGATCTATGTTGTTGCTTTCTTCATCGCCAAGGATCTGCTCAAAATAATTTTCGCTGAGTTGACCGTTACGTTCGAGGTAGCTAACAATCTGTCCGATCTTTTCCTTGGCCGTGGCCACTTCCTCCGGAGATCCGGAAAGTTTCAGCTGGGTACCGCGGGATAAGATCTTTAACAGGGGGAACTTCTTTTTTAACAAGTCCAGTTTTCCGTTGTTGACCCCGAAAAATTCAATGGGATTTACATTTTCCAGATTAATGATCGATTCTGTCAAGTGCGGTTCGATTTAAGGTGAGTCTGCATTTCGGATCTGAACGTTGTCAACCGGTTACGAAGAGGATGTCAGCTTTCATCCATCCGGAACAATCATTCCACTAGATCCTGTATCCGTTTTGTTTGAACGCTTCTACGCGCTCTGCTATTTTCTTATCACTTAAAGCCAGGATACGGGCAGCCATAATTCCGGCATTCCTTGCTCCGGCCTTACCTACCGCCAGTGTACCTACGGGCAAACCTGCAGGCATCTGCACAATAGAATATAAAGCGTCTACACCACCAGGTAAACCACCTTCCAGGGGAACACCCAGTACAGGTAAGGAAGTGTAGGCCGATACCACGCCTGGCAGGGCGGCAGCCATACCAGCAGCAGCAATAATCACACCAACACCTTGCGGCTGTGCGTTAACAACAATTTCACGTACTTTTTCGGGATTGCGGTGAGCGGATGCCACCACCAGTTCGCTTTCAATGCCAAAGAACTGTAAATAAGTCTGTGATTCCTGCATTACGGGCTTATCACTCTCGGAGCCCATGATAATTAATACCTTCATCCTGCTAATTCGATTTTTTAACTTGCTTATGTTTAAACGTTTAAAACGACTATTTCGTTTTATCGCTTCAAAGATATTTAAAAGTTACACGCAACCCCGAATACGGGTATGAATTTTTTGAAAACACAGAGAATGATACCCTTATCCCATTATAATAGCACTAAATTGTATAATATATTGAGTACATTTGGTGCTTCGCAACCGCCTATGCCAAATTGAATGCGTACATGAACTATGCCTTGCTGAACCAGGTGGTGGAGGCTTTACCGGATTCCGCCGCAGTGTTTGACACGAACCTGCAGTTACTGGCAATGAATCAAGCCTTTGTCGAGAATAACAAAAAACACCTGGGCATTGAATTGAAAGAGGGGGATAGCCTGCAGATCTTATGCAAAGGCTACCCGGACCTCGCACAGCAGTCCC
This sequence comes from Chitinophaga niabensis, assembly GCF_900129465.1. Lineage (NCBI taxonomy): Bacteria > Pseudomonadati > Bacteroidota > Chitinophagia > Chitinophagales > Chitinophagaceae > Chitinophaga > Chitinophaga niabensis. The sequence goes on along the minus strand of NZ_FSRA01000001.1, from coordinate 2,469,863 downwards.
TGCACAACTGGAAGCGCGCCCTCGCCGGCGAGCGTTTCAATTTTGTATTGTCTTTCGGGAATCCCGGCCGCCAATACGAAATAAGGTTCAGCCCCTTATTTGATGAAGAAAAACGCGTTACCAGCGTGCTCATGATCACCCGGAACATTCACCAGGAGGCACAGGCACAGGAAAGTGAAGGTTTTTTCCGCAGTGTGCTGGAGAACCTGCCGGTAGGCCTGCATGAATTCACCCCGGATGGCTGGCACCGGAATATGAACGACGCACAGCGCCAGATCCTGGGCGACGCACATCCTGCCGTTAATAATCAACCTTATAATGTACTGGAAGACCCCTTCAACCGCCGTACCGGCCTTACCGGACTGCTGGAAGAAGTAAGGATCAGGAAGGGACCTGTTAAAAAGGAAATGTTACTGAAGTATGCGGAACAACATGAAGGTACCGTTACCCGCATTCAGCCCCTTTATTATGAAGCCACCGGCTTTCCGGTGATGGACCGCAACGGGGAGATCGCCTACCTGTTCCTCATCCTCAGCGAGATCACAGAGAAAAAACTCGCCGTACTGAGCCTTGAAAAGAGTGAACGCCTCCTGCATACCATTGTGGAGAACCTGCCGGTAGGGTATATCCAGTTTGATCACTACGGCTTTATCCGCCGCGTGAATCAAACGCAACGGAAGTTCTTCAGCCAAACAGGTATTGAAGAGCAGCCGGATGGTATTATGATGCGTGATCCTTTCTCCCGCCTGTTTGAACTGGACCAGCTCTTCCAGGAGGTGCTGCAAAAAGGCAAGATGATCAGGATGGAGAAAAAAGTGGATATCCCCATCGGGAAAATGCAGCGTGAATTCTTCCTGGACCTCACCATGTTCCCTGTGGAAGACCCGGTGGATAAAGACCAGATAGTGGTAGCACTGGTGAATGATATCACGGATAAGAAACGGCAGGAAATAGAGAACAGTAAAACACAGGACTTCCTGATGCAAACCGGGGAGATCGGTAAGATAGGAGGCTGGGAGCTGGATATCATCACCAACCGGTTACGCTGGAGCGCACAGACATATAAGATCCATGAACTGCCCCCTTATGCGGCCATGACAATTGAAAAGGCCCTGTCCTTTTACACCCCGGAATCCCTGAAGCGGGTGGAGCATGCCATGGCTGCCTGTACGGAAAGGGGCAAGGCATACGATATACAGGTAACGCTGAACACTGCACGTAATAATGTGATCCAGGCAAGGACCATCGGGAAACCGGAATACAAGAATGGCCGCCTCATCCGTATTTACGGCGTGATCCAGGATGTAACGGAACAATTCAAGATCAGGGACCAGCTTACCCGTAACACGGAGCTGATGCGCCTTTTCTTTGATACCATAGACATGGGATATGCCGTGATGGATAAAGAGGGTAAAGTGAATTTCATTAACCGCAAAGCGCAGGAGATCGTAGATCATGGCAAAGTGATAGGCCGCAATATCTTTGAAGTGTTCCCGATGCTGGTAGGGTCTACCTTCCACGCCAGGATGCAGCAATGTATGAACCAGCAGACGCCGGTTTCTTTTTCCAATTACCGGCCGGAGCTGGACAAATGGTATGAGTTCCTGCTGGCACCCATGCAGGATGGCAGCATCTCTATCTTTACCCGCAACATTACAGACAGTAAAAAGATGCAGCGGGAATTGCGGAAGGCCAACGACCAGCTGTCTTCCCTGAATAAATACCTGGTGAACCAGAACAAACAGCTGGAAGACTTTGCCCACATTACCTCCCATAACCTGCGGGCCCCCATCGCTAACCTGAAAGCGCTGATGCAGATCATGAACGAAACAGACGAAGAGCAGGAGAAAGAGCTGTACCGCAGCATGTTCCAGGAGGTGATCAAAAACATTGACGAAACATTGAATGATCTGATAGAAGTAGTGCAGATCCGTAAAGACCTGAATGTGGAACGGGAACGGCTGGTGTTTTCAGAACGTTTGCAGAAAGTGAAGGACATCCTTTTTGTAGATATGGAAACCAGTGGTATCCGCCTCACAACAGACTTTGCAGAAGCGCCTGATATTGAATATCCAAGGATCTACCTGGATAGTATCCTGCAGAACCTGCTTACCAATGCTATCAAGTACCGGTCCCAGGACCGTACGCCTACGCTGCACCTGCGCAGCTGGACGGTAGACGGTGGCGTGATACTCACGGCAGAAGATAATGGTATGGGCATTGATATGGAACGGTATGGCGCAAAACTCTTCGGATTCAGGAAAACATTTCATAAGAATAAGGATGCCAAGGGAATAGGGCTGTTTATCACCAAAAGCCAGATAGAAGCGATGGGAGGAAGTATACAGGCCGAAAGCCAACTTGGCGTTGGAACCAAATTTATCATTACCTTCAGCCCCGAATAGAACCTCTATGAAGCCGTTACATTCGATCTTTATAGTAGATGATGACCCCATTCATCAGCAGATCACAGAGATCATGCTGGATCGTTTGAGCATCTCTAATGCCGTTACCAAATTTTCTGATGCACAGGATGTGTTGGAACATATCCGCGCCCAGTGCAGCAATGCAAGCGAATTGCCGGACGTGATCCTCCTTGATCTCAACATGCCGGTAATGGATGGCTGGGAATTCCTGGAAGCATTTTCACAGGTACGCCCCTCCCTGATCAAACAGATCAAGGTATATGTATTAACGTCCTCTATCGATGAAAAGGATAAAGAAAGGGTGAGTAAGTTCACCTTTGTGGAAGGCTATCTCACTAAGCCACTGACCAACGATGTGATCCTCAGTTTAGGAAAGTAATTATTGCTTTAAAGCCAGGATCGTGGCCTGCGGATCGCGGGATGCGAATACTGTATTGCCGGCCACCAGTACATCTGCACCGGCATCAAGGATCCCTCTCGCATTATCCACTGTTACCCCTCCGTCTATTTCTATCAATGCTTTTGAACCACTCGCATCTATCAGCTCCCTTAATTTACGGATCTTGGTATAGGTCTGTTCAATGAAATGCTGCCCGCCGAAACCGGGGTTCACGCTCATGATCAATATTACATCTGCATCTGTGATGATGTTTTCCAGCAGGCTTACGGAAGTGTGCGGGTTCAGTGCTACGCCGGCTTTCATGCCTAAGCTTTTGATCTGCTGGATGTTCCGGTGCAGGTGATGGCAGGCTTCTATATGTACGGTGAGGATATGTGCGCCTGCTTTGGCAAAAGCTTCCGCGTATTTCTCCGGTTCTTCTATCATTAAATGCACATCATTCACTTTCCTGGACAGTTTGGTAACCGGTGTTATAACGGGGAATCCAAAGCTGATGTTCGGCACAAAACGGCCATCCATTACATCGAGGTGTAACCAGTCTGCTGCACTATTATTGACCATTTCCACTTCCTTGCCTATTTCCAGGAAATTGGCGGCAAGCAGGGAAGGAGCGATGAGCGGTGTTTTCTTTTCCAAGGGCTGATGATTTTGAGATGTACAAACCTACTTAAAATTGTTGGCTAATGCGGAATCGAGCAGGGCCTTTGCCTCCGGGTAGTCTTTTTTGAAAGAGAGCGCTTTGGTAAGGTCGTCTACCCCTGCTGGTTTATTACCCAGCATCAGGAATGCCCTGCCACGGCTGTAAAAGTTAAGGGCAACGGTAGGATCTGCCTTTGCGGCCAGGTTGTAGTAACGCCAGGCTTCCTGCCAGTTACGCTGCCTTGCCATGATATTCCCGAGGCCAATATAAGCAGGGCTGTATGCAGGATTTAATTCAACTGCTTTCATATACCGCAGCCTGGCCTGCTTTTCATTCCCCATTTGCTCATTACATACGGCCGTGCCGTAAACAGGTTCTGCCTGCGTGGAATCTATTTCCCAGGCCAGTGCATAATAGTTAATGGCTTTATCCGGAGCATGCTGGTCCAACAGCAGATCGCCGGCCATCATCACGGCTTCATATTCGCTGTTCTTACCTTTAAGTGCAATCACTTTGGCCAGGTAGGCGAGCGTGGCAGTATCATCCTTTTTATTGAATGCTATCAGCGCTTTAATGTAATAGGCTTTGTCCAGGTGCTGCGTATCCTTTGCAAGGATAATAGCCTGGCTGTCTGCCGCTTCCAGCTGATTGTTTTCGATCAGTGCATTGGCAAGTGTGTTGCGTAGTTCTGCATTCGTTGGGTTTACCTGCAGGTCTACGCGCATATTGGCGATAGCGATGGATAGGGAGTCTGTGATCACCGCTGTTTTTTGCTCCTGCCCGCCTGGCTGGCAGGCAGCAAAAATGATCAGCATAGAAAATAAACGTAAAAACTTCATGGTTCAAACATAAGCGATTTTATTGCATTAACCATGCCTTCATCTGCTCATAGTCCGCGTCCATTTTTACGGATACTTTCTGTTTATCGAAGAGCTGCATAACGCGCTCAGGCGTGTCTATTTCTTTTTGCAGATCTTCCGGCATTGTGTTCGCAAATTTTACCGGATGGGCTGTTTCCAGGAAGATGCCGGTATGGCCGGGATGCGACTGCATATACTTTTTCAATCCCAGGTATCCTACTGCCCCGTGAGGGTCCATGAGGTATTGGTGTTTGCTGCATACTTCTTCCATCGCCGCCACTGTTTCTTCATCTGTGAAACGGTAGGCAGTAAGGCTGGCTTTCAGGCCTCTTTCGTTCTGCGCAAATAATTGCAGGATGCGTACAAAATTACTGGGGTCTGTTACATCCATTGCGTTGGAGATAGTAGGAACAGGTGCCAGTGGCTCGTAGGTGCCATTTTTGAGATAGCGGGGAACCGTATCGTTTACATTGGTGGATGCAATGAAGTGAAGGATGGGCAATCCCATTGCCGCAGCCATCATACCCGCGCATATATTGCCGAAGTTTCCGCTGGGAACAGATACAACGGCATCTTTGCGCCATTGTTTCACTTTACGGTAAGCCATAAAGTAATAGAACATCTGCGGAAGCCAGCGGGCTACATTGATGGAGTTAGCGGAAGTCAGCTGCCGGTGTGCCTGCAGTTCCTGGTCCAGGAAAGCAGTTTTCACCATCCGCTGGCAGTCATCAAAGGAGCCTTTGATCTCTAAAGCACTGATATTGCCGCCGAGTGTGGTGAGTTGTTTTTCCTGCAATTCACTCACTTTGCCGGAAGGGTAGAGGATCACCACCTGAACACCGGGAACGTTGTAGAATCCGTTAGCCACAGCCCCCCCGGTATCTCCGGAAGTAGCTACCAATACAGTGACGGGTTTATCGTCTCCGCGGCGGAAATAACCCAGGCAGCCTGCCATGAACTTAGCACCCACATCTTTGAAGGCCAGTGTAGGGCCGTGGAATAACTCCAGTGCATACACGTTTTCTTCTACTTCCCTTAAAGGGAAGGGGAAAGTAACGGTATCGCGGATGATCTGTTTTAAATAATTATCAGGGATATCCCCGCCCACAAAAGGCTGGATCACCTTACGTGCAATATAGAGCGGATCGTATTCTTCCAGCCGCTCTATGAAATCTTTTTCCAGTTTGGGGATCTCTGCAGGGAAATACAATCCTTTATCAGGAGCAAGTCCCTGTATAACCGCTTCCCGGAATGAAACACGGTGCTGGTGATTCTGTAAGCTATAGTACTGCATAATATTTTAAATTACTCTTACGCCGGAAGTGCTGATCCGGGAAACATAAATTTTGTAATCCACACCCAGCGGGGCGTAGATCTTTTCCATCATATCCGCTACGGAGCGGGCATTACTTTCTCCTTTGCTCAGCATAAACACAGAAGGGCCGCTGCCGGAAATACCACCACCTAATGCGCCGGCTTCTTTACAACGTATCTTCAGATCATGGAATGCAGGGATGAGGATAGAGCGGATCGGCTCAACGATCACGTCTTCCAGTGAGCGGCTGATCAGGTTATAGTCTTCCTGGTAAAGGCCGGCCACTAAAGCGCCAACATTACCCCATTGACGGATCGCATCCTTTAGTAGCACCTTTTGTTTTAGGATCTCCCGTGCATCTGAAGTTTTCACTTCTATCTGCGGATGGATAACGGTAACCCACAGATCATCCGGCGTATGCAGGCGCACGATGTCCAGGGGCTGGTAACTCCTCACCAGTGTAAAGCCACCGATGATGGCGGGTGCCACGTTATCCGCATGCGGGGTGCCTGAGGCCAGCCGTTCACCTTCCATGGCAAAGCGCACCAGGGCTTCCGGAGAGAAATGATCGTTCAGTAATTTATTGGCACCAACCACGGCACCTGCAGCGCTGGCTGCGCTGGAACCTATGCCGCTGCCGGGTTGTATGTTCTTTTTGATGCTTACTTCAATGCCCAGGTCTGGCTGGCCATATTCCTGCAACATAGCCATCAAAGCTACGCCGGCTACGTTCTGCGCTGCTTCCAGCGGAAGTTTGGCGCCTTCAATAGCAGTGATCTTTACACCGGGCGTATGGCTGATCCGCAGTTCCATTTCATCCCCCGGGGCATCCAGTGCGAGACCTATTACATCAAAACCGCAGGCCACGTTGGCTACAGTGGCCGGAGAAAATACCTTAACGGATTGTAAATTTTGCTTGTTCATAAATATTTATCTAACGGTTCTGATGATATCTGCAAATATGCCGGAGGCAGTTACATCTGCACCTGCGCCGGCGCCTTTCACGATCAGCGGTTGTGCGGAATAACGGTTGGTAGTGAACAGTACAATATTGTCCTTCCCTTCCAGGTGATATAAAGGATGTGCAGGGCCGATGGATTGCAGGCCTACAGAGGCAAGCCCGTTATCGTACTGCGCCACGAACTTTAAACGTTCTCCTTTGCCTGCTGCTGCCTGTAAGAGCTGCTGAAAATGAGCCGCGTGTACATCCAGTTGTTCGTAGAATGCAGGAACGTCTTTGGCATTCAGGCAATCATCCGGCAGGAAGGAATTATTTCTGATGTCTTCCATTTCCAATATAGCGCCGCTTTCCCTGGCCAGGATCAGGATCTTGCGCATCACATCTTTACCACTCAGGTCTATCCGCGGGTCCGGTTCTGTGTATCCTTCATCCTGTGCGGCTTTTACTACCTCACGGAAGTTGGCGCCATTCACAAAATGATTGAAGATGAAGTTCAGGCTTCCGCTGAGCACTGCCTGGATGGTTTGTATCTTGTCCCCGCTGCGCACCATGTCGTTCAGGGTATTGATCACCGGTAAGCCGGCTCCCACATTTGTTTCGAACAGGAAGGACGCATTGAACTTGCGGGCAAGGTCTTTCAGCTTTTTGTAATTAGCATAGTCGGCAGAGCAGGCTATCTTGTTGCAGGTTACAACAGAGATACCGTGCTGGAGGAAGGTTGCGTACAGGCCTGCTACTTCATCGCTGGCCGTATTATCCACAAAAACACTGTTCCGCAGGTTCATGGCCTGTACCTTTTGTGCAAACCGGGCGAGGTCCATACTGTCGCCGGCTGCCAGTTCTTCTTTCCAGTGCTGCAGGTTGAGCCCGCTTTCGGAGAAGCGCATTTTCCGGCTGTTGGAAATGGCGATGATCCTTACCTGCAGGCCAAGCTCATCCAGGAGGTATTGCTGCTGTAATTGCAATTGCTCTAATAGTTTGCCGCCTACATTGCCTGTGCCTGCCACAAAAACGTTCAGCTGTTTGGCCTCTGATTCAAAAAAGGCTTCGTGCATCACGTTCAATGCTTTCCTTACATCACTCTTATTGATCACAGCGGAGATGTTCTTTTCGGTAGAACCTTGTGCAATGGCCCGCACATTAATAGCGTTACGGCCCAGTGCCCCGAAGAATTTTCCACTCATACCATGGTGGTTCTTCATATTATCACCTACCACGGCTACAATGCAAAGGTCCTTTTCCACGATCAGCGGTTCTATGCGTTTGTCGTGGATCTCCTGTGCAAATTCACTGTCTACCACTGCCTTTGCTTTGAGCATATCACTTTCGTGTATGCCTACAGTAATGGAGTGTTCCGACGAACTCTGGGTGATCAGGATCACATTCACCTTTTCTCTTAACAAGGCATCGAAGAGCCTTTTGGAGAATCCGGGAATACCTACCATGCCGCTGCCTTCGAGGGTGAGCAAGGCAATCTTCTGGATGCCGGAGATACCGGTTACAGGGAAAGCTTTTTCTCCGTTATCCTGTATCAGTGTACCATAATCATCCGGGGCAAAAGTGTTTTTTATCCAGATAGGGATACGGCGGTTCATTACCGGTTGAATGGTGGGCGGGTAGATCACTTTGGCGCCGAAGTGGGAAAGTTCCATTGCTTCTTCATAAGAGATGCGGGGAATGGCAATGGCTTGCGGCACGAGACGTGGATCGGCGGTCATCATCCCGCTTACATCCGTCCATATTTCCAGTACATTGGCATCCATGGCCGCTGCTACAATAGCAGCGGTATAGTCAGAGCCGCCACGGCCAAGGGTAGTGGTTTCTTTATCGATAGTAGCGGAAATGAATCCCGGCAATACCACGTATTCGGATTGCTGATGCTGGAAATAGCTGGTGATCTGGTGATCGGTGATATCAAAATCAACGAGCGCATGCCCGAACTGTGCATCTGTGGCAATTAGCTCACGACTGTCTTTCCAGGTGGCAGAGAGCCCTGAATGTTTGAGCTTTTCTGCTACGAGCCAGGAGGAGAGGAGTTCTCCAAAGCTCATGATCTTGTCCAAAGAACGTTTGCTGAGTTCTTCTACCTGGAAGATACCGTCACATAAAGATTCCAGTTGATTAAGCTGTTTCTTCACCTGGCTGAGCAGCCCGCTTTGTACCGTGATGGGGAATAAGCCACGGATGGTATCCAGGTGTTTGGCTTCAATTTCCTGCAGGAGGACCTTGTATTGTTCCTGCCCCTGACCGGCCAGCTGACCACATTGAATTAGCTTATCCGTTATACCGCTCATCGCTGAAACAACAATCGCCATATTACCCTTACGCTTATACGCAGCTACAATGCTGCAAACCTGCTCTATTGCCTGGGTGCTTCCTACGGAAGTACCTCCGAATTTTAAAACTTGCATGAAAAGTATATTGATGAATAGAAATAGGGCATCCCTGCCTGGGTGTACCATTAACTGGTCGATGGACGATATGTAATAATTAACCCCCTATGGGGTTGTGGTGGTGGTTGTTGTAATAATAGTGCCGTACACGCTCGAAGAGAGTGGCGCGATACGGATAATATGTGAGGAGAATAAATACACTATTATTTTATGACTTTTACATTACAAAGGTGTGGCATTTAAACCGAAAATGCAAATGGTTATTTCAGATTTAGAAAATATCTAAAAAAGATGGATTCCTCCCTTTTTACGCTATGATAGAGCGTTTTACAGGAATTGCACTGATAAGAATGTAAGTATATTCAGACAATATTGTGACAAATTCACCTTTAAGCAAGGCGCTCATCCCATTTAAAACTTTTCCTTGTTTTATAAAAAATAACTGTAATTTTAAGGCCTCATGCATTCAATGCTGTCATATAGTACACAAAGCAATTACTGCTGCCTCATGGCTACTCTGGCCATGGATTCGTCCTTATAATCTTCTCTGTTTTCCATCTTTTTTTAATTCAATCTGTTATTAATGTATTGCCGATGTTCCGGCTTTATTATTAATACGCTAATTAAACCCATTATGCCACAGTACCACAAGCTTGGGCAGATCCCGCATAAGCGGCATACGCAGTTCCGTAAACCGGATGGTAAATTGTATTCCGAGCAGCTCTTTTCCACGGAAGGCTTTTCTTCCCATTATTCCCTGTTGTATCACTGCCACCCGCCTACGGAGATCGTGAAGGTAGATGAACCTTACAGTGTGATGCCGCATGTAGCGGAAGAGAAAATGCTGAAACACCGCAGCTTCCAGGGCTTTTCCATAAAACCGGAAAGCGATTACCTGAAAAGCCGCAAGCCGGTACTGGTGAATAATGATGTACATATTTCACTCGCTGCGCCACAGCACAGCACCAAAGATTACTTTTATAAAAATGCAGATGCAGATGAACTGCTGTTCGTTCATGAAGGCAGCGGCATCCTGCATTCCCAATACGGCATGCTGGAATTCGGATATGGCGATTATCTCGTGATCCCACGCGGTACTATCTATCAGCTGGAATTCTTCAATACAGATAACCGTTTGTTCATTGTGGAATCTTTCAGCCCCATCCGTTTTCCCAAACGTTACCTCAGCCACTACGGGCAGCTGCTGGAAAACGCACCTTTCTGCGAACGGGATATCCGCCAGCCGCAACACCTGGAAACAGTAGACCAGGCAGGGGATTTCACCATCCTCATTAAAAAGAAAGGCATCATGTATCCTATCCATTACGGGCATCATCCTTTTGATGTGGTAGGATGGGATGGATGTGAATACCCTTATGCCTTTTCCATTCACGATTTTGAGCCGATCACAGGCCGCGTGCATCAGCCGCCGCCGGTGCATCAGACCTTTGAGGGGAACAACTTTGTGGTATGCTCCTTCTGCCCGCGTTTATTTGATTATCATCCGCTGGCTGTTCCGGCCCCTTATAATCACAGTAATATAGACAGTGATGAAGTACTGTATTATGTAGATGGTGATTTCATGAGCCGTAAACATGTTACCCGCGGTATGATCACCCTGCATCCGGCAGGTATCCCGCATGGTCCGCATCCGGGCGCGGTGGAAAAAAGCATAGGTGCAAAAGAAACAAAAGAACTGGCGGTGATGGTAGATACTTTTCATCCTTTACAGATCACCAGAGAAGCACTCGACATTGAAGACCAGCAATACGTAATGAGCTGGGCAGAATAAAATAAAAAATCTAAGCATGGAATACAGACAACTCGGGCAAAGCGATCTCCAGGTTTCCGCCATCACTTTTGGCGCATGGGCCATTGGAGGATGGATGTGGGGCGGCACAGAGCGCAAAGACGCCAGGGAAGCCATCAGGGCTTCCATCGACCAGGGCGTAACTTCTATTGATACCGCTCCCATCTACGGCATGGGTACCAGTGAAGAGATTGTGGGAGAAGCGCTGGAAGGCATCGCCAGGGATAAGGTACAGGTCCTGACCAAATTCGGGCTTACATGGGAAGGCAGCAAGGGGCAGTTCTACTTTAAGAGTAAGGATAACAGCAATAAGGACATTGATATCTATAAGTATGCCGGCAAAGAGCATGTGATCAAAGAATGTGAGGACAGTCTCCGCCGCCTTCGCACGGACTATATTGATCTGTACCAGATCCACTGGGCAGATGAAACAACACCTATTGAAGAAACCTTTGAAGCGGTATTACGCTTGCAGGAGCAGGGAAAGATCCGTGCTGCCGGTGTATGCAACTACAATGCTGCGCAGATGGAACGGGCAGAAAGCGTGCTTTCCCTCGCTTCCAACCAGGTGCCTTTCAGTATGGTAGAGCGTACTATAGAAAAGGAACTGGTGCCCTATTGCATCGAAAATAAAAAAGGCATACTCGCTTACAGCCCGCTGCAGCGCGGGATCTTAACCGGTAAGATCAAACCTGGTCACCAGTTTGGAGAAGGAGATCACCGCCCCGGCACTAAATTCTATCAGCCGGATAACATTGCACGGATCAATGCATTCCTGGGATTGATCAAACCGCTGGCAGAAACAAAGAATGCCACGCTGGCCCAGTTAGTGATCCGCTGGACGATTGAGCGCCCCGGCATCACCGTTGCGCTGGTAGGTGCAAGGGATGCAGGCCAGGCCGTTCAGAATGCAAAGGCGATCGATATTAAACTGGCACCGGAAGAAATAGATTTTATCAACAAGCACTTACATGCTTTAACCTTAGTATAAATACATCAACACCAAAACAATCCTTTTTATTATGAACACTGCAGTAGTATCTCCTAAACAGGCGCAAAACCAAGAAGATTTCCTACCGCTCAACGGAACCGATTACGTAGAGTTTTATGTAGGTAATGCAAAACAGGCAGCTCATTTCTATAAAACAGCTTTTGGCTTTCAGTCATTGGCCTACGCAGGCCCCGAAACCGGCGTGAAAGACCGCGTTTCCTATGTGCTGGTGCAAAATAAACTTCGCTTTGTACTCACTACTTCCCTGCGCCAGGGAACAGAAATTTCCCGTCATGTGGATGAGCACGGGGATGGTGTAAAAGTACTGGCCATTTGGGTGGATGATGCGCGCGCTGCATTTGAGGAAACCGTTAAACGTGGCGCGAAACCATACCTGGAACCCGTAGTAGAAAAAGATGAATTTGGAGAAGTGGTGCGCAGCGGTATTCATACGTACGGAGAAACCGTTCACCTCTTCATAGAACGTAAGAACTACCAGGGTACTTTCCTGCCTGGTTTCAGGCCATGGCAAAGTTCTTATCAGCCTTTACCAACGGGCCTGGAATACGTAGACCATTGCGTAGGAAATGTAGGATGGAATGAAATGAACACCTGGGTGGATTTCTATGCTAAGACCATGGGTTTTCATAACCTCGTTTCCTTTGACGATAAAGATATCTCCACGGAATATTCCGCATTGATGAGTAAGGTAATGAGTAACGGCAATGGCCGTATTAAATTCCCTATCAATGAGCCTGCTGAAGGAAAGAAAAAATCACAGATTGAAGAATACCTGGACTTCTACGGCGGCCCCGGCGTGCAGCACGTAGCTATTGCCACAAATGATATCGTGCATACGGTAAGCGAACTGCAAAAAAGGGGAATAGAATTCCTGAGTGTTCCTTCATCTTATTATGAAACCTTACTGCAAAGGGTAGGTAAGATCGATGAAGACCTGCAACCACTGCAGGACCTGGGCATCCTGGTAGACAGGGATGATGAAGGCTACCTGCTGCAGATCTTTACCAAACCCCTGCAGGACAGGCCTACTGTTTTCTTCGAGATCATTCAGCGGAAGGGCGCCAAATCCTTTGGAAAAGGCAATTTCAAAGCACTCTTCGAATCAATTGAAAGGGAACAGGAGCTGAGAGGCAACTTATAATTTCAGGGTTACAACAAATATCAATCCCGGCCGGGCCACCTGTAAAAAGGTGGCCCTTTTTGTCTGTGATCAATTTTAGTTTTACATTGCAGGCATTGTTTTTAACCTTAATAAATGTTTGTTAACCTATGGCAAAGAAAACTGCAGCAGGGGGCACTGCTCGTGCCAGGCGTATGAAGCAATTACTCATACCGGAAGAAAAGATACTGAAGCACATTGTGATCGTGCGCAATCAAAGGGTATTACTGGATGTACACCTTGCGGAACTGTATGGTATACAGACCAGGGTGCTGAAACAAGCTGTCCGCAGGAACCTGGACCGGTTCCCTGACGATTTTATGATCGAGTTATCAGACGCGGACATGGACCTGCTGGTATCACAAAATGTAATATTGGACAGGAAACAATTGGGTGGTTCTGCTCCATTTGCATTTACGGAAGCCGGCGTGGCCATGCTTTCTTCCGTTCTGAAAAGTGAAAAGGCGATAGGGACCAATATCGCTATTATGAGGGCTTTTGTAGCCTTGCGAAAAATGGCCATTAACTACCATGATATCTTAGATATCCTGAGGTCCATGAGAACAGAGTACGATACTAAATTTGATCAGATCTTTGATTCTCTGGAGCAGTTAATCAGGCCACCACAGGCCACCCGCACATTAATAGGGTTTGAAATACCAGGCTCACAGAGGGTTTGATCTGGTATCACAATTTGTGATACCAAACCAAACACTTAACCACAGGGCATTTCAGCTCTGTGGTTTTTATTTTTTCCTTATTTAACAGTACTTTAGCCACTAAATCCTTAATTTTAACGTTTATATCTATGGATTTAAGAGATTTATTCGGGTATTTGTTCATTTTAGCGGGGCTTTTACAACTTTTAACCGCTTATCTGATCTTCGCGGGCCAACGGCATTACGTACTCCGTTTTGCAAACCGCAAGGTTGGTTCAATAATATATATTATTTTTGCATTTGTACTGTTCTACCTGGCGTATTATTACCTGGCTTAGGACCTGGGAAAGCTTAAAACATATGAAGCGTATTTTATTTGGCATTATTATCCTGATGGGCGCTGCGAATGTACAGGCGCAACAATCATTCCTCGAGAATCAGAAACTGTTCCCGAGAGTAGGGGAGGCATTCCGTGAGAAGGAAGAATCCATTAAAAAGGAGTTCGCTAAAAAAGGCCTGAGTTACCCGGCTAAACAGATCTATATCCGCTCCTTTAAGCTGGACAGTGAACTGGAGATCTGGGTAAGGAACAATGTAACAGACACCTTCAGCCTGCTCAAAACCTACCGTGTTTGCACCCTCTCCGGTAAAATGGGGCCTAAACGTAAAGAAGGAGACCGCCAGGTGCCGGAAGGGTTCTATTATATCAATGATTTTAACCCCAACAGCAGCTTTCACCTCTCTTTGGGTATCAACTATCCGAACTACTCAGACAGGATCCTCAGCGACCCTAAAAAGCCCGGTGGAGATATCTATATCCATGGTAACTGTCTGACCATCGGATGTATCCCTTTAACAGATGAATTCATTGAAGAAGTATATATCATGGCCGTTAACGCTAAGAACAGCGGGCAGGATTTCATTCCTGTACATGTGTTCCCCGTGCGTTTCGGCAACGCCCGGTCTATGGACTACCTGGGCAGCATTTCCCTGACGGATAATGATTCACAGAAATTCTGGCTGAACCTGAAAGCAGCGTACGATTACTTTGAAAAGAACAGGAAACTGCCGGTGATCCTGGTGAACAGCCAGGGGAAATATGTACACACCAATACCCAGGCTATTCCTGGGTCCCTGGCACAAACGAAAACCGCTTCAGGTAACTAAACTAACTATCTGCAGAAATTATATAAAGAGGCTGGATCAGCCTCTTTTTTTATGGCAGAAAGAAACTGCTTTTTTGACAGGTACCCCACCTTGATACGGGATGGATACGGGAATGATACGGGATTGCTACGGGATTGCTACGGGATTGGTACGGGTGGGCTATACTTCAACACCAGTTTTAAGGCCTGTTTTCTCCTCTTTGTGTTAAAATTACACACTATTGTTCCCGGAGGTCCCATTTTATTTTGGAATCTCGATTTTTTTTCGAAACTTACCGGACGGTCATAAAGGTCAAATCAATTTACTATCATGAACAGAAGAGATGCTATCAGGAATGTTGCTATCCTCATGGGAACAGCACTTTCTGCTTCCACGTTAGCGGCTCTGGAGGGATGCACCAGCTCCGGGCCCAAAAATTATACCCTGCAAACGCCGGAAACCAAGGCCTTGCTGGCAGAGATTGCCGAAACAATTATTCCCGAAACTTCTACCCCCGGCGCCAAAGCCGCAAAAGTGGAAGACTTTATCCTCGTAATGGTGGGTGACTGCTATGACGAAAAAGCACAGAAAGAATTCACGGATGGCCTGAACAAAGTAAATGAGGAAAGCAAAAAGCAATTCTCTAAATCTTTCATGGACATTACGCCTAAACAACGTACTGAGCTTTTAACCGCCATCGATAAGGAAAGAGTGGAATACAACAAACGCAAAGACAAAAAGAAGGATGACCCTGTTCATTACTTCCAGTACATGAAGGAGCTTACGCTGCTGGGGTACTTTACGTCTGAACCAGGTGTTACCAAAGCACTGCGTTATGTAGCCGTTCCCGGAAGGTACGATGGCTGTGTGCCATACAAGAAAGGCGACAAGGCCTGGGCATAATTTTTTCTAATTTCTTCTAACAATTACCGTAATGAACCTGAACATAAAAGCACAGGACCAGCATACGTTTGATGCCATCGTAATTGGCTCAGGCGTAAGTGGCGGATGGGCTGCAAAAGAGCTCACTGAAAAAGGATTGAAAGTTTTAATGCTGGACCGGGGTAAGAACCTGGAACACGGCAAATATGAAACGGCTACTAAAAATCCCTGGGAATTCGAGCACCGCGGAAAGATCACGCAGGAGCAAAAGAAAACCCACGAGAAACTGATCCGCGATTATCCATATAGCGAACACAACGAAAAATACTGGATCAACGACAGCGAAAGCCCTTATAAGGAGGACAAACGCTTCGACTGGTACCGCCCGGACATCGTAGGCGGTAAATCCATCATGTGGGGCCGCCAGAGCTACCGCCTGAGCGACATGGATTTTGAAGCAAACCTCAAAGACGGTATTGCCGTAGACTGGCCTATCCGTTATAAAGATATTGCTCCCTGGTATGATTATGTAGAACGTTTTGCGGGTATCAGCGGCCAGGCGGAAGGTTTACCGCAATTACCCGATGGCCAGTTCCAGCCTGCCATGCCCATGAACTGCGTGGAAAAGGATGTGAAGGCTAAAGTGGAATCTGCCTTTAAGAACCGCAAGATCACCATGGGCCGTGTGGCCAATATCACAGAAGCATTGCCCGGCCGTACCAAATGCCAGTTCAGGAACCTTTGCAGCAGAGGCTGTCCGTTTGGTGGATACTTCAGCACGCAATCTTCTACACTGCCTGCTGCGGTAGCAACCGGTAACCTCACGCTTCGTCCTGATTCCATCGTAAACTCCATCATATATGATGAAAAAGCAGGGAAGGCAACCGGTGTAAGGGTGATCGACAAACACACCAAAGAAATGGTGGAGTTCTATGCAAAGATCATCTTTGTGAATGGTTCCACGCTGGGCTCTACTTTTGTATTAATGAACTCTATTTCCAGCCGTTTCCCGAACGGGCTGGGTAATGATAGTGGTGTATTGGGTAAATACCTGATGGACCATCACTTTAAGATAGGTGCATCCGGTATTGCGGAAGGATATGATGATAAATACTTCTATGGCCGCCGTCCGAATGGTATCTACATTCCGCGCTACCGTAACCTCAATGGCGATAAACGGGATTATATCCGCGGCTTTGGCTACCAGGGTGGTGCTAACCGTGGCGGATGGAGCAGGGGCGTTGCTGAAATGGGAGTAGGTAAAGACTTCAAGGAAATGCTCACCGAACCAGGCCAATGGAGCATGGGTATGGGTGGTTTCGGAGAATGCCTGCCTTATGAAGATAACTACGTTGCACTGGATAATTCTCAGAAAGATGCATGGGGCCAGCCAGTATTGCGCTTCCACGCAGAGTTCAAAGAGAATGAAATGAAAATGCGTAAGGACATGATGAATGACGCAGTGGAAATGTTGGAAGCTGCAGGCATTAAGAATGTGAAGGGGTATGATAACGGGTCTTATCCCGGTATGGCTATCCATGAAATGGGTACCGCACGGATGGGCCGTGATCCTAAAACTTCCATCCTCAATGAATGGAACCAGGTGCATTCCGTGAAGAACGTGTTCGTAACAGATGGCGCGGCTATGACCTCTGCCTCCTGTGTGAACCCTTCGCTCACTTACATGGCCTTAACTGCCAGGGCAGCGGACTATGCGGTGAAAGAACTGAAAAAAGGAAATATCTGATCCTGTATCAGGGGTAAGGAAATACTTTAATTATTTAAAGAGCCGCCCTATAAGCGGCTCTTTATTTTTATAACCACGTTTACATGAACCTGAACATCAAAGCAGAAAAAGAAAACACCTACGACGCTATTGTTGTAGGCTCCGGTATCAGCGGCGGCTGGGCTGCCAAAGAACTGAGCGAAAAAGGGCTGAAGACCCTTGTACTGGAAAGAGGCCGTAATGTAGAGCACATCAAAGATTATAAAACGGCCAACTGGAACCCCTGGGATTTTAAACATGGCGGCTGGCAATCCAACGAAATGAAGGATAAACATCCTATCCAGAGCCGTTGTTATGCATTTGATGAAGCCACACAGGATTTCTGGGTGAACGATAAAGAGAATCCTTACAATGAGGTAAAACCCTTTAACTGGCTGCGCGGAAATCATGTAGGTGGAAGGTCACTGATGTGGGGCCGCCAGGTGTACCGCTGGAGCGATATTGACTTTGAAGCGAATGCTAAAGATGGTCATGGTGTAGACTGGCCTATCCGTTATAAAGACATTGCACCCTGGTACAGTTACGTAGAAAAATTTGCCGGCATCAGCGGGCAGGCAGAAGGTTTGCCGCAATTGCCGGATGGAGAGTTCCTGCCGCCGATGGAAATGAACTGCCTGGAAAAACACGTGGCTGCCAGGATCAAAGAAACATATAAGGACAGGATCATGACGATTGGTCGTGTTGCGCATATTACAAAGGCATTGGAAGGCAGTACCCGTGGTACCTGCCAGTACAGGGACCGTTGCGCACGTGGCTGCCCCTTTGGTGCTTATTTCAGCAGCAATGCATCCACGCTGCCGGCAGCGGCGGCCACGGGTAATATGACGCTGCGCCCATTCTCTATTGTGCTGGAAGTGATCTTTGACGATGCCACGCAGAAAGCAAAAGGTGTCAGGATCATGGATGCGGAAACCAAAGAGGTGATAGAGTATTACGCAAAGATCATTTTCCTGAATGCTTCCACATTAGGCACGGCTTCCATATTACTTAATTCGGTATCCAAACGATTCCCCACCGGCCTTGGTAACGACAGCGACCAGGTAGGCCGCAACCTGATGGACCATCACTTTGGTGTGGGTGCAGGCGGTACTTTTGAAGGGTTTGAAGACCAATACCTGTACGGCAGAAGAGCGAATGGCATTTACATTCCCCGCTTCCGCAATATCAGCGAAGCTACCAAACGTAATGATTACGTACGCGGTTTTGGCTACCAGGGAGGCGCTTCCCGCGGCCGCCACAGTGAAATGGACGGTATTGGCGTTACCCTGAAAGAATCCAATACGGAACCAGGGCATTGGGGCATGTGGATCGGTGCATGGGGAGAACATTTGCCTTATGCAGATAACACAGTCCGCCTGAATAAAGAGAAGAAAGATAAATGGGGATTACCCACTTTGGATATTGACTGTAACTTCAGGGAGAATGAAATGGCCATGCGCAAGGATATGCTGGAAAGTGCAAAAGAAATGCTGGAAGCCGCAGGCCTGAAGAATGTGGGAGGAAATGATGAAATGCCACCTCCCGGCCATTGTATCCACGAAATGGGCACTGCCAGGATGGGGCGCGATCCCAAAACTTCTGTACTCAACGGATTTAACCAGGTGCATGCCGTAAAGAATGTGTTTATTTCTGATGGTGCCTGTATGGCTTCTTCTGCCTGCCAGAACCCTTCTATCACCTATATGGCATTAACAGCCAGGGCGGCAGATCATGCGGTTTCTGAATTAAAGAAGGGGAATATTTAATAGATTTACGGCTCAATACCGTTGTAATAAATAATGAAAAAGCTACTCTTAACTACCTGCCTGGCAGTCTCCTGCTTTATGGCACAGGCACAGGCTGACCGAAAGCCGCACACATTTGCTTTAAGTAAATCAGATTTCCTGCTGGATGGTAAACCTTATCAACTGATCAGCGGAGAAATGCATCCTGCCCGCATTCCGAAAGAATACTGGCGGCACCGCATCCAGATGGCAAAGGCCATGGGCTGTAATACCATTGCCGCTTATATCTTCTGGAACTATCATGAAAGCACGGAAGGCACTTTCGATTTTAAAACAGAGAACCGCAACATTGCAGAATTTGTAAAGATCTGCCAGGAGGAGAACATGTGGGTGTTATTCCGCCCCGGCCCTTATGTATGCGCAGAATGGGAGTTTGGCGGATTGCCGCCTTACCTGCTGCGTATCCCTGATATCAAGGTGCGTTGCCTTGATCCCCGTTATATGGCAGCTGTTGAGCGTTATGTGAAAGCACTGGCGAATGAAGTGAAAAGCCTGCAGGTAACAAATGGTGGTCCCATCTTAATGGTACAGGTAGAAAACGAATACGGCAGCTTTGGGAATGATAAGAATTACCTGCTTCGTTTGAAAGAGCTCTGGGACCAGAATGGTATTAATGTTCCTTATTACACCGCAGATGGGCCTACTGCTTATATGCTGGAAGCCGGCTCTATTCCCGGCGCAGCAATAGGTTTGGACTCAGGCGGCTCTGATGCTGACTTTGCAGCAGCAGCACGCCAGAACCCAGATGTACCTTCTTTCAGCAGTGAATCTTATCCCGGATGGTTAACACATTGGGGAGAAAAATGGGCAAGGCCGGGTATTGATGGCATTGTAAAAGAGATCAAATACCTGCTGGATAATAAAAAGTCCTTTAACTTTTATGTGATCCATGGTGGAACGAACTTTGGTTTTACTGCCGGCGCTAACTCAGGTGGTAAAGGTTACGAGCCGGACCTTACCAGCTATGATTACGATGCACCTATCAATGAGAATGGAGATACCACCGCTAAATATAATGCACTGCGTAACCTGATCGGTTCTTACCTGCCAAAAGGAAAAAAGCTGCCTAAGATCCCCGCTGCTATACCCACCATCACTTTCCCTGATGTACAGCTGCAACCTTATACCAGTATCTGGGAACACCTGCCGCAGGCCATTCCATCCGTACAGCCTAAAACATTTGAAGCATACGGGCAGGATTATGGTTTCATGGTGTATAAAACTAAGCTCATTGGTCACAAGAGCGGAAAGCTCACCATTACAGATCTGCATGATTACGCTACTGTTTATCTGAACGGAAAATACATTGGTAAGCTGGACCGAAGGTTAGGCGAAAACACCATCAGTATTCCGAAGAGCGATGTAAAAGATCCTGTGCTGGAGATCCTCGTGGAGGGCATGGGGCGTATCAATTTTGCACAGTACCTCATAGATCGTAAAGGGATCACAGACCGTGTGGTATTGAATGGTATGACGCTGATGAACTGGGAAGTATATGGGTTGCCTATGAATGATGCATTCATTCATACATTGAAAGCATCCCAGGCAGCAGCAGATAAACCTGGTCAGTATTTCAAAGGCAGCTTTCAACTGGCAAAAACAGGAGATACTTTCATTGATGTGAGTGCATATAAGAAAGGAATTGTATGGGTAAATGGTCATAATCTTGGCCGTTTCTGGGAGATCGGTCCGCAGAAAAGGCTCTACTGTCCTGCAAGCTGGCTGAAGAACGGAGAGAATGAGGTCCTCATTTTTGACCTGCATCAGACAACCGCGGCTACTATTTCCGGCCACAGAACAATGGAGTAAAAAATGTAAAATGTAAACCGTTACATGTAAGGGGAAAGAGAGGTGTAGCTTCTTTTTCCCCTTTACTTTTTGATTTTATGGATAAAAAAAATTAACTTAAAGTAAGTTTCACGTAATTGAATTACTCACTTTCTAAAGCCGCTTACCATGGGCAGAGTCAGAAACATCTTGGTGGGCAAAGGACATGCAGTGTACTCCGTGCATCCGGACAGTACCGTTTATGAAGCCCTAAAAGTCCTTGTAGACAAAAACGTAGGTGCATTAGTTGTAATAGACAAAGATAAATTCCTCGGTATCTTCTCCGAGCGCGACTATGCGCGCAGGGTGATCCTGAAAGGGCGCGCCTCCAAAGAAACAACCATCCGTGAAATAATGACGGAGCACCCCATAACTGTTACAGAAGATGAAACTATAGAAGTTTGCATGAGTAAAATGACCGATAAAAGGATACGGCATTTACCGGTAGTTGACGATAATGGTCGACTGATAGGCTTAATATCCATAGGTGACGTGGTTAAGTACATCATGGATGAGCAAAAGAATATTATTGAAAACCTCGAATGTTATATACACGGCACTCACCACTAGCCAGGCCTTTTTTCCACGTAAGCAATGATCAGCATTGCCCCGGCACTTTCCGATAACTTTGAACGCAGATGGCGTTCTCTAATTGTTTTATTGTTGCATCTGAAGAACTGATCGTAGCAGCATGGCCTTGCAATAAAACAACAGATCGGAGTAATCATTAGCTGGATTAAACAGGTAACAACAATAAAACAAATGCCATGAACCCTTCCTGGCCCTTCCTCGTTTTTGGAGGTATTGTATTGGTATTGGTACTCGCCATCCTTGGCCTGTCCTACGTACTGGGGCAACGACATAAAGATCGTGCCACCGGAGAAGCATATGAATCGGGCATCCTCTCTACCGGTTCCGCCAGGTTACGTTTTCCTTCCCAGTTTTATTTAGTGGCCATGTTGTTTGTGATCTTTGATATTGAGACCGTTTTCGTGATCTCATGGGCCATCGCATTTGATGACCTGGGGTGGGCCGGCTTCATCGGTGTGTCTGTTTTCATCTTTATTTTACTGATCGTACTCATATATGAATGGCGCAATGGTGCGCTGGACTTTGGCCCGGATGGAAAGAAGATCCTGAAGGCATATTGGAAGATGCGGAAGCAATCAAACACTACACCTAAAACAATTCCAGATGAAGTGGTGGTTAACTGAACCTAAAGATGCCGTGGCCAGCAAGGCCGGTAACTATTCCATGGAAGAAACCCTCGGGCAGAGTGTGATGCTGACATCTGTTGAGAGCCTTGTAGCCTGGGGCAGAAAGAACTCCATGTGGCCCTTCCATTTCGGATTGTCCTGCTGTTTTGTGGAAATGGCTACCGGTATGACGCCGAAATATGACCTGGCCCGTTTCGGAGCGGAAGTGATCCGCGGAACGCCCAGGGAAGCGGATGTAATGATCATTGCCGGCACGGTGTTCATCAAAATGGCGCCTATCATCAAACGGTTGTACGAACAGATGATGGAACCCCGCTGGGTGATCTCTATGGGTTCCTGTGCAAATTCCGGCGGCATGTACGATATTTACAGTGTGGTGCAGGGCGTAGATAAGTTCTTACCCGTAGATGTGTATGTGCCGGGTTGCCCGCCAAGGCCGGATGCCTTTATGCATGGCCTGGTATTGTTACAGCAGTCCGTAGGAAAAGAAAAACGCCCGCTCAGCTGGGTGATAGGAGAACAGGGCGTGATCAAACCGGAAAAGATCTCCATGCGGGAAGAGCATCGTGAAAAAAGGGAACAAATGACAGATTTCAAAACAACAGACGAAATATGAAATTGAAAAGGATCACTGCAAACGTATATGAGATACCCTTAGGTACTGTCAATGCTTTCCTCATAGAGGATGAAGAACTGACATTGATCGATACCGGTACTCCGGGCAGCGCTGTGAAGATCCTGCATGCGATCCGGTCCATTGGCCGCGATCCGGGAGATCTGCGTCACATCCTGCTTACACACAGTCATCCTGATCATGCCGGCGGGGCAGCTGAACTGAAAGCACAAACCAATGCAAAGATCTATATGCACGAAGCAGAGGCTGATCATGTAAGGAATGGTTTTGTGCCTAAACCGGATGTGCCGGTGTTCACAGGTTTCATCAATAAGATGATGTACAACCTGTTCATTAAAAACGCCTCCGGCGATATCGCCGCTGCTACTGTTGACGAACTCATAGATGATGGAGATTGGCTGCACATTGCCGGTGGAATACATACTATTCATGTGCCCGGGCACAGTGCGGGGCAACTTGCTTTTTTTCTGCCGGGGCAAAAGAATGTACTCTTTGCAGCAGACACAGCTGCCAATATCATGGGGCTGGGATATGCCATCTTCTATGAAGATTTTCAACTGGCTAAGCACAGCCTGGAAAAGTTAGCCACCTTTGATTTTGATATTGCGTGTTTTGGTCATGGCGGTACCATCCGTCATTCCGCAGCCGCACGTTTCAGGAATAAGTTCATGAAACATGCGCAGAAGATCAGCAGGCAAACGCAATACATTGTGCTGGATGAAGAATCCGTAATAAGAATAAAAGAACCCGAAGAAAGAATATAAATCTGATACAAGCTCATTGCAGCAAGGGACCAAAGCTTGGTTAAGCTAATCAGCATGGCGCATTGATTCAATTAAACATGTAATCATGCCCCCGAGCATCTTTAATACCCTCTGCTCCCGGTTCGGTGAGAACATTTTCCACGAACAGCTCACCCGGGATGAGACGCCCACCATCTGGACGCCACAAGGGAAGATCATTGCCGTACTGGAATACCTCCGCACAGATGTGGAGCAACCCTACCGCATGTTCTACGACCTTACTGCCATTGATGAGCGTGCCATCAAAGCAAAATACAACGGCACCGGGGACTTTACCCTCGTTTATCATCTCTTCTCCTTTGAACGCAATGCGTTTGTACGTTTAAAAGTAGCGTTGCGGGGCGAACACCCCAAACACCCCAGCTGTACAGATCTCTGGCCCTGCGCCAACTGGTACGAAAGGGAAGTGTTTGATATGTTCGGTATTGTGTTTGAAGGCCACCCCTTGCTGAAACGCATCCTCATGCCTGTCACCTGGGAAGGGCATCCGCTCCGCAAGGAGCATCCCGCCCGCGCCACGGAAATGGGCCCGTTCCGCCTCTTTGATGAGAAAGAGGATAGGGAGCAGGCAGCCCTGCAGTTTAATCCTGAAGAATGGGGCTTAAAACGCCAAAGCGAAGATTCTGATTTCATGTTCCTCAACATCGGCCCGCAACACCCCGGAACGCACGGTGTACTGCGCATCATCCTGCAACTGGATGGAGAAGATATTGTGGATGCCGTGCCGGATATCGGTTTTCACCACCGCGGCGCAGAGAAAATGGGAGAACGGCAATCCTGGCATACTTACATTCCTTATACAGACAGGATAGATTACCTGGGTGGTGTGAATAATAACCTCGCCTACCTGCTCTCCGTTGAAAAGCTCGCAGGGATACAGATCCCTGAACGCGCAGAGGTGATCAGGGTAATGCTCTGCGAACTTTTCCGCATTGCCAGCCACCTGGTATGGTATGGCACCTTTGCGCAGGATGTGGGGCAGCTCTCTCCCGTGTTCTATATGTTCACAGACAGGGAACGCATCTTTGAGATCATAGAAGCTATCTGCGGCGGACGCATGCATCCCAACTGGTTCCGTATCGGTGGTGTGGCGCAGGACCTGCCCAACGGATGGGATACACTCGTGCGCGGCTTCGTTAAATACTTTCCAAAGAAATTAAAGGAGTACGACAAGATGGTGATGCGCAATGCGCTCTTCAAAGCACGTACGGTTGGTATTGGTGTGTTCACACTGGAAGAAGCAATAGACTGGGGCGCTACAGGCCCTAATCTCCGTGCTTGCGGCATGGAATGGGATATGCGTAAAAAACGCCCGTACAGCGGATATGAAAAATACGATTTTGATATTCCCACAGGGCAGAACGGCGATTGTTACGACCGGGCACAGGTGCGGGTGAATGAAATGTGGCAAAGCCTGCGCATCATAGAACAATGCCTGGAAAATATGCCTGCAGGGCCGTATAAATCAGATCATCCTTTAACCACACCTCCCATCAAACAGTTCACCATGCAGGATATTGAAACACTCATTCACCACTTCCTGAATGTGAGCTGGGGCCCCGTGATACCAGCCGGCGAAGCCATGATCGTTACAGAGGCCACCAAAGGCTGGAACAGTTATTATCTCACGAGCGACGGCAATACATCACCCTACCGCGTGAGGGTGCGCACACCATCGTTCGCGCATATGCAAATGCTGCCTTATATCAGTCGCGGATATACGGTAGCGGATATGTTATCTATCCTGGGCGCGATGGATTATGTGCTGGCTGATATTGATCGTTAAAACTTGTATGACGTATGTTAACTACTTCTGAAAAGGAACAGATCGAAAAGGAGATCCGGCAGGTGCCGGTTAAAAAGGCTGCCTGCATTGAAGCATTGAAGATTGTACAGGACCACCGCAGATGGGTATCTGATGAAGGTATCCAGGATGTGGCAGATATCCTGGAAATGAGCGCGGAGGAAGTGGACAGCATCGCAACTTTCTATAACCTGATCTTTCGTCAACCCGTTGGCCGCCACATTATCCTGCTTTGCGACAGCATCAGCTGTTATGTGATGGGCTACAAAGAACTGCACCAGCAGATCGTGCAATTACTCGGTATTCAATACGGTCAAACCACACCGGACGGACGTTTTACATTACTTCCCAATCCTTGCCTCGGTACCTGCGATCATGCACCTGCGCTGATGGTAGACCATGATCTGTACCGCGACCTGAAGAAAGAAGAACTGGAAAACATCCTGGCAAAATATACCTGATATGGAACGTCCCTTAACACAACATATCACCTTTCCTCCGCTCGGTCTTCGTGCATATGAAGCCGTGGGTGGTTATCAGTCAGTACGGAAAGTGCTGAAGGACCTGGCACCACAGGAGATCACCACGCTGGTGAAAGAATCGAATATGAAGGGAAGGGGAGGCGCAGGTTTCAGCACCGGCATGAAGTGGAGCTTTGTACCGATGAATGTAAGTGGCCCCAAGTACCTGGTGGTAAATGCAGATGAAATGGAGCCGGGTACCTTTAAAGACCGCTGGCTGCTGGAAGGTAACCCGCATCAGCTGATAGAAGGTATGATCGTGGCTGCTTATGCTATCCAGGCTACGGAGTCTTTCGTATTCCTGCGCTGGGCCTATAAAACGGCGGCGGTAGAAATACGCAAAGCAATCCGGGAAGCCTATGATGCCGGTTATCTCGGCAAAAATATAATGGGTTCAGACTTTTCGCTGGAAATGCATTTGCATACCGGCGTGGGAAGATACATGTGCGGAGAAGAAACAGCCCTGCTGAATTCCCTGGAAGGGAAGAGGGCCACACCACGCTCCAAACCGCCCTTCCCGCAGGTGAGCGGTTTATTTGGAAGGCCCACTATCGTGAATAATGTGGAAACACTTTGTTACATCCCGCACATCATCAACAACGGCGCTGCATGGTTTCAGTCATTGAGCCGCACCAATGATGGTGGCACCAAGATCTACGGCGTCAGCGGGCGTGTAAAGAATCCGGGTGCCTGGGAACTACCGATGGGTATCACCATGCGGGAATTAATTGAAGAACATGCAGGCGGCATGCAGGAAGGTTACAGGTTTCGGGGTGTATTACCCGGCGGCGCCTCTACGGACTTCCTGGTAGAAGAACACCTGGATATCAAAATGGATTTTGCCGGGGTGGCCGCAGCAGGCAGCCGCTTAGGCACGGGTACGATGGTGGTGCTGGACGACAGGACCTGCCCCGTTGGTTTCGTGCATAACCTGGAACACTTCTTTGCACAGGAATCCTGCGGTTTCTGTACTCCCTGCCGGGAAGGCCTCCCATGGACGGAGAAACTGCTGCTGGCGATAGAGCGAGGAGAGGGAAGAGAAGAAGACCTTGCCATCCTAAGCTCACATACCAAAATGATGGGTCCCGGCAATACCTTCTGCGCATTAGCGCCCGGTGCCATGGAACCATTGCAGAGCGCACTCAGATATTTCAGGGATGATTTTGAACAACATATCAGGGAAAAGAGATGCCCTTATCATGCTTAATCCGTAAAGACTATGGCAACTATATATATCGACAACAAACCTTTTGACGTAAAGGACAGTAAGAACCTCCTGGAGGCCTGCCTGCAGCTGGGGCTGGACCTTCCTTACTTCTGCTGGCACCCTGCCATGGGGTCAGTAGGCGCATGCAGGCAATGTGCCATTAAAACCTTTAAGGATGAAGATGATAAGAAAGGCCGCATTGTAATGAGTTGTATGGAGCCGGTGAAAGATAATGTGCGTATATCCGTAAGCGATATAGAAGCCACGGAGTTCCGTAACCAGGTGATAGGCCTGCTGATGACAAACCATCCGCACGACTGTGCCGTATGTGACGAAGGCGGTGCCTGTCATTTACAGGATATGACGGTGATGACGGGACACAGTTACCGTGATTACCGTTTTACAAAACGTACGCATCGCAACCAGGATCTGGGCCCCTTCCTGAATCACGAAATGAACCGTTGTATCCAATGTTACCGTTGTGTAAGATTCTATAAAGATTATGCCGGAGGAAAAGACCTGAATGTATTTGCAGCAAATAATAAAGTGTTCTTTGGCCGGCAGAAAGATGGTAAGCTGGAAAGCGAATTTAGTGGCAACCTTGCTGAGGTCTGTCCTACCGGGGTTTTTACCGATAAAACCCTTTTATCCCACTATACCCGGAAATGGGACATGACCTATGCGCCCTCTATCTGCCAGGGCTGCTCCGTTGGTTGTAACATCAGTGCCGGGGAACGTTATGGTTCCATCCGCCAGATCACCAACCGTTACAATGGAGAAGTGAACGGTTACTTCCTGTGCGACAGGGGGCGTTATGGTTATGAATTTGTGAACAGTTCGCAGCGCATCCATCATCCGGCATTACGCCCGCATCACAACGGCACGCCGGATAAGGATTACATTGTTAACCACGTGGCCAATAAACTCCGCTCCGGAAAGGCCATTGGCATTGGCTCTCCGCGCGCCAGCCTGGAATCTAATTTCGCATTGCGCCAGCTGGTGGGTGAAAAGCATTTTTACCTGGGTATGTCTGATATTGATCATGACCATACCGCACTGGCACTTAAAATACTGCGCGATGGCCCTGTGCGCACACCTTCCCTGCATGAAATGGAGAAAGCAGATATGGTGCTGATCCTGGGAGAAGATGTAACCAATACCGCCCCGATGATGGCACTGGCGGTACGGCAGGCAGTAAGGCAGGAACCCATGCATAATGCTATGAACGAAGTGCATATTGCTGCATGGCAGGATGCTGCCGTAAGAGAAGCCGTGCAGGAAAAGAAAGGCCCCTGTTACATCCTGCACACATTCCCTACACCTTTGGACGAACTGGCCACGCAGGTACAGCGCGGGGCACCGGATAACCTTGCCCGCCTGGCATTTGCGGTGAGTCATGAACTGGATGCGTCCATACCTGCGGTGACGGGCCTCAGTGAAACAGAAACCGCATTGGTGAAAGAAATAACAGCAGCTTTACTGGCAGCAGAACATCCTTTGATCATCAGTGGCTTTGGCAGCGGTTATGATTCCTTTATGAAAGCAGCAGCCAATATCAGCTGGGCATTACATAAACAGGGTAAGCAACCGATGCTGAGCCTTACTGTTCCGGAATGCAACAGCCTGGGGCTTGAAATGCTGGGCGGTCATCGCCTGGATTCTGCACTGGATGTATTGCAGCACGGAGATGCGGATACGATCGTGATCCTCGAGAACGATCTGTACCGAAGGGCAGATAAACACGTGATAGACGAGCTGTTCCGGCATGCAAAAGAAGTGATCCTGATAGATCATCTGTATAATCAAACGGCGGAACGCGCTACCGTGATCCTGCCTGCGGGCACCTTTGCAGAAGCAGATGGTACCATCGTAAACAACGAAGGCCGTGCACAACGTTATTACCAGGTATTTGTGCCTAAGGGAGAGGTCCAGGAAAGCTGGCGCTGGTGTTTGCAGATTGCACAGGCAGCGGGTATCGCCCGCCTCAACGGACTGGTGAACCTGGATGATATCACCTGGGCTATGTGCGTAGCTGTTCCTGCACTGGAAAAAGTGCAGCAACTGGCGCCGCATGCAGACTTCCGCATAGCAGGCCAGAAAGTACCGCGTGAACCACACCGCTATAGCGGGCGTACGGCCATGACTGCCAATGAAAACGTAAGTGAACCCAAACCGCCTGAAGATATAGATACCCCACTGTCCTTCACCATGGAAGGTTTCAGGGGAGAAGCACCTGCGCCTTTAATTCCTTTCTTCTGGTCTCCCGGCTGGAACTCGGTGCAGGCTATCAATAAGTACCAGACGGAAATAGGTGGTGCGCTGCATGGCGGAGATCCGGGAAAACGTTTACTGGAACCGCGTAAAGATGCCGCTGTTCATTTTTTTACAGAAGCGCCTGAACCTTACGTGCCGATTCCCGGGCATGTGCACCTGGTGCCTATTTATCAGATTTTCGGTTCAGAGGAATTAAGCATGCATACACGTGGCATTGCAAAAAGCGCTGCTGAATTCTTCTGCATCTATATGAACCCGGAAGACCTGCACGAATGGAATATAGAGCCGGGCGCCTGGTTCAACTTTGAAATAGATGGGCATTCCTATGTGATGAACGCAACACCCAATAACTGGTTGCCAAGAGGAATTGCCGCTATCAATGCAGGGCTGCCGAAAGCAGAGGTGGTGGATATTCCACAATGTATCCGTTTCATTCATTCATCAACCGTATAGTTATGCAAGCAACTGCAATCAATTACTGGTGGGTCATAGGCGGGGTATTGTTTACATTACTCAATACCGCTGCAGGCCTGATATGGCTGGAACGCAGAATGCTGGCTTTGTGGCAGGACCGTTACGGGCCTAACCGTGCGGGGCCTTTCGGATTATTTATTGTGCTGGCGGACACACTGAAGCTGTTCTTTAAAGAAGACTGGATACCACCGTTTGCAGATAAGGTAGTGTTTGTATTTGCACCGGCTATTGTAGTGGCCAGCGTGCTGATGAGCTTTACAGTGATCCCTTTTGCGCCCAATATATTAGTGGCAGATTTTAATATCGGTTTGCTGTTCTTCCTGGCCATGTCTTCATTGGGAGTGTACAGCATTGTGTTGGGGGGATGGGCCTCCAACAACAAATATGCACTGCTGGGTGCTATGCGCGGCGCTTCGCAGATGATCAGTTATGAAGTGTTCATGGGGCTGGCGCTGATGGGAGTGGTATTGCTGAGTGGCAGTTTTAACCTGCGGGAGATCGTGGAGGCACAGAAAGGTATGTGGAATATCGTTCCGCAGTTCCTGGGATTTGTGATCTTCCTGATAGCAGGTGTGGCAGAAACACACCGCCTGCCCTTTGATATACCGGAAGCGGAAAGTGAACTGGTGGCAGGTTTTCACGCGGAATATTCCGGTATGAAGTTCGGTATGTTCTTCATCGGGGAATACCTGGGTGTAACACTCGTTTCTGCCATGGTGGTGGCCCTGTACTTCGGTGGTTGGATGGGGCCGGCTTTTCTGCCCGGCGTAGTATGGTTCATCCTTAAAACATTTGTTTTTATTTCCCTGTTCATCCTCATGCGTGCGGCCATGCCGCGGCCAAGGTATGATCAGTTAATGGAGTACGGCTGGAAAGTATTGTTTCCGCTATCGCTCCTCAACCTGCTCGTAACAGCAGCTATTATACTTATTATGAAGGAAGCTTAAAATTAATTACCATGTTCAGTCTGATCAGAAGCATGTGGCTGGTTTTTCTACATATGTTCCATAAAAGGGAAACCTATCAATACCCGGAAGAAAAAGCTCCATTGCCGGCACGCTGGCGGGGCCGCATAGCTCTTACACGCGATCCGGATGGTGGTGAACGCTGCGTGGGTTGTTATCTCTGCGCAGCTGCCTGCCCGGTGGATTGCATTTCGCTGCAGGCTACAGAAGACCCTGATGGCAGAAGGTATCCTGCCTTCTTCCGCATCAATTTTTCCCGTTGCATCTTCTGCGGTTTCTGTGAGGAAGCATGCCCTACCTATGCTATTCAGCTGTTGCCTGATTTTGAGATGGCGGAATATAACCGGCAGAACCTGGTATATGAAAAGGAACACCTGCTCATCAACAGCCAGGGCAAATATCCCGGATATAATTATTACAAAGTAGCAGGTATGGCTATCGGCGGTAAAGATAAAGGGGAAGCCGCAAAAGAAGAACCGCCGGTAGACGTTAAAAGCTTATTACCATAAAACGTATCAGATGGGAGCAGCATTCTATATCGCAGGCACAATAGCAGTATTATCCACCCTGATGGTGATCACCCGGTATAACATCATGCATGCCTTGTTGTACCTCGTGGTATCCTTCTTAAGTGTGGCAGTGATCTTCTATTTGTATGGCGCTCCTTTTATGGCTGCGCTGGAAGTGATCGTTTATGCAGGTGCTATCATGGTACTCATTATATTTTTTGTAATGATGCTGAACCTTGGCCCGCAAACGGCAGGGGACGAACAATTATGGCTAACGCCGCGGATCTGGATAGGGCCATCCATCCTTTGCCTGGTATTACTGGCAGAGCTGGGGTACCTCATTGTACAGCAATCTTCGGTGGCAGATGATATTGTGGTGGTAGACCCGAAAACAGTGGGCAAAAGTTTGTTCGGTCCCTACATTCTGGCGGTGGAGTTGGCGGGCATGTTGCTGATGGCCGGGATCGTAGGGGCCTATCATTTAGGCCGGCAAAGAAAAAAGATCACTCACAGGTTCCTTGAAAGAACATCATCATGATCACCTCCACTACAGCAGGGTTGATCCTTGCAGGCGTTTTATTTGTACTGGGCCTTATCAGCATGCTGATAAGGCGCAATATCATCTTTATGCTGATCTCCGTTGAGATCATGCTGAATGCTGCAGGGCTGGCCTTCATTGTTGCTGCTGCACGCTGGGGGCAGCCGGACGGGCAGATCATGTTCATGTTCATCCTGGCCATGGCAGCAGCAGAAGTATCTGTTGGCCTGGCCCTGATCTTACAGTTATATCACCAGTTAAAAACATTGGATAGTGACGAAGCCAGTAAAATGAGAGGATAATCAATATAAAAGTATTTTATGCAATGGATCTACCTGATACCGGCACTCCCTTTCCTGGGTGCATTGATCCTGATCCTCTTCTCAGGAAGGATCGGTAAAATGGGCGTATCGCTGATCGGATGCGGCAGTATAGGTCTGGCTGCATTGATCACCTGTATAGCAGGCGTGCAGTTCATTTCCGGAAATGTGCAAAGCTTTGTGCTGCCTTTGTGGAACTGGATGCAGATAGGAGATTTTCATGCAGGCATCACTTTGAACCTCGATCCTTTATCCCTTGCCTTCACTTTTGTGATCACCTTTGTAGGGTTTCTCATTCATGTATATTCCACCGGTTATATGGCAGACGATCCGGATTTCTCCCGCTTCTTTGCCTGTATGAACCTCTTTGTTGGCGCTATGCTCATGCTGGTGCTGGCAGATAATCTTTTGCTCCTGTATTTTGGATGGGAAGGTGTGGGCCTTTGCAGTTACCTCCTGATCGGGTTCTGGTATAAAGACCCTGCCAATGGCGCCGCTGCCCGCAAAGCCTTTATTGTAACAAGGGTAGGAGATACCGCAATGGCCATTGCATTATTCATGCTGGTACAACATACCGGCAGTTTGCAGCTCAGCACTGTATTAGCTAAAGCTTCCGTACTCTGGACGACAGGTGACAGCACTGTAGTGATCATCGCATTTTTATTGCTGGGCGGCGCAGTGGGTAAATCGGCGCAGCTGCCTTTGCAAACCTGGTTGCCGGATGCCATGGCAGGCCCAACACCTGTAAGTGCATTGATCCATGCCGCAACGATGGTAACTGCCGGCGTATACCTGATAGCCCGCACCAATGTATTGTTCACATTGTCTCCGGCAGCACAGGCCACTGTTGCCATCATAGGCGCGGTTACCTTATTGCTGGCAGGATGCAGTGCGTTTGTGCAGACAGATATCAAAAGAGTGCTGGCTTATTCCACCATCAGCCAGATAGGATACATGTTCCTCGCATTAGGTGTAGGCGCATGGTCTGCCGCTATCTTCCATTTCATTACACACGCTTTCTTCAAAGCTTTGCTCTTTATGAGCGCAGGCGCTATCATTGTTGCATTGCACCATGAGCAGGATATGTTTAAGATGGGCGGGCTGCGTAAAACATTGCGGGGTGTGTTCATTGTATTCCTCATTGGTTCCGCTTCACTGGCAGCATTGCCCTTTGTAACGGCAGGCTTCTACAGCAAAGACCAGATAGTATGGCTGGCATGGACCTCCGCACAGGGGCACGAAGCTTACTGGCTGGCTGCGCTCATCGGCGCTTTCATTACCGCGATGTATACTTTCAGGATGGTTTTCCTTGTGTTCTATGGAACGGAGAAAACACATGTACATCACCACCCCGGTAATAATATGATGATCCCGCTATACATCCTGGCGGCATTATCAACACTGGCAGGTTTTATTGAACTACCTCATACACTGGGACATCTTACGCTGCTCAGCGATTTCCTGGCACCTGTATTGCCCGCTGCAGCGGTACATCATGGCAGCACTGCACTGGAGTGGGTCTCCCAGGGCATTGCTGCCTTATTATCTTTCGGAGGTATTTACCTGGTATGGCGCATTTTACCTGTACCCTTCCCGGATGGATTGAAACAGTTCTGGAAGAACGGCTGGGGATTTGATGCCGCCTACAACGGGGTATTTGTAAAGCCCTTTGTATACCTCGCCCGCATCAACCGCAGGGATATCATCGATAAGCTATATACCGGCCTGGCCACGATCACCCGTTCTTTCCACCGCATGATGTCCGCCACACAAAGTGGTATCCTGCGCTGGTACATCATGGGGATTGTGATGGGCGCAGTAGTGATATTGAGTGTGATCATCTGGAGACAATATGCAGTTTGAACCATAAACCCGATAACGCATGATCCTGTTCCTTTTCATACTTATTCCAATTGCCGGTGGGCTCCTGGCCTGGATAACCGCAGCATGGAACAAAGCCCTGCCCCGCTGGATAGCGTTACTGGTGATGCTCTTTGAACTGGCACTGGCAGCAACGTTGTGGTGGCAGCTGGATGATGTTACCCGCTGGAGCAGTGATCAGTGGATAGATACCTTTCAACGCCCCTGGATGCCCCGTTTTGGTATCAGTTTTTCATTAGCCATGGATGGTTTAAGCCTGCTGATGCTGGTACTTACTTTTTTCCTGGGTACTTTATCCGTACTGGTATCATGGAATGAGATAAAGGAGCGCAGTGGTTTCTTCCACTTTAATCTCTTGTTTGTACTCGGTGGTATTACCGGCGTATTCCTCACCATGGACCTCTTCCTTTTCTATTTCTTCTGGGAAGTGATGCTGATCCCCATGTACTTCCTGATAGGGATCTGGGGCCATGCCAACCGTACCTATGCCGCGTTTAAATTCTTCATCTTCACACAGGCCGGCGGTTTGCTGATGTTACTCGCCATCCTGGGATTATATTTTGTACATGCGCATAGTACAGGCGTATTTACCTTCTCCTATTTTGAACTGCTGGATACACCTATGGAACAGCATGCAGGCCGCTGGCTGATGCTGGGCTTTCTCATAGCTTTCATTGTTAAGCTGCCTGCTTTTCCGTTCCATACCTGGTTACCCGATGCACATACAGAAGCACCAACTGCGGGTTCTGTGATACTGGCAGGGCTATTGCTGAAAACCGGGGCATATGGTATCCTCCGTTTTGTGATCCCTTTATTTCCGGAAGCAAGTCACTTTTTTGCACCGTGGATCATGCTGCTGGGTGCCATTGGTATCCTCTATGGTGGTAAGCTTGCATACGCGCAAACAGATCTCAAACGGCTGGTAGCATATACCAGTGTAAGCCATATGGGTTTTGTATTGCTGGGGGCTTTTGCATTCAATGCACTGGCCTGGCAGGGAGTGGTCATGCAGATGATCACACATGGGATCAGTACCGGTGCATTATTTATGATTGCGGGTTCTTTATATGAAAGACTGCATACACGCGAGTTGGGAAAGATGGGTGGCTTATGGCCTGCAATACCCAGGATGGGCGTAGTGTCCATGGTGTTTGTGATGGCATCTCTTGGCTTGCCGGGATTGGGGAATTTCATCGCAGAGTTCCTGATACTGGCAGGCAGCTGGCAGGCGCAGCCTTTGCTTACCATCGCTGCCACCATTGGTTTGGTAGTAGCTACAATTTATTCATTGCGGATCATGCAGAAGATCTTTTTTGGTACATCACAGCGCGAATACAAACTGCCTGACCTGTCTCTCCGCGAAAGCCTGATGATGGCGCCCTTAGTGATTGTGATCATCTGGCTGGGTTTATATCCGCAACCTGTGATCAATGCAGTGAAGCCAACGATCCCGGCGGTTGTGCAGGCGCCACCTCCGCAAACGGTACCTATTGCTATCCATCCAACTAAATAAAACAGGTATGTCAACATCAGATCTTTTAAGTTTAATGCCTTTGGTGATCATCAGCGGATCGGCGGTGATAGCCATGTTGCTGGTAGCCATTAAAAGGAATCACCGCATCATGCATGCTTTTTCTGTGTTGGCATTTATGGCGGCCTTATTATCCCTGTTTGTACAACCCTATGCCGTTCCTTACATCATCGCTCCCTTGTTTGTGGTGGACGCATTTGCCCTGTTTAATACAGGTCTGATATTGTTAGCGGGATTGAGTGTGTTATTCCTTTCATTTAAATATTTTGAACAAAGGGAAGAAAGGAAAGAAGAATACTACATCCTGTTACTGCTCGCCACAGTAGGAGGAATGGTATTGGTGATCAGCCAGCATTTCATTTCCTTGTTCCTTGGCCTGGAAACCATGAGCATCAGCCTGTATGGCCTGATCGCTTACCTGCGCGCACGTGAGCGTTCAGACGAAGCAGGGATCAAATACCTTTTATTAGCTGCACTTTCTTCTGCCTTCCTTTTATTCGGAATGGCACTGGTATATGCTTTTACCGGTACCATGGAATTTGAAGGTATAGGTGCTTATCTTAAACAGGCCGGAACGGTACCGGTAACGGTAGTAGCTGGCTTTGGCCTGATGGTGATAGGTGTTGGGTTTAAACTCGGCATCGTGCCTTTTCATATGTGGACGCCGGATATCTATGAAGGAGCCCCTTTGCCTGTGGCGGCCTACATCGCCACTGTTTCAAAAGGCAGCATGCTGGTATTGCTCATGCGTTTCTACAGGGATATTGATGGATATGAATATACCATCCTCTGGTGGGTATTTGCTATTATAGCCATGGCCAGTATGTTTGTCGGCAACTGGCTGGCCTTGTTACAGCAGAATGTAAAACGCCTGCTGGCTTATTCTTCCATCGCACACATGGGGTATATCCTCATCGCTTTCCTGGCAGGGCAACTGGCAGGGCAGGAGGCCGTGATCTTTTACCTGGTGGCTTATGTGATCACCAGCATTGGCGCATTTGGGGTATTGGCCATCCTCTCCGATAAAATAAGGGATGCAGAATTGCTGGATGATTTTTCCGGTCTTTTTTGGCGCCATCCCTGGCTGGCCACTGTGTTTACAGGTATGTTGTTATCCCTTGCGGGCATTCCCCTTACCGCCGGGTTTATTGGTAAGTTCTATATTATCGCAGCGGGGGTGGATGCCGGTTTATGGCTGTTGCTGATCTTACTGATCGTCAACAGTGTCATAGGATTGTTCTATTACATCCGCATTATTGCCGTAATGTTCCAGCCCCTTACAGATAACACACCCACACTTACCCGGCAGGCTTTACCTTTCTTTGGTGTGTTTGCGTTAAGTGCTTTAATGGGATTGTTAATCTGGCTGGGTGTATATCCTTCCGCCCTGATCTCCCTGATCAGGGAGATGATGTTAACGATGGGCTAGGGGATTCAGAACTTTTTGTACATAATATGAAATTATTATTAACTTCATTTTGCAATCAGGTTAATTTTAATTCCATGTTGTCCGGTCCCGCTAACAGTGAGCACATTAATGAAAGTTCCCTTCTGAAAAAGGCTTCAGCAGGGGACAGGATTGCATTTTCCACCCTGTATACGTATTACTTCCCCCGTCTTTACCGTTTTGTTTTTTTCATTAACCAGTCCCGTGAGGATACGGAAGAGATCATACAGGACGTGTTCCTGAAAATATGGGATAAGAAAGAATCGCTGCCCCGTATCCGTTCTTTTGAAGACTATCTCTTCCGGATGGCAAAGAACAAACTGTTTGACCTGGCAAAAAAGAACAAGGCAAAAGTACAGATGATCCACCGCCTGATGCCCTTGCAAATGCAGGCCGGTAGCGATGCTACGGATGAAGTGACCTTTAAGGAGTATCACCGGGTGGCCATGGAAGCCATCACCCATTTACCCGAACGTAAACGCACCGTTTTCCTGATGAGTGTGGAGGAAGATATGTCGCTCGACGAAATTGCCTCCGAACTGAAAATATCCCGTTCTGCCGTTAAAAAACATCTCTATGCTGCTGTCCGTACCATTAAAGAGCATCTGCGCCTGCATGCGGAATGGACAGTTGGGATGATCATTTTACTTTTATTTTGAGGAAAGGGTATCCTTTTTTATGGTTCAGCAGTCTTTATGTTATGAATCGGGAAGAAGTTATATCCTTAATGGAAAAATATGCCGCCGGCAGCTTGTCTGCTGAGGAAGAGCAGCACTTCCGGAGCTGGATGGAACAGGTAAGCCCTGCGGAATTCCAGTCCCTGCTGAACGAGGCCTCTCATATCCCGGCTGCTTTTAAAGCCTGGCAATCTCCCTCCCCTGAATTTATCCAACGGTTAGAACAGCGGTTGGATGAACGTTCCGGTAAAACAAAGATCTTCACGCTTACCCGTATGGTGGCCGCCGCCTCTGTTATAGTGCTGGCGGTGATCGCAGCCGTTTTTTATTATAACCGGGAACCGCAGGCACGTACG
The DNA here is from genome assembly GCF_900129465.1 of Chitinophaga niabensis. Taxonomy (NCBI): domain Bacteria; kingdom Pseudomonadati; phylum Bacteroidota; class Chitinophagia; order Chitinophagales; family Chitinophagaceae; genus Chitinophaga; species Chitinophaga niabensis. The sequence goes on along the minus strand of NZ_FSRA01000001.1, from coordinate 2,431,645 downwards.
CTTGCACAGCAGGAGCAGCAACCGGATGTTCACCCCGGTGGTAACAGGGCCACATTGCAGTTAGGAGATGGTACCGTGATAGCGCTGGATAGCGCTAATGAAGGAGAACTAACCCGCCAGGGCAATACCCGTATCATCAAGCTGGCTAATGGCCAGCTGGCCTACCAGGGAGGAGATGAACATGCAGTCCCCGTTTTCAATACCATCACCACACCTAATGGCGGTCAATACCAGATAGAATTACCGGATGGCTCTAAAGCCTGGCTGAACGCGGCCTCGTCTTTACGTTTCCCCAGTTACTTTGCAGGCGGGGAGCGGGTGGTGGAACTGGAAGGAGAAGGCTATTTTGAAATAGCAGCCAATGCTGCCCAACCTTTCCGTGTAAAGATCAGGGAAGGTGTAGTGGAGGTACTGGGTACCAGTTTCAATATCAATGCTTATGCTGATGAAAGTGCGGCCAGAACAACCTTGCTGCAGGGGGCCGTTAAAGTGCATAAAGGAACAGCAGCAATGTTGCTGAAACCAGGCCAGCAGGCAGTGATGAGCAATGGTACAATCACAAGATTACCGAACGCAGATACAGAACAGGCGATCGCCTGGAAGAACGGTTTCTTTCAATTTGATGGGATCGGCCTTCCGGAGCTGATGCGCCAGATCTCCCGCTGGTACAACCTGGAAGTGAAATTTGAAGGAAAGATACCAGAGCGTGAATTTGCCGGTAAGATCTCCCGGGACGTGAATTTGCAGGATGTGTTGAAAGCCCTTCAGATCAATGGCGTGAATTTTAAAAGAACAGGAAATATACTCGTAGTAACACCTTAAACCAAAATCAGAGAAGGTACAGACTGCTTAAAATGAAACCAGGAGTGCAGCAACACTCCCGGTGAATTCGTTCAGGCTGGCTCTTAAAAGCGCGTTAAACCACATTTATTCACCAAACCTAAACTGTACAAAAGTATGAAACTACTTGCGTATGGCAAAGCCGTACCACGTTATCGGCATTTGCCGGCTAAATTGTTGCTGGTTATGAAATTAACAGCCTTTCTAATGCTCATTGCAGCGCTGCATGTAAGCGCTGCCGGTTTTGCCCAGAAGATCACGCTTTCCCGCAAGAATGCGCCGCTTGGTAAGATCTTTTCAGACATACAGGCAAAGAGTGGCCTTTCTATTTTATATGACAGCAAGCTGATCAGGAGCGCCGGGAACAGGGACATTGATGTAAAGGACGCCAGCCTGGAAGAGGTGCTGGACAAATGCCTGGAAGGACTGTCCTTATCCTATGTGATCATGGACAAAATGATCGTGATCCGGACAAAAACATTACCTGCTATACCTGTTCAGCCACCACAAACAGTCAGCGGTGCAATAACAGATGAGAAAGGATTACCGGTGATCGGTGCTACCGTTTACCTGAAAGAATTAAAGCGGGGAACGCTCACGGATGTACAGGGAAAATTCTCCCTGCCAAATGTTCCCCCCGGCAAGTACACGCTGAATGTTACATCCATTGGATTTGAAGCCCGGGAAGAAACTGTTACGGTAACCGATCAGATGGTTACCGTACAGCTCTCCCTTAAAACCAGTATCAATAACCTGAAGGAGCTGATCGTAGTGACCGCTCTGGGGATCAGGAAGGCCGCCAAGTCTGTTACCTATAATGTACAGACCATTTCCGGCAGTGAGGTGAACAACGTAAAAGATCCCAGCCTGGTGAACAGCCTCACCGGTAAAATAGCCGGTATGACGGTGAATACAAGTTCTTCTGGTCCCGGTGGTGCCACCAAGGTGGTCATGAGAGGGAATAAATCTATTTACGGTAATAACAATGCGCTGTATGTGGTAGATGGTATTCCTTTACCTGATCTCTTTACACAAAAAACAACCTCCACCGATGGCTTTTCCGTACCGGGCGGCAGCGATGGTATCGCGAACATCAACCCGGATGATATTGAAAGCATTACTGCTTTAACCGGTGCATCTGCAGCAGCTTTGTATGGCAGCCAGGCAGCAAATGGTGTGATACTGCTCACCACCAAAAAAGGAAAGGCAGGTAAGACCATCATCAATTATTCCCTCAACGCCAACTTCAGCAGGCCATTACTGTTACCGGAATTTCAGCAGACCTATGGTGCAGATCCTGCTCCCGCTTTCCAGAGCTGGGGCGCCAAACAAGCTGCCAATGCGGATACAAAGGATTTCTTCCAGACAGGGCAGAGCTATACACATGCCCTCAATGTATCCACCGGCACAGAGCGCAATCAAACCTACTTTTCTGCTGCGGCAGTGAATGCTACAGGCATCATTCCACACAATACCTTCGACCGTTATAACTTCAGCATCAGGAATACCAGCACATTACTGGATGATAAACTGAGCCTGGATGTGAATGCACAATATATCAGCCAGCAGCAGGATAATATACCTGTGCAGGGGCAGTACTATAACGCATTGGTAGGCGTTTATCTTTTCCCCCGCTCACACAACTTCGGTAGTTTTAAGAACTTTGAACAATATGATCCCAACCGGAACTTTGCAGTGCAGAACTGGCCTTACGGCGATTTAGGTATGATGTTGCAAAACCCCTACTGGGTTGTGAACAGGAATACCAATATGCTGAAACGGGACAGGCTGATTGCTTCCGTAGCAGCAAAATACACGATCAGCCCATCTTTGAGCCTCACCGGCCGTGTGAAGCAGGACAGGGTGAACGATCAGTGGAATGCAAAGAACTACGCATCTACCGTAGCATTCCTGGGTGGCGTGAACGGCAAGTATGATAACTCAAAATCTTTTGGAAGGCAATCTTATGCAGACCTGATCTTAACCTGGAACAGGAAGATGAACGACTTTGCGCTGAATGTAAACGCAGGGGCAAGCATACAGGATGTGCAGGATAATACAACAGGATGGAGCAACGGATATTTATCCCAGTTTGCCAACATGTTCACTTTTGCGAATGTGGATTTCACCCGCTTTACACCTTATGACCGCAACGACCGGATGCAGACACAGGCCGTGTTTGCCACTGCGCAGCTGGGGTACAGGGAGATGTTGTACCTGGAAGCATCTGCAAGGAATGAATGGTCTTCTGCTTTATCCTTCACGCAAAGCAAATCTTATTTTTATCCCTCTGTAGGGCTCACAGGTATCATCAGTGAAATGGCGCAATTGCCGCAGGCGATCACTTTCGCAAAGGTAAGAGCAGCCTATAGCGAAGTGGCCAATGCCATTCCGCTTTACATTTCTATGCCTACTATTCCAATCCCTAACGGCGGTGCTATACAGGCTATTCATGCCAAACCTTTCCAGGAAATGAAACCGGAAAGAACAAGCTCTTTTGAAGCGGGCATAGATCTTCGTTTCTTTAATGATCAGTTCAGTGTCAGCGCCACTTATTATAACACCCATACCAAGAACCAGTTCTTCAAGGTAGAGGTATCGCCATCTGTTGGTTATAATGCATACTACATCAATGCCGGTAATATACAGAACCAGGGCATTGAAGCAAACGTTGGTTACAATGGCAGAATCGGGAATGTAAACTGGACCCCTGCGCTCACTTTTGCACTCAACCGCAACAAGGTGGTGGAGATGCTGGATTACACAGATCCCTTCACCGGGCAGCGCAGAACGCAGGATGAGTTTATCGTATCCGATTTTGCAGGCTATCGTTTGATCGTAAAGAAAGGTGGTTCTTATGGTGATATCTATGCAAAGGATGTGAAACGGGATGATAAAGGTGCCATTGTGCTGAATGATAAAGGGCTTCCGGAAGTAGGGGATTTTATCAAGGTAGGTAATGCCAATCCCCGTTATCTGCTGGGATGGAACAACGGGCTTACTTATGGCCGCTTCAATCTGAACTTCCTGGTAGATGCAAGGCTGGGTGGAGAAGTAGTATCTTCCACGGAAGCGATCATGGATAATTTTGGCGTATCCAAACGTACAGAAGAAGCCAGGAATAATGGTGGTGTGATGGTGAACGGAACAAAGGTGGATGCAAAAGGATATTATCAGAACCTTACCGGCGCAACGTCTTCCGCACTGGCATTGTATACTTACAGCGCTACGAATGTAAGACTGAGGGAACTATCCCTGGGTTACACCATTCCTGCAGCCGCACTCAATAATAAATTACAGAAGATACAATTATCCCTTGTAGCAAGGAATCTTTGGCTGATCTATAAAAAGGCACCTTACGATCCGGAGATCACGGCATTTACCACTAACCAGTTCCAGGGTTATGATTATTTCGGTATGCCCAGTCTGAGGAACATAGGCCTAAACTTAAAAGTCACCTTTTAATTAAAGATCATGAAAAAGCAATTATACATAGGGATATTGATCATAGCAGCTATACTGCCGGTATCCTGCACCAAGAACTTCGACCGCTTCAATACAAATCCTAACGAGCTAACAGATTCGTTATTAAAATATGATTATAAATACGTGGGCGCATTTATTCCCGGTATGCTCACAAGCCTGTATAGTACGGTAGACTGGCAATACCAGTTACAACAAAATCTGAATGCTGATCTCTATTCCGGTTTTATGGGTATTCCCACACCCTTTAACAGCGGAAAGAACAATTCCAATTACTTTATGATGGATTGGAATAACTGGCCTTTCAAAGTGGCTTTTGATAATGTAATGAGTGGCTGGAAACTGGTGAAGGACAGGGGAGAGAAAACACGCCCTGACCTCTATGCGGTAGCTACCATTATCAAAGTAGCTTCCATGCACAGGGTAACGGATGTGTTTGGCCCTATCCCTTATTCGAAATTTGGCTCCGGAGGTTTTTCCACACCATACGACAGCCAGGAAAGTATTTACAAAGCTTTCTTTGCAGAACTGGACCAGTCCATTCAATCCCTCACCACTTTTGATAAAACCAATCCCGCCGGCAAAGCGCAGCTGAAACCCTTTGATCTCCTCTTCGGCGGGGAGTATGGGGATTGGATCCGGTTTGCCAATTCGCTGAAACTACGCCTCGCCATGCGCATCTCCTTTGTGAATGAAACATTGGCGAAGCAACAGGCGGAAGCAGCGGTGAACAATGAGTACGGTGTGATAACAGATAATAAGAAGAGCGCCATGGTGCGTTCCGGCAGCGGCGTTACGGTAAGTAATTCCCTGTATGTGATCAGCCAGGAATATAACGACATCCGCATGGGCGCATCCATGGAATCTTTCCTGAAAGGATACAACGATCCGCGGCTGAGTGCTTACTTCCGTGCAAGCGGTATGCCGGGCGGAGGGTTCCGCGGGATCCGGAATGGTATTGATATCAAAGCCAAACCGGATTATGAGAAGTTCTCTTCATTGAACATAGAAAGGAGTACACCTATCCGTGTGCTGGCTGCATCTGAAACTTATTTCCTCCGTGCAGAAGGTGCTGTAAGAGGCTGGAATATGAAAGGGGATGCAAAAGCTTTGTATGAAGAAGGTATCCGTACTTCCTTTGCACAATACGACCTTGGTGATGCAGGCAATTATCTCAATGATGCAGCCAGCAAACCTGCTGCATATACAGATCCGGTGAATGCATTGAACAATGTAGCAGCGAATGCACCTTATCTCAGTACTATTACGATCCGCTGGCAGGATGCAGATAATTTCGAAACAAAGCTGGAACGTATCATTACACAGAAGTGGATCAGCCTTTATCCTGATGGAGAAGAAGCTTGGGCCGAGTTCAGGAGAACAGGTTATCCTAAATTATTTCCAGTGGTGGTAAATTACAGCGGAGGCAGTATTCCCGGTTTTATTAATCGTTTACCATTCCCCCCGGATGAATATAAGAACAACAAAGATGAAGTTACAAAAGCGGCCGCTTTATTGAATGGAGCTGATAATGGAGGTACCCGCCTATGGTGGGGCAGACCCTGAGTTATGCTTATGAAACCCCTGGAAGGCCGGATATTTATCCGGCCTCTTTTTTTTATAACAGCCATAAAATATTTTTAGTTGTTGAAAACCAAGCGATCTGCTTTCACGTACATGACTATGCAACCATATTTTAATACACTTCTTTTAAACCCGTAAAATCGAATCCTTATGGCTGATCAAATTATTGTTCCAAAGGAACAAGATGACAATGCTATGCTTTCCCCCAAAGGGCTGCAGCGTAGAAAATTCCTTACCATCTTTGCCGGAACAGCAGCCACAGCAGCGGTTATTGCCGGTTGTTCAAAAGATAGTAATAACAACGATGGTATCAATCTTGGCAGTGGGGATATAGGGATCCTCAACTATGCCTATGCACTGGAACAACTGGAAGCAGCCTTTTATACTAAGGTGATCATGAGCCAGTATACCGGTATTACTGCAACAGAGCTATCGCTGTTAACGGATATCAGGGACCATGAAATAGCGCATCGTGAGTTCTTCAAAAATGCATTGGGTGCTAAGGCAATACCTGGTCTGGAAGTGAATTTCGCGGCTATCGATTTCAGTAAAAGAGATGTAGTGTTAGCCACCGCAAAAACCTTTGAGGACCTTGGTGTTTCTGCTTACAATGGTGCAGGTAAGCTCATTACAGACCCTGCTTACTTAGCACTCGCCGGTAAGATCGTATCTGTGGAAGCACGTCATGCAGCTTTGATCAGAGACCTTATCAGCAATGGATCTTTTGCTGATAACACCGTTGTAGATGCAAACGGGCTTGATAAGGCCAATACCCCCGCAGCCGTACTGGCCGCAGCATCCGGCTTCCTCAAATCAAAAATAAACGGCAGTAATCTTCCTACTTCATAATTAAAATCCACCATCATGAATATCCATCACATTATAACTGAATTGGAAAAAGCAGACCCGGAAGTATATGAGCGGCTGGATTCGAGAAGAGGCGTGATGAAAAGTTTTGCGAATATAGGCGGTAAACTGGCGCTGGCTGCACTTCCGTTCGCACTGGGCAGCATGTTTAAAAAAGCATATGGTCAATCTGCCACTACTATAGTTGGGGTGCTGAACTATGCATTAACACTGGAATACCTGGAAGCTGAATTCTATACGATGGGCGCAGCTGCGCCAGGCCTGGTGCCGGCAGGCGCTCCCATGGGAGCTATCACCACTATCCGTGATCATGAGAATGCACACGTTACTTTGTTGAAAAATACGATTGTTGCATTGGGCGGTACGGCAGTAGCTAAACCTACATTTGATTTCTCTGCCGGTAATGGTAGTGGCAACGGGCCTTTCAAAACAGTGTTCACTGATTACGGATTGTTCCTGGCAGTAGCGCAAACCTTTGAAGACACCGGTGTAAGGGCCTATAAAGGGCAGGCAGCTAATTTAATGTCCAACAATGATGTATTGACTGCTGCATTGAACATCCACTCTGTGGAAGCAAGGCATGCTTCACATATCCGCAGTATGAGAAGGGTGAACCTCAGTAACCCCGCCATCAAACCCTGGATCACCGGTAAAGATACCGGCGGCATTGGAGCAGCAGTGCAGGCAAGCTATGATGGAGAGGAACTGACCACGCAGGCAACGATCAACATCGTTAATATTAATGGGCAGGCTGTTAGTGTGAATGCAGCAACAGAGGCCTTTGACGAACCTTTGACCAGTGCCCAGGTACTGGCTATTGTAGACCCGTTTATTGTTTAAGTTTAATAAGAGGTCCCCGGCCTTCGGGGACCTCTTATTTTTGTTTTTCACCGCCTGTCAATTTATTGGCGGGCAAAGTGCATGTAGCTAAGGATTTTTGGTATATTTTGCGACACTGCCCATTGCAGCACAACAAAATATACCCGCAACGCTTATGATACATAGCATAATCCGCCTGTCCATCGGCGCTTTCCTCGCCCTTGGCCCTATAACCACCCAGGCACAGACAGAGACGAAACTCTTAAGGAACCCCGCAGTCAGTGAAAAGCACATTGCTTTCATGTATGCCGGCGATATCTGGATCGCTAACCGGAATGGATCCAACCCTGTTAGATTAACGGTGAATCCTTCCTTTAAGCAGGACCCGTACTTTTCTCCCGATGGCAAATGGATTGCCTTCACCGGCAACTACGACGGGAATAACGATGTATACGTTATCTCAGTAGATGGCGGAGATCCCCGCCGCATCACCTGGCATCCTTTCCGCGATGCGGTAAGAGGCTGGGTAGATAATGAGCATATCCTGTATGCCTCCGGTGCTGAATCTCCTACCGGCAGAACCACCCAGTTATATACCGTGAGTACCAAAGGCGGCCTCGCTACGGTACATGCTAAAATACCTGAAGCAACACAGGGGGCCGTTTCTCCTGACGGTAAGTTCACCGCTTATATTAAGAACCCCGATCCTACAGAAGGGGGTGCTACTTACCGCCCTTTTAAAAGATATCGTGGTGGATATATGCCTAAGATCTGGATCTTCAATCACGCCACTAACCAGGTAGAAGAGATCCCGGCGGCTAATTCCAATAACGTGCGCCCGGTATGGGTAGGAAAGAGTGTGTACTTCCTCAGTGATCGTAACCATACTATGAACATCTTCCGGTATGATACAGATTCCAAACAGGTAACGCAGATCACAAAATATAATAATGAGGATGTAAAGACCCTCACTACAGACGGTAAAACGCTCGCCTTTGAACAAGGTGCCACCATTCACCTGCTGGATGCTGCATCCGGCAAGGTTACCGATGTAGCCGTGAACATCCGTACAGACCTTCCTTACAAACGCCCGCACCTGGAAAAGATAGCGAACTTTGAGAAGGTGAATATTTCTCCTACCGGTATGCGTTTGTTGCTGCAGGGCAGGGGAGAGATCTTCTCCGTACCAAAAGAAAAAGGGGATGTACGCAATATCTCCAATTCACCTGGTACGCATGAAAGAGAACCAGCCTGGTCTCCTGATGGTAAATGGATCTCTTATGTTTCGGATGCAGACGGTAACTATAAACTGGTACTGCGCGATCAGAAAGCAATGGATAAACCGGTTGAAATAGAACTGGGGAAAACCGTTTATTATTTTGGCCTCACCTGGAGCCCTGACAGTAAAAAGATCTTCTACAGCGATGCGCATTTCAATCTCTATTACATAGATGTGCAAAGCAAAAAGATCGTACATATAGATACGAACAGTAATGGTTCCATCCCGAATGGCAGCGCGAATGTGTTTGCACCGGCCTGGTCACCGGATTCCAAATGGATCACCTATCTCAAAACCAGCGCGAATGGTTATGATGCGGTGTACCTCTACAGCCTTGGATCAGGTAGGTCAACTCCTGTTACAGATGGTATGAGTGATGCGGGCAACCCTACATTCAGTGCAGATGGTAAATACATTTTCTTCCCGGCCAGCACCAATGCAGGTATGGGTCTCAGCGGGCTGCATATGCAAACATATGACCGGAATTCTACCAACAATGTGTATGCGGTGCTCCTGGCTAAAAATACCCCTACCATCTTCACGCCGGAAAGCGATGAAGAAACGGTAAAGGAAGAAAAGAAGGATACGGCAAAAACAGCTGCCGCCAAGCCCGCTGCCGCTAAAGAAGAAACTACACAGATAGACCTGGATGGTATTCAGAACAGGATCATTGCACTGCCCCTGGGCAGCGGCCAGTACAGAACATTGAATGGTAAGGTAAAGGACAAACTGTTCTTTATTTCCGGTGATGAAGTACGTTACTACGATCTGAAGGAACGCAAGAGCGAAACATTTGCAAAAGGCAATGGTTTCATCATTAGTGCTGACGGTAAAAAGATGCTGCTGGCAGTAAATAACGGGTTCCATATTGTGAGTACAGACCGTAAGCCATCTGCCGGAGAAGGAAAGGTAGATGTTTCCGCTGTAAGCATGATGGTGGATCCTGTGGCAGAATGGAAGCAGATCTTTGATGAAGTGTATAAGATAGAAAAAGACTTCTTCTATGTAAAGAATATGCACGGGGTAGACTGGGATGCAAACAAAAAACGTTATGCCGCACTACTGCCTTATGTTAGCCATCGCTCAGACCTCAACTACCTGTTGAATGAAATGATGAGCGAAATGGTGGTAGGGCATAACTATGTAGGGGCAGGGGATATGCCCGGCGGCCCTGTAGTGCCCACAGGTATGTTAGGCGCAGATTTTGAGATCAGCGAAAACAAATACCGCATTAAAAAGATCTACAGCACACTTTCCTGGAATCCTGAGCTGAAAGCTCCACTGTCCGTTCCCGGCCTGAACGTGAAAGAAGGAGCGTACATCCTTTCCGTGAATGGCCGCCCGCTGGATGGAGATATCAGCATCTACAGCCTGCTGGAAAATACCGTGAACCGCCAGGTGGTATTGAGGGTGAACGATAAACCTTCTGAAACCGGTTCCTGGGAGATCATCGTAGAGCCCGTGGATGCAGGCAAAGAATCTGAATTGCGTAAGATGGACTGGATAGAAGGTAACCGTAAAAAGGTAGACAAACTGAGCAATGGCCAGATCGCATATGTGTATATGCTCAACACCGGGCAGGAAGGTTATACTTTCTTCAACCGTTATTACTTTGCGCAAACAGATAAACATGCTTTACTGCTCGATGAACGTTTCAACGGCGGAGGTTCCGTAGCAGATTACGTGGTAGACCTGCTGGACAGGAAAGTACTCAGCTACTGGGGTGTAAGGGACGGCAGGAGCTTCACTACTCCGGGTAATGGTATCTATGGTCCAAAGGCCATGCTGATCAATGAATATGCAGGTTCCGGCGGAGATATGATGCCCTGGATGTTCCGGCAGAAACAACTGGGTAAACTGATCGGTAAACGTACGATGGGCATCCTGGTGGGGATCAGCGGATATCCTACTTTGATAGATGGTGGTTTTGTTACTTCCCCGAGTTTCGGGATCTATGATACAAAAGGTAACTGGATCATTGAAAACGAAGGTACCACTGCTGATATTGATGTGGAGCAAACACCTGCTGACGTGATCGCAGGACGTGATCCGCAACTCGAAAGAGGGGTGCAGGTATTGCTGGAAGAGTTGAAGACCAACCCTTATAAACCAGTACCTAAACCGGCTGATCCGGTGAGGATAAAATAGTTTATTTATAAAGGGGTTGAACAATTGTTCAGCCCCTTTTTCATATATTTGGGTATACCTTCCCATAGTTATAATACTATTTTCACTCCCTTCACATAGGCTTCACCTTCGGTTCTCCTTCGGTTCAGGTTCGGTTCACCTTCGGTCGGCCTTATTGGTTAATATAGTACCATTAAGCATGCTGTATGGCCAAAGGAAACCTCCCTTTAAAGGTTTTTAACAGCATTCATGTCATTTTTAACGATTTTTGAAGCCAATGAAGAGAGTACTGTTACATGTATTGTTTTGGGTAGCCTATACCCTGCAGGATGCACTCATGGAATATACCTGGACAGCTTCCCAACAGCCTGGCTTTACGGAAAATGCCCGTTTTCTCATGGCCATACATGCGGCAGTAGTGGCCACTTTACCTAAGCTGATCTTAACGTATTATGTCCTGTACGCCGTTATTCCACAGGTATTAAAAGGACGTAATATGGTATGGATCGTTGTAAAAACGGCCATCATGTTATGCATCACACTTGTATTGTACAGGCTGGTCTTCAATTACTACATCTTTACTGTTATCTATAACAATACCATTAAAACAGCCCCCTTGTTCAAACTAAGCCGCCTGCTGCTGGGCGTGATGGACGTTGGGTTTGTAAGTGCCACGGCGGTGGCCTTTAAGCTGATCAGGATGCAGCTCTCTGCCAAAGAAAGGGAAAAGGACCTGATGAAAGAAAAGCTGGAAACAGAATTGAAATACCTGCGTAATCAAACCAATCCGCATTTCCTTTTCAATACGCTGAATAACATTTACGCACTGGCCCGGAAGAAGTCAGACCTCACGCCGGAGATAGTGATGAAGCTCTCCAAATTACTGCGGTTCATGTTATATGAATCCGGTAAAGGGCGCATTACCCTTGCAGAGGAAATGAAAATGATGGACGACTACCTGGAACTGGAAAAGATCCGGTACAATAACCGCCTCAATATTGTATTTAAGAAAGATATTGATAATGAGCAGTATCCCGTATCCCCGCTTTTGTTACTGCCTTTTGTGGAAAATGCCTTTAAACATGGGGTGAGTGAAACCCGCTTCGATTCCTACATTCACATGGAGATCCGTTTGCACCAGGGTTTACTTACATTTATCATAGAGAATAATAAGGAAAATGAATCGCCGGGCAGTAAAGACAAGATAGGGCTGGAGAATGTAAGGCGGCAGCTGGAACTGATGTATAAGGAGCATCAGCTGCTGGTGTTCAATGAACCGGCTGTGTTTAAAGTAGTGCTTACCATTAACCTGGATAGTCATGCAAAAATTTAATTGCATCATAGTGGAAGATGAACCGCTGGCAGCAGAAGTGCTCAGCGATTATATCCGGCAGGTGCCTTTCCTGCAGCTGAAAGGTGTTTGTATGGATGCCATCTACGCCATGGAGGTATTACAGGGAGAGCATATAGACCTCATATTCCTCGATATTCACCTGCCTAAGCTCAAAGGGCTTGCTTTCATTAAAGCACTGAAAAATCCGCCCCAGATCATCATTACATCCGCTTACCAGGAATATGCATTGGAAGGATATGAACTGAATGTAGTGGACTATCTCTTAAAACCCATTGAATTCAGCCGCTTCCTGATGGCAGTGAATAAAGTGCGCCAGCAGGCGGTACAGCCAATTGTGATGCATTTACCGGCTACCGGCCCCGCAGAAAGGGCTTACCTGTTCTTTAATGTGAGTAAGAAGAAAGTGAAAGTATACCTGGATGAAATACTCTATATAGAAAGCCTGAAGGAATACATTGGCATTACTACCCGCCAGAAGACCATCCTCACCAAGTTCCAGCTGGGTGAGATAGAAGACCTGCTGGCGAAGAATAATTTCCTGCGCATCCATAGGTCTTTCATTGTAGCTAAGGATAAGATCGATGCCTTCACCGCCACAGATATTGAGATAAATGGCAAACCTATCCCTATAGGAAGAAGTTATAAAGAACTGGTACTCCGCATCCTGGATAAGACCCCGTAGTTTCCTCCCTATCAATAACACACATCTCCCCATGAATGCTGCAATACTGTAGCAAAGCGGTATCAATTGGCGGGAAAGCACTTCCCATAGAATAAGCAAATGCTGTAAGCAGTTACACGATAAATTTATGTGCAGGATTAAATTATGCTTATGAGATAGTAATACTTACCATGGAGCGTTACGGCGAGGCATGTGGATGACACCAAAAGGGTGCCTGGTCTGTAGCGCTCCTTTTATGCTTTTTCGTTAAACAGTGAACCATTTAGCCAGAAAAACCTTTTCGGTAAGGGATACGCAATGGATTTGGCGTGATGCTCAGAGAGGAGTATTTTTTCCATAAGTCGTTGAAAATTATGTTCGCGCTATTCCCCCATTCATTTGTGTGTCCCTTGCCGGTGAGGTTATTTCATGATCAGTTGTACAGTACTGTCTGAACGTTGCTCCAGCAATATCTTCCGGCCTTTTGTTAACTCTTCCAGCAGCCCGTTCTTGAAATGCCTTACCGTTAACAGTTCCAGCCCTTCGTTATAAGAGATCTTGAAGCCTGCATGTAATGCTTTGATCAGTAACTCTATCTTCTCCGGGTTGTTGTCTATACAGCAACTGAAGCTGATGGCAGCGTTCTGTGTCAGATTGATCTTTACTTTTTTATCGTGGAAGATCTCGTAGATATCGCTGATCTTATCCTCAGTGATAAAATCATATGCACGGGAGGTAATGGTGATCAATACCTGGTTCTTTTTCAGGATGATGAGCGGAGGCAGTTTGCGGCCGTCTGCATCCCCTTTGATCACAGTGCCGGGGAGGTCTTTATCCAGGAAACATTTAACGTATAAGGGTATTTGTTTGTTCTGTAACGGTTTGATGGTTTTAGGGTGGATCACCTGCGCACCATAATAGGCCATTTCAATCACTTCATTGAACCCTATCTCCGGTATATTCACCGTATTGGGGAAGAGCTTGGGGTCTGCATTCTTCAGGCCCTCCACATCTTTCCAGATGGTCTGGCTTTCTGCGTTGAGGAGGTTGGCGAAAACGGCGGCGGAATAATCACTGCCTTCCCGGCCCAGGGTAACGCTTTCGTTCTGGTCTGTACTGCCAATGAAGCCCTGTGCTATCACAATGTCTACGGCATTGAAAAGAGGCAATACCTTCTCATTCACCTGGCGCTGCGTTACTTCCCAGTCTATATTCGCATCGCGGAAGTTATCGTCCGTACGGAATACATCCCTTACATCCAGCCATACGTTAGTGATGCCAACCTGATTGAAGTAGGCGCTTACGATAGCAGTGCTCAGCAATTCACCGAGGCCCACCAGCTGATCATAGTAATAATCATAGTTACGGAGCGGTTTTTCTCCCAGCGTCCATTCAGCTTCCGTGAAGAACTGCTGCAATTGCGTGAAGAGGGGATGCTCCTTTGTGCCAAGAAGGCTTTCTGCCACCTGCAGGTGATGTTGTTCTATGTTATAGAGCAGCTGGGAGGCTATCTCACGTTTACGCATGAAGAAATTCTTCGCTACATTTTCCAGCTCATTGGTTGTTTTACCCATGGCTGATATCACGATGAGCAGTTTATCGTCCGGGTAAGCCTGGATGATCTTGCCTACCTGTTGTATGCGCTCAATAGTTTCTAAACTTGCGCCGCCAAATTTGAAAACCTTCATAAGGAGAATCCTGTTCTGTTAAAAAATTGTTTGGCAAAGTACGGCAACTTTAGAATTGTTTAAAAATCTGTTTCTTAAAAAATGACAGTTTGCTAAATATTCGTACCGTTTAGCTTAATTTAGCGCACCCAAACCTAACACGTATATGAAAATGAACCAACGAGTGATGACCTTGGACGAGTTTACCATTCAGGAATTGCGGAACTACCCTGGCGCAACCGGACAGCTTTCCGGGCTCCTGCGGGATATAGGGCTGGCCGCTAAACGTGTGAACGTTGAAGTAAATAAGGCCGGTATCGCGGATATCCTGGGAGAAGCGGGCAAAACCAATGTGCAGGGCGAATCTGTTAAAAAGCTGGATGAGTTTGCCAATGATCAGCTGATCAGCTCCCTCCAGACCAGTATCTATTGCTGTGGTGTGGCTTCTGAAGAGAATGAAGAGTTCATTTCCTTTGACGATGAGTTCTCCCGGAACTCCAAATACGTAGTGTTAATGGACCCGCTTGATGGTTCCGGTAATATAGACGTGAATGTGTCCATCGGTACTATCTTTTCTGTTTACCGCCGCTTAACCCCCAATGGGAGCTCCTGTGAGCTGGAAGACTTCCTGCAGCCCGGCAGCCAGCAGATAGCGGCAGGTTATATCATTTATGGTTCTTCTACCATGCTGGTATATGCTACCCGCAGAAGTGTACAGGGCTTTACGCTGGACCCCAGCATAGGCGAGTTCTGCCTCTCTCATCCCAATATGAAGGTGCCGGACGAAAGCGATATCTTTTCCATTAACGTTGGTTACTATCACCTGTACGAGAAAAAGGTGCAAAAGGCTATTGACCATTTCATGGCAAAAGATGCTACGGAAAAGGTCTACCGCCACCGTTTCATTGGCTGCATGGTGTCTGAAATACACCGTACCCTGGTACAGGGAGGTATTTTTATGTACCCGGCCTTTGGCAAATATGCACAGGGGCGTTTGAGGCTCTGTTATGAATGTAACCCCATGTCCTTTTTGATGGAAAAGGCTGGCGGGCTGGCGTTTTCAGATGGAAATCAACGCTTACTGGATATTAAACCTACTGAACTGCATCAACGTATACCCATCTTTATCGGATCTAAAAAGCTGATCGAAGAGGTGCTTCCCATCATCCGTTAAACTTTTGGCGCGATATTGGATCAAACAATTTTCTCTATTAGTTAATCGTTTATAGAAAACTATGTTGAACCAGCACTTTTTTAAGATCCTTTTTTTCTCTGCAGCGGTGATTGTTGCCTCACAGGCAAGCGCTTGCAGCAAGTCCGTTTCCGGCAACACTTCCTCCGCCAGTTCAGTAAGGAATAGCGGTGATGAAGAACAAGACATCCTGTTCTATGTGAACAAATTTCGTAAGTCGAAAGGTCTGGCCCCTTTATCCCTCAACGAAACACTGAGCTTGGAAGCCCGCAGCCACAGCAAATCAATGGCTAACGGCCGCACCGGCTTCGGGCACGATGGATTTGAACAACGTATAGACGACATTTCCAAAAAACTGGGGCGTGTAAGCGCTGCAGCAGAAAATGTTGCCTACGGGAATTTAAGCGCGGAAGCAGTTGTGGATGGCTGGATCAAAAGCCCCGGCCACCGGAAGAACATGCTGGGTAATTTTAACCTGATAGGTATTGGCACAGCAAAAGGTAAAGGAAATATCGTTTACTTTACACAGATCTTCATCAACAAACCCGCCGACAGAACGGCATCCAAATAACAGCTTACTAACTATTTATTCAGGCAGAAGAGACGCATGTAATTGCGTCTCTTCGCTTTTTATAGTAAATTGGCGGCATGGAAAAACGCAAGATCATCGAGGTGAAGGACCTGGTAAAACAGTATGGCGACTTCACCGCCGTGAAGGGGATCAGCTTTGATGTGTATGAGAACGAGGTGTTCGGCCTGCTGGGGCCTAATGGTGCCGGGAAGTCCACCACTCTGGAGATCATTGAAACCCTCCGGCAGAAAACGTCCGGCACGGTGATGGTGGATGGATACAACCTGGACGAAGACCCGGAAGCGATCAAGAAGATCATTGGCGTACAGTTACAGACTGCGGGTTATTACCCCGGTCTCAACCTGGTAGAGCTGATAGAGATGTTTGGCGGATTGTATAACAAGAAGGTGGAACCACGCGCTTTACTGAAGGAGTTTAACCTGGAAGACAAGGCCGGGGCTAAGTTCAAATCCCTCTCCGGTGGCCAGAAACAACGTTTTTCCATCGCTACCACCCTGATCAATAAACCCCGTATCATATTCCTGGACGAGCCCACCACCGGGCTGGACCCGCAGGCCCGCCGCAATCTCTGGACACTCATCCAGCAGGTGCGTGCCCAGGGCACTACGGTAGTGATCACCACACATTATATGGATGAAGCAGAGTTCCTCTGCGACCGTTGCGCTATTGTAGACAGTGGAGAGATCATTGCCCTGGATTCCCCGGACGCTTTGATCGATCAATTGGTAGCAGGTGGTTTTGAAAGGAAGAAGGAAGTGAAGCAGGCGAACCTGGAAGATGTTTTCATCCATCTCACAGGTAAAGATCTCCGCGAAAATTCATAAGATATATGGAAGATTTACGCTTTCCCATCGGCCCCTTTGTTGCACCAGCTATGGTGAACGCAGAGATGCGCAAAAGACTGATCAACGATATCCGTTACCTGCCCTCGCTGCTGGAGATAGCAGTCCAAACACTGGATGCCCATCAGCTGCAAACCCCTTACCGCCCCGGTGGCTGGACGGTTGCACAGGTAGTACACCATGTTGCAGACTCACATATGAATGGTTTTACGCGGGTTAAGCTGGCACTTACAGAAGATAATCCTACTATCAAACCATACGACCAGGAAGCCTGGGCGGAACTGGCAGATGTGCAGTATACACCCATCAACGTGTCCATCACTTTACTGCATGCATTACATGCACGCTGGGTGTCCGTGCTGGAACATATGGAGGCAAAAGACTGGGACCGTACCTTCTTTCATCCCGGTAATAATGCCTCTTACGATCTTTCAACGCATTTAGCCAATTACTCCTGGCATGGTTTACATCATCTTGCTCATATTGAGCGCCTGAAAGAACGCGAAGGCTGGAAGTAGTTAATTCGAATTATATGGAATGGAAATTATTATCATCAGAATACCTGCATAAAGAACCCTGGTTAACCGTAAGGAGGGACAAATGTGTTTTGGCAGATGGCAGAATTGTTGATCCTTATTATGTATTGGAGTATCCGGACTGGGCCAATGCAATGGCCGTAACAGAAGATAATAAAGTGATCCTGATCCGGCAATACCGGCATGCTGTGGGTAAGGTACTGCTTGAAATACCAGGGGGTGTGATAGATGCAACAGATGCTTCCCCTGAAACAGCGATGAAGCGGGAGCTGCTGGAAGAAACGGGGTATGCTTTTTCGGAGGTACACAGCCTTGGTGCTGTATCACCGAACCCTTCCGTTAATACCAATCTCACACATATGTTCCTTGCATTGGGCGGTAAAAAAGTGCAGGAGCAGCAGTTAGATCATAATGAAGAGATTGAAGTGATCCTGGTGGATGTAGCGGAAGTGGAACAGTTGCTGAAGGATCACCAGTTCCTGCAAAGCCTTCATGTGTCCTGCCTGTTCTATGCGCTGCAGAAGTACAGGGAGCTTAAAGCAGTAGTACTGCCGGGATAATATATGCCCGTACAGGGAGCTTAAAGCGGCACTTCTCCCACAATAAACACGCTCCCGCATACCAGCACCATATCATCCTGCGAAGCATGTTCCTGCGCAGCTTTATAAGCTGCTGGAACATCAGCATAAGCATTACCCTGTAAACCTACCGCATGTGCTATCTGTATGAGGTCTGTTTCCTGCATGGCACGGGGGATCTGTGCTTTGGTGAAATAGTAGATAGCATCAGCAGGAAGCTGTTTTAATGCCGCTTCCACATCTTTATCTTTTACAAACCCTATTACAATATGCAGGCGTTTGTAGGACACTAAGCTCAGTTGTTCCAGTATGGCCCTGATGCCGGCTTCGTTATGCCCCACATCCAATACGGTATAAGGATGTTCTTTCACCACTTGCCATCTGCCTCCCAGCCCTGTAAGCTGTTTAACTTTGGATAAAGCAATAGTGAGGTCTGTGGTGCTGATCTTCCAGCCAGCCTGCTGCAGGATCTGCACGGCGCTGAGTACACCTAATATATTCTTCTCCTGGTAATGGCCGGGGAGATCTAATACGAGGGGATAGGATTTTTTATTTAACACATCTTCTACTGTGATCTTTAAAAGCGTTGTGGAAGGTTCATGTGCTGTGATGCGCCAGTCCTGGTCCGCAAAACGGATCGGTGAATGGCGGAGGTCTGCTGTTCCTTTAAATACCTGCACTACTTCTTCCTGCGTTTCACTGATCACTACGGGAACATCCGGTTTGATGATGCCTGCTTTTTCAGCGGCGATCAAAGGCAGGGTGTCGCCCAATATGTTCATGTGATCATAACTGATATTGGTGATCAGGGAGAGGATGGGGGTGATGATGTTGGTACTGTCCAAACGGCCGCCCAGCCCGGTTTCTATAATAGCAATGTCCACCTTCTGCTGTGCAAAGTATTCAAAGGCCATGGCTACCGTTACTTCAAAGAAGGAAGGCTGGATGGTGTTCATGGACGACCGCATGCGCGCTACAAATTGTATCACATCTTCTTCCGGTATCATTACGCCATTGATGCGGATGCGTTCCCGGAAATCATGGAGGTGAGGGGAGGTGTACAGGCCCGTTTTATATCCGGCCTGTTGAAAGATGGCGCTGAGCATATGGCTGGTAGAGCCTTTGCCATTGGTGCCTGCTATATGTACGGATGGGAATTTTGTTTCAGGATGTTCCAGTATGCCGCATAATTCGCGGATATTGAGCAGGTCGTTCTTTAATGCGGAAGCGCCCACTTTGCTGAACATGGGTAACTGCCCGTACAGGTAATCGATGGTTTGCTGATAGTTCATATGCCTTGCTATGGTACACTCGGACAACCAAGGTTGTTCCTCCGTTTACGGAAGATGCCTCCGCCGCCTTTATCCCAGCTGCCTCTGTTAAAGCGGATGGGAATTATGCGCAAAGCTACGAATACATCCGCATGATTCACGGTGCTGCGTGCAAGGTTTGAAAACAAACTGGCAGAGCCTATCACCAATGGGCCGGCACGTAATCCAAACCCTGCATCTGCCTGCCCGTAACGGTTCACGGAAAAGGGCAGATAAACCCCCAGGTGCTGCGTTTCATAACGGGGTGTTACCAGCAGTTGTGTCAGCGCATTCGTTTTATGATCGTCCTTCTGGCCGCCCAATAAACCGATCGTAGCGCTGGCGCTTACAAAAAAGCGGCCGTCGATATTATAATCTCCCATTAAGTTCAGGGAGGTGGGGAGGTTCATGTAGAATTTATCTCCTGCATCCGAATCCACATGTGCAAACTGTGTGCTCATGCGCCTGGCGTATTGGGAAATGCTTTCACCTTTCCTTTTTTCCAGCAGGTAGGCATCATAATCCTGTACCCGCAGGTCCAGGTTGGCTGCGTAAAGGGATTTGGTATAGCTGATACCGCCAATGTCTACAATGGAAACGCCTATCCTTGCTTTCCATGTATCGGCATCGGGGTTCCAGGTATCGTCTTCGTAATAACTGCCAAAACCATCAGAATCAGGGCGCCATTCGTAGATCACGCCAATATCCGCGCCAATGCCGGGGTTTTGAAAAGGGCTGTAGAGGGTGCCAAAACTGCCATCCCAGGCATCCATTTCAGCATTGTAAGCGTAGTTCAGTTTTCCGCTATTGATATCTACCCGGCTTCTGCTCTCAAAAACAAAAGACCCGTCGCGGCCTACAGCATATCCTGCAGCCTGCCCGCCCAGGTATTTTAAGGTGATGCCGCCTTTCCAGCGGTGATCTCCTACATCTTTAAACACTTTCGCATAGGTAAAGCCGAATTCATTCCATGCCTGGCCGTAAAAACCGCTATATTCTTCCGCTATTGTACGGTTGTACATACGTGGATTAGGGTAGTTCAGGCTGAAGAAATTAGCAGTGGACGTATGCATATTCCCGCCGTTGAAAGAAGCCCGTACCCTCCATGTGAAAGCAATAGACTGGCTTTCATTGATGGAATAAAGGGCGGAGGGCATCATAATATCCACACTGCCCCAGGCATGTTGCAGATTTTTGGAAAGTGTATCCGGGAACCAGTCCACAAACCTTTTCAGGGAATCGCCGGAAAGGAGGGAGGCTTTGTTGAATTTGATGTAAGTGTTGCCTGCTTTGGCATCCGCGCCAACGATGTTCACATCCCAGCGGTACCTGCTGCCGGCTGCACTGGCAGGGTTGAAAGGAACGGCATGTATACCGGCGTATTGGCTGGTGTGATAACCGGGAAATGTCTGCGCCTGTAAAGAGGCCGCAGTTAATAATCCCACTATCAGCAGTAACAAACTGTATCGCTGTTGCACCATAGATTTAAGTCCTGGGAATGATAAATAATAACGGGAATCCGCACGGAATATTCTGTACGGCCTGTTATCTTATTATTGAGCTTTGAAATAAAAACGGATGGGACCGAATTGTTCTTCCGGTGCATCCGGGCTGGCATTGTACTTCAGACGTTTTGCGGCATCAATGGCGATACGGATCGCCTGTGGGTTGTTGATGGTGGAATTTCTTATGGTATAGGTTGCATTGGTCACATTTCCATCCCTGTCAACTTTGATGTTTACAGCTACATAGCCGGTTTCGTTCCCATCCCAGCTAACAGCAGGGCGGTTCACCAGGCTTCTGCCCCTCATGTTGAAGTCAGAAGCGCCTCTTCCTGCACCAGGTGTTCCGGTATAACCTGTTGCATTAGGATCTCCCCCTATCACGCCACGGTCTCCCGGGCGGCCTGTATTACCTTCTCCTGTTGAGTTGTTACTGCCATTGGCGCTGTTTCCGCTGTTGGCACTATTGGAAGTACCGCCGGTGAATACCGCTTTAGGCTTTGGTTTCGGTGCAGGAGGAGTAGGGGCAGGTGGTTGTACGGCTTTGGGCTTAGGTGTTTTTTCCGGTTTTATATCTAAAGTTTTGGCAATCTCTTTTGGTTTAGGGGCAGGTTTAACGGGTTTGGCCACTTCCGGCGCTTCTTCTTCATTCTGTGTGGCTAATTCTTCCGTATTACCTTCCGTTTTGTCCGGCGCAGGTGAGTTTTGCGGAGCAGATGGCACCGGCTGGCTGGCAGCAGGCGGATTAGGATTGAGCGGCTGTTCATCTCCCATACCGTCATCAGATGTACCCAGGTTCACTTCCATGCCCAGGTCCTGATCAGGCAATGGAGGAGGCGCGGAAAAGCCGATCAGGAACAACGCTACTAACAATAACGCATGTACTCCAATGGTTATACCCAGTGCTTTAAGATTCTTTCCTTGTTTTTGATCTGCCATCTTGTTCCAAAGTTAATATTTTTTTGTTACGGGTTATTCTTTATCCTTCAGTGATAATATGTTAAATCTTATTGATCACTTTCCATTTGGTAGTTGATAGATGGATGTTTAGCTTCGATTCCATAATAAATTATGTTCAACCAAACACTATCGCTCTATAAAAGTGCCTATGGTGGTATCTCAAAACCCATATGGTGGCTGGCATCTGTGCTGCTGATCAATCGTAGCGGCACCATGGTAATTCCTTTCTTAACGGTTTACCTCACGTTTGAATTGCATTTTCCGCTGGAACAGGCAGGATTTACCATTACCGTATATGGCATTGGTGCTATAGCAGGGGCTGTGCTGGGAGGAAAATTATCTGATAAGCTGGGTTTTTATCCCATCCAGTTCTGGAGCCTGGTGCTCAATGGGGTTATGTTCATTGTACTGGGCCAGATGCGTACTTTTCCGCAGTTTGTGGTTACCATCTTTATACTGGGTATGGTGGGAGAAGGTTTCAGACCTGCCAACGCTGCGGCAGTGGTACACTACAGCGATGAATCCAGCAGGCTGCGTTCCTATTCCCTCATCCGCCTGGCGGTGAATATGGGCTGGGCAGTGGGCCCTGCTGTAGGTGGTTTGCTGGCCAGTTTCAATTACAGGTTATTATTCTGGGCAGATGGCCTTACCTGTATCGCTGCGGCATTATTACTACGTGCTGTGCTGAAGCCTGTACACGGCCCTGTAAAAAAGGAAGTGAAAAAAGAAGTGGTGAAGGGCAATGGTTCTGCTTACCGGGACGGGCGTTATATTTTCTTTATCATCCTGGTAATGCTGAACGGGGTCTGCCTGTTCCAGATGTTCAATATCGTTCCTGTATTCTTCAAGGAAAAATTCCTCATGTCTGAAGCTATGATAGGGCTGAGTATGTCTGTGAACGGTGTGGCGATCGCGTTGTTTGAAATGATCCTGGTGTATAAGCTGGAGAACAAGCGGCCGGATGTATTGTACATTGGTTATGGTGTGATCATGATGGGTTTCTCTTACCTGTTGTTTAATATCTTTCCGCCTTATGTGTTTGTGGCATTTATTTACGCACTGTCCTTCACACTTGCGGAAATGCTCACGATGCCTTTTATGAATAACTTCTGGATCCACCGGAGCCAGGACCATAACCGCGGGGAATATGCCGGCCTGTATACCGTGGCCTATTGTGTATCCACGATCGTAGCGCCTACTTTAGGGGCATACGTGGTACGTCACCTGGGTTATACGAACTGGTGGTATACAGTGGCAGCCATCTGCGTACTCACATTTTTTGGATTCAGGTTATTGCTGCCTAAGCGTGTGCAAAATGTACAAAACATCCAGGGTGAACCTCACTGATCCTAAGCGTGTGCAAAGTCCATCTCATAGTTCCCATTGATCCTTTCTATGGGCGGGTTGAAATAGCCGAATTTGAGATCGGGGAATTCTTCCCGGATCAATTCGATCATTTGTTTCATACCCAGGCACTCGCCGGTTTCTGTAACGCCGATCTTGCCCAGGTACCAATCCGGATCAATGTTGAAACTGCGCCACTGGATCATGCTTAATCCTGTTTCGCGGATCAGTTCCCTTAGTGCTTCATATTCTTCCACGCTATCCGTCATACCGGGGAATACGAAGTAATTGATGGAGGCCCAGCCACCGTGTTCACGCACTACTTTAATGCTTTCCACGATGTCTCTGAAAGTGTAGTTATTGGGGCGGTAGTAAGGTGTGTAGATGTGTTCACGAACAGAGTTCAGGCTTACGCGGATGCTGTTCAGGCCAACTTTACATAGTTCCCTTACTGCATTTGGTTTACTGCCGTTCGTATTGATATTGATACTTCCCTTGGGGGTATGTTTCCTTATTTCGATAATGGATTCGCGGATGGTTTCCCACATCAGCAAAGGTTCTCCTTCACATCCCTGTCCATAACTTACAATCGGGAAAGGTGCTGTTTCAAGATGCGGCACCGTGAACTCCACGATCTCTGCTGCCGTGGGTTTGAAGGTGAGCCGGTCCTGCGGGGATACGATGGTTTCATCTTCCGGCTGAAAGGAAATGCAGCCCAGGCAATTGGCATTACAGGCAGGAGAAGTGGGGATAGGGCATTCCCATCTGCCGATGAAATAATTCCTGGCGGCAGGGCAGTGATAGGTTAACGCGCAATTATTGGCGAGGTGTTGTACCAGCCTGTTGTGCGGGTATGCTTCCATCATCTGCTCAACGCCACTGTGTACTTTTTTATCATCAAAGCCCGCTGCTTCCTGGCGGATATCATTTTCTATCCGCATGGCGGGTACATAGAACTTATCGTTGTGCCATCCGGCTGCTACATAACAGAACAGCGGCAGGGTAGGAGCATCCGGTGCTGTTTCATATGCCGCGATGTAAAAGGCGGTATGTGCAGGAGGAATGAACGCCGCTACGGCCCAGCCTTTTTCGCAGAGCCGCATATCGCCGGTTTCCACATCTATACCAATACCACGGCGTCCGGGCAGTTCATACAACTGTCCGCCCTGCGGCAATTCTATCCATTCATCTTCGGGGATAGGTACAGCATCCCAGCCACTGCGGCCTACTACGTAGAGAGACGTATCTTCAAAGATATTTCCCTTCCCGTCTGAATACAATATATATGGCGATACGTTCATGTTATGATTGGGTCCGTTTTTCAAAAAAAGTATTCATCTCTGCTGTTTTCAGTGGCGATATTTCATCGAGTACTTCCAGCTGCAGGATCTTATTGTTCTTAAAGTCCAGCGTGAGCAGGTCATTCCGCAAAATTACGTTTTTCATTTCGTTCCATCCGGTCCGGCGGTTGGAAAAGATGCCGGGGAGCGTAATGCCCGTGGTATCAATCTCAATGAAAGAGGGTTGCAGTATCTTAAACTCCGCATAACCGATATAGGCCATTCCTAATCCTGCCAGCAGCATCGTGAAGCCCACAATGGGTTGCAGGTGGGAGAGGAAGTATAAACATCCGCTCATGAGCGTAAAGGCCTGCAGCATGCGCATCAGCGAGTTTGCTTCGCCGAATTTGCGGATGTTCTTCATAATAAAAGGGAAGAAGATGCTGGCCAGCCCCATGATCACAAAAAGCGCCGCAATCAGCCAGTTGGGATCATCCATTTTATAGATGCCGATCACATTAAAAAGGAAAAGGATACCCGCCATGCCATGCATTACCGGCTGCAAACGCAGGCGTGTCATAGCATTGGGATGTAGTATTCTGAGTTTGTACATTTTTATTTAACGATCAGGTTACACAATTTAAAAAGCATGCGGGCGCCTACATTGGCATCCCAGTCGTCATGCCCTGCACTCACTTCATTCAGATCGAACCCTATCAGTTTGCGGCCGCTTTCCAGCACTTTCCTGAAGAGGTAGAACACCTGTGGCCCTTCCAGCCCTCCGGCTACGGGTGTGCCGGTATGCGGGCACAGCTTGGGATCGAGGCCATCAATGTCAAAGCTGATATATACCTGTTCGGGCAATTGCGCTACGATATTGTCACAAATATTCTTCCAGCTTTCTCCTTCAAACAGCCTTTCTTTCATTTCCTGGTCAAAGAAGGTATACACTTTGCCTTCGCTCTTGCGGATATATTCCAGTTCTTCCTCGCAATAATCGCGGATACCCACCTGTACCAGTTTTTTGAGCTGGGGTACTTCCTGCAGCGCGTTGTACATGATGGAAGCATGTGAGTATTTGAATCCTTCGTAACTGTCGCGCAGATCGCAATGGGCATCTATCTGCAAAATACCAAAATCACCTTTATGCTCTCCAATGGCTTTGTAATATCCCAGGGGTGTACTGTGGTCCCCGCCGATCAGCCCTACCAGTTTGCCTTTTTGCAGCAGTTCCCGGGTTTGGGCATATACCCAGTCGTTCATCTTTTGCGTACCACGGTTCACATCTTCGAGGGACCTGCGGAGAAAGTCGTTTTCCTTCACATCCCCGCCTTCAGCGAGGAATTTGAGGTACAATTCTGCTTCTTTGCGGAGGTAATCGCTGCGGAGCAACAGCTGCCGGTCGCTTTCCCGCATAAAGAAGCCCTGTTTCCAGCCATCTTTTACATCCGCATCGTAGAGGTCCACCTGGTGGGAGGCCTTGAAAATACGTTCCGGCCCGCGGGCTGTTCCATTGTTGTAGGACACTGTCACTTCCCAGGGCACCGGCAACAGCACCAGCCGTGCTTCATCTTCGCTGAAGGGCAGCCCGAATATGTTGTTAGACAGCAGCCCCGGGGCGTTGGGATCAAAATTCGATAGATCAGCCATGATAAATCAGTACTTTGCTTATTTCGCCGCAAAGGTAAAGGTAAAAATTGGTTCCGGGGGGAGGAAACCTGACGAATATCAGCCATAGGCATTCAGGTTTTTGGCTATCTTTGTTTATTAATAATCTGGTAAGGATGAAGAAGACAAGTTTAATTTTACTGATCGTAATAGCGGTGTGCGTTGCCGGCATGGTAATGCTGGTAGGGGATTTCAGTACCTATGAAACCTTCGCTACGGCCAAAAAGAAAGAAGGAAAGGAGATCCACGTGATCGGGGCCCTGGACACTGCCAAGGCAGTGGTTTATGATCCTGCCAAAGATGCCAATTATTTCAGTTTTTATATGAAGGACAAAAGCGGTGAGATCACCAAGGTGGTCTTCAACGGCACCCGTCCTACCGACTTCGAAAAATCCACAGAACTGGTACTCACCGGCAAGATGATGGGTAATGAGTTCCATTGCAGTAAGATCTTAATGAAATGTCCTTCCAAATACAAGGAGGAACAAACTGCCTATAGCGCTTCTAAAGAAATTTAAGGAAAACAACTGTATATCGTCGTTACCATTTTCCCACCTTTTTTATAACATCTTACGGTAGTATCTTGGAAAATATAAAATATATAGGGGAGCATCTGCTACCCGGCCAGTTAGGCCATTTCTTCAGCATAGTGGCGTTTGTAGCGTCTTTCGTTGCTTTGGTGTCGTTCTTCAACAGTACAAGGGCTACGGATGAATTAAAAAAGACCTCCTGGCTCAAACTCGGCCGCTGGGCCTTTTTTGTGCAAACGGCTTCCATCATTGCTGTATTCAGCATCCTTTACTACATCATTGCCAATCACCTTTTTGAATACAAATATGCCTGGCAGCACTCTTCCCGCGACCTGGAGGTGAAATACCTGTTTAGCTGCTTCTGGGAAGGGCAGGAGGGCAGCTTCCTGCTTTGGAGCGTATGGCAAAGCCTCCTGGGCTGTGTGCTGATCTTCACCAGCAAGAAGTGGGAAGCCCCGGTTATGACCGTGATGGCCCTTTCCCAATTGCTGATGGGCAGTATGATCCTGGGGATCTATGTTCCCGGTATTGAATACCGTTTAGGCAGCAATCCTTTCATTCTCATGCGCCAGGATGCGCCGGATTCCCCCGTTTTCCAGAACCCTAACTACCTGCAGTTTAAGCAGTTTGTAGAAGGTAACGGGTTGAATGAACTGCTGAAGAACTACTGGATGGTGATCCACCCGCCGGTATTGTTCCTGGGTTTTGCTTCCGTGATCATTCCTTTTGCATACGGTGTAGCCGGCCTATGGACCCGCCAGTTCGGAGAATGGATCAAACCGGCTTTACCCTGGACCCTGTTTTCCGCTATGATGCTGGGCACGGGTATCATGATGGGAGCCGCCTGGGCTTACGAATCCCTCACGTTTGGTGGTTACTGGGCTTGGGACCCCGTAGAGAATGCCTCCCTGGTACCCTGGCTGACCATGATCGCAGGCATTCATACCATGCTGGCGTTCCGCAGTTCCGGTCATGCCCTGCGTTCCTCTTTCTTTTTCGTGATCATTTCTTATACCCTCATTTTATATTCTTCTTTCCTCACCAAAAGCGGCGTACTGGGGCAAACTTCCGTACACTCCTTTACAGACCTGGGGCTGACAGCACAGCTGCTGGTATCCATGGCTGTATTCGCTATTCCTTCCCTTTTCCTGCTGATCTGGCGGAATAAGGAGATCCCGTCTGTGAAAAAGGAAGAAAGTACCTATTCCCGTGAGTTCTGGTTATTTGTAGGTGCCCTCATCCTGATGGTGGCAGCTATACAGATCACCTTTACCACCTCCATCCCTGTATGGAACAAGGTGCTGGACGGATTAGGACTGAAGAAGCTCTTCAACCTGGAAGACTTTGCGCCGCCTACCGATGTGGTGTTCCACTATAACCAGATCCAGATCTGGCTGGCTACGGTGATCGGTCTCCTGACTGCTATCATTCAATTCCTGAAATATAAGGATACGCCGAAGAACACCGTGATGAAGAAACTGGCCTGGCCTACGCTGGTAGCAGTGTTAGCCACAGTAATGATCGGCTGGTTCGGCAAGATCGATTATGTGAATTACGGGGCAGGTTTCCTGGTGGCCATCTACCTGATGCTGTTTGCCAGTGTCTATGCTATTGTGGCCAACCTCTTCTATATCTTCGGCGTACTGAAAGGAAAAGCCAAAGCAGCAGGCGCTTCCGTAGCGCATATTGGTTTTGGCCTGGCACTGCTGGGGATCCTCATTTCTTCTTCCAAAAAACAGGTGCTGTCTATAGACAGCATGGGTATGCTCGCCGGTTATTTCACAAAGGAAAGCGGCCAGGATTCCAAAGAGAACATCATGCTGCCCAAAGGTTTACCCGTACAAATGGGTCCTTATTTCGTGACTTACAAGGGAGATTCCATTGGCACGGCAGATAAAGCCAAAACCTTCTTCATCATCGACTATGAAAAGAAGGATAAACTGGAAGATGTAGCCAAAGAACGTTTTACGCTCTACCCGGATGCCTATCTTTCCGTTAGGGGCCAGGATGGTATCACACCTAACCCGGATTCCAAACATTACCTCACCAGGGACATCTTTACCTATATCACCGCCGTACCCCGCAAAGATGTGGTAACGGATACCCTGCCATATACGCCGCATACCATTGCCCAGGGCGATACCATCTTCTTCTCCAAAGGCTTTATGGTACTCACTGCCCTTAAAACGGGGCCGGTGCAAAAGAACTACCATGCAGAACCGGGAGATATAGCCGTTGGGGCACAGCTGGATGTACATACCCGCAGCAACGGGGATTTCACCATGCAGCCCGTGTATTTTATCCGGGACAGCAGTTTCCAGAGTAATATTCCGGACACGATTGCTCCCTTATCCCTCGCTGTGCGGTTCACCAAAATATTACCGAATGAAAACAAGGTGGAACTGGAGTTGAAGGAAAGCCGTGATCCCATGGATTACGTAGTGATGAAAGCCCTTATCTTCCCGTATATCAATGTATTATGGATTGGTATATTGGTGATGATCGTTGGATTTTTAATGAGTATCCGGCAACGGCTTAGGAAATAAGTAACACAGGGCGGTCTGCAAAGGCCGCCCTTTTTTATTATCTTGGGGCCAACAAACGCTCAGTACCTATGCGCCGCACTATCCGGATCGTTCTGATCACGATCGCCCTATTGGTGATCGTGTACTTCCTGGGCCCTAAACCCGCTCCTCCGGTGATCGCCGGGGGCCGTTTACCAGCCGTCCCTGCTACCCCCGTAGCGCTTGAACAATACGTTGCCAAAAAAGAAGCCCAATTCCGCCTTAAACCGGATAATGAGGCCAGGATCCTCTGGCAGGATTCCCTGCACCGTAAAACGCCTTACAGCGTGATCTACCTGCATGGTTTTTCCGCCAGTGAAAAGGAGGGAGATCCCGTACATGTGAACTTTGCCCGCCGTTTCGGATACAATCTTTACTTATCAAGGCTCGATGAACACGGCATGGATACCCCGGATGCCCTGGTGGGCATGACCGGAGAAGGCTTATGGCGGGATGCCAAAGAGGCCCTGGCCATTGGTAAAATGCTGGGAGACAAGGTGATTGTGATCGGTACTTCCACCGGTGGCACGCTGGCCCTGCTGCTGGCTTCGGAATACCCGGAGGATGTAACAGCCGTGATCAATATGTCCCCCAACATCGCTATCAACGAGTTCATGGTATGGATGCTGGATAAACCCTGGGGCCTGGAGATTGCCCGCCTGGTGAAAGGAGGGGATTACGTGGAAAATAAACCGGATAATGCAGACCGTGCAAAATATTGGTACTCAAAATACCGTTTGGAAGCTGTGGTGCAGTTACAGAACCTGGTGGACAATACCATGAAACCGGAAGTATTTGCCCGCATCCATCAGCCCGTGCTGGACCTTTACTACTATAAGAACGAAAAGGAGCAGGACCCTACAGTGAAAGTGAGCGCCATCCTTGAAATGCACAAAGAACTGGGAACGCCGGACAGCCTGAAGCGCGCAGTGGCCATTCCCAATGCCGGGGCCCATGTAATCGGCTCCAGTATTGTATCCAAAGATGTGCCTGCCGTGGAAAGCGCTATCACGCAGTGGTGGCTGCAGATACTGAGGAATCATAACTAATTCGTAACTTGACATCGATATTTAAACCGTCATTCGTTTTGCATCGTATTCTGATCATCGCTGGTATGTGCCTCCTTTGCCTGGCAGGCAGCGCCTCCGCTCAGCAGCGGACGGCAACGGACACCGTGGCGGTACGTGCAATCGTAGTCGGAAATGATACCATCCCCTCTATTACCCTCCAGATCGTTGAAGTGGTGGACCGGCTCCCCAAACGCCTCCGCAAAGAAAGGGAACGCTGGACGCGCCTCCGTAACGCCGTGTATGTTACGTACCCTTATGCCATCACCGCCGGCAGGGTATTGAAAGATGTAAACCAGGAACTGAACAGGTTCACCAGCAAAAAACAACGTAAAGCCTTCCTCGCCTCCAAAGAACAAATGCTGAAAAAAGAGTTCGGCGATAAACTGGAAAACCTCTCCGTATACCAGGGCAAAGTATTGATGAAACTCATCCACCGCGAAACCGGGGAGAACTGTTATGAGATCGTGAAAGAATTGAAAGGTGGTTTTAATGCAAGGATGTATCAGACCGTAGCCTTCTTCTTTGGCGGAAACCTGAAGAGTGAATTCAATGCGCAGGACGACAAAGACATTGAAATGATCGTACAGGAGATCCAGTTGTACAACCGCTTCAACTAACAGCTACACAAAGATATTTGCAGGTTTTCCTTCCTGAAAAAAATACGCTTCATACCCGTATTTTTCGTATCATTATAAAGCAGAACCCATCTATACTGGCATCTAAAGTTTTCTCTCCAACTATTGCTCAGTGAAATTATTGTAAATGAACGAACATCAAAGGGTTAACCATGTCTGGCAATTGAGAACACGCTTGCACGATGTGCATACAGGCTTCTTTTTGTTATGCCTTTTAATTGTAGCCTGCAAACAACCGCCCAGTCAGAGCCAGGCGCGTCCTTTCCTTGCAGACAGCATTATGGGCACGGCGGACAGCATCGTGAGCGGCATGCAGGTAAATTATGCGATCCATTACATAGATAGTGCTTATGGTGAATTCCCGGATGCAGGCCCGGTGGACCTATGGAAGAATTACAACTTCAAGCTTAACTTTTATATTTATTACCAGTTTGATACCCTGAAAGCACGCCTTTATTCAGACAGTATGTTACTGATGGTGAAAGGCAAAGAGGACCTGTACAAAGTAGAATACGCCAATACATTATTTGCATTTGGTAAGCTGCTGGTAGCAGAAAGAAAATATGAAGAAGCATTTTATTACTATTACAATGGCCAGGTATTCGCGCGTAAGAACCTGGATAGCTGTGCGCTCGCACCGTTTAATTCCCAGCTTGGCATGGTACGCTACAAACAGGGCAAATACCTGGCAGCGATCCCTTATCTCAGGGATGCGCTGGATGAGCTAAGCCATTGCCCTGCGAATGCCAGTTATTTTGACCGTTTTATCCAACCCCAGTCTATCCTGAACACCATTGCCCTCTGTTACCAGAAAGCAGATCAGCTGGACAGTTCCATTTTTTATTACCGGCAGGCTTTAGGCTTTATCAATGAGTATGATCGCCTGTATAAAGAAGATACTGCGTTCGCCAACACTGCAAGAGGAGTGGTGATGGGCAACCTGGGCGGGTTGTACGCCCGGCAGAATAAATACAATGAAGCTGTCCGCTATCTGAGTGAAAGTATCCAGATCAATAACCGCGCGGGTCATGCCATATCTGATGCGCAAACTGCAATAGCCAAACTCACGGACCTGTATATACGGTTCGGGCAGTTTCCCATGGCAGCGGAGTTGTTGGATCAGCAGGAAAATTATCTCCTGAATTTTGAAGGCAAGAATCCGGATTATGATGATATCCGTTTAAAATGGTACCGCCTTAAATGGATGTATTACGACAGTATGCACGCTATTCCGCAGGCCTATGATCATGCAAAACTATATTATGGTCTGAAGGATTCCATCGCTTTGGTCAACCTGGGTTTATCCAATGTGGACATGGATGAGAGTTTCAGGAATGCGGCGGAACAGTTGAAGCTGGAACTGCTGAAAAAAGAAGATCAGTTAAAGACAATTTCTCTACTTGCACTGATCATAGGACTTTTAATGGCCGTGAGTAT
This sequence comes from Chitinophaga niabensis, assembly GCF_900129465.1. NCBI lineage: Bacteria > Pseudomonadati > Bacteroidota > Chitinophagia > Chitinophagales > Chitinophagaceae > Chitinophaga > Chitinophaga niabensis. The sequence continues at coordinate 2,398,924 of NZ_FSRA01000001.1, read as the reverse complement.
CCTGTTCATACTATGGCGCCACTTAAGCCGTATCCGTGAAAATAACAAAGAGATCCATATGCAGAATGAACATCTGCAAATGGCATTAAACGCTTTGGAACAAAGCCAGGCTGATAATACGAAAATGATGAAAGTGGTAGCGCATGATCTGCGCTCCCCGGTTGGCGCCATCACCTCCATTGCGGCCATGTTGCTGGAATTCAGCAAGCTCAATGAAGAAGACAGGATGATGGTGGAACTGATCAAAACTTCCGGGCAGAACTCGCTGGACATGGTGGCGGACCTGCTTCAGATCAACTCACATGTGGAAAAGATCGAGAAAGAACCGGTGGACCTGCAACAGCTGCTGCATTATTGTGTGGACCTGTTACAGCATAAAGCAGCGGTTAAAAAGCAGCGTTTACATTTGCAGGCGGCGCCGGTTATCCTGTCGCTGAGCAGGGAAAAAATGTGGCGGGTGATCAGCAACCTCATTGCCAATGCTATTAAGTTCAGTCCTGTAGGAAAGGATATTACCATCCGGCTGGAAATGGAGCCGGATGAAGCGGTGATAACTGTGGAAGATGATGGCATAGGTATACCGGATAACCTGAAGGATAAGATCTTCGATATGTTCTCCGAAGCAAAAAGAAAAGGTACAGCCGGAGAGCAGCCTTTTGGCCTGGGTCTTGCGATATCAAAACAGATCGTAGAGGCGCATGGGGGAAATATCTGGTTTGAAAGCAGGGAAGAGGGCGGTACTGCTTTTTATGTAAAATTGCCGGCTTAAGGTCCATCTCTTTAATGATATGACATTATTGTTAACGGCTGCCTTCCGGCGGCCGTTTGTTACAACCATTTTAACTTCCGCCAGGCAAAGCACGCCCGGTACTCAAAAAAGACAAGTATATTTGTATCTATGACACACAGCAGTCATATTATCTCCTCTTACCCGCAGCTAAAAACTCACCTTAGCTGCAAAAATACCCCGCTTAGCTAAGAAAACCTCAAGCCCACATCGTCTCCACACCTGGTACACATCCTCTCCACATCAAGTCCACCATTCTCCCGGTATTCTCTTGGCAATCCCTTATAGATCCTATATTGTTTCCCTATAGCATAAGCGAAACATAGTAACAATAGCCTTCTTGCCCTGATATCTCCCCTCAATACCCATTATTACACGCAATTTGGAACATCCCATCATAAACCCGAACTTTGCCCTCCAAAATAAGGACCATGAAACTGGATATACTCGCTATTGCGGCCCACCCTGATGATGTTGAACTGTCCTGCGCCGGTACCCTGATGGTACATGCGCTGCAGGGGATGAAAGTAGGGATCGTAGATCTTACACAGGGAGAACTGGGCACCAGGGGCACCCCGGAAGGCCGTTTAATAGAAGCACAGGATGCCTGTAAATTAATGGGCCTTGACGTGCGGGAGAACCTGGGCCTCGCAGACGGGTTTTTCCAGAATTCAAAAGAAGACCAGTTAAAAGTGATCCGTGCTATCCGCAAATTTAAACCGGATATTGTACTGGCCAATGCCATGGACGACCGTCATCCTGATCATGGCCGTGCCGGCCGTCTCATTGCAGACAGTTGTTTCCTCGCAGGCTTGCGCAAGATCGAAACCGAAGAGAACGGCGTACCCCAGGAAGCATGGCGCCCTAAACAGGTGTTCCATTTCCTGCAGGACCGTTACCATCAGCCGGATTTTGTAATAGACATCACCCCGGTGATCGATAAAAAGATAGAAGCCATCAAATGCTTTAAAACGCAATTCCTGGCTGCTAAGGACCATGAGCCGCAAACGTACATCTCCTCCCCGGAATTCTTTGAAAGCGTGTTGTACAGGGCTAAAATGCTGGGTAAAATGGTAGGTGTGCCTTATGCAGAGGGTTATACTTCTGCAAAGATGCTGGGGGTTAGGAGTATGAAGGACTTTATTAATGAGAATACCTGATATTATGCTAAGGCCGTCAATACATTGATGGCCTTTTTTATTAAAATCATGATATATGGACCCGAATATTGTAGAAAAGTGGCTTAAAGGCTGGTCTTTATCACGCGATCTGCCATTACCTGCCAGGTATGGCAGCGGATTCAGGGTGGAGGTAGGGTGGCCTCAGCAAAAAGCCCGTTATGTTTTCCCAAATTTTACCCATGAAATTACGGATCTGGCGAATGCAATTACCGAGCCCTGGACCTTTCTTAAGGTATGTGGCTCCCCGGATGCCTTTAAAGATCTTTTACCCTCCCGCTGGGTGATGCAGCCTCCTGCTTTTATGATGACCTGCTTTAAGCCTATGTTATCAAAGAATATTAGTTTGGCGAATGAATACACATTGGATGTGAAAGAAGAGATGCCGGTTTCTATAGCAAAAATACTCACCGGCAACGGGAACACGGCTGCTATCGGACGCCTGGTCTTTGTTGATGACCTTGTTATCTATGACCGCATAGAAACAGATGCGCTGCACCGCCGCAAGGGACTGGCAACAATTGTTTTAAAGACACTGGAAAACATTGCCCTTTCAAAAGGCAGAACAAATGGCGTACTGGTGGCAACGGAAGCAGGCAAAGCATTATATGAAACGCTTGGCTGGGCATTATCTTCTTTATATACTTCGGTGGTTATCCCCCAAGACCTATCTCCCCTTCAATCCCCACTTCCTCCAGGAACATCCGGTCATGCGAAATAACGATGAGCGTACCTGCATAATCCGCCATAGTACGGGTGAGTATTTTAATATTCCGCAGATCAAGATTATTGGTAGGTTCATCCAGCACGATCATATCCGGCGCATTATCCTTCACCATCATACAGCAAAGGGAAAGCCGCATCATTTCACCACCGCTCAGCACCGCACAGGATTTATCCCAGCTCTCCGGATCAAAGAGGAAACGGTTCAGCCGCAGCTTTAACTCATGGTCCTGCAACTTCTGCTCATTAAAAGAAGCGATCTGCCCGATCACTGTTTGCTTTCTGTCTATCAATGAATATTCCTGGTCCAGCAGCAGTGAACTGAAAGGGGCACGGTATAGCTCACCGGTGGCAGGTTCCAGTGTTCCCATCATCAGTTGCACGAGTGTGGATTTACCACTGCCATTGGCACCGGTAATGGATATACGGTCTCCGCTGCGGATCTCGAAATCCAGGTGCTCAGGCCATAAAGCCTGTGCCCTATAAGCATGATTCAACCCCGTAGCTTTCACCAGTATTTTACCTGTATGAAGCCGTGCATCCTGGAAATTAGTCTGCATTTCCCCATGCCAGGGTTCCTGCTCCCGCAGCTGGTCCAGTTCTGTACGCAGGCGGGCTACTTTTTCTTCATGCACATCCTTTAACCGTGTAGTGGCACCTTCTGCCCAATTGCGATTAACGTTCTGCATGATCTTTGCCATACCGCCGTTCTTCCTTTTTCGCGCGCCCTGCGCATCTTCTTTCTGTTTGCGTTCCATCGCTTCCCGCTGTTTCCTTCCTGCATCACGGAGGCTGCGTTCTGTATGGTCCAGCTTTTGCAGGATGGCAGCTTCTTCTTCCGCCTTTCTTTCTTCATAAAAAGCATAATCGCCACCGTATACCTGTATGCCGGTAGCAGAGAGTTCCCAGATGGGATTACAGCGCGCCAGCAGGCTTCTGTCGTGGCTCACGATCAGTACACCGGCATCTGTGGTTTGCAACCAGTCGTACAACTGCTGCCTGCCCTGTGTATCCAGGTGATTGGTAGGTTCATCCAGCAGTACCAGTTCAGGTTGATGGATCGTAATACCGGCGAGGAAGAGTTTTGTTTTCTCTCCGCCACTCAGTTGCGTGAATGAAGTTTCCAGGCTAACATGCGGGAGCCCCCATTGATCCAGCGCCTGCCGGCAGCGCTCTTCCAGCGTCCAGTCGTCTGCCAGCGCTTCAAAGTGTGCGATCTCTGAACTGCCTTGCAGGATGGCCTGTAAGGCTTGCCAGCGCTCACTGATATTTAATACATCAGCAATGGAAAGATGATCATACTGGCCAAAATGCTGCGGTATATAATATGGCTTTACAGAAGGAATAAGCAGACCTTCCTGCGCAGGAATACGCTCCGCAATGATCTGCAGCAGGGTGGATTTGCCTATGCCGTTATCGCCAACAAGACCAATTCTTTCACCTTTATATATGGAAAAGTGTACGTCACGGAATAATACTTTCCCTGATGGCAGGGAATACCTCATATGTTGAGCATTTAATAACATCATGGGTTGATGTATTTAAAAAAGTACAATAGAAAATTGTTTAGAATTCAGCAGGAGACGCTGAGGATTGCCGGAACGGCAGCCGATATGAGAGATATTATAACTTCATGATGGCCACAAAGTTAAAGGATTATTTTATATAATTCAAAATTTCTAAAAATAAAGCGAGATTTGAAAAGGCAAAGTAAACTCGCCATATGAACATACAGGAACAGATCGAAAAGTATATTTCCAGCCAGCCTGAACTAAAGCGTAGCGATATGCAGGCGTTGCACGATCTCACCCTTCAGATTTTACCAGGTTGTAAATTATGGTTCGACAATGGTCAAAACAGTGAAAATAAAACGGTGAGCAACCCTACTATTGGCTATGGATTTCATACTATTAAATATGCTGATGGAAAGACCAGGGATTTTTTTCAAATTGGTTTGAGTGCAAACAAAACCGGGATCTCTGTTTATATCCTTGGTATCAGGGATAAAACTTACTTAGTCCAAACATTTGGAAAAGAAATAGGTAAGGCAAGCGTGACCGGATATTGCATTAAGTTCAAAACGCTGAAAGATATAAACATGGATGTACTTGAAGCTGCAATACGGTACGGGGTTGAGGTTACGGGTGAAAATTAATTTTCAAACTGGAACACTACTCTTCAGGGCGCTACGATGTCCTCTTCACTGACGAGTTCTAATGTATGCAGTAAAAGCTCTTTTCCTTTTTTCGAAAACCCGTTTTTCTTACCTGTTTCAGGTATAAGTGGATTGGCGATAAGCCGGTTACAGAATAAACTGATGTCCACATAACCAATTACCACATTTGCTTTATCTAACATCATCAGCGAATAGTTAGTTTCAAAACATGCAGCCGGCTCTCCGCCATAGGTTGCTTCAGATCGCAGTAATTTGATGATCTGTTTTACTTTTTCCTTTTCAAAGGTTTTTACATAACGGGAGCAGGGGGTTACTTTGTCATTATCGATAAGAGATACAGGAGTGGCCCGGTCACAACCTTTGTTGATATCATAAGCGTAGAGTTTGATCGCGCTTACATTGGATACCGTTAAGTTTTCAGCTGGTTTGAAAACTATTGTCTCCTGCCCGGATGCCGGCAAAGAGAAGAATAGGGCTAATACTAGCTTGTTCATGCATATGAAAATAAGCAATTAAGGCTATTTTTTCCTTACTTTTAAGCATAATCAAAACCAACATGAAAAAGATCACGCTCCTGCTCAGCTGCCTGCTGATATTTGCTGCAGGCTTTGCTCAAACCACCAGTCAGCCCAAACTCTACGATCCGGCTGCGAATGCAAAAGAGGATATCGCCACTGCGGTAAAGAAGGCAGCAGCCTCCGGCAAACACGTTTTCCTCCAGATGGGTGGAAACTGGTGTGGCTGGTGCATTGCTTTCGATAAACTGGTTAAATCCAATGATACCCTGAAAAACTACCTGGCGGATAACTACGAAGTAGTACATGTGAATTACAGCCAGGAGAACAAGAACGAAGCGGTGTTTGCCTCCCTGGGTCACCCGGAGCGTTTCGGCTTCCCGGTGTTTGTGATCCTGGACGGGAAAGGCCAGCGCATCCATACACAGAACTCAGAGTACCTGGAAGAAGGGAAGGGGCATAGCAGTAAAAAGGTACTGCAGTTCTTTAAACATTGGTCGCCCTCAGCGTTGAAACCTGTTGCGCAGAAATAAACAAAACGGGGCGACTCAAAAGTAATTTGATGAGCTTGAGAATTGCATACACGAAAATTCTCTCCATCAGGTACCCGAATAAAAATCAGGTAAAATTACTTTTGAGTCGGCCCCGTTTTGTATTAAAGCATTGACCCGGGCAATGGAATTTCCTCCCATAGCCATAGAAGAATGGCTGATCATATTTCTTCAGCAAAAAATACACACACACTACCTTTCTTCTCACTTTATTATTTATACTGTTGATCTTAAAATTTATTCGATTTAAAAGATAATTTAAGAAGGTCTTAATTATTTTTTTTTGCGTGAAAAATTATCTTGTTGTATAACCACCATTCGCAAAAATGGTTTGTCCTGTTATCCACCAACCATCTGTTACTAAAAACTCTACAAGCGGTGCAATGTCCCTGATGTCGGTCAACCCACCTAAATCTGATGCTTGTTTGTGATACGCTACTGCATCGTTACTTTCTTGTCCATAGAAGAAAGGAGTATCCATCGGTCCGGGAGCAACTGCTGTTACGGAAATTCCACGTGAACCAAATTCTTTTGAAGCTGCTCTTGTAAAATGTTCGACTGGAGCTTTTGCTCCGGCATAAGTTGAATAATATCCCGTAAACGCAGCAAGTAACGAAGTGACAATGGTGTTGATTTTTCCGTTATCGTTCAGTTTTTTACCTGCTTCCTGAATAAAGAAATATGCTACTTTGGAATTGATGTCGCTCATACTGTCGTATTCTTCTTCGGTTGTATCAACAAAAGGTTTTTTTAACACTTTGCCTACAGTATTGATAGCAATATCAATTCCTCCGAATTTTGCAATTGTTTCATTAAACAACCTGGCGATGTTTTCAACTTTAGTCAAATCTGCCTGGAATAAAAATGCTTCTCCACCAGTATTTGTGATATCCGCTAGTGTTTTTTCAGCATCTGCTTTTGTGCTCTCACTATTGTAATGAATTGCTACTTTCGCCCCTTTAGATGCAAAATTACGGCTTAATAAACCACCCAAATTTTTAGCACCACCTGCAATTAATACTACTTTTCCTTCTAAATCGTTTCTTGCCATTTTGTATGATTTTTAAATGTTTTAAAAATGATACTACAAAGGTGACAAGATTATATATTTATATCATGGTGAACTTTTCGGAACTTTATTATTTATGTGCTTTTCTGAATTTTTCAGGTGTTTGTCCTACAAACTTTTTGAAGAATTTTGAAAAATTTGAGGGGTCATAAGTCAATATTTTTGCAATTTCTGATGCTGATTTATCCGTTTCAGAAAGCATCTTTTTTGCTTCATCTATAATTTTGAGGTCATAAAAATGGCAAGGGTGGTTTCCGGTCTCTTTTTGTACGGTATCGGTTAAATGTTTATGCGAAATAAATAGTTCACTTGCTATTTGGTTTATTTTCATAAAATTGCTCACTTCTCCAGAGACAACCTCAGCAATGTGTTTGTCCAGGAACTGAAAGTAATTTTCGGTAATTTCTTTACTTCTTTTTAATATCAATTGTCCTGCTTTGTCCATTTGTATTATTAAAAAATAATAGCAAAGATGTGTTTTTTTGAAAAACTATTTATGGTGAACTTTTCTGATTTTTCCATTTGGGCTTGTGAGGGCGTTTTCAAATAGGATTATCCCTGTGCCAACCAGGGCTTGGGCGCCCGCATGCTGGAAGCTGTTGCCTCCCTGGACCATCCGGAACGTTTCGGCTTCCCCGTGTTTGTGATCCTGGACGGGAAAGGCCGGCGCATTCACACCCAGAACTCAGAGTACCTGGAAGAAGGGAAGGGGCATAGCAGTAAAAAGGTGCTGCAGTTCTTTAAACATTGGTCGCCTCAGTGTTGAAACCTGTAGCGCAGAAATAAAAAAAAACGGGCTGTCTTAATTCAAGACAGCCCGTTTTGCATTTTCCCTTTGTTGTATTAATGAAATAAAGCACTATCCGCTAAAGGACTCACTTTTCCGCCTGTTTGCTGTAGGTACAGATCAATAGAAGGTGGCCTCCGCAGATCATAGTAAATGATCTTCACAGGATGGTATCCTGCCTTCAAAGCAATCTCTCCGCCCATGGTAATATCCTGGTCATATTCCTCGATCAGCTGCTGATCATGCACATAGAACTTCAACCAGTTCTCCGCATGGCCGCTAAATTTATACACTCCATCTTCTGCCACATATACATATCCCGTAAATTCAACCGCCCATTCTTCCCCGCGATGTATGATCTCTTTAAGATCATAACTTTTTACTACAGCCGGCTGGCTAAAAGAAAGCCGCTCAAAGTCCGCTTTACTCTTCACGGTACCCTCTGCGTAGCGGTACAACAGTCCGGGCGAAAACGCGGCACTGCCAACACCTGCAAAAGGCACCTGCTTCACAAACTTTTTCTCCGCCACACGGCTAACACCTTCTTTACTGAAAGCAACCGCTTTTAAAGTGCTGCTCTGCTTTAAATTAAATGGAGCAGTATACAGCGCAGAACGTTTCCCCGGTTCGGTACCATCTGTGGTATAACGGATCTCCAGCTCCGGTAATGCCGCTTCCAGCGTTACTTTCAATTCATCTGTGAAAACATCGGCGGCAGAAGAGAACATAGGTGCAGGCGGTACTTTACGTGCTAAGGAGGCATCGTGCCAGGGCGCTCCCTTCGTGAGATCAAAAGCATCAAATACATGCCCGTCTTCATCGATCGCCTGGAACTGCAGTACATTTTCTGCAATCCTTACATACCCGAAGTGAAACCCCGTTTTCACTTTATTGGTGAACCAGGAGCGGGTAGGTGCGGAATGTTCCACATCACCGCCACTGCCACCGATATTAATGTACCGTACGCCTTTATCACCTTGAGGTTTCCCGTTTAAGACGGGCCATGTACGTTCATACGTATGAATGTGACCATAGAAAACTATATCTACGCCATACTTTTCATACAATGGCGGCAGGTCCTTCAGGTCAGGATCGCCCAGCGTAGAACGGCCACCCTTCGCAGTTTCTCCAAAATCATCCGTGTCGGATGAAAAAGGCGGATGGTGATGCATGGCAATCTTCCAGGTAGCGGTAGAACGCGCCAGTTCCCTTTCCAGCCATTCATATACTTCCGTGCCTGGCTTCACATCGTGATCTGTATCAAAGAGGAAGAACTGGGTGTTCCCGTATTGGAAAGTATAATAGTACTCAGGATCGGGATTGCTGAGGTACTGGTAATAATAGGGCGCTCCATGTTCATGATTACCCATAATGGTATAGATCGGATAGCTGCGCATGAAGTTATAAGAGGGCGCAAAGAACTCTTCCACCCAATTGCGTTTTACATAACCGTAATCTACCAGGTCTCCGCCATGAATAGCGAAGTTCGGGCGCTCTTTTGCTGCCAGGGTGGTCAGTTTCCCCCAAACAGGCGCATTCTTCTGGGAATCGCTGAACACCGCAAACCCGATAGGTGTATTTTCCTTCACGGCAGTTTTAAAGGGGGAGGCCTCACTGATCAATGTATCACCTCCCCGGAGTACGGTGACCGTACGGTAGAAACAATCGGTTTCCGCCGTTAGTTCTTTTAGTGTTATCTCGTGCATGGCCGTTACATCAGCAGCTGCAGCCTTTAAAGTAAGTACCGGCTGTTCCACACCGTATAATGCAGGGCCGTACTCTACCCAGGATACGCCTGGCTCAGATGTTTCCCAGAGTATCCGTATGCTTTGCTGCGTTGCCAGTTGCACGTATGGTTTTATAACGAAGTAGGGTTTCTCCCTGAACGCACTGCTGCCCAGGAAGAATACCAATAATATCAATATCCTTTGCATAAAATAACTTTTAGTTTGCCTTCAGTAACCACATCAGCCCATTCACATCGTCGTTCCCATACTGGCGCTGTACAGCCTCCGAGAGATGTGTGCTGTTAAAATCCAGTTCCTTTTGCGGGTACATCCAGCGATTGGGAATTTTGTCTGAAGGGATATTCATATTAGAGGCCGGATTCACCGGGAATACAGGATAGCCTGTGCGCCTGTATTCATAAAATGCATGGCCGGGGTCTTGCAGATAAGTGGAAATGTATTTTTGCTGGAAGATCTGTTTGAGTTGTTGTTCAGGCAGCGCAGAGAATGTAACGGCAGGCTGTTTTAAATAGATGTTCTGCACGTAATCATTTGTGATCTGCATATTGTGATGATACCGCACTTCATCCGGTGTGTTATCGGTTACAAACTTCATCGCCGCCGTTATGCCTGCGTTGTAATAAGTGGCCGCATCGCCGGTGATCCAGCCTCTTACTGCTGCTTCTGCCTGCATGAACTTTAGCTCTGCATAGCTCAACAGGTAAATAGGCTCTCCGGTTGCTAATTCCAGGTAGCGGTCGTTAATAGTGGAGTAGTCCCGCGATCCCGCGATCTGTGTAAGACTGGAATATAACATGGAAGGATCAAGACCAATATAGGCGTTCCAGTTATTCACGGCCATACCCTGTTCTATCTTTACCGGGGAAGGATTGGTGTAGTAGAAAAGACGGCGGTCCTGCAAAGATTTTAAGGAGTCTATGATCACACTGCTCAGCATGATGTATACATAGGACTGGTTGCCTTCCTTATAAAAAGGATACTTCTCACCGGACTTGTCGAAGAATTTCAGCTGGAAATTATCTTCATTCCCTTCAAAGAGCGGCAGTCCGTTCATGATCTTCTGGAAACGGGAGATCACTTTCAGATCTGTATCCGCTGTTTTGCGGAAAAGGTTGATCAGTACCTTCAGCTGGAAGGTATTCACCAGTTTCCGCCACTTCAGTGTATTACCGCCGTAAACAGGGTCTCCGCCGAAATTAACGCCTTTGGCAAACAGGCTGTCTGCTTTGTCCAGCTCCTGCAGAATGCCCAGGAACACATCTTTTTGCTGATCATAACCTGGTTTGATAATGCCCTCTGCCTCACCTTTCAGTGCCTGTGAATAAGGAATGTCTCCCACCTGCATGGTGAGTTCAAAGAAGCGCCAGGCCCGGAGAGTATGGCCCAGGGCAGTATAGGAGTTCTTTAGTTCAGGACTGGTAGCGAGCGATATCATTTTTTCGATATTGTTCAATACCACCAAACGGTCGAAGAACTCCGTACGGCCCAGGCGGTTGTATTGTTCCTCGTTTGCGCTGGAAGACCAGCAGGTATATTTGCCCAGCATGTGTGGGCGCATGAAATCAGTACCTGATTTAAAAGTAGTTTTGGTGACGTCCAGCAGCAGGGTAGTGGCCAGCATTTCAGCTGTCACTATAGTTGTTTTGTTCGGATCTGTATTGATCGCGTCAAATTTTGAGCAGCCGCTGAGCAGGATGGCCGCTAATAATATCGTTATATATTGCTTGTACATAATTACCTTGTTTGTCTTTTGATCAGAATGTAAGCTTGATGTTCATGCCCACGTAGCGGTTGGAAGGAGAGTTCAGGTCATCCTTGCCTTTGTCCGGGTCCGCATACTTGAATTGTTTCCGCCAGATCAGTACATTCTGCCCGGTTAAAGCAACGGAAGCAGCACTCGCACCTATTTTCCTGAATACATTCACGGGGAGGTTGTATTGAAGGGATACTTCACGCAATTTCAGGAAGGTAGGGTCAAGGGCGCCGCCCGGTGTACCATCTGCAAATTCGCGGGAGTATGCTTCATAGGAAACGGGAATATCATTCTTCGCAAACACGCGGGTATCTTCTATGATCCGGCCATATTTATCCTGTTTCATTTCCCCGGAAAGTACTTTCACTCCATTGCCTATATAGGTGATCTTATGGTTCACCACTTCATCATAACGATACTGGTTGTCGCTCTCTGGATGTGCCCCGGTATCCCACATCTTGTTATTCATGTATTCATACATCAGGCCGCCTACTCTGCCGTCGAAACTGAAGCTGAAGATGAAATTGCGGTAGGCAAAGCTGTTGGTAAAGCCCCAGATCCAGCTGGGATCCATGTAGCCAATGCGGGCAGGGTATTTGCTCATCAGTGGCAGGCCGTTATCCTGGTGTACCACATTACCCTGCGGGTCTTTTTCCCATGGCTCTGTTACGTAAGCATCCCGGCGTTCACCCACTTTCGTCCACAGGTTATCAGAGGAATAATCTTTGTCCAGTGTTTTGTAATATTCATGTGAGGCGGACCAGTTGAACATGGCATCCCAGCGCAATACACTGTTGGCAATAGGTGTACCACCGATGGTGATCTCCACGCCGCGGCGTACATAGGATTCATTGGTATTCACCAGGGTAGTGGTAAAACCGGAGGCGGAAGAGATCTCCGCATTGGTCTGCTGGTTATAACTGTACTTGTTGTAATAAGTAATATCTGCCTGCAGGCGGTTCTTCAGGAAATAGGCCATCGTACCCACTTCCCAGGTGCGGGCAGTTTTGGGATTGATACTGCCATCGAAGATATTGGTAGGATAACTACCGGTATTAAGCCCTTCCCAAACACCTAAAGCAGTAGCATAGGTCCTGTTGGTGGCATAGATGCCCAGGTCGCCTTTAGACAAAGCCCAGGATCCGCGCACTTTCCAGAAGTCCATCCACTTTGGCATTTTGAACAGCTCCGATAATACGGTGCTGGCGCCCACGGAAGGGTAGAAATAAGAACGGCTGGCTTTGGGCAGGGTAGAGCTCCAGTCATTCCTGCCTGTTACATCCACAAAGAACGCACTCTTCCAGGAAAGGGTGAGTTTGCCGAACAGGCTGTTCACCTGTTTGGCAGATTGGCCGGCAATTACATCAGGCCGTTCAACAGAGGAGGCCAGGGAGTAAAGTCCGGGAATGGACAGCCCGCCCCTTGTTTTACCCGTCAATACATTGTTCCTGAAATAATAGATAGTTCCGCCCGCGAGCCCGTCAATGCCCAGGTTGCCTGCTTTTTTATTGATGGTGAAAAGCAGGTCGTTGTTGATACTGAAACCAGTCAGCTGGCTCAGCATATACAGTCCTTTGGACTCATATCCGCCACGGGTAGAGTTAATATTGATGGGATTGCGTTTGGTATCTTCATTGCCATAATAATCCATGCCACTCCTGAATTGCAGGCGTGCGCCGGAGAATAAAGTATAGCCTGCAGAAAGACTGGCATTGTAAGTATTCTGGTCTATCGCATTCAATTTTTCATAGGCGATCAGGTAAGGGTTATCATACCATGTTTTATACATCCAGTTCTGCTGGATACCCGGGGTAACCCAATAGTCCCTGAATTGTGTAACATCGTATTCAGGCCCCGTCCACATCAGCAGGTTATAGATATAACCCTGGTTGCCATAACCGCTTCCCCAGATCTGTGGAGACTTGCGCTTATTGTAGCCCACCGTTGCTTCCAGGTTGAACCGGCTGCCTACCTTTATTTCACCGCCCATGGAAAAGTTGATCATATTTCCTTTGGCATTGGGGTATTGGCCTTTATTATAGATATCCGTTAAAGAAACGCGGAAGCTTCCGTTCTCCCCGGTTTGTGTAACACTGATATTATTATTGGTGATGAAACTGGGCTCCAGGAAATTCTTAAAGTTATCCTTGCCACGGGAGGTCAGCGGCATCTCTTTCAGTGATTTGCTGACGGGGTCCCATTGAACAGCCGTTCTGCCGATATCCAGCCGGTCTCCCCAGATGTAATCCGTTGCGCTGTATGTACCACCAAGGCCGGCGCTGTAGTTATGCTGCACTTCAGGCAGGGTGAGGAAACCTGCATTGAACATGGTGTTGCTGTTGATAGAAACGGTAACGCCTTTTCTGCCGCTTTTTTTGGTGGTAATAATGAGTACGCCGTCTCCGCCACGCTGCCCGTATAGAGCGGCGGCGGTAGAACCTTTGAGCACGTCCATACTTTCAATGTCATCAGGACTGATATCCCGGAGCGTCATATTACCATAAGGCACACCATTGATCACCAGGAGGGGAGTGCCGCCCCGTAAAGAGATGGTGGGGGCTTCAAAGAACTCGGTACTGTTCTGAATTAACAGGCCGGCTACTTTACCGGTGAGGGAAGTGGCAATATCCACTCCTTTCACACGCTGTACTTCTTCCCCGGATACTTTCTGTACGGCATAACCCAGCGCCTTTTCATCGCGTTTGATGCCCAGGGCTGTTACCACTACCTGTTTAAGCCGCCGCTGGTCTGGTGCCAGGGAAATATTGATGATGGCTGGCTGATTCTTCAGGGCTACTTCTTTAGTGATATAACCAATGAAGCTGATGATCAGCGTGGCATCTGCTTTAGCGCGGATACTGAATTCTCCTTTTTCATCAGTAGAGGTACCTGCATCGCCGTCTTTTACACGCACAGTAGCACCAATCACCGGTTCGCCCGTTTCTGCATCTGTAATGATGCCGGAACGGGTATCAATTACCTGTTGTACAGGGGCTGGCCTGAGAGCAGGCGCAGCGTAACGCAGGGATACGGTTTTCCCGTCCAGCATATACTTCAATCCATATTGCTGCAACTGGTCCAGCGCATCTTTCAGTTTGCCTGTTTCCAGGTGTACGCGTTCCAGCTTTACTTTCGCCAGGGCCTCCTCCTGGTAGGAGAATTCATAGCCATTGGCCTGGCGCTGAATAAGGTCTACCACACGGGCAAGGTCCGTTCTGGCAAGGTCCACTTTGATGTTTTGCGCCATCGCGAATGGTGCGTAAAAGAGGGACAAAAGGAACAGGCCCCATGCCTTCCAGTACAGGGGACCGCATTTTTTTGACAACACGCTTTCTGGTTTTTTTGTCATAGCTTTGTTGTTGATTGTTTTATTGTTTAAGTAAAGCACTTCCAATAGCGCTGTCCTGCCCGACAGCGCTTTATTTTTGAGTGCGTGAAAATGATTGATCTGTATACCCTCTTACTTTACATAGATACTGTCCCCCCGTTGTTCAAAGCGGATATTCCATACAAAAGAAATATGCTGCAATACTTTGTTTAGCGGTACGCCATCAAAAGTGGCGGTCACTGTTCTCTCTGCCATTCCGTGATCATTACTGAAATGAACATCGTACCGCTGCTCCAGCTGGTTGAACACATCTTCAACCGGTGTTTTGAAAAACACCAGTTTCCCTGTGGTCCAGGCGCCCAGCTTTTCCGGTGCCTGGTGTTCTATAGATATAGTTTTGTTTCCCTTGTTAT
This sequence comes from Chitinophaga niabensis, assembly GCF_900129465.1. Lineage (NCBI taxonomy): Bacteria > Pseudomonadati > Bacteroidota > Chitinophagia > Chitinophagales > Chitinophagaceae > Chitinophaga > Chitinophaga niabensis. The sequence continues at coordinate 2,383,896 of NZ_FSRA01000001.1, read as the reverse complement.
AGATCAGCAGTTCACCCGGTACCAGCATCTTTTCCTGTTCCTCATGTGCTGTGTCAGATATCACACCAATGCTTCCCCGTTGCAGTCCTACACGCAGCTGGCCGGAGGAGGCATAGGCGGATACGCTGAAAGCGGTGCCATATACCCGCGTGGAGGCATTCCCTGCTTTTACAATAAAAGGTCTTTCCTTATCGTGATGCACTTCAAAAAACGCTTCCCCGGTAAGGAATACCGTTCTGTTCTTTTTATTATAGGATGAAGGATATCTCAGGCTGGAATGCTCGTTCAGCGTAATGACAGTACCATCCGGCAAAGTATCCCGCAGCATAATATGCCCACCGCCGCTATTGCTCACTGTATGCCATTGCGGGGCGGAGGGTTGCTGCTGCATCCACCACCAGGCTCCTGCGCTAAGGAGCAGCAAGATAGCTGCTGCGCGGCCGATATGCAACCATAGTTTACGTAGGGGTTGGCGGCTTCTGATATTTTCCATCACCTTTGCCTTTATGGATGCTTTCTGCTGAGGAGGGGGCAGATGTACCGGCCGGTCCCAGTTATCCTGAATAAAGGCATCCGTCCAGCCCTCGCCCTGCTCCGATATCCATTGCATTACCTCTTCCTGCTGTTCGCCGGTTAAATGCCCTTTGAAATAATCTTCCAGTGTTTTCTTATCCATAAATAAGTGCCGTAAATATATTTACAGTATCAACACGCCCGCCATTTAATTTACCCGTACCGCAAATACACGCTTAATGATTAGTTAACCTTAGCCTTTTATCTTTAACGCAAATAAGGTATCCCTTGCAGAAATATCATGAAAACAGGTTAAAGCGGATCATTGACGATACACATGACAAGCTCTTTTCCGTATTGTTTGCCATGTGCGGAGAAGTGCATTTGTGCGAAGATATCATGCAGGAATGTTATATCCGTCTCTGGCAGCATATAGATAACGTGAAGGACGACCATGCCATCCTTGCCCTGCTGCGGCAATACGCCCGGAATATATTCCTTGATGAAATGAGAAAGCGGGGGAGGCAGAAAGAACTGCTCTTAAAAGTTACCCGTGAAGATATGGCGCCATCGCCGGACGAAAAGGTGATGAATGAGGAAAAACATCAGCTTATACAGCAGGCCATCAACAAACTCCCGCAGCAGCAGCAACTCATCTTCCGGATGCATAAGGAGCATGATATGAGTTACCGGCAGATCGCCGCTGAACTGGAAATAGCCACGGGTACCATAGAAAAACAGATGAACCGTGCCCTCCGGTCCCTGAAACACGAACTTATTCACCTGAAAAGGATGGATGCGGGGATCATCATTTATATCACATTACTGGGCTGGCAGGCATAGGAAGAAAAAAATAAGGCGGACCATCTTTTGGTCCGCCTTAAAAGCCTTTAGGGGAAAACTGTCTACATATGCTGCCAGGTACTGTGGCAGGCTGAGCAAAAAAGTTCCCACGCCCAGGTTCGGGGCGAAACGAACATCACGGTACAATGGAGCCCGCTGCGGTCATACTACCTGTACGTACCGCCTAAACTAGATGAACAAATCCTGTGTAGCATCAAATTCATCCTGTTTGTTGATACTGTTTTTGATAAACGGAATCAAAGCAAGGCCTACCGTAAGGATCACTAAAAGTACATTTCTAAGTTTCATAACCAATCATTTTTAATCTTGCTTACTTATATAACTAAATACTGTGCCAAAAGGTTACGTGTATCTACTGAAAAAAGATGCCTTATTTGCGTAAAAAGTGGGGCTGAAATGCTTATCCCTTACTGGTACAGCATTTTACAGAACATACATCTATAAAATTTTAAAACAATATAGATAAAGTCGATATCTAACGTTGGTAAATCTATTTGATTTATAATTTTTTGCGGGGCAACTTTGCGGCGGCTTTACAAAAATAGCATAGCATTAAATCAATAAATCCGACATAGTATCATGAAAAATGCAGTTTTATCAGTAGGGGCGGAGTTCCCGGCGTTCGCAAAAAAGGCAGTTGTATCAATCGAAAAAGGGAAAGAGTTTTACGAGATCTCTTCTGAAGAGATCAAAGCTTCCGGCAAATGGATGGTAATGTTCTGGTGGCCGAAGGATTTCACTTTCGTTTGCCCTACAGAGATCGCTGAATTCAACAAACACTACCAGGACTTCGCAGACCGCGATGCCATCCTGATCGGTGCTTCTACAGATTCTGAATTCGTTCACCTTGCCTGGAGAAATAATCACGATGACCTCCGTGGATTACAATTCCCTATGCTGGCAGACACTTCTAAAAGCCTCGCACAGGAACTGGGTATCCTGGAAGCAGAAGAGAAGATCGCTTACCGCGCTACTTTCGTGGTAGACCCTCAGGGTATCGTTCGCTGGACTTCCGTATACGACCTGTCTGTAGGCCGTAACGTAAAAGAAGTGCTGCGTGTAATGGACGCACTGCAATCAGATGAGCTGTGCCCCTGCAACTGGCAGAAAGGTGAAGCTACCATCAAAGCTTAATCCAATGAATCTTTGTACCGGGTAAGGCATGCCTTACCCGGTATTTTACAAAATCAAGAAATTATGTTCGCTACAAATACACAGGATACCGCTCAGCAATTATTGCAGGTGGTAGGCCTCCCCGGTACGGAAGTTCCTGCAAAGCTGGCTGCACTTGCCGCTGCTGATGCCCGTTACCTGAAAGATCTGAAGATCAATGTATCCAATGCCCTCGATGCTGCCACGCTTCCCAAAAAGGATGCTTACCTGATAGGTCTTTCCGTGGCCATCAATGAAAAACTGCCTGCCCTGCAGAGCGGTTTTGAGCAACTGGCCCTGGCTGCCGGCGCTACTGATAAGGAGATTGCCGATATTGTGAGCTGCACTTCCCTCATGAATGCCAATAACGTATACTACCGTTTCCGCCATTTTGTAGAGAAAGAATTCTATACCACGGCGCCGGCTGGTATCCGTATGAGCATTATGGCCAATCCGGTGATCGGAAAAGAGCTGTTTGAACTGGTGAGCCTGGTTATTTCTGCCCTGAACGGTTGCCAGATGTGCGTAACCTCCCATGAAGAGGCTCTGCTGAAACACGGCACAGAGCAGCAGCGGATCCTGGATGCAGTGAGGCTGGGCGCGGTTATTAAGAGCCTGGGGGTATTACTTTAAGCTGGTTTAACTGTCCAGAAAAAAGGACAGTCCAAAATAGTGTGAATAAAAACACTGACCAGAATTTGATTATTAAACAAATTAGTGCGACTTTTGCAGTCCAAAATTTTAAGAACATGGCAAGAGTATGTCAGGTGACAGGGAAAAAACCAATTACAGGTCATCACGTATCTTTCTCGAACATTAAGACTAACAGGAGGTTTCTGCCTAATCTGCAAACCAAACGTTTCTTCTTAGCGGAAGAGGATAAGTGGATCACTTTGAAAGTGTCTGCAGATGGTTTAAGAACCATTAACAAACGTGGCCTGTATGCCGTAGTGAAAGAACTGCGCGCAGGTGGCAACAAGGACATCTAATCCATTAAGGATCAACTTAATAAGAATACAAAATGGCAAAGAAAGGTAACAGGGTACAAGTTATACTGGAGTGCACAGAGCATAAGAACTCTGGTCAGCCAGGTACTTCCCGCTACATCAGCAACAAGAACAAGAAAAATACTCCTGAGCGTCTGGAGTTGAAAAAGTACAACCCTATCCTGAGGAAGGTGACTGTACACAAAGAAATCAAATAAGTCAATGCTAATTGCTTTGTAGTTAATCGTTTAGAGTTCATACGATTAGCTCTGGATGATTGACAATTTCAATTAACATTTAACACAATAAGAAAATGGCAAAAGCAGCGAAAACCGCGATCAAGAAAGATGCAAAGGCAGCAGCCGAAGCTAAGGTGTGGACTAAAGTGATCAGAGCGGTACGTTCTCCTAAATCCGGTGCATATACTTTTAAAGAAGCTATCGTACACAAGGATAAAGTTCAGGAGTTCATCAGCAACAAATAATTCGGCTTTACTAATCATACTGCAAAAAAGCTGTCTCATTACGGGACGGCTTTTTGTGTTTCGGGGAAAGGTTAATATAAAACAGGGATTTGCCGGTTTACCGGAATATTCCCCGTTAAATACTCCTTATACTTGCTGACGTAACCTGAAAACACCGTTATGATGATCCGGATCATTTTCCTCCTCTTTTGCCTCGCAGCCACACCAGCCACTGCACAACAACCCTTAAAGCTCTGGTATAAACAACCCGCCGATAAATGGACGGAAGCCATGCCGGTTGGCAATGGCAGACTAGGGGCCATGGTATTTGGCCGCCCACAGGAAGAGCTGATCCATTTGAATGAGGAATCCCTCTGGTCCGGCGGCCCCGCAAATCTGAACCCCAATCCCCAGGCCCCGGAATTCCTTCCTAAGGTGAGGGAAGCACTCTTCAAAGGGGATTACAAAACTGCAGAACAACTCTGCAAAAAGATCCAGGGCCTGTACACGGAATCCTATATGCCATTAGGTAACCTCCTGATCAAACATCGCTTTACCGGCACACCCGAAGGATTTTACCGGGACCTGGACATCAGCCATGCTACCACACTCACCCGTTTTTCCGTGAACGGAGTGCAATATACCCGGGAGATCTTTGCTTCCGCACCGGACCAGGTGATCATGATCCGCCTGCGTTCAGATAAAAAAGGCCGGCTTAGCTTTGATGCATCCACCAATAGTCTCATTCGTTTTAAGAACATCGCCGCGGGAAAGAACGAACTGGTGATGAAAGGAAGGGCGCCTTCCCATGCAGATCCCAATTATGTAAGCTATAACCCTGAACCCGTTGTGTATGATGAAGCTAATGCCTGCAGGGGGATGCGATATGAGTTAAGGATAAAAGCGCAGCTCAGGGATGGGAGTATTACCACAGATACCGCTGGCCTGCATATCACTAATGCTACAGAAGCGGTATTATATATCTCTGCTGCCACCAGCTTTAATGGCTTTGATAAATGCCCGGATAAAGATGAATCGCAATTAGCGCAGGGATACTTAAATAAAGCTTTCACCAAAAGCTTTGACCAGATCAAAAAAGAGCACATCAAAGATTACCAGCAGTACTTCAACCGGGTAACACTTTCCCTCAGCAATACTCCTGAAGTACCAGGTTCCACGCTTGAGCGCCTGATGCAATATACCCGCGGGGCAGCAGATCCTGCGCTGGAAGCATTGTACTTTCAGTACGGCCGCTATCTGTTGATTGCCTGTTCCCGCCCGGGTGGTATCCCCGCTAACTTACAGGGGATCTGGAATCCTATTCTCAGGGCACCGTGGAGCAGCAACTTCACCACTAATATCAATGCCCAGATGAATTACTGGCCGGCAGAAATGATGAACCTTTCTGAAATGCATCTGCCCTTTATGGAGTTCATTAAGAACACTGCCATAACAGGCCGGGAAACCGCAAGGAATTTTTACAAAGCAAAAGGTTGGGCGGTGCATCACAACTCAGATATCTGGGCCACCTCCAATCCTGTGGGAGATCTCGGGAAAGGTAGTCCTACCTGGGCCAACTGGGCTATGGGTAGTCCATGGCTTTCGCAGCACCTTTGGGAGCATTATGCTTTTACAGCGGATAAGGATTTCCTGCAAAACACGGCTTACCCGCTGATGAAAGATGCAGCAATGTTTTGCCTGGATTGGCTGGTGGAAGACCCCAATGGTTTGCTGGTAACGGCGCCGGCTTCTTCACCGGAGAACGAATTTATTACGGAGAAAGGAGAGAAGGGTAGTATCTCCATCGCCACTACCATGGATATGTCCATTATCCGCGATCTGTTTACAAACCTGGTGGAAGCTTCGGAAATATTAGGTACAGATGAGGCTTTCCGGAACCTGCTCAAAGAAAAGCAACGCAAGCTGTTCCCTTTGCAGATCGGTAAAAAGGGCAACCTGCAGGAGTGGTATAAGGATTGGGAAGACGTTGACCCGCAGCACCGGCACGTATCTCATTTATTCGGGCTGCATCCGGGAAGGGAGATCTCACCGATCGTAACACCCGCCTTCGCTCAGGCGGCCAGGAAAACACTGGAGATAAGAGGAGATGAAGGTACCGGCTGGAGCATTGCCTGGAAGATCAATTTCTGGGCACGCCTGCACGACGGCGATCATGCCTATAAACTTCTCCGCAACCTGCTGCGGCTCACCGGAATAGAAGGAACTGAGTATTCCAAAGGTGGTGGCTCTTATGCTAACCTGTTCTGCGCGCATCCGCCTTTTCAGATAGATGGTAACTTTGGTGGCATTGCAGGGATGGGTGAAATGATGCTGCAAAGTCATGCCGGGTTCATACACCTGCTGCCTGCCATACCTGCCGTATGGAAGGATGGAAAGGTAACGGGATTGCGTGCGCGCGGCGGCTTTGAAGTGGATATGGAATGGAAGAACGGACGGCTGCAGGCAGCTACTATCCGAAGCATTAAAGGTACTGCAGCTAAGGTGAGGTATGGAAGCAAAGTGATAGACCTGCAGCTAAAACCGGGGCAGGCTAAAAAGCTGGATGCACTCTTCCTCTAAACAAAACATAATACTTCGTCCAGAACAACCTATTTTTGCACCACGAATTGTAATTGCTAATCCGTAATGTATTTAAATGGGTTTTTTCAATAAACTCTTTTCCCGGGAAAAGAAAGAAAGTCTGGATCAGGGCTTGCAGAAAACGAAAGAAAGCTTCCTTTCAAAAATAGGCCGCGCCATCGCTGGTAAGTCCACCGTAGATGCTGAAGTGCTGGATAACCTGGAAGAAGCGCTTGTTGCCGCAGACGTAGGAGTAGATACCACCGTACGCATCATCGGTAAGATCGAAGAACGCGTAGCCAAAGATAAATATCTGAATACCAGTGAATTGAACAGGATACTGCAAGAAGAAGTTGCAAATCTCCTGGTAGATGCGCCGGATGGTGGATTCAAGGATTTTGATGTTCCGGAAGGCAAAAAGCCCTATGTGATCATGGTGGTAGGGGTGAATGGGGTAGGTAAAACCACCACCATTGGTAAACTGGCCTACAACTTTAAAAAAGCCGGTAAGTCCGTAATGCTGGGTGCCGCAGATACCTTCCGCGCCGCCGCAGTAGACCAGCTTACTATCTGGAGTGAAAGGACTGGCGTACCCATCGTTAAACAGCAAATGGGTTCAGATCCTGCAGCTGTTGCCTTTGATACCGTGCAAAGCGGTGTGGCCAGGAACGTGGATGTGATCATCATAGATACAGCCGGCCGCCTGCATAACAAACTGCACCTCATGGACGAACTTAGCAAGATCAAAAGGGTGATGAACAAAGTGATCCCCGATGCGCCTCATGAAGTTTTACTGGTACTGGATGGTTCTACCGGGCAAAATGCCCTGGAGCAGGCCCGCCAGTTCACGGCCGCTACGGAAGTAACCTCCCTCGCCATCACCAAACTGGATGGTACTGCTAAAGGCGGTGTAGTGCTGGCCATTGCGAATCAGTTTAAAATACCTGTAAAATATATCGGTATAGGAGAAAAAATGGAAGATCTGCAGGTTTTTGATAAAGTAGAATTCGTGGATTCGCTGTTTAGTTTAAATAGCTGATTATTAAATAATTATATAAAAATGCCGGAAGTATTACTTCCGGCATTTTTATTTTGTGTAAAGTATACAAATACAATAATTATCAACCTTTTGTGCACCCTGTACTTCTAACCCCGCAATTGCTTAAATTTGGTTACGTTTTAATGTTGCAATTGTTTCACCCTTAATAACAATTCGAAATTTATGCAAATACAATCCATAGATCGAGTTGAGAACATATCTGCCCAGGACTTTAAGACCCAATATTACGAGCCACGCAAACCCTTGATCATTACAGGATTGTCTAAAGACTGGCCTGCCCGGGATAAATGGACCTGGGATTACTTTAAATCAATAGTAGGAGATAAGACCGTAGGGGTTTATAACAATACGAGGGCAGGCGCCAAAACGCTTGTCAATGGGGCGGATGACTACATTCCTTTCGGGGAATACCTCGATATGATCCAGCAGGGCCCGGTAAGCCTGCGCATCTTCCTTTTTAACATTTTTCAACATGCGCCGCAGCTGGTAAATGATTTTACCTGGCCGGATTTCCTTTTAAAAGGTTTCCTGAAACGGTACCCTATGCTCTTTGTAGGCGGAGCGGGCTCCATTGCGCACATGCATTATGATATAGACCTCAGTCATATTATGCATACCCAGTTCGTTGGCCGCAAAAGGGTGCTGCTGCTGGACAATCAGCAATCCACCCTCATCTACCGCATGCCGCTGACCGTGGAAAGTGCGGCCAGCTTCGAGAACTGGCCGGAACGCCTCAACGAAACAGAAACCAAATTCCCCGCCCTCCAGTATGCCCGTGGTTATACCTCTGTGCTGGAACATGGGGATACCATGTTCATGCCGGCAGGATACTGGCATCATATGGAGTACCTGGACGGTGGCTTTGCCATGAGCCTCCGGGCATTGGATCAGACCCTGAGCGGTAAGCTGAACGGCTTATATCATCTTATGGGTAAAAGGAGCATGAATAACCTGCTCATTAAAATGGCCCCCGAATGGTGGTATCACTATAAACGGAAGGTAGCAAAGCAACGGGCGGAGAAAGAGATCAGGAAGCATCTGGCTTAAAACGGGCTTAAAAAGCCGCGTAACACCCTGATAATGGATATTAAATATGTGTGAACACATATAATTTCAATATTTATCACTAACTTTGCAACTTCTCATTAGTCCTCCACTAAGACTCATAGTCACTCAAACAGCTGCCTGCTGTGTATTTAAAGCGTGTCTGCGTGTCTTCGTGGCAAATGCCTGCCGAAAGTGGGAATTTAAAACATTGCTATTTGAAGACAAGAACTTTAAAGAAAGACAAGGTTAATATTATTACGTTAGGTTGTTCAAAGAACATGGTTGATTCTGAGGTGTTAAGCGGTCAGCTTATTGCCAACGATATCAATGTGGTGCATGAAAGCGAAAAACGCGATCATAACATCGTGGTGGTGAACACCTGTGGGTTCATTGATAAAGCAAAGGAAGAATCCATCAATACCATCCTGGAACAGGTAGACCTGAAGCAGCGTGGTAAACTGGATAAAGTATTTGTGACAGGTTGCCTGAGCGAACGTTACCGCGGAGATCTTGAAAAAGAGATAGAAGGTGTGGATGCCTGGTTTGGTACCATGGAATTACCCCTCATCCTCAAACGTTTTGATGCGGACTATAAAGCGGAACTGGTTGGTGAGCGTCTGTTAAGCACCCCTTCTCATTATGCCTACCTGAAAATTTCCGAAGGTTGTAACCGCACCTGCTCTTTCTGTGCTATCCCGCTTATGCGCGGCCAGCACGTATCAAAACCCATTGAGGCTTTAGTGGCCGAAGCGGAGAAGCTGGTAAAGAGTGGCGTGAAGGAGATCATGCTGATTGCACAGGAGCTTACCTATTATGGCCTGGACCTGTACAAACAACGCCGTCTTCCTGAACTGTTACATGCATTGGCTGATGTGAAAGGATTGGAATGGATCAGGCTGCATTATGCCTATCCCACCAAATTCCCGATGGAGATCCTGGAGGTAATGAAGCAAAGGGATAATATCTGTAATTACCTGGATATGCCTTTGCAGCACATTGCAGACCCGATGCTCAAAGCTATGAAGCGCCAGATCACCCGCAAGGAGATCCTGGACCTGGTGACGTCCATCCGTGAACAGGTGCCGGGCATTGCCCTGCGTACCACGCTCATTGCTGGTTTCCCCGGAGAAACACTGGAAGATGTGGAGGACGTAAAACGTTTCCTGGAAGAAGTGCGGTTTGACAGGGTAGGAGTATTCACTTACAGTCATGAGGAAGGTACTTCCGCATATGACCTGGTGGATGATATTCCTGCAGAAGAGAAAGAGCGCCGCGCGCAGGACATTATGGAAACGCAGCAGGAGATCTCCCTGGAAAAGAACCAGGAGATGGTAGGAAAAGTATTTAAAGTAATAATAGATAAAAAAGAAGCCGGCCGATACCTGGGCCGTACGGAGTTCGATTCAGTTGAGGTGGATAATGAGGTGATCATTAACACGGACAGAAAGTTGAAACCCGGAGATTTTGTACAGGTTAAAATAACCAGGGCGTTCGACTACGACCTGGAAGGAGAGCTGGTTTAAACTAATTGAAGACCGGCTAATTGATCACCCGGCCTGTTAAAAAACAAGCGGGCCAACACAACAAACAGATGATAACATTCGAATCATTAGGACTTCAGGAAAACATTCTGAAAGGTGTTACAGACTTAGGCTTTGTAACCCCAACCCCTATCCAGGAAAAAGCAATCCCGGCCCTTCTCGGAGGAGACCGCGATTTTGTGGGCCTGGCACAAACCGGTACCGGTAAAACCGCCGCATTTGGTTTACCATTACTGCAAAACATTGATCTTAAAGTACGTCAGCCGCAAGGTCTGATCCTTTGCCCGACACGTGAGCTGTGCATGCAGATCACGAGCGATCTTAATAACTTCTCCAAACACCTCGGCGATGTAAGCATCGTAGCCGTATATGGTGGTACCAGCATTGGTTTGCAACTGCGCGAACTGAAACGCGGCGTACACATCGTAGTAGCTACTCCGGGCCGTTTGCTGGATATCATAGACCGTGGTGCCGTTAACTTCGACAATGTACGTTATGCCGTACTGGACGAAGCAGATGAAATGCTGAACATGGGTTTCCAGGAAGATATCAATAGCATTCTTTCCAACACCCCCGCAGAAAAAACAACCTGGTTGTTCTCTGCTACCATGCCACAGGAAGTTCGCCGTATTGCTCAGAAATACATGAAGGACCCCTTTGAGCTCACCGTAGGCAGCAAGAATGCCGGTAATGTGAACATTGAGCATGAATACTACGTGGTTCGCCCGCGCGATAAATATGCTGCGCTGAAACGTATCGTGGATTTCAACCCTGAGATCTTCGGTATCATCTTCACCCGCACCAAGATTGAATCACAGGAGATCGCTGAATCCCTCATACGGGATGGTTATAACGCCGATGCACTGCATGGCGATCTTACCCAGCAGCAAAGGGATAAAGTAATGAAACGCTTCCGTGATAAATCCATCCAGATGCTGGTAGCTACAGACGTGGCTGCCCGCGGTATCGACGTGGATAACGTAACGCACGTAATTAATTACGATCTGCCGGATGATGTAGAGAACTACACCCACAGAAGCGGCCGTACTGCCCGCGCTGGCCGTTCCGGTGTATCCATTGCCATCATTGGTGCCCGCGATATCGGTAAGATCCGTCAGATAGAACGCGTACTCGGCAACAAAAAGTTCATCAAAGCAGAAGTGCCCGATGGATTTGCCGTATGCGAAAAACAACTCTTTGCCATGGTGCATAAAGTGCACAACGTGGTAGTGAACGAAGAACAGATAGACCCATACCTGGGCCGTATATACGAAGAGTTTGCAGACCTCACCAAAGAAGAGCTGATCCGCCGTTTTGCTTCCCTGGAATTCAATGAATTCCTGGAGTACTACCAGGATGCAGTAGACCTGAACGTGAAGGAAGAACGCCGTGGCGAAGACAGGGGAACGTTCTCCCGTGGCAGCGGTAACAGCAAGTTTACCCGCCTGTTCATCAACCTGGGTTCTGTAGATAACTTCACCCGTGGCGATATGCTGCGTTTCATTTGCGACAGCACCGGCCTGCGTGGTAACTCCATCGGCCGTATCGACCTGAAAGGCGTTTACTCCTTCTTTGAAGTAGAGAACGAAGTGGTGGAAAAGGTACAGCAGAGCTTCAAGAAGGTAGAACATAACGGGCGCTCCGTTAGGATCGAAACTTCCCAGGATGGAGACAAACGTGCTGGTGGCGGCGGAAGGCCAGGTGGCAACCGCTCCTATGGCGGCGGTGGCGATCGTAAGAGAAGCTGGTCCGGTAGCGAAGATGGCGGATTCCGTCAACGCAGGGAGTTTTCCAAAAGTGGTAGCGGAAGTAGCGGTGGATACCGTGGCAAACGTTAATCAGTTTTTATTCTGATAATTAATTTAACCCGCAGGCGTTTGTTTGCGGGTTATTTTTTATCTTGTAAAAAATAGCTGTTACAGCAAGGTATGGCGACCCAACAAAAGAAAAATAGCATTCCACTTGATGAAGAGCCCTTCCGCAAGCTTAAACCCGTAGAATCGTTCTCGTTGTTTTCCGCAAAGGACATCCAGTTATTCCAGGAAGGTTCCCACGACAGATTATACGAAAAGTTTGGTTCCCACACCGTTACCTACGAAGGGGTGGCAGGTACTTACTTTGCCGTTTGGGCACCAAATGCTGCCTATGTTTCCGTGATCGGCGACTTCAATGAATGGAACACCTACAGCCATACCCTCTTGCCCAGGTGGGATAAATCCGGTATCTGGGAAGGCTTTCTGCCCGGTATTAAAGAAGATCAGCTTTATAAGTACTTCATTCGTTCCAACTCAGGTGAGGAGCTCCGGAAAGGAGACCCTTACGCCAACAGATGGGAGCTAAGACCTAAAACCGCTTCTGTAGTCAGCAACCTGGAATATAAATGGAAAGATGCCGCCTGGATGAAGTCCCGCGGCAAAAAGAACAGTCTCAAAAGCCCTTTCTCTGTATATGAAATGCACCTGGGTTCCTGGCGCAGGCCCGATGCCAACAACCACGAAGTATTCTATTCTTATAAGGAAATAGGGGCCATGCTGGTACCTTATGTGAAGGAAATGGGTTTTACCCATGTGGAATTCATGCCTGTAATGGAACATCCCTTTGATGGTTCCTGGGGTTACCAGCTTACCGGTTTTTATGCGCCTACCGCCCGTTACGGTACCCCGCAGGAATTCATGGCATTGGTGGATGCTTTCCATCATGCAGGGATAGGGGTGATCCTGGATTGGGTACCTTCTCATTTTCCCTATGATGATCATGGCCTTTATCGCTTTGATGGTACCCATACTTATGAGTATGCGGATATGCGGAAAGGGTTTCATCCTGACTGGAACAGCTATGTTTTCAACTATGCCCGCAACGAAGTAAGGTCTTTCCTGCTCAGCAATGCCTTGTTCTGGCTGGATAAATTCCATATAGATGGTTTAAGGGTAGATGCCGTAGCTTCTATGATTCACCTGGATTATTCGCGCAAAGCCGGTCAGTGGGAGCCTAATGAACAGGGGGGCAATGAAAACCTGGAAGCCATCTCTTTCCTCAAAGAAATGAACAGCACGATCTATTCCCGCTTCCCGGATGTGCAGACCATCGCAGAAGAATCCACTTCCTTTTACGGCGTATCCCGCCCCGTTTTCATGGGTGGCCTTGGCTTTGGTATGAAATGGATGATGGGTTGGATGAACGACACCCTGGATTACTTTAAGAAAGATCCCTACTTCCGTAAATGGTACCATAACCAGATCACTTTCAGTATCATGTATACTTTCAGTGAAAACTTCATGTTGCCGCTCAGTCATGATGAAGTAGTACACGGTAAAAGCCCCATGATCTATAAAATGCCGGGAGACGACTGGCAGCAGTTTGCCAACCTCCGGTTAATGTATAGTTATATGTTCACCCATCCCGGCACCAAGTTGTTATTCATGGGCGACGAAATTGCGGATACCAAAGAATGGAATTACAAGTCTGAACTGAGTTGGGACCTGCTGAAACACAAGACCCATGAGGGTTTGCAGCAGTATGTGAAAGCATTGAACAAGTTATATACCAGTGAACCCATATTGTACGAAACCCAGTTCGACATTAACACTTTTGAATGGATCAATGCAAACGATCATGAAAACAGTGTGCTGATCTATGCCCGCAAAAGCCCGGAAGGGGAGGTGATCCTCATTGCCCTTAACATGACCCCTGTACCACGGGAAGACTATCCTGTGGCTATTCCCTGGAAGAATTCATTTAAAGAGGTGCTCAATAGCGATGCTGCTGTTTTTTATGGCAGTAATGTAGTGAACACCGGTACCCTTAAACCCCGGCCCGGTAAGTATGGCCAGCCATACGATCTGCTGTTACGCCTCCCACCGCTTGGTGCCAGCATCCTTAAGATGCAGTCCAGGTAATTTGGAACGAAGATTGCTGTTATTTCACCATGCGAAAATATTTTTTTGCGTGGATTAAACTTTTGAAGAAAGACCATATCTAACCAACAGTGGGCAATAAGAATTTGCGGCAGGCGTTCTGTTATCAGTATCCATATAAGGTTGAAAAACGATCACTAATCTAAAACCATTCTTTATTATGAAAAACATGTTCCGCAAGGTGGGCCTGCCTGTATTGCTTTTGGGCACCCTCTCCGTTATCATTTATGCATGTAACAAAGACAGTTCTTCGGAACCTGCAGCCATTCCCCCAGGCCAGCAAAGAGTAAGCCTTCTGCTCACAGACGACCCCGGCCTTTTTGACAAAGTAAATATCGATATCAGGAAAGTAGAAGTATTGATCGATACCTGCGCCAAAGATAAAGACGACGACCGCTGGGATGACCGCGACCGTTGTGGCTGGTGGGAAGACCGCCGCGATAACGATGATGATTGCGAAGTATGGGATTCTTTAGGTATCCGCCCGGGTGTATATGACCTGCTGCAACTGCGTAACGGCGTAGATACCAACCTCGCTACCGGCACCATCCGTAAAGGCCGTATAGAAAAGATCCGCATTACATTAGGTACTAACAACTCATTAGTGAAGGACAGTATTTCTTATCCGCTGCGTTCAGTGAACGGCCAGGTAAAACTGGTGATCAAAGTAAGGCATAACGAGTGGGATCAGATCTCTCCTGATAACCTGCAGCTCTGGCTGGACTTTGACGTACAACGTTCTATCATCCAGGTGAGCAGAGGTACCTTCATCCTCAAACCGGTGATCCATGTATGGACCGTTAAGCAAACAGGTGCAGTGTCCGGTAAAGTATTACCGAAAGATGCACAATCCATTATCACCGTATACAACAATCTCGATTCCCTGTATGCTATTCCGGGCAGAGATGGTGAATACAAAGTGCGCGGGTTGAAACCAGGTACTTACAGCGTATTTGTAAATGCAGGTAATGGTTACAGAGATACTACCATTGCCGATGTGAAAGTAGAAAGAGCGAAAGAAACAAAGGTGCCTACCATCACCGTAAAGAAATAATTGAAAGCCTTATAACGTTAAAGAAGGAGTCCGCAAAAACGGGCTCCTTTCTTGCTTTATGCCGGAAAAAAACTTACATTGTGAATAGAATTAACAACCATAAAATCCTGAATTCCTGTGAAACAACTTAGTTTGCTTATCATACTCGCATGCACAACACTCATCGTTTCCGCCCAGGAAGCGACCAACCAGACAGATGCCAAAAAACGTAAGCAGGGTCCATGGATAGAGCAGGTTGAATCCATTCGCGGAGAGCCTGGTTTCAGCTGGGAAGGTGTTTATAAAAATGACCGTAAAGAAGGGATCTGGAAAAAGTACACCATTAATGGAGATCTGCTGGCGGAAGAAACATTTAAGAACGGTACCCTCGATGGCCTTTGCAAATACTTTTACCCGGATGGTAAGATCAGTGCCATAGGCATGATGGTAGCCACAGATATTGAAGGGCAGAAAGATACCATTATGGTGATAGATCCTGTAACACAGGAAGAGAAACTTACGGAGGTAACACGTAAAGGTAATTCCGTACGCCAGGGAGAGTGGAGGATCTATGATGAAGAGGGTGTAATGTTAAAGGAAACCTATGAGCGGGGAGAGCTGAGTAACTCCGTAATGGGGAACCGCAGGCCTGCCAATGCAGCCCCTTTACCACATGAACAGGGTGCAGGAAAGAAGAAAAGAACTGATTATTAATAACATAGAAGGGAATCAGATTTTTTTTGATTTCCGCAATCCATATACCTGTGAACTGCGTAAATACCCACGGATGCACTTAGCTTAATTGTTAATGACCATTTAGTTTATGTACACGTTCAACCAAAACTGTTTACGCTAAACACATACCTTTTTATTCAGCCCGGCCGGTGAAATGAAAAACCCGATTTTAACAACTGTTCTATTGCTTTTTACTGTTTGTTCTAATTAAACCTATTCGTGATGGCGAATATCATATCCCAAACACTCCGTACCCGGATGCAGGAGATCTGCATGATGGGCATCCTGCAAAATTCCAATAAGGAAGATGCCAGGAGGATCAAGGTCGTAAACATTGTCAGCCTGGTTACGGGAATACTCGTGGCTATCTATGGCGTGGCATTTTACCTGCTCTTACATTCCCTGTACATACTTGTACCCGCAGTATTGCTTTTTTGCCCGGCATTCTTTACAATGATCTGGCTGAACTATAAAAAGCACTTCATCGCTTCCCGTATTGGCTTACATGCTATCTTCATCTCCATTATCCTGTATTACGGCAGCATCCTTGGGCGTGTTACGGAAGTACAGCTGCTGGCTGTGTTCCTGATGAGCGTAGCACTGCTGATCTGGCGCCCCCAGGAAAAGATTCCCCGGTTTATTTGTGCTTTGATGCCAATTATTTGCCTGGTGCTATTGGAGTTCATTTATTATTATGATCTTGTGGAACCTTTGCCACTTACAGAAACCACCCAGAACATGTACCGCTGGATGGTGATGCCTGTAGTATTGTTCCTTAATTACCTGGCTATCAGCCTGTACCAGCACAATATCATGGACCTGCTCCGTACCCTGCGCAGCAGGAACACTTCCCTGATGAAAAGCCGGAACGAAAATGAGAGACAGCGTAAGCAGCTCCTGGTTTACAGCCAGCACCTGGAACAACTCGTGGAAGAGCGTACCAGTGCCCTCAATAAGGCCAATGTGGCTAAATCGCAGTTCATCAGTGAACTGAGCCATGAAATACGTACGCCTTTGCACGCCATTATAGGCATCAGTGAAATGCTCAGTAATATACTGAGCAATGCAGAAGCAGCAGATCCGCAGGCAAGGCAGATGGCCAAAAACCTGGGTGCCACGAGTAATAATATCATGGAACTAATTAACAACGTGTTAGAGCTATCAAAAATAGAAGCCGGTAAAAACGACGACGTGAAGCTGGAACCTTTCTCCCTGAAAGAATGGTTGCAAAACACCGTGAGCATATACCAAAGTATTGCCAGTACTAAATCTGTAGTACTACACCTGGAAATGGACAGCCGTTTCCCGGAAACCATTATGAGCGATAAAGTGATGCTGGCGCAGGTGATCAATAACGTATTGTCCAACTCCATCAAATTCACTCCTGCTGAGAAAGACATCCGGATAAAATGCCTGCATAACAGCAACAGCATCCTGATCCAGATCTGCGATCAGGGTAATGGTATTTCACTTACGCAGCAGGAGGCTATTTTCAGGCCTTTTGAGCAGGGAGATAAAGAAGTATACCGGCAATATGGCGGAAGCGGCCTGGGCCTGGCCATTGCCAAGCGCAAGGCAGAATTACTGGGTGGTAACATTCAGGTGAGCAGTGTACCGGGAGAAGGAAGTAATTTCCTGATCACACTGCCACTTAAACTAAGCACAGATACAGATAATGCTCAATCCTCTTCCACGGCATTGTTGCCCCTGCCGGCAGACACAAAAGTGGTAGTAATGGATGATAACGAAATTGATCACATGATCATGAAACATTTCCTGGCCCGCATCGGTATTACCCAGGTAAGTTTTGCCCACGATGGGGCAGAAGGGGTAATGATGGCGCGCAGCGTGATGCCCGATGTGATCCTGATGGACCTGCATATGCCCGTTATGAGCGGCCGCGAAACCTTCTGCACACTACGGGAAGATGAACAGCTGAAACACATCCCCATTGTGGCTGTTTCCTCAGACGCCTTTAAAGAGCAGGAACAGGAGTTCATCCTGCTGGGGATGGACGGTTATATCCGCAAACCGGTAGACACAAGGGTGCTGCATGCTATATTACAGAAGTTATTGCTCTATGGTACCAAACATCTCAACGCCGGTATCAATGGCAGTGTAGTAGATAAGGTGGATGAAGCAATGGCATAACCCGCTCCGGATTACAAATAAGTTATAATAATAATCTGATTCTCAAACTTTTCATGTTTTGGAATCAAACGTTTGTGTTATTAACTGGATAAGCGGTTATTCTTATCTTGCCCCCATACAAAAAATCTAGATCGACGAAACGTAGGAATCCCTAATATTCCTTTTTATTAACCTAAACTACTCGTGCTTATGCAGATGAAGTTTTACTTTCATGCCCTTTATTAATTTTTTGCATACGTGAACCAATTTCCCATCTGGCTATACCGCCACCTTTGCCAGGTATGAATCTATGTTTTACATGTCCCCCTATCGCATAACTAAATCGGGATAAACCAAATCTAAATTACTCAACAAATCAAAACGCTAATGATTATGAAGCAAGCGCTTTTCCTTTGGCTTGCCATGATGGCGATCCTGCCAGCCATTGCACAGACCAGGACCATTTCGGGGAAAGTCACAGATAACTCTTCTGCCCCTATTGCCTTTGCCACTGTCAGTATTAAAGGCAGCAGCTCTGGCTCTATTACTAAAGAAGATGGGACCTACTCTTTACAAGTACCTTCTACGGCCAAAGCCCTTATCTTTTCTTCCGTTGGACTGGAAACAAAAGAAGTAGCCATCGGCACAGAATCCGTGATCAATGTTGTTTTACTCTCCAGTGAAAAAGCACTGGATGAAGTAGTGGTGTTAGCTTATGGCAGCCAGAAAAAATCATCTTTTACGGGGAGTGCTTCTACAATTAAATCAGATGTACTGGAAACCCGCCCTTTACCGTCATTTGAAAAAGCCCTGCAAGGGCAGGCTACAGGTATCACCGTGCAAAGTGCATCCGGTCAGCCCGGCGGCTCCAGTACGGTAAGGATCCGCGGTGTGGGATCATTCCTGGCCGGTAGTCAGCCACTCTATGTATTGGATGGGGTTGCTATCACAGAAGGAGATTTCACGCAGGCTTCTACTACAGCCAACGTACTTGCCACATTAGACCCGAAAGATATTGAAACCATCACTGTACTGAAAGATGCAACCGCAGCAGGTTTATATGGTTCAAGGGCAGCTAACGGTGTGATCGTGATCACCACTAAAAAAGGCCGCTCCGGTAAATCTAATATTAACTTTACTGCCAGCAACGGCTGGTCTTCTATTGCGGTGGATCGTCACAAAATGATGAATGCTTCGCAATATTACAAGTACTGGTGGGATTATTACTATAATGCCAACCTGGCTGCCGGAGATAATCCTGCTACCGCAGCTAACAAAGCAAATATGAGCGATTCCGCTGCGCTTGGTGTAACGGGTATCCCTTATAGCAGCACACGCCCTTACGGAGCAGATGGTACGCTCAATCCTGGTGTGAGGTTACTTTACGATACAGATTGGAGGGATGCTATCCTGAACCAGGGACGTACGCAGGATTATGGTATTAATGTTTCCGGTGGTAATGAAAAAACAAAGTTCTACCTCGCAGGCAGTTACTTTAATCAAAAAGGTATTGTACTGGCATCCGATTTCAAACGGTATAATGCCAAGATCAATCTTGAAAATAACGCCACCAGCTTCCTGAAAGTAGGTACCAACACCACACTTTCCTATACAGAACAAAATACGCCTGCAGGTGCAGGAGGTGCAGCAAACCCTGTTCGGTTTGCAGAAACAGTGGCCAGTGTATATCCTTTATACAGGCTGGATGCACAGGGAGCCCCTATTCCGGACCCTGCCGGCGGTTACCTGTACAACTACCGTACACCCGTAGTGTTTGACTACAATCCCGTAGGATTGGGCAAAAAGAACATCTACCAGGCTAAAACGGTAAGAGGTATCGTGAATGGCTGGGCTGAGCTTACCTTCCTGAAAGATTTCAGATTTAAAACATCCGGAACAGCAGACTATATAGACATCCTTGAAACGCAGTTTTACAACCCGGTGAATGGGGATGGTGCCAGCGTAAAAGGCCGTACTATCAAATTCCGCCCAAGGGATATCGTGCTCACGCTCACCAATACATTGAATTATGGACACCAGTTTGGCAGGCATTCAGTAGATGTGCTGGTAGGTCAGGAAGCAGTAAAGTACAGGTATGAAAACTTCAGCGCCAACGCTACCGGTTTTCCTTTCGATGGTATTGTGGAACTTTCTGCAGCAGCAACTCCTGTAGCTACTTCTTCTTCTATTACTGAAAAAAGGATCTCTTCCCTTTTCTCCAGGATCAATTATAATTTTGCTGATCGCTATTACCTCACTGCCGGGTTACGGAGAGATGGTTCTTCTATTTTTGGAGAAGACAGCCGTTTCGGAACCTTCTGGTCAGTAGGTGGTGGATGGAGGATTGGTAAAGAACAATTCCTGCAAAGCCAGGAATGGATAGACGAGTTGAAGATCAAAGCCAGCTATGGTACTTCAGGTAATGATAACCTTACCGGCAGATATGCCCGCCTTGGCTTGTATGGAACTGCTAACAAATACAATGGTTTACCCGGTATCAGCTACACGCAGCTGGAAAACACAAAGTTACGCTGGGAAACCAACGAGGTACTTGACCTTGGTCTTGAATTCTCTTTCCTGAAACGCTTCAGGGCTGAATTCGCTTATTATTCAAGACAATCAAAAGATGTATTGTTTGATCAGCCCTTATCTAACCTCACCGGGTTCACCACTATTGCTACCAACCTTGCAAAAATGAAGAACTCTGGTATTGAGGCTATGTTAGAGGCAAACATTTTCCAAACCGGCAGGTTTAACTGGACCTCCTCTGTTAACATTACCACTACAAAGAACGTGATCCAGAAAATGAATGTTGACTCACTTCTGAATGGTAGCCAACGTTGGAAAGTAGGTCAGGACCGTTACCAATGGTACATCAGGGAATACGCGGGCGTAGATCCGGCAGATGGCAGACCACAATGGTACCAGGATGATGCAGCTACCGGTAAAAAGGTAAAGACCAAAGATTACAATTTCGCTACGAGATATGATATGGGCTCTGCATTGCCAAAATTCTATGGCGGTTTCAATAATAACCTTTCTTATAGAGATTTCGACCTGAGCATCCTCACCTTCTTCAGTGTTGGCGGTAAGATCTACGATAACTCACTCGCGCAGCTTTCACATGATGGTGTTACTCCCGGTCAGCAACTGGGTACAGATGCATTCAGGGCCTGGAAAAAAGCGGGAGATGTTACAGATGTTCCGCGGTTCGTACCAAGGAACACAGATCTCGGCAACAATACTTCTTCCCGTTTCCTTTTTGACGGAACGTATGCCAGGCTGAAAAATGTAACACTGGGTTACAGACTTTCAAAGTCATTGATCAATAGAACACCTTTAGCAAACGTTCGTGTGTATGTGTCAGCTGAAAATATAGCTACATGGGCTAAGCATAAAGGAGTAGATCCCGAAATGAGCATTGCAGGAACAGCAGATAATGATGTTCCCAATGTGAAAACATATTCTGTGGGATTGAATGTTGGTTTCTAACTTGAAAAACTTTTAATTATGAAACGATTACTTTTTATACTTGCTGTTACTACAGTATCCTGCAGCAAGGACTTCTTAGATACAAAGCCTTTTGCGCAGATCGATGCAGCTTCCGCTTTCTCTACACCGGAAAGAGTAGAAGCAGCGATGAATGGATTGTACGATCTCATCACTACTTCAACATACAATACACAGGCATCCTTAACCTCTGATGTAAAAGGTGGGGACCTGCTGGTTGTATCTACAGGTAACTACAGCCGCTTTGTAACAGAATACCAATATCTGCAATCACCCACAGCCGGTTATGGCGGAGGATTCTTTACAGGTGGTTACAAGCTGATCACTAATACCAATGTGGCCATCACAGAATTGCCTAAATCAACAACGCTGAGTGAAGCTTCCAAGAAAGATTTCCTGGCAGAAGCAAGAGCGTTACGTGCCTGGGCGCATTTGCAACTGGTACGCCAGTTTGCACAGCCATTTTCTGTTGATCCTGCCTCACAGGGTATTCCTGTTGTAGACAAAGTACTGGGGCCAAATGATAAGATACCAGGAAGAGGTACTGTGAAAGACGATTATGATTTCATCCTCGCAGATCTCCTCTTTGCAAAGGAAAATATCAGCACTACCCGTACCAACAATGGAGGCCGCCTCACCATCAATGCGGTGAATGCATTACTGGCAAGGGTTTACCAGGATATGCAGATCTGGGATAAATCAGTAGAACATGCAAAACTTGCCCGTACCGGTTATGCATTACCTGCAGGAAGTGTACTGCTCAACGGATTCGTAGATAAAACATCTGAATGGATCTGGACCCTGGTATACCGTTCTGACGATAATACCGGTTACGTACAGATTGCATCTTTCCTGGATCCTTATGATATTGGATACAGCACTTTCCGTGCAACAAAAACCTTCATCGATCTTTTTGCAGATGCCGATATCCGCAAAAAACAATTCTTTGTGAACAAAGCCATGGTGGGTGGAGCAACCGGAAACCCGCTGCAACGCGATGAGATCATGTTCTCCAGGGATGGTTACCTGATCAATAAATTCCTCTTCCGTGGTTCATGGGACCTGAACGTACCAATGATCCGTTCTGCTGAAATGTACCTGATTGAAGCAGAGGGTGAATCTGAGCAAGGGCACGATGCTTTGGCACAGGACGCATTGTTTGAAGTACAGAAGAGAGCTATAACAGGTGCTGTTAAATCCGTAAACACCGGAGCAGCCCTGAAGCTGGAGATCCGTAACGAAAGAAGGAAAGAACTTTTCGGAGAAGGCTTCCGCCTGTATGACCTTACCAGGAAAAAAGAAACACTGGTAAGAGCTGCACCGGACCATTGGAAAGCTATTACGCTGGCACCTGGCGATTACAGGAATATCCTGCCTATCCCAAGAAGTGAAATAGATGTGAGTGGTATGAAACAGAATACCGGGTATCCACAATAAATTGAAAAAGGCTGACCGTTTGGTCAGCCTTTTTGTAAGGAATGAATTTCTGCAAACAAGGCGGCTATTTTTTAACCGCCTTGTTTTTTATAATCATTTCAACTTCATCACCTGCTCCAAAAGTGGTGGAAGCCCGCTTGGATTCACTACATCATTATTCCAGAAGCTCATCACACAACTCACATAATGATCTCTTATAGGGGCACTTACAAAATAAATGGTCAGGGTTTTACCACCGCTCATGCCTGCTAACAAACCTGTAACACCTTTAAAATCGTACACTGCTTTTTCCGCTTTTACCGCAGCGCCTTCAAAGATCACATCCACCGGTTCTTCAGACACGATCTTTCCGCTTTTCTTTGCTTTGATCATATTCTTCTGGCTGGTCACGCTTTGCGCAGCATCTTCCTGCGTTTGATGCACACTCCAGTTAAATTGCCCGTAATGAGGGCATTGTACATTGTTTACACCCATCCAGTAACAACTTCTTCCTAAATGTATTTTCCTGCCTGCAAAGTTGATGCTGTCTATTGCTACCGGCGTGTATACGCTCTTAGGAATGCTTTTATCCCGGATCAGCTTAACAAATTCCCTTTCAAACACCTGGTCTTTTTTGTTGACCGATGCAAATGTAATCGCCGTAACACCTTCAATAAAGTAATAAGAAGTGATCTGTGTAGTGCCGGGAAACACTTCGGTGGATGTAGCACTATAGAAGTTGGGAAAGGGGAGCAGGCTGTCTGTTCCCAGCGTTTTAAGATCGTACTTTTTATACTTCTTCCGGATGCTCTTTTCAGTAAAAGGAATGTCTACCTGCTGGCTCGTGATCTCAATACCATCTACATTGAAGAAATCAGTGCCGCTGTTGGAGATGGCCTGCAGCCTGGCAAACAGGTCCTGCCCCATGGCGGTAAAGCCGGAGCATAGGAACAGGAGAACAAAAAAAGCTCTCATTGGGCAAGTTTAAAAGTATAAACAGGATTACCTTTTGCATCTGTGGTTTTCACCCAGTTGCCTGCGTTCTTAGGATCATTCAGCTTTACACTGTCTGCAGGGAAGATGATAAATTCCGTAAACCATGCGGTGGGAGGAAGGTCTTTCCTTAGTTTAACACTTCTCGCCAATACACTATCCTGCGGTAGGACCGTGAAAGGTACGGTCATTACCTGGGGGCCTATGGAAGTATATTTTTCCACGCTCGCTTTAAAGTTCAGTGGCTTATTAGTATTGTTCTTTACATAAAAGGTGGTGGACTGGTAATTGGAAACACAGCCCGAAAACAGGACAACACAGGCAAAGAGATATTTTTTCATAGAGGGATAATTACCTATTGGAATAACCAGCGGTAGAAGTATGCTCTGATCCTTGAAAAGTAGAAAGTAAGCAATCCCACAAACAGTAATACGCTCATAAATACATAGAGGTGCGGAACGTAGAACAGGAAAGCGATTGCCAGCAGCAACATTCTGCTGTATTCAAGGTAGAAGAACCATTTCTTTTGCTCCAGTATAGCCCCTGAGTTCATCAGGCTCACAATAATGAACAGCACGATGAAAACAGATAATCCCGCCGGGATATAATGTTCAAATAAAGTGGTCAGGAAGAGGAGAACAATACTCAGTCCTGTTTGCAATACCACGTAGATCCGCTGACCCTTTGTTTGTTCCTGCGGCCCGCGTTGCCTTAGCCATATCAGTTCCAGTTGCGGCCTGATATTGGGATCAATATCATCGGGTTTGCCAAAAAGCACTTTCCAGCGGCCTTTCCAGTTGGTAGCCCTTTTGAAGGCCGTCCACAATTCCAGCATGAAGTGGAACTGCTGCCAGAGGAAACTGTGGCTTTTCAGTGGTGTGGTCAATCCATATACACATTTCTCGTCATCTTCTTCTTTCGTGAAAGTGCCAAACATTTTGTCCCAGATGATCAATACATCTCCGTAGTTCTTATCCAGGTATTTTTCGTTGGAGGAGTGGTGCACACGGTGATGGGAAGGTGTTACCATGAAATATTCCAGGATGCCCAGTTTGCCGATGGTTTGCGTGTGAATGAAGAAAGGATACAACCCATGTACCAGCAGGAGGGAAGTGATCATAGCAGGAGAGAAGCCCATTAAAGGCAGCACTGCCCAGAACAAAGAACGGAAAGCTGCCTGGAAAACCGTGATACGGGCAGAAACCGTGTAATTGAAGTCTTCACTCTGGTGATGTACCACGTGCGCAGCCCAGAGGATGTTCACCTCATGCGCAAGGCGATGGTACCAGTACCACACAAAATCTGTGGCCAGGAACAGGAGGAACCAGGTATACCAGGTTGGCTTAAAATGCCACAAGGCAAAATTGCGGTAGATAAAATCAAAGAAGAAATAGAATAACCCCGTTACAAAAATATCCAGTAATCTCTCCGCAATACCTATATTAAGGTTGGCGATGGATTCCGCAAACTGAAAGTAGTTCTTTCCCGTCCTGCGCGAAACAAGGTATTCAAGTCCTATGAAGAACATGAACCCGCCAATCGAAAATGCTAACAAGTTCAAATGGGCCATGATGTTATTAGTCTATCAAATTTGTGGACAAATATAGTTGATTGGTGTTTTTTAGCCAAGTCTTTTTTATTGTACCGCGCTCACAGTGCAATAAATAAGCCGGAATTTGCGGGCTACCTCCAGGCAGCACGCATATTCCGGCCCCGATCGACTGGCAAAAGCGGTATAGTGATCTTGTTTTCAGTTAATTTAAAGACGGAAAACACAGGGAGTACCCCTATCATCTACCTCAATATTAATTCTTCAAACTGTCTTTCCAGCAGCAGTTCCACAATTCCGTTCACCCAATGCTGCGGTTGAAGTGGTTTGGCTTCTCCGTCTACAACGTACTCCGTTGGCTTAAAAGGCAGCCCGTGTACCTTTACCCGGTGATGCAGGTAATCCGCTTCATAGCGGCCTACAAACTTCTTTTTTAACCGGAAATGCTGTGCTTCTGATGTTTGTTTGAAGCGTATCAGGTTATATTGCCCTGTTTTGTAAGCGTAATGATCGCCTGCATCTTCGTACAGTATGCTGTGGGTAGTGCCTTCTCCATGGTATACCTGGAGGATCATTTCCATGATCTGACGTTCTCCCACATATTGCATGTCCGGATACTGCGGGATCACTGAGCCGCCCTTTATGAACACAGGCATTTCTGCAAGAGGAGTAGGTACTGTTACCGCCTTACCTCCGCTGAAGCGCTCATCGTTGAAATAGTAGTACCAGGTACCTGCAGGCAGGTATACTGATTTTTCTTTCATGCCTTTTTCGCTGACATGGCTGATCAGGATGCTGTCTCCCATCAGGAATTCATGATTGAGATCGTGCGTGTTCTCATCTTCCTGTGCCACAAAAGCCAGCGGGCGTAACATAGGCGTTCCATATGCTGCATATTGCCAGAATGTGGTATATAAGTAGGGCAGCAGGCGATAACGCAGCTGGATAAACGATTTTACCACCGCTTCGTATTCCGGCCCAAAGCTCCAGGGATCCTGGTCAAAACCAGTATCGTTGCTGGCAGAGTGGGTGCGCATCAGCGGGTGGAAAGCTCCCAGCTGGATCCAGCGGGTATACAATTCACCATCGGGTTCCCCGATGAATCCGCCGATATCGCTGCCGGCAAAAGACAAACCGGAAACAGCCAGGCGCTGGCATTGTACGGAAGCCAGCCAGAGATGCTCCCATGAAGCGATGTTATCTCCCGTCCATACAGAACTCCAGCGTTGCGTGCCGGAATAGGCAGAGCGGGTGATCACAAAGGGGCGGTGCGGCATCAGGTGTTTCTTCAACCCTGCAGCCGTAGCCTTACTCATGAGGTGGCCGTATACGTTATGTGCTTTACGGTGACTTACATTTTCTCCATCGTAGTCGTGCCGTACATCTTCCGGGAATGTGCCCAGTTCAAATACGGCAGGTTCGTTCATATCATTCCAAACACCCCGCACGCCGGTATCTGTAAGGCCCTGGAACAGGCTGGCCCACCATTCCCTTACTTTGGGATTGGTGAAGTCAGGGAATACGCATTTACCCGGCCATACATCTCCTTCCATCAAAGCACCATCTGCCCGTTTGCAGGCATATCCTTCTTCTACCATTTCCTTATATATGGGGTATTCAGGATCTACTTTGATGCCGGGATCTATGATCACCACGGTTTTGAAGCCCTGCTGGGCGAGGTCCTTCAAGAGGCCTTTAGGGTCAGGGAAACCTTCTTTACTCCAGGTAAAGCAGCGGAACCCTTCCATATAATCGATATCAAGGTAAAGCGCGTCGCAGGGGATGCCTTTTTCGCGGAAGGTTTTACCTATTTCCTGCACTTTTTTGTCAGGAAAATAGCTCCAGCGGCATTGATGGTACCCAAGTGCCCATAAAGGGGGCAGCTCTGCGGTTCCGGTAATGCGGGCATATGATTCGGCCACCTTTAAAAGCTCGGGGCCATAAATGAAGTAATAGTTCATTTCTCCTCCGCGTGCCCAGAAACTGCTCACATCGTCCCTTTCATGCCCAAAGTCGAACAGGGTGCGGAAAGTGTTGTCGAAGAAGATACCATATCCTATGCCGTTATGCAGGCCGTAATAGAAAGGAATATTGCGGTATAAAGGGTCGGTATCCTTACTAAATCCGTAGGAATCCGTACCAAAGTTCTCTAACCGTTTACCGCGGAGGTTCAGTTCCGTTGCTTTGTCACCCAGGCCGTAAAAAGCCTCGCCTTCCTGTACCAGTTTGGTGCAGTACACGATCTTTCCGCCTTTTTGCAGGTAATATTGCCAGTGGAAACCGGTTTCATCCTGGTTGATGATCCGCCCGTCTATATCCGTAATAGTGATCCGCAGGTTTTCCCGGGATACGAACACCCGGATTGCGGTAGTGATGATCTCAAAGGAATCTGCCCATTCGCGGATGTCGAAGAATTCGGGGGATTCTTCCAGTTTTTCACTCACTGCATAAGAGAAATCCCGCTGGAATTGCCCATCCGCCGCGTAGCGGAATCGAACGATCTTATCGGAAATAACCCGAAGTTCGAGGATGGTGGTAGAGGTATAGAAATAAAAATAGTTCCCTTCCTTTTTCCACGTTTGAATTGTGTCCGGATAATGTTTAATCGAGTACTTACCCGAAGATGTTGCCACTTGCATCGCGCCGATCTATTTCAATTACAATAATAGTTACCAGGGCCTTTAACAGCCTAAATCAATCTAAATTAATGAAAAAATCTACTGTTGTAGTATATTTTTTGTTGCATTTAAAGGACTAAAAGGCGCTTTTACAATAAAAAATGCAGTATTGGCGAAGTTCGCTGAAATATTGCAGTGATATGTGTTAACTTAGGTAACATGTACTTTTTGCTTTAACCTATTGTTCCGGTTGTGATACAATAAGCGTATTAAAAATTTAGGCGCTCCTTTCCAGGGCGCCTTTTTCCTGGCTGTTATTTCTTTATATCAAGTACCGCTATACGACCTTTTCCTCCTGCCATATATACCCTGCTGCCGTTCTTAGCTTTGCGGATTACGTGATAGCCCTGTGGATCATTACCCAGTGGAAACCAGGTGCTGCCGCCATCCCCTGAAAGCTCTGTACCAAAGGGACCGGTAACGATCAGCCGTTTACTGTCCAGGTATTCAACCCCCGTGCGGTAACCGCGGGGGGCCAGTACCGGGGCCGTCCAGGTGCGCCCGCCATCTTTGGTGATCAGGCAGTTGCGGTTTTCCTGCATCACATCCTTGTAATCTCCTCCTACGGCAACACCATTTGATCCGTCCCGAAAGGCAAAGGAAAAGATGCCGGTAGTAGAGAGCCCCTGTGTAGCGGGCCAGGCGGTAATATGCCAGGAATTGCCGTTAAAACGGAAAAAACGGGATACGGTGCCTCCGCTGGCAAATGCAAAGTCTTTGCCTTTCAGTACCCTTAACGTAGTGCCGCTGGCGGCAAAACAGGCTTCTCCGGCAGATGCTTTAGGCCCCGTCATCGGTTCCCAGGTTTCTCCGCCATTGCTGGTACGGAGGATAGTGAAGAGATCATTGATGGGGTCTCCGATGATCACACCTTCCCGCTCATTCCAGAAATCCATGGCGTCTAAAAAAATTCCCTTTGTATCGTTGTAATAGGTCTGTTTCCAGTTCTTTCCGCCATCAACTGTGAGAAAGATCCTGGCCGGTTCCCCTGAAGATACGATTACGGCCCTCTCACTGTTAAAGGCCTCTATATCCCGGAAATCCACCGTGTCGCAACCAGGAATATCATACCATTCCCAGGAGTTGCCCGCATCTGTGCTTCTGCCCGCTTTACCCTGCGTACCGGATACCCATACTATGGAATCAGTTACA
The DNA here is from genome assembly GCF_900129465.1 of Chitinophaga niabensis. Lineage (NCBI taxonomy): Bacteria > Pseudomonadati > Bacteroidota > Chitinophagia > Chitinophagales > Chitinophagaceae > Chitinophaga > Chitinophaga niabensis. The sequence continues at coordinate 2,354,580 of NZ_FSRA01000001.1, read as the reverse complement.
ACACTCAGGCCCCGGATGCTGTTAATAGGGGCGGTGGTTAATGAACGGATCTTGTAAGGCGATGGAGATGTTTGTGCATAAGTATGTGTTCCCATGAACAGGATGAAAAGCAATATAGCAGGTTTCATATCTGATGATTATAAGAATAATATATAAGAAAAATACGAATAAATTAGAAAGTGTAGCGCAGAATTCTATATTTGCATCTACCGTAAACCAGCTAATAGCTTTATAACCAATTAATGCGATCAGCAATACAACTTGGCATCCTGGTTACCCTATGGTTTATCGCCATTGCCCTACCTGCTCCTGCACAGGACAGGACGTATAATTTTGACGCATACGGGGTGGACAAAGGAATGTCTCAAAGCAGTATTTACAGTATCATCCAGGGAGATGAAGGATTTATCTGGATCTCTACTTTTGATGGGGTAAACCGTTTTGATGGCTATGTTTTTAACGAATACCGTTTCAATCCTTCTGAAAACAGGTCTAATGCAAAACCGGAAGAGCGCATCCTGTATAATTCCGTATCCCAGCAGGGGCGTGCCATTATTAAAAGCTTTGGCCTGCAGGGTACCCGCAACCATTCTTTTTACCAGGACAGCCGCCGGCAGATGCTCGTGTCCCATAACCTGGGCATTAGCTTGTACGACCGGTATAAGAACACTTTCCGCGCTATCTTCCTGGACACTACTTATGTAAATGAAGCGGAAAGGGATTTTACCCGCAAGTTCCTCATCCTTGGAGAAGATGAAGCCACGCAGACCCTCTGGGTATGGCGTCCGCTGAAAGGATTATACCTCCTGGATAATATCACTTATGAACTGAAGAAGATCATCCTCTATCCGCCTGCCATCGTAAAGCGTAAAAAGGTACCACAGGCGGTGGTGAAACAGGGCAATAATATCTGGATGTCCTTTGAATCCCAGCAACTGGTGAAAATGGATATCCATACTACCCGCTTAACTACTTTCTGCCTGCCTACTTTAGCGGAGAAAGCAGTAATGAAAGTATTGAACGGAGATTCTTTGCTGCTGGCCAGTGCCGGCCATATCACCATTTTCGATACCAAACGGAATAAGTATACGGACCTTCCCATAGTGGACCGTAACGAGCTGGGTGAACTGTTCATACCCACTGCCATAGAAGTGGACGACAGAGGGAATGCCTGGATAGGCGGAAATAACGGTATCGTGATCTACAGCATAGCCAATCACGAAGTGGTGAATCACATCACCAGCTTTAATACCTTCGAGGCCAACTCCTACAACAAGATCATTTCCCTTTACCGGGACGGGGCAGATAATATGTGGATAGGAACAGATGGTGATGGTCTGAAGAAATATTCACCCAATAAAAAAGTATTCTCTCTCTATCGCTCTCCGCGTATCACCCACAACATTGTAAAAGCTGTTTATAAACATGACGATGGCCGCTTGTATGTTGGCCTGCTGCAGGATGGGCTGGATATTTATGAGAAAGGAGGGAAGTACCTCAAAAGGATCTCCAATGAAACAACGCCGGGCAAATTCCCGGTGAACAGCCTGCATAGCATTTGCCGGGAAGATTATGAATCCCTCTGGCTGCATTTTGTGAGAGGGAGCATAGGGTTGTTCGATATTAAAACAGAACAGTTCCGCGACCTTACCCCGCGTTTACAATCATTGGGCCTGCCGGCGCAGGATGATATCTATCCCTTCATCAGCAAACGCCCCAATGGCGAAACCTATTTCAACTACGGGGAGTATCTGCTGATGTTCTCTGAAGCAGAGAAAGGATATAAGGCAGCTATTGTTCACCGTTTCCCCGGAGAGCAGCTTACCTGTTTCTTTGAGGACTTTTGGGGCAACCAGTACATAGGCACCCGGGCTAATCTCTACTGGAGAGATGCCAAAGGAAGTGTATGGGAAAAGATCCCGCTGGAGCTGAAAGACCTGGAGATCAAATCCATTAATAAGAACGCGCATAAGGAACTGTTGTTAGGCACTAACAAAGGCCTGCTCATCCTTACGGAACAATACAAGCTGAAATCGCACTATAACAGCTATGACTATACGGGTATGGTGAGCGATTACGTATATGGGGTACTGTTAGATGATAAAGATGGTATCTGGGTCAGTCATAACAAAGGGCTTACACAGATCAAACAGAATTCTGATAACCTGGTGACCTATAACTTTGAAGATGGGCTGCAATCCAACGAATTTAATACCGGCGCCTACTTCAAGTCTATGGACGGGGAGCTGTTCTTCGGTGGTATCCGTGGCGTAACAGGATTTTATCCCCGGAACTTCAGGAATAACCCCTTCACGCCACAGGTGATCATTAAACGCCTGGAAGTATTGGATAAGCCTTTTAAATCAGACACTACCATTTCACTGCTAAAAAGAGTAGAACTGCCGTATAACCAGAACACGATCGCTATTGAATATGTGCCGCTTGAATTCACCAATCCCCTCAAGAACAAAGTACAGTACATGCTGGAAGGAGCAGATGAAGATTGGCTGATGGCGGGGAATCAGAGCATGGCACGTTATACCAATCTGCGGCCCGGTAATTACATCTTCAAGGTAAAAGCCTGTAATAACGATGAAGTATGGAACACCGTGCCTACCACGCTGGAGATCGTGATCCGGATCCCGTTCTGGCAATCGCTCTGGTTCAGGTTCCTGTTACTGTTGCTGGTATTGGGTATCGCTTATTACTTCTCTGCCCTCTACCTGGATTACAAGATCAGGAACGAGAAGCTGAAGCTGGAAAAGGAACAGGCAGTAGACCAGGAGAGAGCCCGTATTTCAAGCGATATGCACGACGATCTGGGTTCCGGCCTGTCTACTATCCGTTTGCTGAGCGAGATCGCCAAACGGAAGATCAAGGATACCGGGCAAACGAAAGAGATAGAACGCATTTCCGAAGCAGCAGGGGAGCTGGTGGACAAAATGAGTGAGATCATCTGGGCGATGAGCTCTTCCAACGATTCCCTGGCCAACCTTATTGCTTATATGCGGAGCTTTGCGGCAGACTTCCTGGAGCATGCACATATCCAGCATCACTTCATTATCCCGGAAAACATCCCCAACGTTAAATTAAGCGGAGGTACCCGCCGGCACATTTACCTGGCAGTTAAAGAAGCTTTACACAACGTTTTGAAGCATTCCAAGGCTACAGATGTTATCATTGAGGTAAAAGTTTTTAAAAATATGACCATCATGATCAAGGATAACGGGCAGGGCTTCGATCCTGAAAAGGTACGCCTGTTCGGCAACGGCATCAAAAATATAGAGAAGCGGATGCAGCAGGTGAATGGCCAGGCAGACATTATCTCTCAAGATGGTACAACAGTTTTCTTAGATATACCATTAAATTAAATTAAATTTGATTTTTATAACATTTTGGTGTTATGACTTTAAACTGAAATGATGGTATATTCGAAAAAAAAGCTACAAAATAGCATGGATATCATCTCTGTGGCTATTGTTGAAGATAATCATGATATCCGGTCTGCCATGGAGCTCCTGATCAATGGCTCGGAAGGATACGCGTGTATTGGAGCTTTCAACAATGCAGAAATTGCTCTTGAAAAGGTGCCCCAATTGTTGCCCAATGTAGTGTTGATGGACTTCAACCTGCCCGGAATGAATGGAATTGAATGTATTATCCGGTTGAAAGCTGAATACCCCGACATGCAATTCATGATGCTGACGGTTTATGAAGATGACGACAAGATCTTTATGGCCCTTGAAGCAGGTGCCAGTGGATATATACTCAAGAAAACATCACCTGGAGAATTACTGGACGCTATTCGTGATCTGCACGATGGTGGTTCGCCCATGAGTTCCCAGATCGCAAGAAGGGTGGTGGCTTATTTCCAGAAACAGGCAAAACCTAATCCCGCCCTGGAAGCACTGACCTCCAGGGAAAAAGAGATCCTGGACCAACTGTCCAAAGGTTTCCTGTATAAAGAGATTGCCGGAAATTTATTCATTAGCATTGAAACAGTCCGCCGGCACGTACATAACATTTACGAGAAGCTGCATGTACGCAGCAGAACAGACGCTGTGAACAAGTACTTTAACAGATAACTGAAAGGGTCCCGGTATTACCAGGACCCTTTTTTTATTTGGTTGATGTAAGCGTTTGCAAATTAAGAACCGATTGCCATCAGTGCCTTCTTCACGGAGCCATGTTCCACCAGCAATTGTTTTGCTTTTTCATAATCGCTGATATGCGCTCTTTCCATCAGCATTTTTACACCTCTGTCCACCAGCTTATCGTTGGTAAGCTGCATGTTCACCATCTTATTATCCTCTACGCGGCCTAATTGTATCATAAGGGAGGTAGAGATCATATTCAGTACCAGCTTTTGTGCGGTGCCACTTTTCATGCGGGTGCTGCCTGTTACAAATTCAGGCCCTACCACTACTTCTATAGGAAAGTCCGCTGTATCGCTCACGGGGCTGCCCGGGTTGCAGGAGATACTGCCCGTGAGGATCCCGTTCTCCCTGCATTTACGCAATGCACCTATTACGTAGGGAGTAGTACCGCTGGCGGCAATGCCTACCACCACATCTTTCTCTGAAATATTAAACTGCTGAAGATCTCTCCAGCCCTGCGTTTCATCGTCTTCCGCATTTTCCACTGCCCTGCGGATGGCACTGTCTCCTCCGGCAATGAGCCCTATCACCAGGTCAAAAGGCACACCGTAAGTGGGTGGGCACTCAGATGCATCCAGGATGCCCAGCCTGCCGCTGGTACCGGCTCCCATGTAAAACAAACGGCCGCCGGACAGCATCTTGTCTGCCGCTGCCAGCACAAATGCTTCTATGGCGGGGATTGCCTGCTGCACTGCTGCAGGTACCCCTGTATCTTCTTCATTTATGTGCGTTAGTATTTCTTTCACGCTCATCTGCTCTAAATGCCGGTGGCGGGAAGACTGCTCTGTTACTTTCACAAATTGCTTTTTTGTATCAGGGTTCATATTCGATCAGATTAAGGGTTACTAATTTCTTTCTTTCCCGGTATTGACCATAGGCCAATGAAAGTTAAAAGACCATTTATGAAAAGTAGTTCCAGGCCTATCTGGTAACTACCGAAGATCTTGGACTGGAACATATCCAGTATAAAGCACAATATAGGTGAAATCACTACTACTACAGGCACCAGGGCATCATTTACCGTGCGTTTGGTGAGGATGCCAAAGGCAAAAAGCCCCAGCAGCGGCCCATAAGTGAAGGCGGCTATCTTCAGGATCAAACCTATCATGCTCGGATTGTTCATCCATTTGAACACCATCACCATCAGTAAAAAGAGCGCTGCAAAAGACAGGTGTACGATCTGGCGGATACGTTTCTTTTCTTTATCCGGCATATGGTCATTCCGCTGAATACCCAGGATGTCTATACAGAAAGATGCGGTCAATGCAGTAATAGCGCCGTCCGCACTGGGGAACAGTGCAGAGATCAGCGCAATGATAAAGATGATAGACACTGCAGCAGGCATGTATTCCAATGCAATGGTAGGGAACAGGCTGTCGCCACGGGCGGCGATGTTTTTACTTTCTGCAAACAGCTGCAGCAATCCGCCAAGGAAAAGGAACAGTAATACTACCAGCATAAAGATCACGGCAAAGGTCATCATGTTCTTCTGAGAATCTTTCAGTGTTCTTACGCTGATGTTCTTCTGCATCATTTCCTGGTCCATGCCCGTCATGGTGATGGAGATGAATGCACCTGCTACGATCTGTTTCACAAAGAAATATTTACTGGCAGGGTCTGTTACAAAGATATTGGAATAACCTTTTTCTGCCAGTGCCTGCGTGCCATCCATGAGGCTCATATCCAGGTTGTTCAGGATGTAGAACACGCATACAACAAGGCCTATCAGCATACAGGCTGTTTGCAGGGTATCCGTCCATACAATGGTTTTTACCCCGCCTTCGAAAGTATACAGCAGGATCATCAGGAGGATCACAAAGGCTGCAACCCAGAAGGGCAGGCCAAAACGTTCCAGTATCGTAAAATGCAGGATGTTCACCACCAGGTATAACCTGGCTGTGGCACCGAGTATGCGGGATAGAATAAAGAACGAGGCACCCACTTTATAGGAAGCAAAACCCAGCCGCACCTGCAGGTAATTGTAGATAGAAGTAAGGTTCATCCTGTAATAGATGGGCAGCAGTACATATGCCACTACAATATAACCGATCAGGTTACCGATAATGATCTGGAAATAAGAGAAGGATTCGATCCCCACCGTTCCCGGCACACTTACAAACGTTACGCCGCTGAGTGAAGTGCCTATCATCCCGAAAGCCACGAGCATCCAGTTGGAGCCGCGGTTCCCGATAAAAAAGGATTCATTGTTGGCGTTACGGGAAGTGAACCAGGCCACCACCAATAACAGGAGAAAATAAACGATAACCAGGGTAAATAATAAGACTGGTGACATGCATGTATATTTTGATAAACGTTTCCAATTTAATCATTCTTTTTTTGGATTGCCAGATATACCTGGTCTAATATCCGGCCGCGGATGTTCATGCGCAGCAGGGTGTTTACATTATCAATCACTTCAGGATAGACCCTGTTGGTAAGGATAATGCAGATCATATCTGTTGCGGGGTCCACCCACACAAACGTTCCTGTATAACCTGTGTGCCCGTAAGATTGTGCTGAAGCAAACCTGGAAGGATATTGCTTCGCAGGGTCGGGGCGGTCAAACCCAAGGCCCCGGGGGCTTACAGCAGATTGCCTGGAAGTGAACAATGCTATTGTAGAAGCTTTGTAAAACCGTTCTCCGCCGTATACGCCTTTGTTCAGGAACATCTGGTAGAGGATAGCGAGATCATTGGCATCTGAAAATAAACCCGCATGCCCGCTCACATTACCCGCCATGGCTGCGCCCGGGTCATGGGCATATCCCCGGACCTGCATGGTGCGGAACCAGCTGTCGTTTTCCGTGGCAGGTACAATACGGGTGCTGTCAAAACGGTTCCGGGGAAGGAAACCGGTGGTTTGTAATCCGAGCGGCAGGTAAAGGGAATCCAGCAGATATTCGTTCATCCTGCGGTGCGTGATCTTTTCTACCACCTCCCGCATCATATACATGCTCACATCGCTGTACACGAATTTACCCCTTGTGAGTACCGGCGAAGCCAGTGTATTGGGCCACATCACCTCTTCAAAGTAATGGGCACGGAGATAATACCGGTCAGCTACTTTCACGGGATATTGTGCAGAAGAATCTGTGCTGAGGTCTGATGGCTGCAGCTTTTCGAAGTGTTTGATATAAGGTGTGTAACCCGCTTCGTGCAGCAGTGCTTCACGGATACGGATGTCTTTTTTATCATCTATAGTGCGGGCGCGCGCTACGTACTTGCTTACATAATCCTGTAAGCTAAGCCGGCCTTCATCATATAATTTCATCACAGCGGGAGTAGTAGCAGCGATCTTTGTAACAGAGGCGAGATCGTACAGGTCATCTGTGCGTACTGCTCTTGTGCCATAATAAGTTTGGTGGCCGTAAGCTTGTTCAAACACTATATTGCCATTTTTCACCACCAGCACAACACCGCCGGGAGTGGCTTTTCCCTGGATGGCCTGTTCCATGATCGTGGCAATGGAATCAATTTGCAGGGGCTTTCCGGCATAACCCAATCTTATCTTAGCAACAGGAGAGCCGGTGCCTTTTTTGTATTTCGCACTGAACTGCCACGGTAGCTTGTTGTCGGAAGCTATACCGCCAAAGAGAAGTTGTGCGGCGGAGAACAGATCGCTTTCCTGTGGCGCCCACAGCACCGGCGTATTAATGTCATTGAGTTGGGCGAGCTTATCGCCTTGCAGCACGATGATCGCTTTTCGTTCCCTGGTAAAATCCAGCAGGGCTTTATCAAATGTCGTTTGGGGGGATAAACGGAGAATGAGCAGATCATAAAGTTTCAACCGGTCGTTGAGATCATTCCAATCGCCGGTGGTATGAAAGAAAGTAACAGGGGCATATTTAGCAACAATGCTGTCGAACAGGGGATGGCTGTTGTCGCTGATCACGGCGATGCTGTGATGTTGCAGGTCCTTTAGTGGAATTGTTTTACTGTTATTGTTCAGCAATACCGTTTGTGAAAAAGCATTCAGGCTACAGAAGAGCAGTAAGAAAACGATCTTGTTCATGCGGAATTATTGAAAGAAGGGAAGCTGCGCAGCGCACAGCTTCCCTTGTATACATTAGATAGCCGGGTCGGCCGGTGTGTTTGGATTAGTCAGTCTTTCCTGGTCAGGGTAAGGATAGAAGTTCCTGTTCCTTTCAAAAGTAGTGGGAACAGGGTTCAGGTTCGTAGGCGGTGCTGGCCTTCCAAACCTGCGGCTGTCTTCTAAACGAAGGCCTTGCAGGAATAATTCAATGCTCCGTTGTTTATAAACTTCCAGGAGTAAAGCATCTGTAGTTACAGCACCGCTGTAAGGAGGCAGGTTGGCATTTACACCAAAAGCATCTCCCGCGGCTTGTGTACGTACCGCATTGATCTGTGTTACAGCATCAGCAAGGCTGCCTCCGCTTCTGATAATAGCTTCTGCTTTCAGCAGACGTACTTCATCTGGCAGGTAAACAGGGATGGATTTAGCAATATCGTCAAAAAAGCCCTTCAGCGTTTTCAGTGTTTCGCCACCTACCACAACATCCGGTGTTGAGAGGTAAAAAGCAAGCCTTCCATCACCCGCTTCCACAAAACCTGCCGGCAGACCAAAATTAGCGCGGGGTTTGAAGTTCGCTGAAAATATTACCTGCTGCTGAACAGGGTTGGGATTTTGATTCGTATAAAGGAATTGTGATTTTGTATTGAGATTTACAGCATTGGCTGCAGACAGTGCTTCAGGATATTTGCCTAGCATCATGTTGAAACGTGCGCGGTAAGTATTGATCACATCCAGCAATACAAAATCGCCGCCCAATACCCTTGAATTAAATTCCGTAGAAGGAGGGGTGGCTGCCAGTAATGCTACTGCATCGTCCAGTAGTTTTACTGCGGCTGTTAAACCTGCTGTTCTTGCAACAAAAGTAGCTTTGCTGTCAAGGTCCGTCTGGATCGGGAATTGTTCGAATGCAGTGGCCAGGCCACCGATAGACATGGCTTTGAAAAGATAGCCAAAAGCCACCAGGCCTGATTGCATAGTAGCTTCCTGTGAAACTATCTGCGGTGCATATTTGATTAGTTTTTCTGCCATTACCATACTACGCAGCATACTGCTCCACAATCCATTCACATTACCATTGAAAGTTGGCAGAGCAGTACCGCCCGCTTCCAGCTCAAGAATGTTAGTGAAGGTGGTTACTCCCTTCAGTTCCCTGGAAGTAGCACCCGGCGCGGTGATCAGGGCCTGAAGGCCACTGGTGGAATAGTATGATTTCACGCCTACTGCCAGGGAGATCAAACCCTCACGGGTAGTGATCACCTGGTCTTCCACAGGGCCGTTCGGATTCACATAGTCCAGTTTGCAGCTGCTTATCAACAGCATAGTTGCAGATAAGTATATACTATATAATGATTTCTTTTTCATGATGCAAGATTTAGAAATTAACATTCAGTCCAACCTGGAAAGTTCTTGGTAAAGGCACTTCCACAAAATCAAACCCTCTTACCGCGTTATCCTGGCCGGCAGCATTCACTTCCGGATCATAACCACTGTAATTGTCTATAGACAGAAGGTTCCTGCCGGATAAAGTAACCCTGAGATCGCGGAACTTACCGGCTTTGGGTGTGATCAGATAGGCGGCAGATAATTCCCTGAGCTTTACGAAATCACCTTTTTCAATCCAGTTTTCAAAGATGGAAAACAGTGCAACGCTGGTACCTTTTGCTACTTCGCCTTTCAGTTCAGCTTCGTAACCTTTCAAGCCTCCATAGTTAGCATTGTCTCCAACACGTTTGGTAAAGTTGAAAACATCAAAACCAAGCATACCATCCCATTGCATCCGGAAAGTGAATTTTTTATAGTTCACTTCGTTGACCCATGACAGTACGTGTTTGGGATTGGGATTACCGATCACTTTACTCAGTATTGCACCACTCGGCTGGCCATTGGCATCACGGCCTACCGTATAAGTACCATTAGCCTTTTGCACACCTCTTTCTCTCTGAGGGAGGCCACCAGGAGTCAGTAAAAGAGATCCATCGGCATTCCTTGCAAAGAAGGTGGCATAGAATGCACCAAGGGAATAACCGTTCACTGCAGCTACCTGGCCAAAACCACCTGCAAAAGGCAATACGCCATTTCCTTCTACGCCATTGATAACGTTCTTATTATTGGTATAGCTGAAGGTAGAGATCCAGTTAACGTCTTTAGTCTGGATGGGCACCCCTTTTACCATGAGTTCAAAACCCTTATTCGTCATGGTACCGATGTTCAGGAAGCGGTTGTTGAAACCGGTGCTGGGAGCAAGTGTTCTGTTCAGGATCAGGTCCTTTACGTCCTTGTTAAAGTAAGTGAACTCAATGCTCAGGCGATCTTTGAGCAGGCTGATATCCGTACCCAGTTCAAGTTCTGTCTGGCGTTCCGGTTTGATCAGCGGATTACCCAGTTGTGCCGGAGAAACAGAACCCGCGCTACCACCATAAATAATAGGATTATAATTTGTGAAGCGGTCAAACACACCTATCGCAGTAAGGTTCCCTGACTGCCCCCATGCAGCGCGTAATTTGAAAGAAGGGATGATATCTGCCAGTTTGGATTCCTGCCAGAAATCCTCTTCAGAAACCAGGTAGGAGCCACTTAATTTAGGGAAGAACTGCCAGCGGTTATCCTTGCCATATACAGAGGATGCATCTGTTCTTGCTGCACCCGTGATATAGATCTTGTCAAACAGCCCGAACGTTTGTTGTAGGAAGCCGCCAAGGATGGTCCTTTCCGCACGGGACTCGGTAGCCACTATAGTACCGTTGTTCAATGTCTGTCCAAATGCTCCGAGCGACTGTGCTGTACCGCCAAAAAGGTATGTTCTGTCGTACTGCATAGTACCGCCCAGTCCGGTAGTGGATTCCAGCCAATGGTTTACCTTTTTGCGATAACTGACGTTGAGGTCTGTATTGGTTTGTAATACAGTTGCGTCCGCTCTTCTTGATAAACCTCCGTCATAACTGGGGGTTGTATTTTTGGGTGGAATATAACCGGTAGCTGTTTGGGTGTAGTTATCCAATCCAAAAATAAGATCAACATTAAGGCCTTCAACTGGTTTGGCATTCAGTTGTACGTTCCCGATGAAACGGTTCACCTTCTGACGGAAATCAAAACGATTGATCGCTTCAAGCGGGTTGGTACGGCGGAGAATAGCCACGGGAGCAGTAGAAGGATAAAGACCGGTAATAGGGTCTTTATCCGGATTGATAAAGTTATTGCTGAATATAAAACCTGTAAGCGCACCGTATGCTTCATTAATACCACCATTGGGTATTTCCCGGCTATTGCTCAGGGTATAATTGGCACCTGCAGAAAGCGTGAGTATTTTATTCAGTTTTTGTGAAACATTTACCCGCAGGCCATTTCTATTGAAATTGGTGTTTTTGATGATCCCTTCATTATACAGGCTGGATGCTGCAACATAGTATTTGGTATCTTCTGTACCACCGGAAACAGATAATGTATTATCCGTACCGATGCCTGTGCTGAAGATCTTATCCTGGTAATCATAACGGGTCACGGCAGTCTGGCCTTTGTCGTTCACATCCGTATTGTTGAACCGGAACGGATACTCATTGTATTCCAGTTTCTTGCGGATGCTGTTTGTTTTGAATTGCGTAGAGAAAGATACCTGTGGTTTACCGCTTTTCCCTCTTTTAGTGAAGATCTGTACCACACCGTTATTTGCGCGGGAGCCATAGATTGCAGCAGCAGCGGCACCTTTGATCACCTCTATTCTTTCGATGTCCGCAGGGTTGATGTCCACCAGGCGGTTCTGTGCATATCCGCCCAGGTCTATCAGTTGTTTGGAGTCGTTGTTTACGATCACGCCATCCACAATGTAAAGCGGATCAGAAGAACCTACAATGGTACTGGGGCCTCTTAAGCGTACACTAATACCTCCTGCAGGGTTACCGGAGTTCTGTGTGATCTGTGCGCCCGCTACCTTTCCCTGCAAAGCTCCGTCAATACCAGTGGCAGCACTGTATTGAATGTCCTTTGCAGAAATAGTGGATACGGCATTGCCCAACTTTTTCTTGGAAGTAGCCACGCTTGTACCGGTAACAATCACTTCGTTCAGCCCCAATACATCCTCCTGCAATTGTACATCAAAAGAGAATGTTTTGGTTGCGCCTACCTGGAATGTTTTTTCCTGCGGCTTCAAACCTACACCTGTAAAAGCAAGCGTATAACTACCATCTTTCAGATTTGCATTAATGGAGTAAGCACCATTCCCGTCTGTGTATGCACCCGAGGTTGTACTTCGAACCTGCACTGCTATAGATGGAATCCCCTTTCCATCTGCTCCGGTCACTGTTCCGGAGATGCGAACCTGTGCCAGGGCGAGAATGGACACAAGTTGCAGCGACAGGGCAATTGAAGCAAATTTCCAATTGCTCCGCCATAACCATAGCCTTTTTTTCATAATCCTTCTTTTAAAGTATTAATTGTAATTGGTTGGAAAAAATCCCGAACATTTAAGTGAACTATAAAATCTCTATGCCGGCTTCCCGATATGGTTTTAAAATTTGATCCTGCGGATCCACTTCTGTAATAAGTGTCGTAAGCTTAGAAAGATCGCATACTTTGATGCGTTGCGTTGTGTTAAGTTTCTCTGTGATAGAAAGAGAAATGACCCTGTCCGAAGCTTCGATCATGGCTTTTTTTACTTCCACTACTTCCCAGTCGTTATCCGTGATGCCATGTTTGAGATCAATGGAATTGGTACCCAGGAAGCAGAGATCTGCTTTGATGCCGTTTAATTTGGAAACTACGCCGCCACCGATGGAGATCTGTGAGTTCTTGGAGATCCTGTCTCCGATAAAGATCACTTCTATGTTCGGATGGTGGATGTATTCATAAGCTGCGGGTAAACTAACGGTGATGAAAGTAGCAGATAGCTCAGGCGGCAGCGCCTTAGCCAGTTCTATGATGGTAGTACCGCCGGTAGTGAGTACAAACATACCGTCCTTGATCAGGCGGCATGCTTTCATGGCGATAAGCTTTTTACTGTTTAATGCATATACGTGGTCTGAAGCAATGGATAAGTGGAAAGATTTGGAGAGCGCCCCACCGTGTACCTTGATCAGTTTATCCTGTTTGGCCATTTCATTCAGGTCCCTGCGGATCGTATCCTCCGAAACGTCCATTTCCTGGCACAGATCTACCGACAATACCTTATTGTGGAGATTCACCTGGCGAAGGATAAATGACTGACGTTCCCTTTTTAGCATGGCTGGAATGATTTTGGTCTCCAGCAATTTACTGCAATAATTCTGATAAAACCGCAAAAAGATGCATATATTTACTGAAATACCCGTAAAAACCAGCAGGATGGCCTGTATAAACAATCACTTATGAATACGAACATTTCACGTCTTTATGAGATTTCCCGGAAAGCAGAGCGTTTGGTTATTGGCTTAATGTCCGGTACTTCTGTTGACGGGCTGGATGTAGCCCTTTGCCGCTTTTCCGGTACTGGCATGGATTCCCGGATAGAGCTGGTGGCCTTTGAAACAGTGCCTTACGGGGAGGAATATAAAGGGGAGATCAGCAGCGTGTTCTCCAAAAGGAATGTAGACCTGGAGAAAGTTTGCCTCCTGAATGGCTGGGTAGCGCAAAAACATGCAGCAATGATCCTGCAATGCCTGCAGAAATGGGGCAAAAAACCCGCAGAAATAGATCTTATTGCCAGCCATGGCCAAACCATCTTCCATGCTCCCAAATCCCTGCATAAACATGCAAAATTCAGCAATGCCACCCTGCAGATCGGGGATGGCGACCATATGGCCGTAGAAACCGGCATTATCACCCTGAGCGACTTCCGGCAGAAACATGTAGCCGCCGGAGGGGAGGGGGCGCCGCTTGCAGCTTATGGCGACTTCCTCATCTTTTCAAAGAAAAACGAGGACCGCATTATGCTGAATATCGGAGGTATTGCCAATTTCACCTACCTGCCCGGTAACCTCAATGCAGATGAAGTGTTCTGCAGCGATACCGGTTCCGGGAATACATTGATGGATGCCTTCACCCAAAAACATTATCCCGGTCAATACTTTGATGAAAATTCCGCTATTGCTTCAAAAGGAACAGTACATCCCGCATTACTGCATGCACTGAAAGATCATCCTTTCTTTCAACAACCGTTCCCGAAAACCACAGGCCCGGAATTATTCAATATCGCTTACCTGGATAAAGCCATTGAGAGATCAGGCGCAACAGGCATTAGTATTGAAGATACCATGGCTACGCTTAACCGTTTCTCTGCTGAAACCATTACGGAAGCCATCAAAGCAGTTACCAGGGATGGCAGCGGTTTTCATTTCTATGTAAGTGGCGGCGGTATGCACAATCCGCTGCTGATGAAGAACATCACGGAATTACTCCCCGGCTGCACGTTTAAAAGCACCAGGGAATTACACATTAACCCGGATGCGAAAGAAGCCGTACTGTTTGCGGTACTGGCCAATGAAGCTGTATGCGGGGGAGCTATTAATTTCGGGAAAGGAAGGAATGGCATCCCTAACGTATCCATGGGAAAAGTGAGTTTTCCGGGATAGGCATAGGGGTGTTCAATGTTTTACGGGTCTAGATAATATACACACTCAAAACATTGAACCTTTATGCTGAAAAGTTTTGCCATAAGCTTTCTGCTGCTATTCCTATGCATTAGCCAGCGGACATTTGCCCAGTTACCACCTTCCGGTATCACTGTAAATGTTGATTACCTGCCTGCTTCCAAATACAGGAAACCGATAGGCGAAGAGAAATATGAAAAAACGGAAGCTTCTTCCTCGCAACAGCGCATCCGTTTTAACGGCAATTTCCTGCTGGCGAATAAAGGAGACCTGGCCTCGGGGAATATCCGCTCCTGGGGAATTATGGTGAACGGATCTTACACAAAAATGAACAACAAAGGGTATGAACAAAAAGTAATACCGGGCGAGTTGCTGGAAGTAGATGCCGGTATTCAGCATTTCCGCAGCCTGAAGAATAACTGGGGCTTATATAGTGCCGTATCTGTAGGTCTTTACACAGATATGGAAAAGATAAACGGTAATGATGTGTTTATAAATGGCGTGGCCATGTTCATCAAACGCAAACCTAAATACGCTTACGGTTTCGGCGCAGGTATAACCAATGCGACAGGCGTCCCGCTTATATTACCCGGCCTGTTTTTCCAATGGCAAACCGGCAATAAACTGAAGGTGAACGTTACCCTGCCGGAAAATATCAGTGCTACTTACCTGCTCAGTCAGCAAACAGATCTTACCTTATACTTCCGTCCTAAATTTGGCGTCTACGATGTGGAGAATATGCCTGAAGGGAAACGGCTGATGAGCTTTATCCAGTTGCCGCTTGGACTTGAGCACACCTGGCATTTGAAAAAGCTGGACCTCTTCTATGGCGGAGGTATCATGCCGCTCAGGTCTTTTGACTACAGTGATAAAAGTATCTCCGGTATATTTAAAAATAAACCTTCTCATCTGCTTTCTACCAATGTATTCCTGAACGCAGGTGTTCGCTGGAACTTCAGATAAATTAAAAAGGTGCAGTTCGTACTGCACCTTTTTTGAATCAATTCACTAATATCTCATCTATAAATATCCAGGCCTGCTTGCCTTTACCATCATGCCATTGAGGCAGTTTTGCCAAAGGCGCGGCTATTATCTTGATACAACTTACTTCCTGTGCCGGAAATTCGCAGGTGATGCCAGACATGGTATTCGGATCATCCTTACCCGGCATTGCCGGCTGCACTTTTCTGAGTAAACGCATTTTGGAAGGGTCTGAGCCACCCCATATTTCCACCTTTGTTGGCGGGAAGATATAAGCGCGTGTGTTACGCATGGTGTTCAATGTGATCTGCTGTACGTTCACCGGATGTTTGAACATCATCAGCAGTTCCATATCATTATACCTGAAGCCCAGCCATTTGCCGCTGCTGATATCAAAGTTACCTGTCTGCAGGTCCCAGAACGTTTTGGGGCCATCTCCCAGGTACTTTTCATTGGCTGGTTTCAGTAACACTGCGCTGTCCGGCCTATAAGTTGTTTTCAGGAAACGTGCTACCGTGGCATCGCTGCCATACCAGCCGGTTTTATACGCTTTCGCTTTTACCGTGAAACTGGAATCTACCGTAATGGAATCTTTATAAACAGCAGAGTTAACACTGTCCACTTCCGAGCCATCCAATGTGTACCTGATCTCAACACCTTTGATGGGATGTGTGAGCGCAAGTGTTTGTTTACGCTGGAAGATAGTATGATCATTGTTGATGATAGGGGAGTTCAGTTTTAACGGCTCCTGCCCGTGGTTATCGTATCCTTTCTCAAAACGGATATTCTTGATCGCTGCTAATTGTTGCCAGTCTTTTTCCGTAAGCGGCGTATTCCAGCAATACACTTCTTCCAGGCTTTTACTGGCCTTTAACTTCTGTAGGTTTTGCAGGTTGATGCCCGTACCGGAAATAGCCAGTGAACGCAGGTGTTTAAGGCCTGTGAGGTCCTGCAGTGTACTTCCGGTGATAGCAGAGAAGTCAAGATTGATCTTCCGCAGATTGCTGAATTGTTTGATAACAGATAGTTCTGCATCTTTCACCGGCATTTTCTGCAGGTGTAATTCCACGATCTGCGTTTTCAAAGGAAGCAGTTCTTCCAATGCTTTTGCGCTGTATTGTTCCTTGTTGTAGAAGTTAACGATCAGTGCAGGTGAGTTCCGGGATAAAGGAAAGATCACCCGGTAGTTATTGCTTAGCTTTTTAATGGTGGCCTCGCTGGCTGCAGCAAAAGAGAACTGGTCTTCTGAAACTTCAGGTTTTAATAACTGCGCAGCCAGGATGTATAAGCTGTCTTCTTTCTTCAGAGAGGTCACCGTTTTTTTAAAATCACCACCTAAACGGATCCAGTGTTGCAGCACTTCTATCTCCTGCAGGCTGAGTTGTGTTTTGCCTGTAGGGGGCATGTGTTTCTTTTCTTCCATCGGCAGATGGATGCGTTCTATCATCAGGCTGGCCATGGGATTACCGGCAATGAACAAGGGGCCGCTTTTTCCGCCTTTCATGATCTGGGCGGGTGTTTCCATCAGCAGTTCTCCTTTTGCCTTATCGGAATTATGGCAGCTGAGGCATTTTTGCTCAAGGATGGGTTTTACCAGGTGCTCAAAGATCACCGCCTGTTCTATAGGTACTGTTACCCTGGAATGTTGCGGAGTAACAGGCGCCAGCAGGAAATCACTTCCATGCGTGAGGTTTGCCCCAAAATGCCCTGCTACTGCTAAGCTCACTAATGTCAGTGCACTGCCTGTTATCATTACAGACTTTCTTACATAACGGTACCAGTATAACAGGGAAGCCAACCATACAATAGCAATACCGGACCATTTATGCCAGGCCAGCATATCTCCTGTATAACCTTCTTCACGGGAGAGGAACAGGCCCATGATCACCGTAATGGCGGCAGTAAGGGCACCAGCCAGCCAGAGATGGCTGATCAGCGGCCTTAACGTAGCCGCGAGCTGTTCACTGCGTATGGTAAGCAGGTCCAGTACCAGCGCAAGGATGAGCAATACAATAGGGAAGTGTAACAGCAGGGGGTGCATTCTGCCTATCACCTGCAACCATGCAGGTAAATGCAGGTGCTGATAGAACACCAGGAGGAAAAGGATAAAAATATTTGCAGCGATCAGTAGATTTTCGGACAATCTTTTCAACATGCTACACCCGTTTGAATTTATAGGGATATACTTTCCCGGAAGCCCATTGCGCTACATAAATATTTTCTTCATCATCCACACATACATCATGCGGATTGGCAAAGATCTTTTCTGCCTGCAACATGGGTTGCAGTTTGCCATCCTTATACTCAGGAGCAGTGCCCCCGATATTGGAAACTACTTTATTGTTTTTATCCAGGATGGTAACAAAACCGCTGTTCTCTTTCCCAAGGTCAGGAGAACGCAGTACGGCGGCATAGAGATGATCACCTTTGATCACCGGGCGGCATACGCATGCACCTGGCAATGGTATCACTTCGAGTAATTCACCTGCCATGCTGAAGCGTTTAAAGCAATTGCGCGTACGGTCTGTAACCAGCAGGGTAGGCGTACCGTTACGTTTATCGATGCAAATGCCATGTGCGTTATCGAGGTGTTTGTCTTCTTTTCCTCTTCCGCCGAAAAAACTTTGCAGTTTCCCTTCGGCATTATAGTGCAGGATGTACTGGGAGCCGTAACCATCTGCAATATAGAAATCGCCATTATCTGTAACGGTGGTTTCGGTGGGTACAAAAGCTTTTGCTTCTTTGTATACGCCGCTTTCTTCCGGGAAGTTAATGGTCAGTAATATTTTACCATCGAGTGTGGTTTTAAACACCTGGTGTTTATCTGTATCCGTTATGTAGAGGTGATTATGCGCCAGCGTTAAGCCGTGCGCACCGGGGAATTCATGGCCCCAGCTGTTGAGCAGCTTACCTGATTTGTTATAGATCAGGATATTGTTCTTTGTTTCATTGGTCAGCAGGATGATGCGTCCTTTTTTATCCTGCACCATTTCATGGCAATCTTTTACGGGATACCTGGAAGGGTCCAGGTTACCCCATTTATTGTCCATCCTGTAGCGCATGTTGTTATGGCCATAAACAGCGCCATTGTCTTTCGCGAACAGATCTTTGCTGATGTAAAAACTACCGGCTATTAACGCGGATGCCTGTATGAAATTCCTTCTATCCATTTTTATGCAATAAGATTGGTGATTACATTGCCAGCCACGTCTGTAAGGCGATAGCGGCGGCCAAGATGTTTATAGATCAATTTTTCGTGGTCAAGGCCAAGGAGGTTCATCACAGTAGCCTGGAAGTCGTGTACATGCACTGGGTCTTTCGTGATGTTATAGCCGAATTCATCCGTTTCGCCATATACGATACCCGGTTTCACGCCACCGCCTGCCATCCATACAGAGAAGCAGCGGGGATGGTGATCACGGCCATAGTTATCTACCGTCATCTTACCCTGGCTGTAATTGGTCCTGCCGAATTCGCCGCCCCAGATCACCAGTGTTTCATCTAAGAGTCCACGTTGTTTCAGATCGGTGATCAGTGCTGCAGAAGCCTGGTCCACGTCTTTTGCCTGCCCTGCCATTTCATTCGGCAGATTGCCATGCTGGTCCCATCCCTGGTGGTACAGTTGCACAAAGCGCACACCATTCTCAGAGAGTTTGCGTGCCAGCAGGCAGTTAGAAGCAAAAGTGCCCGGAACAAGGCAATTAGGTCCATAGAGTTTGATAATATCATCCGGCTCTTTGGAAAGATCGGTGATATCCGGCACCGCTGTTTGCATGCGGTAAGCCATTTCGTATTGCTGGATCTTGGTATTGATCTCAGGGTCGCCGAACTGATCATAAGAAAGCTGGTTCAGCTCAGAGAGCTTATCCAGCATTTTGCGGCGTGCGGTGGAATCCATACCTGCCGGATCGTTCAGGTATAATACAGGGCTTTCGCCGCTGCTGAATTGAACACCCTGGTGAATACTATCCAGGAAGCCATTCGTCCAGAGTTTGGAATATACGCCCTGTCCGTTCCCTTTTCCTCTTGACAGGAGTACGCAGAATGCTGGGAGGTTTTTATTCTCACTACCTAAACCATAACTGAGCCATGCCCCCATACTTGGCCGGTTTCCTTGCTGGGCACCGGTTTGGAAGAAGGTAAGTGCGGGATCGTGATTAATGGCTTCTGTGTACATGGACTTGATGATACAAATATCGTCCACCACTTTTGCCGTATAAGGGAACAGGTCGCTGATCCATGCCCTGGATTGACCATATTGTTTGAAGTCATAGAAAGAACCTACCAGCGGAAAAGAGGCCTGGCCGGATGTCATACCCGTAAGGCGTTGCCCGTTGCGGATAGAAGCAGGTAATTCCTGCCCCATCATCTGGCGCAATAAAGGTTTGTAATCGAAGGTCTCCAGTTGAGAAGGTGCGCCGTTCTGAAAAAGGTAGATCACCCTTTTTGCTTTCGGCGCAAAGTGTGGAATACCGGGAGGGAATCCCATTTCTTCTGCTCCACCGCCTTTCAGCAGATCGGGTATCAGCAGCGAGCCCAATGCTACGCTTCCCAGTCCCAGGCTTAAACGGGAAAGGAATCTGCGGCGATTCATGTTCAACCCGTGTTCTAAAAATTCTTTGTCCATATATCAGGATTTAGAGAGGGTTTCTTCCAGGTTATAAATAGTGGTAACCACCTGCATCAATGCAGCCAGTGCCGGTTTATTGGCTTTCTCCGGCAAGGGGTATTCACCCACGTTCAGGATCTTTGTAGCTTCCCCGGGTTTACCCTGGTAATGCTGTTGCTGGTCCTTGTAATATTCCTGCAGTAATGCGAGTTCTTTTTCATTTGGTTTGCGGCATACGATGAGGCGGAATGCTTTTTCTACCGGATCGCTTTTTTCCTGCATCAGTTTAGCGGCCAGCACCCTGGCTGCTTCCAGTACCTGGGGATCGTTCAGCATCACCAGCGCCTGCAGTGGCGTATTAGTATTGGAACGTTTCACTTCACACTGATCGCGGTTGCTGCCATCAAAGATCATCAGCGAAGGTGGTGGTACCGTACGTTTGATGAACGTATACAACCCTCTCCGGTAGAGGCTTTCCCCATGATCCTGCTGATACCTTGCCAGCAGTCCCCGGCCCGATGTTGCCAGTTCCCACAAACCTTTAGGCTGATAAGGTTTCACGCTCGGTCCGCCGATCTTTTTTGTGAGCAGGCCGCTGCTGCTGAGCACCAGGTCTCTTACCAGTTCTGCAGGTAAGCGGAAACGTGGTGCGCGGGATAGCCATATGTTATCAGGGTCTTTTTGTAGTTTTTCTTTCGGTACAACGGCGGACTGACGGTAAGTGGCAGAAGTTACCATTTGCTTCATCAGGCGTTTAATATCCCATCCATGTGTGCGGAAATCCACCGCCAGCCAATCCAGCAGGGCAGGATGGGAGGGAAGTTCTCCCTGCATACCAAAGTCCCCGGAAGTTTTAACAATGCCTCTGCCGAATACTTCCTGCCACATACGGTTCACGAATACCCTTGCGGCAAGCGGGTTCTTTGGACTGAATAACCAGTCCGCCAGTCCCAGCCGGTTAGGCGTTGCATTATTAAAGGCAAGGATAGACTTTGGCGTGCCCGGCACTACTTCTGTTCCATGTGCATCGTACACACCACGGTTGAGGATATACGTTTTGCGTACGGTAGTATCCTGGTCGCCCATTACAGAAACGATCAGGCGGTTGGTGTCCGGTTTATTAATAAAGGACAGTACACCCTTCACCTCCTCATTGGATATTTCCATATAAGGTTTCTTGGCGAATGTTTCCGGGCCGCCTACAGTAGATTCCAGTCCTACTTCCTTTACATTGTTGAAGAAGGCATACAGCTGATAATATTCCTGCTGAGAGAAAGGATCGTATTTATGATCATGGCAGTGTGCACATTCCATGGTAACACCCAGGAATGATTTGGCGAATGAATTGGTACGGTCGGTAACATATTCCACCCGGTATTCTTCATCGATCACACCACCTTCTTCCGTGATCTTATGATTGCGGTTATAACCTGTGGCCAGTAATTGTTCACGGGTAGCGCCGGGTATCAGGTCGCCGGCCAGCTGCCAGGTCACGAACTTATTATAGGGGAGGTTCTCGTTGAAAGCATGGATCACCCAGTCGCGCCAGGGCCACTGGCTACGGTAGTTATCATCCTGGTAGCCGTGGGAATCTGCAAAGCGGGCCACGTCCATCCAGTGAATGGCCATTTTCTCTCCATACTGCGGCATGGCAAGCAGGGTATCTATGATCTTTTCATAGGCATTTTCGCTGTTATCCGCCAGGAAGCGGTCCATCATTTCAACAGTAGGCGGCAGGCCAATAATGTCCAGGCAGGCACGTTTTAACAGCCTTTCCTTATCAGCTTCCTCGTTGGGTTTTAACCCAGCATTTTCCATACCCTGTAAAACGAACTTATCTATTTCATTACGCGGCCATTTTTCGTTGTCCACTACCGGCGGTTTTACCGGTTGCGGTGGCACAAAGGCCCAGTGCGGTTTGTATTTAGCCCCCTGTTTGATCCACTTTTCAATGAGGTCTATTTCATGCTCCGTAAGCGCCAGGTTGGAATTCACGGGCGGCATGCGTAAAGAAGTGTCCGCAGTAGTGATGCGCTTGTATACTTCAGACTGGTGTGGTTTGCCCGGCACAAATGCAAAAGCACCCGGCGTTTCCTTCAGGGCTTTAAATGCACTGTCCCCGATATCCAGTCTTAAACCAGCTTCCCGTTTATTAGCATCCGGGCCGTGACAGGTAAAACATTTGTCTGAAAGGATAGGCCTGATGTGGAAGTTGTAGTCTACTTCGTCAGGTAGCTTACTTGTCTGGGTACCTTTGTTTGCTCCAGGCTGGTTGCACGCAATGTAAGCCAGTAAACAGATAGCCGCCAGGGCGACACTTTGTCGTTGTCTCATTTAAGTGGAATATGTATGGCCGTTTTTAATACATAGAGAATAAAGTATTACAAAACGGGGAATAAATTACAAATGCTTTTCACTGTAGAAGTCAATACCAGACTGCTTGTTCCAAGATAACGGTTTCTTTTGGAGAATGCAAAAGTATGCGGGGATAATCCATCAAAATAATAAGATAATGCAGTAAAAAAAGAAAGATCCGCCCTCATGAAGCGGATCTTTCTTTTTAACTTTTCCTGTCACAGGGTAATGCCAGGGGCGCCCGTGGATTCTAGTGGGCAGAACGCACGCGCGCAACACGTACTCTTTGCAAATATTTGCGCGCAAAATGTGCCATCAACACCATGGAAGCAATGCACAGACATGCCAGTTTGAATAGTAAGCCGGTTTTCATAGGTATAGGGATTTATAGATCAATGATCCAATAAGTAAAAGATTCTAATTAATGAATGTGGGAAATTGCCCTCAGCGCATCATTTGCCAGGAGTCGAATTTTTGCATCAGCCTGATACACACGTCTTTTAAACGATACATGCTTTGCTGCTCTTGCTTTATCAATACAGTTACGATTAGTGCAATCACCAAAACAGATAAGACTACTGCAAAGAAAAATGTTTTCATAGTTATAAGGTTTTTCTGTTCTCAAATAGGCCGGATGTAAATATAGATAATTTAATCATATAAAATAATAAACGAATAGAAATTTCTGATATTTAGTGCCTGGGGTATGTAATTAATAAAATATGCAATTATTCGTAACATGTTATATCACGAAAGTGCTATTTATTTACCTGCGGGCACGGGGAATTGTGAATCTGCATGTTCAAGGGTTTCATTTACAATAATATAGGTATAGTGTATAAAATCTACTTGGGATATTGTTCTAATCCTTTATTTTTGCCAACGACCGGGTTTTGCTAAAAGAATTAGTAATGGGCCGGGGCGATCCCCTCCCAACGGTTTCAACATCAAGCGATTAATAGAAAGACTATGGCAGAAGATAATAAGTTACATGCCTATACGGAAGACTCCATCCGCTCGCTGGACTGGCGCGAACATATCCGCCTCCGCCCGGGTATGTACATCGGTAAACTGGGAGACGGCAGCAGCATGGACGACGGGATCTACATCCTGATCAAAGAGGTGGTGGATAACTGTATCGATGAGCATATGATGGGATTTGGTAAACAGGTGGATATCAAGGTGTCTGAACACAGCGTAACAGTCAGGGACTACGGCCGGGGTATTCCCCTGGGCAAAGTGGTGGATGTAGTGAGTAAGATCAATACCGGTGCTAAATACGACAGTAAAGCCTTCCAGAAATCCGTAGGTTTGAACGGGGTGGGTACCAAAGCGGTGAATGCCCTCTCCAGTTATTTTAAAGTTACCTCCTTCAGGGAAGGGAAAGCCAAGGCAGCCGAATTTGAAAGAGGTGTATTGCTGAAAGACCATAAAGAAGCCAGTACTTCTGAAACCAATGGTACCCTGGTTACTTTTTCCCCTGACGATACCGTATTTAAGAACTATCAATATATACCTGACTTCCTGGAGAACCAGATCTGGAACTATTGTTTCCTGAATGCGGGGCTCACCATCAATTTCAATGGTCAGAAATATATTTCCAAAAACGGCTTGCTGGACCTCCTGCAAAGGAAAACCACCGCAGAGGACCTGCGTTACCCTATCATTCACCTCAAAGGAGAAGATATAGAGGTAGCCATTACCCACGAAAACTCCTACGGCGAAGAATATTATTCCTTCGTGAACGGGCAGCATACCACCCAGGGTGGTACGCACCTTGCCGCCTTCCGGGAAGCATTCGTGAAAACCGTGCGTGATTTCTTCAAGAAAGATTACGATGCCACCGATATCCGCGGCTCCATCTGCGCCGCTATTTCAGTAAGGGTGCAGGAACCGGTGTTTGAAAGCCAGACCAAGACCAAACTGGGATCAATTGCCGTAGCAGAAGGCGGGCAGTCCATGAAGAACTTTGTGCTGGAATTCCTGACCAAACAACTGGACGATTACCTGCATAAGAACCCTTCCGTGGCAGATGCCATGAAAAAGCGGATAGAACAAAGTGAAAGGGAAAGGAAGGAACTGGCCGGTATCAAAAAGCTGGCAAACGACAGGGCGAAGAAAGCAAACCTGCACAATAAGAAACTGCGTGATTGCCGCGTTCACATGAATGAGGAGTACACCGGAAAAAATAAGGAGGACATGCTCACCCGCCAGCAGGAAACCACCCTGTTCATCACAGAGGGCGATTCTGCGAGCGGCTCCATCACCAAATCCCGCAATGTGGAAACACAGGCGGTGTTCAGCTTAAGAGGTAAACCCCTCAACTGTTACGGCCTTACCAAAAAGATCGTGTACGAGAATGAGGAATTTAACCTCCTGCAACACGCACTGAACATAGAGGAAGGACTGGAAGGATTACGTTATAATAATATTGTGATCGCTACGGATGCAGACGTGGATGGTATGCACATCCGCCTGCTGATGCTCACCTTCTTCCTGCAGTTTTTCCCCGATCTTGTGAAGAACGGGCATATCTACATCCTGGAAACACCGCTTTTCAGGGTGCGTAATAAACAGGAAACGATCTATTGTTATAGTGAAGACGAAAAGCTGAAGGCGGTGAAAAAACTCGGTGGCAAACCAGAGATCACCCGGTTCAAAGGATTGGGAGAAATATCTCCGGATGAATTTGGCCAGTTCATTGGTGAAGACATGCGCAAAGAGCCGATCATTCCGGCGAAAGACATGCCTGTAGCCAAGATGTTGGAATATTACATGGGTAAGAATACACAACACCGCCAGGATTTTATTATTGGTAACCTTAGAAGTGAAAAAGACCTGGCAGATGCAGTGCCGGTGAGTTAAGAATTTAAAGTATGATACTACATATTGTATTTGGGCAATCATCTGAAGCTAACCTCAAAGCCGCTTTTGATCTGGATCCGCAGTTAGCGGGTGAAATACTGTGTTTTGAAGACGACCTTGCGGTAGGCCCCTTATTTATCCTGGACACGCCGGAAGGCAGAACCGCCCGCCGGGAGTGGTGGAACAATATGCTGGAAATACCGGCAGTTGTACCGGCAGAAGGAGAAGAAGTGGCACCACCGGAAGATCCCGTGAGATCGCTGAAGGGCAGGCTCAGAGAAGAAGAGGAGCTGGAAGTTTGGATCTGGGCAGGGCAGAACGCCTGCGATGTATCCGGTTATTTCTGGCTGATCAGCCAACTGGACCGCTTCTCCGGACGTATCCACCTGGTGTACCTGAACAACCTTCCTTTCCTCAATGAGAAGAATGGCGTGTTTTATCCTACCCATCTCAGCCAGATCTTACCAAAGGAATTCATCAAAGCCAAAAAGCTGGCCCGCGAAGTATCGCTGGCAGAATTTGAACTGGATGGAGATGAATGGCACCGCCTGATGAATGAGAACGCCGGCATCCGTTTATTGGAAGGAGGAAAGAAACTGAGAGGGGAACCTGCCAGCTTTTTTGATAAAGACCTGCTGCAGGCTACTTCTAAAGAGTTCCAGAAAGCCAACAAAGTGATCGTACAGGTGACTGGTAAGTTCAAATACCCGGTAATGGACCAGTTCCTTTCCTGGCGTATCAAAGAATTGATCAAAGAAGGAAAGATAGAAAGTAAGGGCGAGTTGAAAACGATGCGTGACTTTGAAGTAAAATTACCGGGTGGTAGTGCTGAAGCCGCCGCCGCAAGTCCCGTTGAAAACGCATAAAACCTATGGCACAGATCAGTATTACTCCCTTAAACCTGATAGGCTCTGATGACAGGGGCCAGGGCTACGAATGGCAAACATTCCGCACCGGCACTTTCATTCTCTGTTACCGCAACGCCGGTTCCAGCAGCGGGCAGCATTATCATGAAGGGAACAGTGATTACAAGAACCCCGAGATCATGTACCTGCTCAGCGGAAAAGCTGCTTTGCACTGGTGCCCCATAACAGAAAGTGAATTGCGGACGGAGATCATCGAAGCACCGGCAAGAGTGGAGATTGCCATCCATATATGGCACGAACTGGAAGCGCTGACAGATTGTTCTTTCATAGAACTGAATACACTGGATGATGTGAAACAGGATTCCGTGAGGATCTGGAGGAATGATTTCCTGGCTGGCAGAAGGACCGCATCATTATAATTAAAGAAAGTTTTTAAAGGATCATATGAGTAACACAATCGAATCACCGGAAGAATCGCTGCATGGCAGAGAGCACGTAGATGACAAGTATAAAGGCTGGTTCCTGGACTACGCATCCTATGTTATCCTGGAGCGCGCAGTACCGGGGGTAGAAGATGGTTTTAAACCTGTTCAACGCCGCATCATGCATGCCATGAAGGAAATGGATGATGGCCGTTTTAACAAGGTGGCTAACGTGATCGGGCAAACAATGCAGTATCACCCGCATGGTGATGCTTCCATTACAGATGCCATGGTGAACCTGGGGCAGAAAGAACTGCTGATAGAAACCCAGGGTAACTGGGGAGATATCCGCACCGGAGATGATGCTGCCGCAGCGCGTTATATCGAGGCCCGCCTCTCCAAATTTGCACTGGATGTAGCCTTCAACCCCAAAACCACTACCTGGCAGCTCAGCTACGACGGCAGAAAGAACGAACCGCTCCACCTGCCCATGAAATTCCCGCTGCTGCTGGCACAAGGCGCAGAGGGTATTGCTGTAGGTTTGAGCACCAAGATATTACCACATAACTTCAATGAGCTGATAGATGCTTCCATCAAATACCTCAGAGGCAGAAAGTTTGAACTCTACCCGGATTTCCTGACGGGCGGTATGATAGATATAGCCAGCTACAACGATGGTAAAAGAGGTGGTAAAGTGCGCGTAAGGGCACATATTGAAGAGAAAGACAAAAAGACCCTGCTGATCAAAGATGTACCCTATGGCGTTACCACCACGGCCCTCATGGAATCCATCGTGAAGGCCAACGACAATGGTAAGATCAAGATCAAAAAGGTAATAGATAATACGGCGAAGGAAGTAGAGATAGAAGTGCAGCTGGCACCCGGTATTTCGCCGGATATCACCATCGATGCCTTGTACGCATTCACGGACTGTGAAGTGTCCATTTCCCCGAATGCCTGCGTGATCATTGATGAAAAGCCCCGCTTTATCACCGTTACAGAACTGCTGAAATACGCCACAGATTATACCAAAGAACTGCTGAAGCGGGAACTGGAGATAAAACTGGCGGAACTGGAAGAGAAGTGGCATTACACCTCACTGGAAAAGATCTTCTTCGAGAAAGGCATCTATAAGGAACTGGAACAAAAGCACAAGGACTGGGAAGCCGTTCTGGTAGCAATAGACAAAGGTTTCGCTCCTTATAAGAAGAACCTGAAACGCGCGATAGAAAGAGAAGATATCCTCAAATTAACGGAAAAGCCTGTACGCAGGATCTACCGCCTGGATATCAATGAACTTACGGAGCAGATCAAAAACATCGAAGCAGAGATCAAAGAGGTAAAACATAACCTTGCTAACCTTACTGACTTTGCGGTGCAATATTATGAAGGCCTGCAGAAGAAGTATGGTAAAGGCCGCGAACGCAAAACGGAGATCAAGGTATTTGATACCATCCAGGTGCAGCAGGTAGCCATTGCCAATACCAAGATCTATGTTAACCGTGCCGATGGTTTTATCGGGACCTCTTTAAAGAAAGATGAATTTGTAGCAGATTGTTCTGACCTGGATAACATCATCGTGTTCCGCAGGGATGGCAAGATGCTGGTGACCAAGGTGGCAGATAAAACCTTTGTGGGCAAGGATATCATTCATATAGATGTATTCCGCAAAGGCGATGAACGCATGACCTATAACATGATCTATGTTGACAATAAAACGGGGTACAGTCTTGCCAAACGTTTTAATGTAACAGGGATCACACGTGATAAGGAATACGATCTCACGAAAGGGGAGAAGAATTCCAAAGTGCATTATTTCAGTGCCAACCCTAACGGGGAAGCAGAAGTAGTGACCGTACGCCTCAGCCCGAACTGTGCCGCCAAGAAAAAGGAATTTGACTTCTACTTCGAAACGATTCCCATTAAAGGCCGCAGCTCCATGGGTAATGTGGTAACCAAATACCCGATCAAGAGCGTGAAGTTCAAAGAAAAAGGTGTTTCCACTTTATCCGGTATCAAGATCTGGTATGATGATGCAGTGGGCAGGCTGAATACCGAACAGCGTGGTTTATATGTAGGCAGTTTTGAAGGAGATGATAAGATCCTGGTGTTCTATAAGAACGGTACATATGAACTCACTAATTACGAGATCACCAACCGTTACGAATCCAACGATGCAGTGTACATAGAGAAGTTCAATCCGGAGAAGGTGGTTACGGCCATTTATTTTGATGGGGACAAGAAACAGTACAATGCCAAACGTTTTGTGATTGAAACACAGACATTGAACAACAAGTTCCTCTTTATCAAAGAAGGCGCGCACAATCACCTTGAACTGGTGACCACACAGGCAGAACCCATTGTGCTGTTAAGGACCGGTAAGAAACGTGATCCGGAAGAAGAAGAAATTTCCCTCCATGAAACCATTGAGGTAACCGGCTGGAAAGCTGTAGGGACCAAGGTGGCGGGAGACGACTTCATAGATGTGGAACTGCTGACGGAAGATGAGGAAGAGGCGCCACCTGAAGAGGAAGGCAATGTACAGGGGGAACTGTTCTAAACAGATCAAACACAAACCTGGCTGATTACAGCCGGCTGTTGAACATATCACACCGAATACCGGGCTTCATGTCCGGTATTTTTTTGTACTTTTGTAACCAAACGGTTTCAAGATGAGAAGAGATGTATTCCAGGCGATCGCAGACCCAACCCGCAGAGAGATCATCAGCCTGCTGGCCAACCAATCCCTGAACCTGAACGCAGTAGCAGAGAACTTTGATATCAGCAGGCCTGCTATATCCAAACACATCAGGATATTGACAGAATGTGGCCTGGTAACCATTAAACAGCAAGGGCGGGAACGTTTCTGCCATGCAGAGTTACAGCAATTGAGACAGGTATCCGAGTGGGCAGAAAAATACCGTGTTTTCTGGACGAAGAAACTGGATGCCTTAGAGGATTTCCTGGAAAAGGAACAAGGCCGGAAGAAAAAGAAATAGCTGAAGCGTGCAATGCAACGGCGGCTGAATAATGAGCTAAAGCCGGGCTCAAAAGAACCTTTATTAGTCTTTCTTCTTTTTCTTCCCTTTTTTAGCCGCTTCTGCTGCTTTTGCAGCTTCTTCCTCCTGGATCTCAAAATCCATCTTCGGCTTTACATAATCTGTTCTTTTCTTATCCGCAGGCTGCCCGATGGGATATTTACCCAGTTGTAATGCGTCGTGGAACACCTTCTCCACGTGTACCCATCTGCCGGCCTGCCATTTGAAACCCTCATAATCAAGATCGGGAATGTAAGTGTATTTCTTCAGCGGCTCATTGGTTTCAGAGATAAGGTGATCAAAGATGATCATATCCATTTCAGCATCATAGTTCATGGCTGCCACCGCTTCCCTTTTGTATTCAATGAAGAAGCGGTTACGCGCAGGTTTAGGCACCGTATCTTCTGCAAAGCTGAAGAAGGGCCCGCCAAATACAGGTTCTCCGTTCTTAAATGTCAGCATTTCAATCACTTTCTTCTGGCTGGTCTGGGAATTGGCATCCCATCCGAAAAGCGTATAATACTCCGCATTGAAATAGCGCTTTTGTATCATGGCATAATACAGGCAACCGATCCAACCCCTGTTGTTGGTGATGGTATCCATATTTTTGGAGAAGTCGGAATTATCGAACAGCGGGAAGAGCTTTAAAGCGCCGTCTTTCGTGTTCATCTGTATCACCCCGAAGTGGCGGAAAGTACTGTTGTCATTTTCCAGCGGCCAGGTAAAGATGCGGAAAGTACTATCCTGCGGATAGATCTTAGCTACTGTTTTGAGGGAATCGAAAGGGTAGTAGTAGGAATAGCTGGTTTTGAGGGCATTGACCAGCTGGGGAATGAAGTAATCGTTACGTTCTTCGCGCACGCTTTGTTCCTTTCCGTTGATCACATCATAACTGATAGCACGCAGGGAATCCTGCAGCTTATCCAGCGCAGCCCTGTCTGCCGGAGACAGCCGTTGAGCCACAGCGGAAAAGGAGGAGAAACTAAGCAGTATGATAAAAAGACGTTTCATAGTAAGGTATAACATTAAATTCCGCAGATTATTGTGTGTCTGTTAAAGATCCAAGCGAATCCGCGAAGTGTTCCCAGGAATATAATTGCTTCTGTTCCCTGATAAAACTACTGAAAACCTCCGGAGGTTGTGCGAGGAAGCGCAGAATACCATCTGCGATAGATTTTGAGTCTAGCGCCACTACATAACCCGCTTTTCCATCGGGTACAATTTCCGGCAATCCGCCTACGGCTGTTACCAGCATGGGTTTCTCAAAATGATAGGCCATCTGGGAAATGCCACTCTGGGTAGCTGTTTTATAGGGTTGTACAATCAGATCAGCCGCTGAGAAATAGTATTTCACTTCCTCATTCGGAATGAAATCCGAGCATATCTTTACCTGGTCAGTGATCAGGTGATCGTACTTTTTACGGTCTTCATAGAATTCTCCCGCCACCACCAGTTCCAGGTTCTCAATAGCTTGGATACGCCGGTCTGCAAAGGCTTCCAGCAGGAGGTCTAATCCTTTGTAGGCACGGATAAAACCAAAGAACAGCAGGTATCTTTTATTCGCATCCCAGCCCAGGTGTTGTTTTGCAACGGTTGCAGGAACAGGGTCGCCAAAGCTGTCGTATACCGGGTGCGGGGAATACACCACCGGTTTATTGGTGAGTTGTTTGATATCAGCCAGTACTTCTTTACTGAGGGTAATAAAAGCATGGCACTGATTCACGAAATAACGGGTGAAGGGCTTGTCTCCCGGCCGTTTTTCATGAGGGATAAGGTTATGTACCAGGCCAATGATCCGGGAGTGTTTATTCTTACGGATGATACTGGCAATGGTGCCCAATGCAGGGCCCATTAACGGCAGCCAGTAAGCGATGATCACGATATCCGGCTTTTCTTTCCTGATCCTGCTGCCGGTCTTTAGCCAGTTGAGGGGATTCATGGAATGAACAGTCCGCTCGATGTGCAGCCCATCCGGCGCGGGGCCATCCGCATACTGCGTTTTGCCGGGGAACATAAAACCCGGGTATTGAAAGGAAAAGGTGTGAATGCTCACTTCATTGCCCTGTGCTGTCAGTTGACGGGCAAGGCGCTCATTAAAAGCAGCCAGCCCGCCCCGTAAGGGATGGGCCGGACCTATGATCACAATTTTTTTGTGCTGCAGTTTCGTCATCTTTCCAATGTTTCTTCCACCAGGTAAGCGTTGCGCTCCGGTGCATTGCGATTCACCATTTCCGCGAGGAAGCCCGTCAGGAAAAGCTGTGAACCGATGATCAGTAATAGCATAGCCAGGAAAAAGATCGGTCTTTCCGTCATTTTGTATTGCAGGTAGAAGATCTTTTCAATGGTGAGGTAGAAGGCGATGGCAAAACCGATGATGAAGAACAGCGTGCCCAGTGCGCCAAAGAAATGCATGGGGCGTTTGCCGAATCTTCCGACAAAGGTGATGGATGCGAGGTCCAGGAACCCGTTCACAAAACGTTCCAGCCCGAATTTGGTGGTACCGTATTTGCGTTTGCGGTGTTCCACCACTTTTTCGCCGATCTTCCGGAAGCCGCTCCATTTGGCGATCACAGGGATATAGCGATGCATTTCGCCATACACCTCGATCGTTTTCACCACTTTATTCTTGTAGGATTTCAGGCCGCAGTTGAAGTCGTGCAGCTTGATACCGCTCATTTTCACCGTGGCCCAGTTGAATAGTTTGGAAGGAATATTTTTAGTGAGGGTGTTATCGTAGCGTACTTTTTTCCAGCCGCTTACGAGATCGAACCCATCTTCTTTGATCATTTTGTAAAGGCCCGGAATTTCATCAGGACTATCCTGCAGGTCCGCATCCATGGTGATCACCACATCGCCTTTGGCTTTGCGGAAACCTTCATTTAAAGCGGCGGATTTTCCGTAGTTACGTTGAAATTTGATGCCTTTGATATGCGGGTTTTCAGCAGACAGGTTACGGATCACTTCCCAGGATTCGTCCGTACTGCCATCGTCCACCATCCATACTTCATAGGAATAGTTGTTCTCCTGCATCACACGTGCGATCCAGGCTGCCAGTTCCGGCAGTGATTCTTCTTCGTTTTTTAAAGGAACGATTACGGATATGTCCATTAGTTTATTTCTTTCTTTTTACGATGGCTGCGCCTATGAGAGAGGCAACTACCCCAATCAACAGGTCAAGGAAAACAATGCCACCTACTGCAACTACGAGGAAGTATTTTTCCATCCATTCTCTGCCTGCTGCTACCTGGTCCGCGGTAGCTCCAGCGTCAAGCTGCTGCTTGGTACTGAATTCGATCATTGATTCTTTGTAGCTGGGCACAAGCAGGTAAAATATGATATAGACCAGGGTAAAGAGTACCGTGATCACTGCCGTTGTTTTGAAACCGTTGGCAAATACCTGGCCGAAAGTAACATCTCCGCCGTTGATCTTGCTGAAGTTGATGCAGCTAAGGATAATAATGATACCCAAAATGAGGACAGACCCCCATTTGAAAGCTGCATTGTCAGGCGCCACTTTGGCAAACCATTGACTCAGGAACAATACAACACAGATAGCTGTACCGATGAGGCCGTAAGTAATATGATTTTTGTTTTCCATAATAGGGTATTTAGGATTACAAGTTAAGGTAAGATTGCTTGTTATTGAACACCCCCAGCACTTTACCCTTCAGTTCGGTATTGAGCAGGGGAGAGTTTTTGCTTTTGGAACCGATCTCCTTATCCGTAAAGGTATAGGTGGTATCCGGCTCAAACCAGGTGAGGTTGGCGGGTTCCCCTTTGGCAATGATCACATTTGGGAGGCCAAAGATGCTCCTGGGGGCAGTGCTCAGCAGTTCTGTGAGCTTTTCCAGGCCCAGGTCCGGCAGGGCTGTGCGGAGTGCGCCGAAACAGCTTTCCAGCCCTATCATGCCGTGTTTGGCATATTCAAATTCCACTTGTTTGGCGTCCCAGTCCTGTGGCTGATGGTGGGTAGCGATACAATCGATCACCCCGTTACGGATGGCATCTTTAAGCGCATTCACATCGTCCTGGCTCCTCAGTGGCGGATTTACCTTCAGGAAACTGTTGTAAGTACCCAGGTCTGCATCCGTGAAGAGCAGGTGGTAGGGGGTTACAGAGCAGGTCACTTTTAGTCCGTCTGCCTTTGCTGCGGCAATCAGTTCCACGCTTTGGCGGGTGCTGATGCCTGTGAAGTGGATATTGGAATCGGTATATTTAGCCAGTTCAATATCCCTGCGGAGCATAATTTCCTCTGCGATGGCCGGTTTGCCCGGCATGCCCAGCTGGGTGGAGTGGATCCCTTCGTGCATGAGGCCATGGCCGGAAATGCTGGTATCGTCAGGGATCTGTATGATGGTGCCGTTGAAAGCTTTAACGTATTGGAGGGCTTTGAGCATGATACCGGAAGACTGAACGGGTTTAAGACCGTCAGAGAAGGCAACTGCGCCGGTTTGCCGCATTTCGTACATTTCCGCCAGGGTAGTGCCTTCTACGTTTTTGCTGATGGCGCCGATGGGGAGTACGTTCACCACGCCGTAGCGGGTTTTGCTGAGTACGTATTCTATCTGGGTTTTGGTGTAAAGGGAGGGTTGGGTATTGGGCACGATCATTACCGTTGTGAAGCCTCCTTTCGCTGCTGCAGTGGCTCCGCTGCCCAGATCTTCCTTGTATTCCTGGCCGGGGTCGCAAAAATGTGCAAAAACATCCATCCATCCGGCGCTAACGTGAAGGTTCTTTCCGGAGATCTCTTTCACGTTATCTGCCTTGATATTGGTGGCGATATCAGTGATGATCCCGTTTTGTATAAGAATATCATTTGTTTGCCCGTGAAAAGGGGAGAGAGGTGCTACTATCCTGACGTTTTTGAGTAAAATGTCCATTGCAGAAAAAGTGATCTTTTTGTTTTATCCCAGTCAGGTGCAAATGTAAGCATTTATGCTTTCGTCTGTTCCCTGAAATTGGGATAAAAAGGGGGCTAATAATTTTTATAAATCAAATTAATGTTTACTTTTGCATCCCGTCAAATAGAACGGGTACCGGTTTTCGGGACGTAGCGCAGCCCGGTAGCGCGCTTGCATGGGGTGCAAGAGGTCGCTAGTTCGAATCTAGTCGTCCCGACAAGCTTTAGGCTGTATCAGAAATGGTATGGCCTTTTTTTGTGTCTTGTCACTTCTTCCTTCTTCAATTAAGAAATAACCCAATCTGGCCCCTTCACCTTCAATTTGGGGTATAAATGGGTTATGGAAAAAGGACTCCTAAAGGAGAGATAAGCATAGATAACCATTTGGGTAGGATAAGATTACGATGGAGGCATAATAAGCAAAGGCATCAGTTAAACCTGCCTTATTCTTATACCCCAGAAAATATCCACTATGCTACAGTAAAAGCAGCAGAAATCAAGCTTGATATAATGAAAGGGTACTTTGATCCTTCATTAGAAAAGTACAAACCTCCTGTAACAATTAAGCCAGCAAAGGTCAAAACCTTAGAAGAATTACCAGCAGTTATTGCAGGGCCTGTACATCTTCTCTTTCTTCACGAACTGGCAGCAAAATTTAATGTTTGGGGTAATAACATCAGGAATATTGATGTGGAAAATTCCATTGACTATCTATATACAAGGAAGGTGCTGGAAAAATGGGTAGATGTACCAATCGAACTTATAGCAGAAAAGCTGAATGCAGAAGATTGGGCTGTTACTACTTATAACAGAAGATTACACTATCTGAAAACCTTCTTTATCTGGCTTCTGACTAATGGGATTATTACGCAAAACTATTTAGCTGATGTATGTAGGAAAAAGGATAAGAATAAGAAGAAAACTGCCAGAAGAGAGCCTATCTCTGAAAAGGAGATTTCCAGCTTTTTAAAAGCTATAAGGAATGATACATATTGTCCTCCTGCATCCAGGTTTAAACACTCTTACTACTATCCTTTCCTTCTATTCATATTTCATACTGGTGTAAGGAATGCAGAAGCTATAGGGCTAAGGGTGAGGCACATTGACCTTGAGAAAGGGCAGATTGAAATTTCAGAGGCTTTTGCTCGTACTATAAAAGGGGCTAATCATGCTGCAAGGATCAGGAAGGATACCAAGATGGGGAATACTAGATATTTACCCATGAGTGATGACCTGAGACTACTTCTTATACCCCAGATGGAAATGAAGGCACCTGATGACTTTGTATTCTTATCACCTTATGGTCTATCAATCGATGATAGAATGCTGCAAAGGAGAATATTTAAGCCTGTAATGATAAAGCTGGGTATTGGAGATAAGGACTTGTATGTGGCTAGACATTGTTTTGGAACAAGAGCAGTGCAACAAGGTATGCCTGTTACTGATGTTGCCTATTTAATGGGGCATAGTACTATAGAGACAGCTATGAGGAATTATGTCAGTGTAAATAAGCCTGCTGTTAGCCTTCCTGCAATCAATTTGAGCAGGAACTAACAGTTTGGTGGTTCTAATATTTAAAAAATTATTCAATGAGTGATATTTCCAGCCTTATACTTTCGCTTCCTTTAATTCTATTATTATGCTGGATAATTGGTGGAGTAATCCTTTCGTGGTCTAACTGTAATAATTATCCCAGGCGCTTAAAGGATACTATAATTGAAGTGGTTATAGGCTTTGTTGTGCTGTTGCTTACTTGGTTCTCATTAAAAATGTAGCGTGTATTTAGCATTTTGTGTACGAGGTAGGCTGTCAGTTAGTTGTAAAGTATGACTACCCCACTGTAATAATGCAAATTTGTCAGACCAACCAACCATCCTGTACCTTATTTCCCCCAAATACGTCACTAATTGCCCTATTGGATTAACGTTTGATAGCCTTGTTATACTTAAAGCGTGACTAAATGGCAAACACTGTACTATTTGTACCTAATAATATAAATATTAATGGTTTGGTGGATAAAGGGGAAATGTCCATCAAACCATTTAAAAAGGATAAGCTGCTTTACTTATTAAATGTAATAACAGAAATCCCTGCTAATAACAAGGATATTGAATTGAAGAATGGCTTTATCCCTATAAATGCAACCATTTTAAAGAACATCCTTGGTAGCAATTATCTGGATTACATTAAGCTATTGCTTGATGAAGGAATTATAGAGTGTGATAATCAGTATGTAGTCGATGAAAAATCAAAGGGATATAGGTTTACAGAGCAATACCAGACAAGTGTTATCCCAACTGAAATTACTGATTTTACCCTTCAAAAAAAACTAATAGCTAATAGGAAAAACAAGATCATAAAAAGAGGCAATAGGAATATAGGCAAAACAAGGGAGATAAAAACAATAGGTAAAAAGCAGCTTTTTGCTATACCTCCCTATGATAAGGCTTATACTAAAGGGGTTTACAAATGGTATGAGGATGGTGGATTGGAGATTGATGATAAATTGGCAAATGAATATGCAGAGAAGGTGTTTAAATATAAGAAAGCAGATAAAAGTAGATGGGATACTGATCATAAAACAGGTAGGGTAAAGCACCCATTTAATCAGAATGCCAATATGGTGAGAAATATCTACAGGGTAAAGAATGGAGATTTAGACCCACATACAGATGATAACGTTCATAGGCTTCATTCTGTGTTAACCTATAGCAAGAAGGAAATTAGGCATGCATTAAGTTACAAAGGTGAAAGTTTGGTTGCTATAGATCTGTCAAATTCACAGCCATATTTAAGCACAATCTTATTCAATCCTGAATTTTGGGAAAACAAAAATCCTAACTTATCGATATCTAACCTATACCTCCCTATAACTACCATATTTCCTACAACACATAAACATAAATATTTCATTAAGTTTCTTAAAAGTACATCAACCCCTTTATTATCAAGCATTCCAGCTGATCTTAAAGAATTTATAGATGCTGTATCCAGTGGAAGGTTTTATGAAAAATTCCAAAAGAATATTTTGGAGAAAACAGGAGATAAGTTAGATATACAAAAAGAATTGAAACCTTTGATGTTCATGGTGCTATTCACAGACAATAGGTTTTTAGGCCAAAAGGAGGCTGGATATAAGAGGTTATTTAAGGAAACATACCCAACAGTCTATAATTGTTTTAAATTGATTAAATCAGCCCAGAAAGAGAATCTGCCAATATTATTGCAGCAGATAGAAAGTTACATCTTTTTAAAAAGGATTGGTTTGAGAATAGCCAAAGAACATCCCAATGTTCCATTCTGGACAATCCATGATTCAGTAGTAACTACTCTTACCCATGTAGATCTGGTAGAAAAGGTAGCCATTGAGGAACTGGAAAAGTGTATTGGTTTAAAGCCAAGTATGAAAAGGGAATACTGGGGGAAGGGAGTGTTACTAAGGGAAATTTTAAGAATGAATTATGGGAATATGGCTGAAATGCTTAACTATACAGGGTTGGGGTGGTATTTAGGAAAGATAATGTAATTATTATTTATATAGGTATATTTAGTAAATATTGTGTATAAGGTATTGTTAGTTTATAAATTATAAATATGTTATTAAGAGGGAAGAAGGTTACTGAACTTTTAAATGCAGATATTTTGTCGTTAATAGACGATCAGATTCCTGAATCTCTAACTCTAGATTATAAAAGGGATTTTAAGCTAAAAGATGATGGTGAAAAATCAGAGTTTTTAGCTGATATAACTGCTTTTCACAATACAGAAGGGGGGATAATTATTTTTGGTCTAGAGGATGAAAAGAATGAGAATAATCAGAATACAGGAATCCCTAAATTACCTTCTGAAAATGGAGTTCTTATAGATAATTATGACAATGAGAAAAATAAAATTGAGGAAATTGTCAGAAATAGTACAGATCCTCAACTGAACCATTTAGCCTTTAGTGAACTATTGGTAGTTAATGGATGTAAAGTATTTGCAATATCTATTCCTAAAAATCTATCATTACCTACAAGGGTGAGTTTCAGAAAATCTAGTAAATTCTATAGAAGAGGAAATGCTGGGAAATATTTACTTGGCACTCATGAATTATATAGCCTTTTTATTAAAAATATGGAAATAAGAGAAAAAGCGAAAGAATTTATTTATTCTAGGATAAATGAAGTTCGCAATAATCATTTCTGGGATAATATTGGTTTAGTGCCAGGAATTTTAATACATATTATTCCATTGTCAAACATGGGTAATTCTACTTTAGAATTCTTGCCAAGTACTGCACAAAATGATATGATTCAGATGCTGTCTCCTATTATGTCAGAAGGATATAATTATAATCATTGTTTTGAGGGGTTTATTATTCATTCTCATCCATATAATGACCTTTATTCTTATAATTTAATCTTTAGAGATGGTTCTATTGAAATTTTCACTACAGGTGTTTTTAGCCAAGATGGAAGTGGTTACTATAGCTTGTCTGGAGAACTATTAGCTAGTTGTTTGCTAGAACAGTTAAAGAAAGCATTTGTTTATTTTTCTACAATAGAAGTTGAAGGCCCTTTTTGTATCTCTTTGGCTCTGAATAATTTAGAGGGAGTGCCTTTTTCTGGAAGTTACAGGCAAAGAAAAAGCTTTAGAACTCCCAATATTCAGTTTCCTGTTATAGTTATTCAGTCTTTTGAGCAAGATTTTAAGAAGGCAATAGCTTCTATGTTTCATGTAATATGGCAAAGTGCTGGATATGAAATGTGCCCTTCTGATATTCTTCAAAAAATATGACCTTTAATACAAACAGTTTCTGTATAAGTTTATTTTAATCACTAATGTATTTAACCCTTACTTATGAGCAATTTTTGGAGATTTATTATATTCCTGGTTGGTCTAGTTTTACTAATCCTCCCCTTTTTTGTTTTCTATGTAAAATTTGGTAATAACCAGCTGTCAGACGATATTGAAGATTGGGCAAATTTAGGTGAATATCTAAATGGAACTTTTATGCCTCTTATTGCCTTAGCTGGAGTATTAATTACTTTACTTCTTGGAACAATTGCTGATCAGAGAAATCAGTCAAATATTATTCTTGATCAACAAAAGCAAAGGCCATTAATGCATGTAGGCTATTTTGATGGAGAGGATAAAATTAAATTATTTATGCAGAATAAAGGTATTGGCCCCTTGATCATAAATAACTATTATTTGGAAGATAGAGATTCTGGAGAAATTAAGGATGGCATATTTAATTGTTTATCAGGAATAGCTACAATGTTTGATAACTACACAGGGAATCTGAATAATGTAGTCTTATCTCCTCAAGAGAAGTATGAGTTGTTAAAATATTCAATTCATGACTTAGAAGAAAGTTATCTTTTGAAATTTGAAGAAGATAGAACAACATTAAGAAGGACTCTTGGTAGGTATAAACTTATAATTGAATATAGTGATGTGTATAATAATAGAATGCCTCAATATGAAAGAGATTTAATTTGGTTTGACAGACATTAAAATGATAATTATCATGGCTGAAATTGGAGTTAAGAGGCCTATGTTTACTCAAGGTCTACTCGAAAACATTTGTCTTTATACAGCAGATACAGATAATTGACTTGTAGAATTGGATAGAAGCTGATAATCAGAACTTAAACAGTTCATCAGCATCTATTAGCCATGCTCTTTACCAGAGATATAAGCCTATAGATGAAAAAACAAAACCCTATTTCCATAATATATATAATAGCATTAATTTCATTTTAATTGTTTCCTCAATAGTGCTGTAAAATGAATGATGAGAAAATTGAAAGTTTAAAAAGTATAACAAAGCATTTTTCAGAAATTATACTAACTGCTACCTGTGAACTTTTTATTTATAAAAAGAATACAAAAATTCTCATCCCATGGGGTTCTGGATTGCTGCTTAGACATAATGGTAATCACTACCTTCTTTCATGTGCCCATGTATTGTGTGACTTGAAGGGGGAGATAGGCCCATTCTTTCTTATGAATGGTGAAGTTTCAACGATTGGAGGGAAGATTTGCCAAACGAATCCTCATTTTTGGGGAAACAGAAAACAAGACCATTATGATATTGCTGTAATAAAACTAAACGATAGTACAATTGATTTTATTCAAAGAAAATATATGTTCTTTGAAATGGGGCATATTAAAACAGGCCATATAAAAACAGAGAATAGTTTGTGCATGTGTATTGGATATCCATCTTCGTATACCAAGAAAGAGATAATATCAAGTTCTGTATTTATTTCAAATCCAGGGTACTCGTTAGTAACAAGATTATCTAAAAGTGATATTAACATCCCAGGTTATAATGAAGACCACCATTTCGCAGTGAACTACTCGATTGGCAAAGTGTCAAGCTTTACAAATACTGGGAAAAAGAAAAGAGGGCCTAACCCCTATGGAATGAGTGGTGGAGGACTATGGTTAGTTGAATCGCAAGATAAATCTGATCTACATACTGCTAGGTTAATAGGAATTAATCGTGAATATATAGCAAATAAATCTCTGCTTATAAGCACTAGAATTGATTTCTTTATAGATATTATAAGACAAAACTTTGACCCTACAATTGAAAATAATGGCATTCAAGTAAATTTAGTATAGACTACGTCTAATGCCTATATTATATATGCGTTCCTAAAGAACCCTACTCATTTCATCCCACCCTTCCTTCCTTTGCGATCAGGTGTACCCCCTATGTGGATTGTAGAACCTGATCCTTTAATCCTATCACTTAAATCGTTAAATCATTCTTTATGGTAACTATTATCAATGCAGTTCAAAGGACAACTAGGGAGGGGAAAACTTTTATAGCTTTTCAATTACAGGGTGATGTAGAGATGGTTCAATCACAAACTACAGGCAATTTCTTTCTGACTGCTAAGAAATGCTATATCCCATCAACTTTTACTAAAGAAGAAGCCACTTCCTTTATTGGAAAACAGCTTAGAGGAACAATAGAAAGGGTGGAATGTCCAGTATATGAATATACAGTGCCTTCTACTGGGGAAGTAATTACTTTAGCGCATACTTATTCATATCAGCCAGAGGTTTTGGTACACAAACAAACAGTTTACAGTCCAAACCAAGTTTGAGAAATAATGGATAACTAAAAATGTTAGAAAGTAGATTACTCATTAATGAGAGTCTGCTTTTATCTATATTAAGAAGGATTGCTAACGTATCTTATAGCAGCTTCAAAAGCGATTTTTAGTACTTCTTTCGCGCCATCTTTAAAAATATCCTTTAATAATTCAAGACCAAACTTTTTGATTCGTATTTTTGAGAATAGTTTACTTATTCTTTTAATGGTTCCTTTCTTTGTTGAGGAAGTAATTTCACTCCTTATTTCTTTAGTTTCTTCTATTAAAGCAGAAGTATCGTACTTTTCTCTATTGCTTTCTAAGATAACCTGAACACTATTTAAGAAATTATCAATAGCTAATTGCCTGGGTAAATCAAAAGCCATTGAATCTGCATCTTCATCTATAATTTGAAAATCATCAAAAAATTCCTTTTCATATTGTTTTTCAAACTGATTTTCCTCAGTAAATGATATTTTATTATGCTCTTCTATTATGTTTATCCACTTGTGGAAGTATTCTATTGCCCCCATTCTGTCAGGTGTTATTTGACTTTCTTTGAGAGAGTTGGTGTTAGATGGATATAATGTAATAGTATAGATGTAGTTGCCACTTTTAGAAGGATCTTTAACAGGCATGCTTATTCTAAAATAGTAGCCTGATGTTTCGTCCCTATCCTTTACCTCAAAAATAAATTTCTCTGGTTCAGATATAATAGTGAAATCACTATAGCTTTTCTGAATAGATCTGAATTGCTTAATAAAATCCTCTACTTCTTTAGCATGTGCTAGGGGAAGCGCTTTGCTGTTAATTTGCATACTCTTTAATAATAAGTGAAAGACTAAGTGTCTCGCTTAAACTGGCTAAATATATTTTATGAATTTAATTAATAATTATGGACTTTAACAAGAAACCACTATTTAATTATGCTTGTAGCATTCTGGTCGTAAATAAGAAGGGGGAATTGAAAAGTTTGTTTTGTCCTTTTGGAGTTATCACCATTGCAAAGTTGGATGATATTCCACCAGATACTAGAATGATTGTGGAAGAAGTAAATACAAATCTTCAAGACATAATAATTTACGTCATTAATGGAAAACCCTACTTCCATTGGCACTTTCAAATTCTAATGCAGTTTTAACCTATTTATCATCTCCATTTCAAATCATATAATTTATTTTATGAATGAAGTTTCTCTTATAAATAAGTTTGGAAATCATTCCTACATTGATTTTGAAGAAGTTTCCACATCCAAGCCCTTTCTACAAGCCAATACTGAGGAATTCACCTTAACTGAAATAAGGAATTATCATACAATCCCTTGTTTTGCGAAGGATAATGAGCCATTAATTTCTCATTGTGACTTTATGGATATAGCAGCACAGGTTACAGGAGATATTTTTAATAGGGAAACTATTTTAAGCCCCTCTATTAGATTAAGCCATCCAATTAAAGGCAGAGTGCCAGAAGCTAAAAATAAAGCTGCTAAAGACCTTTTAGAGCATGAAAAGACCCTTTATTATGAAAGGATGGCTTTTGTCATAGAAGTTCCTACTATTTCAGATACAATTGATGGCAATACCCTATCTCTAACCATTGGAGGTGTAAAGTCTTATTCCCTGGATAATCTGAACAGC
This sequence comes from Chitinophaga niabensis, assembly GCF_900129465.1. Classification (NCBI taxonomy): domain Bacteria; kingdom Pseudomonadati; phylum Bacteroidota; class Chitinophagia; order Chitinophagales; family Chitinophagaceae; genus Chitinophaga; species Chitinophaga niabensis. The sequence continues at coordinate 2,311,064 of NZ_FSRA01000001.1, read as the reverse complement.
AAGAAAGGCTCTGATGAAACATTTAAGGTTTTCATAGGCTTCAAAAACTTGGTCTGCACAAATCTGTGTGTTTGGAGTGATGGCTATAAAGCAGATCTAAGGGTCAAAAGTCTTGAACAACTTAAAAATGCTATATACTCACTAATCCAGCAGTATAATGCATCCCTGCACATTAAAAGAATGAAAGATTTTACAAATTATAACTTATCAGAAAGGCGGTTTGTTCAATTGATTGGGAGATGCAAGCTGTACAACTATTTGCCAGCACATATAAAAGCAGGTATATCTCCTTTGCTCTTTGGGGATAACCAGATCAGTGCTATCTGCAAGGACTATTTCAAAGATGAAAGTTTTTGCAGGAATGAAGCAGGGAATATTAATCTTTGGAAGATGTATAACCTATTCACAGGTGCTAACAAAAGTTCTTATATAGATACTTTCCTGGACAGATCAATGAATGCTTTCATGTTTGTTGATGAAATAAAAAATGCAATGGATGGCACACAAACAAGTTGGTTTATAAAGTGATAGATATAATGATTAATCTTAGATGAGTTAATGTATATTTGCTCACATTGTAAAAGTTTAATCACCCAAAATCACCAAAATGAAAGCAGCTTACCTATTATCTATTGGAATAGTTCTTCTCTCTGCATGTTCAACTCAAAAGTTCATTAAGTTTTCCCCCAAGCCAGAAGTGGTGACTACAAAGAAACTTGAAACCTTTTTGAAAGAAAACAAGATTCCTAAAGTAGTATTAAGAGTACCTGATACTAAGGACAATACAACACAGAAGGACAATAATGATTTTATTTATAATATAATTGAGAAGGAATTTCTGAAGGCTGGCTATATTGTCAGGGATAGAGCCCTTTTTAGTGAGATTGTAAAGAAGTCAGGGGAGAAGATAGATTATTCTCAAATAAAGAAGCAAACTGATACTGATTTAATTCTTGAATTGACTAAGCTTGACAAAAATGTAGTTTATAGAACCAATAAGTATTATACTAACAGTGGGAAAGAAGGTGTTTTCAGTGAGGGGAAGAGTATTTCAGTTAAAGGAGTTTCAGTAGCCTTTAAGGTAGTTCTTATTGGAGAAAATGAATTTGCAGGTAGTTACAATTTTAATAAAGTTTACTGCTCTGATGGATGTGAAGTTGTTATAGGCAAAAGGGGGCCTAAATTTCCTTATTCAAGCAAGAAGGATGTTCAGCCATACCAAGTTGTAGAACAGCCTTTCTGGGAAGATTTTGTGGGCAGTGCAACGCAAGAATTAATTGAAAGTCTGCAAGCTTTGAAAGAGAAATAAGGAATCAATCTTTAAATATTAAGCCTCCTGATAGATGTTCAGGAGGCTTTTTTAGTTTTTATAAGTTCAGGGGGGGCGTAATTGCCCCCTTTTCATTTCGCCCTAATAAAACAGACATGGAGGAGAAAATAATTATTCAATTTCTGGAGTTCCTGAATAAATCCATTTTACAGGATCAAACACACCTTGTAAATATAACCCTGTATGCAGATAAGGATATGAAATACTTCCATTCCATCTATAACAGGGAAGAATACAGAGTTAGATTATCTGATGAAGAGATTTTTGGTACAGAAGCTATAATTGCTGAAAAGCAGAAAGAGTTGGAAAAAGAGTTAGCTGAAATCAATAGGAAGGTTATACTGAAACTGGAAGATTTGTTCCTTAATGCTTTCTTGCAAAGGAAATTGCAAATTGAGAATGACCTTAAATTATTGGAAGATGCTAGAAGTAGCTATAGGTATGTCTATCAGTGGTTATTAATCCCTCATTGGTTAGGAGATGAATTGATCTCTTTAGGAGAAGTGGTTTTTAGAGAATTTGGCTGCAATTTCTGGGGTATAACCAGTTTTTTAGGTGAATATCAGTCCAGGGAGGCTACCCTTTTAGAAGTTTTTGAGGAATTGCATAACTATTAAACATCATATTTATGAAAGATATTCACCAGCTTTTTTCAAATTCTGGAAAGTCTTTTAGGGAAATGGTTTCTATAGAATGTGGATATTCAGAAGCTACCTTTTACAGGAAATTGTCTTTCTTTAAAAAATCAAAATTATCCAATGCAGAAAGAGCAGTGTTTTTAGAAATGGCAGAACACTTGGTAGATGAGATCACTGATTGTATAAACAAACATAGGAATCGATAAAATCAGGGAATAATATTATTTTGGGGTCAAATTGGGTTAGTACCTTTTAGCGAAACAGGAGAATTATTATTGAATTTTATTCAATTGACTGATAATTAGACGATTAGATAGGATTTGGCTTTGTAACCAGCTTTGCATGGGGTGCAAGAGGTCGCTAGTTCGAATCTAGTCGTCCCGACAAGCTTTAAGGTCATCTGAGAAATCGGGTGGCCTTTTTAATTTTGAGGCCAGGGCTGCCTGAAAATTTCCTCTTCTTCAAAAAACAGTGCAGCATCTGCAAAACCGGAATACAATGCTTTCCTTATCACAGCGCATTCCCACTCAATGATTTTTTCCCAGCGATAGGTCCCAAATAACTCGTTGCGCGTCTGTTTTATGAAAGTGCCACGTAAACTGAAAAACGATACAGCCACATATGAAAAACATAGTACTATTGATCCTTTGCCTGATGCTATGCCATCTTACTTTAGCGCAGCGCGTAAAAATTATTTTCGATACAGACATGGATTCCGATGTGGATGACGTAGGAGCCCTGGCGATGCTCCACGGTTTTGCCAGCCTCGGAGAAGCGGAAATCCTGGCCGTTATGGTCTCCAGCCTCAACCCATGGTCGCCGGGAGTAGTGGATGTTATCAATACCTATTATGGCAGACCGGATATTCCTATCGGCGCCGTGCAGCGGTTCGGCGTGTATAATAAATCCAGATATGCACGCAGGATTTGCGGGGACTTTAAGCCAGATGTTAAACTGGGAGAGGATATGCCAGAGGCGACAACGTTATACCGGAAGATATTATCATCGCAACCGGATTCAAGCGTGGTTGTGGTAACAGTGGGCGACCTCACCAATCTTTCCAAACTGCTGGACTCAGAGGCAGATCAATTTAGCCAATTAAAAGGCATTGACCTGGTTAAGAAGAAAGTGAAGCACCTGGTATGTATGGGCGGCAGATACCCGGCTGATCAGGATCCGAGACCCTGGGGTAATTTCAAGACCGATCCGCGCTCCACCCAGCATGTTGCCGCAGCATGGCCCACCTGCATATATTTCACCGGAGGGGGAGCTTTTGCAGACAGTGTACCTACGGGAAAGATTTTTTTCAATGAAAAATATAAGCACACCCCAATGGCTCATGCGTATAAATTATTCCTTGAGGGATGGAAAAGGAACTGGCACCACAGCGCGGACATCATTGCCGTTTATGTGGCCGTCAGAGGGCACTTGCCTTATTTCAAACTGGAAGAACATGGCTATAACCATATTTTCGAAAACGGAACGAACTTGTGGCGTTTAGCACCAAACGATGAGCGGCATTATCTCGTCAGTGAGTTCGCAGAAGGTATTGATCCCAAAGTGATAGCTGAAAAGTTCGATTTACTGATGGTGATGCAAAAAAAGGAGAAATAGAATCGGATGATTCCCTGAAAAACTAAACGGGGATGCTTTAAGGCCATCTGAGAAATCAGGCGGCCTTTTTTTTGCGTTAGGATTTAATAACGTAAATTCGGCTTAATTAAATAGCCCTGGATACCTATGAATAAATTAACAATCTGCCTGTTCTCCTTTCTCCTTTTATCCATTTCAACATATGGCCAGCCCCAGTCCCGTAAAAGAGACTTCAACAAAGATGGTGTAATAGACCAGGTTACTATAGTTGAGGATGGAGGCCCTGCATTTTCATCAAAGGAAATTCAATATTTTGACGGCAAAACAAAGAAGGAATACGATTTTTCTATGTTTTATTCATTTGGGAGCTTCTTTGGAATTTGCAATATCCCCGATGTCATAGGTAGTTCTGGTAGTGAATCAATCGGGGAGATATTATTTAGCAGGAAAGATACTATTGACGCATCATTAAATTGGTTAATAGAGGCTTGTTCCAACAAGGTTGGCCTGAAAGGATCACAACTGGTAGATTTTTCAACAAAGTATACGCCTGCATGGATACCAGGAGAGCCAAAGATCCCCCAGGGCTACTATGCGATTTTGAGTAATTATAAGTACGAAAAGTTGCTGAAGAACACAGAAGGTTCACCTGGCTTTGATTTTAACAAAATGAAATCAGCATCTTTTTGGATTGATTACAACCCACATAACCACAAAGGTTTCAGGATCACAAAAGGAGAGGGTGAAAACCGGATCTATACAACTTCGCATGGTGTTGTGATTAAGAACAATAAAGGATATAGCTGGGTTTTTGTAAACGATAACAGGCTTTTTGACGCAAACGATAAATTAAGATGGCCTTCAATTGATGAAGTTCAAATGATCCGTGAGTTCTTATTGGTGAAACAAAGTATTAATACAGGAGACGTGAATTTGTTTATTATTGATCCTGTATCAGGTTTTGTAATACGCTTAAATAAAGATTTTATAGGTCTGGGACCAATTGCAAAAGTGATAGTAAACGAAGAAAAGGAGCGTGTTGAATTAAGCGATTCATCAGGTAAAAATTATTCCTTTACCCTGAAAGTTATTATGGAAACTTTTCATAAGGTGTTTTCGCTATAAGTATCGTACGGGGGCACTGGTTCCCGGCGAACTTTGAGGCCATCTGAGAAATCAGGCGGCCTTTTTGTTCCCCGTATCTCACTAATATCGTAAATTCAGGAGCACATTAATAATTTGATCATGGAAATAAACAGTCTTGAAATGCCTTCCATCAAACAGGTTGTTATCAGAAGGATGGATGGCGTATCAATCTCAGAGTTTTCCGATATACTTTCCGTGGAAGAGCCCCTGGAGATAAAGATCGCCTATGATGCCGGAATAAACAGAACGCAAAAGAACATCTCCGTTACCATGCGCACCCCCGGCAACGACCAGGAGCTGGCTGCTGGTTTCCTATTCACAGAAGGCATCATTTCTTCCAAAGATGATATAAAAATCATCTCCCACACCAATAATACCGTGATGGTAGAACTTACAGAAGGATTCATACCTTTCCTGGTACAATCGGACAGGAACTTCTATACAACTTCCAGCTGCGGTGTTTGCGGAAAAGATTCCATCCAATCCATAAGAACAGTCAACGCATTTTGTCATTTAGATAAACCTCAGTTAAACCTGTCTACCGATCTCCTCTTCCAGTTGCCGGATAAATTAAGAGAAGCACAAAGAGGCTTCGCCGCCTCAGGTGGCCTGCATGCAACCGGCCTTTTCTCCCTGGATGGATCATTGCTGCTGTTACGGGAAGATGTAGGCAGGCACAATGCCCTGGACAAATTGATCGGCAGCGCGTTGTTCGAAGGGCTGATGCCATTGAACCAGCATATTTTACTCCTTAGCGGAAGAGCAAGTTTTGAACTAATTCAAAAAGCAGCCATGGCAGGCATTTCAATTGTTGCCGCTATCGGTGCTCCATCAAGCCTGGCCGTAGAGCTTGCTAAAGAATTTGATATGACGCTCCTGGGATTCCTGAAGGAAAACAGGTTTAATATCTACAATGCAGGTCAAATAAATTTTAAATGAGAATAACATGCAAGAAAAACCCAACCCAGAAAACCCCTATAAATTAACCGGCCTGAAGCTAACGCCGCTGAAAAAATGGGCTGCCGGTATTCCTGCTGTTAAAGCAGCATTGGCGGATCTTTTTGAGCAGGGCATACCTCTTCGCGGAACAAAAGCCTTATTCAAAATGAACCAGTTTGGCGGCTTTGATTGTTCAAGCTGCGCATGGCCGGACCCTGATGATGACAGATCTCCCCTCGGTGAATATTGCGAGAATGGCGTGAAGGCTTTGGCTGAAGAAGCCACCACCAAAAAAATAACTGCGGAGTTCTTTAAAGATAATTCCGTTTATGACCTGGCCAGATTGAATGATTACGAAATCGGCCGTTTAGGAAGGCTAACGGAACCTATGTATCTCCCGGAAGGCGGAACCCATTATCAGCCGATCACCTGGGACGATGCCTTTAAGAAGATAGCCAGTCATCTGAACGCATTGAACTCCCCGGATGAGGCTGCTTTTTACACTTCCGGGAGAACGAGCAATGAAGCTTCATTTGTCTACCAGCTTTTTGTCAGAGAGTATGGCACCAACAATATGCCGGACTGCTCCAATATGTGTCATGAAACATCGGGAACTGCTTTGCGTCCTACTATAGGGATCGGAAAGGGAACGGTAAAACTGGAAGATTTTTACGATACGGATGTAATTATGATCATCGGGCAAAACCCGGGTACCAATGCTCCCAGGATGCTGAGTGCACTGGAAAAGGGTAAAAGGAACGGCGCTAAGATCATCGCCGTAAACCCTTTGCCGGAAGCCGGATTAATGGGCTTCCGAAATCCCCAGGAGATTAGTGGTGTTATCGGCCATGGCGGTAAGCTGGCGGACCTTTACCTGCCTGTGAAAATAAATGGTGATATGGCATTGTTAAAGGCCATTGAATTGTTATTACTCGATCTTGAGGGGAAATCCCCCGGCCAGGTAATTGACCGTGAATTTATAGAAGAAAAGACCGTAGGTTATGATGCCTTTATCCGGCAATTTGAAAATTATACTTTAGAAGAGCTGGCAGAAGCATCCGGTGTATCCCAGGCAGATCTTTATGAAGCCGCTCAGATGCTGGCATATAAAAAACGCATAATTATATGTTGGGGGATGGGTATTACCCAGCAGCCCAATGGGGTAGACATGATCAAAGAAATGCTCAATATACTTTTATTAAAAGGAAGTATAGGGAAACCAGGAGCCGGCGTTTGCCCGGTGAGAGGGCATAGCAATGTGCAGGGGAACAGAACGATGATGATCAATGAAAAACCCACCAATGCGCAATTAGACCGCATGCAGCAGGTTTTTGGCTTTAACCCTCCGCGCAAACATGGGTATGATGTAGTCAGGGCCATAAAAGCAATGCAGGAGGGAAAGCTGAAAGTGCTTTTTTGTATGGGTGGGAATTTCTTATCTGCTACGCCGGATACTACCTATACCGCTGCAGCAATCCGGAAATTGAATTTAACAGCCTGGGTTTCCACAAAACTTAACAGGGGGCATTTAATACACGGCAAAGAGGCTATTATCCTGCCTACCTTATCCCGTAGTGACCTCGATATTGTAAATGGAGAATTACAGATCATCAGCACAGAAAATTCAATGGGCGTTGTGCAGTCATCCAAAGGAATGTTAACGCCTGTATCTGATAACCTTATTAACGAAACGCAGATTGCCTGCCGCCTGGCAATAGCCACACTTCGGAACACCGTTGTAAACTGGCAGCGTTATGCGGATAGTTACGACGCAGTAAGGGATGATATTGAAAGATGTATCCCCGGCTTTGAGGATTATAATAAAAGGGTACGGGAAAAAGGAGGGTTCTATCTGCCTAATGCGGCGCGGGATGGGAACTTTATTACAGAAGAATTTGGAAATCATGTTCCCTTTACGCTAACAGGTTTACCTGAAACCAGCCTTGCGGATGATGAATATATGATGGCTACTACCCGTACGCACGATCAGTTTAATACTACCATCTATGGATTGGATGATCGTTACCGGGGTGTTAAGAACGAACGCCGGGTAATATTTATGAATGAAAAGGATATTGAGAAGGCAGGTTTCAAAGCAGGGGATAAGGTAGATCTTTTCAACTACGATGATAACAAAGAGCGGATTGCCCCCTTATTCATCATCATTGCGTACCCGATACCTGAGAAAAATACGGTGACCTATTTCCCTGAGACAAACGTTTTGGTTTCCGTTAATAATGTGGTGAAGGAAAGTAATATGCCCGCCTCAAAATATGTGAAGATTAAGATCAGAAAACACAGCCCCGGAATATACGAACGGGTGAAAGAACTGGAGGCAGCGCAAACCTTTTCCTGATCAATGCAGGGCAAACCCTTTCCTGGTCAATGGCAGCGCAAACCTTTTCCTGATCAATGCAGCGCAGGTTATCAGCCTACCCGCTGATACACCCCAAACAGCTTCCAGAACAACTTCTCCTGTTTGAAATTAAAACGATGCTTCTTGAAATCATTTAATACAAGGTCTATTTGCCCGTCCTTCATTTCAAACTGTCCGATCATAATTTCCTGTTCGGCGGCATACAGCCCTGTTTTATGCTGGCATAAATGAATGTTTTGCTGGGTTACTTCTTCAAAGATCAACACATCGTTCACCTGGAATTGGGAAGTAGAAGCATGACGGGGAATGTTGTGGTTAAAAGTAAGCGCCACCAGCTGCAGGTTGCCCGCCTCCGGCAGTACCAGTTTCGGGAATGTGCCCCATTCGTTAAACTGCAGCTCGCGGTGACTGCATTTCATGTAAATATTATCGTTCATAAAGGGCACCTCCCGCATCTGCAGGTTGATGATACGGTTGGCATCATCGATGAGCTTGTCCCCGTTGAATTGCAGGATCTCGTTGATAGTCAGGGACTGCTTCACAAAATTATCCAGCGGAATGCAAAAATGATTGGCAATGCGTACCACGGTATCGATCCGCGGTTCCGCCCGGTTTTCCTCGTAAGACGAAATATTCCCCCTGGTAAGTTCAAACAGATCGGCAAAAGCCTGCTGGCTAAGGCCTTTCGTTGTTCTTATCTTCTTGATATTGGCTCCTATTTTTGTCATCCCCACAAATATAAGGCAAATTATTTTATCTATTGTGCTAATTTAATTTGCAATTGTGTTTTGTTTTTGTACATTTGATAAGGAAATGAATAAAACAACCCGAATGAACTATATCGATACCATTGAAGATTTTGCTACCAGGCTCAATTGCCGGATCGTTTATAAAAACGAGCAGAATGGCATCCTGAAGATCGATAATCAGCCTGATGGTATTAATAACCTGATCATCGGCATCGCTCCACCTATCTTAATTATGGAGCAGTTCCTTTTTTCGTTCCGCGGGGATCATGCGGAAATGTTTAAAAAACTGCTGCAGAAGAACAGGGATACCATACACGGTGCCTTTGTTATTAATGAAGAAGGTAATAAAGTGTTGTTCCGCTACACCATGCAGCTGGGGAATATCGACTTTAATGAATTTGAAGGTGCGATCAACTCCCTGGGCCTGCTGCTAAGCGAATATTCGCAACAGATCATTGATTTTTCGAAATTATAGGAATATAAATAAAACATTAAGCCATGAACATTTTCAAACGACTTTTCAGAATAGGCCAGGCGGAAATACATGCCGCGGTGGAAAAAATGGAAGATCCTGTTAAAATGACGGAGCAGGGGCTGCGTGAATTGCGGCAAGACCTGGTGGACGCAACGGAAGCCTACGCGAAAGTAAAGGCCCTCGCTATCCGCACGGAAAATGAACAGGCCAATTGCCAGAAAGAATCGCTTAATTATGGAGAAAAAGCTATTTTGATCATGCAAAAAGCCCAGGCTGGACAAGTTGACCTGGTGAAAGCAGAAGAATTAGCCCGGGAAGCGCTTTCTTTACGCCGTAAATTTTATACGGAATCCGAAGCACTGAGCACACAGGTAGTGGCTTTACAGCAATCCTCCGCCGAGATGCTCCGAAACACGGAGATCCTCAGGGATAATATGGATAAGTGGGAAAAGGAACTGAGAACGCTCAAGGCCAGGGCCAAAGTAAGCAAAGCTACCGAACAGGTGAATAAACAACTCGCCCAGCTGGATAATAACGGAACCATTGCCATGCTGGAAAGGATGAAAGCCAAGGTAGAAGACCAGGAAGCCCTGGCCAAAGCCTATGGTGAAATTGCCCGCGAAAAGAATACACTGAAAGATGAATTGGATACACTTTTAAAAGACGACGCTTTATCTATCGAAAAAGACTTGAAAGCGATCAAGGAAAAACTGGGTATCGCTGATAATCCCTGATGATCTATGGCTAATATAGTTGAACTGTTATTTAATCCGCTCAGTAACGCCATCATGACGGTAACCACCGGCGTTACCGTTATATACTGGATCTTTAACCTCATTTTCGGCAGTGTACTGGGCGATGGCGATCTGGATGCAGACGGCATTGACACGGATGTAGATGTGGATACCGATGCAGACCTCGACCACGGAGGCGACAGCTCCACCTGGGATAAACTGTTGTCCTTTGTGAACGTAGGCAAAGTACCCTTCATGATCGTTTTATCTGTTTTCAAACTAATAGCCTGGATTATTACGCTGGCCTCGTCCATTGTGCTTAACCTTGTTACCTGGGGCTGGATGTCCGTTTTCATCCTGTTACCCGTTATTTTCGTAGCTTTTATCATTACCCGCTTCGCTACCAAACCACTCATTAAATTATATCACGCCATGGGCTATAACGGAGAAGAGGCGCAGGACCTGCTGGGCCGTAATGCCCGCATGCTGTCCAGCATCTCCGGCGATACCATTGGGTTCGCGGAACTGAAAGTGCAGGGGGATGTAATGCGGATCAACGTAAAAAGCAAAACCGGTGAAGCCATCCGCTTCGATGCTGATGTGATGATCATGGATGAATCGCCGGATAAAAAATATTATATCGTAGTGCCCGAAGTTAACCTGGCAAATATTGTGTAGGCATACTTCTCTTTACCTGAATGAAAATACATCAATCTTAACATTAAAATCAAATTCAAGACTATGGGAGCTTTAGGAGGAATCACCTTGCTGTTTGTTGGCGGTGTTGTTTTTCTGTTGTTCATTATTCTGTATGCCTTCGCTGCATGGTACCGGAAAATACCTCAGGGCAAAGCTATTGTACGTACCGGTGTAGGTGGCGGCAAAGTGGCTTTTAACAGAGGTATGTACGTGATCCCCATTTTGCACAAAATGGAGATCATGGATATTTCCGTTAAGAAACTGCAGATCGACCGGATGGAAACGGATGGTTTGATCTGTAAGGATAATATCCGTGCAGATATCAAAGTAGCGTTCTTTGTGAGGGTGAACAAAAATATAGACGACGTACTGAACGTGGCACAGATCATTGGCACGGAAAGGGCCAGTGATGTAGACACGCTGCGCAACCTTTTTGAGGCCAAGTTCTCTGAAGCCCTGAAAACCGTTGGTAAGAAATTTGATTTCATTGAACTGTACGAAGCACGCCGTGAATTCAGAACAGAGATCCTCAACATCATCGGTACCGATCTGAACGGCTATATCCTCGATGACTGTGCCATCGACTACCTGGAGCAAACGGAAATGAAATTCCTGAGCGCACAGAACATCCTTGATTCACAGGGTATCAAAAAGATCACCGAACTCACAGCGGAACAAAATATCAAAGCGAACCTGATCAAACGGGAGGAAGAAAAAGTGATCAAGAAGCAGGACGTGGAAGCACGGGAAGCTATCCTTGAACTGGAGCGTCAAATGGCGGAGAAAGAAGAGAAGCAGAAAAGAGAGATCGACAACATCCGTGCCCGCGAAAATGCAGAGATCATAAAGGTGCGTGAAGAGGAACGCCTCAGATCCACATCTGTCCGTATTAAAACAGATGAATCGCTGGCAGTACAGGAAGAAAACAAACTTCGCCAGATCATCATTGCGGAGAAAAATAAACAACGTACGGATGCGGTAGAAACAGAAAGAGTGGAGAAAGACCGCGCCCTGGAAGCCACTGAGCGTGAGAAAATTGTAACATTGGCGCAGATCGAAAAGGAGAAAACCCTGGAGGTGGAACGCAAAAATATCCAGGACGTGATCCGCGACCGCGTACGCCTGGAGAAAGGTGTGGTGGAAGAACAACAGGGTGTAAAAGACCTGGAAGCCTTCCGTGGTGTTGAACGTGAGAAAACAGTAGGTATCACTAAAGCCACCCAGCAGGCGGAAGAAAAACTGATCTACACGGTGAAAGCTGCCGAAGCTGAAAAGAAAGCGGCAGAAGAAAAAGCCAAACAAATGGTGATCGACGCGGAAGCGAAGAAAGAATCAGCCATCAAGGAAGCAGAAGCCCGCAAAATGCTGGCGGAAGCGCAGGCGAGGGAAGAAGCTGCTGTAGGTTTGTCTGAAGCTGAAGTAATGATTGCCAAAGCAGAGGCTACAGAAAGGCAAGGTATCGCAGATGCCAACATCATTGAGAAAGTGGCGGAGGCGAGAAGAAAGGAAGGTCTTTCCCAGGCAGAAGTAACCAAAGAGAAAGCCCTGGCGGAAGCTGCAGGTATAGAAGAAAAAGCGGAAGCCATGAAGAAGCTGGACGCAGTAGGCAAGGAGCACGAAGAGTTCAAATTGCTGCTCACCAAAGAAAAAGATATCGCACTGGCGCAGATCAGTATCCAGAAAGATATTGCAGATGCACAGGCTGCTGTATTGGGCGATGCACTCAAATCTGCCAGGATTGATATCGTAGGTGGTGAAACCATGTTCTTCCAGAACATCATCAACCAGGTATCAAATGCCAAAGGTTTCGACCGCCTGATCAACGAAAGCGAACATGCTACGCATCTCAAAACGGCCCTCCTCGGCGATGGCACCAATGGTGGCGATCTGCTGGTACGTATCCGGGATTTTGCGGATAAATACAACATTTCATCCAACGATATTAAAAACCTGACAATCTCCAGCCTGTTGCTGAAAATGCAACAGAACAGCACGGAAAGCGACCGCTCTTCGCTGCTGAACCTGGCAGCACTGGCTAATAGCCTGGGTATATCTAATAAGAAGTTGTAATTAAGAAGATAGCATGGCAGGTACTGAAAACAACACAACAGCCATACTGGATGCAGGTACGTATGAGATCATCCGGAACCGTTTAAACGAGCAGCGGCAGGACCTGGTGCAGCGTTTGGCAAAACTGAACGTTGCCCGTAAGGAAATATTCAATTCCAAAGGCTTCCAGCTCATCGCCAACCAGCGTATCACCACAGAAAATAACGGTGTGGCGCGTGGTATCGTAGCGCTCGGTAACCTGACCATATTTGCCTATAACGTTCATTTTGGTTTAAGAGAAGATATCAAACTGAGCGATGTGTTCAGCATCTATAAGTTCAGTGGCAGCCACTTTGAGCCGCAGCCGCTGGTACTGATAGAAGATGCCGGCTTCATCACGGATTTCACCAATCTGTACAAATACTACCGCGATTCCATCTTCGCCCGGTTCGTGCGCACGGAAAATTATCTCTACATGATCTTCCAGACGAGCAAGAACCCGGACGACAGAAAAGCATTCAAATGGCTGATAAAAGAGCATCAGTTGTTGTATGTGGACGATCGTAGTATTCATGAAGTAAAGAAAGCAGCGCAGCACGATTTTGACTGGATCCAGACAGATCTGAGCAACCGCCGCCTCGGCAGGCATCCGCATATTTCGGTGCTGGACAAGGTTTTTATTGAAGCCCTTCACGGCGATATCACTTTCAAAATTGAAAACAACACAGACACAGGAAAAGGTATTTTCTCCGAACCGGTGCAGAACAGTGATCAGCAACTCGATGATGCGGAATATCACTATGCCGATCTGGGTAACCTGATCGCCATTAAAATAAAGCCCTACCAGGAAACTTTTCGCGCGTATATTTTCAATGTACGCACCAAGCAGGTTGTGCCTATCCCCGCACTGGTAGATGCAGGCGTATTGCTGCCAGACAATCAGGGCGTGATCTTCGCCAACGGATATTATCTCCAGAACGGAGAACACAAAATATTCGAATCGGATTTGGTGGGCCTGGAATTTGTCCGCAGCATTGCATCGCCTAACGGAGAAGATTTTCTGTACATTTTCTACCAGAAAACTACCAATACCTACCTGCTGATGTCGTACAATATGATTGCGCAGCAGGTGGAAACACCCATCATCTGTAATGGCTTCACAGTATTCAATGATGGTACGCTGGTGTATTTCCGCTCGGAAAACGAAGCGGTAAGGCACCACCAGGTGCAGATCTGGCAAACGCCGTATACGGCGGCTCTCCAGGAAAATACCGCCATGACCGGCAATGTACTTTACAAGATCGGGAACAAAGATATTGTAAGTGCTATGAGCGAAAGCCAGGAGGTGATCCTGCTGTTGCAGAAGGAGGATAGTTACGAAAATCTCTATGAAGATATCTACAAAAGAGCCAACGACCTGCTGGATGCCTACTTCTGGATAAAGGACGAAGCTACCTTCAATATGGCCGCTCCTTTGGCCAATATCCGCGAAATTGCGGACACCGCCATCGATGAATTTGCGAAGGTGCAGGCACAACGCCAGCACGCCCGGGAAGCTTTGCAGGCAGTGGAAAAGAAGGTGGAGCAGCTGGTGATCAACATTAAGAATGTAACCGTTACCTCCCTGGACCAGCTGGTGGAACTGCTGGCTGCCATCCGCAGCATGCAGGGCGCCGTGATCGATCTGCTGAATATCCGCTACATTAATGCGGATGCGGTAAATGCACTGAAGGAAACGCTGCAGCAATATAACAGTTCGCTATCGCAGGACACTATTCAATTCCTGCTGAAAGAAGAAGCACTGGCACCATATGAGGCTAAAGTGGCTGTGCAGAAGCAGGCCGTGGCCGGCGTAACCAAAGTAGTGGATGCCATACCGGTAGACGATGCTGTGAAGAACATTGCAGCCGGGCTCGAAATGCTGATAGACATTCTCAACAGCCTCAAAATTGGCGATACCACCCAAACCACCCGGATCGTAGAAAAAATTTCGCTGATCTTCGCTTCACTGAACGAAGTAAAAGCAGACCTGGTAAGGGTAACCACGGCATTACGTTCCAAAGAGTCCACCGGAGAATTCTATGCGCAGTTAACCCTGCTGGACCAAAGCACCGTTAATTTCCTCGATCTGTCCACCTCTCCCGAAAAGTGCGAAGACTATTTTACAAAGATCAGCGTACAGATCGAAGAGCTGGAAAGCAAGTTCGCGGACTTTGAAGCGTTCGTTAACAAGATTGCTGATAAGCGCGACGAAGTGATCAAAGCTTTCAACGGCAAGAAGGAAATGCTGATGGCGCAGATCAGCAAACGGGCTACCGCACTGGAACAGATCGGTATACGGGTATTAAAGAACATTGAAAACAAAGCACAGTCTTTCAACGATAAAGCCAGCATTTACGCCTTCTTTTCCACAGATCTGATGATCGACAAAGTGCGCGATCTCGTGGAGGAATTGAAAGGCCTTGGTGATGTGGCCAAAGCAGAAAACCTGGAAAACCTGGTAAAGGTGGCCCAGGAGAGTGCCCTCCGCAACCTCCGGGACAAATCGGAATTGTTTGCCGATGGCAACAACATCATATCACTGGGCACTTATAAGTTCGTAGTGAACAAACAGGTGCTGGACCTTACAATTATCCGCCGTAACGAACGCCTGTTCTATCACCTGATCGGTACCAGTTTTTACAAGGAAGTAACGTCCGAAACACTTTATCAGCACCGCGCCATATGGGAGCAGGAACTGATCTCCGAGAACAATACCGTGTACCGCTCTGAATACCTGGCGTACCAGGCATTTGCACAAAGCGATTACGAAACATACATCAACGATCGTACAGAGCGCGATTATGCCGCCGCTTACCTCAAAGGCGTGCACAATGCAGATGCCTTGCTGATCACAAAAGGCCTGAAAACATTACAGGAAGAACTGGGCATTCTCCAGTTCAACCCCGCCGTACGCGTAGCAGCGCAACTGTTTTGGTTCGCACTGGAAGATGCTGTTAAGCACAAACTGCAACAGCTTATCGCGGCAGCGCATACTATCCAGGTAAGCTTCCCGCAAAGCCACCGCGCGCCCTTCGTGGAAAAGGAGATTGCCGACCGGTTTAAACTGTCGTTGCCATCTCCCACACCCGTAAATGCGCAGGATGTGGCAGATTACCTGTGCAGGGAATTGGCGGTAACACCTAATTTCACCTGCAGTCAGCAGGCCGCCCATTTGAAGAAGGAATTCAAAGAATACCTGCAGGCGAAAAAACGCGCTGAAGTATTCCTGAAAGAAACGGATAATACGGAATTCAGTACGCTGGAACGTTTTTACATGATCCGCAGCTGGCTGCTCGCATTTTTGCAATCTCAGCAGGAGGTTGTAGATGAGCAGTATGTAGATGAGGCAGTTTGTTTGCTGTTGTTCAGGGAGCATGCCTATAAGGAAAAAGCGGCTTCAGACAGCCTGGTGCTGGAAGGCCTCAAAGGTACCCACCCGGCTATCCGGGAAGGAGGGAAGTATGTGCTGAACTTTCATCTCTTCATGCAAAAGCTGAGTGGGTATTTTGAAACAATTGTGCCTGCCTTTGCGGCGTTCAGCCAACAGAAAGAACAGCTGGTCACGCAGTACCGCCAGCAGTTGAAGATACGGGAATTTGAGCCTAAAGTGCTGAACTCGTTTGTACGGAACCGTTTGATCAACGAAGTATATTTTCCATTGATTGGCGCCAACCTGGCCAAACAGATCGGCGCAGCAGGCAACGATAAACGTACGGCCAGAATGGGCATGCTGCTGCTGGTATCGCCGCCGGGATATGGTAAAACCACCCTGATGGAGTACCTGGCCAAAACAATGGGACTGCATTTTGTGAAGATCAATGGCCCTACCATCGGGCACAACATCACTTCCATTGATCCGCTGGAGGCTACTACTTCCGGCGCAAGAGAAGAGTTGAAGAAGATCAATCTCTCTTTTGAAATGGCGGATAACGTCATGTTATACATCGATGATATCCAGCACTGCAGCCCGGAGTTTTTGCAGAAGTTCATTTCCCTGGCCGATGGGCAGCGTAAAATGGACGGCATATTTGAAGGCGAGAGCAAAACATACGATCTGCGTGGCAAGCGCTTTTGCGTGGTAATGGCGGGCAACCCCTACACGGAAAGCGGCGAACAGTTTAAGATCCCGGACATGCTGGCCAACCGCGCCGATGTATACAACCTGGGTGATGTAATTGGTGGATCGGACCAGCTTTTCAGGCTGAGCCTGATCGAAAACAGCGTGGCAGAAAACAGCTTCGTGCAACGCATCGCCAACCGCAGCTTCGATGATCTGTACAAATTGATTGAAGGCATTGAAACCGGCAACGATCTGTTGCCTGAACTGGAAGGCAACTACAGTTCGCAGGAATGCGATGATGCCGTAGCGGTACTCAAAAACATTCTCCGCATCCGCGATATTGTGATCCGTGTGAATGAGCAATACATTGCCAGTGCCGCTATGAAAGATGCATACCGTACCGAACCTGCCTTCAAATTGCAGGGTTCTTACCGGAACATGAATAAAATGGCAGGTAAAGTAGTGCCGCTCATGAATGTGGAGGAAATTGATACCCTGATCCGCTCGCACTACGAAGGCGAATCACAAACACTCACTTCCGATGCAGAAGCGAACCTGCTCAAGCTGAAGGAACTTGCCGGGTTTTTGTCTGCCGAAGAAGCCGCACGCTGGGAACATATCAAAGAGATCTTCAGGAAGAACAACAAGTTCGGCGGGCTGGAAGCCAACGATACTTCCGGGCAGATGTTAATGCAGTTAAGTTCATTTAACGAACACCTGGAGGCCATCGCCAACGCAATGAGTAAGAAGTAATAACAGAAAAGGTCACCAGCAATGGTGGCCTTTTTTTCTGGGCGTAACATGCGTACTTCTCCCATTTCCGGGGAATATATTGCCGGAAATGGGGTTATACCACACCATTGAACATCAGGCAGTAGGATCTACCTGGGCCGCGAGGTTATTATCCGCGAAGAATTTATCCCGGTGAGCAGCGAAGGCTTCAGACAATTCTTTGATAACATTCAGGCTGGTATCCACCTCATCCTGCAGCTCCGGCAGTTTCTCGTCTAATAAAGCCGCACCCAGCGTAATGTTGTCTGCCGCTATCTGAGATACTTTTTTCAGTATCGAGGTCTGACTGTTTTGAAGGTCTTCCAGTTCACGCTGGATCTTATCCATCAGTTCCAGTTTCTGCATTTTTTCCATATTCAAAATCCCCTTTAGAACGGGAACCATGATATGTGAAACAAAAACCTTACCATTGCTGCTTACCCCGGCATAGTATACCTTCTATACACCCGTGTTGAATCTCCTGCAGTAAGCTCAATCCGTGAATTATCCAGCCGCTCGATGATCAGTGTATCATGCAGCAGGTGCACCTCCAGGCTATCCGGGTTACCATAGCTCCGGGTATGGAACTGTCCCTGTTCCTTCATACCAGGCGTCAATGCAGAGCGCCTTTCGTATATACTGTCCCGGGTATAGAAGGCGATCGCGTTTGGCCCGTATTTATTATCGATCACGATCCGCCAGAAGCCATCAATAGAAAGCGGGTGGTATTGCTGTGGGCCGGGAGGCTCAGGAGGAGGTGCTTCCGTTTTACTTTTCTTACAGGCAACAAAGGCAATTAAGCCAAGGATAAGTATAGTTTTGTGCATGCTTGTGGAACGGAGGAGCAAAACAAAAGTTACAAGGAAACTTGGTATCCTCAATAGAAGAACTGTTCCAGTACGATCTGCCCGTCTTTTACTTCATACAGCATGATCTCATGGATCTGGATCCTTCCATGCGGTTCCACCGTGATGTCCTTCTCCCTTACTACCACAAAATGATTGCCGGTAACAACAGGCTCGCCTGTATAAAGGCTGTGAACTTCTTTGATCCGCGATACAAAGTCTTCACCTTTCCTGCGCACGGGAGCCTTTCCTTCAGCGTTTCCAAAATAAGGAGAGTGCTCAGGGTCTATACTCTTTACGTTTTCGGCAAAGAGTTCGTCCTGGATCTCAAACCATTTTTCCTGTTTAGCCAGTTCATTGAACCTGGCTGCTACTTCCTGGGTTGTTAGTGTTTTTTTCATAAAACAAATTTAAGGCCCTGCTTTTTCTTCGAAAGGGGGTTATCCGGACTTTGCAGCAGGGCTATTTGGCCAATGGCAGTGATTTCAGGTATTCATTGGGAGATACCTTAAAATGTTTCTGAAAATTCCTGCTAAAAAGGCTTTGTGTGCTGTAACCAACCATCCGGGAGATCTCAGCCAGGCTGTATGCGTTTTCTGCAATGAGGCCGGCTGCCTTTTTGAGCCGGGTGATATCAATCAGTTCCTTGGGCGATAGTGCGGAAAGGGATTTGATCTTCCTGTAAAAAGTAGGCCGGCTCATATTCATATGTTCGGCCAGCTTATCAATATCTATTTGAGAATCCTGGATGTTCTTACGAATATAATCATCCAGTTGTTTGAGGAAAGTTTCATCTGTTTTGGAATGCGCCATCACCCGTACATCTTCAAAAGGGGAGGTGGCAAAGTGCGCTTTTATTTTCAAACGGTTGTTGAGCAGGTTCGCAATTTGTACCTGGAGGAACTCGGGAGAGAAGGGTTTCCTGATATAAGCGTCTGCACCCGCTTCCAGCCCTGTTATATGAGAACGATGGCTATTTTTCGAGGTTAATAGTACGATCGGAATATGGCAGTATTCAACATTGGATTTAACCAGCTGGCATAACTCAAAACCATCCATCCCCGGCAGCATAACATCCAATACGATGAGCTGGATCACTTCTGTGTCCATCACCTGCAGGGCTATTTCAGCACTTTCTGCCAGGTGTATTTTATAGGTATCCCCCAGCACTTCTGATAAAAATTCCAGGATCTCCCGGTTGTCGTCTACCACTAAAATGCTCTCTGTCATAACTATTTATACTTTTTTCCAGCCGCTCAGGTTAAACTCGAACTGCTGATGTATGGGTAATGTTAATTCGAAAACAATATTGTTGCTATTGCCGGAAACCAGTTCTAATGATCCCTTGTGCAGTTCTGTTAATGACCTCGCCAATGGCAATCCGATGCCTGTTCCGGGCTTTGTTTTATTGTTCAGTCTGAAGAACGGTTCAAAGATCTTTTTCCGGAATGCCAGGGGGATCTCTTTGCCATCGTTACAAAAGCTGATAGTGAATTTTTCATCACCGGTATGCAGCGATGCCATCTTTACGGTTGCGGAAGATGCGGCATATTTAATGGCATTGGAAAGCAGGTTTGCGCAGATCTTCACCAGGGCTTCCCGGTCTACAAATGCTACAATATCGGTTTCGGGAAGATCAATAGTTAAAAGGATGTTGTTCTCTTTAGCGAATTCCCTGAATGCGTCTGTTTGTTCCCGGAGCAGCTTATTGATGTGTACGTTTACAAAGTTTAATCCGAACTGCTCTATTTCAGTCTGCCTGAAATCCAGCAACTGCCCCGTGAGGTCTGTTAGCCGGTGGGCATTCTTTTGAACTGTGAGCAGGCCCTTTTTAATAGGCTGCTGATCTTCTGCCATTTTTATCAGTCTTTCTATGGGCCCTACGATCAGCGTGAGGGGCGTTTGTATCTCATGCGCAATATTGGTGAAGAAATCAATCTTAAACTGGTAGATCTCTTTTTCTTTCTGGTGTTCGAACAGTTGCAGTTTAGCCAGGTTTTTACTGTTCAGGTAACTGTGGTAATAGCGGACCAGCAGGAATAGTATTATTCCTGATAAAAATACATACGATATATAGGCCGTACCACTCTTCCAGAAGGGAGGTAAAATGCTGATGAAAAGACGTTTTTCTTCGCCGGTCCAATCGCCCACATTACTTTCCGCACGTACGGTAAAGGTATAATTCCCCGGTGAAAGGTCTGTAAACCAGGCATTCCTGTTGGTGTTAAGATAGGTCCATTCCTTATCCAGGCCGGCCATGAAATATTTATACTTTGTGGCCCTGGCGGAGGAATAGTTCAGCGCCGCAAATTCAATGCTGAAGTTATTCTGATCGTGCGCGAGTACAATGGTATCTGTAAACAGCACAGACTTGTGGAGTGGGCCATCTTTATCGCTGGGTGTTATCTCCCTGTTGTCTATTTTAAACCCGGTAATGTAGGTTGGCGGAGATACGTTCTTCCGGTCAAATTCAGCCGGGTTAAAAGCGATCATTCCTTTCACAGAGCCGAAATACATTTTTCCGTCAGCGGCCTTGTAAGCGGAATTATAATTGAACTGATCTGTTATGAGCCCGTCCGGTTGCGTATAGGTCTTGCACTGGCCTGTACCCATATCAAGGGATATAAGCCCTTTTAATGAGCTTATCCATAGATGTTTCGAACTGTCTTCCAGGATACAGAACACCACATTACTGGGCAGGCCGTTTTCTGTGGTGAATTTTTTGATGGTTTTCCTGTCCGGCGCTAATTTTATCAGGCCGCCACCGTTAGTGGCAAACCAGAGGGAATGTTGGCTGTCCTCAAAGATATAATGTACGGGAAATTCATTGATGGTATCGCCAAAGCGGAAATTCCCCTGCCGGCCGGTTTTGGGATTGTAATAGAACGCTCCCTGCGATACGCTGCCCGTCCAGATATTCCCTTCGCTATCTTCCGTGATATCGAAAACATACGAGTTATACGGGATCTGTTTAATGCGGTTAAAGGTCCTGCGCCTCCTGTCGTAATGGAACAGGCCGGAACCATTGTAAGCGGTACCAACGAGTAAGGTACTGTCTTTGGTGAAATAGAAACGATGCACAAAGTCACTCACCTTATCATTTTTATCACCAATGAATTCAAAATGGTCAGTTACCTTTCCGGTACGCATATCCATTACTTCCATGCCGTGTAAGAACGAGCCAATGAACAACTGGTGGCCCAGGGCCAGCAGGCCGTGGATATTGGGATAGGAAATATCTCCCTTTTTCCCGGTGGCAGCATAATGTGTGAATAGCCCTGTTTTGGGATTAAATTGATTGATCCCCGCATCCTCCGTACCGATCCATAAGTTACCCCTTGTATCAGGGCAGATCATTCTCACGGCATTGCCTGATATGGAATTGGTACCTTGCAGGGGATAATATTTTTCAAAACGTGCATTTTCTTTTGAATAATAATTTAACCCGCCAAAATAAGTACCCACCCACATACCTCCCCGGGAATCTTTACAGATTGTATACACCGCATTGTCTGAAAGAGAATAAGGGTCGCTGATCTGTTTGCGCAGGTTTTGACTGGTATTAGTGGCAGGGTCGTACAGGTAGATCCCTGATTCGGTGGCTATCCAGTATTGCTCATGGCAGCCCGCCGTAATATCCCTTACATAGATATCGGTTTTGTTGTTGTGCTGAAGAGGTAAAGAATTGATGGTTCCCGTTGCCGTGTTATAACTTTTCAGCCCCTGTTTAAAACATCCTACCAGGACCTCCTTTTCATTGACAGGGTATATTTTGCTGATGGAACGCATGTTTGCAGGTACCCGCTGATCAATTATCCGGATCCGGGCAACAGCACGGCTGGCATGTGAGTAGATGCCAATAACGCCATCATCATTACCTACCCATAGGTTCCTGCTACTGTCAAGGGCTATGCAGGATGCCTGGATCTTCAGATGCTCCACCTTTTTTTCACCCTGATCATATTTGTAGAGGGAATAATTAGCAACGAACCATAGATTGTTATCGCTATCTGTCAACAAGTGGCTGATGTAGGTTTGCGGGGCAGCTTCGAGTAAGGTAAAAACTTCATTATAGGGATTATACATAAAAATGCCCTTACCCGTACCGATCCATAACATGCCCTTTTTATCCTCGGTGATAACTGTGATCAGATTGTTCCCTATCCTGCCAAATTTGTTTTGGGAATTTTTGCAGGTCTTGAAAGTATAACCATCAAACCTGCTTAACCCTCCCCGGGTACCGATCCATATCAGGCCTTTGCTGTCTTGTAGAATGGAAGTCACTGCATTATGTACCAATCCATCTTCAACCTGGTAATGTGTAAAATAGTATTTTCCGCAACAGGGTAGCGTTGCAAGCAGTAACACCAGGCTTAATAAAAGGGAGCATAAGTATAATCGCATAACGGGTAACCAAATATAATAAAAATCAACTGTTTACATGAGGCTAGTTCAGGCATGAGACAAACAGGCAAAAAGTTGAACAATTTAAGCACCGGCTATTATTTATTTTAACTGGCAGTAAGTCCTGTATTGATAACCTAACAACAATTCCACATGAAAAAAGTATTATTTACCAAAATCCTGATTGCCATCGCATGGCTGGCAGCCGGCTGTCAAAAGAACCAGCCGGACAGTATCACAAAAGAAAAGCTCCGCCTGCCGGATCAGTTGATAAGTGCCGCACCTCCATTAGGAACAGTGATAGACAGTGGTATTTATCGTATCCGGCCCGTAGTGTCGTTACCTAATGGCCCTGTAGTTGAAGTAACCGGCAACTCCACTGCTGCCGGTGCAAAAATCCAGCAATGGGGATGGTTCCCTAATAACGGGCAGAAATGGAAGCTGGTAAAGGCAGATGCCACTTATTACAAGGTGATCAATGTTACCAGTAATAAATGCCTGGAATCCCCATCTGCCACTTCAGGCGATGTATTGCAGCAGGGAACGGATAGTGGCACAGACGCACAACGTTGGGCTATTACCTATTCCGCCGGCAGTACTAATCTTTTCTCACTCACCAATAAACAAACGGGCATGAAAATGGTGCTGGACCCTGACGATACGGTGCCTGGCAGGAAGCTCAGGCAGAAAAGCAGTGTAACAGGTACGCAGGACCTCTTTGAATTCCGTAACCTTTATTTTGTGAACCCCCTGGTGAATGCCAGCCGTGCAGACCCTCATGTAGCGCAGAAAGACGGGTATTATTATTTCCTGTATACCAAAGGCAATAAGATAGGCATTACCAAAACCCCATCCATGTCCTTATTAGCAGCGATGACAGAAACCATCGTCTGGACGCCTCCCACCGGCACCGCTTATTCCACTGCCATATGGGCTCCTGAATTGCATTTCCTGTCAGGCAAATGGTATATCTATTTTGCTGCGGATGATGCAGCAACGGGAGATAATCACCGCATGTATGTACTGGAGAATGCCAATGCGGATCCCACAACCGGCACCTGGACGTTCAAAGGAAAGATCTTTGATGCAACGGACCAGTGGGCAATTGATGGTTCTGTGCTGACCATTGGTACGAACAATTATTTTATATGGTCTGGCTGGGAAAGCGAGGCTACTAAGTTTAAACAATACATCTACCTGGCCCCCATGTCTAACCCATGGACAATAAGCGGTGCAAGGGTGGCCATATCATCACCCACCAATACCTGGGAAAAACATGAGCCCAGTTCCATAGGACTGGGTGTTAATGAAGGGCCCATCATGTTACAAAAAGATGCGGGCAGCCCGGTGTTTATAATATATTCCGCCAGCCGTTACACGAGCGATAACTATTGCCTGGCGCAAATACAATTGAAAAGCGGCGGGAACCCTACTGTAGCAGCGGATTGGATCAATAAAAAACAGGTCTTCGTGAGGAACGATGCAAATGCGGTGTATGGGCCGGGCCACAACAGTTTTTTTGTGAGTAGTTATACGGATGCAAACGGGGTGTTACATACTGAAAACTGGTTTGTATATCATGCACGCAGTGTAGCCGCCACCACCGGTGGTTCCAGAACAGCAAGGATGCAAAAACTAACATGGAATACAGATGGGTCACCAAACTTCGGCACTGCCCAGGCAACGGGTGTTAGTAATCCGATCCCGATTGGCGATTGATTAAAGATGCTCTTATCAGACCCGAAAGGTTCTGGTAATTCTACTAAAACGAACGAGGCCCTGGTTTACCGGGGCTTCCTTTATTTAATCAAGTATGAAAGCACTCACTTCTGCCAAACCTGGCTGCGGCTGCGTATCGTGGCCTGAAACCGGTACCAGTTTAAAATACCTGGCCTGCTTTCTCACCGGAAGCGTGAAATACTGTTTGTTGGGATGAAGGTTCAGCAACTGGATAGTACCAAGACTTTCCCATGTTGCATTATCATTGCCCACCAGCACTTCCATATCCTTTATTTTCCGGTCGCCATCTTTCTGCACAAAAATGAAACCATCTACAGGGATCGTATCCTGCATATCCACTGCGATCCAATGGTCTGGATAACTGGTTGCCGGAGAGGAATAACGTGCTATCCAGGGAGTTAATACATTATCGTCTATGATCTTGGTAGCAATCCGGTTATTGTTAAGCTCCTGTGAACTGTAACCGGCAATAGACCAGGTGGCTTTTTTATAGACATACCGTATGGGTTCTCCGGAAGGTTTGGTTACAGGAGAATTAATAGCGACGGGGATCCCGAAGTTCGGCGAACCATCCATATTCCAGGTGAATTTTTGGATGCGTGCATTACGGCCTCCGCCACCAGCAGCGCTACGTGCATGATAGATAAGCCAGTCTTCCGTACCATCAGGCGATTTGAAAAATCCATTATGCCCTGGCCCATAGGCACCGCTGGCAGCATTCATGGAGAAAACAGGCGTGGACGTTTTAACCCAATGCGCAGGATTCAACGGATCGCCATTTGCCTGAAGCGTTAATAATCCCAGGCAATAGGTATCCACCCAGTAGCCACTGCCGGAATATACCACCAGTAATTGTCCGCCTGGATTGATGATCGGTTGCGGTCCTTCGTTGATGGCGCTGCCATTCATTTCCCAGGAATAAGAAGGGCTGGAGATAGCAACCCTGGGGCCTGAAATTGTCCAGGGATCACTCATGGGAGCAATGTAGATCCGCTGTGGTGCAGCACCTGCGTTACCGCCGGACCATAACATATACAATTGCCCGCCATACTCCACAACGGTTCCGTCTATCGCCCACTGGTCGGTAGAATCGGCTACTTTTCCTTTCAGCGTCCAGGTTCCCTGCATGGGATCTGCTGAGCTGTTCTCTACTACATACATACGGTGATTGGCATTACTGCCATTGTCCGCAGCAAAGTAGATGTACCATTTGCCAGACAGGAAATGCAGCTCCGGCGCCCAGATGTTCTTAGAGTAGGGCATACCTGTTGGAGGTACCCAGGCTTCATCGTATTTGGCCAATGCCAGTTCGGACATGGCGGTTGTTTCATAAAGCACCAGTTTACTCCCTTGAGTATAGGTGAAATAATACTTCCCATCTTTTTGAGACACCCAGGGATCGGCGCCGCTCGATTTCAGCGGATTGGTGAAGGTACTTTCAACATTAAAATCGTCCTCTGAAACACTATCCACCATACTAAGCAACAGGGGGCGTTCGAGAGCGATCTTTTTTTGACACGCAGAGAGGAGCGCAAGGCTTAGGCAGCCCAGCAAACAAATTGTGATGTTTGTTTTCATGGAGTTTTGGATTAACGATTAAAGTAACGTGGACAACAGGATTAAAATACAATAAATTATTACACCATGCAACTTGTTTTTGCAGGATACTAAACCTTTTCCTGGTTCACTGCTATGATCTTTAAAACCAGGTCCCTGAATGTTTTTATATCCCCTGTCAGAAATGTATAACGGTCTTTGCCGAAGATGTTTATGTAGTTCAGAAGTCCCGGTTTTTTTATTTTGATATCCAACTGCTCAAAAACTTTTTTACCATTTGAAATAATGGTTGTTTGCTGCATTATTTCAGAGAAATGTTTTTCAAGGTATGGGGCTACGGGCGTAGATGGCCGGATTTCTGTTACGTTTACCTTACATTGTTCCAGGTATTTCTTTAAAGTCAGAAAAACAGCTGCACTAAGGCATTCCTGCCCGAACAACTTTTTTGGAAGGATATTCTGCCGGGACACATGACTTGAAATTAATGCACAAACGTCTTTTAAGGTCTTGATGTCTGAAGGGGTTAACACTGATTTCCATTCTACCGCTGTTGCTGAGATCTGAAATTCTTCATTTAAAACCACAGAAAGCGGTTGCCATGGTAAAAGGTCTCTTGCATTCCTCCATTCATCAATGGTAGAGAGAAAGGAAAGTTCTTCACCTGGGTCTGCTTCAGGGTCCAGCGGACTGCAGAGCCGGTGTTGTTCAATAAATATATTAAGGATGTCTGTTGGCGTTAATGTTTGTTTTATTACCTGATCCATAAAATGATCTATAAAATTATAGCCTCTCCAAGAACTTTTGATGCCTCATGGATCCACCATTTTCTTCCCTTGGTAAGGTATTTTTCTATTGGTTGGTTGACCAGGAAGCGAACGATTACATCTTTTGTTTCACCAGGTTCAATGGTCGCTTGTCCTTCGAAAACGATGTCGCCAATAAATGTCTGTAATAATTGTCCACTTTTATCGTACTCAAAAACATGATTTGGCCTATAGCCACTGATAATACCATTTTTCCGCCCGCCTTCTTCAGTTCTCTTCAAGGTCAGTTTTGCTTTTATTGGAATAAGCCTACCTCCGGCACGATCAGTTCCATGTTCTTCTTTTAAAAAACTTTCGGGCATAAGCTCATAGATTTTAGGGTGTCTCCGAAAATACAGATAAATTTGAACTTACAGCTCCTGGAAAATATGAAAAAGAATATCAGCACTCATATTATCAGCAGGTTAGATTTGCAGAGCTTTGTCAATGTCTTATCTGCCGAACTAAGCGGTTCAGAATTGAATACCATCCTGCTGGATGTATTTAGCAAACGTCTTCAACAGGAAACGGCTTCCTCTTTGCTGAACAAATATGCCCGTAATAAGCTGGTTAAACCTTTTGAAACAGATGTTATAAAGTTTAAAGAGGATGAATTAAGCTGCTATAAGTTATTAGCGTCAAAAGGATTTGAGCCTGTAGAACTCTCACCGGTTGCCCAGTTGGGAACGAGCAGTGTGATAGCTACGGTGGATCAGAAGAAAGTACTCACAGCATTAAGGAATACAGAAGTACAGGCAGACCCCACCAACGCAATAGCCTTGCATTATGCCTGGTTAAAGAAAAAAAGAGCGTTAGGAAAAACAACCTGCAACTATAGCAATATTTCAAGGGTACTGCGCACACAGGCAGTTTCCAATCCTCATTTCACTCCTCATTTTTCGGTGCTTTGCCTGGTTTCCTGTGGCATGGATACGGGTAGTTTTAATTTTGAGCGGGAAGAACTGCTGAAACAAATATCCATGTCATCCCGGATCTGCAAAGAGGTCTTTGGCATACAGGAGATGTACTTTGAGATCATCCCGGCCAAAGGATTCGACAGCCTGAGCAGCATGATAGCGGATATTCCGGCAATCTCTGTTGTTGAGCCGGACAATAGTAATAATTACTACTATGGCTTCAGGATAAAGATGAAAATAGTACTGAACGATGTTGTGTATGAGATCGGCGATGGCGGATTGCTGGACTGGACGCAGCAGCTGTTGGCTAACAAAAAGGAACGGATGATGACAATGGGGATCGGCTTTCAGGTCCTGCATCAGTTAACCAGGTGAAAGCGCTTCATTAATAACAAGGTAAAGGGAACAGCACTTCATTTATAACCCGGTAAAAGCGCTTCATCAATAACAAGGTAAAGGGAACAGCACTTCATCTATAACCCGGTAAAGCGCTTCATCAATAACCCGGTAAAAGCAACAACACTTCATCAAGGAAATCCCGCATTTCATGTAAAAGATATATACGGCGCAACGTTTTAAGTAGCTTGTGATAAATTCTATGTTATGCATCTGTTCTTATCTGCCTGGCTCTTTCTTTCCATGTTGGGTTCCCCCAGTCCCAGGGAAGTATTTGCCGGTACCACACCCTGTGGCCAGTTAATAAGGCCACTGCATAATATCCCTGCCAATAAGGATTGTGCCCTTGTGAAATGGGAACTCACCCTGTTTCATGACCCGCGTACGCAGCAGCCCACCACTTACAGGTTAACAGGGGAAAGCTGTCATATCCTGCCGGATAATACGCACTCTCAGCCGGATGTTCAAAGTGAGTCTGCCGGTAAATGGAGCATTCAGCAGGGGACGGGAAATTACACCGGCTTCCTCATCTATCAGCTGAGCCCCGAAAAAGGAGCCGCAGTACGCTTTGTAAAACTGGGCGACGATCTCCTGCACCTGCTGGATGAACAGGGCCGTTATATGACCGGTGATCTTTTTCAAAGCTATACCCTTAACCGCATCAAATAGTTCCTATGCAAAAGATAGTATTGCTGATCATGCTTGTATCACTTACCATACAATTAAAGGCACAGGTTCCCCCCAAAGATACCGTTCCGCCAGGCTCCTCCATATTGGCTTTTTATGAAGGCAGAACTGCCTGCCGGGAACTTTTACAGGCACTGAATATGCCAGACCGGGAAGAATGTGCTAAACGGAAGATCTGGATGGTGTTGTATGTAGATAAGGTTACCAAGCTTCCTTCCACCTACAAAGCAGGTGGCCTGGGCATAAGGTCCGGTACAGGGAAATGGTCAATAGAGAAAGGAATACCTGGTCACCCGGAGGCAATAGTATACCGGCTGGACATGGGAGAAGTAAGCCTGTTTTTACTGAAAGGGGACGAACAGGTATTGTTCATCCTCGATAAACAAAAGATGTTCCTGGTAGGCAATGAGAAATACAGTTATACGCTGAACCGGAACCGGGCGAAGGGATAACCAGTCCTGGGCCAAATGACGGGAACTGATGCACAACGGCGCGTCGTTTTAACAGATAATATCTAATCCTCCCTGCACTCCCTTTTGATATGCTCTAATCCTCCATGCACTACCCTTAGATACGCTCGAAACTTGATGTATATCAAGATTTTAGGGGGGTAATACCCGTAAATTTGGGGATTACTTAACCAAAAAACAATCTTATGGGAAAACAAACAAGTATCGTAAGGTACACTGGTAGGGTCGGCAACACGGTCGGCTATTACCACAAAGGGAAGCTCTGCATGCGAAGCCTTCCTGAACACGTAAACATCAGTGAGGCCACCAAGCTCTCTGCAACGGATTTCGGCACCGCCAGCAAAGCCGGGAAACTGGTACGTTATGCACTGAAGCCGGAGCTGGGGATCCATCACGACAGTGATCTCACCAACCGGCTGAACACCTCGCTGCTGAAAGTCCTCTATGCAGGCAGCCAGCAAAGAGGGGCCAGGAGCATTCAGCGTAAACACCTGAACATGCTGGCAGGCTTTAAGCTCAACGAGGATACGGAGCTGGGTAAACTCCTGCCCTTGAAGCCTGCAGTGGCGCAGAACGTGAACAGCCTCCGCATTGCCATACCAGCCATTGAAAAGGGCAGTATCCGGCATGCAAAGAACACCACACACATTGAGCTAAAAGCCATTGCAGTAGGCGTGAACTTCAGTGAAGGCGATTATGAACAGGCCGTTTCAGCCAAAGTAATGATCGACATCCGCCAGCCTGCGGAAGCAACTGAGCTGGTGCTTCCGTTTAAAGCAGGAGAGGCAGAAACAATTGTGGTGTTCCAGGTGAAGGCCTTCAGCGAAGAAGGAGGGAGGCTGTATGCATTGGGGAACCGTAAATACTTTGCGGCAGATATCATCGACATCATTCCCTCACTGCCGGAGGAAATTATTTTACCAACGTACAACATCGAACGGGAACAAAAGCCGGTATTCATGTGGAAGGATACCCTTGTTGTACCCCAAATGGAATAAGGCCAAAGGAGGCGGGTGACAGGAATTAACGTGAAGTATAGGCCTCCGGCGGGATAACTATGTAATTCAGCAAAAAATGCACTGAACTCAGCAAAAAATACACTGAACAATGAAAGGTCTTTCTCAAAAAACAACCCTTTTTAAAGGCGCCGGCATAAGATCATGCCCAAAACAGACGCCATCTTATTCAAAATGCCCCCAATTTCCCCAGGCACAGGCCAGTTACCCGGGATCAACATCCCTTTAACTTCCCTTTCACCCCATCTCCACCAATCTCCCGGTTGCCCTCCTTCAATCCCTTATCTGCCCTGTATCTTCCCCATATACTACACCTAATGATCACTCCCATACAGCTTCTTCCTGGCAGCCTATGCCCCGGTAGAGCCCCTGCGGCGCTCAATGAGCCTTATCAGCCTTTCATACCGCACAGGGGAGGCCTCCATCACCCGCAGCCCTTCATCACGCATATCTGAAGCCACCCGCAGCCCCTCACCACGCAGATCGGAAGCCACCCGCAGCCCTTCCAACTCCTTCCTCCCCAAACGAAAATCCACACCCTTCGCCAACTCCCGGTTGTGTACCACATCCCGGCAGTAAGTAACATGGATATCTTCCCCCGCATAATCCATACTGAAAATGATCACCCGGTTCAGCATATTGAACAGCTCAATATAGGCATACAAAACCCCGCCGCCACCATGCAGATGTATGATATGGGAAACCTCGTCTTCTTCATGTATATCGGAAGCAGGTAAATAGTAATAGGAAACAGGTTCAGCACCCCCGCGAACAAAATCCCTCACCGGGCCAATATATGCTTTGGCATACCCCTTCGACAAATAATAATTAAGACCTATTTTGGCAATGGCCCTGTCACAATCAATCACACCGATCTCAGAAGACAAAGAATGCGCTCCACGATCTAAGGGAATGTTCAGCAAACGCCCAAAAACACCCAGCTGTCTCCCCAGGTCAAAATCGATCGTACGCCCGAACGCTTTATTACAGGGAGCGCATAAGAGGTTATACCCCTTCCTGAAACCACCAATGGAAGCATTGATGATATGCTCCACCGACCTGTTTTTCCTGTTCAGGATAACGCCACAATTGTAACAGTTCATGCGGCAAAAATAGATATATTTGGCGGGTGATGACACAATATGAATACTTCAGGCTTTTTCACAACATCAGCAGGGAAGATGATGATCTGCTGACAGCGCAGTTGCAAACAAGGTCATTCAAAAAGAACGAACTCATCATTGTTCCAGGCCAAACGCAGAAGGAACTGTACTTCGTGAAGAACGGCATCCAGATGTCTTACTTCGCCGCAGAAAAGAAACCGGAAGTGATTGCCTTCACCTATCCCCCGAACATCTGCGCTATCCCGGAATCATTTTCATTTCAAATCCCTTCAAAATGTTACCTCAGCTGCTTAACTGACAGCGAACTGGATTACATCTCGTTTGAAGACTTACAAAAGCTGTTCGACCAGTCCCGGCAGATAGAAAGGTTGTTCAGGAAGATGACGGAAGCCGTATTGGCAGGGGTCATCAACCGCCATCATGAATTAAAGGCATTGACCATGGAAGAAAGATATAAAGCCTTCTGCCAGCGAAGTGCCCATCTGCTGCACCTGGTAAGCCATAAATATATCGCATCCTATTTAGGTATCAGCCCTACCAATTTCAGCAAGTTGTTTAATACGGTGAAGATCTGATGTTGGTATAGAAGAACTTTTATTTGGAAAGTACACCCCAACTTTGCAAATAAAAAGAGATGAAACACGACTGGCTAAATAAGAGCGAATATCCTTTCCCCTCCAAATACTTCCACATCAACGGGCACAAACTGCATTACATCGAAGAAGGGCAGGGGGAAACTATTTTATTCATTCACGGAACCCCTTCCTGGAGCTTCGATTTCCGGTACATCATGAAGGAACTGAGGAAAACCCACCGCTGTATTGCCATTGATCACATCGGCTTCGGGCTTTCCGATAAGCCGGGAAAATATGATTACTCCACGCAGCACCACAGCAGAACGCTGGAAGCATTCATCGCAGAAAAGAACTTACAGGATATCACTTTAGTGGTACATGATTTCGGTGGCCCGATAGGATTGAACGTAGCCATAAAACACCCCGGCAGAATAAAGAACATGATCGTCTTAAACTCCTGGTTATGGAGCAGCAAAGCAGATCCGGACTTCATTAAAGTAAGTAAGGTGCTGAACAGTCCCTTATTGCCATTCTTATACCGCTACCTGAATTTCTCTCCAAAATTCATCTTACCAAAATCGTTTGGCGATAACAAACTTCCCAAAGCGTTATTATCCCAATACACAAAACCTTTTCAAAACAAAAGCGAGCGCATGGGAGCACTCGCTTTTGCAAGATCATTGCTCAACGATCAGGATTGGTTTGAATCGCTATGGCAAACAAAGCAACCTATAGCAAACAAACCAACACTGTTCATCTGGGGTATGAAAGACCCTGTGATCAAACCGGCTTACCTGGATAAGTTCCTGACCGGATTCCCCAATGCCACAACGGTAAAACTGGAAACCGCAGGGCATTTCCCGCAGGAAGAGCAACCCGTAAAAGTAACCAATGCGATACGCAGTTTTTTATCACTACTGTAAAAAACTATCCAGGTAGCCCAGTATCGTTTTGGTCTGCTTCATCAGGCTAACGTGGCTCTGCGCAGGAACAACGGCCAGTTGTGATTTTGGCATGGCTCCGAAATCGCCGATCACGGCACCTCCCAATAGTTGATATGTTTTTATCAGCTCAATTTTATCCATGCCATCATTGTCGCCGGAGATGATCAATACGGGTGCGGAGATCTTCGCAATGTTGTCGTCCCCCAGATCGTATGGTTCACGGGCAGAAGCCATCATCTGCTCCAGGAAGTTTGGCCATTTTGTTTTATCAGGCGCCACTGCATCGTATGCCGTGTGCATAGGCGTGTTCTCAAAAAGTTCGGGCTTCAGGTTTTTAAACGCATTGGTTACTTCGGGCATCCAGCCGGTACTTTTATAAGCAGCAGAAATGATCACTAATTTATTTAAGCGCTGAGGGCTTTGAATGGCGAACTGGTAGGCCACTGAGCCACCAAAACTATAGCCCAGTACATCTGCGCTGTCTATTTTCAGGTGGTCCATTACGCCTTCCACATCGCTTGCTAAAGTAGCACGGGATAGTTTTCTCTCTGAATACGGTGTATGCCCATGCCCCTGTAATTCGATGGCGATCACTTTTCTCGTTTTAGACAGCTCGGGGATCAACTGACCCCAATTGCTGCTAATGGTCATATAAGCGCCATGTAGTAAAACGATAGGCCGGCCCTCACCATATACTTCGTAATAAACTTTGATGCCATTAACCGCTGCGTAGCCGCTGTCCAGAGGTTTGATCTGGGCATTTGATGAAGATGCTGTCATAATTATTGCAATTAAAAGGAATAGAATTTTCATACCCCAAATATGGAACACATTTCGGGGTTTGACCCGGTGCAATAACGACAACTTAAGGGTGATTTCCGACAAAACAGCTAAGCAGCTTACGTTCTTATCTCCCTCCGCATAAAGAGGTAATAGGAAAGCGCGAAACATACCACCGTAGCTGCGATCAACCCGCTCACCTGTGGCCATACCACCAGCAGGCTTTCCCTTACTGATAAAGGAGAAGGAATAGCCCCCGCCATCTGTTCCATGGTCAATGGCCCCAGGCTGCGCACGGAAGGCATCAGCAGGGTAGTGGTAGCATCCGCATACAACTGGCTCGGTACCAAACGCAGGAAGGTTAAGATGATGCCGTTATAAGAGATCACCTGGTCCTGCGTGAGCTGATTGGGATCAGGCAGGAATGCCTTGATCGCAATATTCAGGATGATCTGGTAGAACACCGTAAAGAACAGCCAGATAGCAATCGCCGTAAGCGCTGAGGTGGCCGCCTGTTTGAACTTAACGGATAAAAGTATGGAGAGGTTCAGCCAGAATGCCACGTAAATAATGCTCAGTAATACAAAGCCAAGGATCCGTATACATTCAGATGGCTCTATGCTTACACCGGTAATATACAGTCCGCCGCCGATCATTAGCAGGTTGAGGGAAAGGAAAAGGGTGCTGATCACGATCAGCGATGCCACAAATTTAGCATTGATCACGGAATCCCTGTAAACAGGCTGCGCCATCAGCCTGATCAGCGTACCATTGGACTGTTCGGAATTAATAGCATCAAAACCAAGACTGATCCCCAGCAATGGCCCCAGGAAACCAATGAATACATGGAAAGGCGGCAGCGCTCCATCCGATGTGGTCAGCAGTTTCAGGTATAAGAACAACCTGTCCGGATCGTCATAGTTTGAAACGGCTTTGCTGATATTGATCATAGACACATACATGGACGCAAAGAAGGTAAGCAGTATCAATCCCGCCAGGATGATAAACCGCCAGCTGCGTACCTGGTCTGCCACTTCCTTTCTCACCATTACAAAGAACGGAGAGGGACTAACGCTTTTTGAACCTGCCGAAAAAAGACCGTTGAAAAAGGCCGCTTGACTTTTCATTAGAAACGTTTTCCTTTATATTATTTTCAAAATATTGTTGATAGATCTCATCCAGGCCATAACTTTTCTTCTGCACGCTGCTGATATCAAAACCCTTGCTCACAAAGAGCCGCACAAGGTCCGGCGTAATATCCTGCTGTCCGGAGATCTCCACTGCCGCATCTGTTACCGTCACCTTTTCAATTCCCGGCATTTGCAGTACTTCGCTTTCAGGTACTTTGCCGGAACCGGTTATCTGCACTACATAAGGAGCCGCTTTAAACAGTTCGGCCGCCAGCTTGTTTACATTCCCTTCTGCCAGTAATTGCCCGCCCACGAAGATGCCTACACGATTACATACCTGTTGCACCTGGTGCAGGTGATGAGAGGAGAGGAGGATGGTAAGCCCGCGCTGCTCACTCAGCTGCTGGATGAGTGCCAGGAAATCCCTTACTCCTGTAGGGTCAATCCCGAGCGTAGGTTCATCCAGGATGATCACTTCCGGTTGTTTGATCAATACATCTGCCAGCCCAAGCCGTTGCTTCATGCCCCGGGAAAAGGTACCTGTTTTCTTATGCATGGCAGCTTCCAGCCCAACTTCCGTAAGCATTTCACGGGCCCGGTCTTCTGCTGCCGGGATGCCGTTCAGCCGTCCTATATAGGTAAGGTTTTCCAGCGCAGTGAGTTCATTATAAAAGCCTACGTTATCCGGCATATAACCCACTTTGCGTTTAACAGGAATGGGATTACGGGAGGCATTGATGCCGCAGATCTGCGCCATGCCGGAGGATGGTTCTGTTAAACCAAGCAACATGAGTATGGTAGTGGATTTACCGGCCCCGTTAGGACCCAGCAATCCAAAGATCTCACCTTTGTTGATAGACAGATGCAGATTGTCCACGGCCTTCAGGGAGCCGTAGTATTTGGTCAGCCCAACGATCTCGATGATTGGTTGTTCCATAACGTACTATCTCCTGCCATATTTACGGATAAGGTAATAAACAGCGCCCAGCGCTACGAGTATGATCAGTATGCCCAGCCATCCCGTGAGGATAGAGGTTTTAACCGTCATGCGGAAAGCGGCATTTGATGTGGCGTTGTTATTCTTAACGGTGAAAGTAGTTACGTAATCACCGGCGATAGTTTTATTGGGTACTTTCAGTGTAACGGTAACCGTGGATTCCTTATTGGGTTCCAGCTGTTTAATGGTAGCCGGCGAAAAGCTGGCTTCCCATTGGGGAGGGGCCTGTGCGGAAAGTTCCAGGTTGTCCAGCATTATGCTGCCTGTGTTCTTTACCACCAGCTGTATTTCCCTGCGGCTGCCTTCTGTGATATCATCGCTGAGCCTGCCGGAGGGCGTGGAAAGTGTAACGTTATAAGTACCCTTCACCACCGCTTCCAGGTTTAGTTTGAGGGAATCTGCTCCCGTTAATGCAGTAACTGTGATGTTGTATTTACCCGGTTTGGTTTCTAAAGCAGGATTGATCTCTATGTTGATGTCCTGCGTTTTTCCCGAATCAACGTTGATGGAAGTTACCTGGTAACCTTCCGTTTTGTAGGCAATGTTCCACCCGGGAGGTACATTGGCTGAGAGCTGGTAGACCCGCGGAACTTTGGCGGAATTGGTAAGCCTGGCATTGTAGGTGAACGTGGTGTTGGCTGCTGCTTCAAGGTTGATCAACCTTGCTGTGAATGGCGGGCTGGTCTGTTGTGCCATCCCCTGAAAACTGAATAAAACGCAGAATAGAAAAAGTGCCTTGATCGGCCGCTGGTACTTTACTTTACGTGCTAACATAAGATTAATAAATAATGATTATATTCTTTTATGAAATAATAGCTATTTACCTTTCCTAAACGGCGAACAATTTAAAAAGAAAAAATTATTTGCAAAACTTAAAATTCCATTAAAAATATCTTTGCATACATGAAAATGATCCTTTTTTGCATAGCGCTCTTATCTACAGCGGCACTGCATGCCCAAACCAAAAAGCAAAACTTCCATCTATACCTCCTGGCGGGCCAGTCCAATATGGCAGGAAGAGGTATCGTGGAACCGGAAGACACCATCGGAAACCCGCGAATATTGAGCCTGAACAAAGAAGGCAACTGGGTAATAGCCAAAGACCCCGTTCATTTCGATAAAAGTGCCGCCGGTGTGGGCCCGGGATTAAGCTTTGCCCGCGAAATGCTGAAGCAGGACCCGGACATCGTAATAGGCCTGATCCCCTGTGCCGCCGGTGGCTCCGGGATAGATCACTGGCGCTATAACCAATACTGGGAACAAACCAAATCCTACCCCTGGGATAATGCTATCATGAGAACGAAACTCGCCATGAAGGAAGGAACCCTGAAGGGAATTTTATGGCACCAGGGCGAATCAGATTCCGCACCCGAAAAAGCAGCGCGCTATGCCGGCAAACTGGAAAGCCTGGTGATCAGGTTCAGGAAAGAATTTAACCTGCCTAAATTACCATTCATTGCAGGCGAACTCCCTGAATTCAATAAACGCGCAGCAGCAATAAATACCCAATTATACGAGGCCGGCAAAAAATTAAAGTTTTATGGTGTGGTATCCGGGAAAGGGCTCACGCCTAATGCGGACAACCTGCATATAGATGCTGCCTCGCAGCGTTTATTCGGAAAAAGGTATGCGGAAAAAATGAAGCAGCTATAATTTGATACGAATACATGAGATTATGATGCAAATTGACTATCTCTTTATCTTTTATCGCATTAATTTAACCCGCATGAGATCATTATTCCTACTATTCCTCGTGTGCGCATTGCAAACAAGCGCTCAGAACCCTTACAAAGAACTCCCCCTCGGCGCCATCAAAGCCGATGGATGGCTCAAAGAAATGCTGGTACGCCAGAAAACCGGCTCCACCGGCAACCTGGATAAACTTTATCCCTTAGTGATGAACAACCGCAACGGATGGCTGGGAGGTGATGGCGACCAATGGGAGCGGGGCCCTTACTGGATAGACGGCCTATTGCCACTTGCCTATATTTTGGATGATAAAGCACTCATTGCCAAAACCAAACCATGGATAGAATGGACCATCAACAGCCAGCAGCCGGATGGCTATTTCGGCCCCTCAAAAGATTACGGCCCCGAACCTGGCGTACAAAGAGATAACAGCCGTGACTGGTGGCCAAAAATGGTGATGCTGAAAGTACTCAAACAATACTATTCTGCCACGCAGGATCAAAGAGTTATTAAGCTAATGACCAATTATTTCCGCTATCAACTCAAAGAACTCCCCAACAATCCGCTCGATAAATGGACCTTCTGGGCAAGATACCGCGGCGGGGATAACCTGATGGTGGTATACTGGCTTTACGATATCACGAAGGAACCTTTCCTGTTAGAACTCGGTGAACTCATTCACAAACAAACCTTCGATTATACCACCGCATTCCTGGAAAGGAATATGCTGGCCACTAACGGAAGCATTCACTGTGTAAATCTTGCACAAGGCATCAAGGAGCCCATCATTTACTATCAACGTCACAAAGAGCAAAAATACCTCGACGCCGTAAGAACCGGTTTTGCTGACATCCGCAAATTCA
Source organism: Chitinophaga niabensis (assembly GCF_900129465.1). NCBI lineage: Bacteria > Pseudomonadati > Bacteroidota > Chitinophagia > Chitinophagales > Chitinophagaceae > Chitinophaga > Chitinophaga niabensis. The sequence continues at coordinate 2,272,525 of NZ_FSRA01000001.1, read as the reverse complement.
ATGGCCTGGCGCATGGATTATACGGAGGAGACGAAGCCCTCCACGGCAACAATCCCACGCAGGGTTCTGAATTTTGTTCGGCAGTAGAGATGATGTTCTCCCTGGAAAGCATCCTGGAGATCACGGGCCAGGTAAGCTATGCAGATCACCTGGAAAAGATCGCTTTCAATGCATTACCTGCACAGGCCACAGATGATTTTATGTACCGCCAGTACTTCCAGCAGGCCAACCAGGTAATGGCAACTACCAAAATGCGCAACTTTGACACCAATCATGATGGTACCGATGTATGTTACGGCCTGCTCACCGGTTATCCCTGCTGCACAGCCAACATGCACCAGGGCTGGCCGAAATTCACGCAGAACCTCTGGTATGCCACGGCAGACGGCGGTTTGGCTGCATTGGTATATTCTCCCAGTGAAGTAAAAACAAAAGAGGTTACCATTAAGGAGGAAACGAATTACCCTTTCAGTGAGGATATCAAATTCACCTTTAGTGCCGTAAAAAAGTCAAAGTTCCCTTTTCACCTGCGTGTACCTGCATGGTGTAAGAACGCCACTATTAAAATAAACGGCCAAACCTGGAAGCAATCAGAAGGAAACCAGGTCGTAAAAATAGATCGTGAATGGAAATCCGGTGATGTGGTGGAACTTCATTTACCCATGCATATTTTCAGGAACACCTGGCAGGAGAATTCCGTTTCCATAGAACGCGGCCCGCTTACTTACGGATTAAAAATAGGAGAGGAAATGAAAATGGTGAAAAACCCTAACCCTCCCGGTTCCTATGGTGGCGAAGAATTCTACGAAGTACGCCCCACCACACCCTGGAATTATGGCCTGATCCAAACCGGCAGGGATAAAATGGAGGACCATTACAAAGTATCGCAAAGTAATGCGGTGAACAAATATCCCTGGAACCTGGAGAATGCACCCATCAGCATAAAAACCAAAGCGAGGCGCATTCCCTCCTGGCAATTATACAACGAAATGGCAGGCCCCTTGCCCTACAGCATGACGTACCGGTTTGAATCTGCGAAGGAAGAAGAAGAGATCACCCTGGTGCCCTATGGCTGCACGAACCTGAGGATCTCACAGTTTCCCGTATTAAACAAACGTTAGGTAATAAGGCAGGTGATCTTCACCTGCCTTATTTCATTCTGTCAGAAAAACTACCAAAAAACCAGTAGATCATCCTTCCCGGTATCCCTGTATTTTTGCACCTGCTGCAAAATAATCACACACAGGGTATTATTTTTGCCTCCGGAAACCAAACTATATGAAAATGAAACAATCCTTTGTATTGTTAACGGCGGCCCTATTAATGGCCTTTACTTTTAACGCCTGTAAGAAAAAGGGAGGCGATAATAAACCCACAGAACAACCCGGTAAGATCCGGGGAATGGGAGAGAACACGGGAACGCCTGATGGAGAACAGTTCGTGCTGCCAACAGGTATCTCAGTTGTAGGAACTATTAAAGGTGACGACTGTGACACTGTTTACCAGGTAGGTAGTGGTAGCCTCGTAGAAGTTTGTGTGGCTATCTTCAACAGTAAACAGGAAGACGTCACGCTCGTTATACCAGCCGGCCTTATCATCCTTGCCACCAATGCCCAGGAATACCAGCATGGTATTGTTATCCAGGAAACGCGTATTACGCTGAAAGCGAACAAACTTACCCGTGTAAGCCTCGATTCGTATTGTATCAATGCAACCAAACATGCGAGCCGGGAAAGCGCTATCTACACCTTAGGCCCTGTTTCTAACAGTGTATTGATGAGAGAGCTGATCAACCTGCTGAAGAACAAGAAACTGGAACAAAGTGAATACCCTGTATACAATGACTACTTAGACGTCAATTCAGATGTACAGGACCTGGTGTGGTCTATTTCTGATCATGACGGCCTGGACCGTGCAGCTTTAAACGCGATCCTCGCTACTATACCTAACAGATAATCGGATGCTGTATTGCAAATGGAGAAAAACATCCCCCGGCTTAAAACCCGGGGGATTGCTTTTTTAAAGAGTTACCCTCCGGGCTTTGCGAGATAACCTGTTATGCCACCTTAAAGAGGCTGTCAAAAGTAATTGAGGCAGCCTCTTTTCTTTACCAGTATCAATTTGTACTTTGGTAACCCTAAATATGAATCAGGTGTGAAATCCTTAACCATTCATACCACTAACACTAGATCAAATATGAAAAGACACCATTTTATTTCTCCATTAGCCCTGTTGTCAGGTCTCTTTTTTGTTATGTTCATGATATCCTGCGGCAAGGAAGGCGCTGCCGGTCCTGAAGGCCCTGCTGGCCCTGTTGGCCCCAAAGGTGATGCCGGATCAGGCTCTGTGATCTATTCCGCGTGGCTGGATGTGTCGTTTAAGGCTGATACGATCCACCTTGCAAACGGTACCATTGATACGGTGGGCTTCTATACCACTATTGATGCACCTAAACTTACCCTGGCGCTGTTGAGTAAGGCAGATGTAAAAGTATACGTCAACACGAACGATGCAAGTGATCCTGAAATTTATCCGTTGCCTTATAACGCTATTTCGGGTCTTTACATCTCGGTGATGGCTTACACGCAAAAGATCCAGTTGTATTCTAATGCGGACGTGGGTACCGTTTCTGCCAATGGCAAGAAGTATCAGCAATACCGTTACATGATCGTGCCCGGCGATGTAACAGCAAGATCAGCATCTCCGGTAAACTGGTCAGACTATGCTGCGGTACAAGTGTATCTCGGATTAAAAGATTAAAAAAAGAAGAAGCTGTTTCACAATTGCAATGAGGCAGCTTCTTTTAATCCATTCAGGAAAACTAAAAAAAGAAAACTTTCACCCTTCCGCAAAAATTAAAAACCTCCGCCTGCTGCTGCGCGGCAAGGTTGCTGCAAAACCACCCTCAGCTTTTCTCTTTTATTTGCAATACCAACCCGCCGGTTGCAGGCAATATGTATTTTTTAGTACCATGAATTCCCTCTTCCTGCTGCTTAAACCCATGCTCCCCGTCTGTAATTATAAGCGCCTTATACTGCTTTCCCCGCTTCAAAAAATCAAACCGCAACACAAGCTCCTTCGGCTGCGCAGTCCCATTAATAACAGCCACATACCACACCTTCCCCTTCCTTTTCGCAAAAGCCGCAAGAGAACCGATCTCACTCCCCGGCAACACGATCGTTTCATCCCAGGTCACCGGCAATGTTTGCAGTAAAGGAATAACAGGCGCATACAAAGGATCATTTACAATGGTCACAGGGTTTTCTGCCATACATTGAAACGGGGAATTGAAGAGGTACATTAAAGCCAGCTGATGCGTATACGTAGTAGGCCCTTTGTTGGAAAAGAACCCCGGCGTATAATCCCCATGCCCAACCAGGAAACGCGTAAAAGGCAAGGCCGCATTATGCCAGGCAGGGATCGGCTCCTTCATGATATTCAACTCCATTCCCCTGATCCCTTCCCGCGTCATTTCATTAGGATAGGTCACACTTTCACCAGTAGGCGCATGGCATCCATGAAAATTCACCATCAGTTTACGCGCCGCACAGGCTTTGAGGAAACCTATCTCAAAATCAACCAGCTCCTTTGCTTCACTGTTCATGAAGTCTGTTTTAACACCCACGGCACCGAAGCGTACAACACTGTCCAGGAACGCATCCCGTTGCTTAGGTTCCCTCAGCCATTTGGAATCCTTCCATATCCATACTTTCACTTTCCTCGCAGCGGCATAGGTACAGATCTCCTTCAGCTGCTCCCATTTATCAGGCCATGCAGTTTCCCATCCGTCGTCTAATAAAGTATAATTGAATTGAAGCTGAGCCGCTGCATCAATAAAACGTTTTTCTTCCGATGGCTGCATGTAATGCTCCTTACGCGTGATCCAGCTCCAAACCGCTTTACCGGGTTGTATATAGGAAAGATCTTTAAATAATGTTTTATCCGGCGAAGGATTCAATGCCGCTATCACACCATTGTTCACCAGGCTGTTCAGATCAGCTGCATGAAGGATCACCCTCCAGGGCGTATACTGCCCGCCCTGTACATCAAAGCTCTTTTCCGTAAAGTTCACCCGCACTGTTCTGTTGCCAACAGCTTCCAGCCGCATGCCGCTGTAATTATATAAGGCCGCTTCCGTGATCACCATATAACTTTTATCCGCCAGCTGTATCACCAGCGGTTTGCCCTGGATAGGGCCGGTAGGGGAGATCACAGGAAGACTGTCAACAGCAGTATGCGTCCACCATCCCGCATAGGATTTTAATTTCCAGTCGCTGTTCCTTTCAAAGAACCATACCCTCGAAGCGGCGGGTATCACAAAAGAGGTAAGTTCTTGCTGTATTGTCCAGTTGCCCGGAACCTTATAACGGAAAGCACAACCATCTTTGAACAACCGGAATTCCAGCAGGGAATCTATTTCATACACCCGGGAATTACCACTTACATATTGCCTTGAAACCCTATGCGCTTTTACGTCCAGCATGGAGGGTTCAAGGATCATCCGTTTACCCGCACTTACGCTATAGGTATTGCCCGATAAGGATACGGCGGTTGAGCCGGAAGGGTCCGTTAAGCGGAGAGATTGTGCATGTGCCTGCAGGAGTAACAGGCAGAAGATCATATGAATTACGTGGAATCTGGCCATTGTACAGCCAAATTAATTGTACCGGCTTAAAAAAGCGTACAGGGGAAGCCCCATAAATGAATAGGGAACATTCCCATTTTGCGGGAAGGTTCCCAGCCCGCGCTAATCCATCTTAAAAGACCAGGACGCCGTTTTCGTTGAACTGATGATATTCACTTTTACAATACCCGAATCTTTCGGCACCTTGAAAAGGAAGAACTTCTTTTTATATCCATCCGGAGGGATCGAATCCTCCCATCGGTTAGCGGTAAACAGCAGGTTCATTTCGCAGTTCTTCATATAACTGCTGTCTATCTTCAAGGTCAGATTAATATCATGCAAAGCAGGTTTGCCATGCTCCAGTACTGCTACTTTATTGTCCAGGAGGATAGCCCCCACTGCATAGCTGGAAAAATCAATATCCGGAGAAGGGAGGAAACGTTTTTCGAAATCTTCTTTCTCCTTATAGAACGAACAATCCAGCACCATAATAAATTCCGCATTATAACGCAGTCTGCAGGATGTCAGTTCTTCTACCGTAAAAGGCTTGCAGGGGCCTGTATATTTCTTTTTAACAGGCGTTGCTTTGCAGGAAATAAATAGCAGGAGTAACAGGTATAAGGGTCTCATAGAGAATAAAGATAATGCTTATTTCATTGTTTTTTATGTCAGGATCATGAATGGATTGGATGTTGTAAGGAAAGGAATCCTAATTTTGCAGCAATTTAAACAGACAAAATGAAGAACCTTTTAGTACTGATCACCTGCTTTACATTCGCGGCTTGTGGAAACATGCAAAAGAATACTGCAACCGGCAATGAACTTATCACGGAAATATCCGTTCCGGAAACCGTAAAGGCCGGTAACCCCGTTCCTTTAAAATTCACTGTAAGGAATCCTGCTTCCAAAGAACTGAAGTTCTGCAAATGGCATACACCGTTTGAAGGTTTCATGGCCATGTTCCTGGACATCACGGATACCAGCGGTGCCCATGTACAATACCGTGGTGCCATGGCAAAAAGGATCATGCCGCCGCCGGAAGAAGCTTATATTAAAGTACCTGCGGGAGACAGTGTATCTGTTGAAATAGATCTCTTAAAAGGATACCAGCTCACTGCACCCGGTAAGTACAAAATTGTTTACCAGGCGGGTGGTATGAGTGGTCTTACAAAAGTGAATGAAACCTTCTTAAACTTAGTGTACTAAGTACGCTTTAAACAAATAGAACTCCTTATTTGTTGATAGTATATCGTAATCCGATGTGAAGTCTGTGTTAACTTTTTAACACACTTAAAAAAGTGTGTTTTTGAGTAAACGCAGGCCCATCGGTTACTAAACCGTTTTCGTAGAATTCCCCAGCCATGTAATTAAAATCGTCTAAATTGACCCCGTAATTCGCTAGCCATCAACCAAAAACTGATACAACCAAAAATTCCACGTAACAATCCGGTAACATAGGGTTGTTTCCTTTGTCCCGTTATTACGTAACCAAAAACTCAATTGCTTTCCATGAACAAAATTTACGTACCTAAGTGCAACTTGCAATTGGTGTTCGCCTCACTGGTTTGCTGTAGTTGCTTCTTCATGCAAGGGAATGCCCGGGCGGCCGCAACCACGCCTGTAGAAAAGAGCAAAGCCCCCTTCGACCAAACAATTACAGGAACAGTGAAAGATGCCGCAACAGGCGAACCGTTGGTTGGCGCAACCATTGGAGTGAAAGGATACTCCAAGACCACCAGCACTGATGTTAAAGGAGCTTTTTCCCTCTCGGTTCCTGACAAAACTCCCGCGCTGGTAGTTAGTTTCATCGGGTATGTTACCCAGGAGGTGCTTATCAGAGACCGGTCTAATATCGAGATCTTATTACATTCTGCCGCTACAGATCTTACACAGGTAGTGGTAGTAGGTTATGGTACACAAAACAAAAAGGACGTTACCGGAGCAGTTAAAACGTTGAAGAGCGAATCCTTCAACAAAGGTATTATCAACAACCCGCAGGAATTACTGCAGGGTAAAGTGGCAGGTGTGAACGTTACAACGGCGAGTGGTGAACCCGGTCAGAGATTGGGTATCACCATCCGCGGCGCCGGTGGCGTGCGTGGCGGTAACACACCTCTCTTTGTAATTGACGGGTTGCCGCTGGATAACTCCGGAACTGGCGGTGGTGGTGATCCGTTAAATACGATCAATCCGCAGGATATTGAATCCATCGATGTATTGAAAGATGCATCTGCTACTGCTATCTATGGTACAAGAGGTGCCAATGGTGTGATCATCATCACTACCAAAAAAGGTAAAGCAGGTTCCTCTACATTGTCCCTCAATTCCAGCCTTGGTTTCTCAAAGATGGCAAGAAAACTGCCTGTGCTCACAGCCGATGAATTCCGTACAGAGGTACCGAAACTGGGAGGTTCCGCACTGGATGATAAAGGTGGTAATACAGACTGGCAGGATGTGATCAGCAGAACAGCTATCACACAAACGCATAACCTCGCATTGAGCGGTGGCGCAGATAAGCTCACTTATTATGCATCTTTTGGTGTGCAGTCTCAGCAGGGTGTTATCAAACGCAGCCAGTTAGACCGTTATAACGGACGCTTCAATGCTACACAGAAATTCCTGGACGATGCATTGATCATAGATGTGAACCTCGGTGTTGCCAACACAAAACAGGTACGTCCGCCACTCGGAATAGGAGAGGCGATCAGCAACAACCCCACTTATCCTGCTTATAAGGCAGATGGCAGTGCTGCTGCATATGATAATATGAGCAACCCATTGCTGAACTTTGATCTGGACAGGGAGCAGGTTGTAACTAACAGGGTAACCGGTAGCATCAGCCCTTCTATCAGGATCATCAAAGGGTTGATCTATAAATTCACGCTGGGCATAGATAATTCTACTGCTACCCAGGATTTTGTGAATAAACCAAATGCTGTTCCTCAACGGGATGGCAGACTGGAGACCTATAATTTTGTGAACAGGAATATCTTGTATGAAAACTACCTGACCTATACTTTTAGCAAGAAAGCACATAACTTCTCTGTGTTGGCAGGTCAGTCTTTTCAGAAATTCTTTATTCAGTCAAGGTCTTCCAGCATCAATAAATTCCCGATCTCCCCATTGGACCCTATCTACAATCCAAATCAGGGGCAGGAGTTAACGCTGGCTAATAACAGGCCTAACAGCGGCGCTACAGAGAATAAACTGAATTCTTATTTTGGAAGGGTCAACTATTCATTTGACGACAGATACCTGGTAACCGTGAACTTCCGGGCGGATGGTTCCTCTAAGTTCGGTTCCAACAACAGGTACGGATATTTCCCATCTTTCTCTTTAGGATGGAGGATCTCAGAAGAGGAATTCATGAAGAACTCACCCTTCAGTAATTTAAAACTGAGAGGTGGTTATGGTGAAACAGGTAACCAGGAAATTGATCCGAAAAGTACCCAGCCACTCTTCCGTACAGAAGTTACAGCTGCTAACAGTTACCCGCTGTACCCAACCGGCGCATATCCTGCTGGTTCTGTTTTCGTGAGACTGGCCAACCCGGATCTGCAATGGGAGAAATCCAAGCAAACAAACATCGGCCTGGACTTCGGTATCCTGAATGGTGACCTCACAGGTTCTATCGATGTGTTCAATAAAGTATCCAGCAATATCTTATTGAAAGTGCCTCCTACTGATCCGGTACAACCGGCTACCACCTTATGGGCCAATATACCGAACATGACGGTGACCAATAAAGGGATTGAAGTAGACCTGGCTTATACCAAAAAATTAACCAAGGATATCACATTTGGTATCGGTGGTAACTTCTCCTATATTAAGAATAAAGTGAACGGTTCCCCTTATTCTATCATAGCATCAGGTTCTGCACAAGGTGCTGGTCTTACCTCTGCTACAGTTAACGGTTACATTAATGGTCAGCCGGTGGGTACTTACTTCCTGAAAGAATTTACAGGATTTGATGCCAACGGTATCAGCACTTTCCTGGATAAAGACAAGGATGGTGTAGTAACAGATAAGGACAGGGTATATGCAGGTGTTGCCATCCCTGACAAACTGTATAGCTTCTATGTGAACTTTGCCTGGAGAGGCCTGGACCTCGTAGCGAATTTCAACGGTGTATCCGGCAATAAGGTATACGACAATACCGCTAATGCTAACTTCTATAAACTGAGATTATCTAAAAACGTAAACGTTACCAAAGAAGCACTCGCTTTCCCGCAGGAGTCCATCAACAACTCTGCACCTGTTAGTACAAGGTACCTGAAAGATGGTGCTTTCCTTCGCCTGAACAACCTGGCAATCGGGTATAACTTTAATACCACTGCACTGGGTATCAGCAAATGGGTACCAACCATCCGCTTGTCTGCAACAGGTCAGAACCTTTTTGTGATCACCAAATACGATGGTTACGATCCTGAGGTGAACTTAGACAGGAATATTGATGGTTTCACTTCCTATGGAATGGATTACCTGAGTTATCCTAAAGCGAGATCTTTTATTGTTAGTTTAAATGCTTCATTTTAATATTTCAGTATATGAAAAAGACGAAATTATTGCTGCTGGCCACTTGTGCAGGTATTACAATGATGGCTGGTTGTGCAAAACTGGATGAGAACGTTCTGGATGAATCGTCCGTAACAGGACTTACCGATAAACAAATTGCAGAGGGCGCTATTGCCCCTGTTTATGCAAGGCTCCCGGATATCTGGTTGCATACTAACTATTTTGCCCTGCAGGAGATCTCTACAGATGAGGCGATCCTGCCTTACCGTGGTGGTACAGACTGGGGTGATAACGGTATCTACCTGCAACTGCACAAACATGAAAACGTGAGTTCTGATGTGAACGTGCGGAATACCTGGAACAATATCACGCAGGCACAATCAAGGGCGGTATCTGCTATTGAAGTACTGGCCACTAACAAAGATGCGAGTGCCGCTTTGTTCCTGGCAGAAGCAAGAGGTATGAAAGCTTACTACTCCATGCTTACACTGGACCTTTTTGGTGTGGTATTTAAGAAAGAAGATCCCAAGGTAACCTCTACTGTTTTAAGAGGCAACGACGCTGTAGAGTACATCAAATCTGAGCTGCTGGCCATTGAGCCTGTACTGGATAACACTACAGGTCCCGGCCGTATCACCAAAGCCGCCGTTTGGGGTTTGCTGGCACGCCTTCACCTGAATGCCGCCGTTTACCGCGATCGTTATGCTGCTACTTTCGACTTCAAAAAAGAAGACATGGATAAAGTAGTGGAGTACTGCGATAAGATCATTGCTACACCACAATTCGTTTTATCTCCCAGCTACTTTGCGCTGTTTGATGATGCGAACCACACTAACAAAGAGCTGATCTTTGCAGTGGACCAGCGTGCAGACCTGAATGGTCATAACCGTATGGCTTACTTCTCCCTCTCCGGCGATCAGTTCCCGATCCCTGCTTATACCGGTGCAAACGGTACAGACGGGCCTGGTATCACTTCTGATTTCTACCGTAGCTGGGTGAATGCCTATACACCTATCGACCCTGCTGCTGCCGATCCCCGCTTTTACAAACAGAACCTGGGTATTTATACCAATCCCGGGGACTCCTGCGTAGATGCAGCTGCTTTCAATATCAATCGTGGTATTTTAAGAGGCCAGCAATATGGCCTGATCCGTAAGAACGGTGTATTCCTGAAATGCACCAGTGGCAAAATGTTAGTAGGTAAATTATTCTACGATACCCGCAGCAAACCCACCAAACCAGTTGAGTTCACTGAGCAGTGCGACTTCACCGTTGCCGGTAGTGATTACAACACCGGTTTCAGGGTTTCTAAATATGAGTTCAGCAAAACCTCTGTGAGCGGAAGGAACTTCGGAGAGCATGATATCGTTATCCTGCGCCTCGCGGACATTTACCTGATGCGTGCAGAAGCTAAACTGAGAAGAGGTGATGCTGCTGCTACTGCGCTTACAGATGTGAACACCGTAAGGGCTTCCAGAACAGCTTCTACACCAGCTCCTGCCTTAACTTCCATTACACTGGACCTGTTGTTCCGTGAAAGAGGTTTCGAATTCTACTGGGAAAGCCAGCGCCGTACAGACATGGTACGCTTTGGTAAATACGAAGGCACCTGGACGGAAAAGACCAGCACCGATAAGCAAAAGAGGATCTTCCCGATTCCTTTAACGGCGATAGATGCTGCTTCGAACCTTCCCGGATACCTGGTACAGAATCCCGGTTACTAAGCGTTCTTCTACTTTCCATAATTATAAAAGGCCACCTGGAAACGGGTGGCCTTTTTTTATTCTGCTAAAGGTATCTTGTTCCTGGAAAGTTCTGCTGCAAGGATGGAACAGATCTTTTCATACAGGGATTCCCTGATCTTTTCATCAATGATATTCAGCTGCCCCTGCCATACAGGCACCATGTTTTTCCCTTCCAGTATCACCAGCTTCACTTCTTCATCAATGTGGCTGTTGAGGTTCTTAACACGCCTCCTTTGCTGATAACGCTCTCCACCCATCAATATCGCTCTTGGCACCCTGCTGGAATGTTTGGTTTTGAGCGTGTCCGGCGCATCATCTAACTGGTACATGATCAGCGTTGCATCCGGCTGATGGTTATTATAGGCAGCAGAAACCCCCGATCTAAGCCCCCCGGGGTTATCGCCCATATATTCATACACACAGGTAATGCCTTTCTTTTCATAAAATGCGGTGAGTTGGGGCGTAAGTGTTTCAATAAAATGCCGGATACCAACGGAACCGCATCCGGCAATGAGTATTTTTTTATACTGCTTCTCCTGGTTGTTTGCTTTCAGCGTAACAACATGGCTGGTATCCTGTGCGTGTACACGAAGAACAGTTAAGAGGCAGAGGAAGCTGAGCATTCGGGCCATGATACAGGGATTTTGGACCCAAATATAGGAAAGAAATTATAAGGCCCCCAGCAGCTGGGTATACAATGCGTCCTCATCACTGGGCCGTTTTGCTTTTTTGATCAACACTTTACCCACCCGGTCAAAGATGAAAAAAGTAGGGTAGTACCTGGTTCCTTCGCCCGGCAGCAGGGTTTGCCAGATGGTTTCAATGGCTTCCCCGGTGAGCCGCACATGTTCTCCCGTGATATTATTCACCTGTATGTATTCCCGCCACTTTTTATCAGCCTGGTCCCTGTCGTTACTGAGGTAGAGGAATACCACATCTTTTCCTTTCATCTGCTCTTTCAGCTTAGGCGCATAACGCATTTCTGCTTTGCAGGGTCCGCACCAGGTTCCCCAGATGTCCAGGTAAACGAGTTTGCCTTTATAGGGCGCCAGCATTTGTTCCAGGGTACTAATGCCGGTGCGGATCGCTATATGCTCATTCTGTTTGCCGCTTGCCAGCATACTTTCCAGTTTGGCCATCCTTTGGCTGGCGTTTTTTTCTTCCTTACTGCCTGCAAAGTATTTTGTGAGTTCCGTCATCACCTTGCGGGCCATCATGGTTTCCTTTTCGTTGCTGTAATAGATCACCCTGTTAGCCAGCAGTCTTTCATGTTGCGCCGGAGGTAAGATCTTTCCGGTGGCCAGGAGGGTAATGATCTCATCGCCATATTCTCCTGCCAGCTGCATGAGTGAATCAAAGGGCAGGCCCGCTGCTGCTTCCAGCATTTTAGCCCCCTGTGCCTTATCTTTCCTGTACACCTGTCCCATCTCCATCATTTTGTATTTGGCGTAGGCATCGAGGAAATAATTGGCGGCAGGGCTTCTGTTAAGGTCAATGATGGAAGGCATGCCGGTGAGTTTTATCACAGTGTCCTTCCAGGCCTGGTACGCAGGGTTCTTTGCATAGCTTTGCAAGATGATGCTGAACTCTTCCATGTTCAGGGCATAATAGTATTTGATCTGTGTATGCAGGGAGGCTTTTACAACCGCAGGCAGCTTTGCTTTGGTAACGTTCAGGGAGAGGTGATCTACCGTATCCAGGATGTTAGGCAGTAATATATTCATCAGGGAATACTGGTCTAACTTCCCGTAAGGGTTCTCCGCAGAGAAGGGTTGCATAAAGAATGGGCGTGCCGGGAATGTGGCATGCACCAGCATGTTTTCCGCAGCCCCTTTACCGCTGAACTGAATCGTGCCGGGCAGGTCTGCATCTTCAAAGGTTACATGCAATGGCCTGCCCGGGCTCAGTAATAATTGTTGCTGCTGTTTGTTGTAATGTAAAGTAACAAATAATGGGTCCGTTCCGGGAACGGTAAAAGAGAAACTGCCATCCGGCTTTATTTCGCTGAAAACAGAATTATCCTTTTGATACCATACATCCCGGGAGATATTCAGTTCAGTTTCTTTCCCGGCCACGCCATTGATCTTTCCCGTAAGGATAGATTGTGCCAGGCATTGGGTGATGCTGCAAACGGCAAGGATGAGCATGCCATACTTTTTCATGGTGTATATTTTATGCAAGGATATAACACCATGGAAAAGAGGGGACCGGAATGTGATGAACCGTAATGGACGTGTTACGAAACCCTTGTATTAAGGTAGTTCCTCGTTCGCAAACTTTATGTATTGCTCCCAATCGTACCAGAGTATATCATGTTTGCCGGTACGCACATGATAGCGGATACGTTTTCCTACCGGATGGTCTGGCGCAGGCATTTCGGATACGCCTACACCTTCATATTTAAATAAGGCATAAACAGGCCCGGCAGCCCGGGCAGCCAGGAATTCACCTTTGGGATCAGTCCAGAGGTCTTCCGTTGCGCTGGCTACATATAAAGGGCGTGGTGCGATCAGAGCCAGCAGCATATGCTGGTCAAAAGGTAAGGTTTCGGGTTTTTTATTGTATTGCTTATAGGCATCGGTGAACCAGTATGGGAAGCGGGTATTGATGCGTTCAATGGTTTCCCCGTACCAGCGGGTGCTTAAAGCAGCCCCACCTTCTCCGGAGTTGTTGGAGATCACGGCCGCAAAACGGGGATCATTCGCTACGGCCCACAAAGCAGCTTTACCTAAACGGCTATGTCCTGTTGCAATCACTCTTTTAGCATCTACGGCTTTTTCTGTTTCCAGGTAGTCCAGCAGCCGGCTCAGGCCCCATCCCCATACACTGAGGGCAGCCCATGCATCAGGGGCTGTTTTCAGCTCCTGTTGTAAAGTAGTGCGGATGCCTGTTTTCCATCCGTCTGTACTATCCGCCTCCAGGTCGCCATAATGATAGGTAGCCAGCGCATAACCGTTTTCGATCAGCCTGGCCACTTCCCAGCGCCTTTCCTGGAAACCTAACGCAACGGGATGTGCTACTTTTTTAACCAGGATATTGTTTTCTCCCGAAACCGTATGATTGCCCAGGAAATTACAGCCAATGAATACCGGCACCGGCTTTTTGCTTTCTTTAGGCAGAAAGAGGAGGATATCCATAAAAGGTGCCTGGTCTCCGGCAGCCAGGAACAGCCTTACCTGTTTGGAGATGGCCTTGCCACCCAGCGCATTACTGTCTACCAGCTGTACCTGTGTATGCATATGAGGAGGTTTACCCGGAAATACACCGTACATCTGGGTTGTGAAAAGCCGAAGGATCTCCGGTCTGCGGTTGCGTTGCCAGTCCGCTGCGTTTTTCACGGCAGGCGTTAGTACAGCAGGCAGGGGAAGATTACCCACTTTTAATTCGTCATAATTAAAAACCTCCTGGGCGCTCAGGCGCAGGGATAGGGTTACCAGGGAAAAGAAAAGGATCTTCTTCATAGCAGCTAATATAGGGATGATATTTAGCATAATTATATCCTATTCCCACATAATGATTATCCTATTCCTGTCTTAATAAATATCCTGCTTTTCTTCTATCTGCCCGAATTCCCGGATATAATCACGGGGAGATTTGCCTGCTATGGATTTAAATACCCGGTTAAAATTGGCAATACTGTTAAACCCGCATTGATAAGCTACCGTAGAGATACTGTCGAAATTACCATCGGCCAGTTTTTTACAGGCTTCACTTACCCGTACTTCATTCAGAAAAGAGATGAACGTAAGCCGCGTATGTTTTTTGAAATAACGGCAGAATGCCTGGGCAGACATATTCGCGTGCTGCGCGATATCTTCCAGTGTGATATCCGCATCGTAATGCTGCATGATGTAATCATAGATATAACTGATCCTGATCCCTTCCTGTTCGTTCACGGCTATTAAACGTGTGCCGGAAATAAGCGAAGGCAGGTCGTTCATGCTTTGAAAAGTATGCAGCAGGTCCATGAAATGAATAAGTTGTTTGGCACAGCTGGTTTGATCTATCTGCAGCATGCGCAGAAAGATATCTTCCTTTTGATCTTCCGGTACTTTAAAGCCGGCATCTGATTTCTGCAGGAAGGCTTTTATCTTCTTCAGCTCCTGTAATTCAAATACAGCGCCGAGCATACCCTGTGGATTAAAGAAGAGCGTTAAGGCCTGCACGGGTGAAGTGTTTCCATCTCCTTTAAATACATGTGGCTGATTACTGCCTATCCAGAAGATATCTCCTTCCTGGAAAGGGTACATATTATTTTCTACTACTAATGTACCGCTGCCACGGATCACCCGCGTGAGCTGGATCTCTTCATGCCGGTGCAGCCAGGGATAGAATTCAGGGAGAAGATCGCTTTGCGTGATAATGGCTTTGTCGCGCGCAACAGGAATGGTAAACTGTAGGACTTTCATATACGGAAATTACCGAAAAACTTTGTGATAATAAAATTCAAATTGACACTATAAAGTATTTCAGAGCCGGGATAAAATCCGATAAATATTGATCAAAATACATAAAGTAGGTACAATATCATTGAGGTATATTTAAATGTTGGAATGACAGTTAAATACCAATATGAAGAAGATCCTGATCTGTTTGCTGCTCAGTGCCGGTGATGCCATGGCACAGAGAGATTACCCTATTCAGCCTGTTGCATTTACACAGGTGAAAGTGAACGATAATTTCTGGGCACCCAAAATAAAAGTGAATGCGGATGTTACCATTCCCTACACTTTAGCGCAATGCCGTAAAACCGGCAGAGTAGATAATTTCCTGCGTGCTGCAGGAAAACTGCCCGGCGATAAACTAACGGAATTCACCTTTGATGATACGGATGTGTATAAAGTAATTGAAGGTGCTTCTTACAGCCTGCAGGTACAAAAGAACCCGGAGCTGGAAATGTATTTGGACACGTTGATCTCTTATATTGCGATCGCACAGGAACCGGATGGGTATCTCTATACTTTCCGTACCGTGAAAGCCGCCAAGCCACATGATTGGATAGGTGCACAGCGATGGGAGAAAGAAGAAGACCTGAGCCATGAACTCTACAATTCCGGTCACCTGTTTGAAGCGGCTGTGGCACATTTCCAGGCTACAGGCAAAAGAACGATGCTCAACATTGCTATTAAAAATGCAGACCTGCTGGTGCGTGATTTCGGCTTTGGTAAAACAGAAAGGTTCCCCGGCCACCAGATCGTGGAAACCGGCTTAACTAAACTATACCGCGTAACAGGTCATCAACAATACCTGGACCTCGCCAAATTCTTCCTGGATGTACGGGGCCCAGGAAAAAAATATAGCCAGGAATACAACCAGGCACATAAAAGAGTGACCGATCAGCACGAAGCCGTAGGGCATGCTGTACGCGCTGCTTATATGTATACCGGCATGGCAGATGTAGCAGCACTTACCGGCGACGAAGATTATCTGCATGCCATCGATGATATCTGGCATGATGTAGTGGAAAGGAAAATGTATATCACCGGCGGCATTGGAGCAACAGGTGCAGGCGAAGCATTCGGTAAAGCCTACCAGCTGCCTAATATGAGCGCCTATGCAGAAACCTGCGCAGCTATTGCCAATGTATACTGGAACAGCCGTATGTTCCTGCTGCACGGAGATGCGAAGTACGTAGATGTACTGGAACGTACCTTATACAATGGTTTGCTTTCAGGTGTATCCTTAAGCGGCGACCGTTTCTTTTATCCCAATCCACTGGCTTCTATGAGCCAGCATCAGCGCAGTGCCTGGTTCAGCTGCGCCTGCTGCATTTCCAATATGACGCGCTTTCTGCCTTCCATGCCGGGTTATATCTACGCACAGGATAAGAACAACCTGTACGTGAACCTGTTTGCAGGCAACACAGCCAGCATTCAATTACCTGTAACGAAAGTAACACTCACACAACAAACCAATTATCCCTGGGAGGGAAAGAATGAGATCACTGTTAATCCCGCAAAGCCAGCCGCTTTTACCCTGCGCATCCGTATACCGGGCTGGGCGCAGGACCATCCGGTACCTGGTGATCTCTATCGTGTACAGGACCCCGTGTTCAAAAAAATACCGCTTCTTTTGAATGGTGAACCATATAGTTATAAAACAGAAAAAGGATACGCTGTAATCGATCGTACCTGGAAAAAGGGAGATAAGATCACGATAGAGTTACCCATGAAAGCAGAGAAGATCTTAGCCAACGAACAGGTGAAGGATGATCAATACCGTTTTGCACTGGAACGTGGCCCGCTCATGTATTGTATTGAAGGCCCGGATAACCTGGATAGCAGCGTGCAGAACATTGTAGTAGATCGGCACGCAGCTGTTAGCGCAGTTTTTAAACCCCTATTGCTGAATGGCGTAACCATACTGGAAATGAAAGGCGCATCCACAAAACGGCAACTGAACAGTGATGAACTGGTCCATAGCACGCAAACCGTTACCGCCATTCCATATTATGCATGGGCCAACCGTGGCCCGGCAGATATGACTGTATGGATCCCATATGAAGCCTCAGCAGCCAAACCCAAACCTGCACCTACCATTGCCTCCAAAGCAAAGGTGAGTGCTTCCCTTGGTAACCAGCGCATGTTCAAAGCCCTGAATGATCAGTATGAACCTGCGGACGCAAAAGATAACAATGCACCTTACCTGCATTGGTGGCCAAAGAAGAATTCACTGGAATGGGTACAATACGATTTTGATTCCCCGCAAACCATCTCTTCCGCCAGCGTATATTGGTACGATGATGGCCCATGGGGCGGATGCCGCATTCCGCTTTCCTGGAAACTGTATTACAAAAAAGGAGAGGAGTGGGTAGCAGTGAAACATACCAGTCCATATACCATCACAAAAGACAAATACGATACCGTTCATTTTGAGCCCCTGACCACCACCGCGCTGAAAATGGAAATACAGCAGCCTGTGGAATATTCTGCGGGCCTGCATGAATGGAGCGTGAAATAATACGCCAAGGGGCATTGGTGAAGAGCACGATAATTTGTAACTTTCTACAAATGCTATCTTATGGATCAGAACATCATCCGCCTTTTTGATGAGTATACCCACAAACCCCTTACCCGGGAAGATTTCTTCAAACGCCTCGTAAAGCTCACCGGAGGTATGGCAGCGGCCATGGCTGTATTGCCCCTGCTGGAATCCAATTATGCCCAGGCAGCTACGGTGCAGCCACTGGATCCGGACCTTACAGAGGAGGATATCACCTATCCCGGAGAAGGCACTACCATGAAGGGATACCTCGTACGCCCGAAAGCTGCCGGCAAAAGGGGAGCGGTAGTAGTGATCCATGAGAACCGGGGCCTTACACCGCACATCAAAGATGTAACCCGCCGTCTCGCCAAAGCGGGATACCTGGCGCTGGCACCGGATGCCTTATCTGTATTTGGCGGCACCACTGCCAACGAAGATGAAAGCCGCGCCCAGTTCGGAAAACTGGATGCAGCACAAAACCTGCAGAATTTCCTGAAAGCATTTACTTATCTCAAATCTCTCCCGGAATCCAATGGTAAAACAGGCTGTGTTGGTTTTTGCTGGGGAGGTGCATTGGCTAATCAGCTGGCCGTGAATGATCCTGATCTGAAAGCAGCCGTTGCATTTTATGGCCGCCAGCCGGCAGCAGCAGATGTTCCGAAGATCAAAGCTGCGGTGCAACTGCATTATGGCGGGCTGGACGAAAGGGTGAATGAAGGTATTCCTGCCTACGAAGCAGCTTTAAAAGCAGCGCATGTTAAATATGAACTGTACATCTATGAAGGGGCACAACACGCCTTCCATAATGATACTTCTGCAGCCCGTTATAACGAAGCTGCCGCTAAGCTCGCCTGGGAAAGAACACTGAAGCTGTTTAAAGGAACCATACAATAACATGGTGAAATTATTTATGGTACTGATCGGCTGTAAACCCGCAGGCCGCCATACAGAACAACACGATATCTTCTTTGGTATAGCAGCATCCCTGAAAGAACTCATACCCGCTATCATTGCCTTCTGGCCGGAGGCAGACGATCTGCATATAGACGGGTACCGGGAAGTAACAAAAGTAGATGGGTACCGCATTGGCATCAATGAAACAGTTCCTTCCTCCGAATACCTGTTCTTTATTAACCTGGGCGGCTATAAAGAAAATGAAATGGAAGAGTTCCATTACAAAATGCTGGCCACCGGGAAAGATAAAAACGAAGCACTCCGTAAAGCGAAGGCTACCGCCTTTTTTAAACATACCGGTTTCAAAGGGGCCACTGCACACATCGATGATAAATATGGTGTGGATGTGGACGATATGGCACTGGTGGAAGAGATACTGCCTGCAACGGTGCGTGAGCAATACCGCCTGACCTTAACACCTGCACCACAGGAGATGGCAGAGGATGTTTTGCACCTGGGGTACTTCAAACTATCGGACCTCCTGGCTTAGAATGTTTCATCCGTTAATTCCTTATTGATCATGGCACCTGCTTTTGTGCCAGCAGCAACAGCCATGGAAACACCACGGAACTTATTGCTGTTATCGCCTGCTGCATAAACACCGGGAACCGTGGTTTGCTGTAGTTCCGTTACTTCAATATATCCATGTTCATCAATAGCACAACCCAATTGCTGCGGCAGATCGCTGTGCTGTTTAAAGGGCAGTCTTATGTAAGCAGCTTCCAGGGCATGTTTGGAGCCATCCTTTAATACAATGTTTTGCAGTTGCCCGTTCTTCTGTTCAAATTCGCTGATCTCCGTTTCAATCACCGTTATCTTATGGCTTTTGATCTTCGCTGCCTGTTCTGCTGTTAAAGTAGAAGGGCCATTGGTGAAGAGCGTTAGTTTGTTGCTCCAGTTGGAAATTAACCGGCATAGCTCAAACCCCATTTCCCCGTTAGCAATGAGCCCTGTGGCTTTCCCCCTGATCTCATAACCATGGCAGTAAGGGCAATGCACCAGGGAAATGCCCCATGTTTCTGCAAGCCCTTTGACCGGCAGGAACTGGTCTTTGATGCCCGTTGCAAACAGTACCTTTTTAGCCCGGAAGGTTTCTCCCGCCGCCGTACTGATCTCAAAACCAGCAGGGGTGCTCACTACATTGGATACTAAGCCCTGGTGCCAGGAAATGGTGTGGTATTGCAACACCTGCTGTTTTGCTTTGTCCGCAATTTGTGCAGGTGTTTGCCCATCCTGTGTGAGGAAGTTATGCGAATGAGGTGTTTGTTTATTGCAGGGATCGCCGCCGTCAATGATCAGCACATGTCTCAATGCCCGCCCTAAAGCCATGGCTGCTGAAAGACCGGCATAGCTGCCGCCCGCTATCATTACATCATATGTTGCCTTCATATGGCAAAGGTAAATAAAACCCCTTTATACGCAACAAAGTTGCAAATAATAAAATGGAACAACCGCAACGTGGCATAGTAATTACTGCATAACTGTTAACTAAACACCATTAAAATGACACACAAGACAGTTATTGCAAGCAGTGCAAAAGAGATCGTATTATCCTGTGTGAAAGCCATCAACGAACAGGATTTCAAGATTGCCAGGACCTTTGTGGACGACGATATGCAGTTCATTGGCGTAATGGGCTCAAGGGATGGGGCACAGGCATACTTTGATGATATGGAGAAAATGAAACTGAAATACGATGTGAAAAAAGCTATTGCGGAAGGAGACGATGTATGCCTCCTGTACGACCTGCAGATCTCCGGGAAAACCATCTTCGGCTGTGGCTGGTATCATGTAGAGGATGAGAAGATCACTTCCCTTAAAGTTATTTTTGACCCGCGCCCTTTGCTTTGATAAATGCACAAACCGCTTTTACAAAGGCAGCGTTCTGCTCATAATAGAGCAAATGCCCGCCATTGATCTTCACTACCTCCTGTTGCGGGAACCTGAACTTTTCATAATGATGAATGCCGATCGCATGATCGTTGTTGCCGGTAATGGTGAGCACGGGAAGCTGCAGCCGGGATGTTTGAACAGTGTAGTCAAGCGAGTATTCAGGATAACGTACCTTCCCGGAAGTATCTAATAATGGCGCCACGATGGCCATGCCAAAGTCATTCGTGCGGGGATACATTTCATCCAGGCTATCCAGCCTGACGATGGTTTGTATATCATCCGTAAGGAACTTATAACCGATGCGCTGTTTACTCATTTCTTTTCTCACCACCGTCATCAGCTGCAGGAGGGAATCTGTTTCCTGAATAACAGTATCCCTGCCCAGCAGGCGATACCCATATTCTACCTGCTCTTTGATAGACGCAGTATTGAAGAAATGCAGGGTAGCGTTAGCCAGTATCAACCCGTATACATGGGAAGGATATTTCTTTGCGTAGTTGAAAGCAATGATGCCGCCGAAAGAATGACTGAGCAGGTATACCTTCTCTGATTTCATGGCCTGCCGGAGTTCTTCTATGTCTTCCACCATGCGGTCAAGACTATAATCTGCCGCGTTCTGTGAAGAGCCGGAGCCTCGCTGGTCGTAATACACCATGGTCATACACTGCTCCAGGTTATTTCCGCCCATTTTTTCGAAGGACAGAAAACCGCCGCCCGGCCCGCCATGCACAAAGATGCAGGGCACTCCCTGGCCTGCCACCTTAACAACCAGTTGAACGGAATCACTGGTGAGGATAGCCGTATCCGCATTGTTTAACTGTGTGTAAGTGCTGTTGGGCTGGCATGCCGCCATGAAAAACAGGATGGCAATGATAACAGGTAATTTCATGTGCTGGTATTAATCCTCCATAACAAAAGGTATTCCGCATCATCGTTTCCGGTGGTCATGCAAATATACGCATTAGGTTAAACCAACCTGTACCTACCTGCTTTGCTACCTACGAATATGTATTTGTACCTATATTGCCCGGTAAATTCAAAACCGATGGGATTAAGGACCACTATATGCATAGCACTGATAAGCCTTGTTAGTTATGCTGAAGCTGCACCGGCACTGCAACCGGCAAAGCTTACCTGTGAATACCTGCAAAACCCTTTGGGCATATCCACCGCTGCACCCCGTTTCAGCTGGACCCTTGCAGGCGATGGGCAAAACCAATGGCAGTCTGCATATGAAATAGTGGTGAGAGGTCCCGGTAAAGATATTGTATGGCAGACCGGCAAAGTAAATTCCGCAGAGAACCTGCATATCACCTACGCGGGTAAAGCCCTGGAACCTTTTTCCCGTTATACCTGGCAGGTGAAAGTATATGACCAGGATGGAAGGGCATCGGCCTGGAGCTTACCGCAATGGTTTGAAACCGCTTCTTCAGATTGGGCTGCACAATGGATCGGAGATGGCAGCAAGCAGTTTGAAAAGGATGAAGAATTCTATAAAGAAGATCCCATGCCTTTGTTCCGGAAGTCTTTCGAAGCAAAGAAGAAGATCGCCTCCGCCCGTTTGTACATCAGCGGCCTGGGATATTACGAAGCTTACCTGAACGGGCAGAAAATAGGGGATCATGTACTGGACCCCGGGTTAACCGCTTACCGCAAACAGGTTTTATATACCGTATACGATATCACTTCACAGGTACGGAATGGCATAAACGCTGCCGGCATAATGCTGGGCAACGGATGGTACAATACACTCCCATTACGTTTCTGGGGCAGCATCAATATGCGCGCGCAGCTTACAACCGGCAGGCCATGTGTAAAAGCCCTGATCCGGATCACCTATACAGATGGCAGCACCGCCCTGGTACCAACAGATGAAACCTGGCAAACAGCGCCGGGCCCTGTAGTGCGTAACAGCATCTTTTTGGGGGAACATTATGACGCCCGCCTGGAAGATCCGCAAACGGGCTGGAAACAGGCTGTAAAGGTGCAGGGCCCCGCAGGAGAACTCACGCCGCAAATGCAGCCACCTATACGGGTAACAAAGATCGTAAAGCCCGTTAGCATCCGTGAAATAAAACCCGGTGTGTTCATACTGGACATGGGGCAGAACTTTGCAGGTGTAGTACGCCTGAAAGTAAAAGGTGCCGCCGGTACTAAAGTAAGTATCCGTTACGGAGAAGATAAATACCCCGATGGCAGCCTGAATGGTATGACGGCAGTAGCGGGGCAGGTCAAAAAGAGCAACGGAGGCCCGGGGGCTCCGGCTATTGCATGGCAGGAAGATAGTTACACCCTGAAAGGCAAAGGCCTCGAAACCTGGGCACCGCGTTTCACTTTTCATGGCTTCCGTTTCATTGAAGTAACCGGCTGGCCCGGTAAACCCACCTTGCAGGATATAGAAGGCCTGCGGATGAATTCAGACCTGCAAAAGAACGGCAGCTTCACCAGTTCCAACAAAATGTTCAATCAACTGAACGAAGTGATCCAATGGACTTTCCTCAGTAATGTGTTCAGCGTGGAATCTGATTGCCCTGCAAGGGAAAAACTGCAATACGGCGGCGATATATTGTGTGTGGCGGAAACCTATATGTACAATTATCATATGCCGCAGTTCTATGCCAAAACCATCCGGGACTTTGCCAACGACCAGCGCCCGCTCGGTGGCATCACGGAAACGGCCCCATTTGTAGGCATTGCGGATAAAGGTCCCGGAGATGGTTCCGGTCCTTTAGGCTGGCAGGCTGCCTATCCTTTCCTGATCAAAAAAATGTATGAATACTACGGAGATAAAAGGATCATTGAAGAGAACTATGGAGCCGTAGCCCGCCTGATCGCATTCCTGGAATCCCGTTCAGAAAATTACCTTTCCGATAAATGCCTGGGAGATCATGAATCGCTGGACGGGAAGGCTTCACCCCTGGTTGCTGCCGTGTTCTATCTGGCGCAGGTAAGGATCATCGCAGAACTCGCGGAGGTATTGCATAAGGAAGAAGACAAAGCAAAGTATACGGCATTAGCCGAAAATATCCGCAAAGCGATCGTAGCGAAATACTACGTGAACGGCGCATTTGAAAAAGCCAATCAATCCGCGCAGGTGATAGGCGTATGGTCTGATGTAGTGAAAGGTGCAGATGCACAGAAAGCAGCGGATACACTGGAAGCTGCATTCGCAAAACGTAACTGGCATGTAGCTACGGGGATCTTTGGCACCAAGATGTTGTTTGATGTATTCCGGGAAAGGGACCAGAACGATCTGGCATACCGTATTGCAGATCAGCGTGGTTTCCCGGGCTGGGGCCATATGCTGGAAAATGGTGCTACCACTTTGTGGGAAACATGGGCCGCTTCAGATAATACCTATTCCAAGAACCACCCGATGTTCGGATCAATAGGAGAGTGGTTCTACAGGTCTTTGCTGGGGATTAACCCAGCAGCCCCCGGCTTCAAAAAGATCATCATAAAACCACAGCCTGCAGGGGACCTTACCTTTGCCAAAGGAAGTTATGACTCTCCCTACGGCGCTATCTCCAGCAACTGGAAAATAGCGAACGGAAAGTTTGATCTCAGGGTAAGTATACCCCCTAATACCAGCGCAGAAGTATGGGTGCCAACGAAATATGGTAAAGTGTCCGGAGGTAAACTTATCAGGGAAGAAAAAGGGTATGCAGTATTTGGTACAGGTTCAGGAAATCATATATTCGTATCTGAATAATGGACCTATGGGAATTGTATTGATAACCTTCGTAATTTTTTTTGCAGCAGCAATAATATCTGCCCTTTGTTTCTTTTTATCCTTACAGATCTACAAAGCACTACGCGCTAAGGCTTTTTGGCTTTTTACATCGTTTGTACTGCTCTTTTGCATTATTTATATCCTGATAAACAGGTATGGTTTAGCGATATCTTTTGACGGCATCGGTTTAGTACTTGTTGTAGGCGCAGTAATGATTGCAGCAGGCAGCGCTTTAACTGTTTCCGAAGGTTTTTACAGGCCCCTGTTGTTTAAAAAAGATCCTTCCGCAGGGCGCTGGCGCTTTCTGTCCTTTGTGCTGAGCTTTTCTCTTATTTTCA
The DNA here is from genome assembly GCF_900129465.1 of Chitinophaga niabensis. Classification (NCBI taxonomy): domain Bacteria; kingdom Pseudomonadati; phylum Bacteroidota; class Chitinophagia; order Chitinophagales; family Chitinophagaceae; genus Chitinophaga; species Chitinophaga niabensis. The sequence continues at coordinate 2,247,739 of NZ_FSRA01000001.1, read as the reverse complement.
GTATTATGGAAATGATCTACTTATCCAACCTTGAGTTCGGACGGTAGGAGTTGGTGAACATTTTCAAGCATTCAAAAATAATCATTAACAGGCACAAAGCATCCGCCAGCGCCTGTTAATGATAACAGCACCATTCACATGGGGTTAGCCGGAATACTGATTATTTTTTGTGCAGATATGCTTCGAGGATATCTAACATCTGCAGCCAGCTTGGATGTGCGCCGGTGCGTTTAGCGATGGCTTCATTTACGGTCTGATGCAAAGTGAATTCGGTCTTGTTGCCGATTGCACCCAGGGTAACCGTTACCGTAGTGGATACAGGCCATTCCGGGTCCATGCCTGCTTCCACAGCAGTCAGCGGATTCCCGTTTTCATCTGCATTCACCATGGTGAAAACAATGCGTTCCGGTTTAACGATCTCCAGGTAAGTACCCACACACCAGCAATCCTTATAGGCAGGATTTTTAATCACGGAGTGAAACGTACCGCCTTCACGGATATCGATCTGTTTAAAGTGAATGGTGCATCCTTTGGGTGCAAACCATTGTTCCAGGCCTGCCGGATCAGTCCATGCCTGGAATACCTGCTCCCTCGGAGCATCTACAATTCGGGATATCAATACATCCTCATTTTTTGTTACCATGTTTTTTATTTTTTAAGAAGTTTTCCATTGCATCGATCGTTTCATTCCATGCCTTACTGTATTGTTCCACCCAGGAAGATACTTCCTGTAACTTATCCAGCTTTGCTTCGCAGAACCTTTCCCTGCCTTGTTTTTTAATGATGATCAGCCCGCATTCCGTCAGTATCTTGATATGCTGGGAAATAGTAGGGCGCGCAGAATCAAAGTGATCTGCTATTGCGTTGAGGTTCAGGGATTCCCTGGAGATCAGGTGAATGATCTCCCGCCGGGTAGGGTCCGCTATTGCCTGGAATACATCTCTTCGTTTTTCCATTATGAAGCCATTTGACTACAAATATAGGGAAAGGAAGTTAAATGGCTACATATTTTTTAGCCTTACTGCCATATTTTTTCTTTCCGCCAGTTTTTAGTGAATCCCATATGTGCATAATCAATTTCTGAATGCTTATCTATCAGGGCAAGGAGTTTCTTTTTGAAGTTGGATCCAGGCCGGATCTTGTTGATGAGGTTTTGCATACAGCACAAAGTGGCATAAAGGCTACTTGGGTCTATTTGGTCAGCTGCTTCCAGAAACCGGTGTTTAGCCCTTGAGGGTAGGATAATTGTTTTGTTCATGGACCTGTAAACAACACGGCAATGATGGGCACACCTGTTCCTCAGTTGCGTGATGCAATGTAGCCAGTTAACGAGTATATTGTCTGGCAGATCATATTGCCAGCATATCTGTAGTTTCACATCCCTGACTGCGAGGTGTTCGAATATCTTGGATATGCTACCGAAAGAAAGTGATTCGAAGATCATCCAGCAGGGAGGTAATGGCGGATGATCAAAAAGTTGTTTGTAATTTTTAATGGATGATTCATCGGAATCTGCAACTTTCTTTTCAACAGCGGCCAGGAATTCATCAAAATTAAATGCCGGCAGGAAATGTTTCCTTTCCATATACCAATGGGGGCCGTGCGTTTGGGCCATTGCATTTGATATTAATGTTTTAATCGCAACTTCAATTGTTTCAATGGCATCAAATAAAATGAACTTAAGGTTCCTGTCAAACAAATAGAGTTGAATGACCTGGTCGAAGGTGCAGTTAGGCGTAAAGTGACCGGTTTGATAATCCTTAAACTTGTTTGTGTAGTTCTTTAATCTAAAATAGCTGACATAAAACAACCATTGTTTAGCATTTTCTTCTGAGGTTATTGTTAGCCCTTTATCTTTAAGAAGTTGAATTTGCTCAGGTATACTAAGCGAAGAGGCTTTGTATTGACTTCTATACATTTAATGGCGGTTACAAACAAAAAAAAAGCCTGCCAGATTTGCCCGTGTAAACAGAGGGGTGGCAGACTATATCATACCAAAGGTAAAACTTTATTTGAAATAAAAATCAAAAACGTAATTTTTTTTTTTAAAAATCAGCTACCCATTATTTTTTTATAGATCTCATAATTTTCCTGATCAAAACAAACAAAGATCACTTGCTGGATCTTATCTGTGGTGTGCAGGAAATTTCTTACCGTGGAAATTGCAATTTCAGCCGCTTTTATTTTTGGGAAATGGTAGATGCCGGTGCTGATATTAGGGAAGGCTATTGTTTTTACCTGGTTATCCAGGGCGAGTTGCAGGCTGTTAGTATAAGCAGCGGCCAGCAATTTTTCTTCGTTGCTTTTGCCATTGTTCCACACCGGGCCAACAGTATGGATCACGTATTTCGCAGGCAACTTACCCGCTGTTGTTATCACGGCTTCTCCTACTTTACAACCACCTTGCTTATCTCTTATTTTCCGGCAGGCTTCCAGTATGTCACTGCCTCCGGCTCTGTGAATAGCGCCATCAACACCTCCACCACCAAGCAAAGAGCTGTTCGCAGCATTAACGATCGCATCTGCCTTAACTTTTGTGATATCTCCCTGTAATAGTTCAATCATGATTTAACTAAGATAGTATATCTTTATCTCATGCCTGAACACCTGATCAAAAAACCTGCAGACCTCACCAGCATGGAGATCAAAACCATCCTCGCATGCTGGGACGTAGAACCCTGGACGGGCATAGAAGATAAAGACTTCATTCACAAATACCGCCATTCGGAATTTCATTTCCTGGTTGGCATGAGCGCTGCTATCTTATGCGTGGCCCGTATTAATTTCGATTTCAGGATAAAGATCAGGCATCAGGTCTATCCTTTCGCGGAGCTGGTGGGTTTTGTATCCATAGAAGAAAGGAAGGGGAATGGAAAGTTATTCCTGCATCAGATCAAAACCAATATGGAGAGCCGGAAAATAGAAACATTGGGATGTTGTGAAAAAGCGGCCAGGGGTTTTTATGAAAAATGCCGGGTGCCTGTATTATACGGCCAGGCGAAATACTTAAGGGAACTCCCCAATGATCCCTTCAGCGTGCCGGCAGATGACGATGTTTTCAGTCTCACTTTATCAGATCAGCACTACAAATTGCTGGAAGGCCTGAACGTGAACAACCTGGCCTGGCTGTTGCCGGAAAGCGAATAGCTTGTTTTCTCATACCTTATCCTTTACTTTGCAGGATTAATTGAGGTAAGTATGATACAGTTTTCGCGGTTAGACCATGTTACGCAAATGGTACCGATCGGCAAAAAAGAAGCAGCCAAAACATTTTACAAAGAGGTATTACAGCTTGAAGAGATACCCGGAAATCATCCACGGGGCGCCATCTGGTTCAATATCGGTAACATTCAGCTGCATATTGTGGAAGAAGAACCGGGGCCTGTATCCGGCCGCCATCCGGCTTTTGAAGTGAAGGACCTCGAAGCCGCAAAGGCCTACCTGGAAAGCAAAGGCATTGAAATTTCGTATTCCTCCGTTATAGAAGGCCGCTCCAGGTGTTTTTTCAGAGATCCTTTTAATAACAGGATAGAGTTATTGGAATACCTGTAAATCACAAAGCAATGGATAAATTAGTAGATTGGATAAGGGCCGGGCAGATAGATGCTGCCATCCGTTATACGGAAGATAAACTGGCAGAACTGCCGGAAACCCCTTTTCACCAGGTGATCGGGAAAGACCTTCTTCACCTGCAGCCCATCCTCGGCCAGTTCCTGAATAGTTTTTATAAAGCCATGAAGGAAGAAGAAGAGCTGGATATCAAAGCCATCCTTTGCGAAATGAACGCCTTTACGGTGAACTATGAACATTGGTTCATAGATCTTTTTGCCTATGAAACAGTAGAAGAAGAAGATACCCTGAACTGGCTGGCGGAGTTTGATGGCCAGTCTGAAAAGAGCATGAGCATTACCGGCTTTGAAGCCTTGCAGGAGGCCAACCGGGAGTACATGAAAACAGAAGGGTACCGGGATGATAATTTACGTGCTGCCTGCGAGTTGCATGAATACCTGGTGATCCTCCGCTTATACCAGCTTTTCAAACAAACGGTAACAGCACATAAGAACAGGGCCGCCTGGGCCGGCATTCCCATGTTTGTGTCCGCACATGATTATGAAGATCTGATCTTTATTGTAATGAACTGATAAAAAAAAGGCTGGCCCCAACGGACCAGCCTTTTTAATTTATTCCCCGGCCGGGAGCGGTACACGCGGCCATACATCATCACCTGCCCTGTCAATGGGAAGGGTGGCTAACCTGTTGTACCGGCGCATATCTACCCAGCGATGTCCTTCTCCAAAGAGGGAATACCTTCTTTGTTTCAGTAACTCATCTATGAGCTTTGCTTTTGTATCAAGGTCCAGCCGTGGTGTAAGATTGTGTTTGCTGCGGATAGTATTCAATGCATCTGCTGCCTCTGCCAGTGCGTTATTTTGCAGTTTGGCTTCCGCATAGATCAGGATCAGCTCTTCATTCCGGATGATAGCCACTGGTGTGGTGGGTGTGGCGTAAAGGGCTACATCCCTGGTGCTCGTAAGGCCATCGAAAGTGGCCGCTGCAGCTCTTACATGTGTTTTGTTGATACGGTCGTCTCCTGCTTCCAGGTCTGCTTCAAATGTTGGATGAGCCGCCCTGATATCACTCTGGCCATCCGGCGCGAGGTATAGTTCATTCAGCAGGTCCCCGCTGGAAGAGGAGAAAACATGATAAACACCTGTATTCAGGTTACTCCCTGCAGAAAGGTCAAGAAAAGAACCATTCAGATCGGTGAGTGCTTTGGTCCATTGCTCCCGGTAAATGGATACGCGGGCAGAAAGCGCGCGGTTGAACTTTTTGAAACCAGCCACACTGTTGAACCCCTCAAAACCATCGGATAGGGGGAATATGATCGTTGCATTATTCAGCAACACATCTGCATCGTCCAGTAGTTTGGCAATGTCTGTAAGCGCTTGTGTTTTATTAACGATAGGCCCGAGGTCCTTAGGGTCGTTCACATCTGTGCGGATACCCTGATCGTCCGTATGGTTGAGGTTCAGCAGCAGCTGATAGGCTGCGATGGTTTTGGCAAATGCGTAATATCCGTTCTTTTGTGCTTCATTTTCCAGCAGTGTACAGTTCTTTGTAGCCTCCATCAGCAGGTTGCAGTTCTTCACTACGGAATAACGGGCCAGCCAGCTATTTATAGCATAGTAGGAGTTCGGGTCCAGGGTTATGTTCCCTTTCCCCAAAAGATCTTCTGTATTACGGCTGTCTGAATTGGAATAACGCCAGAATTCACGGCCAAATACACCCACCAGGTCGTGATACAGTCCCAGCTGTGCCCGCAGCCCTCCTTCGGAACCTGTTACAAGGTTGTTCAACTGGGAGATGGAGGGATTTTTAATGATCTCTTCCATCGTGGGGGCGTTGGGGTTAGGAATGAATTCATGCGTGCAGGCAGTAAGTACACTGGCTGCAACAAAAACTACTGATAAAATATGTTTCATTGATAAATGATTTAGAAGTCAAGCGATAAATGGAATTGCAGGCGTTTGGAAGCAGGGTAGGGAGCTACATCCACTCCGGCACCAAAGCCGGCGCCGAAATTGGAAACTTCCGGATCATATCCTTTATAAGGGGTCCATGTAATAAAGTTATTGGCAGAAACGCCCAGCCTGATGTTCTGGATGTGGCGGCATATTACCGGCAGGCGGTAATACAATGCTATTTCACGGAAGCGTAAATAGCTCGCATCCTGCACATACCGGTAAGGCTGGCCGGAACGTACCAGGCCTGTAGGGTTGCCGCCTTTATCCGGTACATCCCAGTCGGGAGAAGTGCCGCCATAGTCCTGCAGCAATTGAGAGAGGTTCACGTTGGAACTGCCTTTCCGTGCATGCAGCAGGAAGCGGAGGCTGATGTTCTTCAGGAAAGTAAGCTCATTATAGAAGCTCAGCTGGTAATCAGGTTCCAGGTCGCCATACTGCTGCAGGTTGCCATCGTCGTTAAATGCCAGGATCTGTGTGGCTGATTTGCCTTCTTCAATGAAAAAGGTACCGTAGTTAGCACCAAAGGCATCTCCCTGGTCAAAGCTGGGAACATTCAGTTTCGTTACTTTGGAGCGGTTGAACCAGAAGTTGAGTGTGGAATTCCAGCGCAGGAACTTATTATCAACAGGGATGGTCCTTAAGCCTAATTCCAGCCCGCGGTTGCGCAGAGAGCCTGCATTCACCCAGTGATTGGTGAAGCCGCTGGAAGCAGGGAAATTAGCAGCCACCAGCAGGTCTTTGATCACCTTGTTGTACAACGTGGCTTCCAGGTTGATCTTTCCGTTCAGGAAGCTGATATCCATACCACCTTCCAGTTCTGTTTGCCTTTCAGACTGAATATCCGCATCTCCCAGGGTAATGCCGATCAAAGAACCGGGGCGCCCGCCAATGCTCATACCGGGTAATACGGTAAAGCGGCTGTTGAAAGTAGGAAAACCACTGCTTTCACCATAGGCGATACGGAACTTCAGATCATTTACCGTACGGTTTTCCCAGTTGCCCATCTTTGAAATGTTCCAGGACATATTGGCTTTGGGATATACATTGAACTTCTTATAATCCCCGTTATTGGTAGAGCGGTCGAAACGAACACCTGCCGTGAAGTTCAGGAACTCTTTCAGCGCAATTTCTTCCTGTAAGAAGATACCATCGTTACGGAAAAGATAACGTGTTTGCTGTGCGCTTACAGAGCTGGCCTGCCCGCCACTGGTTTCTTCACCTACCAGTTGCGAAGCAACATTCAGCAACTGATCGTATGAGCCATATTCGTGGGTTAAACCTGCAGTGGTAACGAACGATAATTGTTTTGCGCTGAGGGTGTTCACCAGGAATGCAGCCCAGCTGGTATTAAGGTCGTTCGTATTTCCCTGCACGTTCCGCCCGCCGGTGCCCGCGGCTGTTTCAAGATGAAGGATAGCGGGGAAGAGCAGTTGAGATTTGTGGTTATAGAAATCCACACCACCCCTTGCCACCAGCTTTGTGATGGAAACATCAGATTGTTGCAAAGTAGCGTCCAGGTTGATACCGGAAATTACCCGGTTGATCTTTTCATTGTTCTTCATTAATGCGATCGTCTGCAAAATGTTGTTGCCATTCAGCGGATTGGGATACTGCCCTTTGTCGTTAGGATGCAGTTCCCTGTACGGGCGCATGGAAGCCAGCTGTACACCAATAGAAACCCCCGTGTTATCATTATTGGTGATACCACGGTCAGAAGAAGAATTGGTGTAGGAAGAAGTGATGCCTACTTTGATCCTGTCTGATACCCGGTGGTTCACATTCAGGCGCAGGTTGTTATTGGCATATCCTGTATTTTGAATGATGCCTTCTTCTTTACGCATCCCTGCAGAGAAAAGGAAAGTGGTTTTTTCTGTTCCACCGCTGGCAGTAAAGCTGGTATTGCGCAGGAAACCCGTGTTGCCATAGATCTCCTTTTCGTAATCATATAATTTGCCTGCCTGCTGCGCTGCCCTGTACAGTCCCACATTCCACCTGCGTGCAGTGATCTGTGCATCCGTAAGCGTTTTCATGCCCATCAGGTGACGGGCTGTGATGAACCCCATATCCTGGGAAACATTCACTTTGGTAGTGCCTGCTTTTCCTTTTTTGGTAGTAATGATCACTACACCGGCGGAGGCCTGTGAACCATATATGGCAGAGGCAGAAGCTCCTTTCAGTATTTCCACGTTTTCAATGTCCTGCGGATTGATATCTGCAATGCGGGAAGTAGCGTTATCCTGAGTAGAAGTGATCCTGCCACCACCCTGTGCACTGGTCACAACATTGGTACCGGTAGAGGTGATGCGGTTGCTCACGATCACACCATCTATTACATACAGGGGCTGGGTGGTACCAAAAACAGAGGATACACCACGGAGCTTGATGGAGAGCCCGCCACCCGGTGCGCCGGAATTGGCTACAATGTTGGCCCCTGTTATTTTACCGCTTAAAGCGGCATCAAAGGTCTGGGCAGGTGCCACGCCGGTGAGTTCCTTTGCGGAAACGGAGGCCACAGCATTAGCTGCATTTCTTCGTTTAACCGTGGTAGCGAGCCCCGTTACCACAATTTCATCCAGTTTGGCCACATCTTCTTCCAGCACAATGGCCAGCGCAGCATCGCCTGTAAGTTTAATATTGCGGGATTTGAAACCGGTGAAGTTCACCACAAGGGTAGCACCTTCCGGGGCACTGATCTCAAACCTGCCTTCCGTATTGGTGATGGCGCCTTGTTTGGTCTTTTGGATGCTCACACTGGCACCGGGTAAGGGATTACCGTTCACATCGGTCACTCTTCCGGAAAAGGTTTTGTGCTGTGCCTGCATAACAAGCGGTAATAACAGGCATACGAGGTATAATATGCCTTTCAGGGATTGTCTCATTTTTCAGTTTATTGGTTGATAAAAAACAACTGGCAGGGATGTAAATTAGGCTCCTGAAGCACTCAGGGAGTCAGGCTTTGCGTTACATGTAGATTAATCAGCCTTAACTGTAGGATTTCTTATCCGAAGCGTTAACTTTGCGCTGTTACACTGATCAAAACTCTGAAAACCTACGGCTAATTGAAAACACGCTCTGATGAATCCACGTGACATCCTAAAGAAGGTCATTAATGCTGGTGCGCAGACTCAGGATGGAACAAAGGCGAGAACGGTAGTGATCGTGAATATCATGGCTGCGATACCAGCCCTGTTTGCTTTCTTACTGGCTCCGATCCTATTTTTTATCACGGGCCAGCTGCGGTTACTGTACTGCCCTGTTATTGAAGGCCTTATACTGATAACAGTACCCTTTTTCAACAGATCCGGAAAATACCTCACTGCTAAATTTATCATGTTCTGCACACACTGTGCGGGCACCCTGTTCTTTGGGGTGATCATGGGCCCTGCGGCCAATGTGGAGCTGATCGTGATCTTCCTGATAGGGATGTCCTTCCTGTTATTTACCACCAACCAGCAAAGGATCTTCAGCCTTTTGGCGGTGTTCAGTGTATTAACAGCATTGGGCATCCATTACGGCTATGAAATCACCAAACTGGTGGTGCTGATGGCAGTGGTTACACTGAACATCCTGGTGTTCTACTTTTACTCAGAACATTTTAAGGAATCCATCGATAAACTGATGGCCAAAACGAAGAAGCTGGAAGATGTGAACATCTCCAAAAGCCTGTCCTTCAATAAAACAAACCACGAAACAAGGAACCATCTCAATATTGTGACCTCCATCAGTGAGGAACTGCTGCGGCAGAGCAAGGGTGCAGATAAGATCGTGATAGCGGCAGACCGTGTAAAGGCACTGAACATTGCCTGCAAGCAAATGACCCTGGTGATCAATAACGTGCTGGATTATTCAGCATTGGAAAACGGCAAGTTTGAACTGGTGAATTCCAATTTCGACCTGCGGGAACTGATCACAGAGATCACCGCCTCCTTCCAGGTGATGGCGGATGAAAAGCAGGTGAAGATCAGCACCGAACTGTCCCCGGCCATACCGGAGATCATTCTGAGCGACGAAAGGGAACTCACCACCGTGATCAGCAATCTTATTTCAAATGCGGTGAAATTCACGGCAGCAGATAGTGAGATAAGGATCAAAGCATTCCCGAATGAAAAACACCAGCTGGTGATCAGTGTTACAGATGCCGGCCCCGGGCTAAACGATCTGCAGCGGGTCCAGATCTTCAAACCCTACGTCAGCCAGCGCCACAGTACTTACCGGGGTACAGGGCTTGGCCTTCCGCTGGTGAAAAAAACGGTGGAATCCATGGGAGGCAACATCCGTGTGGAAAGTAAAACCGGCATAGGCAGCACATTCATCGTTACCCTGCCGCTTACGGCAGGTATCAAACAGCTGGAAGAAAAGATCAGCTATAAGAAGTTCAATAAAACCGTACTGGTAATTGATGATAACCAGATGAACCTGCGCGCGGTAGAACTGCTGCTGCAAAGGATGGGATGCCAGGTGCTCCTTTCCGCAGACCTTTTCCAGGGTATTGAAGCAGCCTCGCATGAACGGCCGGACCTGGTATTGCTCGATATCGGTTTACCCGGCATATATGGAAAAGAAGCCCTGAAAGTAGTACAGGAAGCCCTTGATGGCACCCCGGTGATCAGCGTTACCGGTGAAACGGCTCCCGCCATAAAAGAAGAAATGCTGGCCGCCGGTGCGGTAGGTTTTCTATCCAAACCCCTTATTTTTGATACTTTTTACAGTGAACTCGAAACTTTTTTTAGTAAAAAGTAATATTTTTTTCACCTACTTATTACTTATTTAGCTATTGTAAACGCCTGTTATTCTCAGGGATTTGCAAGAGCAAATTATGCTCCTAATACCCCTGTGGTTACCTTTTCACGATTTAACTTGTTATGCCTGATAAGAGCATCCTTGCGGTTGTTCTATTAACTTTTCAATCATTAAATCATGTGTTTATGTTCACCATTACCAAAAAACAGGAGCTTTTCTGCCCTTTTCAGCCAAGTATTAGTCCTTATGTGCAGTCTGTAGAAAACCACACCCTCCAATGGTGTGAAACATTCCAGCTGTATCCCGGTGCCATGTTCAACGAATTAAAAGCATCCAACTTCGGGTACATGACCTGCAGGTTCTATCCCACAGCCTCACATGAGCGACTTTGTATCACCAACGACCTGTTGGTATTGTTATTCCTGCTGGACGATCTCTTTGATCACCAGGATGCGGTGGCGCAGGACCCCGCTGCATTGAAGATGCTGATGAAGAATTTCCTCGGCGTACTCACAGAGGATAAACGCTTCACCATGGAAAACGGCGGCAATGTGCTGGCCGCGTTATCTGATGTATGGCAGCGCATGAAAGCCTGCAGCAGCGCCGCATTTCAAAGGGAATTTGTGCAGGACATCCTGCTCTTGTTCAATGCCATTGAATGGCAGAACAAAAATGCGAACAGCTGGAAGACCCCCAGCATTTCCGAGTACATTGAAAGACGCCCCATTATTGGAGGTGCCCACATTGCGGGCCGCCTTATTTACTTTGCAGAAGACATTACGCTGCCCGCTTCCGTAAAAGACCATCCCACACTGCAACGCCTGAACGATCTCTGCGGTCACCTGGGCTGCTGGGCAAATGATCTGTTTTCCTTAAGTAAGGAAATTGCACATGGAGACACGCATAACCTCGTGATGGTGATCCAGCAGGAAAAGCACCTGGAGCTGGATGATGCCATTCACGAAACGGTATTGCTGCACAACGAAGAAATGCGCGAGTTCTATGAACACTACAACTCTCTGGAAGACTTTCCCGCAGGTGCCCGGAAGTATGCATACGACCTCGCTATGATCCTGCGGGGGAATATGGACTGGAGCTTTGAAGATACCGCACGGTACGAGTTCAATTGCGTAGAGCATTACACGATCACTGACCGCCTGACTGAAACAGTATAGGCATTATTCAAAAGCCGTTCCGACGCATCGGGACGGCTTTTCTGAAATAATGCCTACATTTGGCCCTGATCTTAAACAAAATTAGCCCTGTACGTATGAAAAAAATGCTCTTCTTTTTGGGGTTAACCCTCTGCCATGCGATCACTTTTGCCCAATTCAAAACGATTGCAGAAGGCCCTGTTTTTGTGGAGCCGGAAGATGGCTTTGCCCGCATCCTGCAACTGAAGAACGGGAATACGATGTTTGTGGTGATCTCTTTAAAAAGCGGCCTGGACATCAAGATCTACGATGCCAAACACAAACAGAAAACAGCACGGCACCTGGGGCCTAAGTTCGGGAAACTGAAAAGCGGGCAGATAGAGGCCATCTTTGAATCAAATGGCAACGCCGTGTTCCTGATCAGTGAAATGGACAATAAAACGCCGGTGTTATACCGCCTGATCGTAGATGGGGTTAGCGGTACTTTAAAGAAGGAGGAAACCATTGCAGAATTATTACCCCTGAGTATGAAACATGGTTATGCCATGGCTTTCGGAAAGGTGCCCCCGCCTTCTTTTTATGTGAAGAAAGACCCGCTGACAGATAACTACGCCGTAGCCTTATTCAATTCGTTTGAATCAGACAGGAATAAACGGATAGAAGTGATCATGTTCGGCCCGGACCATAACGAGTTAAGCCGCGCGTATTACAAGTCTCCGGAAGATAAGTACAAGTACATGAAGTACATAGACATGGCTATTATAGATGCCCAAACGGTAGATATACTGGCCTACGCTTATAATACCCGTACCAGCGGGGGAGACGAGAATACATTGGTATTGGCCGAATTGAAAAAAGGAGCAGGCGAAGTAGGATTGTATGAACTGGAATTTGCACGCAACCTGGAAATAGACAGGGGAGTGGTGAAGTATAATCCCATTACAAAGCAGCTGATCATGCTGGCATTTGTGGCAGAATCCGATAAACGGAATGCGAAATATTTCACCAGCCTTGTACTCATTGATCCTGCCCGGAAAAAGGTGGATGCCGTAAACGCCGTATATCCGCATAAGGCCAATGAAAAAAGCCAGGAGCTGTTTGGCAGAAGGAACGAGTTTGAAGGAAAACCACAGAACTTCTTTATCAATCCTGACGGTACTTTTTCCGTGGTGTATGAAGAGCTGGAGATCATTACCCGCCAGTATTCTACTGCCGTCGGCGGTGGATACGCATCAAGCAATACAGAACTGAAACATATAGCGGTATCTACATTTGACCTGAAAGGCAAAGAGATCAACTGCTACTTCATTCCTAAAGAACATTTCCTGATGCAAATGGATCCCCGTACCTTCTATCACGCACACCGGGAAGGTACCGCAGCCAGGTTAGCTGCAGGAGATCAGTTCAAATCATTTGCCTACGTAAATGGGAAAGATAAGATCTACGTGTTGTTCAATGATGTGGAAGAAAACGAAAAACGTGCCCTGAAAGGTAAATTAACTAACATCAAAGGTGTGAGTGAATGTGATGGTTTCTATTATACACTGGAAGGAAATAATACCTTGCCGCCAAGGGAATTCCTGTTCGGTAAACCGGAGAAGGACCGCGATCATAACCTGGTATTATTTGCCGTATCTGATTACGACCAGGAGAAGAACGTGTATGTAACCCTGAAGCTCTCTGTGGAAGGTAACAGGAAAGGTGTCCGGCTGGTGTGGATGGAGCCTTAGTGTAGAGAATAATACCCAATATCACCTGCTTAAAGCGGCATGAAATATGTTCTGCTATTGTTGAATTAAAACGTAATAGCATGAAAAACTATGCATATTTCTTATTAGCAATCCTCGCGGTTTCGCTAAGCAGCTGCGAGATAGTAGGCGGTATCTTTAAAGCAGGGGTATGGGTAGGGATACTGGCTGTTGCCGCAGTGGCGGGATTGATCATTTTTCTTTTTACCCGCGGGCGCGGTAAAGAATAAAAAAAGGCGGGCCTTAACGGTCCGCCTTTTTAATTATTTCTTTTTCAGCCTGGTGATGATCGTTGCCACATCCGTTTGGGTGATCCTTACACCTGCCTGTGTAGTAGTTGCTTTATTGTAGTAGCCCTGGTACAGTATCAGGGTATCTCCTGAAAATGCAAACCGGGCTTTTGATTCCGGGGTAGCTACCCCACCTCCTCCCGAAGGAGCGTTGATAATACCACCAGTAAAATACAGGGAATCAGTACCTGCCAGCCTGTAAGGGGCTACGCTGCTGAGCGGAGGCGTAGAGAACTGAAAGTCAGACTCCATTGTATCGTCCAGCACACCGTTCACATAATAATACCCTTTCACCGTAGTATCCACACTATATCCCATGCCTATGGCAGTAAATTTAGTTGCATCGATCACTACACTGCCCACATTATCTTTGGTGATATAATCGCTGACAGACACCATTTTCTCTACATCTGTTCCATCTGTTACTTCTATTGTACCACTGGTGTGCGCCTGCATGTTTATAAAAACATAAGTTCCTTTCAGCTTATCTGCATTAACGGCGCCGGAGTTATCTGTTATTTCGAGGCTTTCTTCTTTTGTACAGGAGGCAAAGAGTACCGCGATAAAAAGCAATTTGCGGACGTTCATAAGTACCGGGTTTGTGTAATTAATGCTGCAATGTAGCATTTAAAATCTAGAACCTGATCTGAAATTGTGTATCTCTTTCCCCAATGGTGCGTAAAGAGAACTCCCATCCATGGTTCATGAGGATCTCCCTCACCAGGGTAAGCCCGATACCCTGGCCATCTCTTTTGGTGCTGTAAAAAGGAGAAAAGATATGTTCTGCATCTGCAGGAGCTATGCCCTTGCCGGTATCGGAAATGATCAGTTGCTGCTCCCGGGTGCTAAGGGTGATGGTGCCTGTGTTCGCTATGGATTCAATACTATTTTTAACGATGTTGATCAGGGCCTGTTCCAGTTGCTGTTCATCTGCCATGATCATAAAGGTGCCGGGTTTCAGAGCCAGTACCAGCTGCGTATCCCGCTCTGCCGCTTTCATCTGCATTAAGCGGGTAACGGCGAGGAGCAGCTGATGCAGGTCTATCCGTTTTTTATCCGGCTCCGGCAGCTTCACCAGTTCCGCAAAATTGCGCATGAATACATTGAGGTTCTGGTTACGGTCTATGGCTACTTCCAGGGCATCCCGCAATACCTGGTGTTCCGGGGCCGTCCACAAAGGATGTACTTTTAAGGTGGATTGAATGATGGAGTTTACAGGACCGATGGTATTGTTCACTTCATGTGCCATCATACGGATCACTTTCTCATATACTTTCTTTTCTGCTGCCAGTATTTCCACCGTTAATTCTTCTATCATTACAAAGTGCCGTGGAAAACCGCGGTCAATGAAATGCGATTTCTGCAGTTTGTAGGTGGCAATACCGGTAAGGGAAATAGTACGGCTTTCTCCCGAGCGCAATTGTAATACCTGCTGAAAGATAGGATGGGAGAGCGCCTGCGCCGTATGTTCAATACCCAGCAATTGCATGGCCTTTGGATTGATCTGCTGCACCTCATCGTCATAGTTGAGTATAATAATGCCGGTGGGAGAGGTGTGGATCAGTTTCTCCAGGAAAAAGTGCTGTTGTTCCTGCCTTACCCTTTCTGTTTTTAACTGCTCCATCATTTGATTGAACACCTTGATCAGCTCGTCCATTTCATACCTGCCGGTAAGCGGGAACTTTACGGTGAAATCTTTTTCTTTGATCACATCTACTCCTTCCATCAATGTTCTCAGGGGTTGCAGCAGTTGCCGGTACAAACTCCAGGCTATCCAAATGGAGAGCAGGATAAATATTTCGGAGGCAATGAAGAGTACCTTGTTCTCCCGGAATATAAAATAGCTCAGCACCAGCGCGAGCAGGTGCAGGATCACAACAAACAGGATGTATTTAGTCCGAAGTTTCATCGTATGGAATGTTGTATTTCTCCAGCCGCCTGTACAGCGCGCTGCGGGTAAGGCCAAGAGATGCGGCTGCTTTGGAGATCCTGTTATGATGGAATAACATGGCTTTTTTGATCATCTCCACTTCCAGCTCTTCCAGCGTGATAGCGCCTACACCCGGTAATTGCAGGTTGCCGCTTTTAACGGGAGACAATTCCAGCTGGGAACGGAAATCATCCACCTGCAGGAGGTCTGCTCTGCTCACCAGGATGGCTCTTTCCACGAGGTTCTTTAATTGCCGGATATTACCGGGCAAAGGTAATTGCTGTAACCACTTCATGGCTTCCGGTGTAACCTGCAGGTTGGGGCGGTTATAGATCTCGCGGAGGTTACGGATAAAGCTTTTTACCAGCAGGGGAATATCTTTGGGCCGTTCCCTTAATGCCGGGAGCTGTATGGTGATCAGGTTGATCCGGTAAAGGAGGTCTTCCCGGAAATTCCCTGCTGCCACCATGTCCCTGAGGCTTTTATTGGTAGCGCAAACCACCCGTACATCCACTGTTTTGGTGCGGCTGCTGCCCAGTACTTCGTAGGTCCTGTCCTGCAGCACCCGCAGCAACTTTACCTGGCTGCCGGGATCGAGGTCGCCTATTTCATCCAGGAAGATGGTGCCTTTATGGGCCATTTCAAAACGGCCGGTACGGTCGTAACGCGCATCCGTAAAGGCGCCGCGTACATGCCCGAACATTTCACTTTCAAAGAGCGTGGTGGAAATACCACCCAGGTTCACTTTGATGAAGGGTTTGTTCCTGCGCAGGCTGTTCTGGTGAACCGCTTCTGCGATCAGTTCCTTACCGGTACCGCTTTCGCCCATGATGAGTATGGAAGCATCTGTACCGGCAACCCTGCCGATGGTTTCCAGTATTTGCAGCATGGCAGGATCTTCTCCCACAATATGACTGAAATCGTATAAGGTATCCAGTTGTTTCCGGGTATGATGGCCGGCTTTTTTATCCTGGAGGTCCAGGAGTGTTTTTACGGATTGAAGGAGGTTTTCGTTGTCCCAGGGTTTATTGATGAAATCATTCGCCCCCAGCTTCATGCCCTGCACGGCCAGTTCAATACTGCCCCAGCCGGTGATCAGGATCACGGGAATGGATGTATCATATTGTTTGATCTCCTGCAGCAAGGCCATCCCTTCCTTACCTGAAGTGCCCAGTGAAAAATTCAGGTCCAGCAGGATCAGGGAGGGTTTGCTGCGCTTTATCATTTCCAGTGCTTCCTCCGGCGTACCTGCTCCGGCGGCTTTATAGCCTTCCTGCTGCAGGATCAGTAAGAGGGAAGTCCTCACCGCTATATCATCGTCAATGATCAATATCATAGTGTCGTAAAAATAGCATTAATTAATCTTCATGAAGCGCTACGGCCGGTAAAATATTGGAAGCCTGTTTGCCCGGGTAAATAGCACAGATGATCACCAGCACGTAAATAAAGAGGATGGCCAGTACCAATGCGCTGATGTATACACCGGAGGGAAGGTCAAATACATTGAGCAAAGGGAACTGAATAGCGAAGAAAGATCCGATGATGAGGGAGAACGTGGATAATACCAGTGTTTCACTCACGATCTGTGATACGATGTTGCCGCCGGTTGCCCCGATGGCCCTTCTAAGACCTATTTCAGCCTTGCGCCTGCTGATGTTATACCAGAGTACCCCAAATAATCCCAGGGCTACGTTCACGATCAGGAAGCCGGCTACTATCAGCAGCATGAGCATGGGAATGAGCGTGAGGTTGTTCTTGGTTACCCGTTTCTTGGTTAATTGTTCAATCTCGATATTCGCTTCCGGCATTATACCGGCCATTGCTTTATTGATCTTGCTCTCAAAAACGGGAGAGGTGCCGGGCTGCAGGGAGATCAGCAACCTGTTCGGCCAGTATTCGGAACTTCTGCCGGCACGCATGTAATAACCTGCTTCTGCTTTATTGTAATCTCCTTTATCTTTCAGGGTTTCCACAACACCGATCACCACCACATCCTTATCATCGGCTCTGAACCGCTGCCCTATGGCATCTTTATCGCCATAAGCAAGTTCTTTCATTTTTCTGTTAAGTATAATGGGCTTTTCTTTACCGGCATCATCCAGCTTTGAGAACCAGCGCCCGGCTAACAGGGTCACCTGCAGGGTCTTTGCATAATCATCGTCCACACGGTAAATATGGGCACTGAATGTGGCTTTGTTCACTTCAATATTACTGTTGGTGGTGTTGGCTGAAAAAGGACTGTTGCCGCTTACATAGCTTACTGATCGCACTTCCGGGAAGGATGCTATTCTTCTTTTTATATTCTCATAATACATGGCAATGGAATCCGGGGCTTTTACATCCAGCCGGTTATTATTAAAGGTCAGTGCCCATACATCTTCATAAACAAAACCCATCGGGCGTTTATAGTTGGTGTAGTAGAATACCAGCAGGGAGAACACGGCAAACATCACCATGAACGAAACCAGCATTTCCATTATCAGCAGGAAGTTCTGTTTCTTTTTATTCCATATCAGTTTAAAGAGATGCCTGATCATAAAAGGATTTTTAATTAGTTAGATTTCAGGGCTGTAACTACCTGCAACCTGGACATGCGCCAGGCCGGATATACCCCGGATAACAGGCCAAAGATGAGGCAGGCAAGAAGGCTTGCTGCCAGTACAGTAATATTGATGTGCAGTTCAACCGCAGGGATCACCTGGCTGTTGTTGAATATCCATAGTATCAACGCAGATAAGGCTATTCCAATGATCCCGCCGAGCAGCGTAAGGATCAGGTTCTCTACAATGAACTGGATGGCCAGTGTACCGGACGATGCACCGAAAGCTTTTCTGACCGCTATTTCTGAAGAGCGCTCCATGATGCGGCTGCTGTTGATATTAACCAGGTTGATAGTTGGCAGCAGCATAAAGAGGAAAGCCGCGGCGCCAAGCATCAGTAATAATTTAGTAACACCTGTACTGGATTCATCACCCAGCATCACATGGGTGAAACTGGCCAGGTAACGGTCTGCATATCCCGTGATCTTATTGTATTCCATACTGTCGTTCATGGGCAGCCTTTTGATCAGCTGTTCATATTCTTTTTGCATAGCAGGAACTTCTGCCTTTGAGGGGGCCAGCAGAATGCCCATATACATGCCATTAAACCCCGTGTTCTTATAGTCATCCTTTGATGTGGTATAGGGTGTATACATATCGCCGTAAGAGTAGAACGAAGTGATCGGCACATCTTTCACCACGCCGCTTACCCTGTATTTTACATTGTCTGTTTCTATGTATTTCCCCACTACGTTCGGCACATCGCCGAAGTAGGCCAGTTTTGTTGCTTCGGAGATCACAGCCACCTTGTCTGCATTGGCTATCTGTTGCGCGGTATAAGGTTTCCCTTCCAGGAATTTATATTCTTCCACTTCCCAGTAAGCATCGTTGGTATGTTTTAAATTGATGACCAGCTTTTTATTGTTGACGTAGGCATTAGTAGCTCCGAAAACAGAGAAGATAGCTACTTTCTCAGGTCTTTTCATACTGCGCACATAATGGTCCAGGAAATAGAAACTTACAGGGCCGGTCATGGCGCTATGGCGTTTTGTATGTTCCAGCCGCAGTAAGTTCACATACAGGGAGCGCTCCCTTTTCATATCAGGATGGGAGGGGCTGACCAGGTTATCCATGAAAGCCGTAAGCACAATGATGATAGTGAGCGTCAGGCTGATGCCGAAGAGACTGATGAAAGTAAAGAACTTTCTTCTCTTCAGTACCGCAATGGCTATTTTGAAATAATTAATTAGCATAAGGGCGATGTTAAATTTTATTGAACCTGTGTACCGTCGAAAAGCCTTACGAGCCGGTGCGTTTTCCTGGCCATGTTTTCATCGTGCGTTACCATTACGATGGTGGTACCTTCAGTTTTATTCAGGTGGATGAGGATGTCCATCACTTCATTACCCATGGCACTATCCAGGTTGCCGGTAGGTTCATCTGCCAGGATGATCTCCGGGCGCCCTACAATGGCACGCGCAATGGCCACCCTTTGTTTCTGCCCGCCGGAAAGTTGTGTAGGGAAGTGTTTGGTGCGATGGCCGAGGCCTACTTTCTCCAATGCGGCAATCGCCATGTCCTTTCTTTCTTTAGCGGTGGTTTTGCGGTAGAGCAGGGGGAGTTCCACATTATCCAGCACACGCAGGTCGTTGATCAGGTGATAACTTTGGAAGATGAAACCGATCTTTTTGTTCCTGAACTGTGCCAGTTGTTTATCTGATAAATGATTAGTGCTGTTCTCTGAGATGCTGATCTCCCCGCGGGTAGGTTCATCCAGTAAGCCCATGATGTTCAGCAGGGTACTTTTGCCGCAGCCGGAAGGGCCCATGATGGAGAGGAACTCACCCCTGGCAATGTTGAGGCTGATGCTGTTCAGCGCCTGTGTTTCCACCGTATCTGTACGGTAAACTTTTTCAATATTCTGTAAGCGGATCATAATGCGTTTTTTTAATTATAATGGATCTTTTCGTTCTTTTCAAAATCGTATAGCGATAAATAGCGCAGTTCATAATAGGCGCCCCAGAAATCCCGCAGGGCCACTACGTAATCCCTTTTTGCCTGGTCTTTTTCCTGGAAGGCAATACTCAGGTCTGTGATACTCAGGTTGCCCAGTACATAGCGGGTCTGGGCTATCTGGTATTTCTCAGAGGCAATACTGTCTGCATGCGCACTCAGGGCCACCTGGTCCTTCATCATATCAAAGAGGGTCACCTGGGTAGTAACAGCCTGCGCAAAACTTTGTTTATCCTGCTCCACCGCATATTCTGTAAACCGCAGGTTGGCCTCTGCTGTTTTGGTCCTGGACTTTGACCTTCCCCAGTCTAAGATAGGAATAGCAAATTCCAGTGATACCAGTTGCTGGTTCTGTGGCGCCGTATACACCTTAGGGATAGTACTGGCCCTGTTCGCAAAACCCAGGTTGGCGGTTAAGGTAGCATTCAGCCCGTTATCTCCTTTGGCCTGTGCCACATCTCTTTTGGCTTCTATCACTTTCCGGATGAAAGCAATGGCGTTGGCATTATTCACATAAGCCTCCGCCAGTACTTTCTCAGCTGTTACTTCCATATTGATGGCGGAAGGAGGGAGTACCAGCTCTATTTTTCCTTTTTCCTGCAGGCCGATGTAAGAGCGGAGGTTCAGCATTGCTATTTCCATATCCCTTCTTGCCTTGCCCACGGCCTTTTGTGATTTGAGATGTTCCAGTTGCAATTGAAGTATTTCGTTCTTGGAGATCTTGCCCAGGTTGAATTTCTCGTCTGCTATCTTTTGGATCTGTAAAGTGTTCTGCAGGTTGGTTTCCGCAATCTGGAAGTTCACCTGTGCCAGCAGCAGGTCAAAAAAGTACCCGCTCACGGTAACGGCTATCTGTTCCATGGCCGAAATATAGTTCTGTTTGCTTTCCGAGAACTTCAGGGGTTCTATCCGTTTATCCCACTTCAGTTTATTGAACTGGAACAGCGGCTGCTGGTACCCGATGGTATAAGGAATGGCATTGTACAAAGTGTTCTTCCTGTCAAAATCATCAAACCGCTGCAGTTCCGTAGCGCCGTATATTTTTCCGCCGGTAGGCGTGATACTCTGGCTGAAAGCGAGGTTCAGTGATGAATTGTTATTATGCACCGGCTGGAACTCCACAGTGCCGTTGGGTTGCTGCACCTGGTTGAAGGTTTTCTGGTACCCCGGTAAATTACCGTTTAAAGCCAGCTGCGGCTGGTAATTGGACTTATAGGTACGCCATTCCCAATAACGGGTTTCTTTCACCGTAACGGCCTGTTTGGAGGCAATAGAGCTGGCTTTAGCCATGCTCACTGCCTCTGCGAGACTGAGGCGGAGGGTATCCTGGCTGTACGCAGTGCGGGTAAATGCGAGGAGTATAAAGATCAATCCTGTTTTCATCATCATTAATTATTGATCGTTATTTCCTTTGCATGTTTGAACCCGCTCATGTCCGAGGTGATCACCACATCTCCTGGTTTTACATTATCCTTCAATTCCACATAATCGAAATTGATCATGCCTACCTGTACTTTCCTTCGTTCTGCTTTTCCATTCCGGACAACAAAGATGTCCTGGCTTTCCAGCCCGCTGAAAGCGGGCCCGTTTGATACCCGCATTACATTATTGCCTGTGGCGGTAACGAGGAATACTTCCACTTTCAGATTGGGGCGGAGCAGTTTGTTATTCCTTTCATTCAACTGGATATCGAATGTAACAATGCCATTTTCCACGGCGGGATAGATATTGGTAACACTGCCCCGGACTTCTGCTTCGTTGATCCGGATAATGGCAGGCATGCCGTTATGCAGATTGTTCAGCTGGGCATCTGAAATAGTGCCGGTCACTTTAAAACTGCTGAGATCTGCGATCCTGGCCAATGCTTCTCCTTCACGGATAGCGGCGCCGATGTTCTTGTTCACCCAGGTGACAACACCGCCACGTGTACTTTGGATACTGGCCAGTGATACCTTGCGCATCAGTTCCTTCAGTTCATTTTGCTGGATGGCGGCGGCTATCTCTGATTCCCTTATTTCCACCTGCATGGTTTGCTGTTTGCTTTTGATCTCATTTTCCAGTTGCTCCTTTTCCAGCTGTGCCACCTTCAGGTTCAGCTCTGCTTTTTCCACATCTTCCCTTGTGCCGCCACCTGCTTTGTATAAACGTTTGCTGTTCTCTACATCTGCGGTAAGGCTGTTGATACGTAATTGTTTGATGTTATTATTGGACCTGAGATCGAAGTAACTCTTATCCAGTTCCAGTTTTAGTTTGCGGATATCGTTCTGTTTGGATTCCAGCTGGAACTTTCCCTTTTCATATTCCACCTGGATAGCTGTTTTATCCAGCTTAAGGATAGATTGCCCGGTAGTGACCTTACTGCCGGCATCGAGGATGATCTCCTGGATAGAAGCGCTGACGGGGCTGGTGATCACTTCTTCAAATTCAGGCCTGATCTCTCCCGTGGCATTGATGGTATTCTCAATATTGCCCATCTCTACAACAGCGGTAGTAATGGCAGAACGTTTGATGGTAGTGGAAAAGAAGCTGCGCATGAGGAAGAGCGCTACCACCAGTACTGCGATGCACAGGATGCCGATGAGCAGGTATTGCTTCTTCCTTTTTTGTTTTACTTCTGCTTCTATGGTTTTGTCCATTGGTATAAGCTGATGTTTAGACCGTTCTTGTTTCAATAGGAATGCCAAACCTAGTTACCAGATTATCAGCCTATTAGCGCATGGTGTTTTGAAAAAGTTGTTCGATATCGGACAACTTTTCCGGTAATGGGAAAAATTAATTTCCTATTTTGATCCCTTATTCAAATCCCTAAAATTCCACCGTCTTAACATGAAAACAGTCTTTTTATTCCTGGCTATTCTATTTTCCACCAGTATTGGTTATGCGCAGGGTTTCCTGAAAACAGCGGGCACAAAGATCGTGAACGCCAAAGGGGAGAACGTTTTGCTCCGGGGCATAGGTCTCGGTGGCTGGATGCTCCAGGAAGGTTATATGCTGCGGGTCTACAGGGAAGCACAACAACACCGGATCCGGGCAAGGGCAGAGGAACTGGTAGGCCCTGAAAGAACACAGGAGTTCTATGATGCCTGGTTAAAGAACCATACCACGAAGGCAGACATTGATGCCATGAAAGCCTGGGGCTTCAACTCCGTACGCCTGCCTATGCATTTCAACCTCTACACTTTACCGGTAGATAAGGAACCGGTAGCCGGCCGGCAAACCTGGCTGGAAAAAGGTTTTGCTATTACAGACAGTTTGCTGGCCTGGTGCAAAGCCAACCAGATGTACCTGATCCTGGACCTCCATGCCGCACCCGGCGGGCAGGGGAACGACCTGAACATCTCAGACCGGGATGGTTCCAAACCTTCCCTCTGGGAAAATGAAGCACACCAGCAGAAAACCATTGCGCTCTGGCGCAAACTGGCAGAACGTTATAAAAACGAGCCATGGATTGGTGCTTATGATGTACTGAATGAACCTAACTGGGGTTTTGAAGATCCGCAGAGCGATAAGAATGGCTTAAAGGAAAAAAGCAATGTGCTGCTGAAAAAGTTAATGGTAGACATCACGAAGGCCATCCGTGAAGTAGATCAGCAACACATCATTATCATTGAAGGTAATGGCTGGGGTAATAATTACAATGGCATTCTGCCACCATGGGATAAGAACATGGTACTGAGCTTCCACAAATACTGGAACTACAACAACGAACAATCCATTGCACATATCCTGCGTTTCCGGGAGCAATACCAGGTGCCGGTATGGTTGGGAGAAACAGGAGAGAACTCTAATGTATGGTTCACGGAAGCTATCCGTTTGCTGGAAACGCATAACATCGGCTGGGCCTGGTGGCCATTGAAGAAGCTGGGTTCCAATAACCCGCTGGAAGTACCCATGAATGCAGATTACCAGGCAGTATTAGATCACTGGAACGATCCGAAGAAGCCAAAACCCTCAGCAGAGCAGGCTTACCGTGGCCTGATGGAACTGGCTAACAGCACCCGCTTTGATAAGAACATCTATCATAAAGATGTGATCGATGCCATGATACGCCAGCCCTTCAGCAGGGAAACCAAACCATTTGATGCCAACCTGGTGAACGGCAATGCCGTAATACCAGCCGTGGGATACGATCTGGGTATTAACGGAGAGGCTTATTACGACCTGGATACGGCTAATTACCGGGTATCAGATCCTAAGAAGAACACAGCAGGCAACAAAGGCAGAGGTTACCGTAACGACGGCGTTGATATCGGTAAGGACGATAGCTATTATGTATCTGATATAGAAACAGGAGAGTGGCTGCAGTACACTATTGACGTAACGCAGAAAGGTACTTATAAATTAAAGCTGCTGGTGTCCGCAGAAAATGCCAATGGCAAAATTACCCTGCTGCTGGATGGCAAAAAAGCCGGCAATGAGCTGGCCGTTCCTGCAGGGAAATGGCAGGCCCTTGATGCCGGAAGTATTACACTTTCCAAAGGAAAACATAAACTGCGTGTGCTGGCAGGAACAGGTGGGTTTAACCTGAAGGAGTTACAGTTCTCTAAATAATAAGTGATCCGGGCTGACCAGGTGAACCGGTCAGCCCGGATTTAAAAAGCAAACTTTCTTAATTCTTAACATTGTTGTAATATTATATGACTTCCTTTGCATTATAATGGACAACAGCCGTATAAATGAGGACAAATTCAACCGTCTATTCCAGTCTACCAAAGACAGGATGCACCATTTTGTATGGAAACTGGTGCGCAATGAAACGGATACCCAGGATATTATTCAGAACTGTTACCTGCGCCTCTGGCAGAATATTGCCAAAGTGCATGAAGAGGAAGATATCGCTCCCTTATTATTTACCTACGCCCGCAACCTGGTTATAGACCATTGGCGGAAAACAGCAGGCCGCCAGGCTCCGCTGACCGCGGAAGAAGAAACCCTGGGCGCTCCTGAACAGGATCACCTGGAATACAAAGAATGCCTGCAGCAACTGGAAACAGGTATTGCACAGCTGCCCGCCAAAAGGAAACATATCTTCAAACTGGTGAAGGAGCAAGGGCTGTCTCATAAGACCGTAGCCGAACAACTCGGTATTTCCCCCGCCACTGTAGAGAAGCAGATCGTGCTTTCCCTTCGTTTCCTCCGAAAAGAATTAGGGCGTTAAACCTGTGTTCTTTCAAACACTAATGTTACCTGATTGTTAAGTACAAATTTCTTTTACCGGTATCCGGCACTTTGTACGTGAATACTAGTGATGAATACAAATCTACTGGAGAAATTTATCAAAAATGAATGCACAGCAGCAGAAGCTGAACAGGTGAAAGCCTGGCTGGCCGAACACCCGGATGCTGTGGAACAATACATGGCAGAAGCCTGGCAGGAGGAACCTGCACATCCCATGCCGGCTGCCATGGAACAATCCATTCTTGCCAATATCCCTGTACGGCGTACCCGCCATCTGCGCACCTGGCTCTCCGCCGCTGCCGCAGTATTGGTACTTGTTGCAGGTAGCTGGTTCTTCCTGTCTCAACGCACAAGCACTTCTGCTTCTATGATCACACTTACTGCGGGCAAATTCATCCTGCCTGATAAAAGTGAGATCTGGCTGAAGCAAAATTCCCGTTTGCAATACGATAGCCTGAGCTTTGGCAAAACAACCCGCTCCGTTACCTTACTGGAAGGAGAGGCTTTCTTTGATATACAGCAGGATGCTTCACACCCTTTCCTGGTGAACAGTAATGGTGTGGAAACAAAAGTACTGGGTACCTCCTTTAGTGTACATATGGCGCAAAAGGTGATCATCACCGTTGCTACAGGTAAAGTAGGCATCCGTTACCAGGGGCATGAACTGGGTGCGCTTACGCCCGGCAGGCAAATGCTGGTAGCAGAAGATGGAAAAGTGGAAAGGAAAGATCAGCCGGAATGGCTGGCAGGTATCTGGAAAGAATCTTCCCTGCAATTAACAGATACCAATTATGAAGAATTGGGAACAGCACTGGAACTGTTTTATGGCATCCACCTGGAAACGGCCAGCAGCAAGGTGCGCAGGCAACGGTATAATATCCAGCTAAAAAGGGAAACATCCGTGGAAGAAGTGATACAGGTATTAAGCTTACTGAATGGGATCACGTATGAAAAGAAAGATGCAAATACTTATATAATTAAATAAAAAAAAGAACGCTCCATCAAATGCGGAGCGCTCTCTAAAGATTTCATGGGGCAGGATTCCGGCCTGCTAACCATGGATGTGTACATAGTGTTTTACTACTTAAACTGAGTCAAATTTATGAAAAAAAATCTACCTGAACGGCAATGTTCCAGGTTAGGCAGGTTATTGTTCTTTATTGTCCTGCTCACAGGCTTTACGATCCCGGCTTTAGCACAAAGCCGCCTGCAGACCAAAGTTACGATCACGTTTGAGGCGCAGCCTTTAAGTAAGTCCCTTCAGCAATTACAGCAGCAATCCAAGGTGTCTTTTGCCTTTACACAGGCAGATGTAGCACCTTTCCGCAATGCTGCCGCTAAGTTCACGAATGCATCTTTACAGGATGTATTACGTGCATTGTTCAAAAACACTACACTTACTTTTTCTGAAAGTAAAGCGTACATTATCATTTCCCCATCTGCTCCTTCTGCCGCAACACCTGCACAGCAAAGGACTATCACCGGTACGGTGAAAGATGCAGAAACGGGAGAAAGCCTGCCGGGTGTGACCATTATGGTAAAACATACCAGCCGTGGGGTCAGCACCGATCCGCAAGGCACTTTTTCTATCCCTGCGGATGCGCAGGACACACTGATCATAGCCTATATGGGTTATGGAAGGGAAGAGGTGGCCGTAGGTCTGAACAGCACTTTGCGCATCCCGCTCAAACAAAATGCCGGTGCATTGAGTGAAGTGGTGGTACTGGGTTTTGGCCAGAAGCAGGCAAAGATTGCACAAACAGGTGCCATTGCTTCCATTACGACTAAAGACATCAAACAAAGCCCTGTAGCCAACATTGCCAATGCACTGGTGGGAAGGCTGCCGGGCCTGATCGCGGTGCAGCGTTCAGGTGAACCCGGAGTGGATGTGCCGGAATTATACATCCGTGGTATGGCTACTTCCAACAGCACGGCACCGCTGATCACTATAGACGGTGTGCAGAAAGAGAACAGCGCTATTGCCCTGCTGGACCCAAACGAAGTGGAAAGCATCACCATCCTCAAAGATGCTTCTGCCACTGCACTGTATGGTGTAAAGGGAGCGAATGGCGTGATCATCATCAAAACCCGCAGGGGAGAAGCTGGTAAACCACGCATCAGCGCAGGTGTGCAAACATCTGTTCAAACACCTACGCGCCTGCCGGAATACCTGGACAGCTACAACTTCGCCAAACTGGCCAACGAAGCCTATAAGAACGATAACCCCGCGGGCATCCTCATTCCTTATTCGGAAGAAGCACTGGAAGCTTACCGCACCGGTTCAGATCCTTATAAATATCCGAATGTGGACTGGCTGAACGAAATGCTGAAACCTTCCAATATGACCCGCGCGGATATGAGCATCAACGGCGGTTCACAAATGGTGAAATACTTTGTGAATGTTGGGTATGTGCAGCAGAACGGTTTGTATAAGGCAGAGAAGAACGATCAGTACGATCCTAACCAGAAGTACAAACGTTATAACTTCCGCTCTAACATAGATATCGATTTTGATAAAGACTTTTCAATAGGTTTAAGCCTTTTTGGTTCCATTGAAAACAAAACGGGCCCAAACGAAGCAACATCTGCCATCTTCACCTACCTGGAAAAAACACCGCCTAACGCTTATCCCATTAAATACCCCAACGGTTTGTATGGTGGCAGCACACGGGGGAACCCCTTTGCATTGGTGAACACCTCCGGTTTTACACAAAGCTTTAACTCTTCCCTTTCCGGTATGCTCACGGCTACACGGAGGTTTGATGCGATCACCAAAGGGCTTTATGTAAAAGGCAACTATTCCTTTGATGGTTATTTCAAGAATAACTTAGTACGTACCAGGTCGGTAAGAACAGGGCAGTACATCGGAAGCGGAGATTACATGGACCCTAACAGCTATATCTACAGTGGTACGGATGTGCCACTGGGGGCACCATCTTCTTCCTACGACCAGATCCGCAGCACATGGCTGGACCTTAGTGTGAACTATGAACGCAGCTTCGGGCAACACACTGTATCAGGGCTTGTTCTGGCCAACCGCCAGCAACGTGTTCTGGGAGGGCAGATCCCTTATGTGTCCCAGGGTATTGTGTCCCGCCTCACCTATAATTATAAGAACAGGTATTTCGCAGAGCTGAATGCCGGCTACAACGGAACGGATAACTTTTCCGAAAAGCAGCGGTATGGTTTCTTCCCCGCAGTATCTGCTGGTTGGGTGATCTCCGAAGAGAAATTCCTCAAACAGAATCCTGTACTTAATTTCCTGAAGGTGCGTGCATCTTATGGTTTAACAGGTAATGATCAGCTGGAACTGAAAGATGCCAATGGCAACATTGTATCCACACGCCGCTGGTTGTTCATATCAGAATATGGAAATGGTACCGGGTATTCATTCGGCGATCCGCTCACCGGTATTGGTGGTAAACTGGAAGGTGCCATGGCTAACGTGGATATTACCTGGGAAAAAGCACGCAAGCTCAATGTTGGGATAGAAGCAAAATTCTGGGGAGACCTGTTGTATGTGCAGGCAGACCTGTTCCGCGAAAGCCGTAACGACATACTTGTTACACGTGGTACTGTACCGGGTATGATCGGTGTGCCTTCAGAAAAACTGCCTCCCGCGAATTTGGGAGAAGTGGTGAACCGTGGTTTTGAATTGGAACTTTCCCACCGTAACAAAATAGGCAAGGTGAATTACTTTGTACGTGCCAACGGTTCTTTTTCCCGTAACAAGATCCTGTACATGGATGAAGTAAGTTATCCATACGCCTATCTCCGCAGAACAGGTCAGTCCCTCAGGCAACTCTATGGTTATACTGCCATCGGTTTCTTTCAGAGCAAAGAAGAAATTCAGAACAGTCCTAAACAATTCGGCAATGTTATCCCCGGAGATATCCGCTACAAAGACCTTAACGGAGATGGTGTAATAGATGCCAACGATAAAGGCCCTATTGGCAGAACAACGGTTCCTGAGTTCCTGTATGGCGTTTCTGTTGGTATAAACTGGAAGAACTTCGACGTAAGTGTACTCTTCCAGGGTGCAGGTAATTACAATGTAAACTTCAGCCATGAAGCAGCCTGGGAATTCTATAACGGTGCTTCCGTAATGAAACAGCACCTGGGCAGGTGGACGCCGGCAACTGCCGCTACTGCTACTTACCCGGTTTTACATAATGGCCTTAATACCAACAATCACCAGGAAGGTTCTTCCTTCTTCATGAAAGATGCTTCTTATATCCGCTTCAAAAATGCAGAGATCGGTTATACATTCCGCAATGTGCGCCTGAGCAAACAAAAAGGGCTGGATGGCCTGCGTTTATTTGCCAACGGTATTAACCTGATCACCTGGGACAGGATGGGAGACGGAAGTTTTGATCCGGAAGCACCCAGTGGAAAAGGATTCTTCTATCCGCAGTTACGTGTATTGAATGTGGGTTTCAATGCTACTTTTTAAGATGATCAAACTGAGCAACATGACAAACAAAAGATATTACAGCAGCCTGTTGGCCATCTGCCTCATCATTGCCGCATCTGCCTGTACAAAGATCAATGATTACCTGGACAAGGCAGAGTCCGGCGGTGTAACGGAACAGGCCTTGTTTGCAGACTATGTACAGGTAGAAGGTTACCTGGCCAATATGTATGCCACCACCATTGGTGCGGGCGACTGGATGCCGCAGACTACCTTTACCTATGCAGCAGCATCTGATGATGCCAAATGCCCTTACAATTTCTCCTATGGTACCATCAACTATAATAATGGAACCTTATCGCCTACCAATAACCCGATAGACATCTGGAACGGGGCTTACCAGAACATCCGTAAAGCCAATACCTTTCTGAAGTATATTGACAATGTGCCTGCCAAAACGGCCATTCAGATAGACAGCAAACCCCGTATGAAAGGAGAAGGTTTCTTCATGCGTGCATGGTGTTATGCTGAACTGATGAAACGTTATGGCGGCGTGCCTTTGATAGACAGGGTGCTGAGCATTGATGAGAACCTGAACATCCCGCGTAATACCGTGGCGGAAGTAGTGGATTTCATTGCAAAGGACATAGACAGTGCGCTCGTTTACCTGCCATTATCTTATCCCGCAGTGAACTTAGGCCGCATCACAAAAGGTGCCGCCATGATGCTGAAAGCAAGGGTATACCTCTATGCTGCCAGCCCGCTGCATAACCCAACCAATAACCGCGATCTCTGGAAGAGAGCGGCGGATGCACACAAAGCGGTGATGGACCTGAAAGTGTATACACTCGATGATAATTATAAGACCGTACTGCATGTACGCAATTCTGCCGAGATCATTATGCAATCCACCATCAACCAGGTATGGCAGGTAGTAGCCCAGGATTGGGTACGCCATACAGAACCTCCCAGCCAGGGAGGCGGATGGGGGAATTTACAACCTTCACAGAACCTGGTAGATGAATTCGAAATGGCCAATGGTAAAATGATCACAGAAAGCGGATCAGGTTATGATGCCAACAATCCCTATGCAGGCCGCGATCCCCGTTTTGCACAATCCATTATCTACAATGGCAGCAAATGGGCCGGTGCTACGATCAACACTTTTGTGGGTGCCGGGGTGGATGGTTTAAATACCAATACTGCTTCCACGCAAACCGGTTACTACACCGCCAAACTGCTGGATGAAAATGCTACACTGATCACATCTTACCGCCCCGGTAACCACTACTGGGTATTTATGCGTTACGCGGAAACCCTGCTTGGTTATGCTGAAGCGCTGAATGAATCTTCTGATGCGCCGCCACAGGAAGTATATGATGTACTGAACCTGGTGCGCGACAGGAAGAATGTAAAAATGCCACCTGTACCTGCCGGGTTAAGCAAAGACGAAATGCGCCTCCGCATCCGCCACGAGCGCAGGATAGAGTTATGTATGGAGCCCCACCGTTTCTGGGATGTAAGAAGGTGGCGTATTGGCCAGGAAGTGTTTAAAGACATCTATGGCATGCGTATCACCAAACCTACCAGCACTACATTCAAGTACGAAAAGTTCCTGGTAGAAGCACGCACTTACAGACCGGCCTTCGACCTGTTTCCTATACCACAGGGAGAAATGGAGCGTAACAAAGCATTGGTACAAAATCCGGGTTACTAAAAAGACTGAACATGAAAAGGATCCTCTATTTCACAATATTACTGGCTGCCTGTAACAAGAAAGAACTCATTAAACAGCCGGAACAATACGCAAAGATCTATATGCCGCAGGCTACGGAATACCCTGCTTCCCGCCCGCTTATTATGGCAGATACACTGCAAACCATTATAATGGGTGCTGCCTATGGTGGTGTGGACGACCAGCCTAATCTCATCAATGTTCATTTTGCGGTGAACAACGCGCTGGTAGATACCTTCAATAAAAAGAACAACACCGCTTATCTTCCCATGCCTGCCGGTAGTTACCAGGTAGATGCCATGGATGCGGTGATCCATCCAAAGGATTTCAGCAGCAATGCGCTAAAGATCAGGGTAAAAACAGTGGGGGGCTTATCTTCCAAAACAAACTACCTGTTGCCGGTAACGCTGGAATCTGCCACGCCTTCCTTAAAAGTGAATGAGCAGTTACGTACGGCGTATTTCCTGATCCGGGCGGATTATGCAGAGTTTGCACGCGCCCGCTGGAAGGTGGTGAGCGCATCTTCTTCAGAATCACCTAATACGGGAGAAAAAGCCTGGGATAATGTATTGACCACTTCCTGGCATACACAATGGAAAGCCGCGCAACCGAAACATCCGCATACCCTGGTAGTGGATATGGATACTACGGTGATGCTGCATGGTTTTTACACACTGCCTTCCGCTGTGGCAACCGGTAACCCGCAGAACCTCAGCGTGGAGCTGAGCAAAGATGGCACTACCTGGAGCAGTGCTACAGACTTCACCTTTGTGAATACTTATGATAAGCAATACGCCTACCTGCCTGCGCCACAGGAGGCCCGTTATTACAGGATAACCGTTTCTGCCAGCTTTGGAGCTACTCACTTTACGCATATAGCGGAATGGGGGGCATTTTAACTGGTAAGGGGCCGGTCAACACCGGCCCCTTATTTTATAATATCAGTTAAATTGCTATTTTGGGTAGCAAATAGCTAATGCATGGAAACACCAAACTTATTCGAACTCTCTATCGATGAAGCATCTTCCGGCTTTTTAAATGAAACCAGCCGCTGGGCTAAATTTCTTTCTATTGTGGGTTTTGTGATGGTGGGTTTTATGGTGCTGATCAGCCTTTCCATCATCGGGTTAGGTAGTTCAAACGCCTTGATCGAAGCCAGCTTTCAAAACGCGGGATATAGCAGTCCTATGATGGTTGGGGTCATTTATCTTGTTATGGCGGTTATTTCTATTTTCCCTTATCTGTACCTTTTTCAGTTTGGCAGCAGAATGAAGGCAGCTTTACATGGTTCTGATCAGAATGCATTGAACAGCGCCTTTTCCAGTCTGAAATCCAGTTTTAAATTTGTAGGCGTATTTACGATCATTATGCTTGCATTTTTAATACTGGCTTTTGTGGTGATGATCGTAGTAGCCGTAACAGGCGGTGTTTAATAGAAAAAAGGCCGGGGTTAACACCCGGCCTTTTTTAATTCCTGCATAAATTCATCTGCCCAATATCCTATGTTGTGATGACTAACGTTTTCATATAAACGTTTCATCCTTATCTGTCTTTCCTGTTTATTCATACTGATAGCCCGCAGTAAACTGCCTTTCATGGAATCATTATCATAAGGGTTGGTGAGGATGGCATGCGGCAATTCCACCGAGGCCCCTGCAAACTCTGATAACACCAGCACGCCATCTGATTCAGGGTTTTGCCCCTGTACGGCAATGTATTCCTTGGCCACCAGGTTCAAACCATCCCTCAATGGGGTGATCCAGGCAATGTCTGAAATAGCATAATAGGCCAGTACCTCTTCAAAAGAAAAGGAACGGAAAAAGAAATGGATGGGCACCCAGTCTATCCGGGAATACTTACCATTGATAGCGCCGATGGCCTGTTCCAGTTCATGCTGCACCTGTTCGTATATTTTCATGCCGCTGGCAGGAGGGGTGCAGATATTGATCAGCTCTATCTTTCCATGCAGGCCGGGATGTTCATCCAGGAACTGCCCGAAGGCCCTGATCTTCTCCAATGGGCCTTTCACATAATCCAGGCGCTCTATGCTGAGGATCGTTTTTTTACCTGCAGTGCTTTTCTTCAGTTCTGCGATCAGCTCCTGCGTGGAGGGTTGTTGTGTGAGTTCTTTGATATAATCCACATGCACGCCCACGGGGTTGGCCCCTAAACGTACCTTCCTTCTGCCTGCCTGTATCTCCCTCGTCATTACACCGGTACCCATGGCACAGCTGTAAGTAAGGAAACGGGGCGCGGCACTTTCCTGTTCTATGATCTTTACGGGCATCAGGCTTTTTACCACATCCACGAAGTTCTCTACATAACGTGGTATATGAAAGCTCACATAATCGCATTGTAATAAACTGCCGATGATCTCTGCCCGCCAGGGGATGATATTGAAAGTATTGGCAGCAGGGAATGCCGTATGATGAAAGAAACCGATCGTAAGGTCCGGCCTTAGCTGGCGGAGATAACCGGGTACCATCCATAGATTGTAATCATGGATCCATACGGTGGCATTCAGTTCTGCTTCGGCTGCTGCTTTCTCTGCAAACTTCCGGTTGATGGCCAGGTAGTGTTCCCAGTGTTCATGATTGAACTGCACTTTTTCTATGAAAGAAAAGATGGCGGGCCAGAAAGCTTCTTTTGAGAAGAGCTTGTAGAAGATATCAATATCGTTCTTCTCCATCATAACAGGGCTTGCCTGCAAATGGGGATATACTTCTTTATCAATGTAGAAATTCCCTGCCGGGGCATCTCCTTCCTTTATTTCCTGCCAGGCTATCCATAATCCCGGCCGGTTGGATTTGAAGAAATTAGTAAGCGTAGGCAGGATGCCGTTGGGGCTTTTCGGTGCGCGTTTAATGATCCTGCCGTTCTCTTCTGCTGTTTCAAATGGGAAACGGTGATAGAGCATCACCAGTTGGGAAGAATCCGTATTACAATCTCTGGCTGCTTTCTTTTGATAGAAGGGTGAAAAATCTTCAAAATGCGCCATCGCTTCCATGATACCACCCGCACCACGGATGGCAGAATGGAATACGCCGGGAAGGCCTTGTGTGGCAGTTACCAGTGCCGGTTCTGCTTCGCCTACCACTACACCTTTATAACCCCGGCCATATAAGGCAAGGTCGTTCAGCGTATCGCCGGCAACGAGTACTTTTTCCTCCGGAATATTCAGGTGATCGATCAGTTGTGTGAGGGTGGTGCCTTTATTTACATTGATGGGTAATACATCAAAGAACCTGTTGTCTGATAAGAGGATGTCGCAACCCAGTTGTTGTTCCAGTGCGGCGATCCCCTCCTGTTCCAGGTGTTCATCGAAAATGAAGGAGCAGCGGCGCTGTTGCGGCACCGGTTGAATGCGGATGCCTTTTACATCTTTTAACTGTTGCAGGATGGCCTGTTTACCGGGCCACTTGCTTTCAATATTGTTCTGAATAGGCTGAACGGGCTGAAGGGTAGTGCCATCGAGTATAGTGGCGCCCACATCGCAGATGATGAATTCAGGCCTTGGAATAACGGGATCACTTAATAAAGGTAATACGCTTTCCATTCCACGGCCGGTTACAAAAACGAGGCGGAAATCCTTGTTATTCCTGATCATTTCGTATAACTCTTCCATGTGTTGGCGGGTTCCACCTAAAAATGTTCCGTCAAGGTCTGTAGCTAGGATCATGCTTGTGTTTTTCGTGATATAAATAAGTTGCCTCAAGCCGATATACGGATGGCTCGCAACCCTGTTGTGCTCAATAAATGAGATATTATTTTGGGTAAGAATGGGATCACAAAGGTACACATTAAATGTGTGTAAAAAGGTGACATCATGGCGCTAATTGGTGACTATTAGGCACTTATTCGCTAAAAATACCCCTGATTTGAATATCTGCTGTTTTTCGTTAACTTACCGTATATCAAGCTCTGAAATGTATGATGATTCAGCCCAAACGCCTATTTGACGCGGTAGCTCACCAATTGCAGTTCTTCCCTAAGCCAGATATGCTGGTAGCCAAGACAGACGGGGCATGGAAGCCCGTTTCCACGAAAGAAGTACAGAACACCGTGAACCGCCTCAGCGCAGGTCTTCTGAGCCTTGGCATAAGCGGAAACGACCATACGGTAGAAGGGGCAGACAAGATTGCCATTATTAGTAATAACCGCCCTGAATGGATCATTACGGACCTTGCTGTACAACAGACGGGGGCTATACTGGTGCCGCTGTATCCCACAACAAATCCCATCGAGCTGCAATTCATCCTCAATGATGCAGCGGTGAAGTATATTTTTGTGAGCAATGCAGAACTATGTGAGAAAGTGAAAGGGCTGATGAAAGATATTCCTTCCCTGCAAAACATTTACACTTTTGATGAAGTACCCGGTGCTGATCACTGGACGAAGGTGACCGACCTGGCCAATGAAGACCTGCTGGCCCGTGTGGTGGCTTTAACCCCCACTATCAGCGAAGAGCATGTGGCCACGATCATCTATACCTCCGGCACTACAGGCACACCTAAAGGTGTGATGCTTACCCATAAGAACATTGTGAGCAATGTATATCATTCCAAAGAGAGCTTTCCTTTCCCGGATGCTCCGCAAACCAGGGTGTTAAGCTTCCTGCCGCTGAACCATATCTTCGAAAAGATGTGTACCTATATTTACCTGTTCAGCGGGATCAGCATCTATTATGCGGAGAGCATGGATAAGATCGGGGATAACCTGAAAGAGGTAAAACCGGATGGGTTCACCACAGTACCGCGCCTGCTGGAAAAAGTGTATGAGAAGATCATGAGCAAAGGCCATGAGCTGACAGGCATTAAACGCGGATTGTTCTTCTGGGCCGTAGCACTGGGAAAGAGATATAATAATAATATCAGTGGCGGATGGTGGTATAACCTTCAGCTGTCCATTGCCAATAAACTTATTTTTTCCAAGTGGCGCGATGCATTGGGCAACCGCATTTCTTATATCGTTACCGGGGGGGCTGCCTGCCAGGAAAACCTTTTGCGGATCTTCACCGCAGCCCGCATTCCGGTATATGAGGGATATGGCCCCACGGAGAACAGCCCCGTGATCAGCGTAAACAGGCGCGATAAGACCGAAAATACCCGTTTTGGCACCACAGGCCCGGTAATAACAGGGCAGGAGGTAAAACTGACGGAAGAAGGCGAAATATTAGTGAAAGGGCCTTCCGTGATGAAGGGATACTACAAGCGGCAGGACCTCACAGATGAAACCGTGAAAGATGGCTGGTTGTATACCGGGGATATCGGCACCTTTGTAGATGGAAAATTCCTCAAGATCACAGACCGCAAAAAAGAACTGTTCAAAACCAGTGGTGGTAAATATGTAGCGCCGCAGCCTATTGAAAATAAATGTAAGGAAAGCCCCTTCATTGAACAGATCATGGTGATCGGTTCCGAACGGAAGTTTGTGGCGGCTTTGATAGTGCCTTCCATCAGCAGGCTGAAACAGTGGATGGGGCAGAACAACATTCCATTCACCACAGCGGAAGAAGCCATTAAGAATAAAGAAGTATTGGCGATGTTTGAAAAGGTGGTAGAGAAGTACAATGCCTTATTCAATCATGTGGAACAGATCAAGAAATTTGAATTACTGCCGAAGGAGTGGGGAGTGGATACCGGAGAGATGACGCCGAAGCTGAGCCTGAAAAGGAAGGCGATCATGGAGAAATATAAAGATGTAGTGGAAAAGATCTACGCAGCGTAAAATATAAAACGGGGTTGCTTCGAAAAGAACAACCCCGTTTCTTTTTTAAGCTTTGATCTTAGGTGGTATTAACTTGTACACCACCGGTGTTACGATCCTCGAAAGTAAGGTAGAACTGATCAATCCCCCGATCAATACAATCGCCAGCGGGGAGATCAATGGATTATTAGAAATAGCGATCGGGATCAAACCGCCGATGGCTGTAAGAGAAGTAAGCACGATCGGAAGGAACCTTACTTCTCCTGCTTCCCTGATAGAAGTCTCCAGGTCTTTCCCCTGTGCCCGCAACTGGTTGGTGAAATCCACCAGCAGGATGGTGTTCTTCACTTCAATTCCCGCCAATGCAATCAACCCGATGATGGCAACAAATGATAAGGAGTTGCCGGTTATCCAGAGTGCAATGGCAGCACCTACCACACCCAGCGGAATAACCGAAAGGATGATGAGGGTACTTTTGAAAGTGCCGAATTCCAGGATCAATACGGCAATAAAGAGGAACACCGTTACAATGATGATGTTCTGAAAACCGCCGAATGATTGCTTGCGCGATTCCACTTCTCCCCCCATTTCATAACTATAGCCTACAGGTAATGCCATGGCATCCATCCTGCTGATCACATCGGTAATAACCCTATCTGCCAGGAAACCTTGCTGCAGGAATGCTTTCACGGAAACCACCCTTCTTTTCTCCTGGTGATTGATGTGTACGGGAGATGTTTCCATTTTAAGTTCTGCCACCTGCGATAAGGGAATGGCTTTACCCTGCAGGTTGTTCACATAGAGGTTATTGAATACATCCAGCGTAGGCCGCCCTTCTTTTGCCCGCGTGAGCAGGATGTTGTAATCATTGGTGTTCTCATCTGTGTATTTACCCAGTGTTAACCCGGCAACAGCGAGGCGTACGGTGCGGTCTATCTGCACAAAAGGAATACCCAGCTGTTGTGCTTTTTCCGGTTGAATGGCTACCCTGATATCACTTTTCAGGAGGTCCACCGGGTTATCGATGTACATGGTGCCGGGTGTTTGGTGCAGCATATCTTCCACACGGGAAGCCAGGTGCCGGAGGGTGTCCAGATCGTCTCCGAATATGCGTACTTCCACAGGTGCTACTACGGGAGGGCCTTGTTCAAAATCTTTCACTTCCACTTTGGCACCGGGGTAAGGCGTCCAGGCTTTGCGGAACTTTTCCATCAGGGCTTGTTTCTCTTGGGGATTGGTATGTTCTCCCAGTTGTACAAATACCTGTGCAAAATCGCTCTGTTCTTCTTTTGGGATCACATTGTAATAGATCCGCGGATTGCCTTTACCTACGTTGGTGGCAAAGTATTTCACCAGCGGCTCTTTTTTCAGGGTTTGCTCTATCTGCCTGGCAATACTATTGGTATACATCAGGTTGGATTGAGGCGGCGCCGTGATATTGATCATGAACTGCGGCTTTTCAGAAGGCGGGAATAAACTGAAACCGATCAGTTTAAACACACCCAGGGAGCCGGCAAAAATGATCACGGTGATCACAATCGTGAGTGCCGGACGTTGCAGCGCTTTATCCAGCAGGCGGGAGTAACTGCCGTGGATAAGCTTCTTCAGCCCACGCATGAAAAGGTTACCATCAGGGTGGCCCGTATGGGGTTTCAGCACTTTACTGGTAAGGAAAGGGATGATGGTAAGCGAAACGAACATGGAAGCCAGCACACAGAAGATCACGGCTAAAGGCATACTCCTGATAAAATCCCCTGATCCTTCCGGCATAAATACCAGCGGCATAAATGCGATGATCAGCGTAACGGTGCACCCCAGTACTGCCATACCTATCTGTTTGGTGGCTTTAAGGGTAGCTTCCAGCGCACTATGCCCGTCGAGCATCCATCGTTCTATATTTTCCACTACCACAATGCTATCATCCACCAGCAGGCCTAATGCTACCACCAATCCTACAATGCTGAGCTGGTTCAGGTTGTAACCGAATAACTGCAGCAGGATGATACCGATAGATAAGGAGAGCGGTACAGAGATCATTACGATCACGGCCTGCCTGAAACCCAATGGCAGCAAAGTGATGGCCACCAGGAAGATGGCGATCATGAAATCGATCCCCAGGCTGCCGAGGCGCCTGTTCACATTGGCCGCCTGGTCGAAATGTTCGATCAGGTCGATATTGGCCGGAAGTGTTTTCCGGAACTTTTCAATGACCGGTTTATAAAGTAATTGTGTTTTGCTGATGTTTTCTCCTTCCTTCTGTGCCGCTGCCACAAATACACAGCGGAAGCCATTGAGGCGGGTCTGGTAGGTTTCATCTGCATAACCGTAATATACTTTGGCAATGTCTTTCAGGTATACGTTGCGGCCTGCGCCTGTGTATACAATGGTGTTGCTGATCTCTTCCAGCGAATGAAAGTTACCGCTGGTTTTGATATTAAAGGTTTTATTGCCGGCATCGATACTGCCGCCGGGAATGCTCAGGGTTTCATTCTGCAGGCTGCTGATCACATTGTTTACAGGGAGGTTCATCTGGGCCATCTTTTCTAAGTCCAGTTCAGCCCGTACCTGTTGCACCGGAAGGCCATGGATCTCTACTTTCTTGAGCGGGCTGAGCTTTTCCAGTTCATCCTGTAATTTCTCTGCATAGAATTTCAGTTTATCGCGCGGTGCATTTTCAGAGATCAGCGCAATCTGCATGATGTTCACATCAGAGGGCTGGAACTTTTGCACCTCAATGAAAATATTGTCAGCGGGTAGTTCCCTTTGTTTGTTGTTAACAACGCGTACTACTTCCTGGTATTTATCATCCACATTACTGCTGTATTTATATTCTATCCGCATCACGGCAAGGCCATCGCTGATGCTGGTGCGGATGCGCAGTACGTTTTCCAGTTCATAGATCTCTTTCTCCAGCGGGTCTACGATCAGTTCCTCCATGTCCTTTGGATTGGTGCCGGGATATACCACCACTACGGAATAAGTGGGGGCGTGCATCTCCGGGTCTTCCGAACGCGGCATGTTGAGGATGGTGGTGATACCCAGCGCAATGATCATGATAAAGATCACCAGTGTGAACTGGTAATTCTTAACGGCATAGTCAGATATTTTCATGTTTGCAGGCTTGGAGGGTTATTGAATGATGCGGATAGTGCTGCTGTCCGTTAGATAAGCGCTGCCGGAAATGATCAGCTGGCTTGCGTTTTCCAGTCCACCGCTGATGATCACATGATCCTTTTCCATTCCGGCAATGGTCACTTTCACTTTATGCGCTCTTTTATTATCGTTGGTGATGAAAACATATCCGCTATTGCCATCGCCGTCCAGTACGGCATCATAAGGAACGGCCCAGGTACCGGTGCTGCTTTTGCTTTGGGCAGTAGTGTGCACTACTGCTTTGCCAAACATGCCAAAAGCAATGGCAGCGGGTTTTTCGCCGGTGAGGCGGATGTCTATTGCAAAAGAGCCTGTGGTGGGATCAATACCTTCGGAGCGGCGGGATACTATTCCTGAAAAGGTTTTTCCGGGAACAGATTCTACTTCTACCATAGCGCTGTCTTTTAACCGGATAGCGGCCCATTCTTTATTACTGATGCTGGTACGTAATAACCAGTTGCCGGATTGCGCACCATTGGTTTGCAGAACAGGGGTGCCGGCTCCAACGAGTTGCCCTTCCGCAGCCAGTTTACGGAGTACGTACCCGTTGCGGGGAGCGGTGATCACGCTATGGTTGCGGTTGAACTGCGCTGTTTTTAATTGTTGCTGTGCAATGTCTTTTGCAGTTTGTGCATTCTGTAATTGCTCCAGGGTAGCTACACTGTCGTTATACAGGTTCGTGGCCCGCTGATGATCGCGTGAGGCTTTTTCAAAGGCCAGCTGTGCCTGCTGCACCTGTGCATCGATCTCCACGGGATTGAGGATGGCTACTGTTTGCCCCTGGCGGATGGCATCACCTTCTTTCACGAGTATGCGCTGAATGATGCCACCTGTTTTGAAAGAGAGCAGCACTTCATCGTCTGTGGTAAAGATCCCTGAAACAGGGATACTGGCAGACGCCGACTGGTTTTGCAAGGGGAGGAGCTTTACAGGAATATCTGCCTGTGGTGGTATTTCAGATGCGGCGGACCCTGCACCGCAGGCACTGAACCCAATTGCACCGGATAATAAAAGAAGATACAGTTTCATATAATTAGTTATTGAAGGTTATTGTTTAAAGGGTATCCTGCCTGTGCGCGTTCAATTTCTGCCTGTGAGATCTGCACCTGTGCGTAGGCTTGTAGTAGCTGGAGGCGGCTATTGGTCAGCTGATTTTGTGCATCGAGTAATTCAATGTACAGGAGCTGGCCTTCTTTATAGACCTTCATCTGGTCCCGGAAATATTTTTCAGCGAGTTGTAATTGTGTTTGTGCGCTTTTATAATTCACATAAGCGCTGCGGTAATTATTATTTGCACGGTTGAGTTCCAGTTCGAGGCCCTGCACAGTTTCGGTGAGTGCGGCTTGCGCGATGGCAGCATCTGCGCCGGCTTGTTTGGTGCGGTATTTCCGCTGACCGCCGGTAAAGATGTCCCACTGCAGGTTCAGGCCCCAGAGGTAATACCTGCTGGTATTATTGAATGCCCAGTTAAAACCCTGCGAACCTAAGTCGAGGAAAGTATTCACTTTGGGCGTGAAGAGGGAATGCTGCATTTTCTCCTGCAGGAGCGCTATTTTTTTAACCGAAGTAAGTTGCTGGATCTCTTCACGGCTCTGAACACTGGTGGTAGGAATATATTCTGCTACCAGCAGCGCTGCGCTATCCAGTTCAATAGAGTCTGTTAAAGGTTTATTCAGCAGAAAGTTGAAATAGGAGCGGGCGTTCTGTTGCGTATTTTCTGCCTGTGTGATCGCCGCTTCTGTTTTCTGCTGTTCTGTTTGTGCGCGGGTGAGTGAAGTGTTGTTGCGGATACCGTTGTTCAGCATGCTTTGGTTCACGCGGATGTTCTCTTTCACCAGAGTGAGGGCATTGTTATAGATATCCACTGCGCGGGTAGCCTGAAAGTATTGATAATAGGCGGTTTTAATGTCTTTCACCAGCTGCCGTTTGTAAACATTCACAGTAGCCTGCTGGCGGGTGATATCTTCCTGCCTGATCTTTTTGGCATACATGATCTCGGTATTGATCAATGGCATGGAGGTGCGCAGCTTTGCATCATAGAAGTTATCCGGGGTGAGTTGAATGGATTGATTTTCCAGTTGCGGAAACTTCTGGCTGCCGGTAAGCTGGTTGAGGGTGGCATATACACCATTCAACATATCGCCGGTGGGAATGTCGATAGTACGGCCGCCGCCGGCTTTGGTATAGCTACTGATGAAGCTGGCGGATGGCATGAAGAGCGCTTTGGCTTCCTGCAATGCATACATGTTCTTTTCCAGCTGAAAGTTCTGTCGTGCTATGGCCTGGTTGCGGGAGAATGCCTCCTGGATATATTGGTCCAGCCGGCTTTGAGCAGTGGCCACCTGTGTGATAAAACCAACACTAATAAACAAGTGTAGTTTAATGATCTTCGGTAACATAATGAACGGTGTTTAGCGCATGGGCAAAAAAAAGCCAATCGCTCAGGGCGACTGACTAAGCTTTTATAAGTCTTAAATGTTCGTTTACAGCCATTTCCATGGCTTTGTTGATTTGTTCGGGTTCCATATCCATTACTTTGAAACGGCAGCGTACATTGAGGGATACCAGGCCATGCACAATGGACCAGATGGACAATGCGGCCATCCTTTTATCCGTATAACGCAGCAGTTTTTTATCGATGCAGGCCGCTACACAATCCATCAGGTAATTAAAGCAGGCATCCCCGTTTTTCCAGCCTTCTCTTTCGTTCACCGTGTTCATCGGGGCACGGATGATGAACATCAGGTCGTAGAGGTCCGGATGTTCCATACCAAAGTTCACATAAGCGTGGGACAGTTGTTCCAGCCTTTTCCAGGGGCTTTTGCTGGGAGCTTGCTGTACAAAGGTTTCATACAGCCTGCCGAATGCCTCCCGTTGTACTTCGTACAAGAGTTCATCTTTATCTTTATAATAGAGATAGATGGTGCCGGGGCTGTATTCGATCTTATCAGCAATGTTGCGGATAGATGTTTTTTCATACCCTTCTTCCAGGAACATCTGCATCGCCGCTTCAATGATCAGCCGCTTCATTTCCAACTTTTCTCTTTCTTTCCTGTCAGTTATACCCATGTTAAGAATGTT
The DNA here is from genome assembly GCF_900129465.1 of Chitinophaga niabensis. NCBI lineage: Bacteria > Pseudomonadati > Bacteroidota > Chitinophagia > Chitinophagales > Chitinophagaceae > Chitinophaga > Chitinophaga niabensis. The sequence continues at coordinate 2,204,535 of NZ_FSRA01000001.1, read as the reverse complement.
TACGATGCAAATATAATGAACACTGTTCAGTAAAACCAAATTTATTTATCTTTATGTTATGATCAGACCTGCCAGAAAGGAGGAAGCCTCCACCGTAGTACCTTTGCTTTTCCAGGCCATGAAGGAAATAGCCGTTAAACTGGCGGGAACAAGCAACCCCGGCGTTGTACAGGCGCTATTTGAGCATTTCTTTCAACAGGATGTGAACCAGTATAGTTATAAGAACACGCTGGTATATGAGGATGAGGAGGGGATCGGAGGGATGATCCTTTCTTATGACGGGGATGACCTGGATCTTTTGCGGGACCCTGTGCTGGACCATATCCGGGAGCATTTACAGAACGATTTTGTGCCGGGCAGGGAAACCGGGAAGGGGGAATACTACCTGGATAGTATTGCGGTGGCGCCAGGCAGGCAGGGCAAGGGTATTGGCAAACAATTGATTGCCGCTGCCATAGAGAAAGCGCGGCAGGAAGGGCAATCCAGTGTTGGATTGCTGGTACATGAGCATAATGAGGATGCTTTGCGTTTGTATGAGCGGCTGGGGTTTAAGGCCGTAAAAATGCGGGAATTTGCAGGCGGGCAGTACCTGCACATGGTGAAAAGTTTATGAAGCATCTATTGATATTAGCAACGCTTTGCCTTTCTTTACCGGCAACAGCGCAGGTTTACAAACAGGAAAAGATTGTATTAAACGGAAAACCACTGGAAGTGCAAAACCCATTAGGGACGCACAAGGGTGGTTTTACCGCAGTACTATGGGTAAAAGCAGCAGAACAGGGATCGGCGGCTTATGAAATATTAGGCACTAAACGCTGGCAGATAGGTGTGCAGGAAAATGGCGCCTGGTACTGGAAAGCCGGAAACTATGAATACAGGCCAACCCCACAGCGCCAGGGCATCCGGGATGGCAGAACGCATATGCTGGCCTTTGCTTACGATACATTGAAGAAAGAAACCACTTTATATTATGACGGTAAGAACGTAGCCATCTATTACACACCCGGGCTGGATAGCCTGAATGCTTCCGCGTTGAACATAGGAGGTGTGGCAAAAGGGGAGCTGGGTGAATGGGAAACCTTTTACGGAGAGATCCCGGAGTTGACCTTGTATAGTTCATCCGCGGAGAACATCGCTTACCTGTATTCGCTGAAAGTGCCGCCACCACGGCCAATGGGGCCACCCAAAGCACCTGCTGCCTTACGTGTGATGAATTACAATATCTGGCATGGTGGCAACGAAACCGGTAAGGAAACAGGCCCGCAGCGGATCGTAGAGATCATCCAATCTTCCGGGGCAGATATTGTTTCCATGCAGGAAACCTATGGCTCCGGCGCAAAGATCGCAGATGCACTGGGATATTACTTCTACCTGCGCAGCACAAACCTGAGTATCATGAGCCGTTATCCCATCACAGAAACACTGGAGGGAGACGCACCTTTTTACAACGGCGGCGCCTATATCAAAATAAGTGATCAGCAAAAGATAGCATTCTTCACCAATTGGCTGAACTATCCTTATGATTACTGGGATATGCTGGAAAAGAACCGTCCCATTAACCCGGATTCACTGGCGGTACACATGGAAAAGGGGAATACAGCCCGCTTGCGGAGCATCCTTAAAACCATTCAGCCACATACGGCCAATGCAGATAAGATACCTGTACTTTTCTGCGGCGATTTCAATACCGGTTCCCATCTTGACTGGATAAACGCCACTAAGGAATTCAATAACGGTTATACCGTACGTTTCCCTGCGGGCCTTGCATTATATGATGCAGGATACAAGGACGCATTCCGCATCGTACATCCGGATCCGCTGAAGGAGCGCGGTATCACCTGGACGCCGCAGTTCCCGCATGCCTTCCAGGACCGGATCGATTATATCTATTATAAAGGAGCGCTTATACAACCTGTAAAAGCATGGACGATCACCACTCATCCTGTAAAGTATCCTTCAGATCATGCGGCGCTGGTAGTGGAATTTAAAGTACTGCCGAAATAGCGCGCGGTACCTGAACCGGGTTAACCACCCAGATTTATTTATTTCTTATAACCGTAAGAAACATTGGATAGTGACGTCTAACTCAAACAGGGTGGTGGTGAATTAACCATCCATCCATTAAATATCACTACCAAAGGCTATAATTACTACTTTTAGCCGCATTGTAAATCAATCTGTGTAAAGGTAAACATGAGGAAAATTGTCATATTGCTGTTAGGTTGGGTCTTGTGTATGAATAGCGAGGCATTCGCGCAAAGGCAGCAGCAAGGAGAATTGCATGCCGAATTAATGGGTAAGTTGTTGGATGATCAAACAGGTAAACCTGTAGAATACGCTTCCGTAGCGCTTTTAAATGCATCAGATTCCGCACTTGTTACCGGGATGCTGTCCAAAGGTAACGGGGATTTTAGTTTCTCTCCGGTAAAGCCCGGGAGTTATATCCTGAAAATATATTTCATCGGCTATCAAACCTTCTTCAAAGCGGTTACTGTGAAAACAGTATCAGATGTAGGTAATATCCGATTGAAAACAACTGCACGCAACCTGAAAGGAGTGGAAGTGGTAGGAGAGAAACCTGCCTTTACCATGGCCATTGATAAAAGGGTGTTTAACGTAGACAAGAACCTGGCCAGTGTTGGCGGAACTGCAACAGATGTACTCCGGCAGGTGCCTTCCGTGAATGTGGACATTGACGGAAATGTATCTGTGCGGAACGGTTCGCCCACCATCTTCATAGACGGCCGCCCCAGTACACTCACACTGGACCAGATCCCTGCGGACGCTATTGCCAATATAGAAGTGGTGACCAATCCTTCCGCGAAATATGATGCAGAAGGTATGAGCGGTATCCTGAACATTGTGTTGAAAAAGAACCGTAGAGCAGGGATCAATGGGCTCATCACCGGTGGTTATTCCACCACCAAAAGCAGCAATGCCGGTATTGATCTCAACATCCGCCAGGATAAGATCAACTTCTTCGTGAATTATAACCTGCGTGACCGGAAGAGCCCCATGAAACAGCATCTTTTCCGCAAGAACTTTGATGGCGCTGATACTACTTTCCTGGACCAGTACCAGGACGGTGACTTCGGCCGCCGTTTTCAATCCGGCAGGATAGGGTTCGACTGGTTCATTGATAACCGCAACACCCTCACCTTATCACAAGGGATCGTTGGTGGTGATTTTAATAACCTCAATGAACAAACAACTTACGACCTGGATGCACATCAGACCAGGCTGCGTTATGGTCTTGGCCGGAACGACAGCAAGAACAACTTCCGCAATTACACCAGCCAGATAGGCTACAAACGCACTTTTGCAAAAGAGGGCATGGAGCTGACAGGAGACTTTACTTATAACCGTTCAACCGGTAAGAATAATAACGACTACAGCCTGCAATACTACGATATGCAGGGGCAGCCAAGCAATTCACCTAATCAGCCGGAGCTGCGGCAGGGCAGGGGAAACAGCAGCACCACCTATTACACCGGCCAGATCGATTTCGTGAACCCGCTTTCCGAAAGATCAAAGTTAGAAGCAGGGCTTCGTACCAACGTACGTACTTTCAATAGTTTGCTGAATACGCTGGGAAAGAATTTCAACACCGGCGCTTTTGAATACGATTCCGCCCTGTCTAATAACTATCATTATTCAGAACAGATCAATGCTGCTTATGTAAGTTATACAGGTGGTACCGGCAACTTTGGCTACCAGACCGGTTTACGTGCGGAGCAATCTTATTACAGCGGAGAGATGCGCAATGTAAAAGATGCCAATTACAAGATCGATTACCCGATCAGCCTGTTCCCCAGTGTTTTCCTGACGCAAAAGTTCAAAGGAGATCATGAGCTGCAATTAAACTACAGCCGCCGGATCCAGCGTCCCTGGTTCCGTGACCTGCTGCCGAACATTCAATACAATGCCAACTCTGCTAACCGTGGTAACCCCGCGTTGAAACCAGAGTTCACCAATTCTTTCGAGTTATCCTACCTCAAGGATTTCGCGAAGAAACATAACGTACTGATATCAGTTTACTACCGTAATACCAATAATGCCATCACCAATTTCTACGTGGATACCACGCTGAACCTGGATGGCCAGGAACGTAAAGTAGTACTGAACTATCCCATCAATGCTGATCAGAGGAATTCCTTTGGTGCAGAACTTACTGTACGGAACCAGATCACCAAAAGCTGGGATATCACTACCAACCTGAATGCTTCCCAAACAAAGATCAGTGCAAACAACCTGAATAACTCAGGGTTTGTGTGGTTCGGTAAAGTGAACAGCAACACCAAACTCCCCTGGAACCTGACCTTACAGGTAACCGGCGAATATGAATCCCGGCAGATCCTGCCGCAGGGAGAAGATGCGCCGGAATACCAGGTAGACCTGGCTATGAAGAAAGACTTCTTCAAGAAGAAGAACTTCTCTGTGGCGCTGGGCCTTACGGACATCTTCAATACAGATCGTGACCTTAGCTGGACCAATACCAGCTTCTCCTCATCAGAGCGTTACCGGAAACGTGTTTCCCGCGAACTGCGTTTGAACCTCAGCTGGCGTTTTGGAAAGATGGATACCAAGCTTTTTTCTAAAAAAGGCAAACGTGAAGGCGGAGAAGGCGGCGATATGGGTGGAGACGGGTTCTAAATATTATTAAAAGAGTTTAAAGGCCGGGCTTTCAGTCCGGCCTTTGTTATATACATTACCATAAAGTGTTATGTGTCAGGGCTATAATTTTATCCCCACATTTTAAAATGTGAAAAATTGATATATATTTATACTGCGGTTTAGTTCCGCTCAACCTATGCAACTCGAATCCCTATTTCTTCCCCACATTTCTTACGGTGGCTTTCGAAAGCATCCAGGCGAGGCGTATCCCCGCGCGTATCAATATTTCAGTGCAGAACTTAAAGAACAATTGTATGGACATTATAGCGTACCAGGACTTCCATAACATCCGGCTGAGTGACTTTTATGCCGGTCCTGACTACAGGGAGGTAGATAATTATGATTTTATGGGAGAACAGTGGATAGGAGAACTTTCGGGGTTTAATACATTCCTGCGCCTGATCACCGAGCCGGAAGATACCCGGGCTATTTCCCTGGATTTTACGAAAGACGATAACAATATGGCGGGGAAGGTGCTGGAAGCGTTGCATCTGCCGATTAAATCTGCCTGTTCTGAATCTGATCTGATTGAGTTGTTTGGTGAGCCGCAGAAGAAACTTCGTTTGGCGAAGGATACGGTGACGATGGATTACATCATTGGGGAGCGGTTTACTTATTATTTGTCCTGTACGCTGCATCATGCCAATGGGTTGATGTACCTGGATATTATGAATGAGGAGAAGGTGATTAAGAAGCTGAAGGGGAAGGAGAAAAAGAAGAAGGAATGATAAACTTAAAGTCCGCGTGTTGCATGCGGACTTTAAATTTTTACTTATTTTAGAGTTGTTATAATGTAACCCATGTAACCCTGTATCCATGAAAAAATTAATCCTTTTACCTATTCTGGTTTTATTAAGCACTTTTAGTTTTGCACAAGGCAGTAGTGAATACACTACGAGTGTATATTTTGCTCCGGGCTATGCAATTGGGGATTACATAGAATTCCTGAAAGTTGCGCCTTATAACGCCGGAGCTGCCGGTTACTACGATGTTTCTATATCCTATACCCGGGGTAATATTGCATCAGCTGCTACCCACCGTGCTGCCATTTCTCATGCTAACCCGGCTGTTTGGCGCGAAATGGGAACTGTCAATAGCAATGGTTACGCCTGGTCAGGAGCGCATAATTTTACCGTGGATTGCAATACTGAATATACAAATCCCAGGTTCAGGATACGCGCAATTCAAACCTTCGGTGTTTTAGATCAAGGGATAATTGTTCATATTAAGGTACGGTCCATTAACATGGATTTTGGATGGACAGCATTATCTGCTACGGGAAATGACCAGACGGTAGTTAAACTCCAGCCAATGACGAGTGAATGGAGTTTGTATGTGGGGAGTCCTTATTCCAGCAATTCTGCTGCAGTAGCCTTAAACGTCAAAGAAAACGGATATGTGGGCGTTGGTACCAGGAACCCGCAATCAGAATTATCAGTAGCCGGCACTGTTACAGCAAAGAAGGTAAAGGTACTTTCTACCGGCTGGCCGGATTTTGTGTTTGAAAAGCAATATCCATTGCTGCCACTTCCTAAAGTAGAGCAGTTCATAGAGGAGAATAAACACCTTCCCGGTATTCCTTCAGCCAGCCAGATTGAACAGGGCGGGCAGGATATAGGAGAGATCAACAGCAAACTATTGCAGAAGATCGAAGAACTAACATTGTACCTTATCGAGGAGCAAAAGGAGCGTAAAAAGCTGGAAGAAACCGTGAAGGAATTGAAGCAGTTGTACGGCGGACTTCAGAAATTAAGAGAAAAATAAGGAAGAATAAACTTATTATTGTGATACACCTTATACCATTATAATGCTAACCCGGTTCATCATGCTTGTCTTTTTACTGTTTGCGTTCTCTAACCCAGGGATAGCACAGGATAGTATATTGGCTAAGGCCGGGCAGGTCCCACAAAAATATCTCTCACAAGTAAGCAGCAAAAGCCGTCAGCTTGAAAAGCAGGTAGACAAGCGTACTGCCAAGGCTTTGGACAGGATGATCAAGCAGGAGAAGAAGTTGCAGCGTAAGCTGTCTAAGATCGATTCCCTTGCGGCTAAGAATATCTTCACCAGATCAATTGACTCGTTGGGTGGGCTGAAGGCGCGCCTGAAAGGCAAGGTGCCGGGCAAGGCCTTAAATGGGCAGTATTTCGGTTACCTGGACACATTGTCTAATTCCCTTGGCTTTTTAAAAGAATCCAAACAACTACTTGGTAAGGGCAAAGAGGCCCAGGGGAAGCTGGCAAAGTCCATGGAGAGCGTGAAAGAGCTGCAATCCAAATTGCAGCAGGCAGAGAATATCAAAAAGTATATCAATGAACGGAAGCAATTGCTGAAAGCCCAGTTAGGTCAATATACTGCGCTTACCAAAGATCTTCAGAAGATCAACAAAGAAGCTTATTACTACGCACAGCAGCTAAAAGAATACAAAGAAGGTTTTAAAGACTCCAAAAAGGCAGAGAGGAAGGCGATGGAGCTTTTACAAAAGGTGCCTGCTTATAAAGATTTTATTTCCCGCAATTCCCAACTGGCCAGTTTGTTCAATTTACCCTCGGGAGGCAGTGCAGATCTTGCCCAAAGCCTGGAAGGTTTACAAACCCGTGCGCAGGTAGATCAGTTACTCCAGCAACGTATCGGCAGTGCAGGACCGGACGCCCGCCAGGCATTGACCCAGCAGATGGAAGCGGCGCGTTCCCAGTTCGATGAATTGAAAAAGAACTTCCCGGATCTGGATAATGCAGGAGAGATGCCGGATTTTAAGCCGAAAGAATTAAAAACCAAAAGCCTGCTGCAACGGCTGGAATTTGGTACGAATGTGCAGTTCCAGCGGTCTACGCAGTTCTTTCCTACCACCGGGGATTTTGCGGGGCAGGTGGGATATAAGTTTTCCAAGAATGGAATTCTGGGGCTTGGTGCATCTTATAAGCTGGGAATGGGAACCGGGTTTAATAATATCCGGTTTTCGCATCAGGGTGTTGGGTTCCGTTCTTTCGGGGATTATAAGCTGAAGGGGACGTTCTTTGTGAATGGCGGTTTTGAGTATAATTATAATCAGCCGTTTGCGGATGCGGCACAGTTGTATAAGCAGAATAGCTGGTCACGCAGTGCTCTGATCGGAGTGAGTAAGAAGTATAAGATCAATAATAAGTTGAAGGGGAATATGATGTTGTTGTATGATTTCCTGGCAAATTCCCAGGTGCCGAGACAAGACCCGGTGAAGTTTAGGTTGGGGTATAATTTTTAACCTTTGCTTTTATATATCTATGAAAAAATCCCTTGTTAGCAGCGTGGCTGTGTTGTTTGTTAGTAGTGCAGTGTTGGCGCAGACTCCGCCGACCTTACAGAGTGTAACAAATAATGGTAATGAGACCAATAATCGTATTATCCTAAATGCGGTTGGTGGATTATTGGCTTTAAAAGGTGATGAAGGCCGTTATGTTCACTGGATCAATTCGGCTAATACTGAAGTAGCATGGATGGGATTTGGCACTACCGGCTCGAATGCATTTGGTATCAGGAATGCAATCGGTCCTACGATCATGTTTTCTTCGATATTAGATATCTGGAACAGGACGATGGTGAACAATGCTGTGGATGATAATACCTCCGCTCTGATCGTTAACGGGAATGTGAGGCTCAGTAACAGGGGGCAGAACTACATTGTTAAAGACTATGCTACGTTTGGAGAAACAATGTCCGGCGCGGCTACAATTATTGGGAATAATGCAAAGGCCAATAATACTGATATACAAAGAATAGATAACTCTACTGCTACTACCGATGGGAGTAATGCAATGGTGATGTCTTATATCCATGGCACTATGTTCCATGTAAAAGCCTCGGGAGCTTATCGTGCTGCGAATACGCAGTGGTTTACGGTGGGAGATGGTACGGATGAAGTGATGCGGCTGACGCCATCACAAAATGTGCTGATAGGTACTGCTACTGATGATCCTGCATATAAGTTGCAGGTGAAAGGGAACGTAAAGGCGCAGAAAGTGAAGGTAACGGCGCAGGGCTGGGCGGATTTTGTGTTTGAGCCAGAGTATAGGTTACCTTCTTTGTTTGAGGTGGAGCAGTTCATTCTTCAGCATAGGCATTTACCGGAGATTCCTTCGGCTAAGGAGGTGGAAGAGAATGGGGTTGACCTGGGGGAGATGAATAAGAAGTTGTTGCAGAAGGTGGAGGAGCAGACCTTGTATATAATTGAGATCAATAAGCGTTTGAAGGCGCTGGAGGAGAAGGTGGGGAGGTGATAATTCTGAAAAATTTATAATAGCCTATATTATTATGAAAAAACTATTGCTTGTTATTGCTGCTTTGGCATCGCTGGTATTTTCCTATGGACAGGACAAAAAAGGAAAAGTAATTCCTCCTTCTCCCCAGACTGCAGAGTTTACAAAATACATTAATTACAATGTAAGTGCCTATAATGGATTGCCGGAAATATCTATTCCTCTTTATAATATTGAGTTAAAAGGCGTTTCCATTCCCATAAACCTGTCTTATCACGCCTCCGGTATTAAGCTTGGTCAAACGAATGGGGAAGTGGGTGTTGGCTGGTCGCTGAATCCCGGATATCGCATTTCCAGGAGTGTTTATGGCCGCCCTGATGAATTATTCAGTAAGCCAACTTCGGCTTCTGTGACTGATAGTTTGAATTATTATCAGGGAGACGCATTCCGTACGGACAAATTTGTTTCCAAGTTTCAGTTTGAATTTGGAGATGATTATTCTCCAAAACCATATAATGATGAAAAGGCAGATGGGGAATATGATATATTCAACTTTTCATTGCCAACTGAAAGTGGCAGTTTTGTTATTAACGACAGAACCAATAAAACGGTTCAGATCATAGAACGTTCCAATATACAGTTTAACTATGATCTTGGGCTCATTGGGAATATAAATGGCATAACAAGGTTTCGTGTGAAGGATGAATCAGGGATCAAGTATTCTTTTGGTGCAACAGCATCCGGAGGAGCAGGAGTGTTTGAAACATCCAACCTGCAATATGGCGGTTACCTGGCTACTGCCTGGGCATTAAGAGACCTTGAAACACCAACGGGCGACAAAGTTTCATTTTCCTATACACTGGGTTCTACAGGTGGCTACAGGCATGATTTGAGAACTTTCACTTTTACTACCGCAGTGCTATGTAATCCGATGGCTGCGGGTTTAATTCATGATGATGACGTGGGTATCAATACTGCTTATACTACTTTTTTTAATCAGGAGATCAGTACTGATAAAGAGATTGTTAAATTCTATCGTAGAACGGGAACAAATTTACTGGATACAATTAAAGTGTATGATTATGATAATGTAAAGATCAAAAGCATACGTTTTTATTACAGTGATAACAGTTTGCATACTTTTCTTGATTCGGTTGTGATCCGTGACAGGAATGATAAGGCCGTAGAGGTTTACCGGTTTGATTATTATTTCCGGAATATAGCTTGGGATGGTTTAACTGCAGATGAATGGGGGTATTATCTTGAAGGTGATTACAGGCTTGTTTATCACGACCAGTTTAAAACGGATAAACTCAGTTATCAATATAATGATACATCAACAGGACATCCGGTAGATGTTGCCGTTGGCCAATATCTGACGCAGCGAATAAGACGCGATGTTGTTTTATATACACCTAATTATTTTTCCTTAAAGAAAATTACTTATCCAACAGGTGGTTCCACAGAGTATACATATGAGTCTAATCAATACATGGGAATAGGTAATCAGAATCACCAGGGTGGTGGGCTACGGATCAAAGAAATTCACAGCAAAGATCTTGTAAATGATAAAACACTGACTAAAAAATATACTTATGGTGTAAATGAGAATGGGAATGGAATTCCTCAGCTGCAAATGAACTATACAATGTTTGCCAGGAAAATATTAAGTTTTGTTCATGATCCGGCAATGTCAGAAATAGCACATGCAAACCCTCGGGTTACGGTGTTATACGGAACATCGCCTAGTGGAGATATAGATGCAGGCGGGTTTATTGGGAGTTATGTTGTTTATCCTGAAGTAAATGAATACATGATGGGTGGTTCAGACATTCAGGAAACTCATCATGGAAAGATAAAATATTATTACGCAATACTGAATACCTATAATGCAGCCGGTATCTCAAGAGGCCCACGTGTTGGTGGAGAGTGCCTGACTGATGAAACTGCGGATTATACCACCTTGTATGTTACCAATTATGCTTATTGGAACAGGCCTTTACTATATGAGAAGCAATACTTCGAGTATAAAAACAATGCTTTTAATAAAATAAGGAAAGAAGAGTTCAGCTACATGCCATCTAATCAGTTTTCTTTAACAGGGTTTAAGGTAAAGCCCTATGCTACTTCCCCTGAATTTGAACCAGTTACCGGTGCATTGAACAGGTATTATTCATTTATCCCTTCCTTTTACGAATTTGGTACCTATACTATTACCGGCGGAAAATGGCAGATGACAGGTAAGAAGGCGACCCTATACAGTGGGGTTGATTCCATTATAAATACTATTGAATATGCTTATAATGACAAGGGGTATTTGGCAAGCGAGCAAGCTTCAACCAGCAAGGACCTTGTTATTACCGAATACACTTATCCATCTGACCTGTCAGATCCGGCATCCACATCAGATCTTAATAAGTCAGTGCTCCTGTTGAAGGAATATAATATGCTGGGAACCGTACTGGAAAAACGTACGTATAGAAAGAAAGTAAATGAACCTGCCAAATGGCTGGTTAATTCTTCTTTTACAAGATATAAGAAAGACCAGCTGGTACCGGCCCAAATACTTACAACAGAAAATGCATCATTAACAAATACATTTGTTCCCGTTTCGGTAAATAGCGCTAATGTAGTACTTGATCCAACCTATAAATCGGATAAAAATTTTGATTCATATGACCTCACAGGGAATATACTTGAAACGCATAAAGAAAACGATCTTTTTGAAAGCTATATCTGGTCTTACAAAGGACAGTACCCGGTAGCCAGAATCTCAAACGCCCGGCAGAATCAGGTAGCTTATACTTCTTTTGAAGCAGATGGTAAAGGAAACTGGAGCTATAGTGCAGTAGGGCAGGAGGATGCAACCGCTCCGACCGGGGAGAAAGTATTATCACTGACAGGAACAATAACAAGCAATACATTGCCTTCTGGAAACTATATAGTTACTTATTGGGGCAAAGGAGGCAGTATACTTGCTAATGGTGTTTCAGGCACTGCCATCGCAACTACCAATGGCTGGACGCTGTATAAGCATTTATTGAATAGTACAACAGGCGTAACTATATCCGGATCCGGGTTAATAGATGAGTTACGGTTATATCCCTCCGGAGCACAGATGAACACATATACTTATGAACCTTTGGTAGGAATGAGCAGTGAGATGAATGTAGAAGGACGTGCTACTTATTATGAATATGATGCTTACAACCGGCTTAAGGTAATCAGGGATAAAGACAGAAATATACAGAAGGTAATGGATTACCAGTATGTGGAGCTGCCATCGCTAACCGGTACCATATATTATAGCAGTTCCTACAGTGATTATTTTACACGGAATAATTGCGCTTCCGGACTTGTTACGGCTCCTGTTATATATACTGTACCAACAGGTAAATATACAGCCGGTACACAAGCTGCGGCAGACGCGCTGGCGCAGGCAGATCTGACAGCTAATGGACAAGCTTATGCCAATGCTTACGGGGTTTGCGTTTCCGCATTTTATAATGTAAGTATGCATCAGGGTTTCACAAGAAACAACTGTGGTACAAACAGTGTTGGAAGCTATGTTATTTATTCAGTACCTGCCAATACTTATTCCTCTCAGATCAGCCAGGCGGATGCAAATGCCCAGGCACAGGCAGATATTAATGCAAACGGGCAGACGTACGCAAATACGCATGGTACCTGCCAGACTACTTATTTCAATGTTTATAAAGGTCAGACGTTTGTAAGGAATAATTGTGGAAGCGGCTTTATTGGTGATACACTTATATATGAAGTAAATGCAGGAAAATATTCTTCTACGATCAGCCAGGTAGATGCAGATGCAAAAGCTGATAATGAAATTACTACCAGCGGGCAGACTTATGCAAATGCAAATCTCGAATGCCTGTCCACTACCATTAACTTCAAAATAGAAACAGAATCAGCGTGGCTGGGTGGGCGTATTTACCAGGTAGACTTCTACAGGCCTAACGGTACTGTTTATTCTATCTACCCTGATGCTTTTGGTGCAAACGTTCAAAACTTCAGTATGCCGGCAGGATTCTATTATAAAGCACTTATCTATATTAACAGTGCAGATAGCGACTATACGGGGAGTGTATATTTCTCGAACAGTTCATTAACCTGTAAAGTACTTGAAAACGGGCCTTCTTCCGGTGCGGTCGTCCAGTTTACGGAATTGAACCTGAAAGGCTATTCCGGAGCAAATATCGGCTTTACTATTTCCACTTCACCCTGTAATTGATCTGTACTATGAAACAATTAGTCCATATAATTATCTGCATATTATTATCCCTGCCCAAACTACTCTTTGGTCAGGTTTATGCACCACCTGCATATCCAGTTGGATTAAAAACTAATTTCATCCGCGCATGGACACCAGGAATGGCGTCTTCTGATATCAGTATTGTTACTTCTCCTTTCCGTACAACAAGGGAGGTAGATGCAACAACTCAGTATATTGATGGTCTCGGCAGGGTGATTCAAACGGTAACGAAGAAGATTACACCAGGTGGTAAAGACATGGTAAGCCCTGTTATTTACGATGATCAGGGAAGAGAACGATATAAATTCCTTCCATATCCTTCGCAAAGTGTGGATGGCTCATTTAATACCAATCCTTTCTTTGATCAGGCTACTTACATGATCAATGCCTATGCCGGAGAACAGTATACATACACTAAAATGGATTTTGAAGAATCTCCTCTGAACCGTGTAGTTAAAACTTTATCGCCAGGTAATAGCTGGGCTGGAAGTGGAAGAGGCGTGTCTCGGGAATATCTTGTTAATACAACAGCAGATACCGTTCGCCTCTGGACAATCAGTACATCTCCCGGTGCTTATCCTGTTTCGGATAGTTATTACCCCACCGGAGAATTGTACGTGAATATCAGTATAGATGAAGCCAATCATAAAATAGTAGAATACAAGGATAAAGAAGGCCGGTTGATCTTAAAGAAGGTACAGATAGCTACTTCTCCTGGTGGTGCTTACACAGGTTGGTTATCTACCTATTATGTGTATGACGATCTGGGTAATCTTCGTTATGTATTACCACCCAAAGCAGTAGAGCACCTTGTTTCTAATGGCTGGAACTTAGCGGATTCAACTTTTCGGAGAGAACTCTGCTTCCGTAATGAATATGATGGCAGGAAACGGGTGATCGTTAAACAAGCGCCAGGCACACAGCCAGTGGAGATGGTGTATGATGTAAGGGACAGGCTTGTATTTATGCAGGATGGCAATATGCGGCCTGCTTCAGGTTTGCCCGGTAAATGGCTCACAACTTTATATGATGAGCTAAACCGCCCTATCATGAAGGCTTTCTATACTACGAGTCAGAATCGCAGCCAACTGGAAAGTGAGTTGGCCACCGCTACGGCTACGGAAACCATCGTTACAACTATTCCAACTACAACTAACCTGATTGTCGCCAGCCACGATGGCCGGCTTATCTATAAGGCCCGTAAGAGCATTGAGTTCATAGATGGATTTGACAGTAATACCAGCGAGTTTGAAACAATACTCGATTCCACGGACATTCAGACTACAGAAACTATTTATGCTAATAATCCTTTGCCTTCCCTGGATGAGAATGACCTGGAAGTACTAATTTATACCTATTACGATAATTACGATTACCCGGGTAAAAAGGACCCTTACACTGCAGATTATACTAAGCCGCAGGAGGGAAATAATCCTTATAAAGAAGCGGTTGCAGTTAACCAGATGCCAGTGGGGCAGTTGACAGGAAGTAAGGTGCGGATACTTGGTATGGATGAATGGTTAACCACCACATCTTACTACGATAAAAAAGGAAGAGTGCAGCAGATCTTGTCAGACAATGCTGCTGGCGGGATAGATATCATTACGAACCTCTATGATTTTAGTGGGAGGCTGCTCAGCAACTATCACCGCCATCGTAGTCCCCGAAGTAGTCAGACTTTGGAAACTACCTTATTGACAATGAACAGCTATGATGACGGTGGGCGGATCGATAAAATTACCAAACGGTTGAACGATGATGATACCAACCTTCAACGGGATATTGTTACTATTGAATATGATGAAGCGGGCCAGCTTAAGGAGAAAACTTTCAAAATGCCGAATGGGGACCCTCTTGAAAACCTTGTCTATGATTACAATATAAGAGGCTGGGTGGCTGCGATCAATAGAGAGTATGTCAGCGGATCCGTTGCGCATTACTTTGGGCAGGAACTTGGTTATGATGCTGGTTTTACTAACCAAGAGTTTACCGGCAATATTGCGGGTATCAAATGGAAGGGATTTAATGATCCTGTAGCCAGAAGATATGATTTTAAATATGATGCTGCTAACCGGTTGCTAAAAGCAGATTTTACCCAGCAAGCCGGAAGTAACTGGGATCAAAGCGCTGGTGTTAATTTTGATGTGAAAATGGGGAATGGTGCTACAGGTGCTTACGATGCTAACGGCAACATCATGCGCATGCAGCAATGGGGATTAAAAGCAGGAGGCAGTTCACAGATAGATGATCTTTTCTATACACTGCAAAAAACGGGTAATGTATATACGAATAAACTATACAAGGTTAATGATGCGTATAACGATCCGTCATCTGCGCTTGGCGATTTTAAAGATCAGCATCCTGATTATACAGAGGACTATGATTATGATCTGAATGGTAATCTGATAATAGATCATAATAAGAACATCAGTTCCATTTATTATAATCATTTGAACCTTCCGGAAAGGGTTGATATTACCGGCAAGGGAAAGATTGAGTACATATATGATGCCATGGGCGTTAAGCAAAGAAAGATTGTTACAGATCAGACCGTTAGTCCTGAAAAGGTGACAACCACAGATTATATTGGCGATTATGTATATGAAAATAACGAATTGCAGTATGTTAGACATGAAGAAGGTAGAATACGTGCCAAAATTACCGTAGGTCAACCGGTATCATTCGTATATGATTATTTCCTGAAAGATCATCTGGGGAATGTACGTACTGTATTGACAGAGGAAACGTCCCAACACCTGTATAAAGCAACCATGGAACCTGCACAGGGAGCAGTGGAAAATGCTTTATTCAGTAATATAGATAATACACGCACAGCTAAGCCATCTGGGTATAGTGATGGGACTACCAGCCCGAATGACTATGTAGCCAGACTGAATGGAGATGCTGGTAGTCAGAAAACGGGTCCATCACTTGTATTGAGAGTGATGGCAGGGGATAAGGTACAAATAGGTGCCAAAGCATTTTATAAATCAACCGGAACCCATACCGCTGCCACACCTGTAAGCAGTATATTGAGCGCTTTGGTTGGAGCTTTTGCTGGTAATGACTTACCAGGTGGTAAAGGTACTTCCGTAGATGCGGCATCTCCTCTTTCCAATAATTTTTCGCCGGCAGATTATCAACGATTAAGAGAACAGGATCCTTCGCAAAACCAGACAAATAAGCCCCGGGCATATTTGAATTTTGTATTGTTCGATGATCAGTTTAAATTGGTAGACGGTAATAGCGGTGCCAGGCAGGTGCAAGGAGTGCCGGATGAACTGCAGACATTAGCCACCAGCCAAATGACTATGCAGAAGTCGGGGTATTTGTATGTTTATACCAATAATGAATCCTTGGAGAATGTGTATTTTGATAATGTGGTGGTGTTGCATGAGCCGGGGCCATTGTTGGAAGAAACGCATTACTATCCGTTCGGGCTCACCATGAGTGGGATATCTTCTAAAGCGGTAGGAAAGCTACAAAATAAACGTGGGTTTAATGGGAATGAATTACAGAGCGGGGAGTTTGCTGATGGAAGTGGATTGGAATTATACGATTTTAATGTCCGTTCCTACGATCCCCAATTGGGAAGGTTCCTGAATAGTGATCCGGCAACTGAATTAGCTTATGATTGGACGGGGTATCGTTTCGGGTTTAATAACCCTGTTTTGTTAAATGATCCAACGGGTTTGTGGGAAGGGAAGTATGATCGTGGAGATGCAGGTTTTGATCAAATTATTTCTTCCTTACAGAGTGGTACATTTAATATAAATGGAGGCGAAGATGAGAAGAAAAAGCAAACAAAAAAGGGAAATGCTTATGCGGCACCAGCTGTTGTATTTAGCGAGCTAGTTACTGCCTATACTGCTACCAGAGGAGCTGAACAGACTGGACTTTTGGCACCAGGAGGCTTGTCAAATTTTTTGTATCGTGACTACTGGAATGGGGCGTGGGCGGATTTTAATTCCAAATTTGAGCTCAATCCCGAAGTTGGAGCAACTGGATTAGCAGTTCCGATGGTTTCAGCTGTAGCTACGGTTTTACATTACTTCGGAAAACCTAAGGGAGGAGAAGGTTCAACAACAACAACGCTGCATACAAATGATTATGTTCTTTTGTATCGGGGAGTGCATTTTGGACATCCGGATTATGCCAACGCATTACTTGGCAGGGCTACTCCACGTGGAGGGCCACGGGGAGGGAAAGGGCATACAGACCCAGCGGCGCATAATTATTATAATAATAGAAGTGTCTTTACTTCGTGGACTCTTTTTCCTACTATTGCAAACAATTTTGCAACAAATGGAGGACAATCAAATGGGGGAATAATATTGATAAAGCTTTTTAAGTACTCAGAAATAACAATATCTCCTGATAGGTTTGGAGAAGGTGAGATGCTAATAAGGGGAACTGTCACTGGAGCGCTTCCTGTTCCCGCTGTTCGCTCTCTGGGCAGGTCGACTTTCGGAGATTAATGCCAGGGTATTGCTGTTTCCCTGTTTGAAACTTTGTAAAACTACTTTTATGAAAGAAGGATTAAATAACCTCTTTGTGGAATTGCTACAGCAGCATATAAGTAACCCTTATGCTAAGGCGGCAATGTCTTTGATTCAGGATGATAAAGACTATGAGATAGATCAAGGCGCTCTTCTTGAAACTGACTGGGCAATAGAGATTTACGAAAGACGCGCAAGGGTTTCCATGTTACCAGAAAAGGAGGTGGAAGAATTAAAGAGAATTGTAGGTGAACTGAAACTGCTTAATTCTTCTAAGATCCGTATCGTTACGGTGATGGTGAAACAGTGGGCAATTAAACGTGCCCCTGCTTATGTTTTCTTTATGACCAGCAACTTTGATAAACTGATTGGGAGCATACAGACTCAATCTCCTGGTAATATTTTTGATGCTGGTTGAAACCAGAAGATCTGTCAACAAGACTTGCACCTGAATAGGAAAATACTTTTATAACCAGGGCAGCCTTTCGGGGCTGCCCTGCGTAAATAATTATTCAATATCCCTCGGCACATTCAATTCTACATTCTTCGCATTTTTCCCTCTCAGCCTTATATTCAACAACTCCACAATCAATGAAAAACCAAGGCAGGAATAAATAATACTCTTGCTGATCTCCTGGTGGAAGCCACTTGCGATCAATACCACGCCTATTACTATCAGGAATGTAAGCGCCAGCATTTGCAGCGTAGGTTGTTTGTTGATGATCTTTGTAACAGGCCCTGCAAAAAGCATCATGATCAGGATGGATACTACTACTGCAATGATCATCACCAGCACATTATCTACCAGGCCTACTGCGGTCAGGATCGAATCGAATGAAAAGACGGCATCTACCAGCACTATCTGGAAAAGCACCGAAGCCAGGCTATGGGGCGTACGGGTCTTTTTATGTCCTTCATCTGCATCTGTCTGCAGTTTATGATGGATCTCCAGTGTGCTTTTAACGATCAGGAAAAGGCCGCCTGCCAGCAGGATGATATCCTTCCAGCTTAGCGGGATCACGGTTCCATTCAGCCATTTGAAATTAACTACAGGGTCTTTAAGACCGATGATCCAGTTGATGCATAGCAAAAGGGCTACCCTGAATACCATGGCCAGTCCCAACCCGATGTTCCGGGCCTTACGCTGCTGGTGCTCCGGCAGTTTCCCTGCCACGATGGATATGAAGATGATATTGTCAATGCCCAGTACTACTTCCAGGAAACAAAGTGTGAGCAGGCTGATCCAAACGGAAGCATCGGCAAAATCGGGAATAATAAATTCCATTATCTGAGTTTTTTAAGAATTAATCGAAATCAAAAAAGTCACCAAGGAAGCCCTTTTTTTTCCTGGGATGTTGTTTATGGCGGTCATGATCATGGTCGTCGTCGTACCGGCGGTATTCGTCGCTGCTGCGTTTATTGTCTTGTTCCAGCAGTTTGTCCAGTTCACCTTTATCCAGCCAGATGCCGCGGCATTTCGGGCAATAATCTATCTCGACATTGTTCCGCTGCGTCATGAGCAGTGTTTCGTTGCAATTTGGGCATTTCATGAATACTTGAATTTATAATTTACGGAAAATAGAAATACAATGGCTTGTTCCTGGTAGGAAACAATTGATGTGCGGTAAATGAGGAGAGATTAAAACAGGCTGAACCGGTGGAGGAAATTATAATACGCCGGCCTGATCCAGGATGCCAGGTGGAAGTATTCATCGCTGTGGGTAACGGTATTACAGATACCTGCAAACTGCTGTTTGCTGAAAGTACGTTTGTTCTTTACGGAAGTTTCTATACCAAGGCTCAGTTTGCAGGCCTCGGGGTTTTCATTTTCATAAAGCAGTGATTCCTGGAAGTAGCCCTGCCCGGGACCGGAAGGGAGAATGTAGGAAATGCAGGAGCACAGGCTCAGTACTAACAATAAGATAATACGAAACCTGCCTTTGAAAGATATGTCCGGAGCGTAGTTGAGCAATTCCCTGCAATTTGCGGGCTAAAGTAAGTAATTATTCTGATCCGCTACGGTTGGTGTAGCGCTGCATGGGTAAAATATCTGTAGGCAGTCTGTTTGTGAAGATGGTTTAGAGAAGAAGGCTTCTCCTGCTGTGTTTCGGGTATGCTATGAGGGTGAAAGCCATGTCAGGCCTATGGTTGCCCTGTGGAAGACGAATGGAAGGTGGACTTGATGTGGAGAGGGTGTGTACCGGAGGTGGAGGGGAGGTGTAGAGGAGGTTAAGGGAGTATTTGGGCGTTATCGGGGGAGATAACAGCTCCTTTGGTGGGTTGAAAGTGTAATTGTGCTGTAAGCAAGTGTTTCATAATACAAATTTACTGCAAAAAATGTGCTGAATTTAGCTTGCGGGCATACTTTTCCTGTTGGAAGAAAAACTTCACATCAATTCCTGTCACCCGCCCCGCCCTGGTTTATTCCCTTTGTGGTGCAGGGTAGGTATGCTCTCCATGCAGCCGGAAGAGCGGTTGCTTCGAGGGCCGGCTGTGGTGTTCGATGGTTGTATCATCTTCCTCCTGTAATGATGGTATCACATCTATGATATCTGCTACAAAGTATTTCTTGTTATCTACCTTGTAGAGTTTTCCATTCAACTCATGGTATGCAGTTATCTGTAACACCACGATCGTTTCGTCTTTCCCTGCTTTAAAAGGAAGTACTAATTCCTTTGCCTCCGCAGGTTTCCTGAAATCGATCATTACTGTATCTGTTACGGCCTCCTGGTATTTCTCTTCGGAAAAGTTCACGCCCAGGGCAATGGCTTTGAACTCTACATGCGAAGTGTTTTTATAATGGCGGATATCGTCCGCCGTTAAAGCGGGGAGGGCAATGCGGAGGCTGTTTTTGTCCTGCTTTACTTTGGGCTGGAAGTTCAGCAGCTGGCTCAGCTCTGTTTGCATATTGAACCTGAAACCAGCTAATCCTGCCAGCGCTTGCCGCGTAAAACCTCTGCTACCCCTTTGTTCGCTGCTGACATAAAGGACCTCCAGCAGGAATGTGGTCAGGCGGTTGGTGAGTTTGTTATCGGTGCGGATGTTCACACCCTGGCGCATTGCGCGGCGGATCAGCTTGCCTGCTTTACTGGCGTAGCCAAAGTCGGTAGCGGCTTCTTTGGTTGCTTCGCTTCTGTTGACCTTTTCTGCTTTTTTTCGCATGAGGGGTTCGCCGTCCACGATGTACCCGACTTTATCGCCGATAGCACCTGTTACTTTAATAACTCCGGTTTGTTTTGCCATAAAAAAGATTGTTTGGTAAACTAACAATACCGAAAATAGGCTGCCGACGGTTTGTCAAATGACAAGAAATGATGAACTGCATGCATGGATTTACCCACATTTTTAATGTAATCCATTTTTACAATACACAAAAAAGGCCGGTAAAAACACCGGCCTTTAAAAAACGAACAATCACACAACTACTTCAACCCCTCTGAATTGGTCGGCTTCGGGATGCCCACCAGGTTTATACCGTTGGGTATCCTTTTCGTACCACGATTTATGTCCCTGG
Organism: Chitinophaga niabensis; assembly: GCF_900129465.1. Classification (NCBI taxonomy): domain Bacteria; kingdom Pseudomonadati; phylum Bacteroidota; class Chitinophagia; order Chitinophagales; family Chitinophagaceae; genus Chitinophaga; species Chitinophaga niabensis. The sequence goes on along the minus strand of NZ_FSRA01000001.1, from coordinate 2,183,346 downwards.
ATCATCAGGTTATTGTGATGGATGAATTCCTTTACTTTTTCATTATGAATACCAAAGTGCGGCATGTGATCGCAGAGGTGGATATATTCCTCCACATCCGCCTGGTGGATCCTTACGGCTTCCGCAAAAGCTTCTTCCCGTGATATATTATATTCATGTTGTACTACCATGATGATGTTCATGATATCTTTATCTTCTTCCTTCCAGATAGAGAAGTAATCATTACACCAGGCTACGATGCGGCAGGTAAGGTCTGCCAGGCGCCGCATGAGCGGATGATAGATCACTTCCCGCGGAAAGGTGTAACCGATCACTACTTCCGCAAATGAAACAAGCGGATATACATCTACTGCTTTCATGCGTATTTGCATATATTCGCTAAGGCTGGGGGAAACGAGCCTTTCTTTAAAAGGTGCTTCTTCCACCATGCCCTGTATATATTCTCCCATACTATTAGAGAACCGGGCCAGCCAGTTGGTGGGCATGAATTGCGCAAAGGAATCCCGCATGGCTGCCAGCTGCCAGAAGATATCATTCTCTTCTTTTAAAGGCGGCGCGCCGATCAGGATGTCTTCCACCCGGTGTTTCAGTCTTCTTAACTGATCTATGGTACAATGTTCATGGTAGTCATCAAAAGCAATGCCCCAGAGTGAGTTCATGTTTAAAGGCGTTAACCGTTCCCGGCTGGCCATAGGGAAAAAGCGTGCGGTAATGTGGCCCAGGCGGGTTTTTTCATACTTACGCTTGATCTCCGGAGGGATACATTTGTAAGAATGTAATAACCAGTAATTTATCTCCTCTTCCAGCTCGTCAACATAGGGACTGATCAGGTCCGGCCAGGGATAATATAAACGCGGGCGTTCCTTAAGATCTTGATGCATTTTTGACATAGTTTACTCGTGATGAAATAAGACGCTGAGCCGATTATTCAGCTGAATATTTCTACCAGATGTTGACTATAAGCTAGATTGGATAATTAAATTTAAGGAATACTTGTTAACAATCACTTAACATTAACATGGATGTTTCAATTGTTAATGGGATATAATAAAAATTGAATGTGAAATAAATCAATATAACAAATGAAAGGGGCTAATATGTTCATAGTCATAAATAATAATGAAATATTAAACAAGTATGAAATAATAATAAAGAAATGTATTTTACTTCTATCTGAATATAGATATTATTAAATATTGTATGTGATAGATTATGATTAGTGTCACCGCTGCCATACAGCAGATTGCAGCTTGCCGTACAAGCTGGGGTACAGAGCGCATACCATTAGAACAAGCTATCGGCCGCGTATTGGCGGCTCCTGTAACGGCAGACAGGGATTATCCACCCTTTAACCGTTCTCTCCGGGATGGATTTGCCATCCGCATCAGTGATTATAACACCGCCAAAAAGAAATTATTTCCCATTAGTGCTATCGAAGAAGCATTACCAGGGCATGTGATCAGGATCCGGAATGGCGACATTTTACCAGCTGAAATGGACACGGTAATAGGAGGGGAGGACGTGGAAGAAAAGAAGGGGAATGTATCTGTTTCCAATGATCGCGTAAAAGTTCATCAGCATGTGATCCGCAAAGGAGAAGACGCGGCGGAAGGAGATCGTTTGCTGGAGCCGGGCTGCAGGATACAGTTTCAGCATATGGGACTTTTGGCAGCCCTGGGTATTCATCATATTACGGTCCATCGCCCTCCCAAGGTGGTGATCATTTCTGCAGGCAGTGAATTGCGGGATGCGAACAGTTATATTTTTGCGGGCTTACTGGCACAGTATGGCATACAGGCCGTATCCCGGATAGTAGTGCAGGAACCTGCTCTGGAACAGGCTGTCATTGAATCCCTGGATGCGGACCTTTTATTGATCAGCGCCGGTTTAACTACAACGGATACACCGGTATTGCCGAAGTTGCTGCAGGATTGCGGTATAGAACAGGTATTCCACCGGGTGAGGGCAAAGCCCTGCAAACCTTTCTGGTTTGGTTACAGCCCTACCAAAACAAGGGTGATGTTATTTCCGGCAAATGCGTTTTCTGTAGAGGCCGGTGCTAAATTATTCCTGGAATCCTATATCCGTGCCTGCTGGAACCTGCCTATGGTAAAACCCTGGCTTTTACCTTTCCTGGATTACCGGGCTGCGGTGCACACATTGGACGATATAGTACCAGCTATTCTGACAAATAAAAATGGTTTAAGGGTAAGGGCTGCACATGCATCCGGCGCAGGAGATATCATGGCTGCCTCCCGTACAGACGGCATCTTTCTGCATAGTACGGATACAGGTCATCTTGAACCAGGTTCACTGGTCCCGTTTTATCCCTGGGCAGATCATCAGCTCACTACTTAAACAAACGGATCTTCATACTCAGTCCAAAGTTACCATCCACATTGGATTTGATACCGGCTGTTTGTGATGTATAACTGGCCTGTACTTCCACCGTGTTCTTAAACTGGAAGCCAACGCCTGCCGTAAAACTTTTGCTGGTATGGTACATTGCGAACAGGTTTGCGAAACCTTTGGCCATTTTTACATTACCGCCAATATCTATAATGCTTTTATAACCTCTTACGCCGCGGAAAGCGATCATTGGTTCAAATGAGTTGATCTGCGGGTGGCCGGTACCTATCTTGTAACTGGCAGCTGCATAGAAAGTAGAAGTGTTGCGTGATTCCACATCACTCTTATTCTGGAACATGCTCACCATATTAGGCATCGCAGCCTGTAAAGTGAACCGGTCATTAGCATACGTTAAACCAAAGTCTGATTCAAAGAAGTTATCCCGGCTGTTATAACGGGGAATGGATGGATCGTCCATATCACCTATAACTTTGGAAGGAATCGCGCGTTTATTGTCCAGCGCCATGGTTAAACCCAGATGGAGGTATTCATTGTTTGCTTCATTCAGCGCAACGTGATAAGCATAGGTGAGTCCAATCCGTGTACGGTCCAGGATACCTGCCTGATCGTTGAAGATGGTGAGCCCAACGCCCATTTTTTTATCTACCTGGTAATCTGCCGTGACCAGTTTGGTAACAGGGCCGTCCTTTATTTCCGTCCATTGCTTGCGGTAGCTGATATTCACGCTGAGACCACTGTCCAGTCCTGCCATGGCAGGATTGCCAAGGAAAGGATTCAGGAAATACTGGGAAGCTAATGGGTCCTGCTGCGCATTACCATTGCCGAAAGATTGTGCTTTTGTGAGCACTGGTAACAGTGCGGGCAAAAGTATAAGGGTGAGTTTGTAGAAATATGTTTTCATCCGGTATAGGATTAGTGTGACAGTTATAGGTTTATCATCGGTTTCGGTCCCTGATCAGGGTAATAGTGCCTTTGAACAGGTTGAGCCCCGCCCCGAAATCTATTACATAGAAGTAAACGCCTTCTGCCAGTAATTCTCCACTGGAGGTTTTGCCATCCCACTCATTGCTGTAGTTCTTCTTGTAATATACCACGCGGCCGGAACGGTCCAGGATGCGCACTTCATTATTGCCGTGTGCAGGAAGATTGCGGATGATCCATTTATCATTTTTGCCGTCTCCGTTAGGTGTAACAAGGTTGGTAGCTTCTACGCTGTTGGTTACTTCATACACATCCACCACCAGTATCAGGAATGATCTTTCAAGATAACCGCCGCTACCGTCTGTACATCTTACACGGATGAAGTAGTTTTCCTTTGTTTCATAATCAAATACCACCTTGGCTTTCAGGGCATTTCCGGTGATGGTGAAGTAATCATTGTCCGTATCATCGGCTCCTTCCGCGAGACTATAAGTGCATACGCCGGACTGCGGATCCGTGGCAAAAGTGCCGATCACCTGACCGATCGTATTGTTCTCGTGAATATGAGAGATGTCCAGCTGAAGTATGGTGGGGATCTGGCCTGCCCTTGCTAAAGGGACCTGCAGCAGTATGGCAGAAGCCATAAATACCAGCACTTGTACCACCTTTTTGGTAAAGGGTAAAAATGTTTTCATCTAGGATAGGTTTTTTGATGTATAGGGCTGCTAAAGGCCCTCTTATGGAGGACCCGCTTAATACAAATATATTAAATAAATTTATTAATAAACAAAATAAATATATGTATCCACTAGAAGGGATACCCGATGGCAATGTTCAGGATAAGGTTCTCTTTCCGCCAATCCGGGTCCCCCAGGGCAATCTGTTTGAACACCCAGCGTTCATTTTCAGGCAGCCAGGGCTTGCGGAGGGGAAAGGAAATATCGAACCGCACAAGGAGGATGGAGGCGTCTATCCGAATACCCAAACCGGTACCCACTGCCAGTTCTTTCAGGAAGCGGTTGGTTTTAAATACTTTGGGCTCCTGGGATGCAGAGTCTGTTTTCCCCAGCCAGATATTGCCTGCGTCTACAAAGGCCGCGAATTCCAGCAGGCTGGTTGGTTTATACCGTAATTCTGTGTTGCCTTCCAGTTTGATGTCTCCGGCGGCATTGGCCAGCAGCAGGTTCTTAGCACCCGGGTTGTTGGGATCATCCGGCGCATCCCTGTAGGAGCCGGGGCCTAATGTACGGGCACGAAAGGCTCTCAGACTGTTGCTTCCCCCATTAAAGAACTGTTTTACAAAGGGCAGGGTGGTAGAGTTGCCATATGCAATCCCGTACCCCGCAAATAAACGGTTCACCCAGCGGAGGTTATCGCTTAGTTTGAAATAATGACGGCCATCTACGGAGAACCGTATGTACTGGGAGAAGTCGTTATTGATAATGGTCTTTTTCCCATCAGGTTGTTTTTTAGCAAACAGTCCTACCAGGTTACCGGCTACATCGGTATTAAAATAGGCGTAGAAGCTATGGTATTTTTCCGGGGATTGGTTATTGTAAGTGAGTGTATAATTGCTTCCCAGGATGAATTGTTTAGAGATGGATTGAGCGAGTGCAGGATCCTGTTTTTTCTGTTCCAGGAATTCAGGTGATTCACTGGAAGGCAGTACATACGTAATGGCTACCGGGTACAATGCATGATCCAGGAATTTGGTCTGCTTCCAGATATAACCATATTGAAGATTGAAAGCGTTGAGGTTATACAGGTTAGGCCTGCTCAGCATTTCATAGCCCAGGCTGAACCTTGTTCTGGGCACATAAGGGGTACGCGGGTTGAACCTGATAACAGGGGTGAAGAACCTTGGAATAGTAATGGACACTTCGCCATTAAGGCTATACGCATTTGTAGATACCTGTGTGGTTTTTCCACCCACCTGTGTTTCAAAACCTCCGCCCAGGGAGATCTCCAGCAAATTAGCCTTCCGTTGGAAGTTCCTGTTCTTGGCTGATAGTTTCAATTGTGAGCCTACAAAACTGTTGGATTTGGAGGTGCCGGAAACTTCTACCTGTAAAGATCGTTTAGGGTAGGGGGTTAGGAAGAAGCGTGCATAGAGCAGGCTGCTATCCCTTGCCGGCCTGAAGTTTCCCCGCACGAATTTAAAAGTACCTAAGTTCACCAGTCTTTGTAAAGTGATGTTATGCGAGCTAAGGCGGTACATACTATCCCGTTGCAGGAATACTGTTCTGTCGAACACAATGGGTTTAAACAGGGAGTCCGGATCTATGATGGTAAAGTTTTGATACTGCACTCCTTTGCTGAATTGCTGCGCACTGTCTTTTGCAAGATCATAATTCGTGAACAGTTCCACGTTCTTCATATAATATTGCCGGAGTGCCGTGGGCGGCGTGGTTTTCTTGGTGGTAAGATACAGGTCCACCTGGTGTTTCCCCAGTGCGCTATCTATGCGTATCAGCAGATAGTCCGGGGTGAAGTAATAGAAACCGTTCTCCTTCAGGAAAGCATGGATCCTTTCTCTTTCTTCTTTTATTTTATCAAGGCTGTAATTATCATCCGGTTTCAATAATGTTTTGCGGGTAGTAAGCATGATGTGATGGCCCAGCAGGCCGGTGTCCGTATCAAACCGTACGCGGTGGATGGTATAACGGAAATCAGGAATGGCGGTGAAAGTAATGCCTGCTTTCTTTTTACCGCTGTTTTTTATGGTATGGTCAACATCTGCATTAAAGTATCCATTGTCTTCCAGGTAACTGGTAAGGATGTCGTCCGTTCTATCCACTTTCACCTGGCTCAGCAGTACAGGTGCTTCGCCCCATTTCTTGCGCAGCAGGTAGTTCAATCCTTTTCCTTTGGGTTCATTGCCCAGGTTATAGAGCCACAGCTTAATGGGCATGCCCAGGAACCTGCGGTTTGGTAAAGGCCTGATCCGCTCTTCCATACCGGTTTTGATTGTGCTGTAATCTTTTGGCTTTTTCTTTATTATCGTATCCTTCCACTTTACGTCTGCGCCTGTATACAGCCTGTCTCCCTCCGGTACTGTACGTGTTGTAGAGCATGCTGCGAGGAACAATATGCTGATTACAAATGGTATGTATCGTACTGATCTGATCATGATGCTTTATTACTTATTGTCCTTGCGGATGCGTTCCTGTTTCTTTTCTTTAGGGGTTTTCCTGAAGATCTCCCTGAATTCGTTATAGTCCATTACCAGCATAAAAGTGAGGCCCGTCTCTACGATCTGGCCCTGCACCACGGTTTCGGTAAGGCTGCGTTGATAAGCCCTTACACGGTAACGGCCATCTTTGGTTAGTGTATATTCTGCGGATACATCTCCAATGATGGAGCTGGCATTCTGGTTCTGTGTTTGTGCGCCGGAAATACCGATGTTAGATCCTACACTTACTGTTAAACGGTCGCTGAACAAACGTTTGGATACATCTACTTTCAGATTGGTACTTTCAGATCTGCTGCCCTGATCGTTATATGCATTTTCGCTCTGCAGATCGAAGTTCACATCAAACCCTTTGATCAGGCTGCCGGCAAGGTTATTCAGCTGCTGGGAAACGATCTTGCTCACACTCTTTCGTGCAATATCTTCTGCTGCGCTGCCGCTCTGGCTATCCAGCTGATCGAATGGATTTTCCGAGATGAAGCGGTTGAGCACCAATAAGCCCATTACCTGTTTATTCAATTCGGAAGGTACCTGGTTGATCTGTTTGATGCGGGTGTATACCTGCCCATCCAATGCGCCCTGGTCTTTCTCCGGCATATCCAGTTCAAATGCTATCTCCGGTTTCATTAATTCTCCCGTGATCTTCAGGTATACTTCTACCGGTACTTTCTGGTTATACCGGCCTCTTGTGGGATCGGTGCTGCTGATCTGGTCCTGGATCAGATCGCCGGCCACTGCATTTACATCATACCTGGCTTTGATATTTACATCGGCACTTAAAGGATCTCCATTCCAGATGATGGTGCTGCCTTTTACTATCTTGAATTCCCTTTTGATCAATTGATTGAGGGACATGGCGTACTTTCCCTCATTGATCTCATACCGGCCGGTGAGGCTCATCTTACTGCTGGGGTCCATGGTAAGGTTCAGGGTTGCATTTCCCTTTACTTCCAGGTAGTCCCCGTTATTCCGGTCTATGACCAGCTTCAGGCTGGATTCAGGTGTTATTTCTATATCCCCGGAAAAAATGATGCCTTTGAGCCTGGTGGCTGCTATGGTATCCTTTCTTACACGCAGCGTAGTATCCTGCCATTCTGCGGGGTCAAAGAATTCAACAATACCTTCCCTGCTGGCAATGCCGGGTTCTTCTTCCGGCAGCAGCACTGTTACCTGTGATTTTTCCCGCAGCTTCAGGTTCATTTCCACTCTTGGCAGGTCCAGTGTTCCGCGTACGCGTGCACGCACGTCTATATATGCGGGGCCATAATAGAACTGATCGGGATCTTTAGGGTCTGCATACCCTAATGCCATAAAGTTCTCTGCATTCACATCCAGCTGCAGCTGGAACTTTTCGAGGTCCTTTGTAAGGATCTGTCCATTCACCACAGCCTCGTTGCCGGAGCTATCTGCTACTACAAACTGGTTAAAACGGATGCCGTTATCATCAAGCACCAGGTCTTCTGAAGGTAATTGCAGGTAGTTATTGATCATGGTGATGCGGCCTGCTACTTTTTCGAAATGCAGATTGCCGCGTATGATGGGTTTATCTGTTGTGCCTTTTACTGTTATCCTGCCATTCACATCTCCTTTCATAGCGGTTACATTTCCAAACGTAAATGCTTCTGCGCTTTTCATATTCAGTTTGGCGATATCCAGCGTGAGGTCCATTACTTCAGCATATGTTCCTTTTAAGCGTACATCATTTCCATGGCCCTGGATGGTGGCATCCAGCTGCACCGCTTTTTCTGCATTGGTATTGGCGGTAAGTTGCAGCTGGCCAAGAGGTGTACCCATGGCGGCAAGACTATCGATCGTTAGTTTACCATCTATCAGTGGATTATCATCCAGGTTGGTGACGGTGATGCTTCCGTTACTGATACCTTCGGCCAGTGCGGTGTCCTTTTCTATCAGGCTGGTAATGGTGCTGAGGCGGAAATCTTTCAGCGTAACGGTAAGATCGGGTAAGGTGAAATTACTTCGTTGCGGCGCTGCTGTAGTGATCTTTAAACCCTGCGCACCTTTCTCTATGCCAATGTCGGCAAAGGCCACGCCGCCACTCCTGATCAGTAATTTATTATCTCCGCTTACCGTCCATGCCTGCCGGTTTAATACCAGGTCCTTCTTCAGTGAGATCAGCATACTGTCGTTGGGCAGGAAGTGTACCAGGCCGCCTACCTTGTATTTTTCTCTGCCCATCAGCAGGTCCCAGTCCACTAAACCTTTGCTGGCACTTACAGATAACCTGGTGCGCCTTAAGGGGATCTGCGGGTGGTATAAATGTGCCAGTAATACTTTCGCATCCATCTTTGCGGTGTCTACGATCACATCGGCAATCAGCGTATCTACTTTAAAAGAATCGTAGCGCATACCGGGAAGGGAGAAGTGTGCATCGAGGAAGCTGCTGTCTGTATTCAACCTGCCATATAAGCTAAGTGGTTTCTCGAGTTGTATATCGGGGAAGAGTTTACGTAATGATTTGGGAATGGAAAGGCTGCCGGAAAATTGCATCCACTGCCTTTCTGTTTTAGCAGTTGGTTGCGTGGCTACTGCTTCCAGGTGCCGTGTTACAAGATTGCCTGCTGCGGTGGCGAACGTCTGGTAGTTGAAATCACCGGAAGCGCTGAGGTATCCAAAGGGACCCGTAAGGCGAAGTTTCTGCAGACCGTCTTCCACACTGGCTTTCAGCAGGATGCTATCTATGGCATACATCTCTTTGTCGTCCAGGAGTTGCAGTTTGTGGATGGCGGCGTACCCGTTTAGCTTGCGGGGTGCCAGATTGTCCAGTTGAACATCCAGGCAGGATTTTACGATCAGCGGGTCTGTAGTAAAATGCGTGGCCAGCAGATCGAATTTATCTATATCCATTTTTGCGCTGATGGCAGGGTGGAGTGTATCCAGTTTGCCGGCCAGGTCAAAAACGGCTTTTGCATTGGGATCGTTGATGCCGCCTTTGGCGGTATAAGCACCCTTGAGCAGTGTGGCATCCATTTGAATGCCCTGGTATGTGTAGCGGTTATACGTGAAAGAGCGGATGTCTACATTCGCCTGTGCATCTGCGGTTTGAGGATCAACTCCTTTTCCTTTGGCCGTTACGGTACCATCCAGGCTGCCCATGGCGGTATCTCCCAGCATCCGCCCCAGTTGCAGGTTTTGTGCATCAAGGGTCATGTTGTAACGGATCTTTTTCATATCCATAAATTCCGCTACTTCACCTTTCAGTTTGGCATTGCCCATATCTGTGCTCAGCATCAGGTCTGGCTTCAGTTGCTGCATGCCGCCTCTGATAGCGCCATTCAATATGAGCTTATTGGGTAACTGCACAGAGGCGGGGAGTGTATTGGGAGGCAGCCAGGATTCAATGCCCCGTTTACTGCTCAGCATTTTCACGGTTACGAGGTCTGCGCCCATACGGTCCGGATCAGTTACCTGGTAAGTCGTTCCTTTTACATAGAGGTAATTCTGATCGTTATCTTTTACTTCCAGGCCGGGTATATTCAATTGTGCGAGGCTGCCGGTAATTTCTCCATGTAAGGCGAGGTGTTTCTTCCAGATGGGTTGCAGGGAAGGATTGCTGCGCATATCCGGCACAAAGAATAAAGCCTCTTTGAGCGTAAGGGAAGAAGGCCGTACGCTGGCCTTAATTTCCAGCAGACCTAACTGTTCGGAGATCGTAGACCAGGAGGGGGCTTTCAGGTGAATGTCTGCATCGATATTACTTTCGCCGGTTTGCAGGATGAAGCCGGATAATTGTGCTTCCTGGTTGGTGTAACGCACTTTACCTTTCAGCCGCTTTAATTGCAGGCCGCATTGTTCTTCCACGGCGCCGGCCAGCAGGGTAGCGGTGGTACTGTCTGCACTATATGCAATATCATTGGCATCCAGCAGCAGGTGCCGGATGTTGAGGTAATTATAATCGATCGCCTGTTTGTAGGAAAGGCGGGGAGCCAGGTGATTACTCATGGCAAAATCCACTTCCTTTGCCTGCAATTGTTTAGCCAGTACTTTCCAGGTATTGGGCGCAGCACTGGTATCTTTTACCACCACGGTGGTGTCCATCGCTTTCCGGAAATCGAGCGTGGCCTTTGATCTTTCCAGGGAAAGCAGATCAGTGGTGATCAGGGTTTTGATGAGGTCGAAGTGTAAACGGCGGGATGCCAGCTGGCCGATAACGCCTTCGGTAGATAATCCGCTGGCTTCATCACTATAGCTCCATTGTGTGTTGCGGATGCTAAGTTCTTTTACGGCAAGGTCAAATGGTGTTGCTGTACTTTCTGCTACTTCCGCTTTAGCTGATGACGGCCTGTATTGCTGCACGACGGTGGCCTGTAAACCGTCTGCCAGGAAATTCTTTATATAATAAGTACCATTATCCGGTTTCAGGGTATCCGGCAATACTTCCAGGTTTTTAAGGGTGACAGATGCGAGCATGCCGCCGAGTGAATCGTGGAAACGGATGTTCATCCTTTCCAGCTGAACATTACCGATGTGATAGCTGAGGGTGGTGCCGGATTCTTCGATCAGTGTATCCTCTTTAGCGGCAGGAGAGCTGAATGCATCGATCACAAACTGGTAATTGAAAGCAGTATCTTTTGCCGGCCGGTAGATATTGATCACGGCATCCTCCCAATGGAGGGTATTGATCTTTAGTTCATTGCTCATGAGGCCCAGCAGGTTGTATTTTACAGACAGCTCTCCGCTGGACAGGAGTGTGTCTTTGCGGGTATCGCCTATATACACCTGCCTGAGGGTCATGGAATTCCACCAGGAGAAACGCAGTCCGCCGATCCTTACGTCTGTTTTTAATTGTTTTTGCAGGTAAGACTCTGCCTTGGAACGCACGAAATTCTGTACCACAGGCAGTTGCAGTAGGATTAGTAACAGAACGGGCAGCAGCAACAAGGCTATTATACTACCAAAGATCCAGCGTATGATTTTTTTCCGGCGGGGACTACTCACTTAGTACTTACGTTTTTTTTATATGGTAAATGGTTAAACTGCGGCTCAAATATCGTACCTGCCGCAAAAATAAGGCTTTAAGCCCTACTGTGGGCCAAAAGCCTTTTATTATCATATGATTATAATTGTAATAAATGAGAAAAATGTATAATTTCGTACACGATTGTAGCCGTGGCGAATACTAATTCTCTTATACGCAACGTTTTATTATCGGTAACCTATTAAAACCATCAACCTTGAAAAAGAAGATCCTCTGGTTTGTTATAATGATCTCTACCCCTTTATGCTGCATTGCTCAGGATTGGCATGTAGGCGCTACTGCCGGTATTAGCAATTATAGCGGAGACCTTTCTGAAAAGAGGGTCGATTTTGGTTACACGCGCCCCATGATCGGGCTGTTTGTGAAAAAGGACATCAACCGTTATCTGACGCTGCGCGCCGGAGGTACTTTTGGTATGGTAGCTGCCAACGACAGAACGAATGCCAGCATTGCCCTGCAAAGCCGTAACCTCAGTTTCAGTTCTCCTATCTGGGAAGGGCACCTGGGAGCAGAGTTAAACTTCTTCGATATTGATGAAAAAGGGTTTACGCCTTATCTCTTCGGAGGTGTGGCGCTGTTCAGTTTTTATCCTACTGCAAAAGATTCTTTAGGTAATAAAATAAGATTACGCCGCCTCAGCACAGAAGGGCAGGGATTACCACAGTATCCTGAAAGAGGGAATCAATATAGCCTTTACCAGGTATCTATTCCATTTGGCGCAGGTTTTAAATATCTTTTTACAGACCGTTTAACACTTGGTTTTGAAATAGGGCTTCGTGCTACTTTTACCGATTACCTGGATGATGTAAGTACTACTTATGTTGACCAGAATACTTTGCTGGCAGAAAGAGGCCAGCTGGCGGTAGATTATGCCTACCGCGGGGATGAGCCGGGTACAAAAGGGATCCCGGGAACGTATCCGCTGGATGGTACGCAGAGAGGTTCTGCAAAGAACAAAGACTGGTATACATTTACCGGGCTTACTATTATGTACCGTTTAGGCGGAGGCTCTGATGGCCGCCGCAGCACCAACTTCTCGAAGTGTTTTAAGATGTAAATAATTTTGGCATGATGGTTGCATTTACAAATGCATTCATCCCCCAATCAAGTCCAAATAGAAAAGTAAAAAGACAGTTCTGCTGAAAAGCGGAACTGTCTTTTTTTGTGCCTAACGTATTGGTATAAACGTAGTTATGGAATTGGCATACTTATTGGATTTACTATCACGAGTCCGTCCGCCAATGGCAAAAGGGGACAACGGATAGAAAGAGAAATTAAAACAGCAGGCTATGAAAAAGCTTCTTTTGATGTCGCTCCTCGTAATCGGAGCATCCTATGCAACGCAGGCACAACGCAGAGGTCACCATCATCACCCACCGCCACCACGTCCGGTTGTAGTTGTACAACACTACGACGATGATTGTTATGATGACAGAAGGGGTAGAGGACGGGGACACTACAAACACCGGGATTACCGGAGAGATGATTGCAGGGAGAGAGTGGTAGTGGTTCGCCCACGTTATCCATATCCTCCGCCACCGCCTCCTCCGCGCAGGCCCGGGATATCAGGTGTAATTGTATTTAATCGCTAGGTAGTATACGCAATAAGGCTCCGATCCGTCGGGGCCTTTTTTTATGTCTTTAATGGCGTACTTTTGCCTACTGAACGAAAAGCAGCAAACAGTATGGCATATAAGCATCTCAGGCATTTTATTGATACGCTGGAAAAAGCGGGAGAACTGGTGCGCATCAGCACTTATGTGGACCCTCACCTGGAAATAGCAGAGATCACAGACCGGATCAGCAAATCTCCCGATGGCGGCAAGGCCTTGTTATTTGAGAACACGGGATATGATTTCCCTGTGCTGATCAATTCCATGGGCAGTTACCGCAGGATGTGCATGGCCCTGGGTGTGCAGGAGCTGGATGATGTGGCACGCGAGATAGAGGGGCTTTTCAAAATGCTTTCCAAACCTAAAGAAAGCATTCTCGATAAACTGGCTATGCTGCCTAAGCTGAGCCAGTTTGCTTCCTGGATGCCCAGGGTGATCTCCGGGCGCGGTGCCTGCCAGGAGGTGGTGATCAACAATCCTGACCTGGGCAAATTGCCGGTAATGACCTGCTGGCCTAAGGATGGCGGGCCTTTTATAACGCTCCCCGTTATTCATACCAAAGATCCTAATACTGGTTCCCGTAACGTGGGCATGTACCGTATGCAGGTGTTTGAAAAAGACATGACGGGCATGCACTGGCATATGCACAAAGTATCCGCCAAACATTTCTCTGAATATAAGAAGCTCAATAAACGCATGCCTGTGGCGGTAGCCCTGGGTGGCGATCCGGTATATACCTATTCTGCCACAGCGCCTTTACCGGAAAATGTGGATGAATACATGCTGGCGGGTTTTTTACGGAAGAAAAAAGTAGAGCTGGTAAAATGCATCACGCAACCGGATATTGAAGTGCCGGCAGATGCGGACTTTGTGATAGAAGGATATGTAGAACCGGGAGAAGAACTGATCTGGGAAGGGCCTTTCGGGGACCATACCGGTTATTATTCCCTGGCAGACTGGTATCCCCGTTTCCATGTTACCGCCATCACCCATCGTAAAGATGCCGTATATCCTTCTACCATCGTAGGTATCCCCCCGCAGGAAGATGCATGGATCGGTAAAGCTACCGAAAGGATCTTCCTTGCACCTATCAAAATGACGCTGGTGCCGGAGATAGTAGATATGGAAATGCCGGTGGAAGGTGTTTTCCATAACCTGGTGATTGCGCAGATCCACAAAGATTATCCGGGCCAGGCACAGAAAGTGATGAATGCCATGTGGGGTGCCGGGCAGATGATGTTCAACAAGATACTGGCTGTTACAGATACCGGCACAAAGATCACAGACTATAAAGCGCTGGCACAATATGCATTTAAAGACCTGAACCCCGCCACGGATGTTTATTTCAGCCAGGGGCCAATGGATGTACTGGATCATTCCTGCTCCAGGATGGGCTTTGGTGGTAAGATGTGCATCGATGGAACAGGTAAACTACCGGAAGAAAGAGATGACCGTTTTGACCGGACTGTATTCAAACCCAACGTGAACGCAGCAGCATTACAAGCTGCATATCCTGAAGTAAAAGGTGTGAACACTGCTTTGCTGCAGATGGACATTCCCTGCCTGATCGTAGCCATAGAGAAATCGCGCCGCAATCATGTGCGGGAACTGCATCCCCGGCTGGTAGCAGAGCAGGGTATGGAAGGCGTTAAAATGATCCTGTATGTAGAGCATACAGTTGATCCGCAGGACCTGCCTTCCGCACTCTGGCGTTTCTGTAATAACCTGGACCCTAAGCGGGATAACATCCTCACGGAAAGGCCTTCGGGTAAAGATCCTCACCTGGTAACGGCCTGCCTGGGTTTGGATGGTACCATTAAAACAAAAGAGCATGATGATTTTCAGCGCGACTGGCCGAACATTATCGTGGCAGATGATGCTACCATCAAAAAGATAGATGAGAAATGGAGTGCGCTGAACCTGGGGCCTTTTATTCCTTCGCCTTCTTTAAAATACAAACAACAGATCTATGGAGATGGGGCAGTGGTTGCCCTGTAGTTTTCCGCATTGCGTAAATCTAATTTCCAAATCCATAAATAACGCGGTACGCATTCAATTATTTTTGCTGCGGAATTTGCCTAACAAGCAAAAGTCTTTTCACGCAATAATTGAGTTGGTCGTACAAGAAAACGGCGCCTTTTTCAGGGCGCCGTTTGTATTTCAAATTGCAGGAAGATAGGTGTTTCAAATTGCCGGAAAAAAAGAACCCCCTGTACATTTGGCTGTACAGCGGTTTATGGGTAAAAAGTAGTTATTTGTGGATCTCTGAAGTAAAGTGGAACTCAATCTCCGGATTGTTGGCCCGTTCTGTATTGAGGTACCATTCTGATTGTGCGAGGTACACCAGGTGCCCGTCTTTATCCTGCACCACATTAGCGCCTTTAAAGCGGGTGAATTCTTCCAGCTTTTGTTTAGGCCCTGTGATCCAGCAGGCTTTGTAGAAAGGTAAGGTATTGAACTGGCAGGAGGCACCATATTCCTGTAACAGCCGGTATTGTATCACTTCAAATTGCAGGTCTCCCACGCAACCGATGATCTTGCGGTTACCGTTGTGTTGTGTGAAAAGCTGTGCAACGCCTTCGTCTGTTAACTGGTTGATGCCTTTTTCCAGTTGTTTTGTTTTCATCGGGTCTTTATTCACCAGTTCCTTGAACAACTCAGGAGAGAAGCTGGGAATGCCGGTGAAATAGAAATTTTCTCCTTCTGTTAAAGTATCGCCGATCTTGAAGTTGCCGGTATCGAATAAACCTACCACGTCTCCGGGATAGGCATCATCGATGATATTCTTTTCCCGTGCCAGGAAGCTGTAAGGATTGGCAAACCGCACATCCTTATCCAGCCTTACGTGGTGGAAGTATTTATTCCTTTCAAACTTACCGGAGCAAACACGGAGGAAGGCGATCCGGTCGCGGTGCCGGGGATCGAGGTTGGCGTGGATCTTGAAAATGAAACCGGAGAACCTGGGTTCGTTCACTTTCACTTCCCGCGTAGTGGATTGCCGGTCACGCGGAGTGGGGGCAATTTCTACGAAGGTATCCAACAGGTCCTTTACACCAAAGTTGTTTACAGCAGAACCGAAGAATACAGGGGCCAGCTTTCCTTCCAGGTAAGCATCTTTATCAAACTGATCGTATACGCCTTCTATCAGTTCCACATCGTTGCGCAGTTGTTTGGCATCGGTGGGGTTGAAGAGTTCATCCACTTCAGGACTGCTGAGGTCTTGCAGTGGCACGATATCATCGTCTGTTGCTTTCCTGTTGGCAGCAAAGGAAACAAAACTTTTATCGTAGAGGTTGAATACGCCCTTGAAGTCTTTACCCATATTGATAGGCCAGCTCAGCGGGCGTACCCGGATGTTGAGGAGTTCTTCCAGTTCATCCAGCAGGTCGAAGGGGTTTTTGCCGTCGCGGTCCAGTTTGTTCACAAAGATGATCACCGGCGTATCGCGCATGCGGCAAACTTCCATGAGTTTTTTGGTTTGTTCTTCCACCCCCTTTACACAGTCAATCACCAGCACAACGCTGTCTACTGCTGTAAGGGTGCGGTAGGTATCTTCGGCAAAGTCCTTGTGACCGGGGGTATCCAGCAGGTTCACGAGAATGTCCCTGTATTCGAAGGTCATCACGGAAGTAGCCACAGAGATACCTCTCTGGCGTTCAATTTCCATGAAGTCTGAAGTAGTATGTTTTTTGATCTTATTGGATTTTACCGCGCCCGCCGTTTGGATAGCGCCCCCGAAGAGGAGGAACTTTTCCGTGAGGGTGGTTTTTCCCGCATCCGGGTGGGCGATAATGGCAAATGACTTCCTTTTGTTGATCTCGTTTTCGTATTTCATCCGTCTTTAATAAAATGGGGGCAAAGGTACATTTTTTCTCCCGAAATAAGGGTTTACAACCATTAGTCACAAACCCGTTGGTTGCATTGCTTTATATAGTAAATTTGAAATATGCTTTCGACCCTCAAGATCTTATGGAGCAGCCTTGGTATGGCTTTGTCCGAATTACGGGTGAATAAACTGCGCACTTTTCTTTCGCTGCTGGGTATTACCATTGGTATCTTCTGTATCATAGCCGTACTTACGGTAACAGACAGTATGGAATCCAGTATCAGGAAAGACCTGAAATCCATGGGTACCAATGTGATCTATCTGCAGAAATGGCCATGGGATGGAGACGGGGACTGGTGGAAGTACGTAGGGCGCCCTGAGCCGCAGTATTCGGAGATGAAGCTGATCAAGGACAAAGTGGCTTCTGCGGATGCCGTTACTTATCTCTTCAGTTCCGGCGGCCGTAAAATAGAATACGGGATCGATTACATGGAAAACGTAGAGCTGTTGGCCGTGACCATGGACCTTGAAAAGATGCAGTCTGTGGATATAGCCATGGGCCGGTATTTCAGTCCTTCTGAACTGATAGCAGGTTCCAACGTGATCGTACTGGGTGCCAATGTATGGGAGGGCCTGTTCTTTACTGCGGAAGCTGCGCTGGGAAAGGTGGTGCGTTTTGCGGGAAGGAACTGCAAAGTGGTAGGGGTATTGAAGAAAAAAGGCGATAGTATGCTGGGCGGGGTATTTGGTGATAATACCATCCTGATGCCTTACCTGTTTGCGAGGACCATTATAGATGAACGCCGTTTTGCGGATCCTTTTTACATGATCCGCGCAAAAGAGGGAGTAGCCGTGGGGCAGCTGAAAGATGACCTCACTGGCGCCATGCGTGCTATACACCGTCTGAAACCCGGGCAGGATAATGATTTTGCCCTGAACGAGATCACCACGGCGCAGGACGAACTGGAAAGTATCTTTGGCGTAATTAACCTGGGCGGCTGGATCATTGCAGGTTTTGCACTGATCGTAGGGGGCTTTGGGATAGCGAATATCATGTTTGTGACCGTTAAAGAAAGAACTAATATCATAGGCCTGAAAAAGGCCATTGGCGCGCGGCCGGGTATTATCCTGCTGGAATTCCTCTTTGAAGCCGTGATGCTTTGTATGATCGGCGGGGGATTGGGGCTGCTGATGGTATATGGCTCGGCCAAACTGGCCCAGAATATGTTCTCCGGTTTTGAGATAGCCTTGTCTACAGGGAATATTATCCTGGGGCTGTCCATATCCGCTATAGTGGGTGTACTGGCTGGATTTATCCCGGCTTTTTCTGCCAGCAGACTGAACCCGGTAGTTGCGATCCGCAGCAATTAGCGTATTTTTGCGCCCAATTATGCCGGTTAATATTTTAGCAATAGAGTCTTCATGCGATGAAACAAGCGCCGCTGTGATAGCGGATGGAAAGATCCTGTCCAATATCATCGCCAATCAATCCGTACATGAACAATATGGCGGCGTAGTGCCTGAACTGGCCTCCCGTGCCCACCAGGAGAATATCGTACCTGTGGTGGATGCTGCTTTGAAAAAAGCAGGCATGGTGCCTGCTGACCTGAATGCCATTGCCTTCACCCAATCCCCGGGCCTGATAGGTTCCCTGCTGGTAGGCAGTTGTTTTGCCAAGTCCATGGCCCTGGCCCTGGATGTGCCATTGATAGCCGTGCATCATATGCAGGCGCATGTGCTGGCTAATTTCATTGAAGACCCCAAACCGGCATTCCCTTTTCTTTGCTTAACTGTATCCGGTGGCCATACCCAAATTGTATTATGCGAAAGCCCTTTGCAGATGCGGGTGATCGGGGAAACTACAGATGATGCGGCAGGAGAGGCCTTCGATAAAAGCGCCAAATTACTGGGGCTTCCTTATCCCGGCGGCCCGCTGATCGATAAATATGCGAAAGAAGGGGATCCTTTTAAGTTTAAATTCCCTGAGCCACAGATCCCCGGACTGAACTTCAGTTTCAGCGGACTGAAAACAGCGATCTTATATTTTTTACAGGACAATCGTGCGAAACAGGCAGATTTTGTGGAGGCCAACCTGCGCGACATCTGTGCTTCTATTCAGCACCGCATTGTTACCATCCTGCTGAACAAACTGGTGAAAGCCTCGCAGGAAACAGGTGTACGGGAGATCAGTATAGCTGGTGGCGTGAGTGCTAATTCAGGGTTGCGCCAGGGCTTGAAGGAGTATGGAGAAAAACATCAGTGGAACGTATATATCCCTAAATTTGAATATTGCACAGATAACGCTGCCATGATAGCCATGACGGCACATTATAAATACCTGGCAGGGGCATTCAGTCCTTTAGATACTATACCGAGCGCCCGCGCTGCTTTTGAATAAATAATCTTGTATGATCAGAAGAACTATCCTCGCAATTGTTGTGCTGTGCTTTTTGGGTTCTGGTGCTATGGCCCAGTCTAAGGCTTTACAGGAATGGAAAGACCAGAAGTATTCCATGTTCATTCACTGGGGCGCTATCTATTCCACACTGGGTGGTATGTGGAAAGGAGAGAAGGTGAGCCGTGGTTACAGTGAACAGATCCGTGCGCATCATGGTGGTATCTACAGCGATAATTATGCAGCGGTGGCCAAACGTTTCAACCCTTCTTTATGGAACCCTGATTCCATTGTTGCACTCGCTAAAGCAGCGGGTATGAAGAGCGTGGTGATCACCTCCAAACACCACGATGGCTTTTGCATGTTTAAGTCCGCTTACACAAAATTCAATGTGGTGGATGCCACACCTTATAAAAGAGACGTCATTAAAGAGCTGTCCGAAGCCTGCAAAAGGAATGGCTTTAAGATGGGGCTTTACTTCTCCCTTATAGATTGGAATTATCCGCAGGCGTACCCTATTTCTGCCAGCAACAGCGATCCGATCACACCTGAACATCATCAGTATAACCTGAACCAGGTAACAGAATTACTGAGTAATTACGGCCCTATTTCTGAACTCTGGTTTGATATGGGATCTTTAACACCTGTGCAGAGTAAAGAGTTGGCAGACCTGGTACACAAACTTCAACCTGATTGCATGGTAAGCGGCCGCCTGGGCAATGATGCAGGTGATTTCTGTGTGATGGGTGATAACGATTATCCTGATTATAAAATAGCCACACCCTGGCAAACGCCCGCTTCTGTGTATGATGAAACCTGGGGATATCGTTCCTGGCAGGAGCATGGTAAAGTGGAAGATAAAGCGCATGAGAAACTGGTGGGCCTGATCAAAGTAGTGAGCCGCGGCGGGAATTACCTGTTGAACATAGGCCCTCGTGGTGATGGCTCTGTAGTGGAGTTTGAAAAGGATGTACTGTTGCGTATCGGAGATTGGCTGAAAGTGAATGGGGAAGGGATCTACGGTGCATCAGCAAACCCTTTCGATCATACATTTGATTGGGGAGAAGTGACCGTTAAAAATGATGTGGTGTATTTGTATGTGCTGAAGTTGCCTGCGGACAGGGTGCTTGATCTGAAAGGTGTATTCGGGCCAATTAAGGTAACTGATAATGCCGGTAAACGTTTTTCCACAAAGGATACTAAAGAAGGTAAGCAGATCATTCTTCCTGCTGATCTTACATTGAATGAAGTAAAGGTTTTGCGATTCCGGCATGCAAAATCTGTTAAGATAGAAAGGAATAAAGGCATAGATGTTCCGGTGCTGAACAGGGATAATGCGGTGAAACATTATAGCATTTCCGGTGCGGATTATAACAGTTATTATCGCAGCACGGTAGCGTATTCCTGGCATTTTGCAGGAGGAAGGGCAAAGCCGCCGGTGCTTGTGTATACGGCGCAGGAGAAGGGAAAAACTATTTCAGTTAATCTGAATGGTAATGAGCAGCAGGTTTTGCTGAATGGCAGTGTTATTCCTATTCCTCCGGTTGCAGTCAGCTTCGGGCAAATGTATCTGAACGGCCCTTACTGGTCCGGCATTGGCTGGAGCAATGGAGACTTGTATAATATCGATCCTTCCCAATCCTGGCCTGTTAAGAACGGTAAGGTATGGACAGCCCAGCCTTCGTGGAAAAATGGAGCGCGTTATGAACTGGATGTTACGCCGGATCAGTCATATTATGTTTTGCAGGAGATCAATGCAGCTAAGGCTACACCTTATGTGCTTCGCTTTACCAGCGGGGATGGCATACAGGTGTTTTTGAATGGTGAAGAACAAACCGTGCATAATAACCCTGCACGGGATACCCTGCAACAGGAGTATTTGTTGCTTCCTTTGCGTGAAGGCAAAAATCAGCTGGTCGTGAAATTCTATAACCGCTTTGCAGATAAAACGGTGTTTGCTATCGATAAAGATGTTCCGCAGGAACTATATGAGCAGCCATTGAATATGAGCTTCGGGGAGAAGAGTGTTTACAGCGACCTGGAAGTGAAGTTATACCAGCCTGTATCTCCGCACAGGGATATGCGTTTACCCAGTTTGATGATCCGTTTGTAATGGCGAATACGTTTTTTGAATTTAAACAGTTTACCGTACACCAGGATAAGACTGCCATGAAGGTCTGCACGGATGCCTGTATCCAGGGGGCATTCACGGCTTCCCGTATGCCTGCTGTACCGCGGGTGCTGGATATTGGTACGGGCACCGGACTGTTAAGCCTGATGCTGGCGCAGCAATCTTCCGCTGCCATAGATGCCATTGAACTGGATGAACAGGCTGCGTTGCAGGCTGCTGCTAATTTTGAGGCTTCCCCCTGGGGAGACCGTCTTCACGTGATCCGGGAAGATGTGCGGGCTTTTTCCGGTGAGCATTACCCTTTCATTATAAGCAATCCACCATTTTACGAACAAGATCTGAAGAGCCCTTCTCATCAACGGAATGCAGCGATGCATGCTGTTTCGCTGGGGTATGAAGAATTGCTGGCTGCTATTAAGCGGTTGCTTAGCAAAGATGGTTCCTTTTCTGTATTGCTGCCCTATGATGGTTTTCAGCGATTTAATGCGCTGGCTGTTTCAGGAGGTTTTGTATTGCGTGAATTGCTGTTGGTACGGCAAACACCTGCGCATGATTATTTCCGGGCGGTAGGGATCTTTGGCCCTGCGGGAACTTTGAATACTACCGAAATATCTATTTACGACGCACAGCGGAACTATACCCCGGAATTCAGTGCGTTACTTCAACAGTACTACCTTTACCTTTAGCATAATCTTCCAGGTAGGAATACCTTTCCGTGAGTGCTCCATCGCGGGTGATGGTAGCCTTTTCGATCATGGTTGTATCTCCTTTCATCAATTCATCAAACACATATTTCATCAGCTGATCGCCAAAGAACTGGGAGGCATCCCGGGGCAGCTCATTGGGGAGATTGCTCACGCACATCATGGTAACGGAATCTGCTTCGTAAGGAGCTGTTTTCTGCCTGTTGTAGCGGTTTACACCATAGACCGGCTCCTCGATGGTAGCATCTTCTATATTGCAGGGAATAGAGCCATTCTGATCGTCTGTGATGTCTGCTATCACCTGTATGCGGAAGTTATCTTTGGTAAGGTCGTCCCAGGTGAAGAGGGGTTCTATGTTCTTGTCCCAATAGATACCATTCATGAGTACATCGCTGCAGGTAACATAGGGGAGGAATTTGCAGTCGTATTTACCCGGGTTGGCGTGGAAGTCTTCCCGGCTGTAGGTTTTATCTGTCTTCCTTAAATACAGTTCCCCGGCCTTGAGCTGTGTGTACACAGGGTAGGCGTAGGAGTTGATCATAAATTCTTCAGGCGGGATGTACTTGATGGCCAGCAGCCCCATTACTTCCAGTATGCCTGCGGTAACGCGGCCGGAGCCGGTGGCCACTATCTTCATGGGTGGTAGCTTTACGCCGAAGTAGTGGGTGATCAGTTCCTGGAAATCGTGGCACTCGTGTACGCGCTTGAAGTTGAACAGGCCTGTTCTGCGGCCATATTCCAGCAGTCCGTTATGTGCGCCCACCACACCGGCAAAGAACCCGAAACCCAGGATGCGCTGGCCATCTTCATGTACCAGGCATTCGTAGTCTATGAGCCGGATGTTCTGCTGCAGGATATTCTGCAGCATGGCCTGGTTCTGCGGCTGTTTCTTTTTGGTATGGGAGAAGAAGAGGTATGTTTTACCGGGTAACAGGCTGTTTACAGGTACCTCTTTAATGCCCAGCAGGATGCTGCAATGGGAGAGGTCTTCAGCCATATGAATACCGGCAGCGCGATATTCTTCGTCTTTGTAACAGCGGTGCGGCGAGGGCTGTACCGTGATCTGAACGTTAGGGTAGTGGGTAAGGATCCACTGGCATTGCAGCGGCGTAAAAGCTACGCGGTTATCCAGTGGTATTTTTTCTTCCCTTATGAGGCCAATGTGAATTGTATTTGTCATGATTGTTCTTGGGTACACAACATTACTGTAAATTTGCTTTTCAGCAAAATAAGGATGGACTACGAATTAATACTGAAAGAGATCCTGGGGCATGGAGAGCGGCAGCCTTTACCTCAGCTTTTTTTAATGGAGATGCTGGTAGTGAATGAGAAATTGATGCAGTTGGAGCTGGCGCCTGAAGCTGCGGCTATTGCTAAACTTCGTGAGCAGCTGAATGGGTTGGAGCAGCAGCTTTGCAGCAGGATACAGCCGGTGATAGATATGTACCTTGCGGGGAATGCTACGGTAGGGGATGTGGTACAGCTAAAGGAGTTTTATGTATCAAGAAAATATTTGTTGCGGATTATTGAGAGATTATCTACATTTGCATCCCGCGATCAGGTATTTAAGTCCTGAATCGTTGCCCAGATGGCGGAATTGGTAGACGCGCTAGACTCAAAATCTTGTTTCGGCAACGGAGTGCAGGTTCGATTCCTGTTCTGGGCACTTAGAAGGTTGGATTATTTTCCAACCTTTTTCTATTTTAACCCTTCCCCAAATTCCCTTTCACTGGGCAGCGGTGATCACATACTTGAACGTGTAATTGGGAAGGGGATAAGTATTCAACCCTGTTGGAACACCGGCCCCCGCTATATTGGAACTCCAAAAGTAATGCAGACGAATTTTTCCCGGCATATACTCATACATGAAATTGAAAAAATAATTGCGGGTAACATCCAGGAGTATATAAGGAAATGGCACCCACCCTTCATTATTAGGCTTAAAGAAAACCTGCACTGAACCTTTATCTGCAATTTCCTGGGTAATCAGCTCTGTGTTGATCTCCGCATATCTTGTGGCATAGAAGGTAGAAGTCCCGGTACTGGTTATTAATGCCCAGGATGAAGCCCATTTCCAATCGGTATTGGTCAGAGAAACTGTACCCGAGTGTACATTGGCATTGCCATTCGTGCCGGGAGGTCCCATGGGGCCTTCCTTTTTACAGGAAATGAAAAGGAGTGACCCGGTCAGGAGCATAAAATACCAGGACAATTTGCTATGTATCAGGTTGTGCGTATACATATTGAAGGTTGTTTTATTCCAGCTTCAATGTTAGTAATAATACGCCCAGGGTGAATAGAAGAATGAGCAATTCCCGGAAATGGATGAGTGAATAACATATTGATACCAGGATCGGGGAACCATTCCGGGCACCCTTCTGAAGCCAACTTATTGAGCAGGCTTTTTATCCTGGCAGAAGTCTCCAGGGTTATCTATTGTTTTTGACATGAACTTATTGTACTTTTTTCCTCTTCAAAATATAACATGCATCTAAGAAATATATTTTCCCTGCTATTGCTGCTGATAAACATATTATCAGCATCCTCCCAGGTACCGCCAATTCTGCCCCCGGCAGAACAACTCAACCGTAGTTTTGGAGCGCATGACAAAGCCGCTTTCATGGCACCTTCGAAAGTGTATTATCCGGAAACCTGGTTTCATTTTATAGGGGGAAATGTTTCAAAAAAAGGCATTACAGAAGACCTAAATGCAATTGCGGATGCGGGTATTTCCGGAATTCAACTATTCCACGGCCAGTTTGGTGGTCCGTGGCCAGGTGTAGATCCTCAGATTGCCTGTCTTAGCCCATTATGGGAAGACGCGTTGCTGCATACCGCCCAGGAATGCCGCCGCCTGGGTTTACGGTTTACCATGCAAAACTGCCCGGGATGGGCAATGGCAGGAGGTCCCTGGATCACGCCCGCCAATGCCATGCGTAACCTGGTCTGGACCCGCACGGACATAAAAGGAGGAAAAGGTGTAATAAAGGTGCAGTTGGACCAACCGCAACCAAGCAGGGAACCCTGGCGGGATTACAAAGACATTGCAGTGCTGGCATTTCCTACACCATCCGGAGATATGGCAAAGCCTCTTACACCGCAATCTGCTACAGGCAGCAGTAATATTTCATGGAATGAATTGGTGCTGAAGCAGGGACAAGGTCCTTTGCGTTTCGCTCCGGCAGCATCCGGGGAGCCATATTGGGTTGAAGTTACTTTTCCTGATACTGGAACTGTACGAACTATTGAATTTCCGAGTGTCAACAGTTTGAGCCATGCATGGAATTATGAGCCTGGTGTAACGATGAAAGTAGCGGCGATAACGGCTGATGGTAAAACAAAAGATATTCTGAATACAACTATACCTTCCGCTAATTGGCAGGACAACCAACCCATTTCTTTTGCATGTGAAGAAGTAAAAGGTGTGAAGAAATATAGGATCTCTATCAATAACAAACATGAGATGTCGCTGCGCTACATTCATTTCTTTTCAGCTGCCCGTAAGAATAACTGGGAGTCGGAAGCGGGATGGACATTGCGAAGCATTGATCGCAAGGGGACAAAATATCATCAATCCCCTCAAACGTACATTGATCCGGCGCAGGTCCTGGATATTACTCAAATGGCAGACGGGCACGGTGGTCTGACATGGAATGCTCCTCCGGGAGAGTGGACCATCCTGCGTATAGGGCATGTAAATAGCGGAAGGAAAAATGGTCCGGCTCCTCCGGAGGGCACCGGATGGGAATGTAATAAACTTTCAGAAGCAGGTGCTGACGCACATTTTGCAGGGTATATCGGCCGCCTCTCCGGAGAAAAAGGCATCTTGGGAAAAGGCTTGCTGAATGGCATGCTGATGGATAGTTGGGAATGTGAAACACAAACCTGGACGGATAATATGGAATCGGAGTTTAGTCGTGTAGCAGGTTATTCACTCCGGCAATGGCTTCCTGCGTTGTTCGGTTATGTGCTGAAAGATCAGGAGACCACATTCCGTTTCCTGCATGACTGGCGTTCTACTACAAACGATCTGTTTACGAATAAGTTCTTTGGACGAATGGCTAAGTTAGCCAAAGAGAATAATATGGCTATCTCATACGAGACTGCGGCCGGAGATGTTTTTCCCGCTGATATCCTGCAGTATTACAAGTTTGCTGATGTGCCCATGTGCGAATTCTGGCAACCTTTTTCAAACGGATATGTAGGCTCATTAAATTTCAAATCCATAAAACCCACTGCTTCTGCTGCGCGGCTTTACGGTAAACCGCGTGTTGCTGCCGAAGCATTTACATCTTTTGAACTTACGTGGGACGAACAATGGCAGGCCCTTAAAGAAGTAGCTAATGTGAACATGGCAGAAGGCGTAACACATCTGGTATACCATACCTATACCCACAATCCCCGCGCAGACTCTTTAATACCGGGTACTTCATTTGGTGCAAAAATAGGAACACCATTCCTTCGGCAGCAAACCTGGTGGAAACATATGCCCCTGCTGAACACCTATTTTGCAAGATGCGGGTATTTACAGGAGCGAGGCAAGCCGGTGTCTGATGTGCTTTGGTATCTCGGCGATGAAATGGATCATAAGCCAGACCAGAATGCCTCTTTCCCTGAAGGATTCAAATATGATTACTGTAACACCGATATTTTACTGAACAGGCTTACAGTAGCAAACGGCATGATTATTTCGCCTGAAGGAATACAATACCGGGTATTATGGTTACCTGAAACAACGCACATGTTGCCGGAGACCCTTGAAAAACTGGAATCTCTCATACGTGATGGCGCTACTGTTGTGGGCAATGCTCCCCAAAGCCTGGCTACGCTTAGTGGCGGCGAAAAGTCACAAATGCGCTTCAATACAGCAGTAGAAAACATATGGGGTAAAGGACGTATTATATCCGGCATAACTTTATCAGAAGCCCTAAAGAAATTGAAGATCGCTCCCGATGTTACAGGAGGGAATGTTCTCTGGACGCATCGCAGAACGGAAGGAGCTGACTGGTATTTTGTTTGTTCACCCCGGGATCAGCCATTTAAGGGCACACTCAGTTTCAGGAATACCGGAAGTGTTGAGATCTGGGACCCTGTTAACGGAACCATCAGCGCTGTTGCAACACAACAGCATGCAGGCCGTACATCCCTATCGCTTGATCTGCCAGTCGCAGGCGCATGTTTTGTAGTCTTTCATCATAATAATGAAAAACAAAATGAACCATTAAAGATGAAAACTATTACTGCCAGGCAACTGACTGCGCCATGGGACCTTTCGTTTCCCGGGGGCTGGGGTGCTCCGCAGTCAATCGTTATCAATGAGTTAAAACCATGGAAAGACCTGGAGATGTTGCCTGAAGCAAAAGCATTTTCCGGTACAGCTACCTATACAACAACGTTTGAGATCGGACAGGTTCAACCCGGTATGCGTTTTTCGATTGATTTGGGGGACGTGAACATGATAGCAAAAGTAACGCTTAATGAAAAAGATCTCGGTGCAGTATGGTGTGCGCCTTATCAATTAGATATGACCAACGCAATAGTTCCGGGTAAAAATTCCCTGAAGGTTGAAATAACCAGTACCTGGTTTAACCGGTTGGTTTATGATGCTGCGTTACCGGAGGCAAAACGGAAAACATGGACCATTAGCGGACCATCTAAAGAGTCGCCGTTGAGGAATAGTGGGTTGCTTGGCCCGGTAACAGTATTGGTTGAAAAAGGACTTTGAAGTTATTATCTAATATGCCAGGCATGGATACGGTATATCGGTTAAGTAGCTATGCCCTGTTCAGGCAATTCCTGGTAACCTTTTTCCTGCAATTCTTTTTATCTTGGTTTCCTTATGCTGATAAGAACATTCATAATCATCGGAACATTGTTCCTTTTTTCCTTTACTGAAAAGCAAACGGTTTGGGTGGCGATCGGTGACTCTATCACCTACCTGAACGATCGCCCGGATGAAACAGGCAATCGTGTTGCCAAAGGTTATTTAAGCCGCGTGGTGGAGGGGTTACCTGACCTGCTTTATATCAACCAGGGACATAACGGCTGGAAGTCAAGTGATATAGCCGGCAAGATCGAAGATCTGGGGCTGGGGAAAGCAGATGTTTACACCGTATTCCTTGGTACAAATGACTGGTGGGGTGGCCGGCCTGTAGGGATCATCGATGATTACAAGAACAATACAGGCACTAATTCTGTATTTGGTTCATTCAGGATCATCATCGATAAGATACGCCAGTTGAACCAGGCCGCGAAAATCGTGCTCATTACGCCTATGCAGCGTAATGATTTTGTTTATTTGTTTGATGCCAATAATAACGCGCATGGTTCATATAAAGCTAAAAACGGGCAATCACTGGAAGCGTTTGCCAACGCGGTGATCGCTATCGGAAAGATGGAGAATATACCCGTTATCGATCTGTATCATGATCCGCTGCTTGACCTGGAGCATATGGTGAACTTCAAGCGTTTAAAAGATCCCCGCAGCGGTAAATATGTAAATTATCGTTATCCGGAATTCACTACGATACCATTTGATCCCAAAAATGATGAATATCCATATCCACCCCAGGCAGTAAATATTACTTATGATGGATTACATCCATCAGATAAAGGAAATGCCATCATCTCGAAAAAAGTAATTAATACTTTCAGGCAGATTGGGGTTGTGCAATAAAGATAAAGCCACATGCGGTAATTCGGGCTTCTTTGTATCTTTAAGGTATGGACAATTCCCACAAACAAGATCAGCGTATCGCAAAAATGACCTTTGCTTCGGTCTATCCCCTGTATGTTGAAAAAGTAGAAAGGAAAGGCAGAACTAAGGAAGAATTGCATGAAGTGATAACATGGCTGACAGGCTTCAACAACAAGAAGCTGCAGGAACTTATAAAAGAAAAAGTGACTTTTGAGGAGTTCTTCCGGCAGGCTTCGCTCAACCCTAACGTACATCTTATAACCGGGGTGATCTGCGGCTACCGTGTAGAAGATATCGAAAACCCTTTAACGCAGCAGGCGAGGTATTTAGATAAGTTGGTGGATGAGCTGGCGAAGGGCAGGAAGATGGAGAAGATCCTGCGTGGTTCGTAAAAGGGTGATTTACAGGCCTGTAAAAGCCGGGTAACAATCATCATTGCCGGGATTGAAATTTATGCTTATTTTCCCGGCGCGAACTTGTTTTTCATGTCCCTAATTACCAAAGCAGCCTGTACCTTTACTGTGTTCTTCCTCATGCTTTTTTCTGCACATGCACAGCAGTTAAAGGCGGAATTCACTCCCACTAAAACCAGTGATTGCGAAAGCCTGATCACTAAATTCGTTGATAATTCAACGGGCACGCCTGTTTCCTGGCAATGGGACCTCGGAAATGGTTCTACCTCTACACAGCAAAGCCCCAGTGCTTCCTATACAACTGCCGGTACCTACAAGGTAAAATTAACTGTGAAGAACGCTGCCGGGGCTACCAATAGTATAGAAAAGACGGTTACCGTATGGGAGAAACCCCAGCCGGATTTTACCGCCAGCCCGGCTAAAGGCTGTATTCCTTTCAACGTTACTTTTACGGACAAGTCCAACCCGGTGAATGGTACTATTACCACCTATAGCTGGGATTTCGGGGATGGTACTACCGGTTCCGGCAGTATGCCTGTGCATACTTATAACAACGCCCTGTCACCCACAGTTACGCTCACCGTCACTAACAGTAATGGTTGTACAGCATCAAAGCAGATCAGCAATATTGTGGATGCGGCAGCGTCCCTGGTTCCCAATTTTAGCGTGTCTGATAAATTCCTTTGTTCCGCACCCGGAGCATTGACTATCACCAACACTACTACCGGGCCTGGTACTCTGAGCTATCAATGGGATTTTGGCGATGGCGGTACTGCTTCAGAAGCCAGCCCTGCCCCGCATACTTATGCCACCAGGGGTGTTTACAAGGTTAAGCTCACTGTTACCAGTGATAAAGGCTGTACCGCCACCAAAACCTCCGAAGATATCAATGTAGCCAATTTTAAAACGGATTTTCAGATGCCGGCCAGCATCTGCGAGAATGTTTCCGGAACCAGCTTTACCGCTGCTAACAGCCCGCAGGCAAACAATATTACCTGGGGTGTCGACAAAGGTTATATCAATTATTACTATGGCACTTCTGCTTCCTATTATCCTGCCGGCGCCGGTATCGTAAAGGTGACCATGACGGCGGACTATGGCAGCTGCCGTGAATCGGTGACCAAGGACCTTGAAGTAAAACCTGCACCGAGGGCTGATTTTGTGAGTGACCAGACCGCTATCTGTGACGTGCCTGCTACTGTTCAGTTTACAGACAAATCGCAGGGGGCCACAGGTTGGAGCTGGAGCTTTGGCAACGGGCAATCCTCCACGCAGCAAAATCCTTCTGTTACTTACAGCAACCTGGGGTATTTTAATATAAAACTTACCGCCAGCAATGCATCCGGTTGTTCCAGTACAGCAGAGCGTTATGTGAATGTGGTGAAACCGGAGGTATATGCATACGCAAGTATCGCCAGTGGCTGTGAAGGAATAACGCCTTCTTTTAGCAGTAATGTGAGTACCGGAGACGCCATTGCCACTTATGAATGGGATTTTGGTGATGGCAGCCCCAAATCCACAGCTGCCACCCCATCGCATACGTATAATACAGCAGGCACATACCAGGTAAAACTTACCTATACAACAACCAATGGATGTAAAGGAACCGTGAGACTATATTCCTTCAATGAGATCCGGGTATATAAAAAGCCAAAGCCTGATTTCTCATCCCCGCAAGCTCCCCAGATCTGCGGTAACAACTGGGTGTATTTCAACGGAACTACAGATGTAGGCTTTAACTGGACCTGGAATTTCGGGGACGGTTATGGTGACTATACCCAGAATACTGCACACAGCTACAGGCAGCCCGGCACTTATACCGTAAGCCTGACTGTTTCAAATAATGGCTGTGTGGAAACGGTCACCAAAACGGCATATATCAAAGCCGTAAACCCATTCCCGCGTTTCACGATGCAGCCTGTTAAATGTGATAACCGTACGGAGATGGTCTTTGATGAACAATCTATCGGTACCATTACCAGCTGGAAGTGGAGTTGGGGAGATGGAAAGGAAGATACCTACACTACAAAAACAACACCTGCCAAACATAAATATGATAAAACAGGTGCGTATAAGGTAAGGCTCACTGTTTCAGACGGCACCTGTACCAGTACGGACTCGATGAACATTAATGTGTATGCACCTTCGCCTGTTGTTATTACTGCAGACAAAGCATCGTTGTGTGGCAATGAAACACTCAAGGCCAGCCTGGTGTCTGCAGAGAGAACTATCTATGGCCAGTACAGTTATTCGTGGATCTCTTCAGATGGCACACGCGGGGACTGGTATAATTACAGCAATTATGAAACGGCGCTCTTTACTAATCTCAAACCTGGCAAGGATACCATCCGCATGATAGCGTATAACTTCCAGGGATGTACGGATACCAGCAACGGGGTTGTTGTGGACGTGCATGGGCCGGTGGCTAAATTCCTTTCGCCGCCGGTGCTGGAATGCCGGGGTACAGAACTGACCTTTGTTGATCAGACAGATGTTTCAAAAGGGAAACCTATAAAAACCTGGGCATTTGATTTCGGGGATGGCGCCGGCACAAAGGTATTTACCGCAGCTCCTTTCAAATATACTTATAGTAAGTCCGGTTATTTCTATCCCAGGCTCACTGTTACGGACCAGGATGGTTGTACCAGCTCCTTTTCCGGTTCCTATCTCCAGGTGAATGGCCCTAATGCGGATTTTTCACCAAGCGCTTCACTGATACGGCCGGGTGGTAATGTATGGTTCTATAATTACACGAGTGAAACAGGTGGTTATGCCACCTACGAGTGGGACTTTGGAGATAATACATTCTCTGCACAGAACAGTCCGTCCAAATCCTATCCTGATAAAGGTGTTTACACAGTGAAGCTGCTGGTAAAAGACAACCTGGGTTGTTCAGACAGTGCTAAGAAACAGATCAAAGTTTCCAGTGTCAGCGCAAGTTTTACGGTGAGTACTTCGTTCGTAAATAACAGTGGTTGCCCACCCGTGATAGCCCGTTTTACCAATACATCTGTTAACGCCACCAGTTCCTATTGGGACTTCGGTGACGGCAGCTTTGCTACTATCAGTAATCCTTCTCATACTTATACCTATGCGGGGAAATATAAAGTGAAACTGAAAGTGGTAGGTGATGCAGGTACCGAGGATGAATATGAGGAGGAAGTAGAAGTTAAAGGGCCTTATGCAACCATTACAACGTCTTCGAAGGGTGGCTGCCTCTCCAAAGAGATCGAGTTCCAGGTAAGTGCCTTAAATGCTGTTGATTTTGCCTGGGATTTTACGGATGGGATTGTTACTACAACAACTGAGAGTACTATTAAACATACTTTCAAAGATCCCGGCATTTACAAGCCGCGCCTCATCCTCTCTGATCAGGCAGGTTGTAAGGGAACAGCTTTCCTGCAGGATCCCATTGTTATAGATAAGCTGGATGTGAAGCTCACATCTACACCGGAATTTGTATGTGACGAAGGCTGGATTGCTTTTGCGCCACAATTCAACAGCTATTCCATTGATGAACTGAAAGAAGAGGCGGAATACAAATGGACATTTGATGCAGGGCTGCAGGTGGAAGATGATGCCACTGCCACACCTCGTTTTTTCCTGGATAAAACACAGGCGTTTAATTTTACGCTTACTACTACTACCGCTTATGGCTGTACGCAAACCGTAAGCAAAACGGTGTATGCCTATCCTAAACCCGTAGCCACAATCACTGCGCCTTTACAAGCTTGCCAGGATGAGCAGGTAAGTTTCAGCGGAGCGGTGAGTAAAGTGAGTGATGTTACCTGGAAGTGGGATTTTGGCAATGGCAATACGGGTAATGTACAGGGACCTCCTGAACAGGCATATAACAAAGCGGGGCGTTCTGAAGTACAACTTATTGTTGCCAGCAAGGACGGTTGCAGTGATACGGCGCTTCACAATATTACGATACAACCTAAACCAGTGATCAATGCTGCTGCAGCTTCTGCCGTCATATGCCTGGGCAAAAGCACAACGTTGAGTGCTGGTGGCGGTATTACCTATCTATGGTCACCGGCGCCAGATCTGAGCAATCCGCAGGCACCTGATCCTGTGGCGGCTCCCCGCGTAAGCACTACTTACCAGGTGAGTGTGACGGATGCCAATGGTTGCAGTAATACGGATAATGTAAGCATTCGTGTGGCGCAGCCGTTTAAGATACAGGCTACACCGGATACGATCATGTGCCTGGGGTATGTGTTGCCTTTATGGGTAAAGGGTGCAGATCACTATGTATGGAAGGGAGAGGGGCTGAATGCTGCTAATATTCCTTATCCACATGCCACTATCAAAGCAGCAGGTAACTATACCTATGCTGTGACCGGTTATGATGCTGATGGTTGCTTTACACATGATACATCGCTGGTGGTAAGTGTACATCCAGCGCCTGTCGTTAGTGCGGGACCGGATCGGATAAGGATGACGGGGATGCCTGTAACGCTGTATGGGCAAGGTAGCCCGGATATTATAAAATGGAAGTGGTCGCCACCGGATCAGTTAGACTGTGCCACCTGTCCTAAACCTTTGGCCTCACCAAACTTGTCCACCAAATATAAAGTGGAGGTGGAAAATAGCTACGGCTGTAAGGCTACGGATGAAGTAGTGGTGATGGTAACCTGTGACAGGGGAGCGGTGTTCCTGCCTACTGCCTTTACACCTAACAGGGACGGGATGAATGAATGGTTCTATCCTAAAGGGCGTGGGATCAAAGAAGTAGCATCGTTGCGCATTTATGACAGATGGGGCAGTCTGGTGTTTGAGAAAACACATTTTCAGATGAACATTGCAAGTGCGGGCTGGGATGGGAACTGGAAGGGTTCGATAGCGCCGATGGGCAACTATGTTTATGCAATAGAGACAATTTGTGAGGATGGGACGAGTTTTCTGTTCAGGGGAACGGTGACGTTGATTAAGTAGATGACACTGAAGACTTCCATCACATTTATAGATCAAAGTTGTTAACAAAGAAAAAACGGTGTTTCCTTTCTTTGTATGTAAGCATTTATTGTACTTCTTTCGTGAGTTCATTAGTCTTAGGTTATTTTCCGGAATTTTTTTCGCGGAAGGGAGATTGCCTGTTTCTTCCTTCGAAGGTAGTTTGAGGATACAGGCAGGAAAAATCAGCGGGTGGTTTTTGAGGTTTTTAAGTGGATTTTGCGGGAATTGAGGTGTTTTGCGGGAATAGAGGGTTTATGATGGAATTGATGTCAATTGAGGATATTTGAGCATGTTTTTTTGTCAGGTACCCCGGGTTGATACGGGATGGATACGGGATTGATACGGGATTGATACGGGAATGATACGGGATTGGTGCGGGATTGCTTATAGGTTGTTGGAGCAGTAAAGCCTAAAACCCTGTAGCAAAAAGTCTCCTGGCCCCCTTCAATCCACAATGCTGATATTGGTGATAAGCCTGGGCTACCTTTTCATGGATAAGCGCAGGCTTTTCCTTTTGCAGCCAACTGTCTATCATCGCATCCAGGGTATAAGCTTCGGGAGACATAAGGTGTGTGGTCCAGATCAACGGGTTTGCACCTGTTCTGCGAAGAGGTCCGGAGAAGTATTGCTTACCGGCGCAGGCGAAAATGGCTACATCGCGCGCTCGATCATCTGCTTTTTCAGGATAAGCGGGTAACGCTGCATCCATTAAACCATTGTGGCCTACAAAGCAGATCAAACGGGCATCTCCTCCTGCATGCAGGGTATCTTTATCCAATGGAATATCAAGAGCATTACGCCCTGACGCATACTGCAAAAAGGAGGTGATCGTTTCTTTCATGCGGGCACCATCATAAGCATCTGCAACCAGGTGAACATCCCGAAGTACGCGATGTTTGAAAACAAGGCGCTCATGAACATAAGGCGCAGGCTGTTTGATCAGCTTAATAAG
Source organism: Chitinophaga niabensis (assembly GCF_900129465.1). Classification (NCBI taxonomy): domain Bacteria; kingdom Pseudomonadati; phylum Bacteroidota; class Chitinophagia; order Chitinophagales; family Chitinophagaceae; genus Chitinophaga; species Chitinophaga niabensis. The sequence goes on along the minus strand of NZ_FSRA01000001.1, from coordinate 2,148,176 downwards.
CTGCCATTCAGGCTGTTTTTTCAGGAAGGTTTTAACCCCATATCCGCATCCCCAGTACAGATTATTGGCAGGATCCTGCCCGTTACCGATCTTCGCCGGCACAGGAACAATGCCCTGGTACTTATTGTCACACAACGCCACCAGCACATGAATGGTCAGGGGAGGAGTATAGTTCCCAAAGGTGGATAACAGGATAAAAAGGAAGTTCATATGGCCGTTTATGATCAGATGCAAAAAAGTGGTTTTTACATACATTTAAAACATTAGGTGCGTATATTGCCGGCATTATAAACCAATTAATAAAACCATGAGCACTCCACCCAGCGGTAACAGATCTATCCTATACGGGTTATTAAGCCTTGCAGGCGGCATTGGTTTTATCTATTACTTTATCTGGCGGCCCCTGGAGGCGATGGCTCAGAAGCAGGATAACTTAAGCTATTCCTATAAGGGAGTGGGCATAGGGCCATTTTTAGTAGTGTTTGGCCTTTATCTTCTGATAATACGGCCGGCCGCTTTAAAGCCCGCGGAGATGACGCAAGGGCAACGTGTAATATATTGGGTGATGATCGGGTTATCGCTTGTATCAGCAATAGGTACATTCCTGTGGTTTAAACACCGCGTGGGGGAATTGGGATATAGTATTTAGCGCGTATCATATTTTTAATCGGAACTACATGCACAGGATTAAAATCATATTCTCTGTTATCTGCCTGTTGAAATGCACCCTGCTTAATGCACAAACTATCGCGGGTGATCTGGCAGACCCATCCATAATAAGGGTGGACAGTGTTTATTATGCAACAGGGACCTCTTCAGAATGGGCGCCTTATTTCCCCATCTACAGATCATCCAATCTGAAAGACTGGCATCAAACAGGTTATGTTTTCGATAAAGCCCCTGAATGGACAACCGGTTCTTTCTGGGCGCCCGAATACTACAAGATCGGAGACACCTATTACATTTACTATACGGCCAGGCGAAAATCTGATAACCGCTCTTACATCGGCGTGGCAACTTCAAAACACCCGGACCGGGGATTTACAGACCACGGTATCATCATTGAACACGGAAAGGAAGCCATCGATGCCTTTGTTTTTAACGATGGCGGACAGCTTTACATTACCTTCAAAGCCTATGGCCTGGACGACAGGCCAATTGAGCTGTTAGGGGCCAGGTTATCGGCAGACGGACTTAAAACGGAAGGTGAATATTTCACTTTACTGAAGGATACCAGCCGTGCAGGCATGGAAGGACAAAGTATCCTGAAAATAAATAACTACTATTATCTCTTCTACTCAGCCGGCAACTGCTGCGGGCAGGGATGCAGCTATAACGTGAGCGTTGCCCGTTCCGCGAACTTCAAAGGCCCGTACCAAAACTTTAATGGTAACCCGATCCTTAGCGAGAAGGATGAATGGAAATGTATGGGGCACGGAACTTTTGTTCCTTCGGCAGACGGTGTTATGTATTACCTGCACCACGCGTACAATAAAAAGAGCGATGTGTTTACAGGCCGCGAAGCACTGATGTCACAACTGATCTACCAGGAGTACACAGGCTGGCCTTTGCTTCAATTGCTGCCCAACAACACTGCCGCCAAAGCAGATGGGAATAGTCTTGACCGCCACTGGCAATGGGATTTCAGGCATGCCACCCCTTCGTATAAACTGCAGAAAGGCATGCTGCGCTTATCCGGAAAGCAAACAAAAGATAACCTCACCGGTATTGCATTAACAGTCCGGCCTACATCAGATAACTTTGATCTGACCACCGCCGTGGTTAACCGTAATAAGGCACTAAAAGGACTTACCATTTACGGCGATGCAAATGCTGCCATAGGGATTGGTGTTGAAGGGGACAGCGTTAAAATGTGGAAGGTGGAGAAGAACAAACGGGTAATTATTAAAGCCGCCCGGGTACAGCCATCAACTACCCAACTGAAAATTTCCATGTCTCCGAACAAGACCTGCAGCTTTTTCTACCAAACAGAAAAGGCATCATGGATTGAGCTGGCCGCAGACGTAGATGTTAAATTTCTTCCCCAATGGGACAGGAGTCCCCGACCGGGATTACATTACAGCGGCAATGAAAAAGACAATGCACAGTTTTCTTTTTTCAGGCTTGATAATAAGTAGACTAAACCTTTCATTATGTATACAAACCGGACCCTGAAGCTACAGTATGTACTGCCCCGTTCTTACGTTCAATTGCTGATACACGTTACGCCAATGGTTGTGGCTTATGTGTTGTATGTGGTATTTGGTTTTAAAGAAGCGATCATCCCCCTTTTGCCTATTGGCGTTATAGGCACAGCCGTTGCCTTTTACGTAGGCTTCAAAAACAATTCATCGTACGACAGGATGTGGGAGGGGCGCCGGTTATGGGGAAGTATCACCAATGCCAGCAGGGTATGGGCTGCCATGGTGCTTGATCTTGCAGGTAATAACGCAAACCGGGAGATCCGGGCCATGGCGCGGCACATGGTAATGCGGCACATTGGCTGGTGTAATGCTCTCAGGCTGCAATTAAGGCGGAACAAGGTATGGACCCAAAAGTATTATCAGAGTTATATATCCAGCATACAGTATAAAGATAACCAGGACTATGGAACGGTGATGCGGGAAACATTGGATAAGTTCTGTGGAGAGGATGAAAGAACTTACGCAACCAGCAAAGTGAACCCTGCTACACACCTGTTACACCTGCAAAGCAGGGATATAAAATATCTCAAGGAGCAAGGCGTGATAGATAATATTGAACATGCCAACCTTACCAATGTTATCACGGACCTGTACAACCAGCAGGGTGGCTGCGAGCGTATAAAAAACTATCCATTCCCCAGGCAGTATGCTGTTTTCAGCCGCTTGTTCGTAGATATCTTTATTATGCTTTTACCATTCGGGCTGATTGCAGAAATTGCCCGTCATACGCCAAACGCCCTTTGGCTTCTATTCCCCGTTTGCATTATCGTGAACTGGGTATTTAATGCCATGGAGGCAGTAGGAGACCTGAGCGAGAACCCTTTTGAAAATGCATTGACGGATATTCCCATGAGTTCCATCTGCCGTAATATAGAAATTGACCTGCGGGAAATGATGGATGATAAAGAAATACCGGAAAGGCTTACGCCTGTTAATGGTGTTTTGATGTAGCAAAACGGGGGTTAGGGAAAAAGGTACAAAGAACGCATAGGAGTGGGGATTTGCTACATTAAGGATAGACATCTTTGATAACTTTACCTCTCATATCAAAAAGGGCTGAGCATCAATTGCTCAGCCCTTTTTGTATCGCTTATATCTTCGGTTCCCAACCTTTCTCATAACTTCTGCGCCACAATTTCTCCGCATCCTTATCGCCAATGATATGCCCGTTCTTAGGATCTACCTTGAGATCACGGCCAACACGCCAGGAGATATTACCCAGCTGCATCGCCACTGTGCTCTTATGCCCCAGCTCAACATCACAGTTCGGTTTGCGGTTATTCCTGATAGCATCCAGGTAATCCATTACGTGCAGGTTATCCAGGCCTAAACTTGGGCTGGAAGTATTACGCCCGTCCATTTCGCTTTCCTTCATGGCGGTCTTTCCTTCTTTGATCAGCTTGCCGTCCAGATCATATACTTTGTAGTTGTCTCCACCGGTATCCAGGCTGCCTTTCTCGCCGTAGAAAATAACACCCCGATCGAGTCCTTCGATCTTCCTTCCGTTAGAACTCCTGTTCTCCCACATGAGCGAAACACGGCCGGGATAATCCATGGTAACGATCTGTGTATCCGGTGTTTCCCAATCATCTGAAAACTGGTAACGGCCTCCTACAGAACTAACGCGTGTAGGGAACTCAACACCCAGCCCCCAACGCGCCACGTCTACTTCGTGCGTGCCGTTGTTGAGTGCTTCGCCTGTACCCCAATGCCAGAACCAATGCCAGTTGTAATGGATCAGACCATCTTTGTAAGGCTTGCGGGGAGCGGGCCCCTGCCAGAGATCATAATCCAGCCAATCCGGTACTTCTGCCGGTTTGAGTACATTTGATTTGCGGGTATTGGTATACCATGCTTTGGCGAAATATACTCTTCCGATAACGCCATTGTGTAATTCTTCAATACCTTTTGTAAGGATGGGAGCGGAGCGGCGTTGCGCGCCCATTTGCACTACACGGTTATACTTCCGCGCTGCTGCAACAGCCATTTCGCCTTCGTGAGGATTATGACTTAAAGGTTTTTCAACGTACACATGTTTGCCTGCCTGGCATCCCATAATGGTCAGAGGTGCATGCCAGTGATCCGGTGTGGCGGTGTAGATGGCATCAACACCTTTATCTTCCAATACCTTGCGGAGATCTTTTTCTCCTTTGGGAGTATTGGTATGCCCGGTGGCCATTACTGTTTTAATGGCTTTGGGAATGGCCCTGCTGTCTACATCACAGATAGAAGCTATTTCCGTATCCTTCTGTTTTGCGAAAACACCGGCCATGCCATTGCCACGGCCATTCACGCCAATAATGGATACCCTGATCCTGTTATTGGCGCCTATGATATTTTTATAGCTCTTAGCACTAAAACCCAGTGCTGAGTTACCGATTGCGAAACCTGCGGAACTTAATGCGAGCTTCTTGATAAAATCGCGTCTTTTCTCCATGGTATTATTTTGATGTTAAGATCTTAATGTTTCTGAAGGATACCTGTCCGCCATGTTCCTGTAAAAGGATGTGGCCTTTTTCCACTGTGCCGAAGGCCGGCTCTGCTTTGCTGAATTTGCTTTTGGCCACAGCCGCTGAAAATGCAGCATCGCCGCGTGTGAAGGAAAGGATCTTTTTCCCGTTCAGCCAATGTTCCACTTTCCCTTTTTTAGATACAATACGAATGGTGTTCCATTGACCGGGTGGGTTCACTTTTTTGTCAGGTACTGCCACAGGCATTACATCATAAAAAGAGCCGACACGATGATTCTCCAGTTTGTTGTCTTCTGCCAGTGCATCATCCAGGATCTGGTATTCCATGCCCAGGTTACCGCCCTTTTCATACTTTGTAAAGAAGTACTTAACACCGCTGTTGCAGCCGGGTTCAATGTTGTAATCAACGGACAGCTCAAAGTTGCTGTACTCTCCGGTAGTGATAATATCACCACCCTTGCCGCCTTTAATGGCAGTAAGGCTGCCATCTTTTACCTGCCATCCTGCGGGAACAGGTTTGCCGCCGGGTGTTGTAAATCCATTCGTGCTGGTGCCATCAAAAAGCAGCGTCCAGCCTTGTTTTTTCTCTTTTGCCGTGAGCGTGTTTTCCTGCGAAAAACCTGCAAGGGAAAGTAATGTACAGCTCACTATTAAGCAAAGCGGCTTTTTCATGTGATTAGTTTACTTTAATGATAAAAGTTCTGGTAGTGCTTTTATTGTCTGCATCCACCGCCACTATCTTCATGGTGGTTTCAGCTGTAATACCTGTTACTACCCTTTGTACATTGAATACGGTGGGTGTTTGCAGGAAGTCTGTATAAGTTTCCAGGAGGTCCTGCCCTTTATACAGTTTTATTTCCTTCAGCTTCATGGGAGCGCTCACCCTTGCTTTTACGGTCCATTGCGTGGTGCCGGCGGGCAGTGTGGTGGTAACAAAATCCGCGTTCTCCACTTTATCCTTTTCGTAGAACAGCACTTCAGGAACAAACTTCGCGTAGAAGTCATCCTTTTTGCAACTGCTGAAAGCGGCGAGTGCCAGTATGAAAATTACAAATACTTTTTTCATGATCAATACAATTTAAATTTACCAACCCGGATTTTGCTGCATATTAGGATTGTTGTTCACTTCTGATTGCGGTAAAGGCAACAGGTTATGTTTGGGTTGGAATACCCTTCTTTCCCAAACCTTTATGGTGTACACAAAAGAACCATCCAGTTTTTTGAAGATATCGTGTTCATATACCACCTTTTGTGTTTGCTCACCGATCAGCCAGCGGCGGATATCAAAGAAGCGGTGTTCTTCAAAGGCCAGTTCTATCCGGCGTTCGTTACGGATGAATTTGCGCATTTGTTTCTGGTCGTTCACATTCCAGCCGTTGGTGGTAAAGGTGGTGTTCACATTTGGCATATCTGCACGGAGCCTGATCTGGTCCAGCGCCTGGATCACTTCCATACGGGAAGCCCCGTCCGGCAGGAACTCATTGAGGGCTTCTGCATAGTTCAGGAGCATTTCTACATAACGGTATAAAGGGAAGTTGTGATTGGTTTGCCCGGTTACGCCGTTACTGAGGGAGATGTTCTTGGGATCCATAAACTTACGGAGGAAGAGGCCGGTATGTGCATAGCCGCTGAGGAATTCCTGTCCGAAAGAACCATCCTCGCTACGCCATGGATTAAAGGTAGTGCCGCCAAACATGGAGCCGTTGTACCAGATGGAATGATAGAACCGGGAATCCCTGTTGATGTAAGGCTTCTGAGGGTCGAAACCGGAAGCGGGGTTCACGGTGAACTGCCCGTTGGCATCTATTACAGGCACGCCATATTCATCCGTTACATATACAGGAATACCGTCTTTGGTTTCAAAGCAGGCAGCATAGTTGTAAGTAGGCAGTGTATAAGAGGCATCACCTGCTTTTTGCATGGCACCTGGCAGCTGCCATTTATCCAGCTCGTTGGTAGTTCCTTTTTTACCATAAGCCAGCATCATTTCTGTATTCACCCTTGTAATGAATACGTTGAACCAGCCCATAGCTTTATAAGAGCCGGGATAGGTAACTTTTGCACCGAAGTAGTTATTGGCTTCTGTTTTTACAACCAGGCTGTAAACAGGGGCACCTAATTCATCTTTATGGTCCATCACGGCTTTGGCTGCATCTGCGGCATTCTTCCAGCGGTTAGCATCATAACTTCCCCATGACCATGGGCTGGCAGGGCCTGCCGTGGTACTGTTGAACAGCGGGCTTGCGAGGTGCAGGAGTAAACGGGCTTTAATGGCTTTGGCCACACCGCTGGTAACACGCATGTAATCAACGCCTGTTTGCCTTGCAGGCAAATGCGCTGCGGCTGAATCACACTCTTTGAGTATAAACTCCTGTATCTCGGCAAGGCTGGCGCGTTTGGAATAGAGTTCCGGAGAATCGCGTGTGAGTACTTTGGTGATGATGGGAACGCCACCATACCAGCGTACCAGTTCTGTATAGTAATAAGCACGCAGGCAAACTGCTTCATATTTCATGCGCTCTTTTACTTCTTCAGAATTCATGTATTGTTCTGCATCTATGGGCGCGCCGTCAATTTTGCTGAGGAAGAGGTTACATGCCCTGATAGCAGCATAGTAATTCGCCCAGCGTTTGAATTTATCCGGCATGCTGGTAGGATTGTAGGCGCCAACATGGATGTTGTTCACCCATCCCCACCAGGGGCGTGCTTCCCCATCGTCCGTAGAAGCATCCAGGTAAACGTTATCGTCCCATCCGTAAGGGATGCGGCGGTAGATATCCGTGAGGAATTCCTTGGTGTATTTTGCATTGGTAAATACCCTTTCCTCATTCAGGTCGCCGGACTCTGCTTTATCCAGCAGACCTGCCCCGTCTTTTGTGCAGGAAGTGAACACTGCGCAAAAAGAGATAACGGTGAGTATATATTTCAGTTGTTGCATGATCGTTCGTTTTAATAAAACATTACAGGGAAATTCTTGCCCCCAGGTTCCATGTTCTGAATTGCGGATAGGAGTTACCTGTTTCACTACCGGATTCAGGATCCCAGTTCAACATCTTGTCCCAGGTGATAAGGTTGGTACCATTGACGAATATCCGTGCGCTGGAGAACCTTGCCCTGGAGAGCAGTGATTTAGGCAGGTTGTATCCTATTTCCACATTCTTTAACCGGAGGTAGTTGCGGGAGGATAACCAATAAGTGGATTTCTGGTGATTATTGGTATTCTCGCTGGGGTGCAGCCTTGGGTAGGTAGCTTTATCCCATGAAGAAGGATCATTTGGATTGTACCTGCCCAGGTGATGCTCCATTACTTTACCCAGTGCAAAGAATTCCCATACGGCATCTTCTTTAAAATACATATCTGCTCCGCCTGCGCCCTGGAACAATACACTGATATCAAAGTTGGCGTAGTTTGCGCCGAAGGAGATACCATAAATGTATTGCGGTACCCTGCCTTTACCGATGGCTCCCACATCATAACTGTCGATAATGCCATCACCGTTCAGGTCTTTATACCGGATATCTCCGGGGTATACAACACCATAGGAGGGAAGGGCTATATCTTTTTTCAACACAGGGAATCCACCTTCGAGTAATAGTTCGCCATTTCCATCCAGCTGAAAATCATTCCTGGAATACAGGCCCATATCTGTAAGGCCAAAGTGCTGACCGATCTGTTTCCCTTCTATTTTTTGCCAGTCGTATTTTTTACCTTCTTCATCTATCCTGTCTATTACGTTGCGGGAGTAAGTGAAATTACCTTTGATGAAGTAACCGAAGGTGCCGATCTTGTCACTATAACCCAGTTCCATATCTATCCCTTTGTTGGTCACCCTGCCGATGTTTTCAGGAGGAAGGCCCTGCCCGTCTGTTCTAACAGTACCCTGTGGATTGTTCATACCAAATAACAGGGGAACGGAATAGGGGATCGCCAGAATGTCTCTCCGGTTCTCGTGGAACACGTCTACGGTAACAGATATTTTGCTGTCCATCATTTTTGCATCGAAACCAATATTTGATTTCTTGGCCCTTTCCCAGGTTACATAGGCGTTGCCTGGTTGCCCTTCAACTATACCACGTTCGCCGAAAGCATTCTCTCCCCATACATATTTCCAGCCATCTGAATCGGGTACGTAGAGATAACGTTGCTCATACAGGTAATTGAAGTTCCCGATCTGGTCATTACCGATCTCACCATAAGAACCTCTTATTTTCAGGTAATTCACAAAGCGGATATTGTCTTTCCAGAAGCGTTCTTCTGATGGTACCCAACCTGCTGATACCGCGGGGAAAAATCCATAACGCCTGCTGGGATCAAATTGTTTGGAGCCGTTGTAACCGGCATTCACTTCAAAGAGATATTTGTTCTTGTATGCATAGGTGGCCCGGCCTACCCAGCCTAAATACCCCGTAGGTACTTTTGCTTCATCAAAATACTGACTTTGCTGATAGAGTACCATAGCGGTAACGGCATGATCACCAAAAGTGCGGTTGTAGTTCAATGCGCCCTCAAAAGATTCTCTCCTCCTGCCGGGGCCTTTGCCGGTTGATATGGAGATCTCGGTAGGGTTTCTATTGAGGATATAACTGCCAAAGCGGTTGTATTCCCACATTGTAGCTTTCTCAACAATATCCCGGCGGCTTTGATAGCTGCTGTTAAAACCAATGAGCGAGCGGAAGGACAAACCTTTCAGGATCTTGCCAAGGTCCTGTTTAATGGTGAATGCACCTTCCAGCACATTGGTGTTCCTTTCACGGTTTCCATATTGAGAAAGCAGGGCGTAAGGAGAGAGGCGCGATTCATCAGAACGGCCACCTAAAGTACCATCCGGATTGATATACGGCGCCCAGTTGGGTGGCAGCCTGCGGAGCTTGTCAAACAGGTCCTCTCCGTTATCGTCTCCAAAGTTAGGCCGCTTTCTTACTTCAAACCTGCCGGTAAGGTCCACACCGATCTTCAGGGTGGGGTTCACGGTAAAGTCTAGGTTGGAGCGAAAACTATAGCGCTCAAAATTGGTGTTGGTGTTATATTGCGCATTGGGGAAATCTTTATAGATCCCTTCCTGGTGCAGGTGGTTGGCAGAAATAAAATAAGCCAGTACTTCATTTCCTCCTCTTACGTTCACGTTCGTCATCTGCTGCCAGGAGGCATCCCTTACAAAGTCGTTGTAATAATCATTGTTCGGATGCGTGTAGGGTGAATTATTCAGCCGGTAATGTTCCAGGTCGCTGGCGGAATATTCCGCCGGTTTTCCTTCATTGGTCAATGCTTCATTGGTCAATAAAGCAAAGTTGTAAGAGTCCAGGTATTTGGGTGTGCGGATAGATTGTTGCGCAGCTGCCTGTGTAGAGATGCTCAATACCGGTCTTCCTTTTACGCCTCGTTTAGTAGTGATGAGGATAACGCCGTTTGCACCACGTACACCATACACTGCCGTAGCGGATGCATCTTTCAGTACGGAAAATGTTTCAATGTCTACCGGATCTATCTGCCGCCATTCCCGTTCGATACCATCTACCAGTACAAGTGGTGCCGTGGTATTGGTGGTGGCCATACCGCGGATATAGATCTCCGCATTATCACTGCCGGGTTTACCGTTTCCCATAATGGTAACCACGCCAGACACACGGCCGGCGATGGCATTGGAAAGGTTGGGAGTGGAAGACTGCTGCAGCTCTTCTGCCTTCACCTGGGAAATGGCTCCTACCACACTGGCTTTCTTCTGTGTGCCATAACCAACTACCACAGCTTCTCCCAGTTTGGTAGCGTCTGAATTTAAGGTGATGTGAACGATTGCCTGACCTTTGATGGGCAGTTCCTGTGTCTGATATCCTACATAGGAGATCTGCAGCACGGGACTCGCACCGGTAAGCGTCAGTTTAAATTCTCCTTTTGGATCTGTGATGGCCCGGTTAGTAGTGCCTTTTTCCATCACGTTGGCACCTATCAGTATTTCACCATCACTGTCTATCACCTTGCCGGTGATCACTTTCCCCTGTGCGAATAACTGCGTCAGGGATATGAAGAGAAGTAAGGTGATCAATAATATTTTTTTCATCCTTCTGAATTTTAATTGTAAGAACTGTATGCTTACCAGCCCGGATTTTGTTTCATGTTAGGGTTCCGGTTCACTTCTGTTTGCGGGATAGGGAAGAAGTAATGTTTGGTTTCAAACACTTTGTTTTCCACTACTACATCCGGCTTGTAAGTGAGGGTACCATTAGCAGCCCTGATGATCTGGCAGCCTTTGATGAATTTGGGTAATTGCTCGATGATCATCCATCTGCGTACATCATAATACCGGTGATCTTCAAAGGCCAGTTCTATTCGTCTTTCATTACGGATAAATTCGCGCAGGTTTTCCTTGTTTAAAGGCAGGCCCCTGTTAGCAAAAGAAGTTTGTACTGTGGGCATACCTGCACGCGCTCTTATAAGGTCTAATGCAGCTACGGGAGTCATGGGGTTGGTTGCTCCGGGTGCGGAGTAACCTGGCCCGCCCGCTTCATTACCTGCTTCGGCAAGGTTCAGCAATACTTCCGCATAACGGAAATACATCCAGTTATGATAAGCAGAACCTGTAGCACCTGCGGGATTTACGTTGGCATAGTCCATGAATTTATTCAGGTAATAAGAGGTTTCACTTTTTGCCAGCCCTGTTGCATTTTCGCCACCATCATAAGTTGAGAAGGTATAATTGGTTTTGTTGGCAAACTTGGCATACTTGGCGCCGTTGTAGATAATGCTGGCATAGAAACGCGGGTCTCTTTTCAGGTATGGGTCTTTTGCCTGTGTGGTATTGGCCCAGCTGAAAATGGTGCCGTTATCCATTTCATAGGCATCCACCAGGTCCTGCGATGGACAGGTGCCACCTTTTGCATTGGTGAACCCGGCGGGGAAGTTGTCGTTTTCTGTATCCCTGTTCGGTGTTCTTAAACGGGCAAAGATAAGCTCCCTGTTACCGGTACCTGCTCCCCATGCAGTGAATAATGTTGCATAGTTCTGCTGGCCATTGGCAGTAGGTTTGTACAGCTGGTACCAGTTGAGGTCAACTGCATCCTGTGCTGCTTTAGCGGCAAGTTCCCAGCGGGTGATATCTACATTTCCATAAGAAGTGAGGCTGTCGTTACCCGCACGGTTATACAATGGGCTGGCAGCATACAGTAATGCTTTTGCTTTCAGCGCCATACAGGTGCCGCGGTCTATACGGCCTACTTCACTGGGTTCTGTATATGGATCATTGGGAAGGAGGGCAATAGCTTCATCGCAGGAATTGACGATGAAGTCGATCACAGACTTTACGGAACTCCTTGGTACGAGCACATCATCAGATGCTTCAAAGGATTTGTCTACAATTGGGATACCACCCCATTTCTGGAACATGAACCAATGATGTAATGCCCGGATAACAAGGGCTTCTCCTTTGATCCTGTTCCTGAACCGCTGACTTGTAGTGGTAGGAAGCAGGTGTACATTCTTTAAAACAGTATTGGCTTTCCGGTTGCCATGATAGCCACCCCATTTCAGCCAGGAGCCTATTTCTCCGGCTCCATCACTTGCACGGTAATACCGCATATTGGAAGGGTTCCAGTTACCGGCACTCATGCGTTGTGCGGCAGAGGGTGTGGTTTTATTGGTAGAGATATGCATGGCTTCATCTGAAGCAGATGCCAGCATGGCGTTACCATCCAGCCAGTTGTAGCTGTTGGATACTTCTGCCGGCATATCTGTATAGGCATTGTTTATAAAGTACTCGGCGCGTGCAGAATCGGAGAAGATATCTTCCGCCGATTTAAATTCCACCGGCACTACATACAAAGGGCGTTTGCAACTGAATATCGCCCCTGCTGACATCGCAGCTATCGTGAATATTAAAGTAGACTTCTTCATGATAATAAGTTTAGAATGTTACGTTTAAGCCGCCATTGATAATGCGCTGGATCGGGTACACCACATAATGGCTTGAACGCGCTTCTGTATCCATCAGATCAGTAGATTGCCAGGTGAGCAGGTTATAACCGTTCACATAGAAGCGGATCTTTTCGATCTTTATCCTGGAGGTGAGGCCTGCTGGCAGGGTATAACCCAGTTCCATAGATTTCAGCCTTACCATTGCCCCATTGGTTAACCAGTAAGTGGAGGTACGCTGGTTATTGGCTTTATTGGAAAGCGATAAACGTGGATAGGTGGCATTTTCCCAGCTGGCAGCGTCTCCGGGATTGTATCTTCCCAGGTGATGCTCCCGTACGGTGCCATTATCATGGAATTCCCAGATGGCTTCCCCTGTCATGTTTTGCTGTGTGCCTTGTTGCCCTGTGAACAGCACATTCATGTCAAAACCCTTGTATTTTAATCCCAGGCCTGCGCCATATTGGAGATCTGGCATATTGCCCTGGCCAAGGTATACTTCATCGTAAGCATCTATCTGGTTATCGCCATTCTGGTCTTTATATTTTATATCTCCCGGTTTTACAACGCCGAAAGTTTGTGTAGGGCTTGCATTGATCTCTGCCTGATCGCGGAACAGGCCTAATGCCTGTAGTCCGAAGATGGCATCCAGTGGCCGGCCGGTACGGGCCTGGTAAGCAAAACGTTGTTTTTCTTCTCCTCTGTCTATTACTTTATTATTTGCTTTGGAGAGCATACCATTGATGGAGAATTCCAGGTCACCTATCCTGTCTGTATACCCCAGGGAAGCTTCAAAACCTTTATTCTCAATGATACCGATAGGGAAGTCAGGGAAGCGGATACCCATGATATTTGGCAGCGCAGGCTGGATCATGATATCCTGGTTACGCTCATGGAAATAATCGAAGGAAAGGTTCACTTTATTCTTTACCAGCACCGCGTCTATTCCTATGTTTGTTTTCTTTACTTTTTCCCAGGTAACATTATTCAGCGCAAATGCGTTTTCATTCCAACCCGGATAGGAGATGGAAGTATAACCAAAGTTCACACCACCGGAAGATGCATATTTCTGATACCAGAGGAAATATCCGCCCAGGTCGTCATTACCGGTAATACCGTAGGATCCCCTGAGCTTCAGGAAATTCACCCACTTGTTATCCTTCAGGAAATTTTCTTCGGACAATACCCAGCCCAATGAAGCAGCGGGGAAGAACCCGAATTTATTGGAAGCCAGTAACTGCTCTGAACCCTGGTAACCGAAATTGAATTCCGCCAGGTAACGTTTATTATAACTATAGGATACTTTTCCGTTTGCACCAAGATATGCCCTGGGAACGTTCCCATCGTTTTCATCCGACAAGATCCGCTGCGCCATGGCTACATAAGCAGAAATGGCATGACGTCCGAATTCCCTGTCGTAGTTCAGCGAGGCATCTGTATTAAAGACGCGCTGTGTGGTAGGGTATTCTACGCCGGATGACATTTGTGTATCAGAACCGGTTTCAACATACTTGATATTGCCATTGGGCAGGTATTCCACTGTGCCGTTAGGCTGGCGCAGATCGTATACTTTGAAGCTTTTGCTGCGGTTGGTGTTCTGATCGTACCAGCTGTCGAACGCCACATTGGCTCTCAGGGAAAGGCCGGGTGTGATAAAATCGAGATCATGTTTTGCTCTTAAGGTGGCAAACATGCTGCGCACATAATAAAGGGAATAACCCTGTTTATTCAGCAAGCCGTATGGATTGTCTTTAAAGTCTTTGGTACCTCCCAACTGGCCGCCGGGTGTAAATACGGGGAAAGCGTTGGGTGGTGTTTTGTATAAGGCGCGGAATACACGCAGTGCTGCATCTGTTCTTGAGCCGGGATAGGTACGTTGTTCCTGTCTTCCGGCAATATCTAATGTGAGCGTGAACCGTTTGTTTACGGTAATATCCACATTGGAGCGCAGCGTGATCATGTTGAAATCCGCATTGGTGTTGTAAGTGTTGGCGTTCTTATCCACTTTATAGGAACCGGAGTTATCCGTATACCCGGCAGAGATAAAGTATTTCGCCACCCTGGAACCGCCTTGTATATTTAAACTGTAGCGTTGCTGTACAGTGGTTGGATTCATGTATTGATCATACCAGTTGATATTAGGATAGAGATAGCGGTCCATCTCATTTTCATAGATCCCCTGGGAAGCTTTCTCATATTTGGCAAGGTCTGCCGCGTTATATTTTGGGGCAGCTCCGTCGTTGGTCAGCGCTTCATTATAAAGCGTAGCATACTGGAAGGAGTTGAGGAATTTTGGTTCTGTGGTAGGGGCTTTGATACCGGCCCGGGCGTTGAGGGACACTTTGATCTTGCCTTCCTCCCCGCGTTTAGTAGTAACGAGTATAATGCCATTGCCGCCACGTAATCCATACTGTGCAGTAGCCGCCGCATCTTTTAAAACAGTGATGGTGGCTATTTCATTGGGATCCAGGAAGTCCATGCTCCTTTCATATCCATCCACCAGTACAATCGGGGAATTACTCCTGAAGGTACGTTTACCACGAACCAGCTGGGAGGCGCCTTCATCCCCGGGCTCCCCATTGTTCTGCATCACAAAAAGGCCCGGAAGCAGGCCTTGCATCCTGTTGTCGTTATTGATCACCGGGTTGTTTTCTATAGGTTGCCCATAGATCTGTGAATAGGCACCTGTTACGTTGTGCTTCAGCTGGCGGTTATTGTAGAGCGTGTTGATATAAACACTGTCTTTGTTATTGCCCGTGCCGCTGTTCAACACCACGGATAATTTAGTGCGGCCTGTGAGCGATTCTTCCCGCCTGGCATATTCAGGATGAGTAAAGACGAGTACAGCATCTTTATCGGCCTTAATGGAGAAATGACCATCCTTGCCGGTAATGGCATTGGTACCGCTTCCTTTCAGCTGCACGACCACGCCGGGAAGGGCATTGCCATCAGATGAAGTAACAGTTCCGGTAATGGTGATGGTCTCATAATTGTTTCCCGTGGCGCCCAGAACGGGGAGGTAGAGGAGGCAGAAAATAACCCCAAAGAGGCGCCGCAGGCTGGAGAAGGCTCTTTTCCGCTTTCTTAAATTTTCCATAACGTAATAATTCTTGTTAAAAATCTGGAATGAGCAGGCACAGGAAGTTCCATCTCTGTGCAGCATACACATAGCTCGTATTGATTAGAACCCATGAATAACTATCCTCCCCGGCCGGAAAAGGACAGTGGGTATGCGATTTTACTGTATGTTAAACAGGTATGGTCAGCTTAATGCAGGCATTTGTTCTTATAGTTTTGGTTTGCTTGTAACGTGGACAACATTGACGCGCAGGTGTAATGTTATAAAAAAGAATCAGGCTTTTTGTAAATTTGCGGATTTATTTACGGAAACGTTTCCGTGAAAAGGGGGCATCGTAATTGGTAGTTCCAACTAATAGTTTTATATTAATAGGTGGATTCAAATCATGAGTAAAGTTAATATCAAACAACTGGCCAAGGAGTTAAACTTATCCATTTCTACAGTATCACGTGCATTGAGGGACAGTTATGAAATTAGCGCCGACACTAAAAAGAAGGTATTTGCCTTAGCGAAACAATTAAATTACCAACCTAATCCCAATGCGAGTGGCCTGAGGGGGCAAAAAACAAAGACTATTGCTGTGGTTATTCCTGAAATGGTGAATGATTTTTTTTCTCTTGTAATTGGCGGTATAGAAAAAGTAACCCAGGAACAGGGTTATTACTTACTCTTTTATTTCACGCACGGTGATTATGAACTGGAAGTATCCTTTATCAATACACTGGCGAATGGGAGAGTGGACGGGGTATTATTATCCATGTCCCGGGAAAACAACGACAATAGCCATTTACTGGAACTTACCAAAAATGGCATCCCGCTGGTGCTTTTTGACCGGGTGAGTGATAACCTGGACAGTGTTAAAGTTACTTCGGATAATTATGAAAGTGCTGTAACTGCTACCCGCCACCTGATAGACGCAGGCTGTAAAAAGATTGCTTACCTGCAGGTGCATAAGAATATTTCCATCGGAAAGATCCGGATGAATGGTTACCTGGATGCGTTGCAGGGTTCTACCCAGCAGCACCCGCTGATCGTTGAATGCAGTAATGAAAATGAGGAAACCTTTGAGACCATCGAGAAGATGCTGGTAGAGGAAAGACCTGACGGGATCTTTGCTTCTGTGGAAAAACTGGCGGTTATCTGTTACAGGGTCTGCGAGAAGATCAACCTGCGGATCCCGCGTGATATAAAGATCATCAGCTTCTCTAACCTGCAGACGGCTTCTCTCCTGAATCCCTCTTTAACAACCATCACACAGCCTGCCTTTGATATGGGGGAGGCCGCCGCAAAAGAATTATTGAACATCATCAATAAAAAAAGCAAGTCTGCTTCAAAAGATAAACATGTTATTTTAAAATCATTGCTGATGAAAAGAAAATCGACCTCCATTTAAGATCAGGTGCTTCTCTTTTCACCCACCTGCTGCCGCCACATGGCGTAGTATAGCCCTTTCTGCTGTAACAGTTCATCATGAGATCCGGTCTCTGAAACTTTCCCTTTCTCCAGTACATAGATCACATCTGCGTGCATGATGGTAGACAGGCGGTGGGCTATCAGGATGGTGATCTGTTCTTTCCGCAGGGAAACATCCCGTATGGTATTGGTGATATCTTCTTCTGTTAAAGAATCCAATGCGGAAGTGGCTTCATCAAAGATGAGCAGCCTTGGGTTCCGTAACAAGGCACGCGCTATGGAGATCCGTTGTTTTTCACCACCGGATAATTTCATGCCGCTTTCTCCTAACATGGTGTTGATGCCCTTTTCAGAACGGGTTAATAAAGCGGTGCAGGCTGCTTTATTAAGTGCATCGGTTATTTCCTCATCTGTGGCATCTGATTTTACAAACAACAGGTTCTCTTTGATGGTACCGGCAAAGAGCTGGGTATCCTGCGTAACAAAGCCGATCTGCCTGCGCAGTACATTGTAGCGTATTTCTGAAGAGGGGATCCCGTTGAACAGGATCTCTCCGCCTACAGGTCGGTAAAGCCCTACCAGTAATTTAACAAGCGTGGATTTCCCTGAACCGGAGGGCCCCACGAAAGCAATGGTTTCCCCGAGCCGGAGATCAAAGGATACTTCGTCTATAGCATTTGTTTTGGCTGTTTTATGTTTGAACACTACTTTATCAAAACGGATGCTTTGCAAGGGGCCTATTTCTACAGGGGCATCTGGTCTACGTTCCACAGGCCGGTGCATCAGCTGATCGAAGTTATTGATGGAAGCCTCTACCTCCCTGTAATTGAGGATGATATTCCCAAGGTCCTGCAAGGGCCCGAAGATAGCAGTGGAAATGAACTGCATGCTGATCAGTTCCCCGGTACTGAGTATATGGCGAAAAATGAGCCAGAGCAGGATGAATAAGATGGATTGCTTCAGCAGGTTGAGTGTAATGCCCTGGAGGAAAGAGAGCGTGCGCACCCGTTTTGTTTTCATCATTTCCAGGTCATAGATCTTCTGTGTCTGCACCTTCAGCCTGCGCACCTCAGGAAAGGTGAGGCCCAGGCTTTTTACCAGCTCTATATTCCTTAGTGATTCTGTGATCACGCCGGACATTTCGTTGGTTTCTTTATTGATGGAGCGCTGTACTGTTTTGATCTTTTTGCTTAACAGCCCGGTTAAGGAACCCAATACAGCAATGCCAACAACAAATACCGGTACCAGCAACCAGTTCTTGGTGATGGAATACCAGATCAGGAAACCCATGCCTACTATGGATGAGAAGAGGATATTGATGAAGGAGTTGACGAACTTCTCTGTATCTGTTTTTACCTTTTGCAGTACGGACAATGTTTCCCCGCTACGTTGTTCTTCAAATTCCTGGAATGAAAGCCGGAGGGTTTGCTTCAGCCCGTCGTTAAAGATCTGCATGCCAAAACGCTGTACAGCCAGGCGGGTGAAATATTCCTGCAGGGCTTTGGTGAGGATGGCGGCTACTGCAACGCCTATGGCTATAGCCAGCAGGTACAACACACCGTCTATCATTTCCTTTTGCGGAAGGTTATCCGGATTGCTGGCGTAATTGTCTATGATCTTCCCAAAGATGATGGGATCTATGAGGCTGAGCAATTGTGCAATGGCTGCCAGCAGGAGGGCTAGGGCCACCCACCATTTCTGTTGCGAGAAGTATTTCCAGAGGATCTGCATACCTCAATATAACAAAAAAGGGGGCAGCCTGTTCCCGGGGTTTATTTCGTTTTCAGCGCATGTACCTGTGCCATCAGGGTATGCCCATGTAACTCCGGGGAATATGCCTGGTATTTAAAAGATACGGCATCTCCGTCATTTAAGATGGTGGCATCTATTCCCCCGGTTGCCAGCACATTGTTCACATACAGCATCCAGTATTTGTTGCCCATCCGGGTAGTGCCGTCCATCATGCTTACAAAGTATCCCAGCGAAGCGCCGAAGTATTCCACCCAGTAAGAAAGCCTGGGCAGCATGGGCGGGTTCACAAAAGTATTGTAAGCAGCTTCCATTGCCTGCTGTACATTCATGCCGCTTGTCCAGGGAATATTATTGATAGTGGCCCCTCCCTGTACGGCCAGGCTTATTGTGTTTGCCATCAGGACAATAATTTATTCAGGAGCTGATGCTGGTGTTCCACGATCCGTATCTTACGCTCATCATCACTCAGGCTGATGGTGATCTCGAAAGTGTAAGAACCCAGGAATTCATATTTGCCGCTGCTGCTGGCTGCGTATTGTTGTGCTACGATACTGTACAACCCAGGTTGTGCATTACCGGGTGGCTGGAAAATGAGCTGCAGCGTGCCCTGGAAATTAGCAGGGAACATGGTGGAGGCAATCACATTCTGATTATTATCGGTGCCAAGGATGGTTACCGGCCCTGTACTGATAGGCGGATTTAATTGCGGTGCGCTGCAGTACAAAGCTACAGTAGATCCCTCCGGAACATTACATACTGCCATAACGGTATGCAGCAATGGATTGGGATCAGGGTTGAGGAGATCCAGGTTCCATTCCACACGGTTGTTGGGTTTTACATTCACCATTTCCATATTCCTTTGTGCAATGGTGTTGTTGTTCCTGCAATACATCCACCAGGCCGCCAGGTTGGGAAAGGTAGTGGATTTGGTAATACCGTTGAATCCATTCCAGGTAACCTGTGCAATGAGGCAGTAGTGGCCAAGGTCCGGTAATTGCAAAGGCGTCCAGATGAAAGGTTCCGGTGCGGCCCTCACGCTGGTAGCAGGTATGGTGATCTGCTGGCTTTGGCCTATCTGCTGATTGATCCATTGGGAAGGTATTTGCAACGTGCCGCCGGAAGACCAGTATAATGATAATTGAACAGTTAGGGAAGCACTGGTGGGATTTTTGGCCCGCATGTAAATGTAATTACTTTGCCCTGCTTCTATATTGATCTTTTCCTGTGTGGCAATATCCTGGCCATAGGTAGGCAGGCCATATAATTGCTGTACTTTGGAAGGATCGGCAGGAGACAGTTGGGGAATGATATCCGGACTGAGGTTCAACCCGCCGTAATTAGGTATATCTCCGTTATCGGTAAGGTAATCGCGTACAAAAACGTTGGTAGGTTTGGCCATGTGTTATTGTTTATAATGAAAGAAGTGCTTTTTCTGCCTGAAGGAAAGTATGATAGAATGAACCGGGAGCTGAAGCTGCTGCTGCTGCGTATGTTTCAAATTTGAATTCAATCACGTCTCCGGGGTTCAGTGGTATGGCATTCAGGCTGTTATTGGTTTTTACATTGTTCAGGTACACATACCATATGTAACCGGCTGCACGGAAAGTACCATTCACTGCTACCACCATGTAGCCAATGAATTTTTTATCGTAGGTGCCGTAGTATTGGATCTGAAATGTGAATGGCGGAGTACCGGGCCCCGGTGTGGTATTATAGCAGGCTTCCATGGCGCTCTGTATATACAGGCCGGGAGACCATGGAATGTTGTAGGTGATAATATTTGGACTGTTATAGAACTTCACTTCTATTGTGAAGGAATTGCCTGTTTGTTGCATGAGGTATCTTATTTATTTGAAACCAAGGAAATTAGGGATCGGGCGGTGCAGGCGGATAGTTCCGCCATATGTGTCCATGGGTAAACTGGAAATGATGTTAGCGTTTTTCTTGTAGTAAAATGCGCTGGAGCCATCGCCATCCAGGTTCATTACATTATTGTATCCGCGGCTGGTAAAGAAGTTCACCATGTCTGCAAACGTAACGCCTTCACTAGTGCCAGGTAGTTTGCTGTCCACTTCCAGTACAAGGAGATGTGTGCCGGAATCATCAATGCCTACTGCAGTACGCCCTTTGGGAGACGTTCTGCTCACAATGTCCCCGAATACTTTGCTGGTATCTTCACCATTGCGGATGTAATACATGCCGCCTACTGCAAAAGCTACATTTTGTGTAATGAAATCCGGCGTAAGGTCTTTGTAACGCACCATCTCCGCTTTTTTGCCATTAGCGGCCGGGGCGCCATCCTTATAGATCACCAGCGCATCCAGGTAATAGCTCAGGCTGCCGGACACCCATGCCGGGTAAGTCTGCCAATTGGATATAGCGTTATTATTACTCACGCTAAGCCCCAGGATGTTCGTACAGGATGCTATGTATGGATGCAGATCATCCCCGATATCAAAGAAATTGGAATTGATGTATAAAGTATAGTCGTAAAGGTCCGTCCATGGAGGGTTGACAGGTGTTTGCCCTGATGCCGCGATAATAGGCCTGTAAGGGAAAACCGCATAAGGAGCGGCGCCATCTTTGGGGCAGCCCACTGTACTGTTAGACGAATTATCAGGTACAAAGGGCGTGGCCTTTGTAAGATTAACGATGGAATACCTGCCGGCAATGGGTCTGCTGGTAACGCCAAAATCTTTCTGCGTTACATTCAAAGGCGCTGTGATGCCATCGCCTGTAGCGTCTATCGGAGGTACTACAGGAGTGGGGGCTATGGGTGTTGTGGTGTTCGTGTTGTTGTTTACGGAGATTTGAGGGCTATCAGGCAGATTTGCCGCATTCGACATGTATAAAACAGCCCCCGCAGCAAGGCCTACAAATATTGCGCCTTTGATAACAGCCACTGAACTGGCAGCAATGGCTGTACCCGCCACCAACGCAGGAGCAGCTACTACCGCCACTACCACTATTGCCGCTACCATTACAACCGCCGCCACTACAGCTACCACACCCCAAAAACTCCAGGCGCCTGTGGGGTCTGTATAGGAGATAGGATTATTGCCTGCATATACATACGGACTGGGGTACTGTTGTGCCGGATCTGTTGAAAAGAAACGTCCGCTTCCGGGATCGTATAACCTTGCCCGGTAATTGTATAATCCACTTTCTGCATCATATTCCTGCCCTGTATACAGGTAATCTACCGGCATTTTAACAAGGGCGGTATCTACAGCGGAATAAGAAATGGTACCGTAGGAATTATAATTGAATGTAGCTTTTGTAACGTTGTTTGTATCTATCAGCAGCCTTGTTGAATTGAGATAATCCCGTATCACAAAATACCGTTTAGCGCCCTGTTGCATGGCTACCATGCCTTTGGGGCCATAAATGTAAAAGGTGGTGGTATTTTTAGTTACTTCATATAACGGATAATCATTTAAGCCATGTACATATAAACGTTGCTGCGTGGAATCATTACCATACTGCACGGTTTTTAATACACGCTGATCTTTACCATCATATTCAAAAGACAAAGTGTTTCCGGACCTGTTCTTCATACTAAGTGTAAGACCGGATAAGGGATCGTATTGAATACTATTTACACCATATGGTGCAGAAGTGATGCTGCCATTTCCGTTATAAGTATAATTCTGATTGAAACCCTGAACGGTATTTACCTTATTGGTGCCGGCCTGGTACTGGAATTGTAATGCATTGGTAGTGCCTGTCTGTAATGAAAGGATATTGCCATTGTTATCATAACTGAGCGGTGTTTTAATACCCATGCTCCAGGGATTGTTTGCTCCCAGGTTGGCTACTGCAAGCCGGCCATTATTGTCATAGCTGTAACTGGCCTGTATGGCCTGGTTGGTACTTTTATAATAATCACTGAGTGCCTGTATCTTCCCATCGTAATATTGCGGGCCGTCTTTAGTATTCTTATAAGTGTAGGTCAGTTTTTCGTTGAAGAGCTGGTCGTTAATACTATTGATCCATCCGTTCTCCGTATAATTGTAGGTACGCATGAAGGTACCCTTGTTCAACCGTTCCGTGGTGGCGTAACCATAGTCGTAAGTGGCGTAGTAAGAGGTATCTCCCGGAATGCCTATGGCGGTGAGATTGCCGGTGCCGTTGTACGTATAAACCAGCCCGGGATAACCGGTACCGGGAAATTGTACGCCGGTGGTACGGCCCTGCTGATCATAAGTATACTGTACAATCCTGGTGGTGGTATCAAAGTCCAATACCTTTAAACCTTTTCCTGTAACCTGTCCATAACGGTCATACCAATAGGTTTCATAGATATCAGGGATGGCATCTGCATTCCAGTTCACAGCTACGCCGGTGAGTTTCCCCTGGTAAATGCTATCGCCGGTATAAGCATCGTAGGTATATCTCTTTCGCCAGGAGTAGTTTCCGGCGGAAGGGTAGGCGTTGCTGGTATCTGCTATGGCCTGTAAGGTGCTCCTGTTCCAGTTCTGCTGCAGGAAACCTTCTTCTGTTACCCTGTTCTGCTGATCATATTTAGTGTAAATGATCGTATCCGGGTTGGCTGCTATACCCGCAGAATCAATGCGGAAGCGCAGCCGGCCGGAGAGATCATAGATGTATTGGCTGGTGCCGGCATCGGAAGAGGTTTCACTGATCCTATTGCCCGTGTAATCATATGCTTGTGTGCGGATGAAATTACTGTTGCCGGCTAACGAGGAATTGTAGTAGTTAGGTTGGTAAGTGGCTACCAGCCGCATGTTACGATCATATTCGTATTGTGTTTTCAGTGTATCGCTCCCTTTGATGCGCGCTTCTGCAAAGGTCACTTCTTCTTTATTCAGGTAAGTGATGGTGGTGGTACTGTCACTGGAAACACGGGTGATACTGATCAGATCGGACGGTGTATAGTTGAAGATGTTCCCTTGGGCATTGCTATAAGTGAATTGCAGGTAATGATCATCTTTTTTACCTGCCGTGAAATTGCCGCCACTGCCAATGCCGGTGATCTGCATTAAAGGATCTTTACTATAAGCTACAGAAGAGCTGAAAGGATTTTCATATCCCGCTGCCGCACCCAGCACACTCTTTTTACTCAGCGTCATGGAATCATAATTAAAACCACTGGCAAAATTGGGTTTGTAACTCAGGCCCAGGCTATCTGCATTTTTACCGCCAATGATCCCGGCCCTCGTTTCTACTACGGGTAAGTTGAGCGGGCCGCCATACAGTATTTCCTTTACCTGTAATTCATTTACACTGCGCCTGATCAGTTGCTGCCTTGGACGCATCAGCGCATCAAATGTTTGCTGTGTGGCCTGTACATCGTTGAGGAAAAGGAAGTTGTCGAAATTTACATGCACATTGGCAGCGATCAGTTGCGCCGGTGCTTTGATACGCCCGTTCGGGAAGTAACATTCAAAAATATAACGGCCATTGAGGTATGCGATCAGGAAGTTGCCATTTGAAATGGTGACCATCATGGTATTATAATGCGGTACATGCATCAAGGGCTGTGTTTTACAGATCATGTTGCCATGGTATAGTTTGGCCAACCCTGGTGTAAGTACAAACTTCAGCGTACTGGTAGATATGATGCTGTCTTTACCTGCAGCCAGGCTATCCAGCTGAAAGGCAAAACCTGTTTCACTATTGCCGGTAAGGCTGTCAGGGAAGATCTCTGTATACAATGCAATATTCTCCTGGTTAATATTGCCGGCAAAAGTGGCTGATGCGGGCGATCCGGTAGTCGTGAGCCAGTTGTTGATCACCTGCATATTCACCATGCCGCTAGCAGGAAAGACCTTTGAATTCGGATTGGCGAAAGGGTCCCAGGTGCCACCTTTATGTGCGTTGAGGTTTAGGGACATGTTAGGGAAGATAGGATCGAAAGTATCTTTGCCGGTAGTATGCAGGCTGCCTTCCCGGGAATTATAGGGAATGGTCACCTGGCTGATCTGATCACCGCTGCCAGGGCCTATTTCTGCTATTGTTTTGTTGTAGCGGTCCCGCACATAGAAAGTAGCCTGGCCGTTCATACCTAAGCTGGCAGTGGTGAATCCACGGTGCGTTTCATACACGCTGGCATCAAAGGTACTGTTCACCGGCATAAAGCTGATGTCGTCCACTGCAAGGTTTGATGGCGGGTCATTCGTATAGATGTAAGTATCTACCTGGAAGATCACATTGGGATGTAATATTTGTTCTGCGGGGAAATCCATCACACAGGAAAACCAGGTCCATTTTCCGTTGGTAGGCAGCAAGGGGTATGCCTTGGTTTCATACCTGTTATTCTGGCTGTCGAAATACTGGTATTGCATGTAGGCAGTTAAAGTATCCATGCGGTACCAGAACCCGTACCGGTAAACCTGGTTTTGGCGGGCAGGCGTAAACCTGTTCAGGGGTAAACCTCCGGCTCCGGGCATATAACATGCCCTGCCTGTATGTGAGTAAGCATTTGTGACAGTGCCCTGGGCCGTATACCATCCGCTGGTATTCTCATAGGATTCAAACCCCATGTAGGCTGCTTCCTGGTTATTGACGCTGGCATTTGTGAATTGTGCCACCAAACGTCCTGCATTTGGAGATACGGCATAAATAGCTGCATTACGGTCTCCTGTTGCATCACTGCTGTCTGTAGCCATGCCTGCCTGGTTCCGGCTGTTATACGTGGTGTTTACAACCCATTGCGCAGAAGATGCGGTGACCGTAGGGCAATCTTCCACTGTGGCAAGACTATCCCGCATGGATACACGTTTCCACGGCCCCCAGTTCCCACTACTGCCCGGTAAACCCTGCTGGCTCCACTGCGTCCACTGTGTGCATTTGCAGGCCGTGATCTTAAAAGCTCCCTGCAGATCTTCCTGTACGGATTCAATTTCTCCTGCTGTTGCACTGAGCAGGTGAATATTGGGGGCCGTTAATGCAGGATATTGCTGAAAGGCATATTGAATTGCAGTGACAACAGAATCTGTATTCACGGCCGGGCTTAAAGGCTCCGGCGTTCTGCGGGAAGTAGCCATCTGCACAATTAAATTATAAGGTGTGCCATAAGTATAAGATATCCATTTCCCCACGCCATGCAACTGGTTGTAAAATTTATCCAGCTGTGGGAAAGTGTTGCCGCTCCAGTAATGCAGTGTAGTAGTAATATTGCTGGTATCACTGTTCACCAGGTACAGGTACTGGCAGCCCTGAAGGGCAGGGCTGTGTACACTGCCAATGCTGTATCCGCCAGGTAATTGCTTTAATGATTGCGCAGGAAGGCCATTTAAAAATCCATATGTTACACTGCCATAATTGTATGGCATGCCGTAGCGGCTTCCCGGATAAGTATTTACAATATTGTAGTAATGGTAGATACCGGAAAGGTCTGTGATCACATTCGTTGTATCATATACTATGGCAGTATAGGTATTCAGGTCCGCAGTATCGCCGGAGTTATTACTATATCCGTCATTCACAGCCAGCTGTACGGTCCTGTAACTGTTACCTCCCGCATTGGGGATATAGGAATAAGTGGTAACAGCGCCGGCCTGATCAGTGAAGGTGGCCATGGCATTGGCGTAATTATTTCCCGTAGCCGGCCAGTAAGTAAAGTTATAACCACCCGCCATCTGATCAGCATGCTGCCCATATACCTGGTGATAATGTTTGATGGCCGATAGGTTGGGATGATTATTCACCTGTTGATAGGTAAGCCCTATATTGGCAATCAGGTTCCCGTTCTTACGATGTGTAACTGATTGGAGAATGCCGTTGTAGTTGAGCAGCAGCGTATCCCCGGAAGTATTGTTCACACTGTTCAGGTTGCCTGTGCCGGAGTAATTTAGGTTCAGAGAGTCTCCCCATACAGCATCTTTGATGGTTGTAATATTCCATACGTTTGCATTGGGTAATGGTACAGACCTTGTGTTGAAAATATAGTGGAGGCCTTCCGCAGTGGCAATATCCCAGCTGCTGTTGTTGATCAGGCTCACCTGCCACAAATAATATTTACCACCGGGTGTGTACGTGTTGGTGCCCGTTGAAATTAAAGGATACACCGCATAGCCATCCAGCATGTAGATCCCTGATGCATCCTTTGCTATTTTGGGATAGTCCATCAGTTTCCATCCGTTACCTCCTAATGCATTGTTGACATATCCGGCGGGATTAGTATTGTTAAGACCCGCGGAGCGGCTATTGTAAAGGGCTGTGAGGTTAAAGCTGAGGTTATTGCCTGTAATACCTATCAGATCGAACGTATTGTTGACGTCACCGGTAAACAGGTTAATGTCATGATGCAATAACGTATATGCGGGATTGGGAGGTATGGGATAAATAGCGTCTGGATGAGATTGTGCCTGAACAATGCAGGACCATAACATGCATACATAGAACAGCAATGCCTTGGGGCGGCCTGGATGAATTCGTTTCATACTCCGGTTAAAGGGTTAAATGTGAATAAAATGCTTAGGGTCGGCGGCAAATAGGGGGCTTGACGGTTAACGATGTTAAATGTAGGGGATTTATTTTTAAACAGCTGTTACATTAACAATTGAGGTGTAAATTAAAAGCAATCAATTATATACGCGTCTTGACATTTGACAGAAAATACCGGTTATTTGTGAAAATATAACGCAGTAATGACCCGCTTCCTGTTATGCTTTTATCTATGTATGATATCGGAAACCTTATTTGCAAATAATGGTTTTCGCTTTCGTTATATAGACCTGCCTAATACTTTGCGGGAAGGAAATATTAAAGACATGGAGATCGACCGTCATGGTCTTTTGTGGATCAGTACCAGCCGTGGTCTCCACCGGTACGACGGTAATCGCATCCTCACTTTCGACCTGGTCAGTAAACCCGCCATCATCAATATTGCCATCACAAGGTTGTATGCGGATAGATCTGATAACTTATGGGTAGGCACACAAAGTGGTATCACCAAATTCGATCTGAAGAACTGGACCACTACTTCTGTTAATCAGAAAGGCCAGCCGGGGCGGCCTGCCAGGAGCCTGTTCGTAAAAGAATTTTATGAAGCAAAAGATGGTACTATCTATGTTGGCTCCAGCGATGCAAAGATCTACCGCATTGAGAAGGATCAGCTGGTATTGGTAACAGACCTTGCAAAGATCAATCCTAATCCCTCCGGATTATCGTCTATTGAAATGATCCGTGAGATTGAAGGAGGAGAGTTGCTGGTTACCTGCAATGGAAAGTTTGTGACCCTGAAAAAGCAGCAGGGCAGTTATACGGTGAACCGGTATTATCCTATGCCGGAGATTGATGGGCAGATCAGTAAGGAGGTCTTTTATCATCCTTCCGGTAAAGTGATCTTTTATGTGGAAACACGCGGTGTTTATACCCTGAACTTACAGACGGGCAGCATAGCACCATTGACATATGCTGTTAAAGACAGTGTTACAAAGGAAGACAGGGCTTACCTTTTTCCATTGCCGCATAACCGGCTGGGGATCTTTTTCAATAACCGCGGCTTTTTTTCATACGACGTGAACGATGCAGCGGCAAAAGCATATGCGCCAGGCCTGGCAGATTATTTCAGGAACATCAGGGTAAGGTATATCCGCGAGAATAAACAGAAATTATATTTCGGTTTTCATAAAGGAATTGCAGAAGTGCAGCAGGTGAATTCTCCTTTTAGGAATACGCTCAGTACCCCTTCTATAGAAACTTCCCCGCTTAGTATCCGGAGCATATACCGGCACACTGATGGCATGTTCTATATCGGATCCTATAAAGATGGATTTTCCCGTTTGAACATGAACACAGGTGAACGGGAGGTATTGTCTAAAAAGATCATGTATACTTCATTGCTTTGGCCGAAGGACCGTTTGCTCCTGGCTACAGAAGGAGATGGCCTGCAGTGGTTTGATATAAAGACACAAAAGATGCAGCCCCTGCAGATGGATACAACCAACCTGCCCTTTAATAAACGGCTGCATAACAAGTATATCCTTAGCCTGAACAGGGAGAATGATTCCATGGTATGGGTAGGTACTTACTTTGGCGTATACCTGCTGAATGTAAATACAGGCATTTCGCGCACTGCATTCAAAGGTGCAGCAGAAGAAATCCTCCGTCAATCCAAAGTATACGATATCATCATTCATGGCAATAAAAGATATTTCGCCACGCTGGAAGGCATCTTTGCATATACACCCGGAAATGATGAATTGGTCCGCCTCTTTGAGGATACGGATGCTTCCTATGCCGGAGGGGATTATTACTGTATAGCGCCTGTGCAACAGGAATTATGGGCGGGTACAAACGGAAGGGGGATATTGGTATTTAATGAACAGGGCAAGGTATTGAGAGAAATAAATGTAACCAACGGCCTCGCAGGTAATGCCGTGTATACATTGATCAGGAGGGGAGAAGAAGTGATAGCAGGAACAGACCAGGGCCTGAGCCTGATCAATATCCACGATCAGCAGATCCGCAATTACACCCGGCTGGATCACTTACCCTCCAATGAATTCAATCACTCTGCCTTCCTTACTTATGAGGACGAGATTTTCCTGGGAACGCTTAATGGCATCACTGCTTTTACGGTGAAAGACCTCAAAGCATATAAACCAGCAGATACACTGGTATCTCTTTGCTTTACGGATTTCACAACTGGTACTAAGAATAAGTTGCTGCATGATTTTACCATGCCTTACAAACCTTTGGCTGCCATAGAGGTGAATCCTGAAGTGCAATATTTTTCCCTGCGTTTCGGAGGCGTAGATAATGCCATAGAGCAATTACATTATTATTACCGCTTAACGGATAAAGCAGCATGGCAGGAGATCGGGCGCCAGCACGAAATGAGCTTTGTTGGCCTTGCCCCCGGGGATTATAACCTGGAACTGGTGACCTTGCTGCCGGGAGAGAAAGTATACAAAACAATTATGTCCATCCCGCTGATCGTGAATCCTGCTTATTATCAAACCTGGTGGTTCAGGATCTTTGTGCTGCTGGTACTGATTGGTATAGGCTGGCTGATCTTCCGTTACCGCATGCGGGAGCTGCTGAAGGAGCAACAGCTAAGAACAAAGATCGCCGGAGACCTGCACGATGAAGTAGGGAGCTCCCTTACCCGTATTTATTTCCAGGCGGACAGGCTGAGTACGCAGCCCGGAGACGCCGTGTCCCTTCAAAAGATAGCTGCTTCCAGTAAAGATGCGCTGAGTACCATGAGCGATATGGTATGGTCCATAGACTCACGCTTTGATACGGCGGCAGACCTTGTTTCCCGGATAAAGGACCATCTCATGAACCTGCAGAACGACCTGGACCTCACGTGTTCGCTTACACTAAAAGGAGAGTATGCTGCACGTTCGCTGAGCCAGATGGTACGGCAGAACTTTTTCCTGATCTTTAAAGAAGCGGTGAACAATGCAGCACGGTATGCCAGCGAGCCGCATATGAAAATAATGCTCACATTCGGGCAGGAGATTGTATTGCAGGTGAGCAATGCATATGATGGCAGCAGGGTGAAGATGAAGCATTACCAGGGAGGGCAGGGGTTGCAGCATATGCGGTTAAGGGCGGAGAAAATGAAAGGTACGCTGGAAGTGCGTACGGAGGAAAATGTGTATGCGCTTTGTTTGAGGGTACCGGGGTAGAAAGTGATTGACTTTTAGCAGGTAGTATGAGACCCGTGGTTCAGGGATATTTAAAGCCGGCATCATGTAATGATATAAAGCCGTTCCATCCGTTAAACCTTATCAAACCCAGCCCCCCAAAGTAGGGATGGCGCTGTTTCACTTATATTATCATCTTTGTTTCATGGTACACTTAGGCATAATAGAAGACGACGCGGAGATCAGGAATACACTGGTTGAGTTCTTTAATGATCAGCCCGGCTTTACCTGTATTGTTACTGCCGGTACGGTAGAAGCCTTTATGGATGCCTGGGAAAATGATGTACGCCTGGACATAGTTCTCTCAGACATTGGCCTGCCCGGCGAATCCGGCATTGCAGGCATCAGCCAGATAAAGAAACGTTCCCCTCAATGCCAGGTGGTAATGCTCACGGTATACGATGATCCGGACAGGATCTTCCAGGCCCTGTGCGCCGGCGCTACCGGTTATTTACTGAAACAAACGCCGCTGCTAAAGATAAAAGAAGGCCTGCTTTCCCTGAATGAAGGAGGCGCCCCCATGTCTCCGGGCATTGCACGTAAAGTAGTCGCTTATTTCAATCCTAAAACCCCGGATACCATCCCTTTAAAGATCACGCCGCGGGAAGCACAGGTGGTACAGGCCATTGAAGAAGGACTGACCAATAAAGAAGTAGCCATCCGCCTGGGCATTTCCCTGGAAACGGTTAAATCCCATATCAAAAGCATTTACCAGAAGCTGGAAGTGAACAGCCGCCATGCCATTATCAGGGGCAAATATTAAGCTCTCCCCCAAAGTAGGGATACCCCGTTAACTTTTTATCTGCTTTCTTTACACCGACATATTGTTTGCCCCAATCTATGTGACTCAATCAACAACATTTGAAATCCTATAATTCCCTAACCTGATGAAATAATGGTAATGTAAAGTGGCCCGGACAATTATACCTGTCCGGGCAATTACCAGGAGCGCATTTAAACTTTCCAGGAGAAAAAGATCTGTGGTTTTGTGTTCACTTATATCCCTGCCAGCAACGCTTCCCAACTTACCTTATCCACCTGCCTGGAAATAAGAAGGCTGGCACGTATTATTGTGCTGCAGCCGTAATCGCTTCAGAGAGAGAAGCGGCATCGTAGCCGCCGTTATATTTGCTGCCGTTGATAAAGAAGGAAGGTGTGCCATTCACGCCGCTGCGCACACCACTTTCAAAAGAAGCATCCACTTTTTCCGCTAATGATTCATCTTCACTGTCTTTTTCAAAAGCTTTCAGGTCCAGCTTTAATTTACCGGCGAACTTTAGGAATGCTTCAGGGCTTAGCTCATTCTGGTGTTCAAAGATCATATCATGCATTTCCCAGAACTTACCCTGCTTTGCCGCGGCTTCTGCTGCCAATGCTGCAGGAATAGCCATGGGATGTGAATTTGATAAAGGGAAATGACGGAAGATGAGCCGCAGGTCTTTGCCATGCACCTGTTGCAATTGCTTTAAAATAGGATGTGCCGCACCACAATGAGGGCATTGAAAATCACCATATTCTACCAGGGTAACGGGAGCGTCTGCAGCACCTTCTGCATGATCTTCGTTATTAACCGGTGGGGAAAGTTTAGCCATGATCGTTATTTTTTGGTGATAGTCTCCAGCGCTTCAATGATCCCGTCTGCACCCGGATTGATGCCTACAGGCGAGAGGTAGTGCCAGCGTACGATCCCTTCACCATCCAATACATATAAACCTCTTTCACATTGCCCTTCTTTGGCATCGTATACATCGTATTTCTTTGCTACGGCTCCTTTGGGCTCAAAGTCCGAGAGGAGAGGGAAATGTAATTTCCTGTCCTGCGAATAGGCGGTATGACTCCAGGCGCTGTCTACAGAAATGCCCAGGATCTGCGCATCATATTTTTTGAAGATAGACAACATCTCATTGTATAATGCCATCTGGTCGCCGCAAACAGGGCTCCAGTCTGCCGGGTAAAAAGCCAGTATTACATTCTTTCCTTTAAAATCCTGTAAAGATACTTTCTGGTCAGGAGTGGAATGGAGTGAAAAGTCAGGCGCTTGTGTTCCTATTTCTAACATGCAGCACATTTTATTAAGCGTGAACAATAAGGGGCCTTTCAAATATAGGCCTTTTTTATACGCTGCTGCGGATTTGCAACAGGTACATCTGTTAATTTACCTAACGTTAACCACCATCCGGATGTTTATAATCTTCAAAAAAAACTTTCCCGGTTTGAAAGACTAATCTAACGGCAGGCTTAACAACGCCCAACAGGCAGGTATCAAATTCCGTTCCATTTACCGCGGCGTAACTGTTATCATTTTATCAGACCATAGGCAACCGCCTCGTCATTGAACAGCATGGCGTTAATTGCGCGGGTTATTATGCAGTTTAGCAGTAATGGGAATAAAGTTACCCAACATGTGCAGGGAAAGGGGCTTATCATTTATAACAAGGGCTGTTCATACACCGAACAGCCCTTGTTGTTTTAAAGCTTTGCAATAATATCCGATAAACTCTTTGCCACCAGTGCATTTCCTTCTTTGTTCAAATGCACGCGATCAGAGGTAAGGATCCCTTTTTCATTGTTCTCCGTGTTATGCCGGAGGTTGTAATCCATGAACAATTTACGGAGATCACATAAAGGTAATTTTGTATCCTCACTGATCTTCCGGATCACATCGCTGAATTTATTGAGGTCTGCATCCTGCGCATTGTCTCCGTCTTTCTTTTCTCCGATCACTGCGGGTGTACATAGCACTACTTTCGCATTATTGGCCTGGATCTTTTTGATCAGCGCACGATAGAACTTTTCAAATTTGTCCAGGTCGGTGCCGGTGCCATGTGTGCTTTTATGCCATACATCATTTACGCCGATATAGATCACAACGATGTCCGGTTGTTTATTGAGTACATCGTCTTCCATACGCAGGTAAAGATCATATACTTTGTTGCCGCCTATACCGGCACCTATCAGTTCATATCCATCCGAAGGAAGGATTGATTTCATCTGCGTAATATATCCTTCCGGGCCTACACCTGCCTGCGTAATGGAATCACCGAAGAAGATCACTTTTTTCTTTTTAGCCGGAGCAAAAGAGAACAACGCAAAGGCACTGCAAACGAGGAACATTGTCGATAGTCTTTTCATTGGAATTGATAATTTGCAAAAAAGTACGCATTATCAATTAAGGATCAAAATTTAATGCTGAAAGGAGCGCGGTAATTTTGCTGAATTCCTTTTGTGCCCGGGAGCTATGGGCAATAGAAAGGAAAGCTGCTCCTGTGAGGGAGCAGCTTTCCGAGGTATTTCATCTTATATTGATTTAAACGATAGATTTCACCAGTCCTCCGTCTGCACGTAAGGCAGCGCCATTGGTGGCGGAAGAAAGCGGGCTGGCAACGTAAGTTACGAGGTTGGCTATTTCGGATACATCCGCAAAGCGCTGAATGAGAGAAGAAGGGCGCATGGTTTTGAAGAAGTCTTTTTCCGCTTCTTCCGGCGTGATGTCTTTGCTGATGGCCACCTGTTTAATAAATTCCACCACACCTTCGGATTTTGTAGGGCCAGGCATTACCGTATTCACGGTTACATTGGTGTTTTTGGTCAGCTCTGCTAATCCGCGGCTGATAGATAGTTGTGCTGTTTTAGTCATCCCGTAATGGATCATTTCTTCCGGTACCATTACGGCAGACTCACTGGAGATGAAGATGATCCTGCCCCAGTTCTGTTGCAGCATATGTTGGAAATAGTGGCGGGATAAACGCACACCGCTCAGTACATTCACTTCAAAGAAACGGAGCCATTCTTCGTCTGTTATTTCTTCGAATGGCTTAGGTTCAAAGATCCCTGCGTTATTCACCAGGATATCTACCACCGGCAACTTTTCGATCAGTTTATTTACGTCTGCTGCTTTTGAAAAATCTGCAGCTACACCCGATACGGTAGCTCCGGGCACCTGCTGTTGAAGTTTTGCCACTGCTTCTTTCACCCTGTCTTCCGTTCTGCCATTAATGACTACGAAGGCACCTTCCTTTAACAACTGTAATGCGATGGCAAAACCGATCCCTTGTGTAGAGCCACTGATAAAAGCCGTTTTTCCTTTTAATTGTAAGTCCATCTTTTATTTTTTAATCGGATACAAAGTTCAGCACTATTCTGGTATAAATAATATAGGATTACTTATAGATGTCTATTATAAAACTGATGGATAGGGGTAAAAAGGGTACAAAATTGTGCAAAAACAGGTTGATCTTTACCTGATCCTTGTGTAATCCTTCAGTCAACCTCCTGCCATTGTTGTGCAGTGCTGTGTGCCAGCAAGGGTTTGAGCAAGTTTGGCTGAAGGATGACAGAAGGATGGTAGAAGGATGGGACATCAATAACTGTCAGAAGCCCCTCCGCCGCCACCTGTTCCGCCCCCAAATTTAAAGCTTTCGTCCGGTTGGGGAGTAGTGCTCATGGTTTGGGCGATCACCAGGGATTCCAGCTGTATAGCGCCTTCCCCGGAAGTTTCTTCTCCCTCGGAGCTGAAGCCATGCTTCGGCTCTTTCAGGTACCGGATCACCCCATAGGCCAGTACGATCATCAGAATGCCACCGAGGGTCATGGCTCCTTCAATGGGCATAACGCTGTGATAGTAACGGATGGTGAATACAATGGCGCCTACCAGTACAAGCCCTGTGCGGAGCAGGATGGCATCTTTTTTACGGATGCCCAGGAAGATATAGATCAGGGGAATGATAACGGTAAAGGTCCAGAAAAGCCAGCCACCCGGAATACTGTCTTCCGGCGCCAGGTGCATACCGAACATTTCATTGCCCGCTTCTCTTACTACAAAGTAATTCCCGCCGATGTATAAGGTGAGCAGGGAGGCAATGGACACTAAGTTGAGACAGTTAAAATAGGGGCGGTTGCCAGCTTTCCCGGATAAGCGGGATGCTGCGAGATATACCAGCAGTGAAGCGGTCATCACCACAAAAGGCATGATCATTTTGGCGATACTGCCGAGTTGCAGGGTGATGCAGAACAAAGTGCCCAGCAGGCCGATAAAAGATACCACGGCCATGAGGCTGTCCAGGAAACGCAGGGCGAAGTAACCGGCCAGTAAAAGCACAACCATGTAATATACAGGCTGGTCAACATCCCATTTGCCAAGCAGGATGAAAGCGGTGATCACCAACGCGCCCGTCATCCACATTAAAGCTTCATCCACACCAGCCCCAAAATGTTTTTTCTCTTTTACAATGAGTTCCAGGCAGCCATAAGCAACCAATGCAAAAAAGATCGCGATGCCGCCAAAGGTTTCTTCGTTCAATGCACTGGCCATAAACAGCAGCAGCAAGCCGAATGAGAAAATACCTATCACGGCTGTAGCCAGGAATAGCCCGATGCGGATAAAGATATTAGGCGTATATAATCCTGTAGGATATTGCGCTTTTATTTGCTGGTTCTCTTCCTTCGTAATACATTCTTTTAAACAGGCCTCTTTTGCATCCTGCTGGATCCAGCTGTTTTCGAGGTCCAATCTTTTATAGGCTATCATGCTGTTTTACTTTTTTGTTGAGGTGAACAAGGAGCACAACTAAACCAACGCCGGAGCCCACGAGATAGAACAGTGCCAGCGTAATGGTATCCAGGTCCTGGATGAACAGGGAACGTAATACTACATAGGTTAGCCCCACATATGCATAGAGGATAGTGATCAGTAAAAAGTAGAAGGAACGGTTCTTTAATGCCATGGTATAAATAGCATAGGCAACTCCGGCGAGTAGTAAGAACCAGAGCAGGTACATGCGTTCAAACACTACCATTGCGGAGATCAGGGAGATGAATAAAATATTTGTGCCGAAGTTGTGATACGTGAAAGCAAAATGTTGCTTGATATTCTTTTTCGTACTGAACAGTCCCGCTGCAATAAGGAACACCCCTAAAAACAACCCGGTATAGATCAGCCGGTCGCTGCTGAAATCATTTTGTGAGAAGATATGATAGGGTGTAATGGAAACACCCAGCCATGCCGCAAAGTTCGTGATGGCCAAACTAAGCACACCGATGTGATCAAAGTAATAAGCACTGAAGGATAACAGCACCATCGGGAAAAAAGCGGCCAGGCCATAACGCGTGCCGAAAACAT
Organism: Chitinophaga niabensis; assembly: GCF_900129465.1. NCBI lineage: Bacteria > Pseudomonadati > Bacteroidota > Chitinophagia > Chitinophagales > Chitinophagaceae > Chitinophaga > Chitinophaga niabensis. Next base: position 2,111,609 of record NZ_FSRA01000001.1, on the reverse strand, counting down.
TGTATTGCGCCTGCATGTAGGAGATGAAGGTCACAAAGAGCAAACAGCCCAGTAGTACACTGTAATCGAAAAGACTGTTGGGAGAAAGCACCTTGTTCCAGGAGAAATGTGGTTTATGCTTCTGGGCATAATAAAAACATCCCAGGCAAAGTGCGGCAATGGCAAACAAAATAGCCTGGTGCCCGATCGTGTCTATGTTCTTGTAAATGAGGATGCCCAGCCCGCCGCTGAGGAGCAATACACCGAGGTAGAGGATGGTCTTTAATTCCCAATGCAGGGAAAAGAGCCTTTTGCCTTCCGCGGCTTTTACTTTTTGGAGTGATCCAGGGGAAACGAGGCCTTCTCCTGAAAGTTTTTCAAACAATTGTATGTTCATAATTTCCTTAATATGGCGAAATATAGGACAAATTTTGCATTCCTTTCATCCTGAAATGCTAACCCTGATCACATTTTAGCCGAAATGCTCATTCAGGCAGTTTAGATTACAGGTACAAAATCTTATTGCTTATGAAAACGTTCACCTTCACCATTTGCCTAACGTGGTGCGTAACATCCTTATTTGCACAATCTTTATTAAACATTCCTCACCAGGGGGGCAACAAAAAAGCCGCTGTGTCAGAGCGGATCGGCCTCACAGAAGTAACCATCAATTATGACAGGCCCGGTGTAAAAGGCCGGGAGGGTAAGGTCTGGGGGCAGCTTGTTCATGTTGGTTTTGAGAACCCTGGTTTCGGCAGCAGCAAATCTGCTCCCTGGCGTGCCGGCGCGAATGAAAACACAACCATTGAATTCAGCAGCGATGTAAAGATCGAGGGGCAGCCCCTGGCAAAAGGGAAGTACGGCTTTTTTATTGCTTATGGCCCAGAGGAGTCTACGCTTATCTTTTCTAAAAACTCCAGCTCCTGGGGACATTATTTTTATGACGATAAGGAAGATGCCCTGCGTGTAAAAGTGAAACCGGTAGCATTGGATAAGAGTGTGGAGTGGCTGAAGTATGAATTTATGAATGAAACAGATAACTCCGCCACTATTGGCCTGGAATGGGAAAAGCTGATGATCCCTTTCAAAGTGGAAGTAAATGCAGTGGAAGAACAACTGGCTTCTATCCGCAAAGAGTTACGTTCTGAAAAAGGTTTTATGTGGGAGAGCTGGAGCCATGCGGCACAGTACTGTTTAGAACATAACACCAACCTGAATGAAGCACTGCTGTGGACGGATACCGCCACTGGCCCCAATTTCGGAGGTGATAAAAGTTTTACTGCCTGGAGTACCAAGGCACAAATACTTTCCAAACTGGGGCAGGAGGCAAAAGCTGCTGAAATTATGAAGAAGGCGCTTCCATTCGGCGGAATGAATGACATACACCAATATGGCCGTCAATTACTGGCACAGAAAAAGAGTAAGGAAGCGCTGGAGATCTTTAAGATGAACTATGATCAGCATCCTGGTGAATACACTACACTGATGGGTTTAACACGTGGTTATTCCGGTGCAGGGGATTATAAAAATGCCCTCAAATTTGCTACGCAGGCACTGGCAGCAGCTCCTGGCGCTGACGCCAAAAAGCAGCTGCAACAGCACATTGCGAAGTTGAAAGAAGGGAAAGATATTAATTAATATTGCAGTGTTCCGAACAGGCCATTTTTGTAATCGGAGATGGCCTGTTCTACTTCTTCCGCCGTATTCATCACAAAATTATCCTTAGCGGCAACCGGCTCATCGATCGGTTCTGCGGAGAGGAACAGGATACCTGCATCTTCCAGCGCCGTGATAACGATCTCATCATTTTCTTTTTCAAAAACGATCAGGTTGTGGAAGGGAATGGATTCTTTATCATTAGCAGAGATACTGCCTTTTGAAACATATAATAATGCCTGGTAACCCGGCGTAGCATCGATCTTCACCGTTTTGCCCTTCTGAATGGTACCGATGATGGCAATAACAGGCGTGAAGCTTTTCATGGGGCTTTTCTTTCCTTCATATTCCCCGCTGGCCAGTCTTAATTGTACGCCTTCCTGTTCCAACACTACGGGCAGCTGATCTTTTGCGGCAGATTGGTAATAGGGATCATCCCACTTATTGGCTTTCGGTACATTCACCCAGATCTGGATCCATTCCTGCGTGCCGCCTTTTTCCAAGATCGCTTTGGTGGGCCCTTCGCTGTGCAGTAATCCTTTTCCTGCAAACATCCATTGAATGCCACCTGCGGAGATGGTGCCGGAATGACCGGCGTTATCCATGTGATACCCTTCTCCCTGGATGGCAAAGGTAACAGGGGAGAACCCACGATGCGGATGGGGGTGAATGCGCAACTCCGATCCGGCTTTTATCTCTTCCGGGCCAATGTGATGGATCACTATGAAGGGATTGGCAAATCTGAAATCTTTATGCGGAAGCGGCTGTATCACTGTTTCTTCTTCGGTGATCTTTTTCTCCCGGCCTGATAATACATGCAGGATCGCTTTTTTCATATGCTTTATCTTTTTACTGGTAAACTCTAACGTAATCAACAATGAACTTCGCCGGAATGTTTTCTGCAGGGATTTCTTCACCTGACTGTCCTAATGCGAAGTTGAGCAATAAAAAGAAATTCTCCTTAAAGGGATTATCTCCCCGGTGTACGTTGATGGTTTTACTCATATCCACCTGGTTCAGTTCTTTACCGTCTACAGAGATCACCATTTTTTGCTCATCCCATATCAGCTGCCATTCATGGAACTTTTCTGCCCAGGCTGCACCGCCCATATCTGCCACAGGCCATTTTGCTTCGTCCCAGGCGGATGAATTTTCTCCTTCCCAGCAGGCATTGGCCAGCAGGTTGCCACGGTAATATTCCATAATGTCCACTTCACCGCAGGCAGGCCAGCGGGTGGAGCCTTTTTTGTTGCCCAGCATCCAGAAGGCGGGCCACATGCCTTTACGGATATCTATTTTTGCCCGCATGGTCACCTTACCATATTTGAAATCGAATTTCCCTTTTGTGATCAGGCAGGCGGAGGTATATTCCGCATATTCCCGGTTGCGCTGCCAATATTTGCTGGTGGAATCGTAGTTAGTGTTCTTCTTTCTTTCCTTTTTTGCTTCAATGACCAGGAAGCCATCTTTGCAGCTGGCATTTTCCGGCTGGTACCATTGCGGTTCCTGGTTCCGTACAAAACCGTATTCATAATCCCATTTTGCAGGATCGGGAGCGCCATCTTTATTGAATTCGTCCGCCCATACCAGTTTATAATTATCCTTCGCGGGTATAAAGGAAGAAGTAACGAGTGTTGTGAGAATAAGGATGATCTGTTTCATAGATAAAGTATTCTTTCAAATTTATATCTTTAAGTGGTATGAAACTGGATGTTTTTTCGCTGATCGTGTTATTGGGAGCGCTGCAGGCCCTGTTCTTCGGGTTATACCTTTATTTTTCACCAAATGATAATAAACTGCAGAAGCGTTCGCTTGCTTTCTTCATCCTCATATTGAGCTATAACGGTTTTGAAACACTGAACTGGAGTTCGGAACTTTTCCAGTTCATGTACCTCTTTAACCTGTTCCCTTTTGTATTGATCTTTGGATTAGGGCCATCCTTTTACCTGTATGTACGTTCTTTTCGTACAACTGTTCCCGTACGGAATGCCTGGCGGTATTATATGTTCGTGTGGGCAGCTTTTACGATCCGGGCCTCTTTATTAGTGATCTGGATCCTGCATGTGAATGGCAAGCAGGCCATTCTTGATCCATTTTTACTCGATGCATGGTATGGCACCATCCTGGAGCCCCTGAGCGTGATCGTTTTCACCGTCTTTTACCTGATGGCCCTCCGGGAATACCGTTTACTGACCAGGATGCCGGAAGAGGAAAAGACGGTCACCCGCTGGCTGAAACTCCTGCTGGCGGTGATGGGAGTGTTTGCTTTACTTTGGATCTGCACGGTGGGGCTTCCTTTCTTTATGAATATAGGTGCAGAAAAGTATTATGTAATAGAAATAGCCCTGGTAGTCTTTATTTACTGGATAGGATATACCAGTTACCATCGCACCCGGGTTATTTATATCACTCAGCAGAAGAAAACCCAGTCCTATTTTGATAACCTCTCTTCAGAAGAAGTGGAGAGCTGTATAAAGGCCCTGCAGCAGGCCATGGAAAAAGATAAATTATACTTAGACCCAGAGTTAACCACTGCCAGCCTGGCAGCACATATCGGCGTACATTCCAAAACATTATCTGCCGTGTTGAACCAGGGATTGCAAAAAGGGTTTTCGGAATACGTGAACACCTGGCGGGTGGAAGCGGTCAAACAAATGATCCTGGACCCGGCGAACCGGAAGATGACCATTACCGGTATTGCCTACGATTGCGGTTTCAATTCCCAGCCAACTTTTCAACGGGCATTTAAGGCCGTAACGGGTCAAACACCCCGCGATTTCATGCAAAATACTATTCAAATCCGGAATTGAATAGGCCAGGGGCGGCCTTTTTCATTGGTTTGCTTCTAAACCGGAACCATATGATTATTCGGACGATGATCCTCTTTTTATTGCTGGCGCAATATGCAAAAGCCCAACAAAGCAGCTTTGTTGGCACCTACCAATTTAACATCAACCCCATCCGCATTTTTGCCGTAAAGGAAGAAAATGATTCCCTTCGCTTTTCAGAGAATGGGAAGAATTTCCTGACCATGTTCCCCCTTGGCGGAAATAAATACCGGATCGACGTGGTGAAACCGGAAGCGATCGTGGAGTTTACCAAAAGTAAAATGATCGTTCATCAGGGAGGAGGGGATTACGATTGCCTGAAAGTATGGGATATGCCAAATTTTCCGAAAGCCAAAAGGGTCCCTAACCGGAAGAACGGTTTTACCCGGGCAGATACTTTAAGAGGCAAACTGAGCCCGCTGAGGGCCTGTTACGATGTTACCTATTATCACCTCACCGTAGAAGTGTTTCCTGCCACGCACACCCTTCAGGGTAATACCCTGATACGCTTCAATACGGTAAACCCTTTCCGGGAACTACAGGTAGACCTCTATGAGAACATGCCCATCGACAGCATCATCTATAAAGGACAGCTCTTAACCTATACCCGGGAGTTTGATGCGGTATTTGTACAGTTCCCTGCGCTTATCCCAAAGGGTAGCAAAGAAGAATTCAGGGTATATTATCATGGCCAGCCACAGGAGCCGGACATGACTGTAGGTATGAATGGCGGTGTACTCTGGCGTAAGGATACAAGCGGAAAAACTTTTGCGCAGGTAGTCATGCAAGGCTCCGGCGCCAGCCTCTGGTGGCCGAATAAAGATCATCTCTCCGATGAATCGGACAGTACACTGATCAGTGTGATCGTACCGGATGATGTACAGAATATCTCTAACGGAAGATTACGGAATAAGGTCAACCTGCCCGGCAACAGAACATTAACGGAATGGTTCGTGAGCTATCCTATTAATAATTATAACGTAACCTTCAATATCGGGGACTATGCGCATTTCTCTGATACCTATGGTGATCTTACGCTGGACTACTATTGCCTGCCCATTCACCTGGAAAGGGCGCGCTGGCTCTCTGCCAAAGTGAAGCCCATGCTGGAGCAATTCGAGAAACATTTTGGCCCCTATCCATTTCCACGGGATGGTTTTAAACTGATAGAAACCATACACGCCATGGAACACCAGAGTGCTGTAGCGCTGGGTGGCTTTTACGGGGATACCACGGAAATGATGAGATTGATGTGGCATGAAGTGGCGCATGAATGGTGGGGAAATAATGTTTCCATGAAAGACTTCGCGGATTTCTGGTTGCATGAAGGGTTTGCCACCTATGCGGAGAAAATGATGGTGGAATATAAGTATGGATATGAGGCCGCATTAAAAGCACTGGAACGGGAAAAAGCAGATAATAAAGAGCCCATGATCGGAGAGTATGATGTGAACCATGTTTTTTACAACCTGTATGATGTGTATTCCAAAGGTTGCCGGGTGATCCATACCCTGCGGAGTGTGCTGAACAACGATACGCTTTTCTTTGATATACTGCGCGGTATTCAGAAGGATTATGCCTGTAAAACGGTAACCACGCAGGAGATAGAAGCCTATATCAGTAAAAAGGCGAACATGGACCTCACTGCTTTTTTTCAACAATACTTAAGGACCATAAAAGTACCCGAACTGGCGTATTACATGGAAGGCAGGGAATTGCATTATAAATGGAACAACACCGTACCCGGATTTAAAATGCCGGTGAAGGTGATGCTGGATAATGAGATGTATGTATTCCTCTATCCTGAAAACGACTGGAAATCCATCACCACCAAATACCTGAAAGAGAAGACCTTTAAAGTGGATAAAGATAATTTCTATGTAGAGCTGAAGAAAGAGAAGGCCCGGTAGATCCGGGCCTTCGGGCATTCAGGAATTATGCTTCTAACTATTGGAAAGGAAAAAATTTATTTAGTACATCGCCACCTCTTTGTTATTGATGAACAGGTTGGTTTTGATGGTGGATACTTTACCCTGGCTGGCTTCACTTTTAGCGCTTACTTCCACGAAGTAGTTAGCCTTGCTGCCTGATTTGCGGCTAAAGGAAAGTTCCACGCCTTTTTCCGAACCCTGGCCCATGGTCACTACTTTACCGGTAGCGTCTATCACCGATATATTGAATTCGCGGGGATCAATGCCTTCCAGTACAACACGGATAATATCATCCCTGCTGAAATCAGGCGGGCAGAAGGGGCAGCCCGGAATAGGCCAGCGGAACCTGCAGCGCCAGTTGATCCATTTGAAGCGGTCCAGGTTTTTGAGGAAGGCACAGAGCAATCCTGCAGGATCAATTTCACAGGCGGTGCATTTCCCGGAAAGGATGATATTCATTTCCTGGTTGCAGGCTGCGCAGAACTCATTGAGGTCGCGCATCTGGCAATTGAACTGTGAGCGGTAGATACCAAAACGATAGTATCCGCCGCCTTCCCATAACCCTACCACACCGGCAGGTACGTTGGAAGTGGTAGGCAGGGGAGTGGTGGCGTTAATGAAAGAACCCCATTTGATAGTGGCACGGTTTGTATTGATGGTGAGGTTTTTGGCAGCAGGTTCTCCCCAGGCTGCCTGGTAAGTTCGGTTATCATCTGAACCATCGCACATATAACAATCGTATTCATCTGCAAGCCCGCCTACTTTATGCCCTAATTCATGCGTGATGATACCGGCAAAACCTGCGGCTATGGAAGAGAAAACAAGGCCTCCGGCACAACCGCCCCATTGCGTATCATTTACTAATACAAATACGGCATCAGCTGCAGGAGCAAAGTTGCCTGCTTCATAACATTTAGCCGGAGAGCTGCTGGTGACGCATCTTTCCGCTTCCATGGCCGCAGGGTTGCCATACCGGCAATCCAGCTCCGTGTTAACGAAAACCCCATCCGCAGGATGGTCTACGCCGGATTCAGCAGATACCACATTCACGCGCCAGATATTAAAGGCACACATTCTGCTGCCATAGGGTTGAAGATTGCGCAGGGCCTGAACAGCTTGGTCCACTGCCGTATTAAAAGCAGCCTGCTGTGCGGCAGTGAATCCATCACCTACAAATACGATGTCGTACTTCACGGAAACAGGACCGTTGTTAAGTATGGGTGTATAATTGAGGGACCCGTTCCTTTGTATATTGATAGCACCGCTTACACGAACGGATATTAAGATCAATAACACGCATAATCCTTTAACAAGTGTTTTCATGATGAAAGAGATTTAGGGGTTTAGTTATTAAAGGTTACTTCGGAAATTAATGTGCGTGCGCTGCTGAAATTACCGGAAGTAATGCTCAGGTTACTGTCTGGCTCATAGAATTTGATCGTGAGCTTTCCTTTTGCATTGGGGATGGTAATGGAAAAGAAGGAAGGCATGTGCTCATGCATGGATTCCCGGTGGATCACTTTGGGTTCCACAAATACTTCCATGGCGCCGGGATGTGCTACCGTGCCGGTCATTACCAGCTGGCCCTTTGCATCCAGTACATCAAATGCCAGCATGCGGCCTTCTGTGCCCTGGTATTGTTCTACGGCATTATTGGTGCCTTTGCTGGCCAGCACTTTAAATTCTTTTCCCTGCATGCTGAAGGCGATGGACTTAGCGGAGTTATCCTGGATAGTGAAGGCCGATTCGCCCAGTATTTTATCTTTCCGCTTCACCTGCAGTTGTACTTTTCCTGCAGGGGCATCCGGTACCAGTACAGCAAGGTCTCCCTGCCGGCCCAATCCGGTAATGAGGGCTGCCTCTTTTCCGAAGCTCACTTCCATACCGCTGGTATCTACCTCCGCGGTATCAGCAAACTGAAGGAGTACAACTTCTCCGGGGGATGAAATGTCTGTAGAAACGGTAAAGGAAGTGGATTGCCCGGTTTTCCGTATGCAGGCTACTGCAAAGAGCATGAGCATCACGGCCGTTATGCAAATAATTTGTTTCATAGAAATTGAATTTGGGGTGATTCTGATGCAAGTAACGCTTAAGGCGCTTTTAAGAACAGGGAATTAATACGGTTTATGATAGGTATTAATACGCATATAAATAGTTGCCTTTGTCAAATAAATTAGTTGACAAAAACAACTAATTATTATATTTGCAGTATGGACCAGCTTATTTCTAACATCCGCCAGTTCAACCGGTATTACACCAAACAACTGGGATTGTTGCAGCAGCACTTCTTTGATACGGACTATTCCTTAACGGACATCAGGGTGCTTTACGAAATAGATTTTAACGGGCAGACCACGGCTACCGGTATCCGGGAGGCTTTGCAGATAGATGCAGGTTATCTCAGCAGGATCCTGCGCAACTTTGAGAAGAAAGGATTGATCCTCAAACATCCTTTGCCGGAAGATGGCCGCTCTTATTATTTGCAGTTAACGGCCCGGGGTAAAAAGCTGATGGCGGGTATGAACGAGCGCTCTAACGGGCAGATCCGGGAAATGCTGAAAGACCTGCGCCCTGCAGAGCGGGAAAAGATAGCCAACTCCATGAATATCCTGCGTAATCTCCTGAAAGCGCCGGACAGTACACCTGCGCTGGAAGATGTTGTTATACGCCATGGCCTGCAGCCGGGCGATATCGGGGATATGATCCGTTTACATGGTATCCTGTATGCACAGGAGTATCAATACGACCTGGCATTTGAAACCTATGTTACCCAAACGCTGTATGAATTTATGCAAACCTATGATCCTGCAAGGGACAGGGTTTGGCTGGCATACTGCTACGGGGAGCTGATAGGGATGATAGCGATCATCGGGAAAGGGAGAGGAGTGGCGCAATTACGCTGGTTCCTGCTCCGGCCTGAATTCAGAGGCATAGGCCTGGGCAAAAAGCTCATGGGCGAAGCCATGGCTTTTTGCAGGCAACAAAATTTCAGGTCTGTTTACCTGCTCACCACACATCAGCAAACTACAGCAGGCAGCATGTATACGAAAGCCGGTTTCGTTAAAACCGCTTCCACACCACAGCGCATCTGGGGGCACGACCTGTATGAAGAAAGATATGAACTAAAGCTGCGTTAAAGATAACTCAACCACCATTGCTTATGGGTTCGCTTATATTGCGAGAACCATTTGCAGGGCCGGTACAAAACAGCTACCACAGCTATCCAGATAATATATACTACCCATAAAGGAAAACCGAATTCCGGCGGCCGGAATAAAAACGGCACCTGCATGTTCACGATCTGATCTGTACCATATCCTGATGCAAAAAATACGATCACACACAACGTGTGAATGATATAAAAATGCAGGATGTAGTAGAAGAAAGGAACACTGCCATATACTTTCGCAATATCTGCGAATCTTCCGCGGGCATGTTCTAAAGCGGCCAGGGCTATGAGTCCTATCCCTATTGTGATCAGTGAGTACATCAGGGATGGGGGATATTTGGTGACGTTCATGAAGGAATAGAACGTTTTCAGCGCCGTTGCCTGGGAAGCCCAGGTACGGGGATCGCCATATACATTAATGCCTCTGAGTACAAAGAAGAGTACCACCATCGTTGAACCTGCAGTGAGCAGGATCCTGCGACGCCTGGCAACAGGTATATTCTGCCGGAAGATCCTGCCCAATCCGTAACCCATCAGCAGAATGCCTATCCATGGAAGGAAAGGATAGAATACGATCACACCATGACCGGGAAGTACCTGGTAATAGGTATAACGGGTATTGTGTGCAAACTCCATGAACACACTATGGTTTGCGGTATCCAGCAGGTTATGGCTGAGGGTGATCAGCAAACCTATGCCCAGTACAGCCTGCCAGGGCAGGAACACCAATAGGGATAAAGCCAGGAAGCTAACACCGATGGCCCAGATCACCTGCAGGATGGCCAGGTTCATCAAAGGGTTGAAAGTGAGGCCAAAGGATACTACGGTGACCTCTATCAGGATGAGCCAGAGGCCACGCGTAAATAAGTATTTACTGATGGCAGCTTTACTTTTCCTGCCATTCATAAGGTGAACGGATAAACCGGAGAGGAAAACAAAAAGCGGGGCACAGAAATGGGTGATCCATCTGGTAAAGTAGAGGGCGGGGTTTGTTGTTTGCAGGTCTAAGGGATCACTCGTCATCGCAGATACGTGAAAGAAATCCCGTACATGGTCTAACGCCATAATGATCATAATAAGCCCCCGCAAAACGTCAATTGAATAAATTCGATGCATGGCAAGATAATTTGGCGGTTAATTTGGATTACAATATGAAAATAAAACTATATATTGAATACTGAACCACCAATAGTACTTTTTAACCATCTCCTATGTAAAAAAGAAACGCCGCTGATCAGCGGCGTTTTATCATTTTAAGCATATTTCCTTAGCAGTACGATCTGCCCCAGGTGATAGGGCACGTGCTGCAATACGCCCTGTATATAGTAATAGGCATTGTGCTGGGTATTGGGTACCGGCGTGAATAGCTTTTCCTCCGGGAAGTTCCTGACGGTTTCCACCATTTCGGTAATGGAATGTTCCAGGCGGTTTAAGGTAGCCTGCCAGTTATTTTCCCCGTGATTTTCAGGGAAATAGAAATCAGGCAGGTCGCCGTCCTGGTCGGGCGCTTCTCCATATAGTTTGCGGATCACGTTCTTGTTCCACCAGATCAGGTGGTTCACCAGCTCCCAGATGTTGTGGGAGTTGCCTATCCGTTTAGATGCCTGTACCGCATCTGTTTCCTGCAAATGCTCCATAACGGTTACCTCCAGCCATGGCTGACCGTGGTAAATATGCTGCAAAGATTCTGATAATACGATAAGTGTGGACATGCTGTAAAGTTATAGATTCTTCCAATGATATGATTCCAATCTCCTTTTCACAATTAGCAGGCCATTTCCTCCATTTCCCTTATTTTTAATCAAATATCTACCACTTTATGGAGGAACAGCAATTGGAATTTAATAAGAATGAAGACCATATGCGCAGGCTGGTCAGCACCATGAAACAACGTTTATCGGTGATTGAACAGGGCGGCGGAAAGAAAAGTATAGAGAAACTTCGCCAGCGTGGTAAAATGACCGTTCGCGAGCGCATCGGTTACCTGACTGACAAGAATACCCCCTTTACAGAAATTGGTGCATTTACGGCTTATGATATGTATTCCGAGCATGGAGGATGCCCTGCCGGAGGTACGGTAGCCGGATTAGGTTATGTAAGCGGCCGGCAGTGCATGATCATCGCCAACGATATGACGGTGAAGGCCGGGGCCTGGTTCCCGCTCACCGGTAAAAAGAACCTCCGCCTGCAGGAAATTGCCATGGAAAACCACCTGCCGGTTATTTACCTGGTAGATAGCGCCGGTGTATACCTTCCCCTGCAGGACGAAATATTCCCGGATAAAGAACACTTCGGAAGGATCTTCCGGAACAATGCTAAAATGAGTGCCATGGGCATTACACAGATCGCTGCGGTAATGGGAAGCTGTGTAGCCGGTGGTGCCTATCTTCCTATTATGAGTGATGAAGTGCTGATGGTGGAAGGCAACGGCTCCATTTTCCTGGCAGGGCCTTACCTCGTTAAAGCTGCCATCGGGGAAGATGTGGATGCGGAAACATTAGGTGGCGCCGTTACACATACAGAGATCTCCGGTATTGCAGATTATAAGTTCAAAACAGAAGCGGCGTGCCTGGACAGGATCAAACAAATTGTTTCCCGGTTGGGAAAACCTGCGGATGCAGGATTTGATCATATCGCCCCTGTTGCCCCGCTGAAATCTGCGGATGAATTATATGGTATCATTCCGGTAGACAGCTCAAAGTCCTATGATGTACATGAAGTGATCAAACGTCTGGTGGACGGCTCTGTGTTTGATGAATACAAAGAAGATTATGGCAAGACCATCCTCTGCGGATATGCCCGTATAGAAGGCTGGGCAGTGGGCATTGTGGCTAACCAGCGTAAGATAGTGAAGAGCAAAAAAGGAGAGATGCAGATGGGCGGTGTGATCTATAACGACAGCGCAGATAAAGCGGCGCGTTTTATCATGAACTGTAACCAAAAGAAAATACCCCTGCTCTTTTTGCAGGATGTAACGGGCTTTATGGTGGGCAGCAGAAGTGAACATGCCGGCATTATTAAAGATGGTGCAAAGCTGGTGAATGCCGTGGCTAATTCCGTAGTGCCCAAGATCACCGTGATCATAGGTAATTCTTATGGCGCAGGCAATTACGCGATGTGCGGAAAAGCTTACGACCCACGTTTCATCTTTGCATGGCCGAATGCAAAAATAGCGGTGATGGGAGGAGAGCAGGCAGCCAAAACATTATTGCAGATCCAGGTAGCATCCCTCAAAGCAAAAGGAGAAGTGATCACACCTGAAGCAGAAGAGAAATTACTGAAGGATATTACAGACAGGTATAATGCACAAACCACTCCTTACTATGCAGCCGCAAGGTTGTGGGTGGATGAGATCATTGAACCGGTGAACACCAGGAAGATTGTGGCAGAATGCCTGAAAGCCTGTAACCATGCACCTGTTGCCGAAACGTTCCGCACAGGGGTGATACAGGTGTAAGGGAGAAGTATTACATTTGCTCCCTTAAAACGAAAACCAAGGATTTGACGACTCAGCAACTTATTATATATACAGATGGCGCCGCCCGTGGAAATCCAGGCAGAGGCGGTTATGGTATTGTGCTCATTTGGGGAAAGGTGAGGAAGGAATTATCGCAGGGGTACAGGATGACCACCAATAACCGCATGGAGCTGCTGGCCGTGATCGTTGCACTGGAAACGCTTACAAAAGACGGGCTCTCCGTTGTTATTTATACTGACAGCCAATACGTGGTGAACTCCGTTGAAAAAGGCTGGTTATGGAGCTGGGTGAAAACCGGCTTCAAAGACAAAAAGAACCGTGATCTCTGGGAACGTTTTATTCCTGCATTCAAAAGACAAAAGGTGAAATTCCAATGGGTAAAAGGCCATGCCACCAACCCGGAAAACAACCGTTGCGATGAACTGGCCACCGCTGCTGCGGATGGCGGAGGTTTGCTCGTGGACGTGGGATATGAACAGGGAGCATAAAAGTTTCAATAAATATTTGTAAATTGCTATTCAATCTCTAAGCAAGATTTCACCTATTTGAACCGCTAAGCATCATTTTTCATTATTGAAATTTGTTGCATGCCTCAACTCTTTCCAGTGGAGGTCATCGAGCATTCTACCTTCACGTGGTTGCCCCGTGTGCAGGTAAGAACGCAGTTGATCTATACAACGGTTCTATTGGCAGTGCTGGTCAGCATCCTTGCCTTACCTTTCATTAAAGTGGATGTTTCCGTGAAGTCCGGCGGCATTGTACGCCCGATCACAGAAAAAAACGAACTACGCAGCCTTATTGCCGGTACTATAGAAGAAGTGATGGTATCAGAAGGGCAGCATGTTCAAAAAGGTCAGCTGATCCTGCGCCTGCAGGAAGATATCAGCAACAGCAAACTCCTGCAAAACTCCTTTGAGCTCAAACAACGGGAATCTTATGTGAATGACCTGTCGCGCCTGGCCTCCGGTGGCGGTGGTGGCGGATTACAGTCTGCACTTTACCAGCAGCAATACTCCCGGTTTATGTCCACGCTGAATGAACAGCAGGCCACGATGCGCAAGCTGCAAAGCGACCTGGATATGTACAAAAAACTCTTCGCAGATAAAGTGATCGCAGAAAAAGAACTGCGCGATAAACAATATGAATATGATAAAAGTGTGGCGATGTACCGATCTTCCGTACAGCAGCAACGCAGTGCCTGGCAGGAAGAGCTAAGCCGCTACAGATCAGAAAGCAGCCGTCTGCAGGCAGATGCAGCGCAACTGGAAAAACAGAAGGAATGGAACCTGATCAAAGCCCCGGTGAGCGGTACGCTGCAACAGTTCAGCGGAAGGTATGCCGGCGGATATGTACAGGTAGGTGAGCTGATGGGCACCATTTCTCCCGATTCCAACCTGGTGGCAGAATGCCTTGTTTCCCCCAAAGATATCGGGTACCTCAAAGCAGGCATGCCCGTGAAGTTCCAAGTAGATGCCTTTAATTATAATGAATGGGGGGTGGTGGAAGGTACCGTGCAATCTGTAGATAATGATTTCACACTCGTGGACAATCAGCCTGTATTTAAAGTGAGATGTGAGTTTGCCAATACCGAAGTGCGTACCGCCAGCGGTGTAAAAGGTAAACTGAAAAAAGGAATGACGCTGCAGGCCCGCTTCATTCTTACACAACGCAGTTTGTTTCAGCTCCTCTATGATAAAACCGATGATTGGATGAATCCGAATAGTATCGGAAAAAAATAAACCATGTCCTCTATACGACTAAAAAATAGTTCCCGTGTCCGCCAGCGCGATATCAGCGATTGCGGTGCCGCATGCCTTGCTTCCATTGCGGCATTCTACCAGTTGCAGTTACCTGTTGCCCGCATCCGCCAGTTAGCCGCTACGGATAATAAAGGTACCAATGTATTAGGCATCATTGAAGCTGCCACTAAACTGGGCTTTGAAGCCAAAGGTGTGAAAGGCCCATGGGAAGCGCTCTTCAATATCCCCAAACCTGCTATTGCACATGTGGTGATCAAAGAACGGTTACATCACTTTGTAGTGATCTATAAGGTCACTAAAACACATGTGGTGGTGATGGACCCGGCAGACGGGTTGTTCCACAAATTAACCCATGAGGCATTCAAAGCCATCTGGACGAATGTGCTTATTCTCCTTATGCCCAGCGAAGATTTCAGGGCAGGCAATGAAAAGATCTCACACCTGCAACGTTTCTGGTACCTGCTGAAACCGCACAGGACTGTAGTGCTGCAGGCCCTTTTCGGTGCTATTGTATACACCATCCTTGGTTTATCCACTTCCATCTATGTACAGAAGATAGTGGACAATGTACTGGTAGAAGGTAATAAGAACCTGCTAAACCTCCTGGGCATCATCATGATCCTGATCCTGGTGCTGCAATTGTTCATCGGGCAGCTGAAAAGTGTGTTCGCTTTAAAAACAGGCCAGCAGATAGATGCGCGGCTGATCCTCGGTTATTATAAACACCTGCTCCGCCTGCCGCAGCAGTTCTTTGATACCATGCGGGTGGGGGAGATCACCTCCCGGATCAGTGATGCCGTTAAAATACGTGTATTCATTAACGATATAGCCATTGGCCTGGTGGTGAACGTTTTCATTGTGATCTTTTCTTTCTGCCTGATGTTCACCTATTACTGGAAGCTCGCCATCATTATGCTGGCCATTCTTCCGGTATATGGCATTATCTATTGGATCAGCAACCAGGTGAACAGAAAGATGCAGCGGAAGCTGATGGAAGAGAATGCGGAACTGGGCGGCCAGCTGGTGGAGTCCCTGAACTCCGTTTCTACCATCAAACGTTTCGGGCTGGAGGATTATGCGAATATGAAAACGGAGAACCGTTTTGTGAAACTCCTGAAAACAATCTTTTCTTCTTCTGTTACCAATCTCTATATCGGGAATGCCGGCGGTTTTATTACCAGTGCATTTGTGGTGATCCTTTTATGGGCAGGTTCTTATTTTGTGATGGACAGGCAGCTGAGCCCCGGGGAGCTACTCAGCTTTTATGCATTGATCGGTTACTTCACAGGGCCGGCTATGAGCCTGATCGGTGCCAACAGAAGTATGCAGGATGCCCTGATAGCTGCAGACCGTTTGTTTGAGATCATGGACCTGGAGCAGGAAGAAACAGGGAATAAAGTAACACTCACGCCGGAGCTGGTAGGAGATGTGGCATTCCAGAATGTATCCTTCCGGTATGGCACGCGTGTGCAGGTGTTCCGGAACTTTAATATGCAGATAGCGAAAGGAAAGATAACGGCGATAGTGGGAGAGAGCGGGTCCGGGAAATCTACGCTCATGGCCCTGATGCAGAACCTGTATCCTTTGCAGGAAGGAAGTATCCTTATCGGCAAAATGGATATCCGTTATATAGATACAGACAGTTTGCGCAAACGTGTAAGCGTGGTGCCACAGCAGATAGACCTCTTTGCCGGGACCGTAATGGAGAATATTGCCGTGGGAGAAGTGGAGCCGGATATGCAACGCGTTTTGCAGATCTCCACGCAGCTGGGGATCATCCAGTTCATTGAAAAACTACCGGATGGTTTTAATACCATGCTGGGAGAACATGGTGTAAACCTCTCCGGAGGCCAGCGTCAGCGGGTAGCTATTGCCCGCGCATTGTACAGGAACCCGGAAATACTGATCCTGGATGAAGCTACTTCTTCCCTGGACTCCGTTTCCGATCAATATGTGCAGGATGTGATGCAGCAGTTGCGGGATGAAGGGAAAACGATCATTGTAATAGCACACCGTTTAAGTACGGTGATGAATGCAGATAAAATTGTAGTGCTGCAGGAAGGTGTGATGGCAGAAGAAGGAACGCATAGCCAGTTGTTGCAGAATAACGCGATCTACTCCAGGTTGTGGCAACATCACCAGGCGATACCGCTTTAATTTACATTGGTTTTAAGTGAACAAAATGATGGGCTGCTTTGTCTAGGGCGGCCCTTTTATCATCTTAAGCTGAAGTAATAAAATAATTACTTGTATTGTTTGTTAAACGTAATAAATTTAGTACCTTTAAATTGTTAACCTCGTATGAAATGTTCAGAATTAAGGAGGCTGCTCAGCAGGGCAGGCTGGGTAGTATCGCGTAAAGGAAAGGGAAGCCATATGATCCTGATCAACCCTGAAAAACCCGGAGTTGAAATCATCTTTGCCGATCACGGCCCCGCTGAAATTGCAAAGGGAATTGAACAAGAAATTTTAAAACAAATGGGCTTAAGGTAATGGCCCGCTGTAAAAATCCTTTATGAAAAAGATTGTATTTATTGTTGAAAAAACGCGCACAGGTTATTCTGCATTTGCTGCAGAAGATCGTTATCCTGTTTTTACAACCGGCAGAAACATGGGCGAATTAAGAAAAAATGTTCTCGATGCCATGAACACCTGGACGGAGTACAAAGGTTTAAAAGCAGTAACAGAAAAAGATGTAATTATCCGCCTCGATCTGGCGCAGTTCTTTGAGTACTATAAAGTGATCAACGCATCCGCTTTAGCAGAGCGGATAGGGATCAGCCAATCGCTGTTATCCCAATATGCTAACCGCATCAAAGTACCCTCAGAAAAGCAGGTGAACAGGATACTTACGGGTATTAAAGACCTGGGGAAGGAATTTATTCATCTTGAACTTGTATAAATAAAAAGGGCGGATCATTTGATCCGCCTTTTCAATATCATTCTGCCACAAACGTTAGTAAAGCATTACCATCCTGGCTCAGGGTAAGCACCCCATCTTTAATGCTCCATTTATTTGCTTTATTCAGTAATTCAAAATATTTACCCTCTACATTCAAACCGGGGCAGGCCATTTTAGTGGCTGCCATAGGAGAGAAGGCAATCTTATCCGGCGCGGTTAAAGTAAATCCGCCGGAATACCTGTTACAGCTCCCGTTGCCGGAAACCCTGTTCTGTGCCTGGTCAAATGTAATGGTAGGGGCGTGGTTGGCACCAGTGGTATCAAACCCGGTTACCCGCCATGATCTGTACAGATCTTTTTCAGCGGAGCCGTTGCTCTTTTGGGAGGATGCGCAACCGACCATTAGTATAAAGGCTGCTGCCGAGAGGATTTTCTTCATGTTAGGAGGTTTTAGGTTATAACATCCGAAAAAGAGAATGGTTAATAACGGCTGTAAAAACTCTGCAGGTCGCTGGCCAGCCTGTCGTAAATAGGGCGGGTGAGTTCTGCGAAAAGGTCCTGTGGCGGTGGAGGAGGAACATCGCGGCCACCTATCAGGCGTTTATCTTCATTGCTAAGCGCACGTTCATCTCCACGGAAGGTACCGAACTGGTTTTGCCAGGTGTAGGAACCGGGCAGCCTGTCCTGCCGCAATAATTTATTATTGGTAACATCTGTAATGCGGTAATCAAGGAAACCACTGGAGGCTAAGGTTTTGCGGGTAATGAAGAGTGTGGCTTTTACGGTGATGTCCACATTGATCACTTTACCGGTAGAATCTTTTTGATTGCTGGGTACGCTGATCACTTTGGATACTTCGCGTTGATAGCGATCTACATAGGTCTGGCCTACTACAAAATCATTAAAGCGCATTTCCAGGTATTGGTCCGGCTGAAAATCTTTTTGATTACGTACGTAACGTTCATCATAGAACTTCACAAAGTTATTGATACGGCGTTGTTCCAGCTGGCGTACCACGGCATCGCGGAACTGGTCTGCAGTGAATTGGAAATAAGAGGAGCTGATGGCTATTTCACTGATCACTACATGTATGAGGCCCATCTGGTAAGCCTGGTCCCTCAGTTGTGCGGCGTTCTTGTAATTGGCACTGAGCTGCAGGGAAGCGGTGAATTCGTCATAGGCCTCGCGGGCACTTTGTTTATCGCCCATTTCCAGTAATTGCACCGCTCTTTCGTAACGGGCTTCGGCGGCATTATTCAATGCACTGGCCAGGGCGGTGGAGTAATCCTTTGGTTTTACGATGACGCTGGCAGCCGGAGAGGAACGGATCACATTATAGAGGCGTTGCATGGAATTATATTCATTGCGAACGGCTTCCCATTTAAGATCATTATTAGAAGCAATGGCTTGTTTGGCGCGGCCTTCATGGAATTCCATGGCGGCGGCATAAGCCTGTGGCAGTAATTGCAGGGAAGTGGCGTCTGAAGGACGGCGCTGGAGCTTTTTCACGAAAGCTTCCACGGCATCGCCATAACGGCCTTTGTTAAAGAGTTTTTCACCGGATTTACAGGAAAAAAGGATCACAGCGAGGAAAATAGGCAGGTAGCGGAGATAGGTATTCATATAGCTGTTATTTACAATCAGAAGCAGGCAAATGATGGGCCAGATTTCCGGATTGAATTTCAAAGAGGAATAACACGCAGGGAATTATCATTGTTTTAACAATAGCGCCTATATTTTAAAATTGCGACGTAATTCCCGGTCTACTTCACGTGATTTTATGGAGTCTCTTTTATCATGCAGTTTTTTACCCTTACCAAGGCCTATTTCCATTTTGGCAAGGCCTTTCTCTGTAAGGAAGATACGGAGGGGAACAACGGTGTACCCGCGTTCCTGCATTCTCTTCTCGATCTTTTTCAGTTCCTTTCGCTGTAACAATAACTTACGTTCACGGACGGGGTCGTGATTGGTGTATGATCCGTGAGAATATTCGGCGATGTGCATGCTTTTCACAAACAGCTCTCCTTTAGAGAAATAGCAGAAACTATCGTTAAAGCTCACTCTGCCTTCCCGGATGGATTTTATTTCCGTACCGGTTAATACCATGCCGGCGATATATTTATCTTCTATCGCAAATTCAAAATAAGCCGATCTGTTCTTTAATTCTGCCATGTTGCGGGGTGTTCAGCCCAGCCGGACTATAAGGACCGGCGGGACGGAACAAATTCTTAATTCTTAAAAAGCTGCAGCAGCGTACTCAATTTGTTCTTCAGTTCTTTACGATCCTGGATAAAATCAAGGAATCCGTGTTCCAGCAGGAACTCAGCGCTCTGGAAACCTTCGGGAAGGTCTTTTTTAATAGTTTCTTTGATGATACGCGGGCCGGCAAAACCGATAAGGGCGCCTGGCTCGGCTGTATTGATATCCCCCAGCATGGCATAAGAAGCTGTTACACCGCCGGTGGTGGGGTCTGTCATTAACGAAATGTAAGGGAGGTGTGCGGCAGCCAGCTGTGTGAGCTTGGCGGACGTTTTGGCCATTTGCATGAGGGAGAAGGCACTTTCCATCATCCGGGCACCGCCGGATTTGGAGATGATCATCAGCGGCAGCTTATTGGCAATGCAATAATCGATGCTGCGGGCGATCTTTTCCCCTACCACGGAGCCCATAGAGCCCCCGATGAAGTTAAAATCCATACAGGCTACCACCAGGCCATGACCATTTACGAGGCCGGTGCCTACGCGCATGGCATCAGAAAGCCCTGACTTCTTCTGTGCATCTTTCAACCTTTCATCATAAGGTTTCAGGTCACTGAAGCCCAGCTGGTCTTTGGGATAGATGTTGCTGAATAGTTCTTCCAGGGTGTTATTATCAAAAATGATCTCGAAATACTCAGGTGAATTGATACGGTTGTGAAAGTTACACTTGTCGCATACGTACAAATGCTCTTTCAGGTCTTGCATAGTGGATGTTTTCTTACAGTTAGGACATTTATGCCACAAACCTTCCGGTGCGTCCTTCTTTTCACTGGTAGTGGTGGAAATTCCTTGTTTAACTCGCTTAAACCAGCTCATACTAGCGTTTGAGATATAAAATTAGATAAAGAATAAGTGGTGCAAGATACGGATAAATTCAATTTTTCCGTAAATCAAAAGCCCTCCCGGGAAAACGGGAGGGCTTTTACGGCTATAATATGATTATTTATTGCGATTAATGCAATTCAGGTCTGTGAAGGCTTCCTCGAGGCGGCTCACGAAAGTTTCCTCGCCTTTGCGCAGCCATACGCGCGGATCGTAGTATTTCTTGTTCGGTTTAGCCGGGCCTTCAGGGTTGCCGAGCTGGGCCTGCAGGTATGCTTCGTTCTTTTTATAGAAGCCCAGGATACCTTCCCAGAATGCCCATTGCATATCTGTGTCGATATTCATCTTGATCACGCCGTAACCCAGGGTTTCGTTGATCTGGTTCTTGGGAGAGCCGGAGCCGCCGTGGAACACATAGAATACAGGTTTATGGGTGGGGGTACCGAATTTCTGCCGGATGAAATCCTGGCTGTTTTTCAGGATCTCAGGGCGTAATTCCACGTTTCCGGGGCTGTAAACACCGTGAACATTACCAAAAGCTGCGGCTATGGTAAAACGGGTACCTACCTGGGAAAGTTGCTCATAGGAATATGCAACGTCTTCAGGCTGAGTGTACAGGAGGGAGTTTTCCACCCCTGAGTTGTCTACCCCGTCTTCTTCACCACCGGTAACACCCAGTTCGATCTCGATGCTCATACCCAGCTTGTTCATTCTTTCGAAGTAAGCTTTGGAGATCTCAATATTTTCATGGATCGGCTCTTCAGAGAGGTCCAGCATGTGGGAGCTGTAGAGGGGCTGGCCGGTTTCTTTCTTAAAAGCCTCGCCAGCTGTGAGCAAACCATCTATCCAGGGCAGCCACTTTTTAGCAGCATGGTCTGTATGCAGGATAACGGGCACGCCATAGTATTTGGCTACCTCGTGTACGTGCCTTGCTCCGGAGATACCACCGGAAATGTTGGCTTGCAGTTTATCATTGGGCATTCCTTTACCGGCAAAGAATTGGGCGCCGCCATTGGAAAACTGGATGATCACCGGTGAATTCACCTTAGCGGCTGTTTCCAGCACAGCATTGATGGAGTTGGTGCCTACCACGTTCACTGCGGGCATAGCAAATTCATTCTCTTTGGCATCATTGTAGAGCGCTTCCAGCTCTTCACCGAATAATACGCCGGCTTTGTACTTTCCCATATATGGTCTTTTTTCGTTTGATTTTTAAAGGAAAGCAAATATAGGAATTTCAGGATTTGCAATTTTGCAAGATTTGGCATTGCAACAAGGCAATATTTAGTTTTCTTGCAACGATGGGAGTTGAGAGGGGGTAAAAACAAGCCGGGCCGCATTTTCATGCAGCCCGGGTAAAAAATTATTTAACAGTGAGTGTTGTACCGCTTATTGTTACGGTGTATTTGGCGAGGGCAGTAGTGGTAGGCCCATTGGCCACCGTTCCATCCGGATTGTATTTGCTGCCATGGCCGCAGGCGCTGAGGCATTCTATCAGGCCGCCGTTATAACCGGAGAGGGTACAGCCCATATGGGTGCAGGTGCTGGTCACGGCTGAAAAAGAAGCCGGTACATTTCCTGCAGCCAGGCGGATCAGCACTACGCCGCCGCTGATTATGTAATCTCCGACATTAGGGATCTGCGTGGCTAAGTTAACAGTGAGTTTATCTGCACCGCCACCGCCGCCGGGACCGGGACCAGGTGCAGGATCATCACCTTTTCCACCACACGCAGCTAAACCGGCGGTACAGGCAACAGCAAGGGTTATGCCCATGTTGGACAAAAAGTCTCTTCTTTCCATAAATGAGTGATTTTTGGACGCTTCGATTATCAGGTTAGTAATTGGATTTTCAGGATTATTACGAAGCGTAATTATTGAAGGTTGCCTTCAGCCAATAAATTACTGAAATAAGCAGGTGCATGTAACAGGCGGCTGCCATACCAGGAAAACATTTCTCCATCTACGAGTTGTATCAATGCATCCGGTAAATATTCGCGTATTTCGGCGATATGTTTTTCTTTAAAGGGATAGGGCTCACTGGAAAGTAATACCAGGCGGCAACCGCTGGCTGCTAATTGTGGTAGCGTAACGGAGGGATAACGGGGAAGATCTTCAAACACATTCCTCAACCCGATGCTGCGGAGCATTTCGTGGATAAAGGTATCGCCGCCCGCCACCATCCAGGGATTGCGCCAGATAAAATAAGCGGTGGGTACAGCAGGTTGAAGGGGTTTTAAAAGATCAAAACGTTCTCTTATAGTAGTGGCGATGTTATTGGCAACGTGATGTTTGTTTACAATGTGCCCGATGGAAGTGATCATATCGCGGGCACTCTCCAGGTTATTGATATCGCTGACCCATACCGGGAATTGTGCAGCAAGGGCTTCTATTTGTTCTTTGGTGTTCTCTTCTTTATTGGCAATGATCAGGTCCGGCTGCAGGGCGGCTATTTTATCCAGGTGCAGTTGCTTGGTGCCGCCAACGCGCGTTTTGCTGCGGAACCATTCTTCCGGGTGCACACAGAATTTTGTAATGCCCGCTACATCTGCGCCGAGCTCATACAATAATTCTGTTTGAGAAGGCACTACCGAAACAATGCGTTGGGGAGGAGAGGAGATCTCTACCTCTCGGCCCAGTTGATCTTTATACAGCATGTTTAATTACCCAATGCCTGGATAATGTCGTATTTGGTGATGATATGATAATTGGCAGATTCGTCCTGCGTGAGTACGGCGCCATTTTCTTTGTTGATGTACATCGTTAATTTTTCAATAGGCGTTTGCATGTTCACGATGGGGAAGGCGTTCTGCATTACGCTTTTTACGGAAGCCTCCTTCAGGTCCGGCTGATCTATCAGTTTGCCGAACAGGCCGCTTTCTGAAATGGAACCGATGAATTTATCGCCCTGTAATACCGGTAAATGTTCAATGTCGAACTTCTTCATCTTCGCAATTACATCACTTACTTTTTCATCGGGCATAATGGTTACCAATGGCAGGTTGCGGCGGCTGTTCACTACATCCTTCACTGTTTTTACATCCAGGAACCCGCGTTCCATCATCCACTGATCGTTGTATACTTTTCCAACATAACGGCTGCCATGATCGTGGAATACCACTACTACCACATCTGTTGGTTTCAGTTTTGCTTTCAGTTGCAGCAGTCCTGCTATGGCAGATCCTGCAGAATATCCAACAAAAATGCCTTCTTCTTTGGAGATGCGGCGGGCCATTACGGCGCCATCTTTATCTGTTACCTTTTCAAAGTGATCAATTACGCTCATATCGTAGTTCTGTGGCACAAAATCTTCTCCGATGCCTTCCGTGATATAAGGGTATACTTCACTCATATCAAGCTCACCTGTTTCATGGAACTTTTTGAGCAGCGAACCATAACTATCAATGGCCCAAACCTGTATGGCAGGGTTCTTTTCTTTCAGGAACTTACCTGTGCCGGTAATAGTTCCGCCGGTACCGGTGGCTACTACCAGGTGGGTGATCTTACCATCCGTCTGATCCCATATTTCAGGGCCGGTCTGCTCATAATGCGCATCCCGGTTCGCGAGGTTATCGTATTGATTCACGTAGAAGGAATTAGGTATTTCTTTGCCCAGCCTCCTGGATACGGAATAGTATGATTTGGGATCTTCCGGGAGCACATTGGTAGGGCAAACGATCACTTCTGCACCTACGGCTTTCAGAATGTCCACCTTTTCTTTGGATTGTTTATCGGTAGTGGTGAAAATGCATTTATAACCTTTGATCACGGCAGCCAGGGCCAGTCCCATACCGGTATTACCGGATGTACCTTCAATGATGGTGCCGCCGGGTTTCAGCAGGCCCTGTTTTTCTGCTTCTTCCACCATTTTAATGGCCATACGGTCTTTGATGGAATTGCCGGGGTTAAAGAACTCCACTTTGGCAAATACGGGGCAGGGAAGTTCGGCAGTAACGCGGTGAAGCTTTACAAGCGGGGTGTTTCCAATGGTCTCAAGAATGTTTTCGCAGTACTTCATCATCTAATGTGTTAAGTAACGAAATTAAGGGAATTGGTTGAGATTGAAGTAGCTCATTGACGTCTAAGCTCCCTATATTTGCTGTTATGAACAACATCTTCATCACCGGAATTGGTACCGGCGTAGGAAAAACAGTGGCATCCGCCTGTGTAACGGAAGCCCTGGGCGCCCAGTACTGGAAACCCATACAGGCGGGCTTGCAGGACACTACGGATACACAAACGGTCAGAGCATTGATAAGTGAGCCTTCCCATGTTAAAGATGAATTGTACCGTTTGCACATGCCTGCTTCCCCCCACCTGGCAGCCAGCAGGGAAGGGATCACCATCTATGAGGAAAAGATCGTAGAGCGGGCACAGCAGATGCAGAAAGCGGATCAGCCACTGGTGATAGAAGGTGCAGGCGGGCTGATGGTGCCTATCAGTCAGCATGTATTTACTATCGACCTGATCAAAGCCCTGGGCGCAAAAGTGATCATCGTTGCGCAAAATTACCTGGGCAGCATCAATCACAGCCTCCTTACCGCCATGGCACTCAAACAGGCCAATATACCCGTTATCGGATGGATCTTCAACGGGGACCATCATTCCAACGAAGAGGATATCATCGGCTGGAGTAATTTTCCCCGCATTGCCCGTATTGCCCGCGCACGCAAGCTGAATAAGGAGTTTGTGCAGGCGCAGGCAGCCCTGATCCGGCCGGGTTTACAACAATTAATACCTGCATGACCCATAATAAACAGGAGATCCGGAAAGCTTATCTTGCAAAACGGCTGGCCCTCTCAGATGATGAAGCGCAGCAACGCAATGCGCGTTTACTGGAACAATGTAAATCTCTCGTACTGCCGCCGCACAGCAGGTATGTACATCTTTTCCTTCCCATCGCAGCAAAAAAAGAAGTGGACACTTATCCGCTGGCAGCATGGCTGCGGGAGCAATATCCGGGTATTTCACTCGTCTTATCCCGGTCTTATCTTGCAACCGCCGGCATGCAGCATTACCTTTGGGATGAGCATACCACGCTTATCCATAATTCCTACGGTATTCCTGAACCGGAAAGCGGAAAGCTGATTGCACCACAGGAGATGGATGTGGTATTTGTTCCGCTGCTGGCTTTTGATGAAGCGGGCCACCGGGTGGGATATGGAAAAGGAATGTATGATGCTTTCCTGCGGCAGTGCAGGGAAGATGTTCTGAAAATAGGATTAAGTCTCTTTGGGCCAGTTCCGGCACTCATTGAAGATGTTTTTGAAGGTGATGTACCTATGAACCACATCATTACGCCGGAACGGATCTATACTTTTACAGCTTAAAACGGAAACCCAGTGTGGCAGTATTTAAAATATCTTTTATACCCTTTTTCCCTTTTATACGGACTTGTATTATGGATACGCAACCGGCTATACGATAACGGGATGCTTACCGCCGTGGAGTTTGACCTGCCGGTAATATCAGTGGGTAATCTCTCTGTTGGCGGTACCGGCAAAACGCCGCATGTGGAATATCTTATCCGTTTGCTGAAACAGCATTATCGCCTGGCTACTTTAAGCCGTGGTTATAACAGGAGAACGAAAGGTTATTTGCTGGCAACACCCGGCAGTTCCTCTGCAGATATAGGAGATGAGCCCATGCAGTTCCACCGGAAATTCCCGGATGTAACGGTATGTGTGGGAGAGGAAAGGATGCTGGCAGTACCCCAGTTACTGGGAGACCGTCCGGAAACGCAGGTGATCCTGCTGGACGATGCTTTCCAGCACCGTTCCATTAAACCGGGTTTGAACCTGATGGTCACAGATCACAACCGTTTGTTCACGCGGGACCATGTTGTGCCATTTGGGCGGTTGCGGGAAGACAGGAAGGGCTACCATCGCGCCAATGGCATTATTGTATCCAAATGCCCGGCAAAACTGAGTGTGCAGGAGAAAGAGTCTATCACCCGGGAAATCAACCCATTGCCGCACCAGCGGCTGTTCTTCACCACCTTGCAGTATGGCGGTCTGTATCATCTGTTCCAGCCCGAACAGGCCCGGCTGCCGGCGGATGCCTCCATCCTGGTGGTCTGCGGAATTGCCAGGCCGGAACCTTTGGTACAACATTTGTTGGAAAGGTACGCAAACGTACATCTGCTCTCTTTCCCTGATCATTACTACTACACACAAAAGGACCTGGACAAGATAAAGCTGGAGCTGGAACAGCTCGATGGCGAACATAAATACATTGTTACTACTGAAAAAGATGCCGTGAGGCTGCATCTGCTGCATGAGAGGATAACAGGTATGGGTTTGCCGTTCACCGTTCTCCCTGTGGAAGTACAATTCCTCTTTGGAGAGGCAGATTCGTTTAATAGTTATATTTTTGATTACGTAGCAAATGCTATGTTAGCGGCTGAAAATGAATACGCTGAGTAGAAAGGGCCGCACCCTAAAATCATGTCAATGACAAAAAAAGAGAAACCCAAAAAGAATAGCAGCCAGAAGAAGACCTATAAAGGTATAGTGGATGTTACGCGCACAGGAATGGCCTATGTGACAGTGGAAGGACTGGCCAGCGATATCCTGGTAAAACAAAAGAACATCGGCTCCGCACTGGACGGAGATGAGGTATTAGTAGATGTGATCGGCAACGGAAAAAGCCGGGGCCGCACAGAAGGTTATATTACAGACGTACTGAAAAGAAAGAAAACAGAATTCACCGGCACCATACAATTAAGTAAGAATTTCGCTTTCCTGCTCCCGGACAAGGGGGCTTTTATGCCTGATATCTATATTCCTGAAAACTCCCTCAAAGGAGCAAAAGACGGTGATAAAGCCGTAGTGAAGATCGTGGCCTGGGGAGAAAAGACCCGCAAGCCCGTTGGAGAGATCCTCGAGATCCTGGATGCCAGCGATACCAACGACCTGGCCATGAAAGAGATCCTCGTGGAAAGCGGCTTTCCGCTGAACTTCCCGGATGAAGTGCTGGAAGAACTGGCTACGATCGAAGAAAGTATCAGCGCCAGCGTGATAAAAGACCGTAAAGACTTCCGTAAGATCCTCACTTTTACCATAGATCCCGTAGATGCCAAGGATTTTGATGATGCCATCTCTATCCGTAAGCTGAAGAGCGGCCTCTATGAAGTGGGCGTGCATATTGCAGATGTAAGCCATTATGTGGAACCTTCCACAGCGCTTGATAAAGAAGCGGAAAGACGTGCTACATCTGTGTATCTGCCGGACAGGGTATTGCCCATGCTGCCGGAGAAGATCTCTAATGAACTATGTTCGCTGAGGCCGCATGAAGATAAACTTACTTTCTCCGCAGTATTCCAGATGGACGAAAAAGGTGCGGTAAAGCAGCATTGGATAGGCCGTACCGTGATCCATTCCGCGCATCGCTTCACGTATGAAGAAGTGCAGGAAGTAATAGAAAAAGGCGAAGGCCCTTATGACCAGGAAGTATTATTGCTGAATACCATGGCGCAGACCTTACGTAAAAAACGTTTCAAAGACGGCGCCATTAACTTCTCTTCACAGGAAGTGCGCTTCCAGCTGGATGCAACGGGGAAACCCATTGGCATTATGGTGAAAGAAAGTAAAGAAGCACATCAGCTGATCGAAGAGTTTATGCTGCTGGCAAACCGTACGGTGGCAGAATATGTTTCCAAACAGAAAGCAGCGAATAAGCAACCCGTGCCATTCCCTTACCGGGTACACGATACGCCGGATGAAGAGAAGATGCATGTGTTTGCGGTGTTTGCAAATAAGTTCGGATACAAGTTCGATATGAGCAACCCGGAAAGCATCGCCAGATCTTTCAACCAGTTATTAACGGCTGTGAAAGGCAAACCGGAACAGCATGTGCTGGAAACACTCGGGATCCGCACCATGGCAAAAGCCATCTACACAACAGAAAATGTGGGCCACTATGGTTTGGGATTTGAACATTATTGCCACTTCACTTCCCCCATCCGCCGTTACCCGGATGTATTGGTGCACCGCATCCTGGCGCAATGCCTGGCAGGTGATATCAAGGTGGACAAACAACTGGAGAAACGCTGCAAACATTCTTCCGATATGGAAAGGAAAGCGATGGATGCAGAACGTGCCGGTAACAAATACAAACAGGTGGAATACATGCAGCAATTCATAGGTGATACCTTTGAAGGTGTGGTAAGCGGTGTAGCGCATTTCGGCTTCTGGGTAGAAACAGTGGATACGAAATGCGAAGGGCTGGTAAGCATCCATAACATGGATGAAGTATTCCGCCATTCTGAAGAAGACTATGCATTAATCGGGCAGCAAACAGGCCGTAAGATACGTATAGGCGATAAAGTGACCATCCGCGTGGTGGCGGCCAGCCTGGCAAAACGCCAACTGGATTACGACCTTGTAGAGAACGAAGGGAATACAGCGAAACGCAGCAGTGTAATGACTGGTAAACCGCTTTCATCCTACAAGCCGGACCGCTCCTCCAAACCGAAGGATAGATCAAAAGCCAGGAAGAAAAAAAAGTAATAATAAGCCGCTATCATGCATTCATTTAAAGAGTTATCAGAGAAATTTGAACAACAGTTTAGTAAAAGACAGTTCCCGGACCAGCCTTCCAACCTGTATGATCCTGCGCAATACATTTTAGGGATAGGGGGGAAAAGAGTACGCCCCGTGCTCTGCCTTTTGGGTAATGAGCTGTTTGATGAGGTCCATCAGGATGCTTATCACGCCGCCAATGCCGTAGAGCTGTTCCATAATTTCACCCTGATCCATGATGATATTATGGACAAGGCGCCCCTGCGCCGCGGTATGCCTACGGTGCATACCAAGTATAACGATTCCGCCGCTATCCTGGCCGGTGACGTTATGCTGATCCATAGTTACGAATACCTGAACAAGATCAACAGCAAGATCCGCACAAAGATCGTGCAGGTGTTCAACAAAGCTGCCCGTGAAGTATGTGAAGGCCAGCAGCTGGATATGGACATGGAGCAAAAGCAGCCTGAACAGGTTGATTTTACAGACTATGTAAATATGATCGCATTGAAAACTTCCGTACTGCTGGCTGCCAGCCTGCAAATGGGCGGTATTATCGGGGGTGGGAGCGAAGGCAATCAAAAACACCTGTATGAGTTTGGTAAACATGTAGGCATTGCTTTCCAGATCCAGGACGATTACCTGGATGCATTTGGCGATCCGGAAAAATTCGGTAAGAAACAGGGTGGAGACATCCTCATTAATAAAAAAACATTCCTGCTCCTGAAAGCATTGGAACTTTGTACACCCGCACAACGCAAACACCTGCACGGGTTGATGGATACCAATCCTGATAACAAGGTAGAAGAGGTACTGCAGGTGTTCCGGGATTGCCGCGTAGATGAATGGGCGGAGAAAGAAAAGGAACTTTTCAGTATGAAGGCATTTGAGCATCTGGATAGTATAGCCGTACTTTCCAGCCGCAAGCAGTCCCTCCGGGAGCTGGCCGATTTTCTTTTGACGAGGCAACATTGATTAGGGATATGTCTTATATTTGACCGTTAATGGCTTGCCATTAACGGTTTTATAATATCAACCCTTAACTACAACGAATGTCTAACTCGCTTTTCAGGAAAAAGTCCCTGTCCAAAATTATGCAGGACGCTAAGGATGGCGTTTCTGATTCACATGGCGGCGCCAGTCTTACCAAGGTGCTGAATGTACGAGATCTTACCCTGATGGGCGTGGCGGCTGTGATCGGCGCCGGTATCTTTTCCACGATTGGCCAGGCAGCTTACAACGGCGGCCCCGGCGTTATCTTTCTCTTTCTTTTAACGGCGGTTACCTGCGGATTCACTGCTTTGTGTTATGCAGAGTTTGCTTCCCGCGTGCCGGTTGCAGGCAGTGCCTATACTTACTCCTATGTTACATTTGGTGAACTCGCTGCCTGGATCATAGGCTGGGCGCTTATCCTGGAGTATTCCATTGGCAACATTGTGGTGGCTATTTCCTGGAGCAGCTATTTCAATAATGTACTGGAAGGCATGAACATACATCTTCCGGCCTGGCTGATCACAGATTCCAGCACAGCTAAAGCAGCATATGAACATGCAGTGGCTACTAATTTACCCGTGGAGGGGCTTGCCTGGAGCACTGCGCCTTTGTTGGGCAGCTGGAAGGTGATCATGAACATCCCTGCGTTTCTGATCGTAGTGCTGATCACTATCGTAGCCTATATCGGGATCCGCGAAAGCAAGCGCAGCGCAAATGCCATGGTGGGTTTGAAGATCATTGTATTGGCAGTGGTAGTGCTCATAGGTGTGTTCTATATCAATACGGATAACTGGACGCCCTTCCTGCCGAATAAATTTGAAGGCGTATTGAAAGGAGTATCTGCTGTGTTCTTTGCCTACATTGGTTTTGATGCCATTTCCACTACGGCGGAAGAAACAGCCAACCCGCAAAGGGATATGCCGCGTGCCATGATCTATTCCCTTATTATCTGTACCATTATCTATATAGTGGTGACGCTGGTGATCACGGGTATGGTGAACTATTCTGAGTTCAATCACATTGCTGATCCATTGGCCTACGTGTTTGATAAACTGAACATGGAGAAAGTGGGATACGTGATCTCTATCAGTGCAGTTGTTGCTGCTACGAGTGTGATCCTGGTATTCCAGATCGGGCAGCCGCGCATCTGGATGAGCATGAGCCGCGATGGCCTGCTGCCAAAGAAATTCGCGAAGGTGCATCGTAAATTCCATACACCCAGTTTTGCCACTATTGTTACCGGATTCATTGTAGCCATCCCTTCTTTATTCGTTGAAAGCGGCATTGTTACAGACCTTACCAGTATCGGTACCCTGTTTGCATTTGTACTGGTGTGCGGTGGCGTGTTATTGTTACCGAAGGTGGATAAAGAGTCCAAGAAATTCAACCTGCCCTATATCAACGGAATGATCATTGTGCCAGCGATCTTTGCTTTGTTCTGTTTCTTCTTCCGGGATAAGATAGGAGATACCTTTGTGAACCTCGCTACAATAGACCATGAGCGCATCCTTTTCCTGATCTTCCTGATACTGAGCTTTGCTATTACCGTAGCTACCATCATCAAACGTTTCTCCCTGATCCCTGTATTAGGCATGCTTTGCTGCCTGTACCTGATGATAGAAATACCTGTGAAGAGCTGGTTAGTATTCTTCTGCTGGATGGGATTCGGCTTATTGGTGTATTTCCTCTATGGATACTGGAAGAGCAAACTGGCACCGAAACAAGCATAAGATGAAGATTAAATTAATGGCCGCCGTGTTTATGATTTCCTGCAGTGCTGTAAAAAAGCCGGCAAAGAACATAACACCTGATGCGCTTGTTTCTTACTTTGGTGTTACGCTTGAAGCGGATAGCCTGCATAACCCGGATGAAGCCTTTTATAAGCAGGAGATCACTCCTGGTGAATTACCCGCTTACAGGAACAAGCTCTGGGAAGACTGGAAGAAGGCGAATACAGCAAGGCTCAGCACCTGGCCTGAGGCAACAAAAGATTCGCTTACCTGGCAATTGCCGGATAACAGGAAGATGTTGTTCTCCGTGTTTACCAAAGGAGAACGTCCTGCCGGTGGTTATCCTTTATTCATCAATCTTCACGGTGGTGGTTGCTTTCCTAAAGAAACCGGCCCATGGACATCCCAGGCAAACAGCAGGGAATGGCAGGCAGCCAAAACATTAGGCAAACGTTATGATGATGCGCCAAGCCTGTATTTTGTACCCCGCATGCCGGACGACCGCAGGGGGCGCTGGTACCACCGCTCAGCGATGGCCGCATATATCAGGGCATGGCAGCTGGGTGTGCTTTCAGGAGATGTAGATCCGGACAGAGCTTATATTTTAGGGATCTCGGAAGGAGGTTACGGCAGTTTCAGGATGGGTGTTTTTCTCGCAGATTACTTTGCTGCCGCTGGCCCTATGGCAGGTGCTATCTGGCCGGAACAGGAACATATAGAGAACCTTCGCAACACTGCTTTTTGCATCCAGATGGGTGAATTTGATAAAGCATATGATCGTGTGGAGAATGCAAAAAGATGGAAGATCATGCTGGACAGTGCTGCTGCTGCCAACCCCGGACAATTTATTCATACGGTGGAGATCCAGGCCGGCAAAGGTCATGGTATCGATTATATGAAAGCAGCTCCCTGGATCAAACAATTTTCAAGGAAGAATTATCCGGATACATTAAGCTGGATGTATTATGCACAATGCGATACTATTTATAATGCAGAACCTGGTCAACCCTGCACATACCGGAAAGGTTTCGGGTATGTAAGGCTGGATGGGCTTTCCCAAAGCGGTGAGCGTAGTTTTTATGTGGAGAAACACGGGAATGTTTATACGATCAGGTCTTCCAATGTGAAAGGCGTGGTGAAAGGGGCCATCAGGTTATATGTAGATAAAGTGGATTTTGCACAACCGGTGAAAGTGAAGTATAACGGGAAGGAAGTTTTCAATGAAAAACTACAGCTGAATGTAGGCGTAATGGCAGAGAGCCTGGCATTGTTCGGGGATCCGTTGCGGATCTTCCCGGCGGCAGTAGCAGTAAAGATTGAATAACAGCTTTATACATAACGTTAAAAGCGCAAAAGGGGCAACTCCTTTGCGCTTTTTTTCGTAAATTAGGATAAGAGTTCTTTGTATCACTAAATCACATGTTATGAACCTCCTGCAACGCATAGACCGGTGGGGTGAAACGCATCACCCCATATGGATAGACGGATTAAGGATCGTGCTTGGATTGATCCTGATGTGGAAAGGTATACAGTTCGTAGGCAATATAGATCTGCTGAAAGCGCGGATCGACGAACAGCCCTTTCTCACGGTATTATCTTTCTGGCTGGCTCATATAATTGTATTTGCTCACATTGCCGGCGGTTTGCTCATCACTTTGGGCTTACTGACCCGGGTAGGCATCCTTGCCAATATCCCCATCCTGTTTGGAGCAGTTTTCTTCGTTCACACGCCGGTTAATCTTTTTGCTGTTCACTCTGAAATGATCCTGTCCATTATTGTGCTCTGCGCGCTGATATTCTTCCTGGTAGAGGGTAGCGGCCGCTTCTCTGTGGATGAATATATGCGGCGGCATCCGGAAAAAGCACCGGGAACGAATTAGTAGTTCCAACTCCCGTTGAACTATAGTAATTTTGCCTGCTATGAAATACACAGTAGGCGATAAGATCCTTTTGCTGCATTCCAAAGAAGAAGGAACGGTAGTTGATATTATGGGTGATGATATGGTATTGGTGGAAGTGGGCAAATCCACTTTCCCGGTGTACCTGGACCAGATAGACTTCCCCTATTTTCACCGTTTTACGAAAGGAAAGACGCCTTTGCCGCCTAAAAGAACGCCGGGAGAGGAAATCCCCCGCGAAAAACCCTCAGCTGCCCCAAGGGTAGAAAAAGGGGTATTCCTGACCATGTTGCCGATCTATGAATCAGACGGGATAGACGATGTGGTGACCACGCTTAAGTTCCATCTGCTGAACCAAACCGGCAAAGGGTATAATTACCGTTTTGAGATCTGGCTGAATAACAAACTGTTCCTGGAACTGAAGCAGGATATCCATGCATTCCAGCATACTTACCTGGCAGACCTGGAGTTTGAACAGCTGAACGACAATCCCCGTTTTGAATTTACTTTCAGCCCTAAAGAAACTGACCTGAAACTCGCCGCCTCTTTTGAAAAAACCTGGAAGGTAAAAGCAAAACAACTGTTCCAGCAACTGGGTCAGCAACAGGAGAAACAACAGGCCACCATCGATTACCTGCTCTTCGATAAATACCCGCTCCGCACGGAAACAGATGCCTATGGCTTCAGCCCGGTGGAAAAAAAGAAACTGCAAACCCTCACCACCAACTATTCCATCAAGGATACAACACCGGTTACGGCTAAGTATGAAGTAGACCTTCATATTGAAAAACTGGCCAGCAACTGGCAGGAGCTAAGTAACCTGGAAATGCTGGGGATCCAGTTGAATGAATTCCAGTACAACCTGGACCTTGCGATTGCACAGCATCAGAAAAGCATGATCGTGATACACGGCATCGGTTCCGGTAAACTGCGGGACGAGGTGCACGAGATCCTGAAAACAGTATCCGAGGTCAAATACTTTGTGAACCAATACCATCCTTTCTACGGATACGGGGCCACCGAGATATTTTTTAAGTAACTTTGCGATCCGGTAAAACCACCCGGCAAAGCCGCGCTATCGGCTTTTTGGAAACAAAAGGCAGGAAAGTCCGGACAGCATAGGGCAACGCACCACCTAACGGGTGGGGCTTTTCGCTTCGGTGAAGAGAACAGACAGTGCCACAGAAAATAACCGCCTTCCGGGGTAAGGGTGAAAATGTGGGGTAAGAGCCCACGGCAGAACCGGGTAACCTGTTCTGCGGGTAAACCTTGCGTGCTGAAATGCCATGTAAACGGTCGTTTGAGGGCTGCCCGCCCGATGACCGAGGGTAGGCAGATACAGGTATTCAGTGATGAATGCCGCAGATAAATGATAGCGGTTCCGTTGCAGAACGGGATACAGAATCCGGCTTATAAGCTTTGCCGGGTGGTTTTACCGGATTTTATGTTAACTTAAACCCTATATCCAAAATCTCTCACTTATGGAACTTCAAAAAGATGACAGGACCTGGGGTACGCTCGTACACCTGGGCGGTATCATAGGTCATGCCCTGTTTGCCGCAGGCGGGAATGTGATCGGAGCACTGGTAATATGGCTGCTTAAAAAGAATGATTCTGCATTTGTTGACCGGGAAGGAAAGGAAGCTGTGAACTTCCAGATCACCATCGCCATTTTATCGCTTATCGTAAATATCATCAACGGCATCCGCTGGGGCTTCTGGAGTTTTACCAGGGTGTTTAACGGCAGTAATCCCTGGAGGAATCACGACTGGAACTTTGAATTCTTCTCCACTGTTGCATTGGTGCAGATCCTTTGGGTGCTGAACCTTGTTTTTTCCATCCTTGCAGCTGTGGAGGCTAATAAAGGAAAAAATTACAGGTACCCGGTGAGTTGGAGGGTAGTGAAATGATAAAATAAAAATATCCAAAAAAACAACTGCGCAAAGCTTTAGCGTGAACGGACCATTTTGAACTAATGAAAAAAGAGTTGGAATTGGTTGAATGATAGACCAACGGGAAATTTAAATGGCTTTTTCAGAAAATACAGCCAGCCATAATATGAGATATAACGGTGTATGGATTACGCCCGAACCAAAAATAACCGGACTGAAAGATGGAAGTTCGTCAGTTCAACTTCGTTCTGAAACAGTGGAAAAGCTGGCACAATGGAAAAACCGCTTGTTTACTTATCCACCGGAAGATCTTTCCTTCAGGAGTTTATCCCCGGGTATAGGGGTTGAACTATCGGCTGATATGGTTCCTAAAGCCAAACTGATGGACTTTATGAATTATGGACCATTCATGTTTCCCACCAGGATTATTATCAGCCAGAGGGCTGCAGATTTTCTTCTGGGTTATAAAGGAGTTGAGCAGGAGTTGGTTCCGGTACGTTTGTATAACCAGAAAGAAGAAGTACCTGGTAAATTTTATTTCTGGATCGTTCGTTCACTCCGCCCGGAGTTATTGGATATGGAGTATTCCATCATCAGGTCAGGAACCCCGGGGCTTGGATTTCAGTATCACCAGGTAAAAGATATGGCTGAATACCAGCAACTGATCCGGAATGAAAGTAATACTTCCTTTATCAGAACAAAGATGAAGGAAGTGGTAACACCTCCTGCTTTTATGAAGATCCAGGGAGATTGGCTATTTGTGACAAAGAAATTCTGGCAGGATTATCAACAAACTGATCTTACCGGTCTGGAAATAACAAAAAATGAACTGGAACTGGTGGAATAAACAGGTGAAGAAACAGCAAGCCCGTTACATCATTGTAACGGGCTTGCTGTTTATATAGAGATCGAACATTAATCTTTGGTGAGCGGCAGCACTTTCATCTTCTCTTTCTCCCTGTTCTTCTTCGCATTTTCTCCCTTGGTCTTAGCCGCCAGTTTAATGGCTTCATACACATTCACCAGCCCGCCGGATTTGGATAATTCAGCGAAAGGAACCATTTCATCTTTTGCACCTGGTTTATTGACCATCTGATCGGGGAGGGGAGTGGCTGTTTTTTCGATGATCGCTTTCAACTGCCTTGCGCTCAGGTCAGGGAAGTAAGAGAGGATCATGGCAGCAACACCTGCTACTACCGGAGCCGCCATACTGGTACCGCTGGCATTGTTGTACTTAATGCCGCCGGGAACGGTAGAGTAGATGGATACGCCGGGAGCAAATACATCTACTTCCTTTTTACCATAGTTGGAGAAACCTGCTATTTTGCTGCCGGTACGGCCGTTACCGCTGGCACCTACCGTAATCACATTATCAGCCTCTTCACCATTATCAAAAGTATCTTTCGGGAAGTTTTCCACTTCATCGTTGTTCGCACCGTCGTTACCTGCTGCATGTACGAGCAGTACGCCTTTTTGCTGTGCATAGCGGATGGCATCATCTACCCATGCTTTGTTGGGGGAGAAACCTTTACCGAAGCTCATGTTGATGATCTGCGCACCATTGTCTACCGCATAGCGGATGCCCAATGCCACATCTTTATCACGTTCATCTCCTTCCGGTACAACCTTTACAGCCATAATGCGTACGTTATCTGCGACACCGTCCATTCCGATATCGTTGTTGCGCATCGCACCGATAATACCGGATACGTGTGTACCGTGCATGGCAAACTGGCCCATTACATCGTTATTGCCGTAATATTTATCGTTGATATCATTCAGATTGTCGCCCACAATGGTGGCGCGTTTATCTACCGGTTCCTGGCCTGTGTTCTCAGCTTTACGTTTCAGGTCGTTGATGTATTCTGCAAGGTCAGATTTGAAGCCCTGGTAGGTCATCTCTTCGTCTCCCGTGCTTTTCAGCAGCCTGAGCGCAAATGATTTGGCAAGCATTACATCCTGGTCCTGGGTGTAGATGGTATCCAGCTGTTGAAGGGTAAAGTCCGTGGTCTTTACATATTCACTCAAAATGGTTTCGCAGCGGAGGAGGTTTTCCTGCACTTTGAGCATCATTTTGTAGTTGGATTTATTTTGGGAAGAAGGGCGCTCAATGCGTTCTTTCAGCCGTTTCCAGTAAGCATATTCCTTGCTTTCTTTTTCCAAAGCAGAATCAGGGTTACGGTACAGCTTTTTATAGCGATAGTATTCGCGGGTAGCTTCGTCAGAATCTTCTTTTACGGTGCTGCCATCTTTGGCGCCGAGGAAATTCCAGCCGTATACATCATCCACATAACCATTTCCGTCGTCGTCGATATTATTACCGGGAATTTCGTTGGGGTTGTGCCAGAGAATGCCTTTGAGGTCTTCATGGGTAGTGTCGACGCCGGAATCCACTACTGCCACTATCACTGTTTTACTTTTCCGGTTCTTCAGCAGTTCTTTATAAGCTTTTTCTGCTCCAATGCCGTAAACACTGTCAGTTGAGTAGCTCAGTAATTGCCAGTTCTTTGGAACAGCTGGTTTTTGTTGGCTAAAACCTTGCGCAGACATACACAATACTCCACCAATTAGCATGGCCAGTTCTCTGCAGATGGATCTCATTTTATTCAATTTTCCTAATAGATTACAATTCAGATACCACAATTGGTTAAAGATATGATAAAGGCGTTATAACAGGTGTTTTGATGTGGTGAGTGGTGATGCAGCCTGACTATTGGTTGAAAGCAGCTAGAAAATATTGCTGACACTTCTTATCCAGTTTTTGTGCTTTATCCTCTTTCCTCAGCCCTCTGTCATATTGCCCTTTGCTTATCCTTTTATTACAGTTATTTTTAATCCGGTCAACCGCTATCTCAACCATTATCTCTCCGGGAAAAAAAGGGCAAATATCAGGTATAAATTCATACCTCCCTGTCGCTTTAACATTTGCTTCACTAAAAGACTCAAAATTTAGCTTTTTCTATCACATATTAAATTTTCCGCCATGTTACGTACAAGTTTTCTTTTACTTCTAATCTGGAGCGCAGTGTGTTCGATGCGGACACCTGGAAAGGCTCCGACCACAGTTATATTTGTGAATTGTGCTGAAACAACCACTAATGGAGGTGAGCCAGGTTTAAGCCTGACGGGTCAGCAGCAATCCGCACATTTGGCAGGATTCCTAAAGGATATGGAAATAGGGGCAGTGTATTCGCCCTACTCTCCCTGCCTTATTAAAACAGTAGAGCCGCTGGCACAATCAAAGAAGTGCCAGGTGCAGTATTACCGGGATGCAACCATGGATAATATGGAGGCGATGGAGCATATTTTGAAGACCATGATGGAAGTAAATGACGGGAAAACGATCGTTGTATGTGCTCCTGGCAAAAGTATTATCAAAATGGCAGGCATCCTGGGGATCCGGGAAAAGGAGCTGAAATCCAATAGGGGCGTGTTTGATGAGGTACTGATCGTCAATGTTTTGGAAATAGGGTCGGCAGTAGCACAAAAGTTGAATATGAATTTTCAAAAAAAAGTGTAATATTTATACCCAGAGAGGATAACTGGATACTTCCCAGTACCAGTATTCTCTCTCATAAGCATGGTTTCCGTTTAACGAAAAAGCGGGGTTCTCCAACCCCGCTAATTTTAGATATCAATATTTTTCTTTTTTCCCTACAACTGTTACAGGTCGAATTTTATACCTTGCGCGAGCGGGAGTTTATCTGTATAATTGATGGTGTTTGTTTGCCGGCGCATGTAAGCTTTCCATGCATCAGAGCCACTTTCACGGCCTCCGCCCGTTTCTTTTTCTCCTCCGAATGCGCCACCGATCTCTGCTCCGGAAGTACCGATATTTACATTTGCGATACCACAATCTGACCCGGATTGAGAGAGGAATTGTTCCGCTTCCCGCAGGTTCACCGTCATGATAGCAGACGAAAGCCCCTGTGGTACATCGTTCTGGAGGGCTATCGCTTCTTCCAGTGTATTGTATTTAATCAGGTACAGAATAGGAGCAAAGGTTTCGTGCTGCACAATGCTGTAACTATTTTGTACTTCAGCAATAGCTGGTTTTACATAACATCCGGAAGCATAATCTGCTCCTTCAAGTACGCCACCTTCCACTACAAATTTTCCGCCTTCCGCTTTGCATTTTTCAATGGATTGTAAATAAGCATCTACTGCCTGCTTATCGATCAATGGACCAACATGGTTATGTTCATTCAATGGATCGCCTATGCGAAGTTGCGCGTAAGCTTTCACCAGCTTGGCTTTGAAGGACTCGTACACACTTTCATGAATGATCAGCCTGCGGGTGGATGTACAACGTTGTCCTGCTGTTCCCACTGCTCCGAACACACAACCTATCAGGCTCATATCGAGGTCTGCATCTTTGGAGATAATGATGGCATTGTTTCCTCCTAATTCAAGTAAAGACCTGCCTAAACGTTCTCCAACGGCAGCGCCTACACTTTTGCCCATGCGTGTGGAACCTGTGGCAGATACCAATGGAATGCGGGTGTCTTTCGCCATCCATTCTCCCACTTCGCGGGCTCCTGCCACAAGGCAGGATACGCCTTCCGGTACGCCGTTCTCTGCAAATACTTTTGCGGTGATGTGCTGGCAGGCTAATGCTGTTAAGGGTGTTTTTTCAGATGGTTTCCAGATACACACATCTCCGCATACCCAGGCAAGCATGGAGTTCCAGCTCCAAACGGCTACAGGGAAGTTGAATGCGGAAATAATTGCAGTAATACCCAGGGGATGCCATTGTTCATACATACGGTGTCCCGGCCTTTCGGAATGCATAGTAAGGCCATGCAGCTGGCGGGAAAGCCCTACTGCAAAGTCGCAGATATCTATCATCTCCTGTACTTCGCCATATCCTTCCTGGAGGCTTTTACCCATTTCGTAGGAAACGAGTTTGCCCAAAGCTTCTTTATTGGTCCTCAAGGCTTCGCCTACCTGGCGTACAATTTCTCCACGGCGGGGAGCTGGCCATTGGCGCCATGCCTGGAAAGCTTCCGCCGCTTTTTTCACCACAGCGTCATAATCTTCGCGGTTAGCGCTTTTAACGGAGGCTATTTCTTTCCCGTCTACCGGCGAAAACGAGGTCAGTTGCGGGCCTCCTGCTTCCATCCATACAGCGCCGGTTGATACGCCACTGTTAACAGCTGAAATGTTAAATTGCTTAAGAATGTTTTGCATATTGAACCTTGATTATTTATTTCTATTTTTAATACATGAATCCTTTTTCCCAACCCTGGCCCTGGTATGTTGCAGGACCATTAATCGGGCTAACCGTACCCTTGTTACTGATCATAGGTAACAAAGCCCTGGGTGTTTCCTCTTCCTTGCGGCATATCTGCGCCGCTTGTTTCCCCGGCAAAATTCCTTTTTTTAATTATGATTGGAAAAAAGAAAGCTGGAATTTATTTTTTGTGGGAGGAATAGCCCTGGGGGCTGTGTTTTGCCTCGCATTTATGCACAACGGGGAGCCCATTCAGCTAAACCCTGCCACTATTGACGCTTTAAAGGCGCAGGGTGTGCAGGAATTTGATGAGCTGATGCCCGGTGATATCTTTAACTGGGGCAATATTGCCAGCCCTGTTGGCCTATTGTTCTTTGTCATCGGCGGCTTTATGATAGGTTTTGGTACCCGGTATGCCAATGGCTGTACTTCCGGGCATGCCATCATGGGGCTTTCCACCCTGCAATGGCCTTCCCTGGTAGCAACGATCTGTTTTATGGCCGGTGGTTTTATAATGACCAACCTGGTATTACCTCACCTGATGAAATGGCTGCTTTTATGAAAAACCTGAAATTCCTGCTCATTGGCATGCTGTTCGGCATCATACTGGTGAAATCCGAAGTTATCTCCTGGTTCCGTATCCAGGAAATGTTCCGCCTGGAATCTTTCCATATGTATGGGGTGATAGGCAGTGCGGTGATCACCGGCATGCTGGGTGTGTTGCTGATCAAAAAGTTGGGTATCCGTACCATTTCAGGGGAAACGATCGTTTTCCCGAAGAAACCATTTACGAAAGGTAACATTTTTGGCGGACTCATCTTTGGATTGGGATGGGCTATTACGGGCGCTTGCCCCGGACCTTTGTTTGCGCAGGTGGGGAGCGGGTTTACCGTGGTGATCGTTACGCTGCTGAGTGCGGTAGCGGGAACCTGGGTGTATGGGAGGTTTAAAGAGAAGTTGCCGCATTAAAGAAAGAATGCTACATTTACTCATATAAATCAGAGATTGAGTCCTATATCATAAATTTAAATGTAATCGAGAATAAGCAAGTCCATGCCTTAGCCCCAAATAGCAGCAGACCTAACTTAAGAAAAAATAGAAAATGCTAAGCAGAGGATACTATAGACTGAAGCCAGATACCCCTGGTCAATTGGGCAATAAAACAGTACCAGGTACCCATGTTCAGTTCATTTTTGACGATTGGTTTGGAGATGACCTGATCGCTTGTTCTTCCTTTTTCCTGATAACAGAGAAATTATTAAATAAGCTGGAAGGCTCAGCGCTGAAAGGATATAACATCCGGAATGCAGAGATAGAGTTCTCTCCGCTTTTCTATGATCTTAACGGGAATAAAAATGTTCCCCAATTCAAATGGCTTTATATTAACGGATCAACTGAAGACGACTTTTTCATGGATGAAGAAGGATGTTTGGTTGTATCATCCCTTGCTTATGAAGAAATGAAATCGAAAGGCAATATTGATAATTGCGAAGTAGCGGTTTTAATTAATGCATAAGGTCTAAAGCCCAAGTCCTCCCGCCAACCTGCCAGCAGCGATCTGCGTTGCGCAGGCAGCAGTACCTGCAGGGCTTGGAGTAGGGAAGCGGGT
The DNA here is from genome assembly GCF_900129465.1 of Chitinophaga niabensis. Lineage (NCBI taxonomy): Bacteria > Pseudomonadati > Bacteroidota > Chitinophagia > Chitinophagales > Chitinophagaceae > Chitinophaga > Chitinophaga niabensis. The sequence continues at coordinate 2,068,951 of NZ_FSRA01000001.1, read as the reverse complement.
AGCTTCTATTCTTCCACCACTGGTTATATTATCAGATAAAGCATTTACGAATGTAGTGGCTACTTCCGTAGAGGTAGGTATTATATACGTAGCCGCAGTAGTGGCCTGCGCATATGTAATGCGGCTGTCCCTTACCCGTGAAGCCAGGTAGTTACATGCAAATACCTGGATCTTATTGGCAAAGAGGGTAATGAGCGTTGGCCCATTGGTGAGGGCGCGTGTGGTGGGATCAAAAGTGCCACCATACATGGATAAGAAAGTAGTGGCCCTGCTGTTGTATGTACTGCTGCCGGGCATCAGATAGGAGGTGAGGGCATCTGATAATCTTCCGCTTCCGGAAGTGATAACGGGAGCCGTTAAAGCAACGCTGCTGCCGGCACCCACTACAAAACCTGCAATATCTCCTTCCAGGTTAATGGAACCACCATAATCTGTTCCCCTGAACACTGTGCTGGCACTGGTAGACGGTGTTGAGATCCGTTTTACCGAAAGGGATGCCGCTGCACCTCCCAGGTCTCCCAGCCAGGTAACGAGCTCTGTACCGGAACCTCCCATGTCTATATTCATGAGGCCGCCCGCAACGGGGTAGTTCACGTTAGTTGTTAATGCAGGATCATAGCGTGCATCCATGCCAATAAGCAGGTGGCCGAAATCTACGTGCCGCGTTCCATCCACCACATCCTGGCTGTTGAACAATGCGGTGAAAAGGCCGCAATCCAATATGGTCTGTATATCACGTGGAGCGGTAGTAGTGGGGTCAGCGGCGGAAGGACGCGTAAAACGCTGGAAGCCTTCATTTCTGATGGTGCTGTGTTCCACACTGTAATCATGGCTCCAGGTGGTGCCGTAATAAATGCCCCGGAGGGAATGGATCTGCTCCTGTGTAGATGTTATTCCGGCTGCTGAGAGTTTTATTTCTGCAGCACGTACAAGGTCTATTAATGTGGTAAATGAAGTAGCGGCTGTAAAGGTAGTCGGGCAGGTTACAGTGGGTACCCTGGGTGTGCGGTCCCGCGGTGCTTCCGTTGGTGGCGGCGGGGCCGTTGGCTCCGGTTCTGTGGGGCCAAAGGGCACACCACCGGGAAGGCCAGCATCCCTGGGTCCATCCACGCCCGCATCTTCCTGCCGGTCTATTTTCATAGCAACGGTATTCACTTTTCCCTGCTGGATAGTATGTGTAAGCTCATGCGCTAACAGGCTTTTGCCGGCACGCGAACCGGGATTGTATTCCCCTTTATTGAAATAAATATCTGAACCTACTGTAAATGCTTTGGCACTTAAAGTACTGCTCATCTCATGGGAAGCAGCATTATCGTGAATATTTACATTACTGAAGTCTGCCCCAAAACTACTGCCCATCTCTTGCTGCGTGATACCGGGTAAAGACTGGCCGCCTCCCTGGGAAGAACGGATCTGGTTTTCCAGTGCAGCATCATGTATACCGCCTCCATCGTTTTCTTTCTTCTGTAATTTTTCTTCTTCCTGGCAGTGTTCACACTTTTCCTGCACAGGCAAACCCTCACATTTATCGCATTTCTTCTGAACAGAAGATGTTTCTATCTTTTGCACTACCTGTTCGGCCACGCTGTCCGCTTCCTGTTCATACTTATCTCCCGGCTGGCTGACATTCAGTTTAGTCTGAATTACAGGCGGGCTGAAAAATGGTACGTCTGAATGTTCAGAAGGTGCAGGAAAGAAAGTTTTGCTGCATGGGGTAATGGCAGAACGCTGCGCTGGGGGTTGGGGCAGTTTCATTTGGGGTATTTGTACCTTAATTTACATAGAATTTCGGATTCTTACAAATTTGTATCGCTGCTTAGTCTATATCAGGCATGAATGCTCCTCTCTATATTATTAAGCGCTGATAACAATAACTTAATTGAGGAAGTACCTAACTTTAAATCCTTTTAAATAATTTTAAACCGTTAGAAGCATAATTTTAGTGTTTTATTAACAGAAGATTGTAATATTTTGGCTGATGGCTGTATAATTTATACACGATGCACATCCGCATATTGACACAGAATAATAGGTTGTGTATCTTACAACATTGATACACCTCATTATCCAAGGTATTAAATCAACGCAAAATCGTTTTAGTAGTAGAGTAGAGCCTAACTAGAATCTTGTCACCACGTTAAACACTAAAAAAATGCAGAGTTTCTTTACACACTAGTACCTCGCACAATGTACGCTGTTGGTACCCACTAAGACCGAAATTTAACTTCCATGTGAGATCCATTGTGCTGGTGAAAAGTTAATTTTTCCGTATACATGATCCCCCACGTCCGGTAACGCACACCATTGCTTACTGTGGCTATTTCGCGCGCCTCATGGTTTGTGGTGTGGCCTTGCTATGCTTTCTGCATAACAGGAAAGGGGAAGTTTTGTTTTTGAATGTTCCGGCTACGTTTTGTCGTAGGAGCGGGATGGAGCTTTTTTGTTTGTAAAACAAATCTACACTATGATATATCTCTACCCAAATTCAGGGAAGCGCGCCACGTTACTACTGGGGCTCTTTATGCTGGGAGCGAGCGCTATGGCGCAACAGTATTATAAGAAGGCAGACTCTACCGGAACGGCGGGCAGCGCAGAAGCTGCTGAACGCCTGAAAAGAGTGACCCTGCAATCCAGGGACACAATAGGTTACCTGCCTAACAGCGAATTTCTTTTACGTACAGTCGGTGCCGTTAGCAAGGTGTCGATGAACGAAGTAAAGAAACTCCCTTACACCAGTATAAACCAAATGCTGCTCGGAAGGGCTAACGGCGTGGATGTACGCATCCCTACCGCAGAGCCCGGCAAACGCAGCAGTGTTTTTGTACGTGGTGCCTCAGGTCTGCTGCTTAAAAACGGGGACCTGTTTGGCGCACAGCCTGTGTACATTGTAGATGGCATGCCGCTCATTACTGAGCATGCTTTTGCATTCGATGTACAAAGGTTTGATTTCAACCGCATGGGTACAGAAATTGATCCGCTTTCCTTCCTGAATGTGAACGACATCAAAAGCATTGAAGTGCTGAAAGATGCCGGTGCCACTGCCAGGTTTGGCCCCCTGGCCTCCAACGGCGTGATCAATATCACCACTTTTGGTCCCCGCAGCGGAGATCTGAAGGTGGAAGTGAATGGTTATGCCGGCATCTCCATCAAACCTTCGGTGGATGTGATCAATGGCCGCTGGGAACGTGATTTCAGAACACAGTTCTACAACCGCTATGCAAGCAAGGAACAGTTCAGAAGTTTCCCCGGTTACCTCGCAGACTCTACTAACTCTACTTACTACGGTCATGCGGACTGGGATGATGCCTATTATCGTAATGGCTGGTCAACCGGCCTGCAGGCAGCAGTAAGCGGTGGTAACAGGCTGGCTAATTTCCGTTTCAGCGTTGGGCAGGCATCTGAACAGGGCGTGGCGGAACAAACGGCCATGCGCCGCTATAACGTGAACTTCGGTATTAACATCATGCCGGTGAAGAACCTCCTGTGGAGCACTTTCACCAGCGCATCGGTGGTGAACCGGGACAGGCCGCAGTTGCTGCGGGACAGGATGGGGGATGAGGATTATATCCTCAGTCTTGATAAACCACCATCCTCCAGCGCATCACAGGTGGATCAATATTTTGAATACCTGGAAAAAGGCCTTGATAAAAACAGGAATGCCAATATACGTGTAGTGAACACGCTGCAATATACTTTTGGGAAATACGTGAAGCTGAACTCCCGTTTAGGCATTGATCACGGGCAAAACTACAGGGACCTGTTCATTCCTTCTACCGTGAACGACGGTAACAACTTTGTATCCAACTACGACGGGTTGCATCGCCGCCTGGTGTTTGATAACTCGCTGGAAATAACACCGCTGCAGAAAAAGGGACAGCATCTTTCTGTTACCCTGGGGCAATACAACCAGTGGGATATGTGGAAGTACAATTACGGCCGTGCTTTTAAAGGTAAAAGCGATTATATACAGATCTATCAGCCCGGTAGTAACGATAGTAAAGCCGGGGCCTCTCATAACCTCCGTCTTACTGCCAATTATAAAGACAGGGTGAAGACCAACCTCGCATCTTTTTATGCAAACTTCGATTACAATCTGAAGGATAAATATTCCTTCAATCTCTACCTGCGCCAGGATGGTTCTTCCAACGTAAGCGAGGATGAACGCTGGCAGATGTTCCCCACCTTATCTGCTGCCTGGAAAATATCCGGAGAAGAATTCCTGCGGAACAGCAAGCTGTTCAGTAACCTTCGCCTGAGGGCCAGCGCAGGCCGCATCGGCAGAGTGTTCCATGATGATTATTACAAAGGCGGCCCTGTATACAATGTGGAAGCAGGCTGGGAAGGTACGCCTAATATGTCCACCTACAACGGTTTTCCGGTGCTGAATGCCGCTTATGAGCTGGGATATATTTCTCCCGGTATCGGCTGGTCATATACAGATCAATTGAATGGCGGGCTGGATATAAGCGTGCTGAAGGACCGTGTGAATATCTCTGTAGACGTGTATACGCGGCAGGATAAAAACCTGCTCCTCAAAGTGCCGGCTATGACAGAAAGTGGTTATACGGGCGTATTGATGAACGGGATGGATATTGCCAACTATGGTGGTGAACTCGGCGTTGAAGCTATTATCATCAATGATAAAAAATTTGGCTGGTCCACCGCGCTGAATGCATCTGCGAACAAAACCAAATTGCTGAGGCTGCCAGGTGGCAGAACAGATGTAGTGTTGGGTAACCGTCGCTTCCTGGTAGGGAAACCGGTAGATAAATACTGGTTGCTGATCAATGAAGGGATGTACGAAACTAATGCAGATGTGCCTGCTGGCAGAACCTACCAGGGCCTGCCTATGAAAGGCGGTGATCCTAAATGGCGTGATGTGAATGGAGATAATAATATAGATGACGGAGACCGTGTAGTTACCGGTACCCATAACCCCGCAGTGCAGGGCGGCTGGGCCAATAACCTGCGTTATAAGAACTTTGAACTGAATATGCTCTTCAGCTATGCCTTTGGCAGAAAATTGCTGAACAAGGCACTGGCAGACCGGTTTGACTTTGTGAACCGTGAAGGTGTGGATGATATTGACGGTGTAAAGGAATTCGCCTACTGGACCAAACCCAAGGGAGATGTGGACGGTATGTACCGTTACAATCCCTGGAGCCCTGTAAGGGCCTACCAGGCAGAGCAAACCCTTTTCCTGGAAAAGGCCTCTTACGTAAAACTCCGCTCTCTCTCGCTTACCTATAATTTCTCCGGCGCATGGATGGAAAAGAAAGGTGTACAGCAATTGCGTGTATTCGTAACCGGTAATAACCTTTTCACACTTACCAATTATACCGGTGGAGATCCTGAGGCCTTCGATTACTTCGGGTACGACCAGGGCGTGTATAATTTGCCGTCACCCAGAAGTTATACCCTGGGCTTCAACTTACAGTTCAAATAATTAAAACTGACCTTATGCGATATATATGGATAGGCAGCCTGATGTGCCTGATGGCAACCGGATGGCTTTCCTGTAAAAAGATGCTGGATGTGGACTCAACCCGTGCGGTAACGGAAGAGAACATGTGGAAGTCCAAGAACGATGCCTGGGCAGGCAGCTTTGCCACCTATAGCCTGTTACGCGCGGCGATGGCAAATGAAAATGCTTACTGGGCGTATGGAGATATGCGTGGCGGAGATTTTACCGTTACCAAACGTGGCGACCTCCAGGCGCTGCGCTCCAATCAGCTCACTTCCAACTATCCCGCCATGGATGCATGGCGCGACTGGCGCCGTTTCTACGCGGTAATTGCACAATGTAACCTTGCCCTCAGCAAACTGCCAGGCATTCCGGACCTGGATAACCGTTACGCCCGCTCTGAAATGAAGCTGGATGTAGCACAGGTACGTTTCATACGTGCTTTCACTTACTTCTACATTGTGCGTGTCTGGGGAGATGTACCCCTGATAAAAGAGCCATTCAAAGGAGAGTTTACGGCCAGTACCCGGGAAGACTGGAATAAAGTACTGGATTTTGCCATGAATGAAGCAACGGCTGCGGCTAAAGACCTGCCATGGAAATTTGATGGTACTAACCCTGAGCAGCAGGGCAACTACCGCGGGCAGGGTGGGTCCCACTGGCAAAGTATCCTTGCTACCCGTGGTGCCTGTTACAACCTGATGGCACATATCGCCGCATGGAAAAAAGATTATGCTACTGCGTTGCAGCACATCAACACTATCCTGGATAACAAAGCGCGCAACTCTTATGAGTATGTTACGAACAACGATCAGATAGTTGCTCCCAGCGGTACTTCCGGCTCTACTTTCCGCGGCCGCACCAACTGGAACATTTTTCAACTGGACTTTAACATAGACCATGCTGAAATATCCACTACCGGCCAGCTCGAATACTGGACGCTCCGTTACCCGGATGTACCGAAAGCAGAAGCGGAGATCTTTGTAACCAAGGACAGTATCCTCAATATTTACAGTAATTCATCAGATGTGCGCGCTTCCATTTTCTTTACAGATATGTCCAGCATGCAACCGATGTTCTACAAGCTGCGTATGCTGGATGGAGCGGTACGTAATCCTACCTTAAAGTTTTTCAATGCAGCTATTGTGATCTTCCGGTATGAAGAAATGTTGCTGCTGCGCGCGGAATGTTATGCACGTACCAACAACGTAGCTGCTGCCCGTACAGAGCTGAACCTATTGCGTGTCAGAAGGTATATTGAAGAGGTGCCTGCTACCGCAACAAAAGAGCAGGTGCTTGATCTTATACTGGAAGAACGCCGCCGCGAGCTGATCGGTGAAGGATGGCGCTGGTTTGACCTGATGAGTTATGGTAAGGTGCCTGCTTACAGCCGTCTTTCAAATGCAGATGTTCAGAACGGCGGGGCATACTGGCCCATGTCTAAAAACACCATCGGCCTCAATCCTCAACTTACGCAATATTCATTCTGGAAATAATCTCTACAACTATGAAACGAATAATTTCCTCTACACATATACTTGCCGCCGCCGCCCTGCTGGTGATGGCTGCCGGCTGCCGGAAGAATAATGAATATCGTAACATGGAACCTGTGCGTGAAGTAAAAATGAGCAGTTACGATTTCATTAAGCAGGCTAACCAAACCGGCCTGTATGATACCCTGATCTACCTGCTGGATAAGACCGGTATTTCAGAAAAGCTGAAAACAAGCACCAATACTTTTTTTGCACCGCAGGATTTCAGCATTTCTTCTGCGATGGAAAACCTCAACTTCATCCGCAAAAAACGCGGCGATGCACCGAACTGGACGGTGGACAGTGTGCGCACAGGCGTATGGGATACCCTGCTGAACCGTTACCTGATCTCGGGCACTTACACCCTGGATTCTCTGCGTAAGGGAGATGGCGTGGACCTGATGAATGCCTATGAATATGAAATGAGTGCCAAGGCTATCAGTACTACCGCATCCGGCATCAGCAACGGTGGTTCCATGGTTATCCAGTACAGCGATAAGAACAACTCCCGGCTCATTAAATTCTGGGTATCCACGCTTACTGAATCTGCCAATATCAAAACAACGAATGGTATTGTACATATGCTGGAGCCCAAACACGTATTCGGCTTTTCTTCTTTCCTGGGAATGGCCTATCCCTCACAGCTTACTCCCTACTGGGGCATTCCTGCCCTTATCCCGGGCACAGGCAGCATAGATATCGCCTATTATGACCGTGGAGGAGAAGGCGTGGCTTATCACGACTTTGAGCCAGCTAACAGGGGTAACGGTAAGTTCCGTTTTGAAGAAGGCGTGGATACAGATGTTTGCACAGAAGGCCCTTACAACATCGGCTATACCTTTCCCGGCGAGTGGATGAAGTATACCGTGAAAGTAGAATATACCGGCCTTTATGCCAGCTACTCACGCGTGGCTACGCCGAACGCCAACTGCATCATGCATATGGAAGTGGATGGTGTGAATGTAACCGGCCTCATGAACATTCCGAAAGGTACAGGTTACCAGAACTGGGTAACGGTGCAGGGAAAAGATGTTCAGCTCACGGCAGGAGAACATGTGGTAAACTATGTGGTAGATGCTGCAGGCCATAACATGTGCCGCCTCGGCTTTGTACCAAAGTTCCGCAAACCTTTCAATGGTACGCCTTTACAAATACCGGGCACTATTCCCATCGTAGAGTTTGACTGGGGAGGCGAAGGTATTGGTTACAAAGATGCGACTGTACAGAACACAGGTAACGCCAAACATACCATGCGCGCATTTGAAGGCCCTGATACAGAGCTGAACCCGGGTGAGGGCGGATTTAATATAGGGAGCCTTGCAGTAGGAGAATATACTTCCTATACCGTGAACATACAAAAATCAGGTAAGTATGATATCATATTCCGCGTAGCTTCTCCGAATACCACAGGTAAAGTGCATGCTGAAATTGATGGTGTGAATGTGACCACTGTACTGACCGTACCAAGAACGGGGGCATACGCTACTTATACAGACCTGCCCAGGAGAGATGTAACGCTCACAGCGGGAGAACATCAGTTGAAAGTAGTAACAGATGCCGTAGGCTTCAACATCTCCAAAGTGATCTTTGTTGCGAAATAATAAAATTATGAAAATGAACAGCATTAAAATATACCTTCTTGCCTGTTGTAGTGTGGCTTTGCTGACGGGGTGTTATAAGGATACCCTGCCGGTAGAGAAAGACTACATGAGTAAGGATATGAACTTCAAGAAAGAAACGTTTGTTGCCAATCTCGGGCGTATGAACGTGTTTGTGGATATCTTCAATGCGGACTATTCCACGCAGCCGCTGCAATTCGCGCTGCAATCTACGCGGCAGGAAGGCAAACCTGTTCCCGTATTACTGGAAGAAGTAGATACCCGGCAATGGAAAGAATATTATACAGGTACAGAAACATCCATCGCGGAAATTGAAGCCAAGCGCACTGTTGTGCGCCGCCCTATCCTGGACCTGAATAAGCAGAACGGACAGCTGGTGGTATGGCCCACAGACTCCAATAAAGTAAAGTACGGCAAATACTTTTTTGATGTACTGGTAAAGAACGGAGCAGGAGAGCGCCTGTTCCCCGGTCTTATGTTAGACCTCCGCCGCCCCAGGCCCTACGAGCCTTATGAATATGACGACCTCACCGGTATTCGTAAAGCAGACAATGCCGGCGGTATTATCCGCCCCACTATTATGTCTGGCCACAGGGACCCGAAAGGCGTAGAGATCAAAGCAGAAAATGTGCAGGTGTACTTTGTGAAAACAGGGACCGCCGCCAATAAGCTAACATTCAAGTTTGTAGATAAGGATAGTTTGCCCATTCCCATTTCCACCTTTAACATACAGCGCTGGGACAGTCTTTATTACTTCAGCAAAATGACGGACCGTAATATTAAGTTCGGCTTCAACAGGCAGATACCTAAAGACAGTTCCGCCGTTACCTACGACATTACTAACCCTTTCCCTGTGCTCGCGGAATCATTTGCAGGAGATGAGCTGGCTGAATACAGCTTTACTTTCAGCAGGGTTTCCTATGGTTACCGGTCAACGGGAAGGATAGGGATGAAGTTCAGTATTCATGAGCCGGGTGAATGGACGATAGTGTTCCGTTACATGATCAATCCAAAATTCAGTGATGATTAACACGCAACTTTTAAATCAGCAAACTATGCATAAAGTAATAAAGCTCTTTATAGCCCTGGTACTTTTTGCCTGCAGTACAGCGTATGCACAGCAAAAGATCACGGTAAAGGGAAGAGTAACAGATGCAGCCTCACACACTGGTATACCCGGCGTGAGCATTGTGGATATGACGGCTAAAAAAGCCATAGCGGTAACAGACAACGCAGGTTTTTACACGATTTCCATTGAAGAAGGAAAAACGCTGCTGTTCCGCTTTATAGGTTATGAAGATAAATCGGTAAAGGTTACCAAAGCGGAGATCAACCTGCAGCTGGCGGTATCTGAAAAAGGATTGAAAGAAACGGTGATAGTAGGATACCAGGCACGTACAAAGGAAACGATGACAGGTGCTTCCAGCCATATCAGCGGTAAGGACCTGCAGAACGTACCGGTATCAAACCTGGAGCAACTGTTGCAGGGTAAGGTAGCTGGTATGAACATCCAGAACATTACCGGCGCACCCGGTTTTGGGGGCACAATTGCCATCCGTGGTATTTCCCAGCTGAATATATCGGGTAGCGGCGACCAGGCTTTCCTGGCCAGCTCTAACCCATTGCTGGTGATAGACAATGTGCCGGTTGATTATGACGGGGGCATAGACCAGAGCATGTTACAGCCTGGTGCTGCTACAGGCCCGCTGTCCCTGATACCACCGGAAGATATTGAGTCCATTGAGGTGTTCAAGGACGCGCAGGCTGCTTCCCTGTATGGTTCGCGTGGTGCCAATGGCGTTATTGTGATCACTACCAAGCGTGGTAATTCTGCTGTTCCTATCATCAGCAGCAACAACAGTGTGTTCGTCAACATGCCACCGCAATTACGTGCCGTTTGGGGTGGTTCAAAGGAAAGAGATTACCGTATTTCCGCCATCCTCGGTTACAGCCAGAGTGAACGCGAAGCGCGCAGGATACTTGACGAGGCGCAGTTCATATCAGACAGTCTCAATGGTTTTTATAATAACAGTACAGACTGGCAGGGGCTTTTTTATCAAACGACTGTTAATACTAATAACAACCTGCAGATCAGCGGCGGTAATGCCAAGATGAACTATAAGGCTAACCTGGCTTACCAGATGAACCAGGGTGTTATTAAAAATACCGGGTTCAATAAATACAGCCTCAACATGCAGTTGAATATACAACCCAATACACGGTTGCGCATGAGTGGCCAGTTGTTTGCCGCGTATGGGCAAAAGCAGCGTGGTAACGGTGGCGGTCTTACAGGCAACGGTGCGGGCAATGCCTTCTCTTCCTCTCTTTTACCCGGTCCTTCTCACTTTTTTGAATTCCCGGAACTGAGGGCATACCTGGAAAACGTGGATGATAACAACACGGTGAATATCCGCAGTTACCTGAACGTGGACTATGAGCTGTTCCCCGGATTGCGCCTCACTACCACCACTTCTTATGATTATTATACGGATACAAGGGACCGTTTCAACAGAGGGTTCTCCAACAACAACCAAACGCTTTTGTATGGCTTTGTTGGGCGGAGGGGAGAGTTAAACACCCGCAATGGCCTTGCTTATAATTTCAATAGTAACAAAGAGAATACGGAGAAAGGGCATAACGTATTGGTGAGCTTTTTCACAGAAGCCAACATTAGCGAGAACGAACAGCATGTGCGTGAAATGCGTAACGGACCGAGTGATTACTATTGGGGTCCCCGTGGCTACTCTCCGCGCTTTTACCCCGGTAACCCCTGGAACGATGCAGGTAACATCAATACCAATGGTACGCCGGTGAGCCGCCTGTATCATGCGCTTTCTTATGCCGGTTTTATTTCGTACAACTATAAAACAAAGTATGTGCTGGACCTCTCTTACCGTGCAGACGGTAACTCCAGCTCCGGCCTTTCCAGCCGATATTCTGTGAACCCTGCTATGGGTGTTCGCTGGAACTTTGGAAAGGAAACCTTCTTTGAGAACCTGCAATTTATCGATTACGGATCACTGCGCGGCAGCTACGGTATCAACAGCCGTCCTATTGCGAACCAAGTGAATTCCCTGGGTATTTACCAGGTGCATGCGGATTACAATAACCAAACCGCTATCGGTCCTGAATTCAGGCTGATGCCTAACCCATACCTGCAGTCTGAAAAATCAAGGCAGTACGATGTGGGGCTGGACATGAGCTTCCTGAAAGGCCGTATCACCTTTACCTACGACACTTATTACAAACGTACCTATAACATGGTGCTGGAGATGCCGCTTACGGATGTGACCGGTTACTCCAGCATACAAAAGAATGGCGCCGCTATTGTGAATTACGGGCATGAGCTGGCTATTACATTACGCCCCATTGTGGCCTCCAAAGCAGATGGCTTCCAATGGACGCTGACCGCTAATGGTTCTATAGGGAAAAATACGCTGGTAGCATTACCTGAAGGACTGGAGTCTTACCGTTACAGCGATGGTGCGCCTTACTACCAGGACCTTGCCCGTAAAGTAGGTCATAGCCCTATTGCCAACTTCCTGTATAAGACCACAGGCATTTATCAAAACACTAAAGATGTACCGGTAGACCCTGTTCGTGGTGTGCGCTACAGGAATGGTAAAGGAAACTCGCCTCAGTATTTTACTGCAGGAGATCCTATCTGGGTTGACGTGAACGGCGATTATATGCTGGACGATGCTGAGGATAATATGATCCTCGGTAATCCGGAACCGCGTGCTGTAGGTGGTCTTTCAAATACCTTCAGCTATAAGAATTTTTCGCTGAACGTTTTCTGCTCCTTCACTCTCAAGCGTGATATCCTCAACAATGCCATGGCATCGCGCCTGATCCGTCTCACACAGCCTAATAATATCAACTATAGCGGCGGTATTGGCGGCACAGTGAATATCTATGATCTGGACCGGGTGAATTACTGGAAAGGAGAGGGAGACCTGGCTGCGCAGTATCCTAACGTATACTATACCTATCGCAACGCACAGATCCAGCCATTCAGGATGGACCAGACGATGTTCATGGAAGACGGTTCTTATTTCAAGATCAACCAGATCACGCTCAACTACAATTTCCGCAACTTCGGATTCATGAAGAGGGCGGGGCTGCGCACGTTGCGTACGTATAGCACATTGTATAACGTGGCTGTATTGTCTAAATACTCCGGTCCCAACCCCGAGACGGTGAGCCAGCTGGGAAGGGATGACATTAATGGGTATCCTGCAGGAAGAAGCTTTACAATAGGCCTTTCCGCAGAATTTTAAACTAAAAGACAAACATTGAAATGAAACAGTGGGTTAACATATTACTGGCATGCATCGTAGTTGCGGGCACCTGTTTGTCCGGCTGCAAAAAGTTCCTGGAAGTAGAACCGAGCGACAGGTTTACCGGTGCGGATTTCTGGAAGAGCGATAAAGATGCGGAAATGGGCGTAACGGCCGCCTACAGCCTGCTGCGTTCACGCATGGGCAATGCCGCTATCTACGTAAGTTCTGATTTCAGGCCCGGTAACTGGAACTTCTGGGCCAAGCGGAACTTCATAGCGCTTTCTACCAACCAGATGCAAAGTGCAGACCTGAGCCTCCAGGATGGCCTGGGTGCACTGCGTGACGGCTGGAAGGAATTCTACCAGGCTATTGCCATGGCCAACCTGTGCCTGGCCAAAATACCAGAAATGAGTGATGCAACCATATCCAGCGATCAGAAAGCGAGGTACATGGGAGAGGCACGTTTCATTCGTTGCTTCACCTATTACCTGCTGGTTACTTATTATGGCGATGTACCTTTGCAATTCGATCCATACGATACGAAGCTGAAAGCACGCAGCAATATGCTGAATATCCTGGATACCTGCATCCTTGACCTGCAGCTGGCAGCGAAAGATCTGCCCGAAGCATACGCTGATCCTACCTTCCGCGCAGTACGTGCCACCAAAGGAGCGGCACATGCGCTGATGGCGCATATGTATGCATGGAAAGCGGGTTTCGACAAAACACGTGCAAACGAGTGGTGGAAAAAATGCGCGGACGAATGCCAGGCTGTAACAGACCTGCGCCAATACCGCCTCATGCCTTACGCGCCTGAAATTTTCAAGGATATGTTCAAAGGCCGCTCCGAAGAAGGGATCTGGGAACTTAGTATGGACGCTAACTATGGCAACTCTTACGGTGGCTTCATGGCGCAGTGGGTATTGCATCAGCCTATACTGGCAACGAGTACCACTCTGTACGGTGGCCTTGCCAGCGAGATCACCATTAAAAAGGAGTTTATCGATAAGCTGTACCCTCCCGGCAAATCAGATGCCCGCTTTACGTTATGGTTCGAGGACCCATATTCAACACTTAATCCTCAATCTTCCATGTTCCTGAAGTACTCGGCTATTGCAGATCCTGGTACCCGCAGCTTCGACTTCAACATACTCTACTTCCGTTATGCCGGCGTATTGTTGCTGCAGGCAGAAGCACTGGCGGAATTAGGTGGAAAGGACGGAGAAGCAATGGGCCTGCTGAATGAGATCAGGCGCCGTGCACAGGCAGAAGAATATACCGGCACCGGCGGAAAGGACCTGAAGGACGCCATCTTCATGGAAAGGACCAAAGAGCTGATGGGTGAAGGACAACGCTGGATTGACCTGGTGAGGACAGGCAGGGTAATGGATATAAACGAATGCGAGAACTACCTTACACAGGATCAGTTCAACCGTCGCGCATGGACATGGCCTATCCCTGTTGGTGCCATCCGTACAAATCCTCTTCTTGTTCAAACCGCTTATTGGGTACAGTAAACTTTAAAATGCATTGTATGAAAAAGATATTCAGATGGACGCTGGTACTCACCTGTATTGTAACGCTTACACAGGCTTGCAAAAAGGATTACTATGCAGATGGCGGGCTGGCCAATCCTCATTATAACGGCACCATATACGATTACCTCACGGAGAAAAAACTGTATTTCGATACCATCAAACAGATCATTGATCTGGCGGGTTTGAAAGACATGATGACCTCCGATACCATCACTTTTTTTGCGCCGACAGACGACGTAATACGCGTAGCGATGAACGACCTCAACGCAGAGCGCTACTTCACTATGAAGGACTCCGTTAAGATCTCCGACCTTGGGCCGGAAGTATGGCGCAAGTTCCTGAGCATGTACATTATGAAAGGTAAACGTGTGGCAGGCAGCTTTCCCCGCGTGAGCACGGAAAACATCACCGCCTTTCCCGGCATCAACTACATTATGCTGGACGGATATATCCTGAACATCGGCCTGGAATATACCAGCTATAACGGTGTGGAAGCAGTAGGTCCGCGCATCCTGATGGTGACGGATGTTACTTTTGATCCTACCAACTTCAGGAATAATCCTAAGGTAAGAGTAGTGTCCTCAGACATCCAGCCGAAGAACGGCGTGATACATGCGCTGAGCATATCCCACCAATTTGGTTTCCGCCGTGGTGAATTTACCCGTATTGCGGGCGATTACTTAAAGTAAAATGTACATGATGAAAACAGTAATATACGCATGTCTGCTGCTTGGCATTACGCTGGCAGCCTGTACCAAGGAAACGGTGAACAGCGACGGGAAAGGCCCGTATGGTGATCCCGTATTGCCTGCTATCAATTTTGCGGAGGAACAGGCCATTTCACCGGCCAGGGGTAAGGTAGGAGATGAAGTGGTGCTGAAAGGGAAAGGTTTCCTGGCGGTGAAAGATAACCTGAAAGTACTGTTCAATGGTACTGCGGCGCCTATTGTAAAAGTAACGGATACTACCATCACGGTAACGGTGCCTGAACTGGGCAGCAGTGGTTCCGTGTCCGCACAGATAGGGCAGGAGTTCTATTTCGGGCCTTATTTTCCCATATTCGGTCCTTTTCAGATGGATACCATCTTCCCCGGTGTAAGGGGTGGTAATGCCGGTATTTACAATGTTATCCCGGTGCCCAATAACAAATACATGATAACCGGTGAATTTAATGAATATGACAACTCTGCCATCGCAGGAGGTGTGAACAGGCTTGCGCGCATTAATGCAGATGGTACGCTGGACCGTACTTTCGCTTATGGCACCAATACGGGCCCTTCCGGTACGCTCAATCCTATTGTGTACCTGTCTGAAGAATTGCAATACCTGGTAGGCGGATACTTCTCCGGCTACGACCAGGTGAGCCATGTGTACAGCATTGCAAAAGTGAATGCGAACGGAGGCGTTTCACAACGTTCTGTGATTCGTCCATCGGGCGCCGTTACTCCGGCTTCTGAGCTGGAAGGCGGTTTCCGGGGTACGTTGAACGGACTGCATGTGCAGCGTGATAAAAAGATCCTGGCTATCGGCAACTACCGCTACTATGTGAAGCCTAATTATAACCTCACCACTGTAGAGCTGGGCTTAGATTCTTTGCACTTAGATTCTACCATGGTACAGAATATTGCCCGCCTGCACGCGGATGGTACACTGGATTCCTCTTATCACTACGACCTGGTGAATCACCAGGGCAAAGTAACCGTGAACGGAGGTATCACCAGCTCTTATTTACTTGCGGATGATAAGCTGCTCATAGCTGGTAACTTCACCACCTATGCAGGTCAGAGTGTTGGGCGTATTGCGCGGCTGAATACAGACGGAACGCTGGATGCGAGCTTCAACGCCGGCGCAGGACCAGACCAGGCCATTAACGACTTTTTAGTACAACCGGACGGCAAGATCCTTTGCGCGGGTAACTTTAAAAAGTTCAATGGGGTAACTACGGGCGGTATCGTACGGCTCAATGCAGATGGCTCACTGGATCCCACCTTTAATGCAGGAGATGGGGCTGATGGATATGTGAACAGGCTGGGACTGATACCTGGTGGCAATATCATTGTGTCCGGCAGCTTCCGCAAATTTGCGGGGATCACACGCAGTAACTTTGTGGTGCTTACGCCGACTGGTGCAGTGCATAAAACTTACAATACCAATGGGGGGATCACTTTCAGCGGAAATGCGGGTTTAGGGCAGGTAATGAAAGTGCTGCCTATGACCGGGCAGAATGCTTTGCTGATGGTGGGTACTTTCTCTCAGTTTGATTACCGGCAGGCAAACAGGATTGTGCGGGTGGTTTACCAGTAGAAATTTTAATAAAATTGAGGGGGTGAAATAAAGTAAGGTCCTTTGCTTTATTTTCACCCCCCTTTTTTATTCCTTCAGGCATAGATGTTAGAACTCCAAACATTATGGATAAATACCCCAAAGATGTTATGTTCTTTGTTTCCTTATAAGTTATTTTTTCCGCAGGTAGGGCGATCATGTATTTTAGTAGAATATGATCATCGTATTTTAAAGATTAAAGTCGAGCTAACAATGACTGCATTTTATGCATGTTTAAGTTCAATTGATTGTTGGGAACCACCTTTTGAGAATGTTAAGGTGACAGACAATAGATAGCGGGAAGCATGGGTTGGGTGATTTCGATGCACAAGGTAGGGCATTATTTACGATCTATGATAGAAGTAAAATAATGACAGTTCAGCTCGATGTGGTCGCTAGCATGATAGGCTTCAAGTGGGTGATAGATTGAAGTTTGAGACGCCTAACATTTTTTAAGGAAAAATGATTTTGTGGATTTGAATAATGATTTTTTTGAGAGTTTGAAGTCTAAGGATTTTAGAATGAAATCACTTTCAGAAGTCGAAAAAAGAAGAGTTGGGACATTTGTTGAACAGAGTTTTTTGAATGTGAAGAGATAATCGCCCTAGCTGGCGCAAGTCTTGTGCGCTGGCTATGTGTGAGAGCTGACTTGTGCCTAAGTGATCTTAGGATTAAACACGCATATTGGTACACAATTTAACTTTAGTAAATGATGAAGGCTTCTCGAATCTTCTTACGTTATGTGTTATTAAGTTTTTTTTGGATTCTAATTTTCATTTTTGTTAAACGAGAGTACATTAGCGGAAACTCGCTTGTATTGCTAATAGTAGGTTTTCTGTTGTTTACATTTATTTTGTCTATCACATTCCTTGTTTGTAAATATATCAAGTTGACAATTGCCTCTACCAGTATGGTTATGATTGGTGTTGTCGTTTTGTTTTATTTGATATTCGATAGGCCGACTTTCATTTTTGGGTTTGGTTGCGCAACCGCATTCATCTTATCAGTCATATCAAGCAAAGTAACAATTACAAAATAGATTTATGTTTTAGAGGGAGGTTCTTACAGTTATGGGTTTAACGGGAAGGAAAATGATAATAAGATAAAGGGACGCAGCTGAATTATAGGTTGCGGGTATATGATCAGCAAATCAGGAAATTCCTGAGCGCTGACCCAATCGCCAAACATTATCCGGAATTGACGTTTTATCAGTTTGCGTAATAGCCCTATTGAAGTCCTAGATATTGATGGGATGGAGGTGGTATTTGGATAGAAGTACTGATCATTATTCCATACTATCAGATACAATAAGGTATCTAATTCCACGAGGAATATATTTGCCATCAGTAAAGGCGATAGTAATGGCAACTATATATCAGTTGACGAAATTTTCAAAAAGGAATGATGATAAATAAAAATTATTTACACGCATTAGGATTTACAGGGTTTGAGCCTTTGACAAAGAGTGGACGTGATGGAAAAGATAGACTGGTTTGGAATGGTTCTTTGTATAATATCGGCGTAATGATTATGCTGGTTTATAATATTTCTTCGTGGGAAGTTGAAAAAATAATAGTTGATGATAATGAGCAAACAGAAGAATTAGAAGGACATTTTTCAACGAATCCTACAATAGAGGAAATAGTAGAATCAATTAGCGTTCATGGAATGCTTGGGGGGATTAGTCCATAGGTTGTAAAGTTTTCTTGAATTTATTGTTCCATATACTAATCGTGCTTTGAATAGAAGAGAGATTGCCAGCTGTTGAGAAGAATTTATTAGAGTTGATAGATTAATTTACATAAGCGAACGCAGATTCAAATATTCATGGCATCTATTCGTATATCAATGGATTGATCATCGAAGCACAATAACAATTAAAAATCCCCCGAGGCAATATTACCCGGGGGATTTTTTTAATATCTTCCAATACTGTATTACTGCTTCTCATATGCTTCTCGCGGGCTTAGCATCCGTATATTCACCGTACTATCAATACACTACCAGCGCTATTAGAATACACTATCAATACACTACCAGCGCTATTAGAACGCACTACCAATACACTATGAACGCACTATGCCGCAGCAGGGAAAACTTTTTCCCGGCATAATCCGGCAAAAGCGGCGGGTTCATTTGTGCCGGACAACTCATCCGCGTAATTTTACACTTTCCCCGTCTGCGTAGAATAAGTACTCTCAAAGATCTTATCCGCATTATTCGCTTCAAAGCCCTCTCTGCGATGTTTGCGTTTGATCTCTGCAGCCGGTAAATGCGCAAATTGAGGTAACACGCGGCGTTCGGCAAACTCTACATAAGAGCCTGCGATAGCATGTTTTTCCTCATTCGCAAAAGTGGCTTCTATCATGCGGGCAACGGTGGAGCTTTGGAGCAGGCCTTTATCCGGACTGGTTTTGATCTTCCCGCCGGAATCATTGAGGTGAAAACCATTTCGTTCTAAAAAGATATTAAAGTCCGCAACGGTGTTATAGCCTGCTTTGAGGTTATGTACACTCACGGTGAAGTGGTTCAGGTAATAACGGTTGTAGATCACCCAGGCTGCATATTCGCTTTCGGCAGCAAGGGTTTTATAATCCTGCAGAGTAGGCGTATGCCAGAGGGCGCTGTGCAGGAAAGTATCTACGGCTGCACCGTTATCGAGGTCCAGGTTGTTCACCGGGTCCTGCTTTACTTCGTTGGTGTAGCTTTTGATGATCTGTTGCGCTTCAGGGCTTAGCTCTTTTACACGCAGCTCAGAGATGAAGATGCGGGGATATTGCTCGGACGGGGGAGCATACCAGTAAGCATCCAGTTTCTTTTCGGGGAAGTTATAGTATTCCATTTTGGTATAACCGTAATGGAGGAAGATCTTTTCGAGGGATTGAATGCCTAAATGTTCCACACCCAGGGTGCGGAAGGCAATATGATCGTTCTCAATGTCATTTGCGTGGCTTATAACGCCCTCTTTTATCATGGCGTTGATAATGGCACCCACATCGGGCACGCGCTCCTTATAACGGCTCATAAGGCCATTTAAGACTGTTTCCAGTGTTGTCATTTGTATAAGTTTAGATTTGAATATGGGTCCTGCGGAAAAAGGGGTAAATAGCAGGCACTCAGGGCACATGCGAGCAGGTGCTGCGCAGAAAGGAGAGGAGTGATAGCTGTATGTTCAACAATGTGTTCACAACAGCGAATATAAGAAAAACAGGAGTTTTAGCCCTTTAAAAGATGTTAAAACTCCTGTTTTGCAGCCTTAGTATTGTTCCTGATCGTTAGGAAAGTCCCGGCTTTTGATATCGTGGATATATTGCTGGGTAGCTTTGAAGATATCATCATAAAGGTTCAGGTAGCGGCGCAGGAAACGGGGCTTGAACTCTTTGTTGATGCCCAGCATATCGTGCATCACCAGCACCTGGCCATCCACATATTTACCGGCGCCGATGCCGATCACGGGAATGGTCAGTTCCTCTGCCACCTGTTTGGCCAGCAGGGCAGGGATCTTTTCCAGTACAATGGCAAATGCACCTGCTTCCTGCAGCAGTTTGGCATCTTTGAGCAGTTTCTGGGCTTCTGTATCGTCCGTGGCACGTACGGCGTAGGTGCCAAATTTGTAAATGGACTGTGGCGTTAAGCCTAAGTGCCCCATTACCGGAACACCTGAGCTGATGATCCTTTTCACGGATTCTATCACTTCTTCGCCACCTTCTATCTTTACGCCATGCGCACCGGTTTCCTTCATGATGCGGATGGTGGATATCAGGGCTTCTTTGGAGTTGCCCTGGTAGGAACCGAAGGGAAGGTCTACCACTACAAAACTGCGTTTGATGGCCCTTACTACGGATGCGGCGTGGTAGATCATCTGGTCCAGCGTAATAGGCAGCGTGGTTTCGTGACCAGCCATTACATTGGAGGCGGAATCTCCTACCAGTAATATGTCTATTCCTGCATCATCCAGGATCCCTGCCATAGAAAAATCGTAAGCGGTGAGCATGGAAATACGCTCTCCGTCCATTTTCATTTTTTGCAGGATGTGTGTGGTGATGCGCTTGATCTCTTTACTTGCAGCAGACATTGCGTTATGGTATTAGAATGCACAAAGTTGCAATATTAATCGGATTTGTGCACTATTTTTTGAAGAGCGGGAGCTTATTGCATTTTTAGCTGATGTATCTCATTGTAGAGCGAACGTACCAAACCATCGGCGAGACCGATCTTGGGTACGAATATTTCCATGATATCTGTCCAGCGCATTACGTTCACATAGATCTGCAAAGCAGGTACGATCACGTCTGCGCGGTCTTCCCGGAGATTGTAGAGATGGATGCGTTCTTCCACGGAAAAGCTGCTGAATTCTTTATAATAGTCTTTGAGCAGGTCTAAAGAAAGGGGTTTGCCTTCTTTCCGTTTGGAAAGGGAGAATATCTTGTTGATGTTACCACCGGAACCGATGGCAATCACCTGGTTATTCCCGCGGAGCTGTGTTTTCAGGAAATCCTTCATTTGCTGCCAGTGCTGCTCCGTTACTTTGTTCTGTAGCAGGCGGATGGTGCCGATGTTGAAGGATTCTTTGAATACCAGGCGGTTGCCGCTGAATAAAGTGAGTTCTGTACTGCCGCCGCCTACATCTATATAGAGATAACTTTTGGTTTTATCCATGTTTTCTGCCACATGGTTCTCATATATATAAGAGGCTTCTTCCTGGCCGGTGATCACGCGGATGTCCATCCCTGTTTCCCGTTTCACCCTCTCCAGGATCTGCAGGCCGTTGGTGGCATCGCGCATGGCGGAGGTGGCGGCAGCTTTCAGGTATTTTACTTCGTATACGTCCAGCAGCAGTTTATAGGCTTTGATGGTATTCACAAGGCTGTCTGCCCGCTTCACGGAGATGGTGCCGGTAGCAAAAACGTCTATGCCTAAACGCAGCGGCACGCGCACCAGGTTTACTTTGGTGAAATCCATCTCGCCGTTTGCTTTGGGAGATGCTTCTGATATTAACAAACGTGCGGCGTTGGAACCGATGTCTATAGCTGCCAGCTTCATGTGCTACATCCCTTTCTTTGTTTTGTGGAATGCGTCAAAGGTATGTTTTTTCGTGGAGGTATTTGAATATTTCCACCTGTGCCCGCATCTTGCGGCCAGTGGTGTGTTTATAGGCATTTTGCTGCTCATTGTCCAGCACGCGCACTTTCACATTGCTGTTTAGCTGGATGTTCAGGATCTCTATTAATTCTTTTTTGATGGAATTATTTTCGATGGACACTGCAGCTTCCACGCGGTGGTCCAGGTTGCGCACCATCCAGTCGGATGAGGCGAGGAATACCCGCTCATGGCCGTTGTTGTGGAAAATGAATACCCTGGCATGTTCCAGGTATTCATCCACGATACTGATGGCCTCCATATCTTTCTTCCATTTTTTATTCTCTGTGAAGGCACAGCAGATGCCCCTGATGATCAGCTGTACGGTTACACCTGCTTTGGCGGCATCGTACAATTTTGAGATCAGTTCCTCATCTGATAATGAATTCATTTTGAGAATGATGGAAGCTTTCTTTTTGCGCTGTGCATTGCGTATCTCACGTTCTATCATCCGCACAAAGAACTTGCGCATATTATGCGGGCTCACTATCAGGGTTTTACAGGCATGCAGGATCTTTTCATCATGGCTCCTGTTCTCCAGGAAAGTGAAGATGCGGTTGATGTCTGCCATCACGTTCCGGTTGGTGGTGAGCAGGCAATGATCGCCGTATAATTTGGCTGTTTTTTCATTGAGGTTGCCGGTACTCACAAAACCATACTGCACTGTTTTATTGGCAATGCGTTTTTTGATCACGCATAGCTTGGCATGTACTTTCATGCCGGGTACGCCAAACAATACCTTCACACCTTCTTCTTCCAGTCTTTCCTTCCATTTTAAGTTAGCCTCTTCGTCGAACCTGGCGCGGAGTTCCAGCACAACAGACACTTGTTTGCCATTGCGTACGGCATTGATAAGGGCGTTGATGATCTTACTGTTTTTAGCGAGGCGGTAGGCGGTTATTTTGATGGTGGTTACATTCGGGTCCATGGCTGCTTCCCGCAGCAGATCGATGATGGTATCAAAGGAATGATAGGGGAAGTGCAGCATCACATCACTTTGAGCAATCACCTGCATTACGCTGGGCGCATTCTGGAACAGTGGATGGATAAAGGTTTTGCGGTGCATGCGTTCCCGTGTGAACACCTTTGCGGGGAAATCCATAAAGTCTTTGAAGTTATGGATCCTGCCACCGGGAATAAGATTGTCTTTTTTGGAAAGCCCCATCCTGCGCATCAGGAATTCCAGCAGGAGGGGATCTATCTGCTGATCGTAGATGAAGCGTACGGGTTTGCCTTTCCTGCGGGCCTTGAGCCCTTTTTCTATCTGGTGAATGATGCTGGTAGCAATATCGTTGTCTATATCCAGTTCTGCATCCCTGGTCACTTTGATGATGTAGGAAGAGAACTTATTATAACCGAAGTAGGAGAAGATATGCGGCAGGTTGTAACGGATCACGTCCTCCAGCAGCATAATGTCATGCTCACCTTCTTTGGAAGGGAGAATGAGGAAGCGGGGGAGAACAGATGCCGGTATTTCAATGAGCGCAAACTTCTGGCGAACGGAATTATCTTCTTTTGCCAGTACAATGGCCAGGTAGATGGATTTATCCCGCAGGTAAGGCATGTGCGGGATACTTTCTATCATCAGGGGAATGATATTGGTGCGTACTTCTTCATTGAAGTAATCCTGCACATATTTCTGCTGTTCCCTGTTGAGTTGTTTTTCTGTATGCAGGAAGATCCTTTCGTTCCTGAGGGCTTCTTCTATCTCTTTCCAGATGCGGTTAAACTCCTGCTGCTGGCTGAGTACGGTACGCTGGATCTCTTCCAGGATCTGGTCGGGATTTTCTTCCAGGTGCATCTTGGCGGTTTTGCCTACTGCGCCCATTCTTTTTAAGGTGGCTACCCTTACACGGAAGAATTCATCCAGGTTATTGGAGAAAATACCCAGGAAGCGGATCCTTTCCAGGAGCGGAACGGTAGTGTCTGCTGCTTCCTGTAATACACGGGCATTGAATGAAAGCCAGCTGATATCCCTTACAATGGTCTTTATCTTTTTGGAAACGGTCTTTAACTTGGTAACTTTTTTCACCGGTATCTTTTTTTCTTTCACCGGTACAGGAGCAGCATTAGAGTCCATACTCATATTCACATGTTTTTACGAAGCATTGCAAGGGCATATAGTTAAATGCCCGCAAAAGTTATAAAAAACTGATCGCCAGACTGTATAGCCGGTGTTAACTTATTATTAAGTTACGCTTTTTTGTTGTGAATGGGCAGCCAGATAAAGGACATAAGCCCCAGCAGGCAGATAAGCAGGGTTTGTGCTCCCCAGATGATCCAGCCGAAAGCCCAGCCGATGGGAAGTGCTATATTATATAAGAGGAGTGTTTTCTGAACAAGGTAAGGATATACGCCTATGCCGCCGGGGCTAACGATCATGGCTATACTGCCTAACGCCAGTACGGTGAGTGCCGCGGTAAAGCCCAGTTCCCGGGTAGCGGGGAGGCAAAGGAAACCTACATACAGCATGGCCAGGTATTGTGCCCAGATGCAGAGTGTATGGATGATGAACCAGAACAGTTTCTTTTTATCCATTTTACCAATGGAAAGCACGCCTTCCAGTACACCCCTCAGCAATGCGCGCAATTTAATAGCGGCCCTGGAAGCGGCAAAACGTTTGAAGAGGAATATCAATACGGCTATTGCCACCAATGCTATGGCCAGTACAATGAGGAGCTTTGATCCGTTCATTTTGGCCATGTTAGGCCATACTTCAGCATTCAGGAAGGCCAGTACAATATCTATCTGCAGGAGGAAGCAAATGAGGAATACGAGCATGAGGCAGCATAGGTCCAGCGCTCTTTCTGCGATCATGGTACCTATCAGCTTGTCTGCCGGGATCTTTTCATAATTGGCGAGTACACCGCAACGGGCAATTTCGCCGAGGCGGGGCACGCCCATATTCACGAGGTAACCTACCATCACGGCAAAAAAGGTATTCAGTACGCCGGGTTTAAACCCCTGTGTTTCTATGAGTATGCGCCAGCGCAGTGCGCGGGAAAGGTGGCTGCCTATGCCGATGATGAAAGCGGGGATAATGAGCCAGTAGTTACCGCTGAGGAAAGCGGTCTTCACATCCTGGTAGTCCTTAGGCGTCATGTCCTTCAGGGCAAGCCAGATCATGAGCAGTCCAATGCTTAAAAAAACAAAGAATTTCAGTACATTTTTAAGCGCTTTGGGCATGGCCATATCGAACCTCTCTTAGAGTTTATTGCCTTCCTTTGGGAAAACGGCTACAGGAGTGAATTTTTTTGCTTCTTCGAAATCTATGGTGGCGTAGGATATAATGATCACTACATCGCCTACCTGTACGAGGCGGGCCGCAGGGCCGTTCATGCATATTACGCCGGAGCCGCGTTTGCCTTTAATGACATACGTTTCCAGGCGTTCGCCATTGTTTACGTTTACTACCTGCACTTTCTCATTAGTTATCAGGTTGGCTGCATCCATCAGATCTTCATCAATAGTGATACTGCCCACGTAGTTCAGATTGGCTTCCGTAATTACCGCCCTGTGAATCTTAGATTTCAGAATTTCGATCAACATATTTCTTGTGTAGTCCGCAAAGGTAGAGGAATTTTATATAATAGGAAGCCAGTGCGGCTGCTTTTATGATTTTGTTATGACAGGGGAATTGATGCCATTGAAGGGATGATCATATTATCGATCAGCCGGACCTCACCCAATTTGGCAGCGATGAGCATCACCATCTCTTTGTGAATGGGTTTGTCTAATAACTGCAGGTTATCTGTATCTGCAATTTCTACGTAATCTGGCTGAAAACCAGCATCTTGCAACTGTTTGCGCGCATTCTGCTTTAAAACATCAAAGGGAAGTTGCCGGAGTTGCTCCTTCATATAGGTTAAAGTACGGCTGATCTGCGTGGCGGTTTGCCTTTCTGTCTGGCTGAGGCGCATATTCCGGCTGCTCATGGCCAAACCATCGTTTTCCCGCAGGGTAGGGCATATGTGTAATGTAGACGGAATTCCGGTTATCTCCAGTAAACGCTTGATAATCATGCATTGCTGAAAATCCTTTTGGCCCATGAAAAGATCATGGGGCTGTACAATGTCCAGCAGTTTATGCACCACCATTCCCACGCCCTGGAAATGGTTCTTACGAAAAGCGCCTTCCAGTACGGTTTCAACATAGCCGAAGTCGTAATGCAGGTGAAGGCCGTTCACACCCTCCGGGTACATCTCTGCCACGGATGGTATAAATAATATATCTGTTTCTGCATCATTTAATTTCAGGATATCTTCCTTAATGGTGATGGGATATTTCTCGAAATCTTTGGGGTCATTAAATTGTGTAGGATTTACAAAAATGCTGCAAACTACTATGTCTGTCAATGCTTTAGCTTGCCTGATAAGGGAAATGTGCCCCTGGTGCAATGCTCCCATGGTGGGAACGAATCCGATCCGTTTTCCTGCCTTTTTTTCGTGTTCCAGCGCCTCTCTCAGATCCGCTACCTGTTTGAATAGATACATAAACCTTTGCTTAAAAGGATGTTAAAAGTGACAATTTGGCCAATTTTACCTAAAAATTTAGTAGTTTTGCAAGCCAAATTAAAAATAACTGCATTAATAATCAGCATTAAATGTCCACAAAGAAACGAATTCTTTTTATTGCCCAGGAGATGTCGCCTTATCTTGAATTGAGTGATTATGCGGCTATGGTCAATAAGATGGCGATTAAATCCAATGAGGCCGGTCTGGAGGTGAGGGTTATCATGCCGAGGTTTGGAAGTATTAATGAACGCAGGCATAGATTACATGAAGTGGTGCGCCTTTCAGGGATCAACATTGTGATTGACGGGGATGATTATCCGCTGATCATCAAGGTTGCTTCCTTACCTAATGCCAGGTTGCAGGTTTACTTCCTGGACAATGAAGATTATTTCAAACGTAAAGCGGTATTTAACGACGATGACGGAAAATTTTACGATGACAATGCAGCCCGTGAGATCTTCTTTTGCAAAGGTGCACTGGAAACCGTAAAGAAATTTGGCTGGCCTCCTGACATTATCCATTGCAGTGGCTGGATGACCTCCCTGATCCCCGTTTACTTAAAAACGGCGTATAAAAAAGAACCTGTTTTTGCCCATTCAAAAACGGTATTTTCCTTAGAGCCTAATTCATTTAAAGAGAAATTAGGCGCTACTTTCCTGAAAAAAGCGATCATTAGTAACCAGATCAAAGAAAAAGACCTGGAATTATATAAAGAAGGAACCAATGCTGCGCTGAATAAAGGAGCATGCAAATATGCCGATGCGGTGGTTGTGGCCAGCGACAAGGCGGACAAAAAGTTGGTGGACGAACTGAAAGCAGAAAAAGGTAAGATCATCGTTCCTTTTAAAAAGGACAATGAAGATCTGGCAGACTACCTGCAGCTTTATCATCAATTATTGGGCTTAAAATAAGTCAGCCATTAAAACGAAAAGTTAAAACTTGACGGGTAGTTACCGATCCTGCTTTTTACTTTTTATTTTTAGTTTTTCTTTTCTTCAAACCAAACTACGTGAAGATCAATTTCAGGAATCTTGGCTATAGTGCTGCTTTCTTAACGGCGTTATATGCATTTACCGGTTGTAATGAATCCACCATTCTGGGTAAGGACCTTATCCCAGGCTCTGATAAAGTAACCGTAAAAGATACAACGATCAATAACCTGATCACGCTGAATGTGCAGGAAGCAGATTCCAGCATCCGTACCGGTCAGGCCAACTATGGCGCAGCGCTTGGAAGCATCACCGATGATCCCATCTTCGGTAAATCAAGTGGTTTCCTTTATACCGGCGTAGGTCTTCCCAAATTAGAATTCTCCTTCGCAGGGACCGGCCAAACGCTGGATTCTGTTGTATTATACATAGGATGTGATACCCTTTGGTATGGCGAGAACCAGGGCATGAACCTGAGAGTGTACCGGATGAATGAGCCCGATTTCAAGGCAGACTCTAATTACAGTTATACAAGGCCCCTGAGTTACGACCAGGGCGAACTGCTGGCGAATGTTACGGCTTTCCCGGTATATCCTAAGGATTCCCTCTCCATTTACGGGGTAAAACAGGCGCCCGCGCTGCGCATCCCGCTGAGTGCAGCCTTTGGTAACCTGTTACTGCAGCAGCGTGCAGATGGTGCCTTTAAAGACGATACTACTTTCAAAGCCTTCCTGAAGGGATTGGCTATTGTTCCGGATACCAATGTGAGCAAAACCATGCTCTTCGTAAACCTGAACAAGGGCGATACCCGTATTTCCGTTTATTATAAGAACTCTACGGAAGACTCACTGATTGCAAACTTCCCATTCCAGCAATACTACAGCCCGCATGCTAATTACTTTACCCGTAATTACACCAACGCGCAGGTGGCTCCTTATCTTAATACCAACAAACCAACAGGGGATACAGCCATCTATTTGCAGGAAGCGCCGGGTATCTACACCAAGTTCCAGATCCCGGGTATAGAAAACTTCCCCAAGGCCATCATCAACAAGGCTGAACTGGTGTTCACCAAGATCAACAGCAACCTGGCCGGTAAGGAAAAGATCTTTACCGATCCGGACCGGTTATTCCTCTGGAGATACATCACGCACGACAGTCTTGGATATATCGTAGACTACGGTAACCCCTCCAATCCTGACCTCGCTTACTTCGGTGGTAATAGAACCGTCATTTCTAATATAGGAGGCATTGAAGTTGTGCAATATAAGTTTAATATTGCGCGGCATTTGCAGTTCATGCTGGACAAGAAATTAGATAATTCAGTGTTCAAGCTGGAAGCAGTCTCCAACAGGCACCAGATAGATATGAGGAGTGTGAAAGTGGGCGGCGGTACAGGTACTCCACCTATCAATGCCAAACTAAGAATAATTTATACTCAACTATAATCTTCAGAATTTTTAATTTTATGCCGTACTTATTTACCTCAGAATCCGTTTCAGAAGGGCACCCGGATAAAGTTGCCGACCAGATATCAGATGCACTGATCGATAATTTCCTCGCGTACGACACTACTTCCAAAGTAGCTTGCGAAACGCTTGTAACAACCGGTCAGGTTGTATTGGCGGGTGAGGTTAAATCTGAAGCATACCTGGACGTTCAGGATATTGCGCGTGAAGTGATCCGTAAGATTGGTTATACCAAGAGCGAATACATGTTCGAAGCAAATTCCTGCGGTATCCTTTCCGCTATTCACGAACAATCTCCCGATATCAACCAGGGTGTGGTTCGTAAAAGCCCCGAAGAACAAGGTGCAGGCGATCAGGGTATGATGTTTGGTTATGCAACCCGTGAAACGGAGAACTACATGCCCCTGGCATTGGACCTCGCTCACAAACTGCTGATCGAACTCGCTGCACTCCGCCGCGAAAATAAAGATATCAAGTACCTCCGCCCGGATGCCAAATCCCAGGTAACGATCGAGTACTCTGACGATAATAAACCCGTTCGTATCGATACGATCGTAATATCTACCCAACACGATGATTTTGACAAGGACCAGCAGATGCTGGACAAGATCAAACAGGATATGATCAACATCCTGATCCCACGTGTGAAGGCACAACTGAAACCAGAACTGCAAGGGCTGTTCACGGATAAGATCACTTACCACATCAACCCAACCGGTAAGTTCGTGATCGGCGGACCTCACGGCGATACCGGCTTAACAGGCCGTAAGATCATCGTAGATACCTATGGTGGTAAAGGTGCGCACGGTGGTGGTGCATTCTCCGGTAAAGATCCTTCCAAGGTAGACCGCTCTGCAGCGTACGCTACCCGTCACATTGCAAAGAACCTGGTAGCTGCCGGTGTTTGTGATGAAGTACTGGTACAGGTTTCTTATGCTATCGGTGTAGCTAAACCATGCGGTGTATTTGTAGATACTTACGGTACGGCAAAAGTTGGCCTCAACGATGGTGAGATCGCACGTAAGGTAGAAGCTGTTTTCGACCTGCGCCCTTACGCTATCGAACAACGCCTGAAACTGCGTAACCCAATCTATGCAGAAACTGCTGCTTATGGTCACATGGGCCGCGAAAGCAAGGTGATCACCAAAACCTTCAACGCAGGTAAAAAATCAGAAAAGAAAGTAGAAGTGGAGCTGTTCACATGGGAGAAACTGGACTATGTAGAGAAAGTGAAACAGGCCTTCGGTCTTTAATGAACGAAATCATAGAAAAGGTGCTGGTCTGTTAGATCAGCACCTTTTTTTTATATCTTTATGCGCAATTGTAAGGTATTTATTCCCCATCTATTCTTATACTAAATGACGCTCAGACCGGTTATTAATTACAGCAATGGCCTCCATGTAAAACAGCTGGATGCGATCCGCGGCTGGGCTATATTCCTCGTATTATTACTGCATTTTTATGCAGAGCATGTAAGGATCCTGGGAATAGGACGGATGGGGGTGGACCTGTTCTTTGTATTGTCCGGCTTCCTGATCACAGGCATTCTGCTGGATACAAAAGATAAGCCGGGCTATTTCAGGAACTTTTACGTTAAACGTATACTCAGGATATTTCCGGTTTATTTCTTTGTGCTGGCGCTCATCCTCTACGTGATACCTGTTATCTTCATCAATGCGGTACCTAATATTAAGTATTACCTTCAGCATCAGGCCTGGTTCTGGTTATATCTGCAGAACTGGCTGTTCAGTATTGATGGGTATCCTGCTGACTGGGTATTGATGCATACATGGTCGCTCTGCATTGAAGAGCAGTTCTATATGTTCTTCCCGCTGCTGGTCTATAAATTAAATACAAAGAACCTGCTCAGGGTACTGATCTTTTTTATTATTGCTGCCAATGTATTGCGGCTGATCCATATCGAAGGGATCAACAGCAATTATAAGTACGTGAACACTTTTGCCCGGCTGGATACTATCTCTGTGGGTGCGCTGATAGCGGTATTGGTGAGAACTAACCGGGAGGTTTTGGAGAAGTACACCAGTTATGTGATGATCTTTGCCCTTGTTTCACTGGTGATTATGATTGGCTTTAACAAGGGTGGATCCTTTCAGGACTTTTATTCTTCCTTTACTTTCTTTGCGCTGTTCTTTGGTTCAGTAGTGGTATGGAGCATGTCCTCCAATATTCCGGGGATCTTTAAACCTGCAGTGAACAGCAGGCTGATGATGTTCCTGGGCAAATACTCCTATGGCATTTACCTGTACCACGCAGCCATTCATTTTATGTTCACTAAAACCCTGCTGGACCATTTCCATGCAGTAAGCACTCCTTCCGTATTGCTGGTGAAAACAGGTATCCTGTTATTCTCTATTGGTATCAGCGTGCTCAGTTTCCATTTGCTGGAGTTACCTTTCTTAAGGCTGAAGAAAAAATTTGTGATCTGAGATCACAAATTTTGTTTTTTCATTTCTTCCGCGGCATAGTTACAGGCCCTGGCGGTGAGTGCCATATAGGTAAGTGAGGGGTTTTGTGTGGCGGATGAGGTCATACAGCTTCCATCAGTAATGAAGAGGTTCTGCACATCATGTACCTGGTTCCACTTGTTCAATACGGACGTTTTGGGATCGAGCCCCATCCTTACGGTACCCATTTCATGCACACATTCCCCGCCTATGTAGTCGTAATCAAAACCAGAGATATTATGAAAGCCGGCTTTTTCCAGCATTTCCACGGCACTGCCCTGCATATCCTTACGCATGGCCTTCTCATTTTCTTTGATCTCAAAGTTGATCTTTACAAGGGGTAAACCCCATGCATCTTTCCTGTTATCGTCCAGCGTAATGCGATTGTCCGCATAAGGCAGTGTTTCACCCCATGCTGCCATCCACATCACCCATTTACCGGGTTTGGTGATCTCATTTTTGAAATCTTCCCCATATCCGTTGATGGCATAGGCATCGTTCCAGGCCTCCCGTTCTGCATAACCCTGGTAACCGAATCCCCTGATGTAATCCTCCCTGCGGGTGGCATCATTGATATTGCGGAAGCGGGGAATGTAAATGCCGGTGGGGCGCCTTCCTTTGTAATACTGGTCTTCATATCCTTTAAACTCTCCCATGGCACCTACTTTAAAGTGATGGTCCATCAGGTGCCTGCCCACCAGGTCCTGGTTATTACCGAGGCCATTGGGAAATACTTCGGATTTTGATTGCAGTAATATGGAAGCGCTGGCAATCGTGGAAGCATTCAGGAAAATGATACGGGCAAAGTATTCGGTGGTTTCTTTGCTTTCCGTATCAATAACGCGTACGCCTTTTGCTTTCTTTGTTTCTTTATCGTAGATGATCTCGCTTACGGTGCTGAAGGGGCGGAGGGTTAAATTTCCTGTGGCCATGGCAACCGGGAGGGTAGCGGAATTACTGCTGAAATAACCGCCGAATGGGCAGCCCCGATGGCAGAGGTTCCTGAACTGGCAGGGGCCTCTGTCGTTCCATCCTTTTGTGAGGTTGGCTACCCTGGCAATGGTCACTAAACGGTCCTTGAACTTTTCCCGTACTTTTTCTTTCAGGTGGGTTTCCACGCAGTTCATTTCCATGGGAGGGAGGAACTGCCCGTCCGGCAACTGGGGCAAACCTTCCGCCTGCCCGCTGATACCGGCAAATGTTTCCACATAATCGTACCAGGGGGCGATATCCTTATAACGGACCGGCCAGTCAACTCCATGCCCGTCTTTTGCATTTGCTTCAAAATCCAGGTCGCTGAGGCGGTAACACTGCCGCCCCCAGGTGAGGGAACGCCCGCCTACGTGGTAGCCCCGTACCCAGCTGAAGGGTTTTTCCTGGATATAAGGATGTTCTTTATCGCGTACAAAAAAATGTTTACTGCTTTCATCATAAGCCTTTCCCTGGATAGGATCTTCTTCCATATCCTTTTCTGTATTCACCAGGCGGTGCGGAAAATCCCAGGGGTTGAGGTTGGCAGTGGTGTAATCCTTCACATGTTCTACGTTGCGCCCTCTTTCCAGCAGCAACACTTTTAGCCCTTTCTCACAAAGTTCCTTTGCGGCCCACCCGCCACTGATACCTGACCCGATCACAATGGCATCATACGTGTGCTGATCCGTTGCTTTAATATTAAGATGCATACCTCAAGTTAGTGAAAAATAAAAAGCCCGGTAATGCTACCGGGCTTTTTAAGGAGAATTTTTATCTGATTATTGTTTGATGATCTTGATAGACTTGCCCTGGTTCTTCTCATCCACCACTTGCAGCAGATAGATGCCGGCAGGGAGATATTGAAGGTTCGTTACATCTATCCTGGTATTGTACCTGCCATTTCCGAAGTCTCCCAGAACATTGCTCAGCAACAGTTTGCCGGACATGTCGTAGATCCTGGAGAACAACCGTTTGGTAGAACCATAGTTGTTGATGGTTACATACAGGTTGGATGCGAACGGATTCGGATAAGCTCTTTCGATCACCAGTTTTTCCGGTGTTTCTTCAGGAGCAGCTTTGGCTACGGCATTGTTTACATTACCGGTAGTTTGAACTGTTCTCAAAGTAAATCCTGGTACATCTGCACCGGTAGGTTCGCCACCAGTTGCTGCATAACCATGGATCACCATTGAACCGAGGTAAGCGTATGGAGAACCTGTGCCCGGGCTTACTTCTACCACCACTTCACCATTTTCGTCTGGTTTCACATTTTCCAGCTGTACGGTTTGTGTTGAGTTGAAGGAAGCATTCAGGGATACATATTTACCATTGATCGTGTAATTGCTGGTACGGTTACCATCGCTGGTACGGCTACCGAAGAACACAAAGGTGTAGTTCTGAGATTGGTTCAGGCCCTTGATCCTCAGTTTACCTGTTACCCCGAAATCGCACCACCATGAGCTGCTGATCACATTATCAGGGTAAACACCTGAGTTATTGCCGGTGATCACACCCAGGGAGTTATCCCCGGAGAAATTCTGCTCAATGGTGAAGGAGAGACCGGAATTATTACCCTGATCGTTCAGGAATGGTCCGTAGTTGTCACCTGCAAACGGCGCGTTATTGGTGTTGTTCCATGGAGCACCCGCCGGAAGATCACGGTTTACGTTGATGTAAGTGCTGTAAGAATAAGTAGAACCTTTGGCGATATTACTGTATTCAGAATTGATAGCACCTGCTTTTGCCCTTACTTTATAGAACAAGCTGCTGCCTGCTGTTGCAGTATTATCATCGTAAGTTGTAACATTAGCACCCAGGGTAGCGATCAGGGAATAAGTACCGTTTTCGCTGGCTGACCTGTATACTTCATATGCTGTTTCTGTGCTGGCATTATCGAACCAGTTGAGGGTGATCTTAGTCCTTGATTTACCGGTAGCTTTCAGGTTAGAAGGTGCTAATGGTATACCATTGTCTTCGTATGACTGGATCACGAGTGCATTCAGATAAGCATAGCTGGAACCTGCGGCACGTTTGATGCTGAACTCAATCTCGCCATTTGCGGCAGGAGAGAGGCCATTGATCTTCACCACGTTTGTTTTATTGCCGGCAGCATTCAGGGTTACTGTTTGCGCGCCTACAGTATACTCAGTGTTCCTGTTATCGGTCACATCGCCACGGCTGCCAAAGAATACAAGGTTGTATTTCTTGTTGAGCGGCAGGCCGGAGATCCTGAAGCGTTTTGCTACATCAGATTGTTCAAACCATGCTGTTTGCATTACCACATCGGGGTATACACCTGTGTTGCTGCCAGTTGTAGCACCCAGTGTATTGGTACCAGACAGTTGGTCTACCAGTGTAAGGGTGAAGCCTGTGCCTGATCCATCCTGGCTCAGCAGGTTTGATAAGGAAGTACCTGCACTTGGATACCTGGTAAGGTTGTTCCATGGAGCCGGAGCAGGATTCACTTCATTGAAGTTCACAAACACTGAACTCAGTGTTTTGTCCTGAACCGTGATGCTGAAGGTGCGGGTTGTGCTGCCACCTTTATCATCTGATGCAGTTACAGAAATATTATTGTAAGTACCTACATGGCTGTTGTTAGGTGTGATAGCCAGTACGCCATTACCGTTTCCGTTATCAGTCAATACTGCGAATGCAGGGAGACCGGTAGCAGAAAGCGTGATCACATCCTGAGGATCATCCGTAGCAGCCAGTGCCAGGTTGATCACAGAATCAGCTTTCATGTTGATGTTGCTGATCGCATTCAGTGACGGGTTCTTGTTAGTTGTAACAACACCCACTGTATCGGAGTATGCAGATGCACCATAACCGTTGATAGCTCTTACTGTAAAGTAGTATTGCGTACCAGCCAGCGTTGTTTCATCGATGAATGAAGAAGTGTTGGCATTATTAGCAGGAGTGGTCAGTTTAGTGAACGGACCTGCTAAAGTGGTACCACGGTAAACTTCGTATGCAGTTTCATTGAACGCTACATCTTTCCAGCCAACTTTAACACCAGCGCTTACAGATTCAGCAGTAATGTTGGTTGGTTTGGAAGGAGCGATGGCAGGTTCATATGAAGCCTGGATCACCATAGCATTCAGATAAGAGAAGGAAGAGCCCGGAGCTGCTGTAAGGTTCAGCAGCACTTCTCCGTTTGCATCAGGTATTACATTGGTTAAAGAGACTGTATTGGTAGTATTGCTCGCAGCATTTAATGCTACGCTGGCACCATTGATAGTGTAGATGGAAGTACGGTTATCCGTTACACCACCGCGGCTGCCGAAGAAGGTAAAGTTATACTTGTAGTCTGAACCACCTGTGAGGCCGGAGATCTTCACTGTTTGTGTAACACCGCTGTTGCTGAAATAAGCAGAGCGCATTACGTTATCAGGATATACACCGGAGTTGTTGTTGGTTACAGCACCAGAGTTGTTGTATCCGCCAACATCCTGCCACCTGGTCATGATCGTCAGGGAAATACCGGTTGCAGTCAGCGTGGTATCTTTCAGGTTAGCATGTACATCGTTCTGCAACGGAGGTTTATTGGTGTTGTTCCAATATCCGCCACTGGCAGAGTTTGCGCTACCGTCGTTGAAGTTCACATAAACCACTCGGCTTGGGTTCACATCATTTACCACAATGTTGAACGTTTTGCTGTCTATACCATTGCGGCCATCGTTGATGGTGATGGTCACAGGGTATGTGCCGGCATCCAGGATGGTAGTATTGAGCTGCAGTTGAGCAGTATTACCATTCGGCGTTAAGGTAGCAAAGGATGGTAATCCTGTTGCAGACCAGGTGATCACATCTGTTGCATTCTGATCAGCAGCAGAGAGGGCAATTGATTGAGAAGCATTCTCATTCATGGTAATGTTTGCAATAGCAGACAGTACCGGCGGATAGTTGTCATTCACAGATAATGTGAATGTTTGTGTACCTACACCGCTATGGCCATCCGTAGCTTTGATCACAATACCTGCAAAATCACCCAGGTCAGTACCGGAAGGATTGAACACTAAAGTAGCAGTACCATTGCCGTTATCGGTTAATGTACCGAAGGCTGGCAGGTTTTCTGCAGTTAATGTTACTGTTTCTCCATCTGCATCAGCATAAGTGACAGGGATAGAGAGTTGTGTGCCAAAACGCATAGAACGGCTGGCGATTGGAGATACAACCGGAACAGAGTTCAATGTGGATGTAAAGGCTTCAGGAGAGTAGTTACCGATACCACCGTCGTTCCTTGCACGTACTTTATAGTAGTAAGTAGTGTTGGGGAAGAGGAGAGAGTCAGTATAACTTCCCTGTGCAGTTGCATTGGCAGGTAAAGTTGCCAGCAAAGTGAAGTTGGTATTATCTGTAATGGAGCGCCAAACCTGGTAAGAGGTTTCGTTATTTGCGTTATCGTTCCATGTAAGATTGATCTTGGTAGGGGATGCCGCAGTTGCTACAAGATTGCTGGCAGCAACAGGTATAGTTGGCAATGCCTGCGTAGTAGCCTGGTTCCTTGAATCGAGGAAGCGGGCTGCAGGGATAGCCTGTTTGCTGATACCAGGGCCTTGCCAGCTGGCAGAGAGTTCTGCGCTACCTGTATTTTCAAAGAAAGTAACGTAGATCGGGTAAGTACCTGCATTTAAAGTTTTGGTACCGCTCTTCTCAGATGCAGAGGAACGGGTGCCATCATTTTCCACTACGATATCTGCAGCAGTGAACCCACCGATATACAATCTGCTACCGTCGTTAGAACGGGTATAGAAAGTATAACTGCCTGTGGTTGGAATGGTGATGTAACCAGCATACTTTATCGCATACCTGTCTGCCCTTGGTGCAGGTGAGATGCTCAGGGAAACGGTGCTGATAGTACCAGACCTTACAGGAGTGAGCGAAGCAAAGTTTGGTAATACAGTAACAGTGGCTGGTTCATAGTAATCATACGCTAAACCACCATCTGCCAATGAATGGAACCCTGAATTACCCATGTCGTTGATCGCCTTCACCTTGTAGTAGTAAGTAGTGAGGGGGTTCAACGCGCTGTCTGAAGCAGTAGTTACATTAGCGCCTACTGTTTTCACAATACTATAAGTACCTGTACGGGAAGTTGAACGGTAAATTTCGAAACCAGTTTCGTTATTACTGTTATCCGTCCAGGTAAGGTTGATCTTATTATAAGCTGCAGGAGAAGCAATGATGTTTGTTGGTGCAGCTATATTGGCAGCTGGCAATTCAGCTTCCACGAAGAATTCAGCTGGGATGAGCTGGCGGGTGCTGCCTACACCATTAGCTGTATTTTTCCAGTATACTTTCATTTCCTGGCCACCATTCTTTTCAAAATAAGTGATGGCAATAGGATAGATACCGGCAGTAGCAAAGTTCCTGGTACCTGTTTTGTAGGTGGGGCCTTGCAGGGCATCGTTGTTCACGAGCGCAGTGGCAGTATGACTATAAGGGCCGATGTACAGTTTGCTGCCATCATCGGAATATGTTTCGAAGGTGTAGTTACCGGCTACAGGGATCTTGATAAATCCTTCCCACAGTACGCCGAAGTAATCTTCCGGTGCACCGATCGTGGTGATGTCTACCTGTGGCTGGATGCCTGTTTTAACCGGCGTAAGGGTCGCGAAGTTAGGCAGGTTATTCCAGTCTCCCTGGTACAGCTTGTACTTCAAACCTTTCAGGGTAGCATAACCGCTGGCCTGGTTGCTGGCAGGAGATAAGTTACCTGCAATATCCCTGGCTTTTACAGTGAAGGTATACAGCTGACCTGCTGAAAGGTTCAGCACATCATATGTGAGCTTATCACTGTTAACTGTATAGGATTTCAGGCCGTTAACATAGATGTCATATTTAACAACACCTACATCGTCTGTAGCAGCATCCCATTTCAGACTGATCTGATTCTGAGAAGAAGCTGTTACAATAAGGTTACCCGGAGCAGTCGGAGGAACATTATCCACCTGTGTTTTAGCACTGGCTTCGTTACTATTGGCAGAAGCGGCGGTATTATTCACTGCCCTTACAATATAGTAATAGGTTGTATTGGCGATCAGCCCTGTGCTGGTATAGGTTACTACGTTAGGGGCAGTAATGGCAAGCAGCGTATAAGGGCCGCCAGGTGTGTTGGAGCGGTAAACCTCATAACCGGTTTCATTGTAAGCCGGGTTAGGTTTATCTACCCAGTTCAGCTGGATAGATGTTTTGGAGAGGTCTGTAGCGGTAAGGCCGGTAGCTGCATCTGGTTTATTAGGGCCATTAGCATTGATCACTTCAAACGGCGTAGAGAAGTCGCTGGAACAACCAAATTGTTCCTGAACCTTAACTGTATAAAGGCCGGGAGTGGTTGCGTCATATGATGCTGCAGTACCTAATGTAGTGCCATCTGTAGTTTTCTTCCAGAGATAAGTGGCATAGGTAGCAGGAACAGATAAAGTTACTTTATTCAAGCCATCCGGAGCAGGTAATACCTTACTCATCAGGCCGGAAACAGCGATCGTAGGAGGAACGGTAGCGCCTTTTGTTTTCACTACCACAGGGATAGGAGACCAGTAAGACCAATCAGTTCCACGTTTGATCCTGGCATCGTAAGTACCGAGTGAATTAATAACAAGGGTATTACTATTAGCGCCAGGGATCACCACGCCATCTTTACGCCATTCGTAACCATCATATCCTGCGGTTAAGCCAAGCGTTAAATTAACGGGGTCGCCCGGACAGAACTCGGTTCTGCCGGTTAAAGGCCAGGGGTTCACTTTGTTAGCCCTTTGCATAAAGCCAAAGAAATCTGCTTCTGCCCAAGCCTGGTCCCAGATGCCGTGGCCGCCGGGATAGATGGAGAGTTTCATATTAGCACCTTGTGCTATGGCCTGGTCGTATACACCCTGTGCAACACTTTTCGGAGGGTTAGTATCGTCGTTACCCTGGAACCACCAGATAGGCGTGAATTTGAAAACGTTGATGCTGTTAGCGGTAGCAGCGGCAGCAGCACTGATAGGGCCCGCGCCTGCAACCTGTTTAGGAAGTCTCAGCAGAAAATCCCAGGTAGCGGTACCACCTGCAGAAAGACCATGTGCTGTGATCCTGTTGATATCCACATTGATCTGCGGAACAAAAAAGTTAGTGATCAGTTCGTTGATCAGGTCGTACTGCGTAGCGCCGTAGTAACCGGACTGATTCTGAGGATACAGCAGGAAGCCATCGAACTTACCGTTATCCACGGCGTTCATAGCGGTTTGGCCGCCATGGAGCAACTGATACTCATTATCATAGATAGTGCCTTTCTCACCAAGTCCATGGAAAAATATAAGCACCGGGTACTTTTTATTACCAGATGCATCATAGTTTTTAGGGAATTTCAGCCGGAAGGCCAGGCCTTTGTAGATGTAAGCCTTGTAGGAGGTGGAAGTCCAGCTCACGCGGACAGTTCTCACCCATTTACCAACACTGCCCCATTGTGGCTCTGTTGGAGGCGCAGAGGGGTTGTAGGTAACTACAGGATCATTGGGGTCTAGTACCTGGGCACTAGCGGGGAATGCTCCTAAAAGGAACACCATGAACAGTAGGTAGTAAAATTGTTTCATATATGTGAGATTGGCTCTAACGTGTTAATTGTGAACGATGCTGCACGACAGTACGATAGCGTACGCGTTGCTCATCATTTCGTGAAGTTTTTCGAGAGGACGGGGTTTAAAATATTCGCGCCATTCACTGCGCGTTAGAGGCTTTTAGATAGGAAAAGGAAAAAATACTTATAAGAATATGCTGCAATTTATATCGAATTAATATAACTAGTTGTTACTTTTTGGTGAAATGCGGGAAAAAGCTGGTAAATGGATGTTTTAAGTCCATTACTGCAAAAAGCTGACCCGGTTAAAATATTAAAATTTGACATTAAGCGATTGTTTTTATGATATGTTCCTCCCTTTTACGGGGTCCATGCAGGATATTTCCGATAAAGGTATACCGGATAAACCATTGGTAAGTGACCAGGGCCACGCCCGAAGTAATAGTCAGTATAAGTATTATACGTACAATGCCCGGGATATTTGTATAAAGGAACAGTACCTCTAAGCCGGATACCATCACCAGGTGAACCAGGTACAGCCAGTAGGAGGCATCTGAAATATAGCGGAAGGTCCGGCTTTCCCTGTTCAGGTATTTCAGGAATACGCCCATCACGCCGAATGTCAGGAAAGTGCTCTGCATGGCTACCCCCAGTTTCAGGATCCATATGCCATAGGGGAAAGGCTGTTCTTTATGCCAGATCAGTATATAGAACAGTACGGTAGCCAGCAATAAGCCAATGGAGAGGTACAGCCAGGTGCGCTGAGGGATCTGCTTCAGCTGCCCGGCATTTTTATGTACCTGGAAGCCTACCGCGAAAAAGAAGCCATAATACAGCAGGTTGGAGAACCGGGGTATAATGCCATTTGATACTTCAACAATTGGCTCTTCGCAGAAAATTACCTGGATAGCGCCCAGTAACAGGCCTATCAGTAAGATATGTGAAAAGGAAGCCAGGTTCAGCAGGCGGTTCTTCAGGAAAGCCGGAACCAGCCTTAATACTACCAGCATTGCCCCGTAAAAGAAAAGCAGGTAGTACAGGAACCACAAATGCGCCATGCCGTTCCAGCGAAAGAACTGGGAACGGAGTGCGGCCCAGGCCTCTGCCGTTGGCAAACCATCCGCGATAAAGTATTTATAATAAAGGAAAGGTGCGATCGTAAATGGCAGGATAAAAATGAGACTTCCCACAAAAGGGATCACGATGCGTTTGAAACGATGCCTGATGAATGCCTGCTCACCTATTTTCAGGTATAACATCCTGGCAAAAAAGCCCGCTACTACAAAAAACAATTGCATCCTGAAAGAATGGACCAGGTAGTAAGCGCCATCAAAAAAGTAACTATGCAGGGAATTATCGGATGGCCAGGAAGGATTCGGATAGATCTTGTAAGCAATGATGGTGTGGAGTAAAACACCCAGCAGCATAGCTATTGCCCGTAAGGCATCCAATCCGTATATCCTGTTATTTTGCTGGAGCGTCATACTGTAACGGTTTTACTGCGTTTGGACTTATCCCAGGCGGCGGATTGTTTCTTTTGCAGATACCTGGAAAAGCCCTGGTATACAGCCGCATTCATGAAAACAAAGTAGAAAGGGATATAAAAGAACTTGGATTTTATATGTTGTTTTGCCTGCTGGTAACCAATAAAGGCAACGGTATAGAAGATCATTTGTGCGGCAAGTACGGTGCTATAGAAAAGGCTGCCGGTAGCCACTACGATCAGGAGATTGCTGATAAAAAGAATGGGCATGCTGAGCGGGCAGAGCGTCCAGCGCAATACGCGGTGCGAAATGTACTGGAAAGAAAGTACGGGGTATTTAAAGAAATTTAATAATGCTTTTAACATCACAATGGATTGAAAACCTCCGGCGCTGATCCTTACCTTACGCTTATGTTCTTCTTCAATGGAGAAGGAAGGTTCTTCCATGGCATAAGCATCCGGCGCGTATGCGATCCGGTAACCTTTCTGATTGATGCGCAGGGAAATAATGAAATCGTCCAGCACCACATCTTCTTCAACAGGCTGGAAGAGCGCAGTACGGATAGAGAATAGTTCTCCTGCTGCACCTACTACGGAATACAATTCTGCGTCCAGCTTTTTGAGGAAGGATTCATATTTCCAGTAGATACCTTCTGTTGAAGCCGCGTCTCCTTTTTCTTTGCTGATCACTTTCTTTTCTCCGGCCACACCACCGGTTTTTTCATCTGCATAATGTTTTACAATATTGCGGATAGCTGCTGTGTTGAGCATGGTGTTGGCATCGCAGAAGATCACAATGGGGGTTTGCACAAAAGGCATGGCGCGGTTAATGGCAGCGGTTTTTCCTTTACGGTCCGGGATATGCAGCAGCTGTATGCGGGGTTCCTGCCGGATGATATCCATAGTGCCGTCTGTAGAACCATCTGTAACAAATATAAAATGACATTTATCTGCGGGGTATTCCAATGCAAGTGTGTTCGCTATCTTTTCGCGGATGTGCTCTTCTTCGTTGTACGCGGCGATGAGGATGGTAACAGCCGGCTCAAATGCGGATTGTGTTTCCCTGGGGCGTTTGATCAGTCTCCTGATCTTTATGAGGATGTACAGCAGGATGCCATACCCTATATAGTTGTAGAAGAGGATAAAAAAACTAACATAAAATAATACGTAAAGCAGTATCATGGAGTCGTAATGTTTATGTGATCAGGTGGCCCAGCATTTCTGCCCCGGGCGCAACGGCACAATGCCATTATAGTGGCCGGGAATGAAGTCGTAGGCCATACCCATGGTGGCTCCTTTCATTGAGGTGCCGTATCCCAGCAGGGTGTATTTTTTCAGGGTGATAAAAAAGGGATCGCCGATCAGCCTGCGGGAAACCTTTCCTTTGATACCGGCCCATGGGCGGTCCCGTTGTTCAAAGTGGCCGGTAATAGCAATTTTGGCAGCTTTGTCGCATTCCACGAAAGATTTGCCGTACTTGGAACGGGCATAGTCTTCCACATCCTCCAAACCATACAGGAACCTGTTCTGTGCTTTCCGGTTGGTACAGTCTTTTACCAGTGTGATGATCACCGGTGCTACACCGGCAGATTTTGCACCGGGCGTATCCGTTTCCGGGATGATGATCTCCGATAGTTCTTCGATCAGCCTTTTATGACCTTCCAGGCTGCTGAGGTCCGGCGTTTTGTAAAAGCGGTAGAAGTTAAAACCTCCTACAGCCGCTGCACCGGCGCCACCAAAGAGGAAAATGTTCCTTATTGCTTTTCTGCGGTTCATCTTGTTCTGGGTTTTACAGCGTATGTTTTTTTATACTGCAGCAGCCACTCATATACATTCATGTCGTTCTCCCTGTACCTGGGTGTGAGGAAGGAATGCCAGCAGCAATGCGCACCCGGATAGACCGTTATTTTCAATAATCCTTTTTTATACTTCGCTGTACTGTCCATGAAACGTTTTACGTTTTCGCGGAAGTAATCGTCTTTGGAACCAACAAAATACCAGGTATGTATATCGGCATCTGCCACCAGTTTGAACCGCTTCAGGTAATCCGGATCAAGGTTGGCGGGAGACATGGTGATACATGCCGCAATGCGGGCAGCCAGTTCCGGACTGTGTGTTTTAGCAGCTTCTACAGACCATCCGCCGGCGCTATAGCCGGTGAGATAGATCCGCGTAGTGTCTACCGGGTATCTTTTGATGATATCGTCCAGCATAGGCCCTACATCCTGCGGGGCCCAGGACCAGCTTTGCGCCATAGGGGCCAGTACGATAAACTTGTACAGCTTACCGTCCAGTTTATTCACCGCCTCGATCATCTTCCCTTCTTTCAATTGCCGCGGTACACCTTCTTTATAGATAATGCTAAGGTCCTTCCCGGCCACGCTTCTTCCGTGAAAGGCTATCAGTAGTGGAAAACGCTCTCCGGCGACAGTAGGTGTTGGTGTATAGATAAGTGCCTGCCTTGTTTGCCACGGACTTATCTTAACGTCTATTTTACGCATGGGCTCGTATTGCGCGTTCACGGTACCCACTACCAGCATAAAACAAACCAAAGCGATCATTTTCAACATGTGTGACAGTGTTGGTTAATGAT
The DNA here is from genome assembly GCF_900129465.1 of Chitinophaga niabensis. Lineage (NCBI taxonomy): Bacteria > Pseudomonadati > Bacteroidota > Chitinophagia > Chitinophagales > Chitinophagaceae > Chitinophaga > Chitinophaga niabensis. Next base: position 2,025,071 of record NZ_FSRA01000001.1, on the reverse strand, counting down.
GAAAACTATATCTGCAGCAACACTTGTTCTAAGGTTGTTCCAACCATTTCCTCCAGCTTCAGTTTGGACTGGCGTAATTCTTTTTCAAGTAAGATCTTTTTAGCCATTTCACCATTGTATGCGCGGTAAGCTTCTTTATAAAGCTCGATGGAAACGGTTTCGTCTCCTGCGCGGAATTTCTCTTCAGCCTGTTGGTAGTTCAGTAATGCATCTTCTACCAGTGGCATATGCAGTTCAAACAGTTGTTTGTTGGCAGCATATTCTTCATACAATTGCAGTACGGTAGCCTTGATGGTCAGTGCATCGGATTCCTGCTGTGATTCCAGTACCTTTTTCTCTGCCCTTACGCGTTTAACATCATTCGGGATCTTGATCAGGTTACCGATCGGCAATACTACCCCAAAGTTATACCGTGGGAAGAAAGTATTGTTGGAACTGCCACCTTTTAGCGTGAACTCATTTAAGTTACCGGCTGCGTTGAAATGGTTTAACCATTGCGCGCCGGTGCTGTTCAGTTCGTATTTGTTGATCTGCTTTTTAATTGCGTATTGTTTCATATCCGGGTGCTGCAAAGCCAACTCCACCAGCTTTTCTTTAAAACGGGCTATCCTGGCCGGGTCAGGGGGCAGTTTCAACAAAACGCTGGTATCTGTTTTCACAACCTGCGCCTGTGTAGCAAAACCCAGGAACAAAGCAAGAACGACTAAAGAGATACGTTTCATGTTCTAGTTTTTAAGAGTATAAGTATTTAATTTTTATAACAATTGCAGTGAATGCATTCAGCATGATGGCAGATTCCACCAGGGTGGAAGCATCCTGGGCATATTGCGCCAGCGCTATTTCAAGCACCGCCGCCGCCATACTGATCATTAATAGTTTGTCCAGCTCACCTTTTACCCGGAAAAAATTCCCGACAGAAGCGGCGATCAGGATCACGAAGTTGGCGCCCATCAGCAGGATACCCAGCCACCCGGTTTCCAGTACAGCCCTCAGGTACCCGTTATCTGTCTGCAGGTTGGCCATGGGATGCCCCGGATGGAAGATCAGTGCATTACCCCCCGTGGTCATTAAACCACCGCCAAAGGGGTGGGAGTAGATGTAAGGTTGTGCCTTGGCGCGGTTCCGGTCCCTTACATTCACAGATTCATCCTGTTTTCCCAGGAAAGCCGTTCTCACCCGCACAATGGTAGGGTTACTATGGAAAGGCCCGAATAAGATCACCATGGCAAAAAAACCGAAAGCAGCGGCAATGAGAATGGTATTCCGTTTTTGCAGGTTGGCAATGAAGAACAGCATCAGGCCCAGCGGGATCATTACATACCCTGTGCGGGTACCGGAAAAGCCCAGTGCCAGCACATGCAGTACGAGGGAAATGATCAGTACTATCTTTTTGGGCAGATTAATGATTGCCATCCTGGCCGTAAGCATGATCATAATGATCACAATATTGCAGGCCATGATAATACCAAAGGAGGCCGCATCTGCCATAAAAGAGAAGATACGGATCCCGCTGATGATGATAGTGGTATTGAACATTTGCGGATACCTGGCTATAAATGCTCTTTCGTAAGGCATAAGTCCCATCCATTGCTGCATGCAGGCATATATAGCCGCCAGCGTACCCATCAACAGCCAGTACTTAAAGAATACATACACGTCCTTCATGCTGTTAAACACGTGGAGGCCCAGGTAAAGAAAAAGCAGGTTGCGGAAAGTTACCCGTATAAAGATGAACCAGCCTGAAACGCTGAATCCATAAGGGTTGGCTATTTGTAATATCAATAACAGCAGGTAAAGGTAGATGGAGATCAGCAGCGGATCTTTCAGGAAATCCACTTTCTTTGCGGATGGATCCCCTCCTTTAAAGAAACACCCCAGTAAGGAGCAACCCAGTAACCCATCCATTACTACACCCATGGGAAGTTCCGTACCAGCCATCCTTTCCAGCAAAGGAAGGATGAGGGAAATGGTCATGTAGATATAAAATCCCAACCTGTAATTGAGGATACACACCAGGCAGGTAGCAGTACCCAGGATGCCTATTACCAGCATAGCTGCTATCTTGGCATCTGTGGCACCCACCCATGCAATGGCGGGGATCAGTAAGATCCACAGCAAAATCCCGAAAAACTGGTTGATATTTTTTTTGCTCAGTTGCATTGCTATTACAGGAACATCGTTTTAAACACTAACATGAGTATGATCACGGCAGCAAAAGTTACCAGCAGTATCTCATGCAGCTGCTCGCTCACCACTTTTTTTTCTTTTACCTTTTTCGTTTTTATCTTTTTCATGATGCACTGACTTGTCTCCTGGGTATATCCTTAATAGGTCCCTGGAAAATGAAATTAAGTTTCAGCAGCAGGCATATCCTGTATAGAACGATGGAGAAAAAGATCCCGGCTGCTATCAGTATGAATGTGAATACAGATGTTCTGATCTGGATACCCGTACTCAAAATGATGTTGCGTAACAAGAATACAATACCCACATGGATGAGGTAGATGTATAAAGAATAGTGCCCTATTACCTGCAAAAATTCCAGCTTGCGGTATTTAGCCAGCACAAAGGAGATCATGATCACCAGCAGCCCACCCAGCAGTGCGAATGTAGAGAAGAGGTAAATGCTCATGTCTACATTCTTCATGCAGTAATACTGCACAAGTAAGAACACCGGTATCAGCAGCAATACTTTAACAGGAGAGGCGAGCTGCTCCTGCACGCTTTCTTTAAAGAAATAGGGCGTTGCAATATGCCCCAGGGCAAAATACACATAGAACACCATCACGTCGGACAAGGTGCTGATATCACCTGCCAGCCCTTTCAGCGGAAGTAAGGCAAAGCCCAGCAGCAGTTGCATCCAGGGGCTGAACTTTAACCAGCGGTCTACCATCAGGTACAGGGCAGTAACATTGAACAAGGCAAATAAATACCATAGTTGCAGCATGCTCCGCGGATGTATCAATATGTCCAGGTAATTTTCCACTCCCTTTTTAGAATTCGTGTAATCAGAGAACCAGATCTGCAGGGTGAGTTGTATAAAACACCAAAGCAGATACGGATATAAAAGTGTATTGATCTTTGAGATCATAAAGTTCTTGCCGCCCCGCCTGTGAAGGCTGGATGCAAAGAACAGGCCCGACAGAAAAAAGAACATGGGCATCCGGAAGCCATACAGCATTTCGTTGGCATTCATCAGTGTTGAGGTGATGGGGATGCCGTTATATAGTAATCCGTATATCACATGCCGGTATGTAACAAATATGATCGCAATACCTTTCGCATAGTCCACCCAGGCGTATTTCCTGGATGTTCCGGGGCGAAAGGTGAAAATGAATTTCAATGCGCCGGACAGTGATAGGGATCTTATGGACGGTTGCTCAGACATTTATTCTAGAGTTCCAGATAATCGTCATTAATATTGTTCAGTACAGCTCCCAGGAATTTATCTCCCAAACCTTGCAGGAACTCGATGGATTCTTTATCTGTTTGTTTTATCGATGCTTTGGATGAGAAGATAGCAACCACTCCTTCCGCATATTTCTCTAACTCTTTACTATCAGTATATTCATTCAAAGGAGCGCCTTCAAACAAGATGAAATCATAATATTCTTTCAGCTGCGGCAGATAGTTCAGCAGGTGATTTTTGGGGAGGATCTCCGTTGGCGTATAGTCACCACCTCTACAGCCGATCACTTCAATATTCTCGATGCTGTACGTAGTAACGATGGCCCTTACCTTCTCGATGCTGAAATCCTGGGGTGCGATGGAAAATGTTTCCAGCGTAGGTTTCGCTTCCAGTTGTACGGTAAGGTCGTTGTTACAGAAGTTGGTATCTATTACCAGCACGCGTTTGTTACTTAAGCTGAGGCTATAGGCTACCGCCTGCACCAGGGTTGTTTTTCCCTGCTGTGATTCTGTACTGGTGAACAGGAAGATGGACTTACCGCTATTCTCGATCTCAAAACGCAGTTTACGCAGGAATTCCCGGAAACTGTTCTGCCTTTTCACAATGGCCTTCTTGTCTTCTATCCGTTTCTGCAGTACTTCCAGGATGCTGTATTTATTCAGGTCCGCATGATTGATGGTAGCGATCAGTTTCAGGTGTACGCTCTTCAGGAAGTTGGAAGGAGATTTAATGGAAGAGTCAAAGAATTCTTTGAACAGGATGCTGAGCGTAGATAACATGAACACGGCCATACCAACCATACCCATGATCACTATGCGTTTGGACGATTCCGGCTTGAAGGCCGGCTGCCCTTTCAGGGTTTGCCTGAAGTTATCTACCGGTACGCTTCTGCTGTCTATCGCCGAGTTCAGTTTCTCTTTCAGTTTATTGTATTCTTCCTGTGCCAGATCTACTTCCTTCTGTAAAGTACTCACGGTAGCTTCTTTGTTGGCATAAGAACCTACAGAGTATTGCAGGGAATTAATAGCTTTCTCCAGGTTGATAATATTCAGTTTGGTTGCGGAGATATTGGATTCAACCGTGGCTTTTTCCTGCAACAGCTTGTCTTTGCTCACTACAATACCTGGTGTGGATGCCCCACTTTTGGACACCGCTGTGTTATATTGTTTGCGAAGGGCCTCCAGCTTATCTGCGAGCTTTTCATCTGTACTGCCGGTGCGGATATACTCATCATTCAGCTGATTGATCTGCCTGCGCAGGTTCACGATCTCATTATTACCGGCATTACCATAAGTAGTTTTACCCTGGTTGGCCAGGTTGATCTGATCGTTGATATTATTCAGGTTAGCCTGCATGAGGTTCAAATTGGACTTTTCACCCAGCAGGTCTTTTTCCAGCTGGCTGATCTGGCCCATTTTTGTACCACTGGCTGCTTCCACGTTCAGGATCCCTTCAGATGATTTATAGGAACGGAGGGCTTCTACTTTTGCATCCAGTTCTATTTTCTTTTTATTCACCAGCTCTTCAAAAGTTACCACGTTCTCCACACCACGCTCAGAACGAAGGCTCCTGTAGTAACGGATGAACTCCTGGTAAAGCGTGTTCACTACAAAGGCAGACTGCTCAGGGTTTTCAGAACCATAAGAAATATCAATATAGTCTGTTCTCGGTACCCTGTTCACTTTTAAGGTCTTGGTGATAGACTCATTATCGTACTTGCAGAGCTTCATATATTCCAGCAGCTTGCGCTCGTCCGGTCTGTAGGAAGTGAGCATCTGGAGTGAATCCAGTTTCTGGCGGCAGATGCGCAGGCCTTCTTCTTTATTGAACTGGAGATATTCCGGTGATTTCAGGTCTTTCTCATGCAGGGTCCTGAAAGGTTTATTGCTGGTAAGGTCGTGAATAAGCAGGGAGTAGGAGAGGAGGCTGATCACCAGTGGTGAGTTGATCGTTTGGATAGTGTTCTCAAACTTTACGTCAGCCTCATAGAGGTTAACATTTTCATCGCGGAGGGTGATCTGATCTTTCATGGTAAAACCAGTAGAGATCTGTGCGCTGGAAACATATAGTTTTGCTCTTCCCATAGTAAAAAAGAATGCGGCCACCAGTGCCAGCGCGGTGCTGAAAATGATCCACCACTTCTTTTTTAATAACGCCTTCACAAAATATATTACATCCATATCAATTATTTATTTTTATCAATCATAAATCCTTAAAAAAACCGGTTTACACCGGATCATTTCTTTAGCAAACAAATAGACCTGGGCTAACACACGGACTTTTGCACTGGATCCCTGTAACTGATAAAAAGCTGTTTAGCGCTTTGTCAGTATAAAAGGAAGAGAACAAACCCATAATTTAGTAGATAATGCAGTACAACCTATTTTGTATGCAGGTTTTGCCAGAGGATCAGGTTAGAAATAACTTGTAGGGAACCGGAACTAATTGGGGGGAATGGAAATAACCATTCATTTCAATTGATATATAAATGTATCCGATTCGTTCGCAAAAGTAGAACGCAAATTTCAATCCGCATAATTTATTTGGGTGAATGGACGGATTTTATTGGTAAACGCAATGTTTTACGTAGCCAAATACAGGGCTGGGGAAAAGCTTATATCATTAAATTATAGTATTTGAGGTGGGATACGCCATAATATATAGGAAAGGGGGTTGTCCATTTGTGTAATTATACCCATTAAGGGGGTGAAACGGTCGTTTTGAGGTTAAAATGGCCGGATAAAAACCATTAAAGTGGAAATTCCATGCGTTTACTGAGAAAAAACCTCCCTTCACCAATTAAAATTGTGAATATATAATTCGCGCATTAATTTTACATCCGTTAAGAGCATCAAACAAAATAATTCTTCGGTACCACATATTAGGTTTTGAAAATTATATTGTAAGTTTGCTAAGATCAATTGATTTAACCCGTATTCTTCGCCATCCTCCTCTGGAAAACTACAACGTTTAAATTTAAACTCGACCTTATCCATCAAAAGCCTTCTATGGCTCTAGATCAGTTTAGTTATTGATCAAACAGCCAAAAACATTATCGTAAAGCAAAAAAGAAGGTAAAAATGAAACAGAGAATTTTAATTATTGATGATAGTATGCCGATAAGGTACTTGTTAGAGGCGATGTTCCGTAAAGAATATAATGTGGTTTCCGCACAGGACGGCCTGGCAGCGATGGCCTGGTTATCCAAAGGAAACATGGCAGATGTGATCATAACGGACCTGGCTATGCCAAATGTGAACGGATGGGAGTTGCTGGATTACTTAGCAGACAGCCATCTTTATAAAGATATCCCGGTTGTTGTACTCAGTGGTAGCATGAATGACCGTACCGAATCTATTACAGAATTATACAGCAACGTGCATGAAGTTATGCGCAAACCATTTGATCCGGTAGAACTGATGGAGAAAGTGGAAGGAATTATCAGCAAGAAGCTGGTTCCGGTGATGCCCTGATTTTATTGACCCTGAATACAATTGTGATTTTTATGAATTTTACGACTACACCTAACATTTTAGAGGCCCCATCCATTGAGCGTAGCAATTCTGCCAGGCAAACAACCGATCTTTCCCAGATTGCAAAGGAAGAGAGGATCGTAATGATTGTCGGAGCATCTCTGCAGGCGACCAATCTACTTCCATACTACAACTATTGTATGGTGGAGGACACTATTGGTGCGCAGCGGAAGATCATGGAAATGCTCAATGTAAACAGAACTGTTCCTTCCGTGATCATTGTTCAGTATAATGAACAGTGTGAAGCCGCCTGCCAGAAATGGTCTGCTTATTTTGCATCTCATCAGATCCTGAAATCCATCCCGTTTTTCCTGTACGCTGAAAACGTAACAGAACCCCTCAAAACATTTGTTAAGAAACATCTTTTTATTGATGAGATCATTACCCGGGAGTGCATGGAACGTCAGCTGTTCTCCAAGATCGACTTTGTAAAGAAGATCAAACGCCTCCAGGCAATTCCAGACCAAACACAGGCGCCCAAGGAGATCCGGTACAAAAAGGATTACCTGAACACTTTCCTGAAACGCGGGCTGGATATCACAGCGGCTTCCCTCGGCCTGATCGTGGCTTCTCCGATCATGCTGCTCATTGCAGCGGCCATCCGCATCGAATCCAAAGGCCCTATCTTCTATGCTTCCAAAAGGGCCGGCAGGAACTACAAAGTTTTCAAATTCTACAAGTTCAGGAGTATGGTGGCAGACGCTGATAAAAAGCTGAAGGACCTGAAACACCTGAATCAATATGATGCCAGCGACTCAGGGCCGGTGTTCTACAAAGTGTCCAACGATCCAAGGATCACCAAACTGGGCAACTTTTTAAGGAACAGCAGCCTGGACGAACTGCCGCAGTTGTTTAACGTTTTAAAGGGAGACATGTCCCTGGTCGGGAACCGCCCTTTACCTTTGTACGAAGCCACCACTTTAACTACGGATGTGTGGGTGGAACGTTTCCTGGCTCCTGCAGGGATCACCGGTCTTTGGCAGATCAGCAAGAGAGGAAAGAAAGAAATGTCTGTAGAAGAACGCATCAGCCTGGATATAGACTACGCCTACAAAAACTCATTCACCTACGATATGTGGTTGATCGTGAATACGCCGTTAGCGCTTATTCAAAAAGATAACGTATAATGATTGCTTTTTTAGAGATAATTTTATTTGCCTACTTAGCCGGATGCGTACTGTACAATTTGTTCTTTTCTATTGCAGGTAAGATCGTTGCCCGCAAACAGACAGACATCAGTGAACCCGAAACTTACAGCAGTGTTGCCATCCTGGTGCCTGCGTATAAGGAAGACAGTATTATCCTGTCCTCCGCCAAAAGTTACGCCCAGTTACGCTACCCTGCTTCCCGCTATGATGTGATCGTGATCGCGGATTCCCTTCAGCCGGAAACGCTTGAATTGCTGAAAGAAGCATCTGTAAAGGTATTACCCGTTTCATTCGATAAAAGTACCAAAGCCCGTTCCCTGAACAAGGCTTTTGGTGAGATCGGCGATAATTACGACATAGCATTGATCTGCGATGCAGACAATATGCTGGAGCCGGACTTCCTCTTAAAGATCAACCGGGCTTACCTGGATGGGGAACATGTGATACAGGCGCAAAGGGTGGCCAAGAACCTGGAAACACCATTTGCTGTTCTGGATACTGCTAACGAGATCATTGCGAATCATATTTACCGTAAAGGTGCCAATGCCGTAGGATTATCTTCTTCCGTGATTGGCTCTGGTATGGCATTTCACTTTCCGCTGATCAAAGAAGTGATGCAAAGGGTTAGTGCTACAGGTGGTTTTGATAAGATCCTGCAACTGGAAATGGTAACACTGGGCCATAAGGTCTATTACCTGGAAGATGCGCTCATCTTCGATGAAAAGATCGAAAATCCCAACGCTTTCAGCAACCAGCGCAGAAGATGGATCTCCAGCCAGTTCGTATACCTGCGCATGTTCTGGAAGAAAGGGCTGAAGGCATTGTTTTCAGGGAACTTTGATTACTTCAATCTTTCCTTCTGCCATAACCTGATGCTGCCACGCATGCTGCTGATTGCCGCTATCTGCCTGCTGACATTACTGAGCGCTATCTTTCATGCTTATACATTTATACCTTTCACAGCCTGGGCGATCCTTTTTGTGATGAATGCTATCAGCCTGGCCCTGCCTTTGCCCTGGATCTTTTACCGTAAATATTTTTTCACTGCCCTGCTGATACTGCCAAAAGCGATAGGTATTATGGTAATGCTGGTCTTCCGCTTAAAAGGAGCCAACAATACTTTCATACATACCAAGCATAATAAAACAGATATCGATAATCCTTTACTCCATGCAAGCCGTAAGAACTGAACATAATAATAAGCCGCTGGTTTCTATTATTACAGTGAATTACAATAATTCGGTTGTAACATGTGAGCTACTGGCTTCCCTCAAAATAAATAGCTACCATAATATCGAAGTGATCGTGGTGGACAACGCTTCCAAGGAAGACCCCACCGCGTCACTTCTGAACGTTTGGCCCCTTGTTAAAGTGATCCGGAGTGAAAAGAACCTGGGTTTTGCCGGCGGCAATAACCTGGGGATCAAAGCAGCTTCCGGCAGCTTCCTCTTCCTGGTGAATAACGATACGGAATTCACAGACGGGTTGATAGAAGGGCTGATCGAAACCTTTGAACAATACCCCGATGCCGGCGTGGTAAGCCCCAAATTCCATTACTTCTTCCATAAAGGCACCATCGAATATGCCGGTTACCAGGCGGTAGACCCCTTTACAGGCCGGAATGCCATGATCGGTTGCCAGGAAAAGGATAACGGCCAGTACGATGCTGTTTCCGTTACCCCTTATGCACACGGCGGCGCCATGATGATCTCCCGCGAAGCGCTGGAGAAAACAGGGCTCATGCCGGAAGTTTATTTCCTCTATTATGAGGAGTTCGACTGGTGCGAGCAGTTTAAAAGGAACGGTTATAAGATATACTACCAGTACAAATCCCTTATTTACCATAAGGAGTCGATGACCACCGGTAAGAACAGCCCATTAAAAACGTATTTCATAACGAGGAACAGGTTGTTATTTATGAGAAGAAATACAACTATGACAGGACGTTTGGGTTTTATGTTATATTTTACATTCTTAACGATACCCAAAAATACCCTCGGATTCCTTTTCAAAAGAGAAGGGGTTCATCTGAAAGCCTTTTGGCGGGGGATCTTCTGGAATATCCAACATCTTAAAAAACCTACAGACTTATGTGTGGAATAGCAGGGTTTATTGATTTTTCGCAAAAATCAGGTCAGGATACGCTGCAGAAAATGACAGATGTGTTATTGCACCGTGGTCCTAATGATGCCGGTTACGAATGTTACAGCAGCCAAAACGCTGTTGTAGGGCTCGGCCAGCGCAGGTTATCCATTCTCGATCTTAGCAGCTCCGGCCACCAGCCAATGCATTTCAGGCAGTACAGCATGGTGTTCAACGGAGAGATCTATAATTTTAAGGAAATACGCAAAGAACTGGAAGCTAAAGGGTACACCTTCAGTTCCGGTACGGATACAGAGGTATTGCTGAAGGGCTTTGATTGCTGGCAGGAGAAAGTGATGGACAAATGCATCGGTATGTTCGCCTTTGTGATCTACGACGAACAGAAAGGAGAGGTGTTCATTTGCCGGGACAGGGCAGGGGTAAAACCACTGTATTATTACTGGCACGAGAACCTGTTCCTGTTTGCCTCAGAGCTGAAGAGCTTTGTTGAGCATCCTGCTTTCCGTAAAGATATTGATGAAAAGAGTGTTTCCCTCTTCCTGCAATACAGCTACATCCCTGCACCATACACTGTTTACAGGAATACCTATAAACTGAAGCCGGGACATTATTTAACACTGAACCTGCAAAAAGCTATCCCTGAAGAAAAGGAATACTGGAACGTACTGGAAGCATACAGGCAGCCTGAAACCAAACTTTCCGAAAGGGATGTGATCGCGCATACAGAAGAGCTGATGAAGAGTGCATACCAGTACCGCATGGTATCTGATGTGCCCGTAGGAGTGTTCCTGAGCGGTGGGTACGACAGTGCGAGCGTGGCCGCCATCCTGCAGGAAGGGTCCGGCAGCCGCATTAAGACCTTTACCATTGGCTACAAGGAAAAACAATGGGATGAATCTGCGGAAGCGAAAAAGATAGCCCGCCACCTGGGAACAGATCATACAGAATGGATCATTGGTGCATCCGATGCAAAAGATGTATTACATCAATTGCCTGAAATATACGATGAACCTTTTGCTGATAACTCTACCGTGCCCACCACACTGGTGAGTAAACTGGCGAGTAAGGATGTAAAAGTGGTACTGTCTGCAGATGGCGGTGATGAACTGTTTGCCGGATATAACAAGTTCAACCAGGCGATCAAATATACCAGCCAGCTGCCAAGAGGTGTGCAATCCCTACTGGGTGCCGCCATGAGCATCATACAGCCGGAAGTGATCCCTTACTTCAATAAGAAATACAACTTTGCCTCCCGCTACGAAAAGATGAAACTGATCTGGCAGGATGGTAAACCGCAACAGGCACTGAAATATATCAGCCAGTACATTACGGAAAGTGAGGCGGCTTATTACATGGGTTCTGCCACGGGTAAATACAAAACTAACTTTGACCTCAACGGAGAACTGAGTTCCATTCCTGATCCGCTGAATAAATTACTGGCCATCGACTACCGCACCTTCCTGGTAGATAACAACCTGGTGAAAGTGGACCGTGCTACGATGAGTGTGAGCATCGAAGGCCGCGAGCCGATGCTGGACCACCGCCTGCTGGAATTCCTGGCAACTGTGCCTGCAGCATTGAAGGTAAAGGAGCAAACCAATAAATACATCCTCAAAACGATTGTACATAAATACATTCCCAAATCCATGATGGACCGCCCGAAACGGCCTTTCATCGCGCCTTTGCAGGAATGGTTCAAAGATGACCTGAGAGAGCAGATGCAGTATTATTTAGCACCGGAACGCCTGCAGAAAACAGGATTGTTCAATGCATCGCATGTGCAGGAGCTGCTGAAGAAATACCTGGATGGCGGCAGGGTAAGCCATCAGAAATTATGGAATATACTGGTGTTCCAGTTATGGTATGACCGTTGGATCGAAAAGCTGTAACATGGAGCAACCCCGTAAAATAAGAGTATTAGAAACGATCCGCCAGGGTAAGATAGGAGGAGGGGAAAGCCATGTGCTGGACCTTGTGAAAACAATGGATAGCGAATTGTTTGAACCGGTGGTGCTTTCCTTCACGGATGGGCCTATGGTACAGGCACTCACGGCAATCGGCGTACCGGTGCATGTGATTGCCAGCGAAAAAGCATTTGATATCAGTATCTGGAAAAAGGTGCGTGCCTTCCTCACGGAACAACGCATCGATATTGTACACGTACACGGCACCCGCGCCAATACAAATGTGATGTGGGCTGCGCGCAGGCTGGGTTTGCCGCTGATCTACACCATCCATGGATGGTCCTTTCACGATGGCCTGAACCCATTGATCAAAAGAGCGCGTATTGCAGCAGAGAAATATATTACCCGCAAGGCAAAGGTGAACATCTGCGTATCTGATTCCAACAGGGAAACAGGTATTAAAACTTTCGGCCGCTTTGATTCCGTAGTGATCAAGAATGGTGTGAACCCGGTGAAATTCAATCCCGGTGCAGCATACCCTGATGTGAAAGCAGCCTATGGTATTCCTGCGGATCAGCTGGTGATCGGTTACATTGCAAGGATGACCCTGCAAAAAGATCCGGTGGGCATGCTGGAAGGATTCAGCCTGGCGCTTCAGCAATTCCCTGATATGAAACTGCTGATGATAGGAGAGGGAGAGTTAAAAGAAGCAGCATTGGATGCAGCCCGCAGATTGAACATAACAGATCATGTGATCTTTGATAATTTCCGCCAGGATGTACCGGCCGTATTGAACGGCGTAGACATTTACTGCCTTCCTTCTTTATGGGAAGGATTCCCGATAGGAGTGCTGGAAGCAATGGCCATGGGAAAAGCAGTGATTGCCAGCGATGTGGACGGAACCCGCGAAGCCGTAACGGATGGCGATAATGGTTTGCTGGTACCTGCAAAGAACAGTGAAACCCTGGCTGCCGCCATTGTGAAACTGGCCAAAGACAAAACGCTCAGAGCACAATTACAACAGCGTGCCATGGATACGATACGGAGTAAATACACCGTATCCGGCATGACACGGCAAATTGAAAAAATATATCAACAGCTTTACCATAACTGACATGACACAAGCAACGATCACCTACGAATATGAACGTATCGCAGATATCAAGCGACTGAAATTTATTGCAGAGGCCCTCAAGAAAGAGATCCCTGAAAAAGGCCGCGTGCTGGACGTAGGTTGCGGTAATGGCGTTATCAGCCGCCATCTTGGCCAGTTTGGCTATGATGTGCTGGGCATTGATATCAGCCAGAAAACAATTGATGTGGCCCGTTCCAAGAATACACTGCCTAATGTACGCTTTGAAGCCATCAGTGCAGAAGCGCTCACGGCAGCAGGTGAAAAATATGATGCAGTGATCTGCAGTGAAGTACTGGAACACCTGGACCATCCTGAAAAATTACTGCGTGTAATATATGATACCATTAAGGACAATGGTTTGCTGGTAGTGACCGTACCGAATGGAGTGGGCCCGCGTGAACTGTGCGTAACAAGGCCTATGCTGAAAGCCCGGAATAACCCCGGCATGTGGAAGTTCATTAATAAAATTAAAAGTGCCCTTGGTTTTAAAGGTACTACCGTACAGTCACAGGCAGATAACCTGGACCATGTGCAGTTCTTTACCCGTAAGGACCTGCTGAACCTCGCGCAAACAAATAATTACGATATCATCAAGTTTTCGAAAACGAATTTTGTGGAAGATGTATTCCCTTTTTCCCTGCTCACCAAGCGCATTAAGTTCCTGCAAAAGCTGGATTGCGAGGTAGCTGAGATCCTGCCTATAGGTTTTACCGGTGGGTTCAATACATTGTGGAAGAAAAGAGTCTAGTGTTTTTTTTATGACTTACATAGGCTGTTCTCCTTATGGGAACAGCCTTTTTAGTTCCTGGTCTATTTTGTCCAGCAGGGCGGGATCTTTATCCATTTCAAATTTGCGGGCTACCAGCCTGTCACTCTTCAGCATAAGTTCCACGTCTTCCACTCCCAGCGTTTTAGGATGGTTCTGCCCCTTTGAGCGATCATTCCCCCAATCGATATAATGCAGATCATACCCGGTTACCGCTTCTTTGTAAGGGCTGCCCATTAATATGGTCTGGAAGATGAATTCATCAGAACCCCAGGTGAGCTTGAAATAACGCACCAGTTGAGGGCGCTCCCGGATGTAATCCAGCAGGTAATTCACGCAGTCCTGGGTCAGTGTCCACCAGCCGGATCCGGAGTAGATTTTAAGCCCGAATGGCGTTTTCCGGGCAGGCAGTATTTTTGTGAGCAGGCTGGCGAATTTGTACTTGCCCGGGAAGTTACATTCCACCAGGTGATAATTATCCACCTTAGACATCATGGGCTTTAAGTCTTTTTCAGAAATAAGCCCGATGTATTGCCGGTTGCCGGGTTGAATGAGGGTCTGGTAAATGTGTTCCGTGGTTTTGATCACATAATCCTGGCCGCTGAGCATGGTGATATACGTGTAGGACTTACCGGATTGCCGGATGGCTTCCATACCGTTCAATGTAGCCTGCACGATGCTCCATCCGGCCCAGGTGACCTTCACGCGGGGAGTTATGGTATATACCTGTGGCAGGGAAAGCGCTTCGGCATAATCTTCTATTTTACATTTTCTATCTATATGTACAAAGCAGTCGATATTGGGGTGTTGCAGCCTGGTTAAAAGCCGGTGTAATTGTGCCGGATTTTTATGTGCCAGGATGATGAAAGCTATTCTCATAATTTATGAATGCTTGAGTTTTAAGGCCTTTTTTACCAGTATATTAAATTCAATCCAGCCGTAATGCCAGAGGTCTTTCAGGTGAACGGACATATGTTTTTTCATGACATAGTATCCGTATGCAATAGCAAAGAGGATGTGCAGCAACATGGCCAGCGCCACAGAGATAATATTAGGGAAGATCCATACCAGCACCACCGCAAAGATGGCATTCAATATCAGTTTGAGAATGTTTTTGTAGAAATTCACATGTGCGAGGCCCATCATATCCAGCGTTACGCCATTGAAGCGGTCCAGCGGCCAGAGGATGGCGGTAATGAGCGAGATGCGCACTACGGCGGTAGCGCCGAGGTAATTGCCTTTGGCGAGGATGAGGATCAGCGGCTCTGTAAATATCAGCATGCCAATAATGAATGGAATGATCAGTAAAGTAACTGTGCCGGTATACCTGCAGAAAGCAATGGCCACCGCCTGTTTATCACCACGATTGGCTGCGGCAGATAAAGTTGGTTGTGCGGTGGCTACAAAGCTGCGAAGGATGATCTCGATCACCTCTATGAACTTTTGTGGAATACTGAAAAGCGCTACGTTAGCCGCTCCCAGCATTTTCAGGATCACAAAATTGTTAGTGTTATTGATCAGTGAAGAAGATACCATGCTGCCAATGATCAAACGGCCGAAACGATATAGTTCCAGTGCCTGTTCCCTTGTACGGTAAACAATGTTGCGGATCCCCGTCCATTTTTTAAGCAGGCAATATACACTGGAGATAGCCATCGAACCACTGTAAGCATATAACACATTCGCAAGGGACACCTGTTTGAACCACCATAACAAGGCCAGCAGCACTACAAAAGAACCATTCTGGGAAATCCTGATGAACACGATCTCATTAAAACGGTTCTCTGCCTGCAATACCCAGCTGGCAAAATTCATTGGGAGGGATAATAAAGTAAGGATACCTAACCATGCCAGGAATAATGGCCAGGGAGCGCCCAGGAAAGGAGATACGGCAAAGTAGCCAACCCATGAAAGTATTACATACCCGATGGTGATCAGTAACGAAAGATGCCAGGCAGCGCCGGCTACCCTGCGCGAAGTTTCTATATCCGCTCCCGTGTAGAATTTTACAATGCCCGATTGCAGTAAACCGGTACGAATCTGATCGAGGATGTTATAAGTACCGGTGAATACCACCCACTGTCCGAAGTCATCCAGCGTGGGCAAGATCCTTACAAGGATCATAAATGAAAGAAGATTGAAAAAAGCCGAAACCAGATTGCCGAACAACGATAAAACCTGCTTATTCCTATAGACGGATAAAAGCCTCGATATCATATGTGATTATTAGATAAATTAATTTTGATTACAATATACTGGTTTCTAGTAGGATACCGGTTAAAAACAAACACAGGGAGGTTAAATCAGGATGCAAGTTTATTAAATTATAAATTAATTAAGCGGAAAATGTACGTTAATAAATTTAACTGCTGGATTATCAGCAGTGTATGAAAAGGATAATAAATAATTTATTATTAAACTTAATAGATATTTAATTTTTTACCATTTGTTTTGAATAAATTTTGTTTATTTGTAAACAAGTATAAGTACGTGTATTAGAATATAGATGATCAGACGAGATTAAGACACAAATGCGAAGCGCGTCCGTTCGGACCAGACAAAAATCCATACTAGAAAAACCAAATTATTGTGAAGAAATTCTATCAGGTAAGGGGATGGTGTGTCCGCTATCTCTTTTATTTATCCTTTATATCTCTCAGCCTGCAGGTCAAAGCCCAGCAGGTTCCAAAAACTTTCCCCGCCGGGGCGCCGGTTCGTAATATGACAGGATATTACGAGTCCTTGCCGGCTGACTATGCCTCTACTACCAAAAAGTATCCCGTTCTCATATTTGTACATGGTGTTGGTGAACTGGCAGGTGCAGATCTGAAGAACCCCTTATCCGCAGTTTTAGCAAATGGACCCGCAAAGCTGATCAATCAGGGGAAATTTCCTGCTTCCTTTACCGTTAACGGACAAACGCATTCTTTTATCGTGATCTCCCCGCAGTTCATTACATGGCCCGGGGGAAATGATGTGCATGAACTGCTTGCTTACCTGAAAACAATTTACCGCATTGATGAAAGCCGTTGTTATGTTACAGGGCTTAGTATGGGTGGCGGTGTAACATGGGGTGTTATTTCAGAGAATACAGATAAAGCGAAATTGTTTGCCGCAGCTGTAGTGGTGTGCGGAGCATGGAATCCAAACGATGCACCAAGAACACCGAGTTTACAATGGAACATTGCCAGCATTAACATGCCGGTGTTTGCTACGCATAACGACAGGGACCCGACAGTTCCTTTAAAATATTCCCAGGATTGGGTAAATGGTATCAATGCCATCATACCTGCTCCAAATCCAAAAGCTTTGCTCACCGTATTCAGCAGCACTTCACATGATGCCTGGAGCAAAACGTATGACCCTGCCTATAAAGATCCCCAGACGGGCTTGAATGTTTATGAGTGGATGCTGCAGTATACAAGGGGAACGGTTGTACAACCACCACCTCCGCCACCGCCACCACCGCCGGGCAATAAAAAGATCACGGTAAATCCTTCCTCTGCCAATATCATCTATTATGATAATGCCATGAGCCAATTGGGTGTAACCGCCGGAGATACCTTGTGTATCCCTCCCGGCGATTATGAGTACATCCATTTTGGTAAACTGCTGGGCACTGCAGATAAACCAATTGTGATCACCAACTGCGGAGGCCTTGTGAGAGCGGGTGTGAACAGTTCTGCCACTGCTGCAAGTTTTGTATTAAGCACCTGTAAATATTTTAAAGTAGAAGGTACCGGCGCCGCTGGTATCGAATACGGTTTTGATATCAATGGTACCAACAAGAACGGTGTTAAGATGTTCGGCATGTTCTTCGGGAACGGTACTTCTGATTTTGATGTACATCATGCTTACATTCACGATGCAGGTATGTTCCTGCAGGCTAAAACACTGCAGCAATGCAGCCATCCTGAATGGCTGGATGGTAGTTTTACCATGAAGAATGTAAAGATCCACGACCTGATGTGCCGTAACTCTGCATGGGAAGGTTTCTATATCGGTAACACACATTACCTCTATACAGAGGGCAGTTGTGTGGATATGAAATCACATCTCATCGAGAACCTTTCTGTATATAATAACAACCTGGAGAATATGGGCAGTGATGGTATTCAGATCTCCACTGCTTATAATGGTGATAACAGGGTATACAACAACCGCGTTGTTAATTATGCCATGGCCCGCAACTCTGCGCACGGCTATGGCATTTTGTCGGGCGGAGGCAGCAGCCTCCGTATCTACAGCAATTACGTAAGTAAAGGATATAATTCAGGTATTGAGATCTTTGGTTCCGGGATCAACCAGGTGTATAATAACGTGGTAACGGATATTCATTATGAAGGGATCAATGTGTCTGACAAACCCCTGTTTGATCCGGCCACTGCTTACATCTATAACAACACTGTTTATAATACCGGCGTAAACGGTATTAAGGTGTATGGTTATGAAACACTGCTGGGGCACAAGATCTATAACAACGTTGTAATTGCTCCCGGCACGCAATGGGATGATCCGATGACGGGTTATTATGTGAAAGGTGCCAAACCCATCCTGTATGATTTCAAGAACAATGTAAACTATAAAACGCCTGACCTTGGTGGCTTTGTAAATCCCCTTGCCGGAGATTTCAGGCTGAAGGCAGGTTCCACTGCTATTGACGCAGGACGGAACATGGCTGATCTTGGCCTTACCAACGACTTCGATGGTAATGCCCGCCCGGTGAATAATTCTTTTGATGCCGGTGCATTCGAATTCAACGGCAGCAGCGCTGCGGTTTTGCCTGTGGCAAATGCAGGTGCTGATAAATTACTGGTACCCGCAGATAATAAAACAACGGTGTTGGATGGCAGCGCCTCCTCCAAAGAAGGTGGTACGATTGCTTCCTACGCCTGGAAAAAGCTCAGCGGGCCCGCGGCCACTATTGCTACGCCTAACGGCGCTACTACGCAGCTCAGCGGCCTGGCAATAGGTTCTTATGTATTTGAACTGACGGTAACAGATAATGCAGGGCTTTCTGCAAAAGACCAGGTAACAGTTACTGTGCTGGCCGCAGCCAACAAGCCGCCTGTATCTGATGCAGGTAGCAATGTTACCCTGGTGCTGCCTTCTAACAGCACTCAATTAACAGGTAGTTTTTCGCTTGACCCGGATGGTGTGATCGTAAGTTATGAATGGAAGAGGGTTAGCGGCCCGGCTGCCGGAACTATTGACGATATCACTGCCAGCAACGCTATTGTTTCAGGCCTTGCTGAAGGTGTATATGTATATGAGCTGACTGTTACTGATAACGGCGGCCTCACCAATTCCAAACAGGTAACCGTTACTGTACAGGGCGTAGGTGCCAACAAACCACCTGTTGCCAATGCAGGTGCTGATGTAAGTATTACACTACCAACAACTACTGCGCAATTGGATGGTTCTGCTTCTGCTGATCCGGATGGTACTATCACCAGTTATACCTGGACGAAGATCAGCGGCCCTGCTGCAGGTGTTATCACTACCTCCAATGCCAATAAAACTTCGATCACTGGTTTAACCATTGCCGGTGATTATGTATATGAATTAAGTGTGAAAGATAATGGCGGTACCAGTGCTACAGACCAGGTGAAAGTGACGGTATTACCTTCTGCCAATAAACTGCCTGTTGCCAATGCAGGCACTAATGTAACCATCACACTGCCCACCAGTACGGCACAGCTGGATGGTTCTGCTTCTTCCGATCCGGATGGTACTATCAGTACCTATTCCTGGGTGAAGATCAGCGGCCCTGCCGCAGGTGCTATCAGCACTGCCAATGTCAGTAAAACTGCTGTGACTGGTTTAACTATTGCCGGTGATTATTTGTATGAACTGACAGTAACAGATAACAACGGTGGTAAGGCTACTGCACAGGTAAAAGTAACGGTAACAGATGCGCCGGCTAACAAACCACCTGTAGCCAATGCGGGTGCAGATGTAACTGTTATCCTCCCTGCCAGTACAGCCCAGCTGGATGGCTCTGCTTCTTCTGATCCGGATGGTACCATCACCAATTATACCTGGACGAAGATCAGCGGTCCTGCAGGAGGTGCTATCACCACTGCCAATGCCAATAAAACAACGATCACTGGTTTAACCATTGCAGGTGAATATGTGTATGAATTAAGTGTGAAGGATAATGGCGGCACTACTGTTACAGACCAGGTAAAAGTGGTGGTAATAACAGGTGGATCAAATCAACCGCCTGTGGCCAAAGCCGGTTTTAATACCACCATCACATTGCCTGTAAATAGCGTGGAACTGGATGGTTCTGCTTCTTCTGACCCGGATGGCAGCATTGCCGCTTATTCCTGGAAGAAGCTCGGTGGCCCTGCAAGTGGTACGATCACCACTGCAAATGCTGCTAAAACAACGGTAACAGGGTATACGCTGGATGGTACATATGTTTATGAACTGACTGTAACAGATAACCAGGGATTAAGCACTTCCAGCAATGTTACGATCACGGTGAAAGCGGCTGCTAACCAGAAACCGATCTCCAATGCCGGCGTTGATATTACCATCACCCTGCCTGTGAATACTGTACAGCTGGATGGTTCTGCTTCTTCCGACCCGGATGGTACTATTACTTATTATAACTGGACGAAGATCAGCGGCCCTGCCGTGGGTAATATAGGCAGCCCCTCTGCCAGCAGAACAACTGTTACCGGTTTAACGCTTGCGGGAGATTACCTGTTCCAGTTAGAAGTGAAAGATGATGCAGGCGCCAGGGAAACAGATTATGTGAAGATCACGGTATTACCGGGTGTAAATAAACTGCCTGTTGCCAATGCGGGCGGCGATATATCCATTACACTGCCAACAAATACTGCACAACTGGATGGTTCTGCTTCTTCCGATGCTGATGGTACTATTACCACGTATGCGTGGACGAAAGTGAGTGGCCCTGCGGGAGGTGCTATTACCACTGCCAATGCCAGTAAAACAACGCTTACCGGTTTAACCATTGCCGGTGAATATGTATACCAGCTAAGTGTGACGGATAATGCGGGCGCTTCTGCTACAGACCAGGTAAAAGTGGTTGTAGTGGCTGGCGGAGCAAACAGGCCACCTGTTGCAAGAGCAGGTTTCAATACTACTATTACTTTACCGGTGAACAGCGTACAACTGGATGGTTCTGCATCTTCAGACCCGGATGGCAGCATCGCCTCTTACTCCTGGAGAAAACTGGGTGGCCCTGCGGGTGGCAATATTACGGTGACCAGTGCCAGCAGAACAACCGTAACAGGTTATACGCTGGAAGGGGTATATGTATACGAACTCACCGTAACAGATAACCAGGGCTTAAGTGCTTCCAGCAACGTTACCATCACGGTGAATCCGGAAGTGATCAATAAACCACCTGTAGCACAAACCAGCGGAGATGTAAATATCACCCTGCCTGTAACCACTGCTACATTGGATGGCAGCCCTTCAGTTGACCTGGATGGCAGCATTGTTTCCTATGCCTGGAAACAATTGAGCGGCCCGGTTACCGGAACCATTGCGGCTCCTTCAGCTGCGAGAACGGACATTACGAACCTCACAGCTGCAGGCCAATACATTTTTGAACTGACAGTTAAAGATAACGGCAACGCT
Source organism: Chitinophaga niabensis (assembly GCF_900129465.1). Taxonomy (NCBI): domain Bacteria; kingdom Pseudomonadati; phylum Bacteroidota; class Chitinophagia; order Chitinophagales; family Chitinophagaceae; genus Chitinophaga; species Chitinophaga niabensis. The sequence continues at coordinate 2,003,453 of NZ_FSRA01000001.1, read as the reverse complement.
ACCAGTTCCGTACAGGTGAAAGTAGTGGTGAACACACCGGCAAATAAACTGCCCACGGCCAGGGTGAATGGTAATCTTACCATCATCCTGCCGGTAACAGGTACTTCGCTGGATGGCAGCTCCTCTACAGACGAAGATGGAACCATAATAAGCTACAGCTGGAAAAAGATCAGCGGCGCTTCAGGCAGCATTGGTTCTCCCAATGCCATGAGCACTGCTATTACAGATCTTACAACGGAAGGGCAGTATGTGTTTGAACTAACGGTAACGGATAATGCCAACGCTACGGCTACGGCAAGGGTAACCATTTCTGTATTACCGGCACAAACACCTGAAAACAAACCGCCTGTGGCACTTACACAGGGCAACCTGGAGATTACGCTGCCTGATAACAGCGTTCAGGTGAACGGTTCTACTTCTTACGACAGCGATGGAACGATCAGTACGTATGAATGGATCCAGCTGACAGGCCCTAATAACAGCCTTATCTGGGATGCACAAAAAGCACAGACTAATATTACAGGCCTGATCAAAGGTGAGTATGTATTCCAGCTTGCTGTAACGGATAACAAAGGCGCCAAAACAAATACTTCCTTCAATGTGCGGGTACTGGACAATAGTAACGGCGCGAAGGGCGATACGGCGAGCCTGACCCCTAATCCTGTCAGCACCTTTGCAAGGCTGAACATTCAGCGGAAAGGTTCCTATAAGGTTAATATCGAGATCTATGATATCAGCGGTAAGCTCTGGAAACAATTCTCTACCAACTTTATTGACAGGTTGCAGGAAGATATCCAGCTGAGCGAATTACCGAATGGCCATTATATCTTAAATGTGGCAGGTCCTAACTTTAAGAAATGGACGGAGAAGTTCGTCAAGATCGGTCACTAGGTTATTAAACTGATTAAAAACAAAAAGCGGGACTTGATGAGAGCCCCGCTTTTTGTTTTATAAGGTCTTCCGGAACTTACCTGGTTCCGCTTATTGCTTTATAAATATCTCCAACTGAATTTTCCCAGGTATGTGATCGTGCAAAGGCGATCCTTGCTGCTGTTAGCGCAGGATCATTTTCCTGCAACGCTTTTTCTATCAGCGGCACATATGCTTCCACGGAATCAGCTAAGTGTACATAATCTTTGAACAGCTCCATGGTTTTGGTAGCGGTAGCCACAGAGGGTTTACCCATAGCCAGGTATTCATCTATCTTTAAAGGATAATTACCGATGGTGATGGGGTTCACTAACTGCGGGTTGAGGCATACGTCAAAATGCTGCAGGAAGGCAGGCAGTGCGGACATGTCTTTCCGCCCAAGGAAATGTACATTCGGTTGCTGATGCAGGGCGGATTGCCGGAACACTTCATCTTCCGGCCCAACAAGTACTACATGCCAATCCGGCCTTTCCCGGCTGATGTACATTAATATAGCCGGATCGATGCGCATAGCTGTGAGTGCCCCTACATAACCGATCACCGGCCCTTTTAACCCAACCAGCTCCGCAGGTTTATCCAGGGCTTTTGCCGGATCAAATAAACGCAGGTCGCAACCCTGGCCCACATAATAACTGTTCTTATTATACTGCAGCAGCATTTCCGTGAGATAGAGGGAATTGGCCACGCATACGTCTGCCTTAGCAATATGTTTAGGTTCCAGTTTACTGCCATGTTTCTTCCAGAAATCCATGGCTACCAGGTTGTCCCGGCTATAGTAGATGTATTGCGCCGGTTTCAGCATTTCTTTCAGGTAATAGCCGCGGTAGATATCATTATCGTTGAAGAGGAGGATATCTTTAAAACCCAGTTTATCCACGGCTTCCTGTATGTCTGCCGCAAACCTTTTATTGTTGATCCGGTTGCCCAGCATAAAAAGGCTGGTAAAAGGCAGAAAGCTGATGGATTCCAGGATGCGCTTAGGGTAGAGGTTCCAGAAATTCTCCTGCACCTTCAGCAGGTTTTCTCCATTGCCTTTTGAGATCTGTATATGTTCCGCAATATCAGGGTCTTTGCTGCTCAGCATCACCGTACGCCGGTCTAATGCTGAGTTAACGTATAGTACCCTGTTATGACGGGCAAACTCCAGCGCGATGTTCTTGCAATTGCTCCCTATTTTGGTATACCAGGGCTGTAGGCCTACGATTACAATGTCTCTGTTCTGAATGATCATAAAGTTGGAAGGATGGGGAAAAATTCAGGCACAAATGTAAGCAAATATAATTTTCTTAACTTTCCTATAATTATGGCAGAAGAAACGATTGAAGTCCGTCTGTTGACGGCAGAGGATTATAAGGACCTGAAAGAGTCCATGGTATCGGCTTATGCGGACATGCAGGGCAGTTACTGGCGCGAAGGGACTATTCAGCGGCTGATAGAGCTGTTCCCTGAAGGGCAGATAGCCGTTACCGTGAATGGCAAGGTGGTGGGTTGTGCGCTGTCCATCATCGTAGATTATGAAAAGTTCGGGGACGATCATACCTATGAGCAGATCACCGGTTACTACACTTTCAGCACGCATAATCCCAAAGGAGATACCCTGTATGGCATAGAAGTATTTGTAAACCCTGATTACCGTGGCAAACGCCTTGCACGGCGGTTATACGATACACGTAAGGTATTGTGTGAACGCCTCAACCTGGAAGGTATTGTAGCCGGCGGCCGCATTCCCAATTATGAAAAGTATGCGGACCAGCTAACACCCAGGGATTATATTGAGAAGGTGCGTGATAAAGAGATCTATGATCCCACGCTTACTTTCCAGTTCTCCAACGATTTTATCGTTAAGAAGATACTGCGTAACTACCTGCCGATGGATGAGGCTTCCAAAGGTTTTGCCACACTGCTGCAATGGTATAATATCTATTACGAGAAAGACCAGGATACCATCCGTTATAATAAATCCACGGTGCGCATTGGCCTGGTGCAATGGCAGATGCGTGCATACAAGGGGATCGAGGGGATGCTGGAACAGATGGAGTTCTTTGTAGACGCCGTGAGTGATTATGAAGCAGATTTTGCGGTATTCCCCGAGTTCTTCAATGCCCCCCTGATGCTTGAATTCAACCAACTGGGGCCTGCTGCGGCCATCAGGGGGCTGGCCAAGTACACAGAACGGTTAAGAGGAGAATTTTCAAAACTGGCAGTAGCTTATAATGTAAATATCATTACAGGTACCATGCCCATTGTGATAGAAGAGCAACTGTATAATATTTCCTATCTCTGCCGCAGGGATGGTACATGGGACCATTACATCAAGATCCATCCAACCCCCAGCGAGGTAAATGCCTGGGGTATGAAAGGCGGGAGCGACATTCATGTATTTGACACGGATTGCGGAAAGGTAGGTATCCTGATCTGTTACGATGTGGAATTTCCTGAACTCGGCCGCATCCTGGCCAAACAGGGCATGCAGATACTGTTCGTACCCTTCCTCACGGATACGCAGAATGGGTACAACCGTGTACGCTTCTGCGCACAGGCCAGGGCGGTGGAGAATGAATGTTATGTAGCCATTGCCGGCTGCGTGGGTAACCTGCCCAGGGTATCGAATATGGACCTTCAGTATGCGCAATCTGCAGTACTCACACCTTCTGACTTTGCCTTCCCGGTAACAGGTGTAAAGGCTGATGCTACGCCTAATACAGAAATGATTGTTGTAGCAGATGTAGACCTTGTATTATTAAAAGAGCTGCATGCCTTTGGCAGTGTGCAAACGCTGAAGGATATGCGGCACGACCTGTATGAAGTAGTATTAAAGAAAAAATAGACCATATGCATGATCATATAATCAACCTGGCCTTGCAGATATTGCCCCAGGTAGCGGCGGATAAAGTATATGCCGTTGTAGACGAAGCCATTGCCGTGATCCATAACTCCGGCGTGAAGTACAGGGTATGCCCCTTTGAAACAGTGATGGAAGGAACTTACGATCAGTTGATGGAAGTAGTGAAGCAGGCGCAGGAAGTATGTTTTAAAGCCGGTGCCGGGCAGGTCCTGGTGTTTATAAAGATCCAGAACAATAGTGGGGGAGATGTGAGCATTGAGGATAAAACAGGGAAATACGATGAATGATATTAAAAAGGGGCCGTATCAAAGTAGGATACGGCCCCTTTTTTAATTTAAGGCTTTTCGAAAAGCACCCCGCCGAATACAAGGTAAGCGATGCCTAATGTTACAAGGATATTGAATACCTGTGCAATAATGAATGCCATGGCAGGCCGCCCGTTCTCCATTTTGAAGATATCTGTAAATTTGGTTTCCAGCCCAATGCAGGCAAATGCCAATGCAAAGAAGCAGGTTTGCAGGTCTTTGATATTGCCTTTCACTTCTTTCACTAACGCGCCCGGTAGTACGAAGGAAAAGATTAAAGATACAACGATGAAGCCCAGCACGAATTTGGGGAAACGGTCCCAGATAGTGCGTAAGCCCGGTTTAGGCTGATTGAGTTCTTTCTTGGAATAAGACCACCAGATGGAAATGAAAAAAGCTGCCAGCCCCAGTAATACGTTCTGAGAGAACTTTACCAGTGTGGCATATTTCAGGGCTTCTTCCCCCAGCATGGTACCGGCTGCTACCACAGCGCCGGAAGTATCGATGGTACCACCCAGCCATGCGCCTGCTACAGCAGGAGACATATCCATCCAAACGGCTACATAAGGCATGAAGATCATCATGGGAATGGCCACGATCAATACCAGTGAAATAACGTGAGAGAGTTTTTTGTTATCTCCTTCAATGGCGCCTGAAGTAGCAATAGCGGCAGATACACCACAGATGGATACTGCGCTGGAGATCATCATCCTGAATTCATCATCCAGTTTGAATTTTTTGCAGAGCCAGAAAGTGAAATACCATACGGTGAATACCACCACTACAGATTGCATCACACCTAATCCACCACCCTTTATCAATTCCTGGAAGATAATACCGGAACCCAGCAGCACCAATCCTGTTTTGATGAAAAGCTCTGTTTGCAGCACGGGCTTTAACCATTCCGGTACGCCGAGTACATTGCTGATAAAGAGGCCCAGCAGCAGGCTGAACAAAACGATCTCAATACCCAGGTCTTTCACCGCATTGTTGCCGGTGATCACCTGTGCAAACATGGAAATGGCCATCACTGCCACCAGGCCCGTGATGAGTTGCCAGCTGATACGTTTACCGCTTAATAAGAAGGCGATGAAAAGGCTGCCCAGTACCCAAAGGAAAAGGCCGCCTATCCTGCCCAGGTTACCGCTGTCTGTCAATTTTGCCAGCAGGGTGTTGCCATCGTTCCATTCAAATTTTGGCATGGCGGGATGCAGTCCCGCGCAGATCAGCGCGATGCTGGTGAATGCCAGGATCACTGCGATCCAGTCCTCATGTAATGTTTTCTTCTGATTCATTCTTTAATAATATAATTGGTAATACCTGGTGGTCTGTTTAATGAAAAAAGATATACCCGATAATAATAGCGGCAACCACACCTACCACATCTGCAATCAATCCGCAGGCGAGGGCATATCTTGTTTTTTTGATGTTCACGGAACCGAAGTACAATGCGAGAATATAAAAAGTAGTTTCGGTGGAACCCTGCATGATGCATCCTAATCTGCCTACAAAAGAATCCGGCCCGTGTGTTTTCATGAGGTCAGCCATCAGTCCGCGTGCTGCGCCTCCGCTGAAGGTTTTCATGATACCTACCGGCAACGCGGGTACGAAATCTGTATTCAGGCCCATCCATGCTACCAGGAGTGCAATGCCATCTGTAATAAAATCCAGGCAGCCCGTAACCCTGAAAACACCGATGCCTACCAGGATGGCCACGAGATAGGGGATGATCATCACCGCAGTGGTGAAACCTTCTTTAGCCCCTTCAATAAAGGCATCGTACACATTGATCCCTCTGATGAACCCCTGCATCAGGAAGGACACGATAACTGCAAAAATCAATATACCACCGATGGACGCGGTATAAGTAGCGATCTGTTCAGCAGGCAAATTATGCACCAGGCGATAGAACCCATACATCGTTCCTATGAAGGTTCCAACAAAAAACAATACCGGCAGGCGAAAAAGGTTAATACGCTGATACATGGCCACTGCAATCATCCCGGATAAGAAGGAAATGAAAGTACCGATCAGGGTGGGAACGAAAATATCTGCGGGGTTGGCGGCGCCCATGGATAAGCGCACGGCCATTACGGAAGTAGGGATCATGGTAAGCCCGGCGGTGTTCAGTACCAGGAACATGATCTGCGCATCGCTGGCGGTATCTTTCTCCGGGTTGATGTCCTGCAGTTGTTTCATGGCTTTAAGCCCGATAGGAGTGGCGGCATTGTCCAGCCCCAGCATATTGGCGGAGAAGTTCATTACCACAGAACCCATAGCGGGATCTTTGGGAGGAATATGAGGGAACAGCTTGGAGAAGAGCGGGTTTACAAAACGGGCAAACTTTTCGATCATACCTGCCTTTTCCCCGATCTTCATGATGCCGAGCCAGAAGGTCATTACACCTACCAGGCCGATAGAGATCTCTGCACCCGTTTTACCGCTTTCGAACAATGTTTTTGTCATCAGCCCGAAGATCTCCGTATCCCCTAAAAAGATCAGTTTGCATAATGCCACGATAAAAGCAATCACAAAGAAGCCGATCCATACATAGTTTAAAGCCATAATGTTTGGTTTGTTTAAAACCGGTTTAGCATCATTTTCAATCAGTTACAGATTAACACAATGCCAACCGGGAGCCAAAATAGTAAATTTTAACACGCTATTACTCGCTGAGATGCACTATCTTTGCGCAAATTTTTTAAGAAATGGCTTTGCAAGCAGGAATTGTAGGATTGCCGAACGTAGGAAAGTCCACTTTGTTTAACGCTGTATCCAACAGCGCGAAGGCGCAAGCCAGCAACTATCGTTTTTGTACTATCGAGCCAAATGTTGGCCTGGTAGATGTTCCGGACACCCGGATCTCAAAACTGGAAGAGCTGGTGAAACCTAACCGTACCGTTCCCACAACCATGGAGTTTGTGGACATTGCCGGCCTCGTAAAAGGCGCCAGCAAAGGGGAGGGTTTGGGAAATAAATTCCTGGCCAATATCCGCGAAGTAGATGCGATCGTACACGTGATCCGTTGTTTTGAAGATGATAACATCCTCCGGGATGAAGGACCTATCAACCCTGTGGGTGATAAGGATATCATCGATACAGAACTGCAGCTGAAAGACCTGGAGAGTGTAGAGAAGAAGGTGGCGCGTACAGAAAAAATGGCCCGTACCGGTGGTGATCCCAAAGCAAAAGTAGAATTTGAAATACTGAAACGCTGCCAGGAACACCTGGAGAAAGGAAAGAACATCCGCGAGCTGGGCTTATCCAAAGAAGAGCGCGTAGCAATTGCAGATCTTTTCCTGCTCACGGAAAAACCGGTATTATACGTAGCCAATGTGGATGAAGCATCCCTTCATACCGGCAACAAATTTTCCAAGGCACTGGAAGAAGCTGTGAAAGCAGAAAATGCACAGGTGATCATTATGAATAATTCCATTGAAGCACAGATCACCGAACTGGAAGATCCTGCAGATAAAGAATTGTTCTTTGCAGAATATGGACTTACAGAACCCGGCCTGAACCGCCTGATCCGTTCTGCTTACAAACTGCTGGACCTGATCACTTACTTCACTGCAGGTGTGCAGGAAGTACGTGCATGGACCATCCATACCGGCTGGAAAGCGCCGCAGGCTGCGAGTGTGATCCACACGGATTTTGAAAAAGGATTCATTAAAGCAGAGGTGATCTCTTATGATGATTACGTGAAGTATGGCTCTGAAGCTGCTGCCCGTGATAATGGCCGTTTACGCATAGAAGGTAAAGAGTACGTTGTAAATGATGGTGACGTTATGCACTTCCGTTTCAACGTATAGACCAAAGATACCCATGAGATGATCATGAGGGTTACAACAAATAAGAAGGCCTCCCGGAAATCCGGGGGGCCTTCGCTATTATGGCAATAAACAAGTAAAACTAAAGGTTGTATCCGATGGAAGCGTAGTATTGCGCACCCACGGACGGGTTGCCCCATGACTGGATATAAACGTTCTGCGTAAGGTTGGCAGCGCCTATTTTTACCGTTACTTTAGGCTTGGGGAACAGTTTGCTGATCTGTGCATCCAATGTGCCGTAAGAAGGAATTTCAGACAGGCCCATGGCGTTTACGGCAGGGCCTACGAAGGAAGAAGACCAGATAAAGCTGTCCTGCCATCTCCAGGTAACATTAAAGCTGAAGAAAGAGCGGGCAATGTTGCGGTTACCGAGATAGATGTTATACCGCACCTTTGGTGTATTGTACATAGCCTTGAAGCTGCCGAGGTCTTTTTCGTTGCTGAGTTCGTTATAAGATACGTTACCCCCCACAACAAACTGTTGCGGCAGGTTGTAATCCAGGCCCAGTGCCCATCCCCACGACTTAATATCTTTCTCGTAGTTCACGGGGATAGAGTAGATATTCCGCGTGGTAAGGCTGGTGGGCTGCACCAGTATTTGTGTGCCGTTGAAGTTCTTGAAAGTGTTGGTGTACACGTAAGCATCTATCACCAGTTTATTGGCGATGAGGGCCTTGTATCCAAGTTCAAACGCCACTATCTTTTCAGGTTTGAACTCTCTGAAAGTATATTGTTTCGGAGCGCCTGCCTGTACGGATTCCAATGTGTACACAGGGCCTGTGTTAAGGCCGTATCTTTCCCGCAGGAATGGCAAACCGCCGATCAGCCTTGCCTGTGGTGTGAGCAGATCAATGTACTGGTCCTGGCAGTGCGGGATGCGGAAACCTGTCTGATAGGAGGCGCGGATATTATGTGTTTCCAGGAAGGTGAATACTGCGGAGAGACGGGGGCTGAACTGGCCTTCGAAGTTTTCGTTCTTATCATAGCGTAATGCGCCGGTAAGTTTCAGTTGATCATTCAGCAGTCTTTTACCGACCTGCAGGTAACCGCCATATTCCAGGATGTTGAATTCTTTTCCATTATCATCTTTGGCGAAGATGGTACCATCAGAGTTGAGATCGTATTGCCTGATATTTCCACCTACCATCAGTTCCATGAAGGAGATCTGATTCTTGAAATTGTACATGAACTCTCCCTGGTAGAGATTGGTTTTATCGTTGAACTTAGCACCTACGCCACTTGCATCGCCGGGAATGGGTTTGTCTTTTACTTTCTGTGCGGCTGCATCAAAGGCGGGCGTTCCGGGTAATAAACGGCCCTGGTCTGCTGTGGTCCTTGCGGCATTGTGGAAGTTAGCGGAACCTCCCTGGGCCGCGGCTGTGGCGGCGGCAAATGCTGCAGCAGGAGATTGGCCGGCTCCCAGCGCTTGCTGGAATGCAGTGCTGAAAGCAGTTAAGGAACCGCCTGCATAAGTGCCGAAGTATTGCTGGAACCAGGTAGTGCTGGGCTTCCATGCTTCATTGATCCCTGCGCCCAAAGTGCCGATGGCATAAGAGTCGCCGGAACGTTCCTGCGTGGTATAACCGCGTACATAGAAGTTATCTGCACGCAGTTCTATCTTATACTGCCCCATCCTGAAGTTCTTGATAGAGTAGCGGTCTGCACCTGTATATACGGTGGTACCGGTACCATAACTTCCCTGGCCTAATAATTCCAGGTTGCTGTTGAATTTATAATGGAGGGCCACATTCACTTTCAGGTTCTTGGTATCATAGTCCGCGAGGTTACGTTCATCATAACCGGTGCGGGATACATAAGCGTTGTTGGAATCGGGCATGATGGCGTTGTAGATCATATCCCGTGTAATGGCTCCGCCGGTAGCGGCAGAAAGCCCTGCAATACCATTTCCGAGGGGATTGCCGGTGGTCATTGCAGTAGAACGCAAGGAGCCTTTCATGTTCACATTTGTTTCATCCCCATAAGTGTTCACGCCATTGTAACCGGGGTTGGCAGCATGACCGGTGTTGGTGAGCTTGCTGCCATTGAGCAGGCTCTGGTCCCTTTTATCATATGCCTGCCAGTCGTCTGCCTTTACATAACCAAGGTTGATCTTAAAGGCAAATTTGTCGTTGAAGGCTTTGGCATAACGAACGGACACATCATAATACCCTGTGCTGCTGTTGGTTCTGCCGGATTCATTCAGCAGGCCGGTTTTGATATTAGCGCTGAGGCCCTGGTACTGGAAGGGGCTTTTGCTGTTCAGCAGTACGATACCATTGAGGGCATTAGGGCCATATAATGCAGAAGCCGCACCTGGCAATACTTCCACATTATCCATATCCAGTTCGGTGATCCCTACAATATTACCTACGGAGAAGTTGAGACCGGGTGCCTGGTTATCCATACCATCGATCAGTTGTAACATGCGGGTGTTACCATTGCTGTTGAAACCGCGGGTGTTCACGGATTTGAAGGTGAGGCTCTGCGTGCTCATTTCCACGCCTTTCATGTTTGCCAGCGCATCGTAGAAAGAAGGGGCGGGGGTGGCTTTGATAGCCCGGATGTCCAGCTTTTCAATAGATACAGGCGATTGCAGGATACTTTCCGCCACCCTGCTGGCTGATACTACCACCTCTTTCCCCAGGATCTCCGTGGAAGAGAGCTGAACGTTCACATTCACGGAAGCATCTGTAACAGTGGCTTCTTCCGGTTTGTACCCTACGAACGAGAACTGCAGGGTAAGCGGTAAGGAGTGCCCTGTGGTGAACCTGAAAGCACCGCCGGCGTCTGTAATAGCTCCGGAAGTGGCACCTTTCACAGACACAGAAACGCCCTGCAACCCTTTGCCGGTGGTGGCGTCAACTACAGATCCGGAAATAGTACGGGAGTTTTGGGAGAAGGCTGTCTGGCACAAAAAAATAAACATAACAATGAACCATGCTTGCCTGGGTAGATAGCAATTCATAAGCGTCGAATTTAATGAGAGGATTGGCTGACCTTAATAATTTAAGTTTTACTACGTGATCTCAAATAACCGTATAATTAAATATAATGAAAATTAAAGGGATAAGACACCGGGCTAAATCGTCATTGGATTTTCTACAGAGAAGTTAAGGGTTTTTTGGATAAATGAAAAGTTTTCTATTATTGAGTTGATTAATAGTTAATTAGGAAGCATAATAAATCAGATAATATTATTTATTCTCCAGGAATGCGGCCAGGATCAGGCCTATTTTTTCGAATTCGATCAGAAACCCGTCGTGGCCGTAAGGGGAGTCTATCTCGTGGTAGCTGGTGTTGTGCATGTTCTCTGCCAGCAACTGTTGTTCTTCCGGTGGGCAAAGGATGTCGCTGGTGATGCCGATGAGCAGGGTTTTCTGTTCTATCCGGCTGAGGGCGGTTTCAACATCCTGGTGGCGGCCACGGGCAATATTGTGGCTGTCCATAGCTTTGGTGAGGAGCCAGTAGCTTTGGGCGTTGAAACGTTTTACCAGTTTATCTCCCTGGTAATTGATATAGGAAGAGGCTTTGAAGTTGTCTGTTTTCTCTTTATCCGGGTCCGTTTGGGCACGCATGAAGGTCCGGTAGTTGCGGTAGGTGAGCATACCGATAGCCCTGGCGGCTTTGAGGCCACGTGCCCCGGCATCTTTTCTTGGTTGCTCCCAGGTATCGTCTGCTTCAATGGCGAGCCTTTGCGAGGTATGCACGGCAATGCCCCAGGCACTTTCAGCGGCGCCGGTGCAAAGTAAAAAGAGCCTGTTGATCCGCTCAGGTTCCATCAGCGCCCATTCCAGCACCTGGTAACCTCCCATGGAACCACCTACCAGCAGATGAATGCGGGCGATGTTGAGATGCCGGCGCAGCAGGATATGGGCCTGAACGATATCGCGGATGGTAACGGTAGGGAAGCTCCGGTAATAAGGCTGCCCGGTGTTCTGATCTATAGTCAGCGGGCCGGAGGTACCATAACAGGAGCCCAGGATGTTGGCGCAGACAATGAAATGTTTTTGCGGATCTATCACGCGGCCTTCCCCGATCAGGCCCTTCCACCAGTCAGCCACATCGGAATTGGCGGTCAGCGCATGGCATACCCAAACCACATTGTCGCCCTGTTCATTGAGCGTACCGTAAGTGTGATAAGCGATCTGTAAGGAGGGGAGTACCTCGCCGGATTCCAGGTGAAAAGGCTGATGATAATGAAAGACTTGCAATGACAACTACATTTTCAATTTGCGCAAACCTACAAATTCAATTACGAATTGTCAATTTGTAATTATGAATACGATTCGTCATACCGAAATTTTTAATGTATAAGCGTTATCTTTGGGGTCGATTAGAAAAATATCAGTAACACATGAAGATCGCTTTAAAACGTATTGACGACGGGTTTAACATGGAAGCTGTGGACGAGCAGGGCCACAAGGTATTGATGGATTCCTCCATTGAAAATGGCGGTAAGAACAACGGCATACGCCCCATGCAGATGCTTATCATGGGATTGGGAGGCTGTTCCGCTATTGATGTGGTGATGATCCTGAAAAAGCAGCGCCAGGAGATCACGGACTTCCGTATTGAGATCGAAGCAGAGCGTGAGAAAGGAAAGGAGCCCTCCCTGTGGGAAAAAGCGCACATCGTGTTCCACCTCAGTGGCAATATTGATGCAGACAAAGCGGCACGCGCCGTGGAACTGTCTGTAAACAAATATTGCTCCGTTGCCGAAACACTCCGCCAGGGTAAAACACAACTTACCTGGGAAGTGAAGCTCAACGAAGGCTGATATTATTCAAATTATTTTTGACAAGTACTAATGAGCAAGAAGAACAAACCAACATACCATCCGGAAACGCAGGCCATCAGGATCCAATCTGAACGTACATCACATAAGGAACACAGCGGGCCGTTGTACCTTACTTCCAGTTTTACCTACGATAATGCAGAGCACATGCGCGCAGCCTTTGCTGACGAAAATGATGCTTATATCTATACCCGTTTTTCCAACCCTTCCGTAGAAGAGTTCATCAACAGGATGTGTGCCCTGGAAGGAGCCGAAGCCGGTTTTGCCACCGCATCCGGCATGAGCGCCGTATTCGGCAGCTTCATGGCTTTCCTGAAAACAGGCGATCATCTCCTGTCTTCCAGCTCCATCTTTGGTTCCACCCATACGGTGATCACGAAGTTCCTGCCTAAATGGGGCATTGAACATACGTACTTCGATATCACCCAACCGGAAACCATAGAAGCGCTGATCAAACCCAATACTAAAATGATCTTCGTGGAAACGCCTTCCAATCCCGGTCTGGATGTGATAGACCTGGAGGCGCTGGCTAAAATAGCGAAGAAGCATAAGGTGATCCTGAACGTGGATAACTGTTTTGCCACACCGGTATTGCAGAAGCCCATCGCTTTAGGCGTAGACCTCGTTACACATTCCGCCACCAAATGGATAGACGGCCAGGGCCGTGTGCTGGGTGGTGTGGTAGTTGGCCGTAAAGAGCTGGTGGATGAAGTATATGCCTTCTGCCGCAGCACGGGGCCGGCGATGTCTCCCTTCAACGCATGGGTACTGAGCCGCAGCCTGGAAACCCTGCATGTAAGGATGGCCCGCCACGCTGAAAGCGCTTTGGCTTTAGCCACTGCGCTGGAAAAGAACCCGCACCTGGAATGGGTGAAATATCCTTTCCTGCCCAGCCATCCCCAATATGCCATTGCAAAGAAACAAATGTCTGCCGGCGGCGGTATTGTTTGTTTTGAGATCAAAGGCGGATTGGAAAGAGGAGGCCGTTTCCTGGACAAGCTGGAACTGCTGAGCCTCACCGCTAACCTGGGAGACAGCCGCAGCATTGCCTCACATCCTGCATCTACCACCCATGCCAAGCTAAGCGAGGCTGAGCGGTTGAAAGTAGGGATCACACCAGGCCTTATCCGTATTTCCGTTGGCCTGGAACATTTGGGCGACATCCTGCAGGATATTGAACAAGCACTTGAAGCAAGTAAATAAGAACATATATGCGCTTTCTCCTTTGCCTTTTTTTAACAGCCTTATTAGCCTATGTGCTGGGAATATTCCTGGATTGGTGGTGCATTGCCATCGCGGCGTTTGTGGTGGCGCTTGCGTTCCCACAAACGCCGGCGAAGGCGTTCGGAAGCGGATTCCTGGGCGTATTCCTCTTATGGGGTATCATGGCCCTGATCATTGATTACCGCAACGATCATATCCTGGCCGGCAGAATGGGGGACCTGATCCTCAAACAACCTGGTTCCCCGGTTATCATGATAATCATAACAGCCCTGCTTGGCGGCATTGTAGGCGCAGTCAGCGCTTTATCCGGCAGTATGTTCCGCCCGGTCCGCAAAGCCAAAAGTTAAAATTGCTATAAACCATTTAGTGGCATATCTATCCAATAGCCATAACGGTTATTTTTGGCATATGACGAAACTTCTACTCCCTGCCCTGTTTGTTCTGTTGGCCATTGAAACCCACGCCGGTATAATACACGGCACTGTTACCAATCAAAAAGGCGAGGTACTGCCCTTTGCCACTGTAATGATCAAAGGCACCACCAATGGCACTACCGCCAATGCCAACGGCAGCTATCAGTTAGATCTGCCAGCCGGCCAGTACACCATCCTCTGCCAGTATATGGGCTATAAAAAGCAGGAAAAGGCCATACAGGTCACTACTGCTGCCCAGGAACTATCTTTTAGCCTGGAGCCTGTAAGTATGCAGATCCGTGAGGTGGTCGTGAAGTCCGGCGGGGAAGATCCTGCCTATGCCATCATCCGGAAGGCCATCAAAAAAAGATCATTCTATCAGAACCAGGTGAAAGCCTACACCTGCGATGCTTATATAAAAATGCTGGCCAAACTCCGTAATGCCCCCAAAAAGGTATTGGGCCAGAAAGTGGATGCGGAAGATCTCGGGCTGGACTCCACCCGCAAAGGGATCGTTGGTTTATCAGAATCCTACACCCGTTTAAATTACCGGCAGCCGGATATGAAAGTGGACGTACTTTCTTCCCGGCAAAGTGGTGGTGGATTAGGATTTAGTTTTCCCACCACTATCAGTTTCTATGATAATAACGTGGAAGCCATCACCTCGCAATTAGGCCCACGTGGTTTTATTTCGCCCATTGCAGAAACCGCCATGATGAATTATAAATACAGGCTGGAAGGTACTTTTATGGAAGATGGCAAACTCGTGAACAAGATCAAAGTGATACCACGCCGCAAATACGAACCCGTGTTTTCCGGTTACATCTATATCACGGAAGACGACTGGCGCATCCACAGCACAGACCTGATGCTTACGAAGGAATATCAACTGGAATTGCTGGACACATTGATCATCAGGCAAACACATGTGCCGGTGAATAATGAGGTGTGGCGCACGAAAGACCAGGTGGTATATGTGGCCATGAAGATGTTAGGCTTTGATGTAGCTGCTAATAACGTGAACGTATACTCTAACTACGACCTTAAACCTGTTTTTCCGAAAGGCTTCTTTAACAAAGTGGTGATGAAGTACGAAAAGGACGCAGCCGAACGCGATCTGAAATACTGGGATAGCATCCGTCCTGTTCCACTGGAAGTTGATGAGCAAAAGGACTTCCGCGTGAAAGACAGTGTAGCGCGTGTAAGAAGGGATTCCTCACGTTCCAGTTATCACCTGGACTCTTTGCGTAAAAAACCACAGCCGGTAAAGCTGGATGCCGTTCTGCTGAATGGTTTCGGGCATACCTGGTATTTCAAAAGAGACAGCAGTATTGCCACGCATTCCTTCCATAATCAATCCCTGCTCAAAGGTTTGAGTTACAATACAGTGGAAGGGGTTTCTTTAGCTATTACGCCATCTGTGACCTTCAGCCTGCCGAATAAACGATACCTGCAATGGCATAACTATGTGCGGTATGGCTTTAGTAATACACACCTGAATGCTTCCACGGGGCTAACCTTCTCCGGCGGAGGACGGGATGATTTCGGATCGCGGAATGTATGGAACATAGCAGGAGGGAAACGCATCTCCCAGTTCAATAAGGAAAACCCTATCGGGCCGATCGCTAACTCCCTGTATACCCTGCTGGGGAAGCAGAATTACATGAAGTTATATGAGAACTGGTTCGGTTCATTGAACTTCAACCGCAACTTCCAGAATGCGATGAAGCTGAATGTGAATGTTACTTATGAGGACCGGATACCTTTGGAGAACACTACCGACTATGTACTCTTTAAGAACGCCGGCAGGACCTTTACGCCTAATCATCCGGAAGAGTTAGCGCATCTGCCTTTCGAAAAAGAACAGGTACTAACGCTAACGGGTGCACTGAGTTATCAGCCCGGGCAGAAATTCATTGAGTACCCGAAATATAAAATGCCTATTGGTTCCAAGTATCCCACTTTTACGCTGATGTACACCAAAGGCTTTATAGACGGCGATTTCGACAAATGGAAATTATCTGTTCATGACGATATGAATTTCAAGCTCTTCGGTGCATTGTCCTATAAATTCACCACAGGAGGTTTCCTGAACAATAAGAAAGTGAGCATACCTGATCTGCAACACTTTAATGGTAACCAAACCTTTTACAACACCAAATATGTAAACAGCTTCCAGTTAGCGCCTTATTATCAGTATAGTACATCGGCGAACCTGTATGCAACAGCGAATGTGGAGCATCATTTCAACGGTTTGCTGACGAATAAGATACCCTTGTTCAACCGGCTGAAATGGAACCTGGTAGCAGGGTCTAATGCCTTTTATGTGAACAGGAACAATAATTATGTAGAAGTATTTGCGGGCCTGGAAAACATCTTCAAGGTGATACGGGTAGATGTGGTGGCAGGCTATCAAAGCCAGTTGCCTACGCGTGTAGGGGTGAGGGTAGGGTTTGGAGGGATCCTGGGAAAGGCGTTCCAGTTTGAGTAAAAAGAGTACGTTATACGTTTTAAGATAATTTTGCAATGGATCGCTGAGTATAACCTCATGGAATATGTCCATAAAGAAAAAATCCTTAATTAGTTTAGCAAACAGCAGTCCAATTCCGCTGACGTTACTAAACTAATTAAGGACTGTACAAAGGTAATAGAAAAGCATTAATTTACCAATACAATGCCTTCATCTTATAATGTAAGAGCTGACCTAAAAGGCCAGCTCCTGCATAAATTCCCGGATTATTTCTGACGGTATCGCCAACGTACTTGTACGGCTATACCTTGCAATATTGATCCCCATAAAATTACCTGCTGCATCGAACACAGGGCCGCCGCACTGGTTAGGTGCCAGGAAGGCATCGTGTGCAAAGACCCTTTCAAATCCATCTCTGCGTGAGCTTTTGCCACCGGCAAACATTTCGGCCGGGTGGGTGGCTGGTATCTTTGGTTTTTCGTCCAGCACAACCTGTTTCGTATAAATACTTCCTTCTCTTTTCAGGCTGATGGTAATTGTATCGCCCGGCCAGGATTGCTGTAATGCTGCAGTGAAATTTTCAGCTTTATGGAGCGTAACATTATTGATACTGATCACCTCGTCGCCCACCTTAAGATCATTGGCCGCAGCAGGGGAGTTCTTACGTACAAAGGTGAGCAACAATGGCCCGCTTTTTTGTGCGATGGAGGCGCCCAGGAAACCGGTGCTGTTAATTTTGGGCAGGCTGAATGGCAGGGTGCTTACTATGCTTACCGCATTGGCTGTATCTAAACGCGGACTTACCAGGAACTGGCCAAGTTGTTTGAAAGAGATGCTGTCCGGTTTTACTTTTGCGAGGCTAATGCCGTCTTTAACAGGAGCATCCATTTTTAGCAGCACCAGGTCTTTTTCCCTGTCGCGGCGTATAATAGCAGCTTTAAAGGTTTTGTTATTTATGTGTATCACCGGTTCACTGCCTACCATAGAGCTTTTGCTTATTACATAAAATGGGCTGATCACTGTTCCGTAGATATTCTCTTGCTTATCCTTTACCTGGCTGGTAATAAGCAGGCAGGCGTTTTTAGCGGTGCTGAAAGCAGGAGGGGTGTTTACCCGCATTTGCAAGGGATCTTTACCCACATTATCCGCATTAGCAGGAAAGGCATTGTATTTCTTTGCAGTGGCCAGTGCCGTTCTGTATTTACGAAAAAGGTCCACAGGTATTTCATAGTTCAGCGATTCTTCTACGCTGATAGCACTGTGTATGCCAATCACACGCCCCAGCTCATCAAAGAGCGGCCCGCCGGAGTCGCCGGGTTCCATGGCGCAGGTGGATTGCAGGAAGCCACGCTCATTGCCGAGGCTGGTGATGATCCCCAAACGCACACCTGGCAGTGCCTGGTTCAATGATTCAGGATATGCTATGCTGATGCAGGGTTGGTTGAGCTGTAGCGAAGAGGAATACCCCATCTCTGCATACGGCCAGGTGCCGGGTGTAATGATCTTCATCATAGACACATCCGGTATGGTGGGATCGTCCGCCATTTCTATTTTACCCAATGCCAGGGCAATAGCTTCCTTACCATCGGGGAACATTACCCTGTATGTTTTACCAGGTGTGGAAGTATGTGCTGCAGTAAGGATGTCTCCCTCAGCACTTACTACCACGGCGCTGAACTGGGCGCTCATTTGTTGTTTGGTGGCAGTATCATAACCCCACATGCGTACGCTGGCAGGCCAGGCTTTTGCTATCGCTTTCTGCATGGTGGTCTGGCCATATGCAATGGTGGAGGTAATGGTTAAAAAAATAACCAGCAGCCTGTATCTTTTCATATAGAAGAAAAAATTAAAAGCCCCGGAGAGGGGGCTTTGTTTTGAGAATATAATGATAGAAGGGATCAGTTTTTAAAGATCTCTGCCAGCTTTGTGTTCAGTTTTTCACCACGTACTTCAGTGGCAATGATCTTACCGTCCCTATCTACCAGGTAACAGGCAGGAACGCCTCTTACACCATACAGGCGGCCTACGGTATTGTTCCAGCCTTTCAGGTCAGATACATGTAGCCAGGGAAGACCATCTTGTTCGATCGCCTCTACCCAGGGTTCTTTTTTGGAATCCAGGGATACGGAGAGGATCTCAAACCCTTTGTCTTTATAGATCTTATACTGTTTCAGCATATTGGGGTTCTCTGCGCGGCAGGGGCTGCACCAGCTGGCCCAGAAGTCGATCAGTACCACTTTGCCTTTGAGGCTGGCTAGTGAAATTGGTTGACCGTTTACGTCGTTCTGTGTAAAGGCCGGGGCGGGTTTGCCAACTGCGGTAAGGCGCTCAGCGTCTATACGCTGTTGCAGTTCCTTAGCCATATCCAGTTTCTGCAGATCTTTGTTCAGTCCGCTGAGTATTGTTTGTGCGGTAGCCATATCCGTGTACATGCCTGCTGATTCAGAGAGCCCTACAAGGGAGAAAAAGGAATTGGGATTAGCTTTGGCAAACGCTATCATTTTCTCGCCTCTTTGTTTCCTTAGTTCCATTTGTTTAGCATTAAGCGCCTGCATGAATTCGGGGTCTTTTCTGTCTTCAGGAGATGCCTGGGCATACTCTTTCTGGTACATGGCAGTCAGCTCCATGATGGAGCCGCCGATGGCCTTATTATATGCGGCATGCTCATCGTATATTTTAGAACCGGTAAACATGGCTGTGCTTAATGAGTCTTTGGAGCTTACTTTGATCTGTTCAGGTCCGAAATAAAAATAGATCACATCGGCGCCGGGAGAATAAATGGAAAAAGGTTTGCCTTTTCCTTCATGATCGAGGGACATACGGGCGGTAGTCTGACCGGAAACGGCGCCCTTGAATGTAAATACGCCGTTTATCACATTAGCGGAGTCTTCCTTACCGTGTCCGCTGGCATCTGAATAATCAATATAAACTTTGGCTGGTTTATCCAGGTTACCAAGTTTGCCGGTTATGCTGAAGTTGGATGTTTGTGCAAAAGTCAACACAGGAGCTGATAACGCTAAGAGTAAGAATCTGAATTTCATGTAATTGCTGGTTTATCTATATGATAAAGCACAATGCTGCCTTTTTCTTAGCGTTTTTGTATGAAAAATGTGGAAATAAGCCCCGCCGGGATCATACCTGTGTTTTAACTACATCCCTGAGACCTGTTCTCCCGTTTCCTTTTACTTCTCCCTGTTTCTTGTCAGATCCGCTTTTATTTGACTGTTCGCCTGCCTGGATCAGGAATTGATAGTTGCCTTTTTCTAAAACTTCAAACCGGATGGATCCATCTGTGTCAATGGTCAGATTGCTCAGGTTCCCCCCGGGATTTTTTCCGCCTTTTACTACGATACCGCCGATCGGTTGCCCGGGAAGTGCCATTTGTGCTGTGTCGCTGCGTTTTAGGCCTTTTTCACTAATGCTTTTGCCCTGTGGTTCGTTCTTACGACCGCCGGTGTATGTTCTTGTTTCCAGCTCAGTTGATTCCTGTCTTTTTACTCCCTGTTCACTAATACTTTTACCCTGTGGTTGGCCAGGCATTTCAAGGGTAAACCTGTAAATACCGGGCTCCAGATCGTTCAATTCAAACGTTCCGTTATGATCGCTTACGGCCGTTATTAGATTTCCACCCGGATTTTTGCCGCCCTTTACCACAATTCCGCCAATGGGCGAGCCCGGCATTGCTTGTCCATACATAGGATTTTGCCCGGAAAGACCGCCATTTTCAAATAAAGGGTTTCGTGTTGTATCTGCCGTTCCTGAGCGTTTGCTTCTACCTCCTATGCGGAAGCTCAGACCCGCGCTAAGCATGTATGAACGGTAATTTATTTCCGAAGGTTGTACTGTCATTTTCCCTGAACTTAACTGCGCAGGTTCATAAGTATGATCCGCGTTATAACCGCCGGCTGGTTCTAATTTCCTTTGCCCTGTTGTTATTTTGGGCCCAAGGTTCAAACCGGCAGCGGTATAAATGCTGATTGTTTTTGCCAGCGGAAAACTGATCTTTAGCTGTGGGATCGTTACAAAGCCGGTCCTCTTTACTTCCGGCAGATCAGAAAGTTTAACGGTTTGTTGGGTGCCGTTGTTTGTAATAGTGGTGGTTTGTGCAAAACCCTTTTGTGAGAAGTTGAAATAACCACCGCTAATGGAGGGCGATAGCACAAGCGCTCCTAATGAAAGGCCGGCCTGTAAGCCCAGGTGCGCAGTAAAGCCTGCACTGGATCCGTTTTGAGCATTGGAAATGCTCAGGTTGCCGCTGTATAGTTTGTATTCATCCCGAAGTTTATCGACGTTTGGCGCCAGGTTTTTGGCTGTAACATATGTGCCTCCGGCCAGGATACCGATTGTAAACCTGTTATTGGCCTTACTCAGAAAAGGCACCAATACATCTGCCTGTATATTAGAACCATTTCCCAGGTAACTCTTGTCCTTTACAGCAGGCAACGTATTATTAACTCCTCCGCCTGCGGAAACTACTATTTGTTGTTGTGGAAATGCTGTTGCCACTTTGGCTGACAGGAGAATTAAAAGCAGGATCTTTCTCATGGTATGTTGATTTAGGACCATTAAACGGATAATCGTCTTAATATCAACCCGGGGTATATTTTGTTACCAGCTTTTTAGCAGTTATTTCTGCTCTGCTATAAACTTCAGTAATAAGGGGAAGGCCGGCGCCGTCATATTATGGCCAAAGCCCTGCAATTCATACAGTGTTGTTTTCTTATGACCTGCCAGCTTCATCATCCGTGCCCAGTAGGCATTTTCTTCATACCTGCCCAACATTTCCATTTCCCGGTCGCCGGTAATGAGGAGTATCGGCGGGGCATCTGCCCTTACATGGTATAACGGTGCGTATTTATCAATAGTGGGCTGGATGTCTTTGATGCCCTGCTCTTTGCGGATGGTAAAATGCGTGATAGCCTGGGAACTCAGGGAAATAAGCCCGGCTATCCTGTTCGCATCTATCTGGTATTTAGCGAGGTATTCTTTATTGAGCGTGACCATGCTGCCTAAATAAGCTCCTGCAGAATGGCCGGAGATAAAGATCCGGTTGGTATCTCCGTTATATGCTGCAATGTGTTTGAAGGCCCAGGCAATGGCCGCTGCTGCATCTTCAATGTAAGCGGGCGCCTGCACTTTGGGAGAAAGGCGGTATTTAACACCTATGATGGCCAGCCCTTTCCCTTTTAAAGCTTCGGGGATCTCTTTGTTGCCCCCGGTAATGCCACCGCCGTGGAACCAGACCACCGTGCTGAAGTTTTTGACATTGGTGGGATAATAGATATCCAGTACACACTGCTGTTCCATATAACTGTCTGCAGCGGTGCTATAATAAGGGATGTTCTCTTTTGTCTTGTAATCCTGCGCAAATACCACACAGGGGAGGAATAAAAATAATAACAGCTGTTTCATAAGTTAAGCCCATAAAAAAACGAGGCCTTGTAAGGTACCTCGTTTTTTATATTTTTTGATTGCTTGCCAGGATATAGTCGCAAATAACTTAGTAGCGGGCTACTCTTCTCTTTTCACTCCTTGCCTGGGAGTTACGGGAGGTCTTTGGATTGGGATTTCCACCAAAGAAATACGCGGCTAACCTATAAGCCCACAAACCAATGATCACAGCGAAGAAGTAGAAAACGTAAATACTCATATAGATTCATTTAAGGGGGTCAGGAAATATTGCATTCCACACTGTCCATTTGTGTTAATGTTATGGTAATATTCCAATAGCGTGCCACAATTTTTGGTGGCAGATCGCATGCAAAAAGCTTATAAATGATGAATATTAATAAATTGTTATGGTTTCCAATGGGTTAAAAGGAAGGGGATTTGTGGTAGTTCCTGTGGATAATTTTTTTGTGTAACTTTGCGGCGTCATGCTAAAAATGGCATGTCAGAAATTTTGTTCCACCGGCTTTGGTCCTTAAAATTTCACCATGGTATTACATAACAGATTGTCTGCCACCGAGCTAAAGGGCCGGTTAGCAGCAGAAACCTTTCAGCGCGTTACGGTCTCCTTTTACCAGTACGCCAAAATTGCAGACCCACAGGTCTTCCGGAACCAGCTTTACGAAGCACTATTTAAACTCCAGGTTTTCGGCCGCATTTACGTAGCAAATGAGGGAATAAATGCACAGGTGAGTATTCCTGCGCATCATTTTGAGGAATTTCGCCAGCATCTGGATGCCATTTCATTCCTGAAAGGCGTCCGGCTGAATATCGCGGTGGACGATAATGGAAAATCCTTCTGGGTATTAAAGATAAAAGTGCGGGAAAAGATCGTGGCGGACGGCATTACCGATCCGGCATTTGATATGGATAACCGGGGCAAATATGTGAATGCCAGGGAATTTAATGAACTGACGGCAGACCCGGATACGGTGGTCATAGACATGCGGAACCATTATGAATTTGAGGTGGGGCATTTTGACAATGCCTTAGAGGTGCCTTCTTCCACATTCCGGGAACAGTTACCGATGGCGGTGGATATGATGAAGGACCAGAAGGAGAAGAACATCATTATGTATTGTACCGGCGGGATCCGTTGCGAAAAGGCGTCTGCCTACATGTTGCACCAGGGGTTTAAAAATGTGTTCCACCTGGAAGGTGGTATTATTGAATATACTAACAAAGCAAAGGAGTGGGGCTTACCCAATAAGTTCCGCGGAAAGAACTTTGTGTTTGATGAACGCCTTGGAGAAAGGATCAGTGATGAAGTGATCAGCCAGTGCCATCAATGCGGTGAACCCTGCGATGATCACACCAACTGTGCGAACGAAGGATGTCACCTGTTATTTATCCAGTGCGCTAAATGTGCAGCGAAATACAATGGATGTTGTAGTGAAGCATGTACTGCCGTGCTGGCTTTACCTGAGGAAGAACAGGCGGAGATGCGGAAAGGGATAGATAAGGGATTGATGTTGTTCAACAAGCGGAAGTGGGACCGCAGTGGAGATAGCACGAAGTAGGGATAAAAATCTATGATATTTTGCTAAATTTTGTAGCAAATGTTATCCCGATATGTTGACCTTCTCCCAGGAAATATGGCTTAAGATACTGGAGGGTGCGATAATAGGCGTACCTGTACTGGTAATCGGATCTTTGATCATTAAGAACCTCCGGGCAAAACCAGATGCCCTTGCAGAACTTACAAAACATCTTGCTTCCTGCATCCATTCCATCAACTGGCTTTGCTGGTCTGTACAGCACAGTCCTGCTGCGATAAGAGGGAATATTAAAACCTACAATTCGGAAATGCACAAGCAGTTGAGTGACCTGATGGCTTCCCGTGTTCTGCTGGCGGTACAGCATGCAGCGCGATACAATACCCTTGCCCCGGTGATGGCCAAAGTGCTGGCACTGGATTGGAAAGTAGGGAAGGTGGTAGCGGGTTGCCTGAGCCTGCATCCCCTGCAGGAAGCTGCCGCCCAGAAAGAACTGATCAATTGCCATAACGAAGCGGTAGAGCTGGATAAGGAATTATTGAAGATCGTAAGTGATATGCTGCAGGTAAAAGAATGATCATCTTTTGAGGTACCTGTTATTCAATATCTTCTCCATCACTTCATCCTTTAAATTCCTGCTGATAGGAATGTGATGCGGCCCTAACAGTAATTCATTTCCTTCTATACTATCTATTTTATCCAGGGCTACGATGAAGGACTTGTGTACTTTCACGAACTGGTCTGCCGGCAGGTAATCTTCCACACCTTTAAAAGTGAGGTAAGTGATGAATTTGCGGGACGAAGTGTGGATGGCCACATAATTCTGCAAGGCCTCTGCATAGAGGATATCCTGGTAGGCGATCTTTTCCAGTTTATTATCGCACTTGATGAAGAAGTATGAAGTAGTGTTCTTCTGCTGATTCTTTGCTTTCAGCACTGCTTTCATGAAGCGCTCAAAGGAAATGGGCTTCACAAGGTAATCCAGTACATTCAGTTCAAAACTTTCCACGGCATAATCCGGATAGGCGGTGGTGAAGATCACCTGTGGCGGCTGGGGCAGTGAACGCAGGAATTCAATTCCCGTCATGCGGGGCATCTGGATATCCAGGAACATCAGGTCTACCTGTTCCTGCTGCAGTATTTCGGCTGCTTTTACCGGAGAATCATATTCACCGGCGAGCTCCAGGAAACTCACGTCAGCGATGTATTCCTTCAGGCCTTTGCGGGCCAGCGGTTCATCATCAACTATGATACAGCGGATCTTCATGATATATCCAGTATTAGGGTGACAGTAAAAGTAGTGCTGTTGTCTGAAATATCCAATGTATACTTATCCGGGTATAGCAGTTCCAGCCTTCTTTTCACATTGGCGAGCCCGATGCCGCCGGCCTCTTCTTTCCGTGTGCTGTGCTCTTTGGTGTTGTGTACGATTAACTGAAGTTTCCCCTGTTCTTTTTTGAGGGTGATATTAATTTCGTTTTGCTCATGGGCGGATACATGTTTGAATGCATTCTCTACGAAGGTGATCAGCAGGAGCGGGGCAATGCTGAAGTCCCTTACGTTTTCATCTGCATGAAAGCTGATCCTGTATTTTTCATCGTGCCTTAATTGCTGGATGGATACAAAGTTTTTAAGGTATTGGATCTCCTTCTCGATGTCTATCCTGTCTGTATTACAATCATACAGCTGGTAACGCAGCAGGTCAGAAAATTTCATCAGCGTTTCCCTGGCTTCTTTATTCTCTTTATTGATGAGGAAATAAATGGTGTTGAGGGAATTGAAGAGGGAATGAGGATTGATCTGTGCCCTCAGATATTGCAGCTCCTGTTCCGCGCCTGCTCTCAATGCACCCTGCAAACGGTGTAAGGTCCTTAATTGATCTATGTAGAATTTAATACCCGCGGCTGCACCTACCATGAAGAACAGGGGGATATACACATCGTATACCTGGCTGTTGAAGGTGGCATTGGGCCAGTGGGTAATACTGGAGGCATAGGGGGTAAGGATAAGGTTGAGTATTTTGATCACCAGGAAGCCGGTTACCAGTACCAATGCGGTAAAGCTTAAAAAGAACGCGAGGTATTGTTTGGTATACAGCTGCCGGGGGATCAATACATAATTGGTGAAGTATACAGCACCGGCCAGGGACAGTACTTTCAGAAGGCCGGCCAGGATAGTGGGCAACAGATCAGGATAGTCGTCTATTCTTAGTGTGATCCATACCACAAAGAAGGCCAGCCAGAAGAATACATGGTGCAGTCGCCATTTTATGATCCGGGAGAATACTTTCATACGGTATTTAAGGTAATGAAAAAAGGCAGCAAATGTTGCCTTTTTTCAATATTACTTCTCTACTGTATAATTCAGTTCCGTAACACCACTGCTGAATTGCCGGGTAGTGGGTAACAGATGTAGTTTTATTTTGTCTTTAATGTCTGTAAACAAGGGGATTCCCTGTCCAAGAATAATTGGATTTAAAAATAGCCAGAAGCCATCGATCAAGTGCTGCTGAATAAGTGAATGTGTTGCAGTGGGACTGCCAAAAAGCAGGATATCATTGCCTGGCTGTTGTTTTATCTCATTTATTTTGTCCGCAAGGTTGTTGTTAATAATGGTGGTGTTAGTTAACCCTGTGTCTTTCATTGTTTTTGATAAAACAACTTTGTGCACATTTTTATACCACTTTGAATGCTCAATATCGTGTTTGGATGCTGTGGGGCTGTCTCCTGCGGTGGGCCAGTAACTTTCCATCATCTCGTAAGTTGTTCTTCCGTATAAGGCAGTATCGCCTTCGCTGATCCGCTTACCAACATGATTGAAAATTTCTTCGTCCACTTTAACCCAGTCCAGTTCTCCGTTCGGGCCTGCAACAAAGCCGTCAAGCGATACGTGCATAAATGAAATTACTTTTCTCATATAGTTTTGTTTTTATTTTAGAAATCTGAACCTTTGGTTAGCACTCCGTCCATGAATACTTCATATGTTTTACCATCTTCTGTAATCTCATGTTTTACGGGCAGCAGTTTACCATCTCCATCCATTACACCTGTTGTTCTCACATTTTCGCTGTTCCATATCCAGGTATTATTATGAATGGTAAGCGTACCCATGGAAAAACTACCATCCGGGTTAAAATTGTAACTATCAAAGCCACCTGTTTTTGCGTTGTAACCGGTAATTTCCATTCCTCCGAAGCCATTTTTATCACGAATGCCATAGGCGATATGAAGGAGGAAATTTCCATCCGGAGACCATTGCCATACATCACTGCCAATCACTTTTGAGGCTGGCTGGCCATTCCGTGCATGGATGTTTGTTTGCGTTATCCAGCGCCCTGCAATTTTATTCAGAAGCGCTTTCTTTTCTTTGGGAATAGCTTTGTTCTCTAAAGTTCCAGGAGCTTTTTCTACTCCCCGGAATCCTGTGGAGAAAAGTAATGCAAGCGCAATACCCGTGGCTGAGATTACTTTATTCATTTGCATATAGTGTTTATAAGTGTATTCTTATTTCTTCTTTTTCTGGATTTTATCCAGGTAACCTTCCAATGCGTCGAATTTATTGTCCCAATATTTTCGGTATTGATTTACCCAGTCTGTGACTTCATTGAGTTTTTCGAATTTTGCTTCGCAATATCTTTCCCTGCCTTGCTGTTTGATCACAATAAGGCCACAATCGTTAAGGAATTGGACATGTAATGAAACTGCCTGCCGGGTCATATCAAACTCCCTGGCAATAGCATTAACATTAAGGGTTTTCCCAGCCAGCATTCCTATGATCTGCCTGCGGGTGGGATCTGCTATGGCCTGGAAGATGTCTCTCGTTTGTTTCATAATGCGCAAGTGATTTCTTGCAAATATATGCGCAAGTTTTTAATTGCGCATATTTATTTTTAAAGTACTGAAAATCAATATTTATTTTTTTTTACTTTCGTCCCTCAATTTCGGTCCCTAACCTATAGCATCTACAACCAAATGAAGAGCATATCCTTATTTATGAAATTGGTACGCTGGCCAAACCTGTTTTTTATTTTGCTGACGCAGTTCCTGTTCCAATATTGTGTAATTAATCCCCTGATGTTGCGATATGGAATAGGGCTCCTGGTGGATATCCGGAATTTCATATCTATTGCGGCAGCTTACCAGCTGATTGCAGCAGCCGGTTACATCATCAATGATTATTTCGATGTTCCCATTGATATCATCAACAAACCTCATAAAGTTTTCATAACACGGGGGATCAGTAAAAGAACAGCGCTTACGCTGTATATAGGGATGAACATATTAGCTGTATTGCTGGGTACAAGGGTGAGCCTGTTGCTTTCCAATCCTTTACCAGTGATCTGCGTGCTCATGTCCATCCTTTTATTGTACCTGTACTCAGCGTTCCTGAAGAAGAGTTTCCTGGCCGGGAATATCGTGGTTTCCGGCATTACGGCATCTGCATTGCCCGTGCTTTTAATGATAGTGGAACAAATGTCGCGGATGCCTGCAAAGGCTTCGCGTTATCTGCAGATAGCCACGTTATTATATACGGGATTCGCATTCCTGCTCTCATTTGCGCGGGAGGTCATAAAAGATATGGAGGATGTGGAAGGGGACAGGCTTCATGGGGGAAATACGATGGCGATCGTGTTAAGTGATGGAGTGGTCCGTTACATTGTGACGCTGAACCTTTTTTGCATGATCATCCTCCTTGCTGTTATACAACCTTATTTGTGGGAGCAGAATTTATGGACGAGGCTACTGTCTGTTTACACCATCCTGCTGGTGATAGCGCCATTGATACGGATCATACTGAAAGTATTCAAAGCAAAAGCCTGCGCTGATTATAACCGCCTGAGCGGAAGCATCAAAATAGTGATGCTGATGGGCATCTTGTCTATGTTGTTTGTTCAATTCATTTAAAAGGAGGATTTATGTACTGGTTGCAATTTGGTGCGGGAATTATTTTTCGGGTTATCAGGATCACCGTCAGCCGTAAGCGGGAGGCGGCCTGGGCAACCGAAAATGTGTCTGCACTGGAATCAGCGTATGGTGCGCGTTTACGGGAGGATGCCCGCAGGAACATTATAAACAGCTACAGTATCTATGTGCCCATGATCGTGCGGGCGTTCAGTAATTTGCGTGGGCGTAAGGTGTCTGAGGGAGAGCGGGAGCGGATGCTGCATTATTTTATCTGCAGTACTACATTCGATGATTTTACGGATAGGGCAGAGCTGTCACAGGAAGAATTGTATAACATCGCTTACATGCCTGAATCTTATATACCAAAGCGGATAGAAGAGCAGGTGTTTTTGCATGCACATTCGTTGCTCAGTCAATTTGTAAAGCAAAAAGCCGCATATGGGGAGGCTACCCGTGGTTTGTTCCAGGCCCAGATAGATTCAGCCATGCAAACAGATAGCAGTATAACAGATGCAGATCTGTATCGCGTAACCATCGGAAAGGGAAGTTATGCGGTGCTGTTATGCAGCTTTTACCTGGATGAAGAAGTAAGCCCTGCTGAACGGCAATGCTGGTTTTACCTGGGAGGCATCATTCAACTTACCAACGACCTTTTTGATATCTGGAAAGACCTGCAGGCCGGCGTTCAGACATTACCCGTGAGAATGCGGGATGCCTATGCATTCCATGCGTTTTTTATGGGCATGGTGAATAGCCTGGAAGCAGAGATCAATGCTTTAGATACATCCACAGAACGCAAACAGCAATTTTTGTTGGATATGATGGCGATCTGTTCTTTCGGAGAATTTGCTATCAGCCGGTTACAGGCTATTCAGCAGGGGCGGCCGGAACTTCCTGACTTCAAAGACCTGCCCCGCAAAGCATTTATTGTTGATATGGAAAAGCCTTCCGGTATCTGGCACTGTATGCGTTTTACCTGGCGGCGCTGTGTACAATGGCGGAAATTACACGGCAGCTCTAAACCGTTACCTGTATGAGGTTTAGTATGTTCTTCCTTTGCCTGGTGATGGGGTTGCAGGCCAGGGGGCAAACCTCCCGTCTTCTCAGGGAAATAGCCGCGGACCAGGTGGCTGAAGATAGTTTCTATTATTGCGGAATGTTTCGGAGCTTTCGGTATTATGGCAATCTGCAGGGGAAAAAGAAGGAGGATAACAATATATTCTTCACCGGCCTGATTGCCTTCACCTTAACGGAATTGCAAAACCGGTTTCGTGGAGAAGACAGTGTGCTTTGCCAGCAGATCCTTGCCCGTGCCCGTTCTTCTTTCAGGTATTTTCGCAATGGAACCCGCGCTACCTATAATTTCTGGAAAACAAACCCGGGCATCGTTTTTCCCAATTCCCGTTTCCTGGGGTTATTTAAAAAATGGCATACACTTCCGGATGATATCGATGATACTGTTATCCTGCTGATGGGCATGCAGGCAAACGATACTACGGCCCGTGCGGTGAAGTTGCTGATGGAGCAGCATGCCAATACTGTCCGGTACCGCATCCGGAATACCTTTCCGAAGTACAGGGATCTACCGGCTTATTCTACCTGGTTTGGCCGCAGTATGCCCATTGACTTTGACTTTTGCGTTTTAACGAATGCGCTTTACTTCAGTCATGCTTATGGCATGTTTAACGGGCGTTCTGATTCAGCCAGCGTTGCATTGCTGGATTCCTTTATCCGCCACCGTGAGTATGTTACACACCCTGCCTATATCTCCCCACATTACGGCAGAACGCCGGTGCTGATCTATCATATTGCCCGTTTGATGGGAACGTTTACGATCGCTTCCCTGGAGAAACACCGGGCACAGCTTATCGCAGATGCTACGGCTCAGCTTCGCATGGCGCAGGACCCGATGGACAGGGTGATCCTGTCTACCGCGCTGATATGGCTGGGAGGTACAGTGCCGGAGGGGCTTTCCTTAAATGATGATGGAGGAGATTTTGTTTTTTTTAAGGCGGGGTTTAATTCGCTTTTGCCTGATCCATACAAGCGGATCTTCAGTGGGTATCATGTGGTGACCTATTATTACCAATGCCCTGCGTATAACAAATTGTTGATGCTACAGCATCTTATGCTTCGGGAGCGGTAAGAAGGTTACTGGTGGCGTATTGTACTTGTGCATAGGGGGAGCAATGCAGTACTGATAAGGGATAGACGAGAGAATATCGAAGGAATGGTGGACTTGATGTGGAGTTAATGTGTACCTGAGGTGGAGACGATGCGGGGTTGATGTTTACTGGCTAAGATGAGGGGTGTATAGTACTAAAAGCTGCTTTTTAGCCAAAGAAAGAAGAGGACTGTTCGGATACCGTGTTTCCATTTAACAGATCTACTGCAAATAATGTGCTGCTTTTCCATTGCGGGCATAAGTTTTCCTGCGGAAGACAATACTTCACATCAATTTTTGTCACCCCCCTCATTTAGGTTCATTCTCTTTTAGGTGCAGTGTAGGTTTTATCGCTTTGCTGCAGGGAAAGTTCTGCGGCATGAGGCGGTGTGCCTGCTTCCTCTTCAGTGAAAGACGGAATAACATCAATGATATCCGCTGCAAAGTATTTCACATTACCCAACGACAGCAATTTTCCATTGTGTTCATGAAAGGCCCTTACTTGCAGTACCACGATCGTTTCTGCTTCTCCGGCTTTGAAAGGAAGTACCAATTCCGTAGCTGCTACCGGCTCGTTGATCCGGAATAATACTTTATCTGATACGGCTTGCTCCTGGTTGTCGTTGCCGTTAAAGCGCAGACCTGCTGCTACCGCTTTGATCTCAATGTGCGTGGTATTGCCGGCATGGCGGATAGCGTATGCTTCCATGGCTGGTATAACGATCCGTAACTTATCGCCGTCCTGCACTACTTGGGGGGTGGGGAAAGGCAACAGCCTGTCCAGCCCCGTTGCTTTGTTAAACTGAAATCCTTTCAGCAGTTCGAGTGCTTTGTTTTGGATCCTTCGGTTGCCACGTTCCCGGCTGCCTGTATAAAGTACCTTCAGCATCTCTTTATTGAGCCGGTTGGTGAGGGTATAATCCATGCGGATATCCAGGGCGGGTACTAAGGCCATGCGGACCAGTTTGCCAGCCTTGCTGGCGGTACCGAAGTCTGTACCGGAAAGTATGGTGGCATCACTTCTCCGTACCTGCTCAGGCAGGCGGCGGACGCAGCGTTTTCCCTTGCGGTTGTAACCGATGGTCTTATCCAGCTTGCCATCATAAGTTATTACTCCTGTTTGTGTAGCCATAACGTAAATTGTTTTTGGTGAAATTGCAACGTACGGAATATGGCGTTTAAAAATGTTGATATAGATTAAGACTTTTGAGGGGTAATAATTTGATATTGGCAGCTAATTAAATGACATCAGGACTCCTTTGATGATAATACATTTGGGGATATCATTTATTTAAGAAAAAATGGCCATTCAAAAAACGAAATTATTGCTTGCGGTTGGTATACTGATGGCGATGCTTACGTCCGCATCACATTTGGTATGGCAAAAGTATGGAGACTGGAAAGTTCAGGGTGGCAGCGGAGATAATATCAAGTATTCGAGCCTGAAACAGGTGGATACTTCCAATGTTGATCAGCTGAAGATAGCCTGGGTATATCATTCTGAAAAAGAGGACAAGGCTAAATTCGGTCCGATGGAATGTAACCCGGTCATTGTGGATAACACTTTATTCGGGGTATCTCCCCGTTTAAAACTTTTTGCCATCGATGCCGCTACCGGCGAGGAGAAATGGCAATTTGATCCTGCTGATTCCATTGGTAATAAAAAATGGGCCAGGAGCAGTGTAAACATGAACAGGGGAGTGGCATACTGGGCCAACGGGGATGACAAGCGTATCATCTATACCGTAGGGCCGATTGCTTTCGCGGTTAATGCGGAAACAGGTAAGCTCATCCGGGATTTTGGCGTGGAAGGCGGTGTAGACCTGCGCAAGGGCCTGGGCCGGGACGAGAAAACAGTCTCTATCTCACCAACTTCCCCGGTAATGATCTACAAAGACCTGTTCATCACCAGCGGGTTGGTAAGTGATGCAACACCCGGGCATATCCGTGGCTTTGATGTAAGAACAGGAAAACAGAAGTGGATATTTCATACCATTCCATACCCGGGAGAAAAGGGCTATTCCAGCTGGGTGGATAAGACGGCCTATAAACGGATGGGCTCCACCAACGCATGGTCTGGCTTTACGCTCGATAATAAGAGAGGAATTGTATATGCCGGCATAGGTAGCCCTACAAACGACTTTTGGGGAGGAGACCGTTTAGGGAATGGCTTATTCGGCAACTGCATCGTGGCGCTTGATGCAGCCACAGGAAAATTAAAATGGCATTTTCAAACCGTGCATCATGATGTATGGGATATGGATATTTCCAGCCCTCCGGTGCTTGTTACCCTTCCAAAAAATGGCCGTAATATCGACGCCGTTGTTCAAACCACAAAAACCGGTTTCGTTTTTGTTTTTGATCGTGAAACGGGTAAATCACTTTTCCCTATCAAAGAAAGACCTGTACCCACAAACGGCGCTGCTTTGGGAGAAAAGCTCAGCCCGACACAGCCATTTCCTGTTTTGCCAAAACCTTTTGTGAGGCAGGTCATGACCGAAAAGGACCTGAACACACTTGTCAGCGATTCCTCCTACCAGGATATCAGGAAACGTTTTAAAAGTTACCGTTCTGAGGGAATTTATACGCCGCCAACAGTAAAAGGAACGATCATTCTGCCCGGATATGATGGAGGCGGGGAATGGGGAGGCCCTGCTGTTGATCCTGAAACAAATATCCTTTATGTAAATGCCAATGAAATGGCCTGGGTGCTGAACCTGGTCAAACAGGAATCAGGCACCCGGAAATCGCTGACCAATCTTGAGGCTGGTGCGCTCCTGTACAATAAAAATTGCATGGCATGCCATGGGCAGGAACGTTTGGGGTCCGGCGATAATCCATCACTGATCGGCGTAGAGAAGAAATATAAATTTGCCCAGTTCAGCGAGCTGTTAACTACCGGGCGAAGGATGATGCCGGGTTTTGCCCACCTGAGCAAAACAGATAAGCTGGCGATCGGTGCATTTGTATTGAATTTAAAGTCCGAACAGGAGAAATTGTATACCGGCACTACTATTAAAAATGAGAATAAGGCAAAACCTTCATATGGTTCTACCGGGTATAACAAATTCCTTACTAAAGAAGGTTATCCTGCCTTAAGCCCGCCCTGGGGCACCATTAGCGCAATAGATCTTAATACCGGCGAATATTACTGGCAGGTACCGTTCGGAGAGTTTGAGGAACTTAAGAAAAAAGGAGTGCCTGCTACAGGTCGTGAAAATTATGGTGGACCGGTAGTAACTGCCGGCGGTTTGATCTTTATCGGCGCCTCAGCGGATGGCAAATTCAGGGCATTAAGCAAGAGGACCGGGAAGACGCTATGGGAAACAGATCTTCCTGCACCGGGTGTTGCAACACCAGCAGTTTATGCTGTCAATGGCAGGCAGTTCATTGTTATTGCCTGTGGCGGGTCTAAATGGGGAGGGAAAAGCAGTGATGCATATGTTGCCTTTGCCCTGGACGATAAATAGTGCTGCTTAATAGGGTGAGGGGCTGGTGGCAGTCCATCCTCCATCTACCAGCAGGGTCTGCCCGGTAATATGCCTTGCGTGATCAGATACAAGGAACAATGCTGCATGCGCAATGTCATCTACAGACGCAGGTTTGCCCATTGGTGTTATGCGTGACCAGGTGGAAGCATATCCGGGATCGCTTTCCGTTCGCTCGGTGAGGGTAGCTCCCGGTGCCACGGTATTCACGGTTATGCCATACTGTGATACTTCAACTACGAGGTTTTTGGCTAACATTTCCAGCGCAGCTTTTGTCATGGAGTAAGCTGCGAGATCTTTATGTGCCTGGTGCCCGGTTACAGATGAAGTGAAAAGAAGGGTGCCTCCCTTGCCCTGTAACTTCATCTGGCGCGAGGCCGCCTGCGCCAGGAAGAATGTGCCGCCGATATTTACATGAAGCACCTTGTAAAGTGATCCAGCAGGATATGAAAGGAAATCCCCGAACAAGGTGATCCCTGCATTGGCAATGGCGATATCCAGATGCCCGGTAGCGCTTACAGCTTGCTGCACAAGACTGTTGACGAAGTTGAGATCTCCGCTGTCTCCCGGTACCGCAATACAGTTGCCATTTTCAAGTCTTATTGTTTCCGCCGCACTGTTGGCCAGTTTTTCGTCGATGTCGTTCAACAATACCGTGGCTCCATATTTTGCAAGTTGCCTGCAGATCTCAAACCCGATCCCTTGCCCGGCGCCTGTTACGATGGCTGTTTTATTACTGAAATCCATGTATTTAATACTATTAGTGAGAGTCTCTGGATACTTCGCTGCCGGAACCACCTTTCAGAAAATCAAGATCGGCGCCTTTATCTGCCTGTTCAACATGATCTATAAACAGGCGTACGTATCCCCGGTTGAAAGGACTTTTAAATGTAACGCGCTTATTTTTCCGATTGTTCAGTTCTGCCTGGTCTACCAGGAGGTTTAATATACGGCTTTCCACGTCCAGTTCTATCAGATCTCCATCTTCGATCAGTGCAAATGTTCCGTTTTCTGCTGCTTCCGGTGAAACATGCAGTATAACGGTTCCAAACCCGGTCCCGCTCATTCTTCCATCCGAAATCCGCACCATGTCTGTTACACCTTTGAGCAGCAGTTTGGTTGGCAGCCCCATATTTCCGACCTCCGGCATTCCGGGATAACCTTTGGGGCCAGCGTTTTTCAGCACCAGCACGCTGGTTTCGTCCACTTCAAGTAAGGGATCATTGATACGTGCTTTATAGTCCTCAATATTCTCAAATACAACGGCTTTTCCTTTGTGTTTCATTAATTGAGGGCTGGCAGCTGAAGGTTTAATAACACTTCCATTCTCGCACAGGCTACCTCTCAGCACTGCAATCCCCGATTGTGTATTAATGGGAGCTTCAGCGGTTGCAATAACTTCAGTATTCCAGGATTTCGCATGTTTGATATTTTCAGCAATGCTTCTCCCATTTGCAGTAATGCAATCGCTGTGTAAATGATTTTCGATCTGTTTCATCACTGCCGGTAATCCGCCGGCGTAGTAGAAGTCTTCCATGAAATATTTGCCGGATGGCTGAAGGTTGGCGATCAGCGGAATGTTACGGGAGAATAGATCAAAATCCTCCAGTTTTAATGGTATACCTATTCTTCCGGCAATAGCCAGGAGATGGATAACGAAATTGGTAGATCCTCCAATAGCCGCATTTACCCGGATAGCATTCTCAAATGCCTGCCGCGTAAGGATGGTGGACAGCTTCAGGTCTTCCTGTACCATTTCCACGATCCTTTTGCCGGATAGCTGAGCGAGTACCTTCCTGTTTGCGTCTACTGCGGGGATGGCCGCATTCCCGGGAAGCGATAGGCCCAGCGCTTCCACCATGCAGGCCATTGATGAAGCCGTGCCCATTACAGCGCAATGACCACGGCTCCTGCACATGCCGGATTCTACTATATTCAATTCCTCTTCACTCATCCTTCCTGAGCGAACGTCTTCGGAAAAGCGCCATAGATCGCTTGTTCCAATATCATGGCCATTGTATTTGCCGGTTAGCATTGCCCCGCCGGAAACCACAATGGCCGGAAGATCTACACTACAGGCACCCATCACAAGCGAGGGGGTTGTTTTATCGCAGCCACACAGCAATACAACCCCATCCAGCGGATTGGCACGAATGGATTCTTCCACATCCATGCTGGCCAGGTTACGGTAAAGCATCGCTGTTGGTTTTATCAGTGTTTCCCCGAGGGACATTACAGGGAACTCAAGGGGGAATCCTCCGGCTTCAATCACACCCCGTTTAACGGATTCTGCCAGTTCCCTGAAATGTGCATTGCAAGGGGTGAGTTCCGACCAGGTATTACAGATCCCGATCACAGGTTTACCCCTGAATTCATAGTCGGGGATACCCTGGTTCTTCATCCATGCCCGGTATATAAACCCATCCTTGCCTTTTTTTCCAAACCAGTTTTGGCTTCGCAGATCTTTTTTCATGCTTATAAAAATATAAGTACAGGATTCATTTAATGTTACCTGCTAAGCTATTTATATAATATAATTAACCTGCCCCTAGCTTTCAATGGATTAATCATTAACTTTAAAATGGCTCCAAATTAATACGCAGCTGATATGAAATTATTAAAGACGGAGATTACGCCACTTATCAACCAGTCAATGCAGGTAGAATACAGGGAACAGCCATTCCTGTCGTCTCCCTATCATACCCAGCCTTCTTTTCATGCACATCCGGAACTGGAATTGGTTTTTGTGGTAGAAGGTTTTGGGAAAAGGATCGTGGGTAACAAGGTTGAACCTTTCGAGTCCGGGGATATGGTTTTTATTGGCTCCAACGTTCCGCATCTCTGGCTGAGCGATCCGGTTTACTACAAAGAGAATTCGGGCTTGCAGTCTAAGGTGATCGTATGCTATTTTAACCCTAAGATCTTTATGCAGATCTTTGAAGCTATTAAGGAGTTTGAAGGCATACGCAACATGATAAAGCAGTCCTCCAAAGGGATCCGGATCTTAGGGGAAACAAGGAACCTTATTGCCCAAAAACTCATCGCATTATCAAATATCCAGGGATTCGAAAAAGTAGAAGGGCTTTTACAGATCATGCACCTTATTTCCTCTTCTGAAGAAAAAGAATATATTGTACATAACGAAACGGATCACTATGATGATCTCTATCCGGACCGGATCGTGGATGTGATAAAGTTCGTGAAAGAAAACCTGCACGAGCAAATTACGCTGCGGCAGGTAGCCGATGTAGCCTGCATGACGGAGCAAAGCTTTTGTCGTTTTTTCAAGAAAAGAACGAATAAAAGTTTTTCCCGTTTTCTGAGTAACCTAAGGATTGCGCATGCATGTGAACTTCTTCTTCAGACCGACAAGCAGGTGGCGGATGTAGCCTACCTTTGCGGATATAATTCCTCTGCTCACTTCTGTAAGGTTTTTAAAGAACACACCGGTGTGAGTCCTTTTCAATACAAGACTTCTATGAATTTTACCTGAGGGCTGTAAACTTTCCATTCACTGCATCCCAGGCATAGTTCACCGTTCTTTTACCGGTTACCTTCAATATTTCGTTGCCATCTTTATCCACTTTCTCCGTAGCTTCTTCTTCTATCATATTCCAGATCACCATATCAGGTTTGCCATTCTTTTCATTAGGGAAGGTGAATGATTCGCCGTGATAATAAACACCGGCATCGCCGATATTGGTTTTTCCCGGGAGGCGGATCAGCTGGTTATCTTTGGTAAGGGCAAAATAGTAGTCGTACGTGGGGATGGCGCAGGCTTCACCGCTAAATGTGACTACTACAATATGTTGTACATTGCTTAAACCCATCCCGCTCATTACTTTTCCCATGCTGAAATTGGCACTTTCATCATCGTCTGTAACAAACGCGGCTTTAGCGAGTATGCTGCCATTCTGTATTACCTTAAGCCTTACGAGGTACCGGCGTAATGTATCCTTACCCTGGTCTGAAGTATAAGCGCTATCTGCGCGGCGTTCAATGCCGTATACAAACTTAATATCTCCCCGGCGCATAGGAGCGCAACTCACCAGGCCCTGCCAGATGTAGCCGTTTCTTGATTCTCCGTTCTTCTGATAGTTCACTTGCAGCCATGGACCTTTGAGGCCACGAATGGTGAGGGAATTGGAAGTGATGTTTGTTATGGTGATGTTATCTCCGGCCAGCAGGGTATCGATAGGAGCTTGTTTTGTATCCGGTGTGATGCGTACAAATGCGGTGTCTGCAAAAATGTACCGTTCTAAAGAATCGCCGTATAACGACCAGCTGCGCATATCCGGGAAATCCTGTGCATACAGGGTGTTTGAAAAGCAAATGAAGAGGATCGGTAATAGTTTTTTCATAGGGATGTAAAAGTACTATAAAATATAAAACGGTTGTATTGGATCTGCAAACGGCTTTTAAGGCCCGGAGGGATAATAAAGCGGAGTTTTATGGCAATCCGGAAAGCGTGGCCAGTACGATTGTTGTGGTAAGCGGGCTGGCATTGCCGAACCGGTTGCCGGAGATTAAGATTGTTGCACGGCAGTGATGTTGGCGGAGAAAAAGCCACCTTATATGTATTTAGTCGGTATTTGTTCTGACGGATTCATTTCAGTAGCCCCGGATTGGTCCTGCAAATAGCAATTTCCCCTGGTCACAAATCTTTTTTCCTGCATTACCCAAAAAATACCAAATAAATTTGCGCAACTCAAAAGTTGCACGTAGATTAGCAACTCAAAAGTTGCGCGTTTAGTAAAAATGAAACCAGATATATTTCAGGCTATATCCGATCCGACCCGCAGGGCCATCTTAACTTTAATTGCCATTAAGGCATTAACGCCTAATGCGATGGCCGAAAAATTTGATATGACCCGGCAGGCGGTATCGAAACACATTAAAGTCTTGCATGAATGCGAATTAATTAAACCTGAGCATAGCGGCAGGGAGATTTATTATCACTTTAATGCAAGGAAAATGCAAGAATTAGACAACTGGTTAGCCCAATTCAGGCAAAGCTGGGAAATTCAATTTAATCAACTTGACGAATTATTATCAACAAAAAAAGAACAGAAAAAATGAATAACGATTTGCTATTTGATTTTAATGTTGACAAAGCAGCGAAAACGGTATTTATAACCAGGGAATTTAATGCCGGGCTTTCTTTGGTATGGGATGCTTTTACTATGCCGGAACTACTGGACCAGTGGGGAGCACCTGCACCAATGCGCGCCAAAACCAAGTATATGGATTTCAAAGTCGGAGGGCAAAGATTTTATGCTATGATAAGCCCCGACGGACAAGAGCGTTGGGCTATTCAGATATATATATCCATTACCCCGAAAACAAATTTTAAAATGTATAATTCTTTTGCGGACAAAGACGGAAACCCGGAATTGCCGGGTTCTGAATGGGATTACATTTTTAGCGAACAAAATGGCAGAACAAAAGTGAGTATCACCATTTTTAATGAATCCTTTGAGCGCATGGAGAAGATGATTGAAATGGGCTTTACCGAAGGATTTAAGATGACAATGAGCAATTTGGATAACCTGTTGGCAGCCATATCGCAGAAATTATAAGAAGGAAATTTTCAATCACATTGACAAGGAGAATGCTGAATAGCGTGAGCAAAAAAAATTTATCCTTAAAAATAAAATTATGAAAACAATCAACCCCTGGATCAACTTCAATGGCAACGCCGAAGAAGCATTCACCTTTTACAAGTCAGTTTTTGGCGGAGAGTTCACAAAGATCATTCGCTTCAAGGACCTGTCGGGCCCTGAATTTCAGGTTGCGGAAAACGAAGCAGATAAAATAATGCATATTGCTTTACCTATCGGCAAGCACAATGTGTTAATAGCCAATGATGTTCCGGAATTTATGGGACGGGTAAATGAAAACGAAAACAGGTCTAAAATACTTGTAAGCACTGAAAGCCGTGAAGAAGCCGACAAAATATTTAACGGATTATCCGCAGGAGGGGA
Source organism: Chitinophaga niabensis (assembly GCF_900129465.1). Classification (NCBI taxonomy): domain Bacteria; kingdom Pseudomonadati; phylum Bacteroidota; class Chitinophagia; order Chitinophagales; family Chitinophagaceae; genus Chitinophaga; species Chitinophaga niabensis. The sequence continues at coordinate 1,963,157 of NZ_FSRA01000001.1, read as the reverse complement.
GGTTGAAGGGCCCATGGGCGACAGTCCCTGGAGTACATACGCCGGAATGTTCAGAGACAAATATGGTATTGAATGGATTGTGGAATTTGACCCGAACTTATAACGGATAGGTTTACAGGAGACACTGTCTCAAATACTGTGTAAATATAAAAAGCGGGGTTATTGGCCACGATTTTTTACGGGTCTTTGGCGAGCCTCTTGCTACTTATATAGTTTTGATACTTTTCGCTGTTTACAAGATCATTCTTCTCCCATTTTTTAATAGTAAGGGAGGTGTTTTTCTGAGTGGTGTATAACAAAGAATCCTGTGCGCCGGCGAAACCAGCCGTTCTGAACAATGTGGAGATCAGTAATAACTTTATTTCAATTAAAGCAGAAAGAATAGGAGTACCCAGATCCTCTAAATAAGGAAGGTAGCCATTCCCGGCTACCTTCCTTATTTATTTTAACAATGTTATCACCCGTTCATTTTCTCTTCCAGCTCCATCACCTTTTCAAACACTTCTTCATACTCCGCATTCGCTTTAGTGAGGTCTGTATTGGCTTTCTTATAAGCATCTTCCGTGTTGCGGAATTTCTGCTTATCGCCGTATACATCAGGGTTGGCCATATCAGCTTCCAGTTGCTTCAGCTGTTCTTTCAGCTTGCTGATCTGTTCTTCCAGCTGCTGTGCCTGCTTTTGCTGTTTCTGCAATTCCCTTTTCAGGTCTTTGTCAATAGACGTTTTTTGCGGTGCCTGCACCGGCTGCGCTATTGGAGGACTTTTTTTTTCAGCCTTGGGTGGTGCTGCTGCTAATGCCTGGCGTTTCTTCCATTCTTCCCACTCCGTATAATTGCCTTTGAATTCCTTGATCTCACCATCTACGATCTCCCAGATCTTGTTCGCCGTTTTGCTTACAAAATACCGGTCGTGCGATACGAGTACGAGGCTGCCTTCATATTTACCCAATGCATCGATCAGCATTTCAACGGAGTTCATATCCAGGTGGTTCGTGGGCTCATCCAGCAGCAGGAAGTTGGCCTGGCCGATGATCACTTTACCCAATGCCACACGGGCTTTTTCTCCCCCGGAGAGGATCCTTATCTTTTTGAAAACATCATCTCCCTGGAACAGGAAGCAACCCAGCAGGGTACGCAGCTCCACTTCTGTACGGCCACTGCCCACACCCTTCAGTTCTTCCAGGATCTCATTATCCATATGCAGGGCTTCCAGCTGGTGCTGAGCATAGAAACTGGTTACCACATTATGGCCGGGGATACGGTTTCCCTCAAAAGGTTCTGTTCCTGCAATTACACGCAGGAGTGTGGATTTACCTTTACCATTCGCCCCGATAAGGGCGATCTTGTCTCCCCGGTTGATCTCAGCGCTGGTGTTCTTCAGGATGGTATTGCTGCCGAACGACTTGCTCACGTTCTCCAGGGTGCAAAGGATCTTACCGGGCATTTTGTCCACAGAGAAGTTCATCCTGATCTTGGACGGACCACTATCTGTTTGTTCAATCCTTTCGATCTTATCCAGCCGTTTGGCAATACTTTGTGCCTGCGCAGCTTTGGATGCTTTCGCTTTAAATCGTTCTATAAAACGTTCCTGTTGTTTGATATAATCCTGCTGGTTTTCGTAAGCGCGTTGCTGTAATTCGCGGCGCATTACTTTTTCCTCTTCATAATCGGAGTAGTTACCGGCATAGTGATGGAGTTCCTGTTGGTACAATTCCACTACTTTGTTCACCATCCTGTCCAGGAAATACCGGTCGTGGGACACGATGATCACCGCGCCGTCGTAATTGGAAAGGTATTTTTCCAGCCATTCGATGGATGGGAGGTCAAGGTGGTTCGTCGGTTCATCGAGCATTAATACATCCGGCTTTTGCAGGATGATCCTTGCCAGCAGTACCCGCATACGCCATCCTCCGGAGAATTGGTTGTAAGGGCGTTCCAGGTCTGCCGTGGTAAAACCAAGGCCTTCCAGCACAGTAGCTGTTTTATGGCGGATGTTATAACCGTCGAGGATATCGAATTCATGCAATTTATCGCTGTATGCATGCAGGGTTGCTTCATCCTGGGAATGTTCCAGTTTTTCGGTGAGTTCTTCCAGTTCCTTTTCTACTTTCAGCGCTTCGGAGAACGCCGTCATGCCCACGTTGAGGATGCTGTCGTCTGTTTCAAAGCTCAGGAGGTCCTGGTTGAAGAAACCAAGGCTCAGGTTGCGGATCTTATTCACACTTCCTTTGGAAATAGAGTATTCTCCGTTGATAATGCGGAGAAGGGTGGATTTACCGGTACCGTTCAGGCCGATCAGGCCGATGCGGTCTCCCGGTATAATATGCAAGGAAGAATCTTTGATGATGGTTCTTGCGCCGAATTCGAATGTTATGTCCTGCAGTGCGATGAGCATACTTAAATTGCTATTGAACGCGCAAAGATAGTACATTTTTTGGTGCTATATTTGCCTCAAATCATATCGTATGCGTTTGAATCAATATGTTTGGATCTTAGCTACAGCAGCCCTGTTCGCAGCCTGCCAGCAATCTGGCACCAGTTCCTCGGCAGATACAACGGCACAAACTACCTCCGGCGACCTGCAGGCGCCGTTTTCCGATGAATTTTACGATTCCCTGAAAGTGACCATGACGGCCTATTACCAACTGTCCGGCGCTTTGGTGAAATCCGATACCCTGGCAGCAGACCTGGCGGCCGTTTCCCTGAAACAGCACCTGGATAGCCTGCCGATTGCCAGGCTGGGCGTGGATTCAGCCCGGGAAAGCCAGTTAGAGGTGAACGCAGGCGATATCGCGGCAGAATTACAGGGCCTGCTGATAGAAAAAGGCGGCCTGGATGCACGCAGGGAGTCTTTCAATATGGTATCTGAAATGATGTATGACCTGGTGAAGGCAACCGGCCTGAAAGGCAGTACCGTTTACCGGCAATATTGCCCTATGGCATTTAACGATAAAGGTGCTTACTGGTTAAGCGATAAAGCAGAGGTCCTGAACCCTTATTTTGGCGATGCCATGCTTACCTGCGGGTCCGTAACGGATACGCTGCGTTTTCAGTAGTCACTGAAAGCGGCGAGGTATTTATCGATATATTCCTGTTTCCGTTTGTTGCGGTATTGCATCACAAACCGTGGATGCTCCAGCGGCACAATCTGTTTAAAGAAGCGTTCCTTCTCATTCAGTTGGGTAAGGAACGCTGCATTTTTACCCGTTCCCAGGCAATAACCCACAGAACGGTCCATTCCAAAATCCAGTTGTTTGTGGATATTGGAGACCATAAAATCATATACAGCCGCGGTTAAGGCTTTGCTGTCGTAGTAATTGTAGTTCACTTCTTTTCCGCCGGGTTTTAATGCAGTGAAGCCCAGGGGAGACATGGAGCCGATGTAGAAATCCCTGTAGAAGGCTTCGGGGCCGCCATATGCGGCGATCACATCATACACAAAAACAGAAGAGGGCTCAAAGGTTTTGATGCCCGGAATGATAATGCCGCAAGGGTCTGCGAGCCGGTGGGAGTCTGTGAAAGGAACCCCTGTAAGGCCTGCGCCCAGGCGCCCGGGATTGATACCCACGATCATGCGGCGCGGGTGATGGTCCCCATAGAATTTCCTGTAGAACTTCGTCATGGTTTCCACCACGCCCGGTTGTTCCTGGAAAGGGTTCATGATGCGGATACCCGCAGGTAATTTGCCGGTAAAGTTCAGCTGTGTATTGAACCGGATGATATGATCTGCAAATGAAAGCATAGGGCTGCAATTTCGATATAAAATTTTAAGTTTGACGGATGATCCTCTCACTGCATTCCTCCATTGAATTTCCGGAGATCCCTTCCGCTTCCGGCATTGAATATCATAATGGCCTTTTTTACATCGCAGGGGATGATGCCTGCTGCATCTATTGCCTGGATGATGATTTTGCTTTAGTTAGTGTAACGCCCATTCCCGGGCCTGATCAATACAGGATCCCCAAAAAAGAAAAAAAGGATTGGGAAAGCCTGGCCATTGTGGGCACGGAAGGGAATAAAGCATTGCTGCTGCTGGGCTCCGGCTCACGCTCTCCGCAGCGGGACTATGCCGCGATCTGGGATTTTGGGCAGGAGTCCCCATTAATAGAGGACCTGGGGCCTTTTTACCGGCAATTGCGTAATGAGGGGTTAACTGAACTGAACATAGAAGCGGCCACTGCTTTTGGTACAGGCATCCTGCTGGGAAACAGGGGGCACAAAGAGCATCCGTATAATACGCTGATCCACAGCTCCGTGACAGATATCTGGAAAAGCCCGGCCAGTATACATTACAGCCAGCTGATCCTGCCGGAGGAAACGACCGGTTTTACCGGTATTTCCGGCCTTGCCTGGTGGCCTGAAAGGGATTGGCTGTTCTTTACAGCTTCTTCTGAAGATACGGCCAATGTGTATGACGACGGTGCAATAGGAGAGAGCAGGGTAGGATTGATCCGGAATGCTTCCGCCGCCCTCCTGAAAGACATGGTTTGGCCAGATGAATGGATCCCGCTGGAAAGTATTTCACCTGTTTTCTTTAAAAAGAAGATAGAGTCCATTTGTTTGCGGGAAACAGGAAATACCCCTGAACTCATACTGGTGGCAGATAACGACGATGGCAGCAGCCACCTTTTCCGCCTGTTGATGAAAATATAGGCCGGTGCTTCCACATAACAGTCAAATCAGCGTAATTCGTAATTCGTAATTCGTAATGGATTTCGTAATTTCGCATGCATTTTATTTGAGAACAGGATTTATGATCAACATTACATTTCCGGATGGCGCAGTACGACAGTATGAACAGGGTGTATCAGCACTGGACATTGCCAAATCCATCAGCGAAGGCCTAGCCCGCAAAGTTTTAGCGGCAAAAGTAAACGGACAGGTGGTAGACGCTTCCCGCCCCATTACACAAGACGGTACATTACAACTGCTCACGTGGGTGGATACGGACGGTAAGGCTACTATGTGGCATTCTTCTGCGCATTTAATGGCAGAAGCGCTGGAGGCACTGTACCCGGGTGTGAAGTTCGGTTATGGACCTTCATTGGAAAACGGCGGTTTCTTTTACGATGTGGACCTCGACGGCCGCCAGATCTCAGATGAAGAGCTGCGGAAGCTGGAAGCCAAAATGGCTGAACTGGCCAAACTAAACAGCGTATACGTACGCAAGGATGTTTCCAAGGCAGACGCTATCAAGTACTTTACTGAAAAGAACGATCCTTATAAGCTGGACCTCTTGCAGAAACTGGAAGACGGTACCATCACTTTTTATACCCAGGGCAATTTTACGGACCTCTGCCGTGGCCCGCACATTCCCAATACCGGCTTTATCAAGGCGGTGAAACTCACCAATATTGCCGGGGCTTACTGGCTGGGGAATGAAAACAACAAGATGCTGACCCGCATCTACGGCATCACTTTCCCTTCCCAAAAGGAACTGGATGAATACCTGACCCTGCTCGAAGAAGCAAAAAAACGCGACCATCGCAAGCTGGGTAAAGAACTGGAGCTGTTTGCCTTCTCTGAGAAAGTAGGTTTGGGCCTGCCTTTATGGCTTCCCAAAGGTGCTATGCTGAGAGAGCGCCTGCAGAACTTCCTGCAAAAAGCCCAGATTGAAAGCGGGTACCTGCCGGTTGTTACTCCGCACATCGGGAACAAGAACCTGTACATCACTTCAGGCCACTACGAGAAATACGGGAAAGACAGCTTCCAGGCTATTCATACACCGGAAGAAGGAGAGGAGTTCATGCTGAAGCCCATGAACTGCCCGCATCACTGCGAGATCTATAAAACTTCTCCCAAGTCTTACAAAGACCTGCCGGTGCGTTTTGCAGAGTTCGGTACTGTTTACCGTTATGAGCAGCACGGAGAATTACACGGCCTTACCCGTGTGCGCGGATTCACGCAGGACGATGCACATCTGTTCTGCCGTCCGGACCAGGTGAAGGAAGAGTTCTGCAAAGTGATAGACCTGGTGTTGTATGTTTTTGGAAGTTTAGGCTTTGAAAATTATACGGCACAAATTTCGCTGAGAGACAAAGAAGACCGTGCGAAATATATCGGATCAGACGAGAACTGGGAACTGGCTGAGCAGGCGATCATTGAATCAGCTGCTGAAAAAGGCCTGAAAACCGTGGTAGAATATGGAGAGGCGGCATTTTACGGCCCCAAACTGGACTTCATGGTGAAAGATGCCCTGGGCCGTAAATGGCAGCTGGGTACCATCCAGGTGGATTACAATCTGCCTGAGCGTTTTGAACTGGAATACGTAGGGGCTGATAACAAAATACACCGTCCTGTAATGATCCACCGCGCGCCGTTTGGTTCGCTGGAAAGGTTCATTGCTGTGCTGATAGAACATTGTGCAGGTAAATTTCCTTTATGGCTCACACCCACCCAGGTGAAATTGCTGCCGATCAGTGACAAGTACCAGGCTTATACAGAAAAAGTAGCAGAATTGCTAAAAAAAGCGGAAATTCGCGCTGAAATTGATGATAGAAGCGAGAAGATCGGGAAAAAGATCCGTGATGCGGAAGTAGCGAAAGTTCCTTACATGCTGGTGCTGGGAGAGAAAGAAGAATCAGACGCCAAAGTAGCGGTACGCAGGCAGGCCAAAGGAGATCTCGGCGCCATGTCCGTAGCCGAATTTGTAAGCCTGATACAGGACGAAGTTACCAACCGCAAACCTTTTGAATGATCATTTGTTTTATAAGAATAAAACTCAATATGCCGCGTTTATCATCATTATTATCTAACAATTCAACATTTTAATGCAACAAGGACCAAGACCAAACTTCCGGGGCAGAAACCCTAATTTCAGAAGAGAACAACAGCAGGAGCATCGTACAAACAGAATGATCCGTGTACCTGAGGTCAGGCTGGTTGGCGATAACGTGGAGCCAGGGCTTTATAGAACGGATGATGCATTACGCATGGCTGAAGACCTGCAACTGGACCTGGTAGAAATATCCCCAAATGCAGTCCCTCCTGTATGCCGCATCATCGATTATAACAAATTCCTTTACGAGAAGAAGAAGAAGGAAAAGGAAATGAAGGCGAATGCTCATAAGAGCGAGGTGAAGGAAATTCGCTTTACGCCGAATACAGACGATCACGATTTCGATTTCAAAGCCAAACATGCCGAGAAATTCCTGCGGGAAGGCAATAAGGTTAAAACATATGTACAGTTCAAAGGACGGGCAATCATGTTCAAAGAACGTGGTGAGCTGATCCTGTTGAAATTTGCAGAACGTCTTGCAGAAGTGGGGGCCCTTGAAGGGATGCCATTGATGGAAGGTAAACGTATGATCGCTATTTTTGCGCCTAAGAGTGCTAAGAAAAAGCCTAATACGCCGAAAGAAGCGAAAGAGCCCAGAGAGCCGAAACCACAGAAAGAACCTAAGCCATACGTGCCAAGAGAGGAAGCACCAGAGCAACCAGCTGCCCCTGCTGCACCAACCTCCCGGCCGATCTCCGCACCTGTAAGAAGGCCGATTGAGATCAAGTATGCCAACAGACCACCTGCACCTCCACCTCCACCACCACCAGCAGCAGATGATAAGCAGGGAGATAACTAAGTGTTTTTAAGTGTCATTCGAAATAGATTTCCTGAAGGCCCGGAGCATATGCTTCGGGCTTTTTTTTGTTTTGGTAGAGATGTTGGAGCGCCGGCGGCGACAATGTTTCCTTTTTCATGAAGTTTACTTCTTCCCCTGCAATAACTTCAACGTTTTCTTTCCCCTGCTTTTAAACGCAGGCAAGGCGCCTTCGCGCAGTTGGTCTTCTATCAGCAGGATGATCTCATTTTTGATCTCAGGGTATTGCTGTGCAAGGTTAGCGAGCACAGTCATAGAGAATACTCTTACGGCCACGGTTTCCTGCGGGTCTTCCAGGAAACGGAAGCAATAATCCATTACAGGACCTTGCAGCTTTTCAGGAACGGGTATAAACTGCAGCACACGTACCACATTTCGTTTAACCGCAACAGGTATATCCGCATCACCCATCCGGTCCACCATCGCCTTTAAATGGGGCTTTATTAAGGCGGGCTGTGCTTCAGCCACTATACTCATGATCCAGGAGGCCCGCTGCACCACGCGGTATTCATCATGCAGGAAAATATCCATGAGGTTGCGGAACCGTTCAGGATCATTCCCTATCCAATGGACAACTTTCAGTGCATTTTCTTTTGAACCTTCAGAGAGGATCTGGCTACGTAAGCTCATGTAACAAATATAAAAACAACGCCGGGCAAAAAGCCCGGCGCCGGAAATTATTATTGTACAAAGATGGCCGAGATCCTCGGGTTGAGTGTACCTGTACCACCCTGCCATCCCCTGGCCATGAAGGTATAGATCCGCTGCCGCACGGTATTGATGGTTTGGGTACCCAATACCGCTTCTGTAATGGGGGCACCAGCTCTGCGGATGGCCCAAACGTCATTGCCAAAGGGGATGTTCATATACTCCGTCACCTCCTTGAATTTAACGTTTGCCTTCAGCAGTACTCCGCGATGATAAAAATCCACGGCGGGTACATTTGGGATCAGGTTGATGAGCTTAACGCGCGCACCTGTATCTACAGGCGCCGTATCATCTTCAACAATCACTCCACTCACATTCGGTACCGAATCCGTTGTAAAGAAGGTGTACTTCTTGTTGGCAGACAATGCCTGTGAAAAAGTGAGCACAGGCACGGAATCCTCTGCAGTCCCAACTTTGGGAACAGATAAAGTGATGGTGGTTTCACCTGGTGTTACCGTTACATAATCGCTGTTATTGGAACCGCCGGTGTTCAACCCGCCGCCAGGGAACGCAATGGGATACACAAAGTTATTGCTCACCCTGGTACCATTGATCTTCAGTTGTATGCCCTGGTTATTAATGCTCGGTGAAAAGTACCCGATCTTTATCAGCGCGGTGTTAGTGATGATATCCCTTTCCGTTACATGGAAGGTGTTCTTTTTGCAGGCAGTTAAAGCAATGCTTGCACCCGCAATTAATATGATAATATATGATAGCTTCATGAGTTGCGGTTTTAGTTGGGTATTGCAAACCAGATAGGCTTGGTATGATAATTTGATGCATCAGCCTGGATCCTTTTCAGTTCATCCAGGTTCCATACATACTCTGAATTGAAACGCGGGCGGGCCCTTTGTACCAGCTGGCCATTATTGAGGCCATTCAGTGCCTGTGGTGTTGCAAAGGTGCGGTATACAGGAAAAACTGAACCAGGAGCAATGTACCTGTTGTATTCATACTTCCGCAGATCTACCCATGTTTCATTAAAGCCCCAGCCAAATAACGCAATATATTTTTGCAGCATTATATCCGTTAAAGTAAGTGCGGCCGTTGTTTTAGCCACGTTAGGGCTGGCAAGGTAACTGGCACGTTCCTGCGCAGTGATGGGTGATATATTGTATACAGTACTGGCGCCGCGGGGCATTGCGGTACGGTTAATGAAATCAAAATGTGCATTGATCCCTTTTGTATAAGCGTCCAGCGCAACATCCAGTTTATTGCTCAGGAAAGCGGCTTCTGCTTTAATGAAGTAGATCTCAGCTGATGTCATTACGGGCATCACAGCCTTATCCTTGAAAAGATATTTACCGGAATTGGGCGTAAAAACCGCTGCGCTTGGGTTTGCATAAATGCTGTCTCCCCATGGTGCTGCAGCGCGTTTGCGCATGTTGGCAGGAACAGTAGAGGCAGCATTAGGATCTCCGATACCGGGTTCCACACCTACATAACCACCATTCCCATTAGTAGTATCCTGGGAGGCGGAGAGCATATGTTTGATCCTTGGGTCCCTGTTGGCAAAAGCACGGCTGCCTGTAAGCGCAAATCCGTCCAGCAACCTTACAATGAAAGCCCCCTGGCGCAGAAAGGTGAGGTTATCCCTGTAAGGGCCAAAGAAATTCGTATCATCATTTTTGGTGCCATCAAAAGGAACGAGGAAATCGTCCGCAATAACGGTCATAGACTTATCGCAATATTCGATCACTTTGGCAGGATCATAAAGGGTAGATTTTCTGCTCAGGTGATTGTAGTTATGTGCCAGTACGCCATATACGAACTTGATCCATTTTGCATTATCACCATTGTAGGCATAATCCCCGCGCGCCAGCCTGTTGGTTGCAGGGTTGGGGAAATCCGTACGTGCCAGGTATTTCAGGGCAGAGTCACAAAGCGAGCGAACACCTGCATATACTGTATCCTGGCTGTCGAATTTGAAGATGGCCGTGTTTTCTTTGAAGGCTTCCGTGTAAATTATTTCGCCATGGTGATCTGTGGTGATCTGGAACATGTACGCTTTCAATGCATATGCTGCGCCTATATAATCCCATTGTGCTTTAGTATGCCCGGTAGCGATGATATAATCCAGGTTTTTACCTAAACCAAAATAACACTGCCGCCAGATATCGCCATTTGCATCGCTACCTGTAGCATAACCCATCTGGTCCCATACAATATCCGCAGTGCGGGAGGTAAGCGAAGTTTCCCAGTTTTGTATATAACGGCCTACATACCGCGCATCATATTGATTACCGCGGGGAATACCGGCTAATTGTGCAGGGAATACGGATGCCGGATCAGGATCCTGCGGCGTAGCCGGATCATAGTTCACATCCAGCCATTTTTTACATCCTGTCATTACGGTCATTACCGCAAACAACAGCATGAGCGTATTGAAAATATATCTTTTCATAATTAAGATGTTTTAAAACTAGAACGATGCTTTCAAACCAAAATTGATACCCCTGGGATTGGCGAGTGAGCCAAAGTCAATACCTGCGCCACCATACCCTCTGCTGGCAGCAGTATTGGTGCTCACATTCGGATCTGCACCGGTATAATTTGTGATCATGAACACATCCGTTCCTGTTACATAAACAGAAGCCGATTTTACAAAGTGCTGCCTTTTCAGGAAAGCAGCAGGCAGTACATATTGCAGGGTGATATCGCGTAAACGCATCCAGTCTACAGATTCAATAAAATCCGCTTCAGTAGCAACTGTTGTAGCCCAGTAATCTGAACGGAAATACGGCGTAATAGCTACTGCATTGGGTGTTGGTTTACTGGTTTCTTCCAGGCCATCCTGCAGTACACCCCTTATCACAAGTGTTCTTTCCCTGTCCAGCGTTCTTTCACTCAGGCCTGCCAGGTAGAGATAATATTCATTACCGTTGAATACATCACCGCCCTTACGGAAGTCCAGGTTAAAGCTCAGCTTAAATTGTTTGTAAGTGATGTCATTCACAAGCCCTACTTTGAAGTCAGGCGTACGGTCTCCCACTACGGAGAAGTCTCCGTTTGACAGTGGTAAACCTGTTGTTGGATTGATCAGCAACTGGCCTTTACTATTGCGGCGGAGGGTATAACCGGAAAGGTTACCCGTATTTACACCGGTATAGGATTGGGAACGAAGGTTACCAAATACCCAGGTATCTGAATCATAGTAAGAAGGCAGGTCTGCCGGCATGGACAGGATCTTTCCGCGGTTCAGGTCGAAGTTCACCAATACATCCCATTGGAGGTCTTTGCTTCTTACAGGAGAGCCGGTTAGCTGTATTTCGAGTCCTTTGTTCTCCACTTCACCACCGTTCAGGAATTTCAATACAAAGCCGGTGCCATAGCTGGACCTCGCACGAAGGATCTGCTTGCTGCTCCGGAGGATATAGTAGGCAACATCTACGCCTATACGGTTTTTCATGAATTTGAACTCACCCCCAACTTCCAGGTTTTTGGTGAGTTCCGGCTCCAGGCCAAAGTTATTCCCGTTCACGCCGTAGGCGAATCCGCCACCGGTAGTGATCTGGGGCGTCATAGAGTTATCTATCACGTAGGGTGCAAAGGGCGCTTTACCTGTGGTAGCGTAGGAAAGGCGGGCTTTACCATAACTCAGCCAGGAAAGTTCCTTTAAAGGCTGAAGGTCTGAGAACACAAAAGATAAAGAGGCAGAACCATAGTTAAAGAAGGGATTCTTATCCACCACCCGGCTCATAAAGTAGGAGTGCCCTTCTCTGCTGCCTGCCAGGGATAGGTAAAGGATATCGTTATAACTCACTTCGTAGTTACCGAATAAACGGAATTTCCGTGCTGTATTGTCTGTATATCTTATATCCCGGGATAAGGGATCTGTGTTATTGATGGAGATGAAATTCTGCTCATAGAAACGTTCTCCTTTAAAGGAATTGGTTTTGGTATTATTGTCCTCCATGGCAGTTCCCACGGTGAGGATATTACCAAACTTACCCCATGTTTTACGGGCGGTTGCCCTTACAATGCCGCTGATGTTGTTGGCAACAACATCCATTTGAGAAAGGAACCCGTTTGTTGCAAAGCCGTAGCGGGATTGCGGATGGGTGAGGAAATAACCGGTAGTGGTATAGTTCTCTACACCCAGCGTACCGTTTAAGGTCAGCCAGTTGGTGAGGTCCAGGTTAGCCACAATAGATCCGTTCACACGGGCCGTTTTATCCTGGGCTGTATTCTTGTTCACGTCCCAGAAAGGATTGTCGAATTCTGAAGTGTAACTGCCGCCCCGGAGTGTTTTGCGGGTGCCATCCGGGTTCTGGTAGATCCGTGCATCCTCATCCGCAGGGAAGGTAAGCAGGGTGAGGAAGTAACTTCCTGCACCTTTGGAAGTTTTGTCTGTTGTGGAGTTCACATATGTGAAAGTACCCGTCATGCTCAACTTCTCGCTGATCTTTGCCGTACCTGTGAGGCGGATGGTGCCCCGTTGAAAAGCGGAGTTGGGTACTGTTCCCTTCTGGTCCAGCCAGGAGGTAGAAAGGCGGAAGGTGAACTTCTCATTACCGCCATCAAAGTTCAGGCTATGCCTTTGCTGGAAACCAGTTTTGAAGAAGTTTCCGAAGTTATCATAAAAGGTGGTAGTGTCTGCATATTTAGGACCGAAGTAGGCGGACATTAAACCGAATGCGAATGGATTAATGGTGGCATTATCATCTGCCACGCCGTTAAGCCCCCGGCTGTAGATCCGTTGTGTTTTCGGGAAGCGGTATACTTTATCAAAGCGGAAGTTATTATCGTAACTCACGGTAGACCTTCCGGCTTTCCCTTTGCGGGTAGTGATGAGCACTGCTCCTGAGGCGCCATCTGAACCATACAGGGCAGCAGCTTCAGGGCCTTTCAGTATAGTGATGCTTTCAATATCTTCCGGATTGAGGTCCATGGCACGGTTACCATAATCAGAGTTTCTGTTGGCAAAGGCTGTTCCTGAAGGATTGGAAGCACCTATCAGGGCTTCCTGGTTAACAGACTGGTTATCGTAAGGCACGCCGTCCACTACATAGAGTGGTGAGTTATTGCCCCCGATAGAGGTAGCGCCACGCAGTACCAGTTGCGCAGAGGATCCCGGCGCACCAGAAGTACCTGTTACCGTAGCACCTGCCACCCGGCCTGCAAGGCCGTTCAGGAAATTTTCCCGTTGTGTCTGGGCTACGTCTTCCCCGTCTACTTTTTGTACGGAGGAACCCAGGGAACGGGCATTCTTGGAAATGCCGTATGCGGTGGTCACAAACTCTTTCAGGTTTTGGGCATCGGTTTCCAATTCTACTAATATTTCCGTGTCGGCATTAATGGTTACCCTCTTGGTAATGTAACCAATGTAACTGAACTGCAGTACCTGCCCGCGGGAGGCACTGATGATAAAACTACCACTTGTATTGGTAGAGGTTCCTGTAGGAGAACCCTGTACCCGGATAGTTACACCGGGCAGGGGGCTTTTGTCGTCTGCAGCAAGTACCCTGCCGCTGATAGACATTTGCTGGGCCCAAACAGCATGGGAGATTCCTAGAAGCAATAGGAATGAGAATAGACATCGCATCATAATGTGATTTAGATTTCAGTAATAAAAGCGAATTGACATGGGTTACATTCACAACTGTTAGGATGAAAGTTTATTTGCATGTTCCTTAATAGAAATATTACATTATCCCGTATTAGCCGGAATAAATACCTGAGTTAGTTCATCCTGTGGTGAACGGATTTGGGGGTTATAAATTAGGTGCCGCTGATTCTGAATTATCCCATGGATCCCGCTGTTGATCCTTTATGAGAATTGCCGCTGGTTTAAATTCGATTTAGAAAATTAAAGGTTTTGATTGCTTCCTGTTCTGACGTTAACTATAAACACAATTTATACAAATTTAACCAGATTAAAAATGGAATGCAAGTGTCATTTTAACACAATTTGGATTTTCTTTGCAATAATCTAAACTGCCTCACTTGATAAGAAAAGAACTACGGATCATCCTGCTTTCTCTTGGCATCAGCCTGTTGCTGACCCTTGCGAAATTTGCAGCTTACTTTCTTACCCATTCCGTAGCCATCCTGTCTGATGCTTTGGAATCTATCATTAATGTGGTAGCGGGAGGTTTTGCCTGTTACAGTATCTACCTTACCGGCAAACCAAAGGATGCGAATCACCCTTACGGACATGGGAAAGTTGAATTCTTTTCCATCGGCTTTGAAGGTGCCATGATCGGTATTGCCGGTGTACTGATCCTTTTTAAGGCAGTACAGTATTTTATTATAAAACCTGAACTGCTGCAGATAGACCAGGGTATCTGGGTGATCAGCAGCACAGCTGTTGTTAATTTATTACTGGGATTGTACCTGGCAAGGTCAGGCAAACAATTGAATTCAATCACCCTCTCGGGGAACGGACAGCATATCTTAACAGATGCTTATAGTTCCGCAGCGCTGATCATTGCACTGGTGATCATCCGTTTTACGGGCCAGACCTGGATAGACCCCGCCGTATCTGTTGTGATGGGAGTTATGATCCTTCGCAAAGGATACCAGCTGATGCGGCAATCCATTTCCGGGTTGATGGATGAAACAGATATGCAGGTAATAGATAAGGTGATTGAGATCCTGAACGAGCACAGGCACCGTACCTGGATAGATGTGCATAATATGCGGGTACAGCAGTATGGCAATAATTACCATATAGACTGCCACGTTACACTACCGTATTACCTGGAACTAAGCCAGGCGCACGAAGAGATCAAAGCATTTGAGCAGCTGGTGAACCGGGAGCTGAAAGGCCATGAAGTGGAATTCTTCATACATGTGGACCCCTGCATACCAGCCCTCTGCCAGTATTGCCAGTTATCGGAATGCCCGGTACGGAGCCATCCCTTCCGGCACAAGATCACCTGGACCCGCGAAAATGTATTGCCCAATCGCAAACATGCAGTAGATTAGCATTGCTATGCAAAGGATATTGATCGTTGAAGATGAAGTAAAAGTGGCCAATGCCGTAAAAATGGGGTTGGAAGAAAATGGCTTTGAAGTAGAAGTGGCCTATGATGGCCGCATGGGCAAAAGCCTTGCAGCCAGCCACGATTACGACCTGGTGATCCTGGACCTCAACCTGCCTCACCATAATGGTTATGAGATCTGCGAAGTGATCCGCCGCCGTAATAACAAGGTGCCGGTGATCATGCTCACAGCCCTTGGCGGCATGGACGATAAAATGCAGGCCTTTGAACTGGGGGCGGACGATTACCTCGTGAAACCATTCGACTTCCGGGAACTGCTGGCCCGGATACGCGTATTCCTGAAACGCGCCGGCGCAGAAGTGGCACCCGTGAACCGTCATAAACTGGTGGTGGCAGACCTCGAAATAGACCGGGAGCGCAAAGAAGTGTCCCGCAACGGGAAAAAGATCGCATTAACGGCAAAGGAGTTCCAGCTGCTGGAATTACTGGCCCTGCATAAAGGGAAAGTGATCTCCAAAGTAACCATTGCGGAAAAGGTATGGAACATCGATTTTGATACCGGCACCAATGTAATAGAAGTATACATGAACTTCCTGCGTAAAAAGATCGATAAAGACCATGAGCAGAAATTACTGCATACCAAAACAGGCATGGGGTATTATTTATCAGAAGAGGACTGATGTATGAAGATCAAATATAAGATTGCCCTCTATTATACATTATCTGCAGCCTTCCTGCTGATTGCCTTTGCCACCCTGGCATATTACTTCTCTGCACAATCCCGCCGCGCGGAATACCTGGACAGGCTGGAATACCGCGCACGCTCCATTGGCAGTGTGATCATTGAAAACGACCAGGTACAGATAGGCCTGCTGCGCAAACTGGATAAAACCACCTTCCAGGACCTTTACCGCGAAACCATCCTGGTCTATAACGAAAGATATGATCTCCTGTATACGAACATGAAGGATACTGCCGTACGTACCCAGAAATTCCTGCTGGACTATATCAAGGAACACGGGCAGTATATCCGTACAAATAACGAGGGCGAAACGGTGGGTGTTTATTATACTGAAGATAATGTGTCTGTACTGGTACTTGTTTCTTCTTTTGATAAATATGGCTTTCAGAACCTGCAGAACCTCCAGCAGATCATCCTTATAGAATTGATCGTGGCAGTGGTGTTGCTGGTAGGTATCGGTTACTTCTTTGCGCGTAAGATGATGCAGCCAATAGACCGGTTAGTGGAGCAGGCGGACAGTATCAATGCCAATAACCTGCAGGATACGCGGGTGGCCATTAAAGGGAAAGATGAAATAGCACAGCTGGGTGCTAACTTTAATACCATGCTGCAAAGGCTCAGCCATTCTTTTGACCTGCAGAAAAGCTTTGTAAGCAATGCCTCCCATGAACTGCGTACACCGCTGGCAGCCATCATCAGCCAGTTGCAGGTAACCCTGGCCAAAGGCAGGAGCGGGGAGGAGTACGAGGCAGTACTTAATTCCGTGCTGGAAGATGCAGAAGGCCTCTCTGAACTCACCAATGGATTGTTGCAGCTGGCGCAGTCCGAACTTAACCGCCACGAATTTATATTCACGCCTGTGCGCATTGATGAACTGCTTATCGATACGGCGGACCTCGTTCGCCTGAAAAGAAAGGAGAACAGCAAAGTGGAGATGCAGTTCATGAAAGAACCGGAGCAGGACACGCTGGTTACCTGTAACGGAAATGAAAGTCTTCTGAAAGTGCTTTTTATTAACCTTTTTGATAATGCCTGCAAGTTCTCTGAAGATCACACTGCCAGGGTAACCATTGATTTCAACAGCCGGTACATCCTGATCAGTGTAAAAGACAATGGTATAGGCATAGCTGCAGATGAACAGGATAAGATCTTTGAACCCTTCTTCCGTGGCCGTAATGCACAGGCAACACGCGGGCACGGCCTGGGCCTGTCCATCTGCAAAAAGATCGTGCAACTGCATGAAGGGCAGATCACTGTATTATCTGAAGACGCTAAAGGAACGGTATTTACCGTGCAGTTACCCCATTTATAAGATTTTAATTTCTTTTTAATCTCCCTTAAAGGCCCCTTTAATTCCACTTGTGGAGCTTTGTATCAATGAAACAGCTCCGGATCATAACAAGTGTACTGATCTTGCTCACAACGAAAGGATTTGCGCAATCGCTCACATTACAGGAAGCGGAAGGCCGTTTCCTTCAACACAACTATCAGTTACTGGCTCAACGATACCAGGTGAATGCAAACGAGGCGCTTGTACAACAGGCAAGGCTCTGGAACAATCCCTCTTTTTCTACAACCCTTGGCTTTGGCACTACAGATAAAGTACAACCATTTAATTTAGGCAGCGGCGGACAGGTGGAAGGAAGTATAGACCAACTGATACTCCTGGCAGGCAAGCGAAACAAACAGGTACAATTGGCACAATGGAATGCAGCCACATCTGCTGCTGCCTTTACAGAACTAATGCGTATGCTGCGTTTACAATTACGCAGTAACTATTACCAGCTTTATTTTTTAAAAGAAACAGAAAAGGTATTACAGGAGCAACTCTCCAATCTGCAAAAGATACTGGATGCGTACCGTTCGGCGGATGAAAAAGGAAGTGTGGCACATGCAGACGTGATCCGCCTCCAGGCTTTGCAGGTAGGCATTGCAAATGATTATACTGATCTGCGCCAGCAGGAGCTGGCAGCCTCACTTAACCTGCAACAGTTACTAGGCAGTGATCAGCCGGTGACGCCGGTGGTATCCGGAGATGTATTATCACAGTATAACCTGGGGCGTTATACACAACAATCATTAACGGATACCGCATTGGCTAACCGGCCTGATCTACTGATGGCCACCAACCAATTACAAATGGCAAAGGTGAACTACAGGCTGCAAAAAGCACTGGCAGTACCTGATCTGCACCTGGGTGCTACGTACGACCGCAATGGCAGTTATGCCCCGCATTTCATTGGTATGACCTTAGGTATAGACCTGCCGGTATGGAACCGCAACCAGGGTAATATCAGGTCTGCAGACTACGAAGTAAAAACGCAGGACGTTTTATTACAGCAACAACAATTTACCATATCTACTGAAGTAAGCTCAGCCCTGCAAAAGATCCGGTTCCTTGAAAAAGGAACTGGCTGGCCGGACATCAAAAGCTTTAACACAGAGTATGATAAACTCATAGCGGAAGTAGCACAGAACTTCCGCAAAGGAAACATCTCGCTGCTGCAGTTCATTGATTATTTCAACAGCTACAGCGACCATGTAAAGCATACGAATAAGTTCCTGACAGACCGTGTACTGGCTTATGAAGAACTGAACTATGCAACAGGTACTGAACTTTTTAATATTACGCAATAACCGAAAGGACATGAAACTATACGCACTTCTTATCATCGCTCTCACAGCAGGTTATACCAGCTGCAAGCAAAGCCATGCAGAAGATACGGAGGCCGCCACATTTGTATTAAGTGATACTATGCTTGCCAGCATCCGTATCGATACCGCTGCTTTCAAACCTGTGGAAAGTGAATTACGCCTCTCTGGTAAAGTAACGCCTGATATGGGAAAGGTATTAAAGTTATACCCCCTGGTGAGTGGCTATATCAAAGATATTAAAGTACAACTGGGAGATTATGTAAAAAAAGGACAGGTGCTGGCCGTGATCCAGAGCGGGGAAATCGCGGACTATGATAAACAGCTTACGCAGGCCCGGTCAGACAGGGCTGTGGCGGAGAAAGGGCTTAAAGTAGCGCAGGACCTCTATACCAGCCAGCTGGCCACACAAAAGGATGTGGTGAATGCCCAGGGAGAAGTGAATAAAGCGGATGCGGAGATCTCCCGGCTGAATGAACTGCTGCAGATCTACCGCAAAGGAAACGGATCTACCTCTATTGTTACCGCACCTATCAGTGGCTATATCATAGAGAAGAATATTAATAACGGCATGGAGATGCGTTCGGATAACAACCTGAATATGTTCACCATTTCCGAACTGGATGATGTGTGGGTGATGGCTAATGTATTTGAAACAGATATTTCCCGTGTGAAAGAAGGTATTCCGGCGGAAATAACCACGATCAGTTATCCTGATAAGGTTTTCCACGGGCAGATAGATAAAGTATACAATGTGCTGGACCCTGAAACGAAAACCATGCAGGTGCGTATCCGGCTGGATAATGAAGGCATGTTGCTGAAGCCGGAGATGTTTGCTACCGTACTGCTGCGTTACAGGGAGGGCGGTGAAATGCTGACCATTCCTTCTTCCGCAGTGATCTTTGATAAAGGGAAGAATTTTGTAATGGTGTTCCGGGATAAGTTCAATATAGATACCCGGGAAGTAAAAGTGAATAAATCCCTGAATGATGTGAGCTATATCACCAGGGGATTAAATACAGGCGAAAAGGTGATCTCAAAGAATCAGTTGCTGATCTATGACGCATTGAACGATTAATGGCATGAACAAATTCATTCGAAATATTGTAGGGTTTTCGCTCAAGAATAAGTTTTTCATCTTCTTTATGCTGGCGGTGCTGACCGTTGGTGGCGTGGTCTCTTTTCTGAATACACCTATTGAAGCTTTTCCGGATGTGACCAATACGCAGATCGTTATTGTAACAGAATGGAATGGCAGGAGCGCGGAAGAAGTAGAACGTTTTGTAACCACTCCCATAGAGATCTCGATGAATGGTGTGCAGAAGAAAACGAGTGTGCGCTCCATCACCATGTTCGGCCTCTCTGTGATCAAGATCATCTTTGATGATGATGTGGAGGATTTCTTTGCACGGCAGCAGGTGAACAATATGTTGCGGAATGTATCCCTGCCGGAAAGTGTGGAGCCGGAAGTACAGCCTCCTTACGGACCCACAGGAGAAGTGTTCCGGTACTGGCTGAAAAGCGAACACAGGGATTCCCGCAGCCTGCTCACATACCAGAACTGGGTGATAGACCGCCAGCTGAGAGCGGTACCGGGTGTGGCAGATGTAGTAGCCTTTGGCGGGCAGGAAAAGATCTATGAGATCACGGCAGATCCCATCAAGCTGGCAAAGTATAATATCACCCCGCTGGAACTGTATGAAGCGGCCTCGAAGAGTAATGTGAATGTGGGCGGCGACGTGATTGAAAAGAACGGGCAGGCCTATGTGGTAAGAGGGATCGGTTTGCTGGATAATATCAAAGACATTGAAAATATCATTATACAGAATATAGACGGTACACCCATCCTGGTGAAGAATGTGGCAAATGTGCGGGAAACTTCCGCACCAAGGGTAGGGCAGGCCGGACTGAATGACCAGGATGATATCGTGGAAGGGATTGTGGTGATGCGCAAAGGGGAGAACCCGCATGAAGTGCTGAACCGCATCAAGGCCAAAGTGAATGAACTCAATGAGAAAGTATTGCCATCTGATATTAAAATGGTTACGTTCTACGACAGGGATACACTGATGAGCTATTGTACCAGAACGGTGATGCACAACCTGCTGGAGGGGATCATTTTTGTAACGGTGATCGTATTCCTCTTTATGGCAGACTGGCGTACAACGGTGATCGTGGGGATCATCATACCACTGTCCCTTTTATTTGCATTTATATGTTTAAAACTGAAGGGCATGAGCGCCAACCTGCTGTCTATGGGCGCAATTGACTTCGGTATCATAATAGACGGAGCTGTCGTGATGGTGGAAGGGATCTTTGTGATGCTTGACCATAAGGCCAGGCAATTTGGAATGGAACGCTTTAACCGGCTCGCCAAGATGGGATGGATTAAGAAGACGGGTGGCGAGCTGGGTAAAGCGGTGTTTTTCTCCAAACTGATCATCATCATTTCCCTGCTGCCTATTTTTTCTTTCCAGAAAGTGGAAGGTAAAATGTTCTCACCATTGGCGTGGACACTCGGATTTGCCCTGCTGGGCGCCTTATTGTTCACCCTCACGCTGGTGCCGGTATTATCATCCATCCTGCTGAGGAAGAATGTGAAAGAGAAACACAACCCGATAGTACGTTTCTTTCACCGGATAGTGATGAAAGGTTTTAACTGGACCTATGGTCATAAACGGTTAAGCCTGGTTATAGCGGTGATGTTCATGGGCCTGAGCTTTGCCTCTGCAAAGTTCCTGGGTTCTGAATTCCTTCCGCAACTGAACGAAGGGGCTTTATGGGTGGAAGCAAAACTACCAATGAGCATGTCCCTCAACGAAACCACGAAGTTCGTGCATCAGTTCAGGAAAGAACTGAGCAGCTTCCCGGAAGTGAACGGGGTATTGTCTCAAACAGGCCGTTCCAACGACGGTACAGATCCTTCCGGGTTCTACTACGTGCAATGCCAGGTGAACCTGAAGCCGAAAGAAGAATGGAAGCGTAAGATCACGATGGACCAGCTGGTGGAAGAAATGGACAAACGTCTCAAGCAATACCAGGGTGTTGGATATAACTATTCACAACCTATTATAGATAATGTGGCGGAAGCCGTAGCCGGCATCAATGCCAGCAATGCGGTAAAGATCTATGGCGAGAACCTGGAAGAGCTGGACCGTCTGGCCAACCAGGTGATCGCACAGATCGAAAATGTGAATGGTATCAAGGATGTAGGCATCCTGCGGAATATAGGGCAGCCTGAAATGAGCGTACGCCTGGACGAACAGAAGATGGCATTGTATGGCGTGAAAACAGCGGATGCACAGGCTGTAATAGAAATGGCCATTGGTGGTAAAACAGCCACGCAATTATACGAAGGAGAGAAGAAGTTTGACGTACGGATCCGGTATGATCAGAATTACCGGAAGGATGAGGACGACCTGCGCAACCTAGTGGTTCCGGCCATGAACGGGAACAAGATCCCGCTGAAGGAAATAGCGACGATTGAAACGGTAACAGGCCCTGCTTTCATTTACAGGGATGATACCAAACGATTCATTGGGGTGAAGTTCTCTGTTCGTGACCGGGACCTGGGTAGCACTATTGCAGAAGCGCAGGCGAAGGTGGAAAAAGCGGTGAAGCTGCCCAAAGGGTATTCCATCGGCTGGACGGGAGAGTTTGAAAACCAGGTGCGCGCCACCAACCGGTTAACGCAGGTGGTGCCGGTAAGCCTGATTGCCATTTTCATTGTACTCTTCATTATGATGGGCAGTGTAAAAGATGCCGGGCTGATCTTAATGAATGTGCCGTTTGCATTGATAGGAGGGATCCTTGCACTGCATGCAACAGGTATGAACTTCGGGATCTCGGCAGGCGTGGGCTTCATTGCATTATTTGGGATCTGTATACAGAATGGTGTGATCCTGATCTCTGTGTTTCATAAGAACCTGCAGATGAAAATGCCTTTGAATGAAGCCATCCGCAGTGGCGTGGAAGAAAGGATAAGGCCGGTTGTAATGACGGCATTGATGGCAGCTATCGGTTTGATCCCTGCTGCTGTATCTACCGGCATCGGTTCGGAAACGCAGAAGCCGCTGGCGATTGTAGTGATAGGTGGATTGATCACAGCAACAGTGTTGACACTGCTGATCTTCCCGCTGATCTTCTACAGTGCCTATAAGAGTAAAAAAGCATTATTGTAAATATTTTTTTCTTAACAATTAAATCAAATAAAAATGAAAAAGATCATGTTTCTGATGGCCGCCGCAATGATCACCCTTGGTGGCATCTCTGCTGCAAATGCACAGGTAAAACCAGCTGCTAAACCTGTAGTTGCAAAAACAGAACAGGCTAAGCCAGAAGTAAAGAAAGAAAAGAAAGCTGCGCATCACGCTAAAAAGCATCATGCTAAGAAAGCTGCTGGCGCCGCTACACAAAAGTAGTCACAGGTTTTAGTTCGCATAAATAGCGCTCCGCCCTGCTTGGATAAGATATATCGCAGGGCGGTTTTTTTATTTGTACTATAGGGTGGTTATTGTTTGTGTGAATGGCTCTTATTATTATCCCGGCTGTTGATATCTTATTATTCTTCCCCGGCTTCTTCACCATCCCCGTGGCCGAGGATATTACGCAGTGGTTTCACTGCCTGGTAAATGCCGCGGTTATAACGGTTGCCAAGGATCACCAGTGTTGTAGAGTCTTTTACAAAGCGGTAGAATACGGTGTTGTTGCCATGCCACCAGCCATTGTGATAAATGATATTATTGGAACTGTCAGGATAAGTGAACAGGCGCCATCCGAGGCCATAATTACGGATCCCGGGCTTTTCGTTGCTATAAGGCGTAAATGCAGCCTTCAATGTTTCCGGTTTGAACAGTTTACCGGAATAAATGGCCTGGTCCCACTTGAGCATATCGCGTACGCAACTGTAGATGCCTTTATCGCCTACAACACCATCAAAGCTGTTATCCGGCTCCGGGCGCCAGCTGAACAAGTGGCTCACGGTCTGATGGGAGCGGGGAGCCTGTGCCGGGTCTGCTACAAAAGTATTGGTCATTTCCAGCGGTGTGAAGAAAGTTTGCTGCAGATAGTCTGCATATTTCTGCTGGCTTACTTTTTCAATGATGGAAGCGAGGAGTAGATAATTTGTATTGCAGTAATTAAAATGCCTGTCCGGCGGATATTGGGTAGGAGGTTTGTGTTCGGTCATCAGGCGGATCACTTCATCGTTGGTAAGGAAGTGAGATTTGTCTTTCACCAGGCTGTCGCAGAAATAGAGGTAATTCGGCAGGCCGCTGCGGTGGTTCAGGAGCATCCTGATAGTGATGCCCAGGTATGGAAAGTCCGGGAAGTATTTCTGTAAAGGATCGTCCAGCGTTAACTTCTCTTTTTCCAGTAAGGACAGGATGGCCATGCCGGTGAAGGTTTTGGAAACGGAGGCCAGCTGAAAGGAAGAACTATCTGTAACCGGAGCTTTTGTAGCATGGTTTTCCAATCCCTGGTAGTGTTCATATAATACCACTCCTTTCCTTGCCACTAATATAGCGCCGCTAAAAGATCCCGGAGAAAGCTTTAAGCGCATGAGCTCTGCTACTTCCTGCCTGATCTGCCTGGTTTTACTGCTGTTTAGTATTTTCTGTTCCTGTTCTTCTGTAAGGCCAACTGTGTAGATAGAAGTTGGCTTTACTGTTCTTTTCTTTTCGTTATTTCTGTTGGCGGAGCTGCTATTACATCCGGTATATATGATGGAACTTGTGGATATGGCCAAAACGACGATTGCCTTCAAACGATTCATTTAATGCTGCAGATCTATTAGTTTAAAATCAATTACTTAGCAATTTTCATGCCCGATAGAGGGCATTTAGGTGGAAATTATTCAAAAAAGGGGAACAATCAGGCATAAATTTTAAGCAATCACGAATTTGCCAGCCGTTGTATTTGATTATTGCTCAAACTCCGCTAGGTTTGTGACAATTTTAGCGACAAACACCCCTGTGATTGTCATTCTTGTGTCATCGTAGAATTATAGCCAGCACCATGAGCCAAAGAAAATTAACAAGTTATCCGAAAGAGAAGATCAACATCCTTTTATTGGAAAACATTAGTGATGCCGCGGTAGCGGAGTTCAAAGAGGCCGGTTACATTAACACCCGGAAGTTATCGGGAGCCCTTAGTGAACAGGAACTCATCAAAGAAGTAAAAGAAGCCCATTTACTGGGGATCCGTTCAAAAACACAGATCACTGCCAATGTTCTGGCTGCAGCCAAGAAGCTGCAGGGCATCGGCTGTTTTTGTATCGGCACCAACCAGGTAGACCTTAAAACTGCCACTGAGCATGGCGTAGCTGTGTTCAATGCGCCTTATTCGAATACACGTTCGGTAGCAGAGCTGGTGATCGGTTTATCTGTAATGCTGATCCGCCGTATTCCTGATAAGAATGTGGCTGCCCATAAAGGCATCTGGATGAAAGAAGCAACCGGCAGCTTTGAGTTGCGTGGTAAAACCATGGCCATTGTTGGTTATGGCAGTATTGGTACCCAGGTTAGTGTATTAGCAGAAGCCATGGGGATGAAAGTGCTGTATTATGATGTGGAGACCAAATTGCCTATCGGTAATGCAGAGCAGGTGCGTTCTCTGAAAGAACTATTCTCCAAGGCAGATATCATTACGCTTCACGTGCCTTCCAACAAAAGCACGGAGAACATGATCAATAAAGAAACCCTTCAGTATGCTAAGAAAGGGGCTATTTTCCTAAACTATGCGCGTGGGGAAGTAGTAGAACTGAACGATCTGAAGGAAGCGCTGGAAAGCGGTCATTTATCCGGTGCGGCAGTAGACGTATTCCCGGTTGAGCCTGAAAAGAACGGCGCTGCATTTTCCACTCCTTTGCAGCTGTTGCCAAACGTGATCCTGACCCCGCATATTGGCGGTAGTACGGAAGAGGCGCAGCACAATATTGGGCTGGATGTAAGCAGCAAGATGCTGAACTTCCTGGAGAAAGGTGCCAGTTTTGGTTCTCATACCATCCCTTCACTGAGTGTGCCGGCGGTGGATAACAGTCACCGGATCCTGCATATCCACAAAAACGTACCGGGCGTACTGTCCGATATCAACAGGGAATTGTCCAGCAGGAATATCAATATCCTGGGGCAGTATCTCAAAACAAACGATTCTATCGGGTACGTAGTGCTGGATGTGGATTCAAAACTTTCCCAGGAGGCATTTGCCTTGCTGAAGGAGGTGAACCATACGATCAAAACGAGGATGCTTTATTAAGCTTTCTTTTCAGATAATATATTTGAAATCCCGGTAACTTGCTTACCGGGATTTTTTTTTGATCTTCGCGTTATGACAAAGCTTTTAAAACTGGAAGAAGTGGCCATGTTTATGCTGGCCCTGTTGTTATACGAACAGCAATACCCCCTGTCCTGGTGGTGGTTCTGGGCTTGTTTATTATTGCCGGACATCAGTATGCTGGGCTACCTGGCCAATGCCAGAACGGGTGCCTATGTGTATAATTTCTTTCACCATAAAGGGGTGGCCATTATCGTATATATCATTGGAACGTACTTTTTAATAGAGCCGCTTGTGTTTGTGGGACTGGTTTTGTTTGCACATTCTTCTATGGACCGCGTGTTCGGATACGGGTTGAAATTTGTGACGGGGTTCCAGGATACACATTTGGGCAGGATAGGGAAGAAGTGATTTGGAAGATCAGGAGGGAATATGTATATTTGGTGGGAATAGAATTCTTCATTCATAAAAAAGCCCGGGTACGGCTAATACCCAGGCAAAAGTTCTAAAGGAACAAATCCCACAGAACTTTGATTTTTTCAGCTAAACTCACCAGTTTGGTAAGGCCGTTCAGGAAACCTAAAAACCTGAACGGTTTTTTGTTTTTGGACTTCATTCACAATGGACGGGTGTTTTAATTTCCCGTATGTCTTTCTAAACCTTTACGTTTGTTTGGGCTATTGTGAATATAGGACAGGCAGCTGCTTCCCGTCCACGGCTTAGCCGGCCGCAATAGCATTCAGCAGGGAAGTCCTTTCCCTGTATCTTATTCCCTTAAATGTTGAGTTGATTTTCTTGCAGAAGTTTAGTGGTTAACAAATCAACTTGCACTAAAAATAGTATTTTCTTTTCAAACAGAAAAAAAGAACCCGCTCATTTGAGCGGGTTCTTTTGTGAAAGAATGATATACGTTATTTTATCTGATGACTGTTACATCTCCTTTGATCACAAAGGCTGGTCCGTTCCTTACTTTCTTGTAGCTGAGCCACCATACGAAGGTGCTTATGTCTACATTACGTCCCTTGTAAGTACCATCCCATCCGAGGTGCATATCCTTACTGATAAACACCAGCTCACCCCAACGGTTGAAGATCCGCAGTTCGTAGTCATACATTGGTCCTCTGATAACCGGGCGGAACACATCGTTATTTCCATCACCGTTCGGAGAGAAGACGTTCGGGAAGTCCGGACGACTGTCGCACTCTTTCATATTGATGGTGATCTCATCTGTAGTGCTTCCGCAATCATTGTAAGCTGTTACGCTGTAAGTGCCAGGCTGCGTGATCTCAATAGAGCTGGTGGTTGCACCGTTGCTCCATCTGTACGAGGTAGCATTCTTCGCGTTAGATTTCAATATGAAGCGGATGCCTCTGCAGATAGTGGTATCATTACCCAGGTTCACAGTTGGCGGACCGGCTATGACAACATTGATGCTGTCTGACATGTAGCGGTCGCAATACCTATCCAGTACACCGATAATGTATTTACCACCTTGCGTGATAGATTTCACCGGATCTGTATCCCCGTCGTTCCAGCGGTAGGAAGCTGCATCCGGGTTGCGGGCATCGATAAGGATACTTCCGCCTGGACACATGATCCTGTCCGGACCGAGATCGAACTTCATGGCAGGGCGTTCACTCACTTTCACGAATTCTTTCACCACACAATTATCTCTGTACACAGATACGGAGTAGCTACCGGCTTTGCTCACCATGATAGAGTTACCCATTTCTCCGGTACCCCACTGAACACGGCCTGCATTTGTAGTTACAGTCAGCATCACTGTCTGGCCAGGGCAGATGGTTGTATCTCTGCTGAGTGAGATATCTGGTGGCGGATTCACGGTTAC
Source organism: Chitinophaga niabensis (assembly GCF_900129465.1). Lineage (NCBI taxonomy): Bacteria > Pseudomonadati > Bacteroidota > Chitinophagia > Chitinophagales > Chitinophagaceae > Chitinophaga > Chitinophaga niabensis. The sequence goes on along the minus strand of NZ_FSRA01000001.1, from coordinate 1,935,392 downwards.
GTTGATCGTATCTATCGTGATACAGCCATTCTTCATCACTCTTACCCAGAAGCGTTCCTGCGTACTTACATTGATCGAAGGTGATGTTGCTCCGGTGCTCCAGAGGTAAGATGCGCCTGATACGGTGGCATCCAGTTTCACATTCTGACCGCGGCAGATGGTAGTATCCGGCAGATTAACCAGCGGCATTGGTATTACACCTACCTTGATCGAATCTGTGGTTACACACATACCGTTGCTTACGGTTACTTTATATGTGCCGGGGTTCACTACCCTGATACGTTGTGTTGTTTCACCGGTAGACCACCTGATCTGGTATCCGAAGTTAGCAGGGCCTGCATCGAGTACCATACCGTTGCTGCCGCAGATGCTTGTATCGTTACCCAGGTTCACAACCGGCATTTGCAGGTAGCTGATGTTATAGGTCATGGTATCGGAAGCACAGCCTGTAACACCGTCCCGAACTATGAAGGAAGCTGTGGTAGCGCCATTCAGGTTGAAGCGGTTGTTTGTAGAGATCAGTGGTACCTGTACCGCATTGGCTGGTGTTACACCTACCAGTACATATACCGGTTTATTCACGTTACCCTTTGTTTTGAGGGTGATGAACGGATTGCTGGAGCAATTCACCACTACATCGGCTTCGAGTTCAGGTTTCGGACAAGGCCTTACAATGATCCGTTGGATAACATCCTGCGCTGCATTACCGCATGCGTCAGATACGCTCCATCTTCTGATAATGGTGTAGCCGTTGCACAGGTCCTTCACGTATGGATCGATGGTGTATTTCACTTTTTTCGGGAATGTACCGTCGCAATTATCGGTAGCATTCAACTCGATCATATTAGCCGGAACCGGTGCGCCGCACATGATGGTAATATCTGCAGGTGGTGCTGCTATTACCGGTCTTGTAGTGTCTACTACTGTTATCACCTGTGTGATCACTGAAGTGTTACCGCATTCATCTTTGGCCGTCCAGGTGTTGATCAGGCGATAGTTCTTACAAGCGCCCGGAATATCCTGCCTTGTTTGTTTATGTGTGATGATCACACCACCAGGGCGACTGCAGTTATCGGATGCAGTAACGATCTGTGGATTTGGTATAGACTCGCAACTTACGGTGGTATCCCTTGGCGTTGGCGCATTGAATACCGGCCTGGTTGTATCTATTACCGTGATCACCTGTCTTACGATGGCCTTGTTACCGCATTCATCCGTAGCCGTCCACATACGGTCCAGCCTGTAGTTGTACACGCAGGTAGCAGACAATTGTGTTTTAACGAAGCTGTACACCACTGTTACGTTATTGCTCATTGAGCAGTTATCCGTAGCCGTTAATACCGGTGCAGCTGGTACTTCGTGGCAATTCACCGTCATGCTGGCTGGTGGAACCATGTTGAACACTGGTGCTGTTTTATCCTGTACGGTTACAACCTGTCTTGCCACTCTGCTGTTACCACATTCGTCGGTTGCCGTCCAGGTGCGGATCAGACGATAGTTATTCGCGCACGCACCAGGGATGGTTTCTCTCACTTCATTCTTCACAATGGTGATCATGTTCATGGCAGAACAGTTATCAGTAGCCATCAGGTCTGGCTGAGCAGGGATTGCATTACACTCTACCGTGATGTCTGCAGGTGGTGTAGTAGAGAATACCGGTTTAGTAGTATCCTGTACGGTGATCACCTGTTGAACAGTTCTGCTGTTACCACACTCGTCGGTTGCCGTCCAGGTGCGGATCAGGCGGTAGTTGTTCACACATGCGCCAGGTATGTTCTCTCTGCGTTCAGCCCTTGTTACCGTTACAGCGCTTGCAGGGCTGCAATTATCCATGGCTGTCAGCATCGGCTGAACCGGTATTGCGTTACATTCTACCGTTGCGTCGGCAGGAGTGGAGATCGTGAAGGCCGGAGCGGTACGATCTGTTACTGTAAGGATCTGCTCAACTGTTCTGCTGTTGCCACACTCGTCAGTTGCCGTCCAGGTGCGGATCAGGCGGTAGTTGTTCACACAGGCGCCAGGGATATTTTCTCTGCGCTCATTCTTCACAACAGTTACCAGGTTGGATGGCGTACAGTTGTCTGTTACGCTCAGATCCGGTTGAGCTGGTATTGCACTACATTCTACTGTTGCATCCGCCGGGATGGATACCGTAAATGTTGGCCTTGTAGTATCCTGTACCGTGATCACCTGCGTAGCGGTGGCCCTGTTGCCACATTCGTCAGTTGCTATCCAGGTGCGGATCAGGCGGTAGTTGTTTACGCAAGCACCAGGGATGTCTTCACGGCGTTGGTCTTTCGCTACCGTGATCCTGTTAGTCGGTGTACAATTATCCGTAGCAGTCAGGTTAGGCTGAGCCGGGATATTATTACAATCCACCGTTATGTCTGCAGGAACTGCAATGGTAAAGCTTGGAGGTGTAGTATCTATTACTGTGAGGATCTGCTGCACAGCAGTACTGTTTCCACACTCGTCAGTTGCGGTCCAGGTGCGGATCAGGCGGTAGTTGCTTGCGCACATAGCACCCGGGATCTGTTCCATGCGTTCTGACCTTACCACGTTTATAGTACCGGTGCTGCAATTGTCTGTAGCTGTAAGTACAGGTTGAGCAGGGATGTTATTACATTCTACCGTTGCATCAGCAGGTGCTGGCATACTGAATACCGGTTTGGTGGTATCCTGTACCGTGATCACCTGTGTAGCGGTAGCTCTGTTTCCACACTCGTCAGTAGCCGTCCAGGTACGGATCAACTGGTAGTTGTTCGCACAGTTACCATTGATACGTTGTTCTGCTTTAGTGATGGTTACATTATTAGTGGCAGAGCAGTTGTCCATAGCGGTGAGATCCGGTTGTGTTGGGATAGCATCGCAATCTATGGTGATGTTAGCCGGTACAGGCATGGTGAATACAGGTCTGGTTGTATCAACCACTGTTACTACCTGCATAACAGTTGTATAGTTGCCACACTCGTCAGTAGCTGTCCAGGTGCGGAGCAGCCTGTAATTATTGACGCATGCGCCAGGGATGGTAATATGTTGTTCATTGAATGTGATACCTACCGTGATGCTGCACTTATCGTTTGCGGTTAATACCGGTGGTACTGGTATCGCATCACAATTCACAGTTGTATCAGCCGGGATCGGACTGGTGAATGTTGGTTTGGTACGATCCATCACCGTAATGGTCTGGGTGATAGTTGTGTCGTTACCACATTCATCTGTTGCGGTCCAGGTACGGATCAACGTGTAACTGTTAGCGCAGGTACCGTTGATACGTTGTTCGGCTTTAGTAACTGTTACGGTAGCAGAGCAATTATCTGTTGCTGTGAGGTCCGGTTGAGCCGGAACCATGTCACATTCTACAGTAGCGTTAGCCGGTGTAGCGATAGTGAATACCGGCGCAGTGGTATCCTGTACGGTAATGGTCTGCGATACAATGTTGCTGTTACCACATTCATCTGTTGCCGTCCAGGTGCGTACCAGCTGGTAATTGTTCACACAGGCGCCCGGGATGTTCACACGTGTTTCAGTGTAGTTCACAGTAACGCCATTGGCAGTGCTGCAATTATCAGTAGCGGTCATCACCGGTGCTGTTGGTATAGCATTACATTCTACTGTTATGTCTGCGGGAACAGGGCTGGTGAATGTTGGGCGGGTTGTATCCACCACCGTAATGGTTTGAGTAACCGTTACCGTATTTCTGCATTCATCCATAGCCGTCCATGTGCGGATCAGGAGGTAATTATTCACGCAGGCACCAGGGAGCGGCTGTTTCACCTCGTTCTTCAGTACGATGATATTTGTTGCTGCGCTGCAGTTATCCGTAACACTCAGGTCTGCCTGGGTTGGGATAGCGTGGCAGCTCACCGTGGTATCAGCCGGTACAGGCAGGGTGAACACAGGCCTGCTTGTATCTACCACATTGATCACTTGTCTGTATATCGTATCGTTACCACAAGCATCCGTAGCCGTCCATGTGCGGATCAGTTGGTAGCTGTTAGCGCAGGTACCGTTGATGCGTGTTTCAGCTTTCGTTACAGTTACAGTGCTGGAGCAATTGTCTGTAGCGGTAAGGTCTGGCTGTACAGGAACAGCAGAGCAGCTTACAGTTGTGTCTGCTGGTGCTATGATATCAAATACAGGGTTAGTAGTATCTCTTACAGTTACCACCTGTGTATAAGTGGTGTCGTTACCACAGGCATCCGTAGCAGTCCATGTGCGGATCAACTGATAGTTGCTGGCACAGTTGCCATTGATGCGCGTTTCACCTGTTGTTATGGTTACAGTACCGGAGCAGTTGTCTGTGCCTGCCAGGGTTACCTGTGCCGGAACAGCATCACAGTTCACGGTGGTGTCTGCCGGAACGTTCGGGATCAGTGGTTTAGTAGTGTCCTGAACTGTTACCACCTGTCTGTATGTAGAGTCGTTGCCGCAAGCATCCGTAGCAGTCCATGTGCGGATCAGCTGGTAGTTGTTTGCACAGCTGCCATTGATGCGCGTTTCTGCCATGGTCACGGTTACAGTGCCGGAGCAATTATCTGTAGCGGCGATGGTTGCCTGAGCAGGTACTGCATCGCAATTCACGATGGTATCAGCCGGAACTGCCGGGAATATTGGTTTAGTGGTATCCTGAACGGTTACCAGCTGTGTATAAGTGGTGTCGTTGCCACAGGCATCCGTAGCTGTCCATGTGCGGATCAATTGGTAGCTATTTGCGCAGCTGCCATTCACACGGGTTTCAGCTTTGGTTACGGTTACGGTAGCAGAACAATTATCTACACCTGTCAGATCCGGTTGGGCAGGAACTGCATCACAATTTACAGTAGTATCTGCGGGGATCACCAGGATCGTTGGATGTGTAGTGTCTTGTACGGTCACTATTTGCCTGTAGACTGAGTCATTTCCGCATGCGTCAGTAGCCGTCCATGTACGTGTGAGGATGTAGCTGTTGTCGCAGGTTCCGTTCTGACGGGTTTCAGATTTGGTTACGGTTACAGGGCCGTTACAATTATCTGTGGCTGTCAGGTCTATCATAGCCGGAACTACATCGCAATTCACGGTGGTATCTGCCGGAACTACCAGGATAACAGGAGCGGAGGTGTCCTGAACATGTACCACTTGCGTGATAGTAGTATCATTACCACACTCATCTACAGCCGTCCATGTACGGGTGAGGGTGTAGCTGTTAGCGCAGGCACCGTTAGTGCGTACTTCATTTCTGGTTACAGTGATGTTGCCTGTAGCAGAGCAGTTGTCTGTAGCAGTGATCACCGGTTGAGCCGGAACGCTTTGGCAATCCACGGTGGTGTCTGCAGGAGCGGCTGCATCAAATCTTGGTGCAACGGTATCTCTTACGTTGATCACCTGTGTTATGGTGGTATCATTACCACATTCATCTACAGCTGTCCATGTGCGGGTGAGGGTGTAGCTGTTAGCGCAGGCGCCGTTAGTGCGTACTTCGTTCTTTGTTACAGTGATATTGCCTGTTGCAGAGCAATTGTCTGTAGCGGTGATGTCAGGTTGTACCGGAACGGTATTGCAATCTACGGTAGTGTCCGCAGGTGCGATCACATCGAATCTCGGAGCCGTTGTATCCTGTACATGTATGGTTTGTGTGATAGTAGTATCATTACCACATTCATCAACAGCGGTCCATGTACGGGTAAGGATATAACTGTTAGCGCAAGATCCATTGGTGCGAACCTCGTTCCTGGTTATGGTGATGTTACCTGCTGCAGAGCAGTTATCGGTAGCATTGATCACCGGTTGAGCCGGAACGCTGTTACAATCCACTGTGGTGTCTGCTGGCGCTACTACATCGAATCTCGGTGCAGCTGTATCTCTTACGTTGATCACCTGGGTGATGGTGGTATCATTACCACATTCGTCTGTAGCAGTCCAGGTGCGGGTGAGGATATAAGTATTAGGACAAGTACCGTTAGTACGCACTTCGTTCCTCACCACAGTGATATTTGGCGTTGCAGAGCAGTTGTCTGTAGCAGTAATCACTGGTTGGGCAGGTACACTGTTACAATCCACGGTAGTATCCGCCGGGGCGACTATATCGAACCTTGGTGCAACGGTGTCTTGAACGGTGATCACTTGTGTGATAGTGGTATCATTACCACACTCATCACTCACTACCCATGTACGGGTGAGGGTATAAGTATTGGCGCAGGCGCCGTTGGTGCGAACTTCGTTCTTAACTACGCTGATATTCGGAACCGCAGAGCAGTTATCAGTAGCCGTGATATCTTCCTGAACAGGAACCGCATCACAATCTACCGTTCTGGTTGCTGGAATAACCACGGTTACCACCGGAGCAGTAGTGTCCTGAACATGAAGTACTTGTGTGATGGTGGTATCATTACCACACTCATCGCTCACTACCCATGTGCGGGTGAGGGTATAAGTATTAGCGCAGGCGCCATTGGTGCGAACTTCGTTCTTAACTACGCTGATATTCGGAACTGCAGAGCAGTTGTCTGTAGCCGTGATATCTTCCTGAACAGGGACTGCATCACAATCTACCGTTCTGGTTGCCGGAATAACCGTAGTTACCACCGGAGCAGTTGTATCCCTCACGTTGATCACCTGGGTGATAGTAGTGTCATTACCACATTCATCTACAGCTGTCCATGTACGGGTGAGGGTGTAGCTGTTAGCGCAGGTGCCATTAGTGCGTACTTCGTTCCTGGTTATCGTGATATTACCTGTTGCAGAACAGTTGTCTGTAGCGGTGATATCAGGTTGTACCGGAACGGTATTGCAATCTACGGTAGTGTCCGCAGGTGCGATCACATCGAATCTCGGAGCCGTTGTATCCTGAACATGAATGATCTGGGTGATGGTGGTATCATTACCACATTCATCAACAGCAGTCCATGTACGGGTGAGGGTGTAGCTGTTAGCGCAGGCGCCGTTAGTGCGTACTTCATTCCTAGTAACAGTGATGTTGCCTGTAGCAGAGCAGTTGTCTGTAGCAGTGATCACTGGTTGAGCAGGCACACTGTTACAATCCACAGTGGTATCCGCAGGGGCGATTGCATTAAACCTTGGCGCAACGGTATCCTGGACATGGATCACCTGTGTGATAGTAGTATCATTACCACATTCGTCAACAGCAGTCCATGTACGGGTGAGGATGTAGCTGTTAGCGCAAGATCCATTGGTGCGTACTTCATTCCTGGTTATGGTGATGTTACCTGCTGCAGAGCAGTTATCGGTAGCAGTGATCACCGGTTGAGCAGGCACACTGTTACAATCCACGGTGGTATCCGCAGGAGCTACTATATCAAATCTCGGTGCAGCCGTATCTCTTACGTTGATCACCTGTGTGATGGTGGTATCATTACCACATTCATCAACAGCAGTCCATGTACGGGTGAGGATATAGCTGTTAGCGCAAGATCCATTGGTGCGAACCTCGTTCCTTGTAATGGTGATGTTACCTGCTGCAGAGCAGTTATCGGTAGCATTGATCACCGGTTGAGCCGGAACGCTGTTGCAATCCACGGTGGTATCTGCTGGCGCTACTACATCGAATCTCGGTGCAGCTGTATCTCTTACGTTGATCACCTGTGTGATGGTGGTATCATTACCACATTCATCTGTAGCAGTCCAGGTGCGGGTAAGGATATAGCTATTAGCGCAAGATCCATTGGTACGCACTTCATTTCTAGTTACTGTGATATTACCGGTAGCGGAGCAATTGTCTGTAGCAGTAATCACTGGTTGAGCCGGTACACTGTTACAATCCACGGTAGTGTCCGCCGGGGCTACTATGTCGAACCTTGGCGCAACGGTGTCTTGAACGGTGATCACTTGTGTGATAGTGGTATCATTACCACACTCATCACTCACTACCCATGTACGGGTGAGGGTATAAGTGTTAGCGCAGGCGCCGTTGGTGCGAACTTCGTTCTTAACTACGCTGATATTCGGAACCGCAGAGCAGTTATCAGTAGCTGTAATATCTTCCTGAACAGGAACCGCATCACAATCTACCGTTCTAGCAGCCGGGATAACCACGGTTACCACCGGAGCAGTAGTATCCTGAACATGAAGTACTTGTGTGATAGTGGTATCATTACCACACTCGTCACTCACTACCCATGTGCGGGTGAGGGTATAAGTATTAGCGCAGGCGCCGTTGGTGCGAACTTCGTTCTTAACTACGCTGATATTCGGAACTGCAGAGCAGTTGTCTGTAGCCGTGATATCTTCCTGAACAGGAACTGCATCACAATCTACCGTTCTGGCAGCCGGGATAATGGTTGTTACCACCGGAGCCGTTGTATCCTGAACATGTACCACTTGCGTAATGGTAGTATCATTACCACATTCGTCAACAGCTGTCCATGTACGGGTGAGGGTGTAGCTGTTGGCACATGTACCATTAGTGCGTACTTCGTTCCTGGTTATCGTGATATTACCTGTTGCAGAACAGTTGTCTGTAGCGGTGATCACTGCCTGAGCAGGTACGCTGTTACAATCTACTGTAGTATCAGCTGGTACAATCACAGTGAATACCGGAGCAGTAGTATCCTGAACATGAATGATCTGAGTGATGGTGGTGTCATTACCACATTCGTCTACAGCTGTCCATGTACGGGTGAGGGTGTAGCTGTTAGCGCAGGTACCGTTGGTACGAACCTCATTCCTGGTTATGGTAATATTACCGGTAGCAGAGCAGTTATCGGTAGCATTGAACACCGGCTGAGCAGGAACTGCATCACAATTCACAGTGGTGTCAGCAGGTGCTACTACATCGAATCTCGGTGCAGCCGTATCCCTTACGTTGATCACCTGCGTGATAGTGGTATCATTACCACATTCATCAACAGCCGTCCATGTACGGGTGAGGGTGTAGCTGTTAGCGCAAGATCCATTGGTGCGAACCTCGTTCCTGGTTATGGTGATATTACCTGTTGCAGAGCAGTTATCGGTAGCATTGATCACCGGTTGAGCCGGAACGCTGTTACAATCCACGGTGGTGTCTGCTGGCGCTACTACATCGAATCTCGGTGCAGCCGTATCTCTTACGTTGATCACCTGGGTGATGGTGGTATCATTACCACATTCATCTGTAGCAGTCCAGGTACGGGTGAGGATATAAGTATTAGGACAAGTACCGTTAGTGCGTACTTCGTTCCTCACCACAGTGATATTTGGCGTTACAGAACAGTTGTCTGTAGCAGTGATCACTGGTTGGGCAGGTACACTGTTACAATCTACCGTAGTATCAGCCGGGGCGGCCACAGCAAATACCGGAGCAGTTGTATCCTGAACATGTATCACCTGGGTAATAGTAGTATCATTACCACATTCATCGCTCACAACCCATGTACGGGTGAGGGTATAAGTATTACTACAAGTACCGTTGGTACGAACTTCGTTCTTAACAACTGAGATGTTCGGAACTGCAGAGCAGTTATCAGTAGCTGTGATATCTTCCTGAACAGGAACTGCATCACAATCTACGGTTCTGGTTGCTGGTATAACCACGGTTACCACCGGAGCAGTAGTATCCTGAACATGAAGTACTTGTGTGATAGTAGTATCATTACCACACTCATCGCTCACTACCCATGTGCGGGTGAGGGTATAAGTATTAGCGCAAGCGCCGTTGGTGCGAACTTCGTTCTTAACTACTGAGATATTCGGAACCGCAGAGCAGTTATCAGTAGCCGTGATATCTTCCTGAACAGGAACCGCATCACAATCTACCGTTCTGGCAGCCGGGATAACCGTAGTTACCACCGGAGCAGTTGTATCCCTCACGTTGATCACTTGTGTGATAGTAGTATCATTGCCACATTCATCTACAGCTGTCCATGTACGGGTAAGGGTGTAGCTGTTGGCACATGTACCATTAGTGCGCACTTCGTTCCTGGTTATGGTGATATTACCTGTTGCAGAACAGTTGTCTGTAGCGGTGATCACTGCCTGAGCCGGTACGCTGTTACAATCTACTGTAGTATCAGCAGGTACAATCACAGTGAATACCGGCGCTGTTGTATCCCTCACGTTGATCACCTGGGTGATAGTGGTATCATTACCACATTCATCAACAGCAGTCCATGTACGGGTGAGGATGTAGCTGTTAGCGCAGGTACCGTTGGTACGTACTTCATTCCTGGTTATGGTGATATTACCTGTTGCGGAACAGTTATCGGTAGCATTGATCACCGGTTGAGCAGGCACACTGTTACAATCCACAGTGGTATCCGCAGTGGCGATTGCATTAAACCTTGGCGCAACAGTATCCTGGACATGAATGATCTGTCTGATAGTAGTATCATTACCACATTCATCAACAGCAGTCCATGTACGGGTGAGGGTGTAGCTGTTAGCGCAAGATCCATTGGTGCGTACTTCGTTCCTGGTTATGGTGATGTTACCTGTTGCAGAGCAGTTATCGGTAGCATTGATCACCGGTTGAGCCGGAACGCTGTTACAATCCACGGTGGTATCCGCAGGAGCTACTACATCGAATCTCGGTGCAGCTGTATCTCTTACGTTGATCACCTGTGTGATGGTGGTATCATTACCACATTCATCTGTAGCAGTCCAGGTACGGGTGAGGATATAAGTATTAGGACAAGTACCGTTAGTACGTACTTCGTTCCTCACCACAGTGATATTTGGTGTTACAGAACAGTTGTCTGTAGCAGTGATCACTGGTTGAGCCGGCACACTGTTACAATCTACCGTAGTATCCGCCGGGGCTACTATGTCGAACCTTGGTGCAACGGTGTCTTGAACGGTGATCACTTGCGTGATTGTGGTATCATTACCACACTCGTCACTCACCACCCATGTACGGGTGAGGGTATAAGTATTAGCGCAGGCGCCGTTGGTGCGAACTTCGTTCTTAACTACGCTGATATTCGGAACCGCAGAGCAGTT